>OW818653.1:0-2008347 GCA_942492995.1 uncultured Erysipelotrichaceae bacterium
ACTCACCGAGAAACAGGGTTTGGAAGTGAGGCGCGCTGATCTTTGAAAACTAAATAGGAAACAACGTCAAAAACAAATAACGGAAACGTTACCCATCGCAAGATGGAAAAATAAACAAAAAAACAATGAGCAGTTCAAACGGAGAGTTTGATCCTGGCTCAGGATGAACGCTGGCGGCGTGCCTAATACATGCAAGTCGAACGAAGAACTAGCTTGCTAGTTCTTAGTGGCGAACGGGTGAGTAATACATAAATAATCTGCCCATATGACTGGGATAACTATTGGAAACGATAGCTAATACCGGATAGGTTAATTGAAGGCATCTTCGATTAATTAAAGTAGGTTTTCTACACAAATGGATGAGTTTATGGCGCATTAGTTAGTTGGTGGGGTAACGGCCTACCAAGACGATGATGCGTAGCCGACCTGAGAGGGTGACCGGCCACACTGGGACTGAGACACGGCCCAGACTCCTACGGGAGGCAGCAGTAGGGAATTTTCGGCAATGGGCGCAAGCCTGACCGAGCAACGCCGCGTGAGTGATTAAGGCCTTCGGGTTGTAAAGCTCTGTTGTAAGGGAAGAAAAATCAGTAGAGGAAATGATACTGATCTGACGGTACCTTACCAGAAAGCCACGGCTAACTACGTGCCAGCAGCCGCGGTAATACGTAGGTGGCAAGCGTTATCCGGAATTATTGGGCGTAAAGGGTGCGTAGGCGGTTTATTAAGTCTATGGTGAAAGTGCGGGGCTCAACCCCGTATGGCCATAGAAACTGATAGACTAGAGTGCAGGAGAGGGCAATGGAATTCCATGTGTAGCGGTAAAATGCGTAGATATATGGAGGAACACCAGTGGCGAAGGCGGTTGCCTGGCCTGTAACTGACGCTGAAGCACGAAAGCGTGGGGAGCAAATAGGATTAGATACCCTAGTAGTCCACGCCGTAAACGATGAATACTAAGTGTTGGAGAAATTCAGTGCTGCAGTTAACGCAATAAGTATTCCGCCTGGGGAGTATGCACGCAAGTGTGAAACTCAAAGGAATTGACGGGACCCCGCACAAGCGGTGGATTATGTTGTTTAATTCGACGCAACGCGAAGAACCTTACCAGCCTTGACATACTCAGCAAAACCCTAGAGATAGGGTGGAGGTTATCTGGGATACAGGTGGTGCATGGTTGTCGTCAGCTCGTGTCGTGAGATGTTGGGTTAAGTCCCGCAACGAGCGCAACCCTTGTCTTTAGTTACCATCATTCAGTTGGGGACTCTAGAGAGACTGCCGGTGATAAACCGGAGGAAGGTGGGGATGACGTCAAATCATCATGCCCCTTATACTGGGCTACAAACGTAATACAATGGCGTATACAAAGGGATGCGAAAGGGTGACCTGGAGCAAAACTCACAAAGTACGTCTCAGTTCAGATTGGAGTCTGCAACTCGACTCCATGAAGGCGGAATCGCTAGTAATCGCGGATCAGCATGCCGCGGTGAATACGTTCTCGGGGTTTGTACACACCGCCCGTCAAACCATGAGAGTTGGTAATACCCGAAGCCGGTACTAACCTCGCAAGAGGAGGGAGCCGTCGAAGGTAGGATCGATGATTAGGGTTAAGTCGTAACAAGGTATCCCTACGGGAACGTGGGGATGGATCACCTCCTTTCTAAGGAGAAAGAATAAGCATACTGACGAAGTTTCCTATTTAGTTTTGAGAGTTCAGCTCTCAGTGGTTCTTTGAAAACCGAATATTAGATATGATAAAAAAACATGATCTTTCTGAATAGTTGATACTATTTGGTAAAAAATCTAGATTTCAATCAAAACGAGAAAAAAACAGTTTTAGAAAAACAGTAAATCAAGCAAACAAAAAAAATACGTGAATCACACGTTAAAAAAATAAATACGTGATTAAATTAATAAGGGCGTACGGTGGATGCCTTGGCAATTAGAGCTGATGAAGGACGCAACTAACGGCGAAACGCTTCGGGGAGTGGTAAGTACACAATGATCCGGAGATATCCGAATGAGGAAACTCAATAGCGGTAATGCGCTATTATCCATAAGTGAATACATAGCTTATGCGAAAGCAACCCAGTGAATTGAAACATCTTAGTAGCTGGAGGAAAAGAAAACAATAGTGATTCCCTTAGTAGCGGCGAGCGAAATGGGAACAGCCCAAACCAACTTTGTGTTGGGGTAGTAGGACCACGATGTGGGACTCAAATGATTAGAAGAACGGCATTGAAAGGCCGGCCATAGAAGGTGCAAGCCCTGTATTTGAAAGTCAAATGAGCTCTAGTGGCATCCTGAGTACGGCGGGGCACGTGTAACCCTGTCGGAAACAGCCGGGACCATCCGGTAAGGCTAAATACTCCTAATTGACCGATAGTGAACCAGTACCGTGAGGGAAAGGTGAAAAGAACCGCGGAAGCGGAGTGAAATAGATCCTGAAACCGTATGCTTACAACAAGTCAGAGCCCGTTAATGGGTGATGGCGTGCCTTTTGTAGAATGAACCGGCGAGTTACCATGTCGTGCGAGGTTAAGTAGAAAATACGGAGCCGTAGCGAAAGCGAGTCTTAATAGGGCGATAGTACGACGCGGTAGACCCGAAACCAGGCGATCTAGCCATGATCAGGTTGAAGGTTGGGTGATACCAACTGGAGGACCGAACGCACCACCGTTGAAAAGTTGGGCGATGAATTGTGGCTAGGGGAGAAATTCCAATCGAGCTTGGAGATAGCTGGTTCTCCCCGAAATAGCTTTAGGGCTAGCGTCAAAGTGAAGTCCTATGCAGGTAGAGCACTGAATATGTGATGGCCACATCCCGTGGTACTGAATGTAATCAAACTCCGAATGGCATAGTGATATATTTGGCAGTCAGACTGTGGGTGATAAGGTCCATGGTCAAAAGGGAAACAGCCCAGATCATCAGTTAAGGTCCCAAAATTCTTACTAAGTGGAAAAGGATGTGGGGATGCACAGACAACTAGGAGGTTGGCTTAGAAGCAGCCACCCTTCAAAGAGTGCGTAATAGCTCACTAGTCGAGTGACCCTGCGCCGAAAATTTACCGGGGCTAAGTAAGATACCGAAACTATGGATGGTATAGTAATATACCGTGGTAGGGGAGCGTTCTAATCTGCATTGAAGGTGTACCGTGAGGAGCGCTGGAGCGATTAGAAGTGAGAATGCCGGTGTGAGTAGCGAAATGTCAGTGAGAATCTGACACACCGATTGCCTAAGGTTTCCAGGGGAAGGTTCGTCCGCCCTGGGTAAGTCGGGACCTAAGATGAGGCCGAAAGGCGTAGTCGATGGACAACGGGTTGATATTCCCGTACCCGCGTACAAGTGATGGAGTGACAGAGAAGGCTAGGATGAGCCGGCGATTGGTAGTGCCGGTCTAAGCGAGGTAGCAGTGTTATAGGCAAATCCGTAACACAATGCGAAGACGTGATGGGGAGTGAACGGGTGACCAAGTAACGAAGCATCTGATGCCAGCTTTCAAGAAAAGCTTCTAGCGTTAATTGTATGGCGGCCCGTACCAAAACCGACACAGGTGGGCAAGGAGAGAATCCTGAGGTGAGCGAGAGAACTGTTGCCAAGGAACTCGGCAAAATGACCCCGTAAGTTAGCGAGAAGGGGTGCACGAAAGTGTCGCAGTGAAGAGGCCCAAGCAACTGTTTAACTAAAACACAGCTCTATGCAAAGTCGCAAGACGACGTATATGGGGTGACGCCTGCCCGGTGCTGGAAGGTTAAGGGGATTTGTTAGTCGCAAGACGAAGCTTTGAACCGAAGCCCCAGTGAACGGCGGCCGTAACTATAACGGTCCTAAGGTAGCGAAATTCCTTGTCAGGTAAGTTCTGACCCGCACGAAAGGCGTAATGATTTGGGCGCTGTCTCGGCAGCAGACTCGGTGAAATCTTAGTACCTGTGAAGATGCAGGTTACCCGCAACTAGACGGAAAGACCCCATGGAGCTTTACTGTAGCCTGATATTGAGTTTTGAACAAGTATGTACAGGATAGGTGGGAGACTATGAAGTGTGGACGTTAGTCTGCATGGAGTCGCCGTTGGGATACCACTCTTGCTTGTTTGAAATTCTAACCGACACCCATGATCTGGGTGCGGGACCGTGTCAGGTGGGCAGTTTGACTGGGGCGGTCGCCTCCTAAAGAGTAACGGAGGCGCTCAAAGGTACCCTCAGATTGGTTGGAAATCAATCGACGAGCGCAAAGGCAGAAGGGTGCTTGACTGCGAGACTTACAAGTCGAGCAGGGACGAAAGTCGGACTTAGTGATCCGGCGGTGCAGTATGGAATGGCCGTCGCTTAACGGATAAAAGCTACCCTGGGGATAACAGGCTTATCTCGCCCAAGAGTTCACATCGACGGCGAGGTTTGGCACCTCGATGTCGGCTCATCGCATCCTGGAGCTGTATTCGGTTCCAAGGGTTGGGCTGTCCGCCCATTAAAGCGGTACGTGAGCTGGGTTCAGAACGTCGTGAGACAGTTCGGTCCCTATCTGTTGTGGGCGTAGGAAATTTGAGGAGATCTGTCCTTAGTACGAGAGGACCGGGATGGACATACCTCTGGTGCACCAGTTGTCGTGCCAACGGCATAGCTGGGTAGCCAAGTATGGATCGGATAAACGCTGAAGGCATCTAAGTGTGAAACCGGCTCCAAGATGAGATTTCCCATTCCTAGTGAAGTAAGACCCCTTGAAGACTACAAGGTTGATAGGTCAGAGATGGAAGCGCAGCAATGCGTGCAGTTGACTGATACTAATAGGTCGAGGATTTAATCACTATACAACAAACAACAAAAAGGCATTAATTATTTAGAAAGTCCCATCAAACAACATATCTATTATTCGGTTTTGAGAGAATCAATCTCTCTATCTGGTGATTATAGCAAAGTGGTCACACCTGTTCCCATACCGAACACAGAAGTTAAGCACTTTAGCGGCAACTATAGCTATGCATGCCATAGTGAAAATAGCTCGTCGCCAGGTTACAAAGCTCCCTCTATTGGGGAGCTTTTCTTTCGTTTATTTCTTTGTGTAAGCGTACACTTCACCGATCGGGTGATTATCGCAAAGTGGTCACACCTGTTCCCATACCGAACACAGAAGTTAAGCACTTTAGCGGCAACCATAGCTATGCATGCCATAGTGAATCGAGCTCGTTGCCCGGTTATTAAGCTCCCCTTTACGTTGGAGCTTTTTTTATTTTATGGTGTAATTCTTAAGAAAATGGTGAGATTATCAATAATCAATACAGTTTATATATTTAGTACATTGTTAATAGAAATAACACTACTAATCTACCTGTGGTTAAAGTATAAGGAAATTCATATTCATTGATTTTTATTTGTTGTGAAGAGTGATAGCTCGTTTATGAATATATGTTGTCATCATAAAAGAATAGTCTACACTATTATAATGAGTCTTCTCTTTTGTCTTAATCTAACTAAGTACATTGCTAAACCTAATATTTAAAAAAAGCTTATGATTGTTGTTCAAAGATGAATAGATTTATAGTGAACAATATTTGCATATTCTTTTAATAGTTTTAATAATTTATTTTTTTGAATTCATTTAAATAATAAATATTTTCTGTTATATTAATGTCTAGATTTTATGCATTAAGTGAAGATCAATAAGTATATAGAACATCTACGAATCATTTTAAGCTTCTTAAGCAAAAAGAAACTTACTATCATGGAATACATTTGATAACTTATAGTTGAATTTCTTTGAGCATATTAGTGTATTCTTTAGTTTAAATAATTTAATATATAATAACCTAAATTATTAATATTTAGAGTAAATCTATTTTAATTCTGATAAAGAGGAAAATAGTAATAATTATCAATTTTAATTGAGTGTACAATTGATGATAATTCTGTTAAAAAACTATTTTTTTATGCTCTTTTTTCACAATTTTTGTCCTTTTTTGATCAAAATCTTATTGATTTCTAATCAAACAAAGGGATAAAAAAATAAATAAAAAAAAGGAGTAAAAAGCGTTGACAGAGGTGGGTAGGTTTGGTATTATTACTAGGCACTCACCGAGAAACAGGGTTTGGAAGTGAGGCGCGCTGATCTTTGAAAACTAAATAGGAAACAACGTCAAAAATAAAATAACGGAAACGTTACCCATCGCAAGATGGAAAAATAAACAAAAAAACAATGAGCAGTTCAAACGGAGAGTTTGATCCTGGCTCAGGATGAACGCTGGCGGCGTGCCTAATACATGCAAGTCGAACGAAGAACTAGCTTGCTAGTTCTTAGTGGCGAACGGGTGAGTAATACATAAATAATCTGCCCATATGACTGGGATAACTATTGGAAACGATAGCTAATACCGGATAGGTTAATTGAAGGCATCTTCGATTAATTAAAGTAGGTTTTCTACACAAATGGATGAGTTTATGGCGCATTAGTTAGTTGGTGGGGTAACGGCCTACCAAGACGATGATGCGTAGCCGACCTGAGAGGGTGACCGGCCACACTGGGACTGAGACACGGCCCAGACTCCTACGGGAGGCAGCAGTAGGGAATTTTCGGCAATGGGCGCAAGCCTGACCGAGCAACGCCGCGTGAGTGATTAAGGCCTTCGGGTTGTAAAGCTCTGTTGTAAGGGAAGAAAAATCAGTAGAGGAAATGATACTGATCTGACGGTACCTTACCAGAAAGCCACGGCTAACTACGTGCCAGCAGCCGCGGTAATACGTAGGTGGCAAGCGTTATCCGGAATTATTGGGCGTAAAGGGTGCGTAGGCGGTTTATTAAGTCTATGGTGAAAGTGCGGGGCTCAACCCCGTATGGCCATAGAAACTGATAGACTAGAGTGCAGGAGAGGGCAATGGAATTCCATGTGTAGCGGTAAAATGCGTAGATATATGGAGGAACACCAGTGGCGAAGGCGGTTGCCTGGCCTGTAACTGACGCTGAAGCACGAAAGCGTGGGGAGCAAATAGGATTAGATACCCTAGTAGTCCACGCCGTAAACGATGAATACTAAGTGTTGGAGAAATTCAGTGCTGCAGTTAACGCAATAAGTATTCCGCCTGGGGAGTATGCACGCAAGTGTGAAACTCAAAGGAATTGACGGGACCCCGCACAAGCGGTGGATTATGTTGTTTAATTCGACGCAACGCGAAGAACCTTACCAGGCCTTGACATACTCAGCAAAACCCTAGAGATAGGGTGGAGGTTATCTGGGATACAGGTGGTGCATGGTTGTCGTCAGCTCGTGTCGTGAGATGTTGGGTTAAGTCCCGCAACGAGCGCAACCCTTGTCTTTAGTTACCATCATTCAGTTGGGGACTCTAGAGAGACTGCCGGTGATAAACCGGAGGAAGGTGGGGATGACGTCAAATCATCATGCCCCTTATGGCCTGGGCTACAAACGTAATACAATGGCGTATACAAAGGGATGCGAAAGGGTGACCTGGAGCAAAACTCACAAAGTACGTCTCAGTTCAGATTGGAGTCTGCAACTCGACTCCATGAAGGCGGAATCGCTAGTAATCGCGGATCAGCATGCCGCGGTGAATACGTTCTCGGGGTTTGTACACACCGCCCGTCAAACCATGAGAGTTGGTAATACCCGAAGCCGGTGGCCTAACCTCGCAAGAGGAGGGAGCCGTCGAAGGTAGGATCGATGATTAGGGTTAAGTCGTAACAAGGTATCCCTACGGGAACGTGGGGATGGATCACCTCCTTTCTAAGGAGAAAGAATAAGCATACTGACGAAGTTTCCTATTTAGTTTTGAGAGTTCAGCTCTCAGTGGTTCTTTGAAAACCGAATATTAGATATGATAAAAAAACATGATCTTTCTGAATAGTTGATACTATTTGGTAAAAAATCTAGATTTCAATCAAAACGAGAAAAAAACAGTTTTAGAAAAACAGTAAATCAAGCAAACAAAAAAAATACGTGAATCACACGTTAAAAAAATAAATACGTGATTAAATTAATAAGGGCGTACGGTGGATGCCTTGGCAATTAGAGCTGATGAAGGACGCAACTAACGGCGAAACGCTTCGGGGAGTGGTAAGTACACAATGATCCGGAGATATCCGAATGAGGAAACTCAATAGCGGTAATGCGCTATTATCCATAAGTGAATACATAGCTTATGCGAAAGCAACCCAGTGAATTGAAACATCTTAGTAGCTGGAGGAAAAGAAAACAATAGTGATTCCCTTAGTAGCGGCGAGCGAAATGGGAACAGCCCAAACCAACTTTGTGTTGGGGTAGTAGGACCACGATGTGGGACTCAAATGATTAGAAGAACGGCATTGAAAGGCCGGCCATAGAAGGTGCAAGCCCTGTATTTGAAAGTCAAATGAGCTCTAGTGGCATCCTGAGTACGGCGGGGCACGTGTAACCCTGTCGGAAACAGCCGGGACCATCCGGTAAGGCTAAATACTCCTAATTGACCGATAGTGAACCAGTACCGTGAGGGAAAGGTGAAAAGAACCGCGGAAGCGGAGTGAAATAGATCCTGAAACCGTATGCTTACAACAAGTCAGAGCCCGTTAATGGGTGATGGCGTGCCTTTTGTAGAATGAACCGGCGAGTTACCATGTCGTGCGAGGTTAAGTAGAAAATACGGAGCCGTAGCGAAAGCGAGTCTTAATAGGGCGATAGTACGACGCGGTAGACCCGAAACCAGGCGATCTAGCCATGATCAGGTTGAAGGTTGGGTGATACCAACTGGAGGACCGAACGCACCACCGTTGAAAAGTTGGGCGATGAATTGTGGCTAGGGGAGAAATTCCAATCGAGCTTGGAGATAGCTGGTTCTCCCCGAAATAGCTTTAGGGCTAGCGTCAAAGTGAAGTCCTATGCAGGTAGAGCACTGAATATGTGATGACTACATCCCGTGGTACTGAATGTAATCAAACTCCGAATGGCATAGTGATATATTTGGCAGTCAGACTGTGGGTGATAAGGTCCATGGTCAAAAGGGAAACAGCCCAGATCATCAGTTAAGGTCCCAAAATTCTTACTAAGTGGAAAAGGATGTGGGGATGCACAGACAACTAGGAGGTTGGCTTAGAAGCAGCCACCCTTCAAAGAGTGCGTAATAGCTCACTAGTCGAGTGACCCTGCGCCGAAAATTTACCGGGGCTAAGTAAGATACCGAAACTATGGATGGTATAGTAATATACCGTGGTAGGGGAGCGTTCTAATCTGCATTGAAGGTGTACCGTGAGGAGCGCTGGAGCGATTAGAAGTGAGAATGCCGGTGTGAGTAGCGAAATGTCAGTGAGAATCTGACACACCGATTGCCTAAGGTTTCCAGGGGAAGGTTCGTCCGCCCTGGGTAAGTCGGGACCTAAGATGAGGCCGAAAGGCGTAGTCGATGGACAACGGGTTGATATTCCCGTACCCGCGTACAAGTGATGGAGTGACAGAGAAGGCTAGGATGAGCCGGCGATTGGTAGTGCCGGTCTAAGCGAGGTAGCAGTGTTATAGGCAAATCCGTAACACAATGCGAAGACGTGATGGGGAGTGAACGGGTGACCAAGTAACGAAGCATCTGATGCCAGCTTTCAAGAAAAGCTTCTAGCGTTAATTGTATGGCGGCCGTACCAAAACCGACACAGGTGGGCAAGGAGAGAATCCTGAGGTGAGCGAGAGAACTGTTGCCAAGGAACTCGGCAAAATGACCCCGTAAGTTAGCGAGAAGGGGTGCACGAAAGTGTCGCAGTTTAGAGGCCCAAGCTACTGTTTAACTAAAACACAGCTCTATGCAAAGTCGCAAGACGACGTATATGGGGTGACGCCTGCCCGGTGCTGGAAGGTTAAGGGGATTTGTTAGTCGCAAGACGAAGCTTTGAACCGAAGCCCCAGTGAACGGCGGCCGTAACTATAACGGTCCTAAGGTAGCGAAATTCCTTGTCAGGTAAGTTCTGACCCGCACGAAAGGCGTAATGATTTGGGCGCTGTCTCGGCAGCAGACTCGGTGAAATCTTAGTACCTGTGAAGATGCAGGTTACCCGCAACTAGACGGAAAGACCCCATGGAGCTTTACTGTAGCCTGATATTGAGTTTTGAACAAGTATGTACAGGATAGGTGGGAGACTATGAAGTGTGGACGTTAGTCTGCATGGAGTCGCCGTTGGGATACCACTCTTGCTTGTTTGAAATTCTAACCGACACCCATGATCTGGGTGCGGGACCGTGTCAGGTGGGCAGTTTGACTGGGGCGGTCGCCTCCTAAAGAGTAACGGAGGCGCTCAAAGGTACCCTCAGATTGGTTGGAAATCAATCGACGAGCGCAAAGGCAGAAGGGTGCTTGACTGCGAGACTTACAAGTCGAGCAGGGACGAAAGTCGGACTTAGTGATCCGGCGGTGCAGTATGGAATTACCGTCGCTTAACGGATAAAAGCTACCCTGGGGATAACAGGCTTATCTCGCCCAAGAGTTCACATCGACGGCGAGGTTTGGCACCTCGATGTCGGCTCATCGCATCCTGGAGCTGTATTCGGTTCCAAGGGTTGGGCTGTCCGCCCATTAAAGCGGTACGTGAGCTGGGTTCAGAACGTCGTGAGACAGTTCGGTCCCTATCTGTTGTGGGCGTAGGAAATTTGAGGAGATCTGTCCTTAGTACGAGAGGACCGGGATGGACATACCTCTGGTGCACCAGTTGTCGTGCCAACGGCATAGCTGGGTAGCCAAGTATGGATCGGATAAACGCTGAAGGCATCTAAGTGTGAAACCGGCTCCAAGATGAGATTTCCCATTCCTAGTGAAGTAAGACCCCTTGAAGACTACAAGGTTGATAGGTCAGAGATGGAAGCGCAGCAATGCGTGCAGTTGACTGATACTAATAGGTCGAGGATTTAATCACTATACAACAAACAACAAAAAGGCATTAATTATTTAGAAAGTCCCATCAAACAACATATCTATTATTCGGTTTTGAGAGAATCAATCTCTCTATCTGGTGATTATAGCAAAGTGGTCACACCTGTTCCCATACCGAACACAGAAGTTAAGCACTTTAGCGGCAACTATAGCTATGCATGCCATAGTGAAAATAGCTCGTCGCCAGGTTACAAAGCTCCCTCTATTGGGGAGCTTTTCTTTCGTTTATTTCTTTGTGTAAGCGTACACTTCACCGATCGGGTGATTATCGCAAAGTGGTCACACCTGTTCCCATACCGAACACAGAAGTTAAGCACTTTAGCGGCAACCATAGCTATGCATGCCATAGTGAATCGAGCTCGTTGCCCGGTTATTAAGCTCCCCTTTACGTTGGAGCTTTTTTTATTTTATGGTGTAATTCTTAAGAAAATGGTGAGATTATCAATAATCAATACAATTTATATAATAAAATTGGAGAGAAAAAATCATTAATTATTCACTTTTTTACCAAAAATGAAGAGTTTAAATAGAACAATCTCGACAAGAAAGAAGATAAAACCAAGGCAAACAAAGGGATAAAAAAATAAATAAAAAAAAGGAGTAAAAAGCGTTGACAGAGGTGGGTAGGTTTGGTATTATTACTAGGCACTCACCGAGAAACAGGGTTTGGAAGTGAGGCGCGCTGATCTTTGAAAACTAAATAGGAAACAACGTCAAAAATAAAATAACGGAAACGTTACCCATCGCAAGATGGAAAAATAAACAAAAAAACAATGAGCAGTTCAAACGGAGAGTTTGATCCTGGCTCAGGATGAACGCTGGCGGCGTGCCTAATACATGCAAGTCGAACGAAGAACTAGCTTGCTAGTTCTTAGTGGCGAACGGGTGAGTAATACATAAATAATCTGCCCATATGACTGGGATAACTATTGGAAACGATAGCTAATACCGGATAGGTTAATTGAAGGCATCTTCGATTAATTAAAGTAGGTTTTCTACACAAATGGATGAGTTTATGGCGCATTAGTTAGTTGGTGGGGTAACGGCCTACCAAGACGATGATGCGTAGCCGACCTGAGAGGGTGACCGGCCACACTGGGACTGAGACACGGCCCAGACTCCTACGGGAGGCAGCAGTAGGGAATTTTCGGCAATGGGCGCAAGCCTGACCGAGCAACGCCGCGTGAGTGATTAAGGCCTTCGGGTTGTAAAGCTCTGTTGTAAGGGAAGAAAAATCAGTAGAGGAAATGATACTGATCTGACGGTACCTTACCAGAAAGCCACGGCTAACTACGTGCCAGCAGCCGCGGTAATACGTAGGTGGCAAGCGTTATCCGGAATTATTGGGCGTAAAGGGTGCGTAGGCGGTTTATTAAGTCTATGGTGAAAGTGCGGGGCTCAACCCCGTATGGCCATAGAAACTGATAGACTAGAGTGCAGGAGAGGGCAATGGAATTCCATGTGTAGCGGTAAAATGCGTAGATATATGGAGGAACACCAGTGGCGAAGGCGGTTGCCTGGCCTGTAACTGACGCTGAAGCACGAAAGCGTGGGGAGCAAATAGGATTAGATACCCTAGTAGTCCACGCCGTAAACGATGAATACTAAGTGTTGGAGAAATTCAGTGCTGCAGTTAACGCAATAAGTATTCCGCCTGGGGAGTATGCACGCAAGTGTGAAACTCAAAGGAATTGACGGGACCCCGCACAAGCGGTGGATTATGTTGTTTAATTCGACGCAACGCGAAGAACCTTACCAGGCCTTGACATACTCAGCAAAACCCTAGAGATAGGGTGGAGGTTATCTGGGATACAGGTGGTGCATGGTTGTCGTCAGCTCGTGTCGTGAGATGTTGGGTTAAGTCCCGCAACGAGCGCAACCCTTGTCTTTAGTTACCATCATTCAGTTGGGGACTCTAGAGAGACTGCCGGTGATAAACCGGAGGAAGGTGGGGATGACGTCAAATCATCATGCCCCTTATACTGGGCTACAAACGTAATACAATGGCGTATACAAAGGGATGCGAAAGGGTGACCTGGAGCAAAACTCACAAAGTACGTCTCAGTTCAGATTGGAGTCTGCAACTCGACTCCATGAAGGCGGAATCGCTAGTAATCGCGGATCAGCATGCCGCGGTGAATACGTTCTCGGGGTTTGTACACACCGCCCGTCAAACCATGAGAGTTGGTAATACCCGAAGCCGGTGGCCTAACCTCGCAAGAGGAGGGAGCCGTCGAAGGTAGGATCGATGATTAGGGTTAAGTCGTAACAAGGTATCCCTACGGGAACGTGGGGATGGATCACCTCCTTTCTAAGGAGAAAGAATAAGCATACTGACGAAGTTTCCTATTTAGTTTTGAGAGTTCAGCTCTCAGTGGTTCTTTGAAAACCGAATATTAGATATGATAAAAAAACATGATCTTTCTGAATAGTTGATACTATTTGGTAAAAAATCTAGATTTCAATCAAAACGAGAAAAAAACAGTTTTAGAAAAACAGTAAATCAAGCAAACAAAAAAAATACGTGAATCACACGTTAAAAAAATAAATACGTGATTAAATTAATAAGGGCGTACGGTGGATGCCTTGGCAATTAGAGCTGATGAAGGACGCAACTAACGGCGAAACGCTTCGGGGAGTGGTAAGTACACAATGATCCGGAGATATCCGAATGAGGAAACTCAATAGCGGTAATGCGCTATTATCCATAAGTGAATACATAGCTTATGCGAAAGCAACCCAGTGAATTGAAACATCTTAGTAGCTGGAGGAAAAGAAAACAATAGTGATTCCCTTAGTAGCGGCGAGCGAAATGGGAACAGCCCAAACCAACTTTGTGTTGGGGTAGTAGGACCACGATGTGGGACTCAAATGATTAGAAGAACGGCATTGAAAGGTAGAAGCTACCATAGAAGGTGCAAGCCCTGTATTTGAAAGTCAAATGAGCTCTAGTGGCATCCTGAGTACGGCGGGGCACGTGTAACCCTGTCGGAAACAGCCGGGACCATCCGGTAAGGCTAAATACTCCTAATTGACCGATAGTGAACCAGTACCGTGAGGGAAAGGTGAAAAGAACCGCGGAAGCGGAGTGAAATAGATCCTGAAACCGTATGCTTACAACAAGTCAGAGCCCGTTAATGGGTGATGGCGTGCCTTTTGTAGAATGAACCGGCGAGTTACCATGTCGTGCGAGGTTAAGTAGAAAATACGGAGCCGTAGCGAAAGCGAGTCTTAATAGGGCGATAGTACGACGCGGTAGACCCGAAACCAGGCGATCTAGCCATGATCAGGTTGAAGGTTGGGTGATACCAACTGGAGGACCGAACGCACCACCGTTGAAAAGTTGGGCGATGAATTGTGGCTAGGGGAGAAATTCCAATCGAGCTTGGAGATAGCTGGTTCTCCCCGAAATAGCTTTAGGGCTAGCGTCAAAGTGAAGTCCTATGCAGGTAGAGCACTGAATATGTGTTGGCCACATCCCGTGGTACTGAATGTAATCAAACTCCGAATGGCATAGTGATATATTTGGCAGTCAGACTGTGGGTGATAAGGTCCATGGTCAAAAGGGAAACAGCCCAGATCATCAGTTAAGGTCCCAAAATTCTTACTAAGTGGAAAAGGATGTGGGGATGCACAGACAACTAGGAGGTTGGCTTAGAAGCAGCCACCCTTCAAAGAGTGCGTAATAGCTCACTAGTCGAGTGACCCTGCGCCGAAAATTTACCGGGGCTAAGTAAGATACCGAAACTATGGATGGTATAGTAATATACCGTGGTAGGGGAGCGTTCTAATCTGCATTGAAGGTGTACCGTGAGGAGCGCTGGAGCGATTAGAAGTGAGAATGCCGGTGTGAGTAGCGAAATGTCAGTGAGAATCTGACACACCGATTGCCTAAGGTTTCCAGGGGAAGGTTCGTCCGCCCTGGGTAAGTCGGGACCTAAGTTGAGGCCGAGAGGCGTAGTCGATGGACAACGGGTTGATATTCCCGTACCCGCGTACAAGTGATGGAGTGACAGAGAAGGCTAGGATGAGCCGGCGATTGGTAGTGCCGGTCTAAGCGAGGTAGCAGTGTTATAGGCAAATCCGTAACACAATGCGAAGACGTGATGGGGAGTGAACGGGTGACCAAGTAACGAAGCATCTGATGCCAGCTTTCAAGAAAAGCTTCTAGCGTTAATTGTATGGCGGCCGTACCAAAACCGACACAGGTGGGCAAGGAGAGAATCCTGAGGTGAGCGAGAGAACTGTTGCCAAGGAACTCGGCAAAATGACCCCGTAAGTTAGCGAGAAGGGGTGCACGAAAGTGTCGCAGTGAAGAGGCCCAAGCAACTGTTTAACTAAAACACAGCTCTATGCAAAGTCGCAAGACGACGTATATGGGGTGACGCCTGCCCGGTGCTGGAAGGTTAAGGGGATTTGTTAGTCGCAAGACGAAGCTTTGAACCGAAGCCCCAGTGAACGGCGGCCGTAACTATAACGGTCCTAAGGTAGCGAAATTCCTTGTCAGGTAAGTTCTGACCCGCACGAAAGGCGTAATGATTTGGGCGCTGTCTCGGCAGCAGACTCGGTGAAATCTTAGTACCTGTGAAGATGCAGGTTACCCGCAACTAGACGGAAAGACCCCATGGAGCTTTACTGTAGCCTGATATTGAGTTTTGAACAAGTATGTACAGGATAGGTGGGAGACTATGAAGTGTGGACGTTAGTCTGCATGGAGTCGCCGTTGGGATACCACTCTTGCTTGTTTGAAATTCTAACCGACACCCATGATCTGGGTGCGGGACCGTGTCAGGTGGGCAGTTTGACTGGGGCGGTCGCCTCCTAAAGAGTAACGGAGGCGCTCAAAGGTACCCTCAGATTGGTTGGAAATCAATCGACGAGCGCAAAGGCAGAAGGGTGCTTGACTGCGAGACTTACAAGTCGAGCAGGGACGAAAGTCGGACTTAGTGATCCGGCGGTGCAGTATGGAATGGTACTCGTCGCTTAACGGATAAAAGCTACCCTGGGGATAACAGGCTTATCTCGCCCAAGAGTTCACATCGACGGCGAGGTTTGGCACCTCGATGTCGGCTCATCGCATCCTGGAGCTGTATTCGGTTCCAAGGGTTGGGCTGTCCGCCCATTAAAGCGGTACGTGAGCTGGGTTCAGAACGTCGTGAGACAGTTCGGTCCCTATCTGTTGTGGGCGTAGGAAATTTGAGGAGATCTGTCCTTAGTACGAGAGGACCGGGATGGACATACCTCTGGTGCACCAGTTGTCGTGCCAACGGCATAGCTGGGTAGCCAAGTATGGATCGGATAAACGCTGAAGGCATCTAAGTGTGAAACCGGCTCCAAGATGAGATTTCCCATTCCTAGTGAAGTAAGACCCCTTGAAGACTACAAGGTTGATAGGTCAGAGATGGAAGCGCAGCAATGCGTGCAGTTGACTGATACTAATAGGTCGAGGATTTAATCACTATACAACAAACAACAAAAAGGCATTAATTATTTAGAAAGTCCCATCAAACAACATATCTATTATTCGGTTTTGAGAGAATCAATCTCTCTATCTGGTGATTATAGCAAAGTGGTCACACCTGTTCCCATACCGAACACAGAAGTTAAGCACTTTAGCGGCAACTATAGCTATGCATGCCATAGTGAAAATAGCTCGTCGCCAGGTTACAAAGCTCCCTCTATTGGGGAGCTTTTCTTTCGTTTATTTCTTTGTGTTATAATTTACCTCTAGAGGAAATATGGAAAAAGTATATATATCAAAAAGTTATAAAGAAACTCAAGAACTAGCGTATAAAATTGGCTCAAAAATAAATGAACCAATGGTTTTTCTGTTGGATGGAGATCTAGGAGCAGGTAAAACAACTTTTACTCAAGGGCTCGCTAAAGGATTAGAGATTATTAAAACAGTATCAAGTCCAACATTTACAATTATGAAAAATTATAATGGTAGAATGAAATTAAATCACATCGATGCGTATCGATTAGAATCACTTCATCAAGATTTAGGTTTAGATGAACTCATTGGTGAAGTTGGTGTCACAGTTATAGAATGGGCTGCTTATGTCGAAGAGCTATTTCCCGAGGAATACTTAAAAATAAGTATTAAACGATTAAATGAAAATAGACGAGAATTTCATTTTTACCCAATAGGTTTAAAATACGAAAAATTAATAGGGGAGATTCTATGATTACATTAGCAATTGATACATCATTTCATTATTTAACATTAGTAATATACAAGGATGAAGAAATATTAGCTTCAATTCAAAAGGAAGCTTTTAAACAACAATCAGAAACGATACTTGTTGAAATACAAAATTTATTTAATCAAGTTAATTTAAAACCCACTGATTTAAAACGAATCGTTTTAACCGATGGACCAGGTAGTTATACTGGGCTAAGAATTGGAATGACGGTCGCAAAAGTATTAGGCGCAATTGCTGGTATTGAAGTGTATACATTATCCTCACTTCATGTATTAGCTGGGCTTGAAAAAGATGTCCATATTTTATTGGATGCGAAAGCTAAAAGAGCATATTACGCTCATTTCCACGAAGGAATTCGTCTGATCAATGAAAGAGTAATTTTACTTGAAGATTTAAGTGATATTGATGTATCTACTTTAAAAGTATTTGGAGATGGACATTTAATCTCAAAACAAACATATTATCCAAACTATACGAAGAATTTTATGGATTTAAAATCATATTGGAAGAAAATAGATGATATACATAACTTGGTGCCAAGATATCTTAAAGAAAATGAGGCATATCATTCATGATAAGAAGTATGGTAATCGGCGATTTAGAGTCAGTTTGTACAATAGAAAATGAGGCATTTTCCCATCCTTGGACGCTCGATGATTTTCTAAGTGAATTAAATTCAAACCCTTATGCTAATTACTTTGTTTTAGAAGAAGATAATCAAATTATTGCGTATGTTGGTTTATGGATAATGTTTGAAAAAGCTCAGATAACAACAATTGCGGTAAAATCGAATTATCGGGGACTTAAGTATTCCAAAGAATTAATGAGTTTTGCGGATGATTTATGTGTTCAAAATAATGTAAATCAAATGAGTTTAGAGGTTAGAATAAGTAATGTTAAAGCAATTAACTTATATGAATTATTTGGGTTTATAAAGTGTGGAATTCGCAAAGATTATTATCAAGATAATCATGAAGACGCATATTTAATGGTAAAGGATTATAAAGGTGAATAAAATGAGAATTTGTGCGATAGAAACATCATGTGATGAAACTGCAGTTGCGATAATTGAAAATGGTCGTACTGTTTTAAGCAATATTGTTTCATCACAAATTAATACTCATGCGGCTTTTGGAGGTGTTATACCAGAAGTTGCGTCGAGAATTCATATAGAAAATATTTCAATTGTGTTAGAAGAAGCAATTAAAACTGCTAATTTAAATATGCAAGATATAGATGCGTTTGCGATTACGCAAGGTCCGGGTTTAATTGGATCTCTTCATGTTGGGTTAATAGCCGCAAAGACATTAGCTTGGTATTACGATAAACCACTAATACCTATACATCATATAACTGGCCATATTTATGCAAATCAATTTGTGGATGAACTTCAATATCCAATGTTAGCCCTTGTGGTATCAGGTGGTCATACTGAATTAGTTTTACTTAAAGAAGAGTTTAAATTTGAAATTTTGGGATCTACGCAGGATGATGCGATTGGCGAAGCATTTGATAAAGTAGCACGTGTAATGGGATTGCCATATCCTGGTGGTCCGCAAATAGATCGCCTCGCAAAAGAAGGGAAGCCTCATTATAAATTACCGAAAATAAAGACGCAAAATCCATTAGACTTTAGTTTTAGCGGACTAAAATCTTCAGTTTTACAGTTAATTCAAAGAAATAAAGAAGAACTAATAATTGCGGATTTGGCGTATGCATTTCAAGAATCAGCGATAAACGAAATAATAAATAAAACGTTAATTGCGTTAGAACAGAATTCAATAAAACATTTTGTTTTAGCTGGAGGTGTTGCGGCTAACTCAAGACTCAGAGAAAGAGTATTAGAGTTAAACACCTATTACCCAGATTTAAAAATTACAATTCCACCTATGTGGTGTTGTACAGATAATGCGGCAATGATAGGTGCTGTAGCATATGTTGCATATCAACATGGTGTTTCTGGTGACTTAAGTATTAGTGCAAATCCTGGGTTAGATTACGCGTGAAGATTATGAAAATATTCACAAACTAATACACTTATGGTAAACTAGTAGAAGGTGATAAAAAAATGAACAGTTTGAAACAAATAGTACCAAAGGCAACCTTACAACGGTTTCCTGTATATTTAAAAGCATTACGTAAATTAGAAAATTTAGGTGTGCAAAGAATTATGTCTCGCGAACTCTCTGAGTTTGTCGATATTGAACCGACTACAATTAGACGTGATTTTTCCTTTTTAGGCTCACTTGGTAAACAAGGATATGGATATGATGTATCAGCCTTGATTGGAGTTTTTGATCAACATCTTGGTGGCCGATTTGAAGAAAAATTAATTATAGTTGGGGCGGGTAATCTAGGCCGTGCACTTATGAATTATAATCGTTGGAACCATGTGGTTGGTGAAATTGTCTGTGCATTTGATATTGAACCAAATAAAACAGGTGCGATGTATGAAATTCCAGTTTATCCTTTAAGTGAGTTAAAACAAAGAATTCCAGAAGGATGTCGTATAGCGATTTTAACAGTTTCAAAAGATGTTCAAGAAACAGTTAATTTATTGATTGATGCAGGTATTAAAGGTATAGTTGACTTTACTCATGAGCATATTCAAGTGCCAAAAGGGGTAAATATTAAAGCAGTTGATGTTGTATCAATGATTCAAGAGTTAGTATTTGAAACTAATTCTATTTCCTAGGAGCTAAAATGGAAGCGTTAATGACAGTTAGAGAATGTTATGAGATTGTAAAAGAAGGATCTTTGATTGAGATTGAATCAATGGATATCGTTCAAATTCAAGGTTGGGTTAGAACGAATCGTAGTAATAAAAATGTTGGCTTTATTGAATTAAACGATGGCACTTATTTTAGAAATGTGCAACTTGTATATGCGAACACATTAGAAAATTTTGAAGAAGTTAGTCATTACTTAACAGGGACAGCATTAACCGCTGTTGGTAAGTTTAAACTTACACCAGGTATGAAACAACCATTCGAAGTAGAAGTTACGTCAGTCGTCTTAGAAGGTGCTTGTGCACCAGATTATCCTCTACAAAAGAAACAACATTCTTTTGAATATTTGAGAGAAATCGCACATTTAAGACCAAGAACAAATACCTTTAGCGCTGTATTTAGAGTGCGTTCGGTTTTAAGTATGGCTGTCCATGAATTCTTCCAAAACCAAGGATTCGTATATGTTCATGCGCCAATAATAACAGGAAACGATGCGGAAGGTGCAGGTGAAGTGTTTAATGTCACTACGCGAACTGACGCAAATTACGAAGAGGACTTCTTTGGTAAAAAAGCGAGTCTGACTGTTTCAGGACAACTACAAGCTGAAGCATTTGCTTTAGCGTTTAGAGATGTATATACATTTGGACCAACGTTTAGAGCTGAAAACAGTAATACTGCAAGACATGCGAGTGAGTTCTGGATGATAGAACCAGAAATCGCATTTGCGGATCTTGATGATGATATGAATTTAATTGAAGATATGGTTAAGAGTTGTATTACATATGTGTTAGAAAATGCAGAAGAAGAAGTAAAATTCTTCAATGAACGAATTGATACGACACTTTTAGAACGCTTAAACTTAGTTCTTGAAACACCATTTGCACGTATGTCTTATACGGAAGCAATTGAACACTTATTAAAAGCACCTGTGAAATTTGAATATCCAGTAGAATGGGGAACAGATTTACAATCAGAACATGAACGTTATATTTGTGAGCAGATTGTTAAGGGACCTGTATTCTTAATTAACTATCCTAAGGATATTAAAGCTTTCTATATGCGCTTAAATGATGATCAAAAGACAGTAGCTGCTTGCGATTTATTAGTTCCGTCCATTGGCGAATTAGTTGGTGGTTCTCAACGTGAAGAACGTTATGATTTATTAAAACAACGTATGCACGAAATGAATATTCATGAAGAAAGCTTACAATGGTATCTTGATTTACGCCGTTTTGGTGGATGTCAACACGCTGGATTTGGTTTAGGTTTCGAACGCTTCTTAATGTATATTACAGGCATGCAAAATATTCGTGATGTATTACCTTTCGCACGTACACCTAAAAACCTAGATTACTAAGGAGGTTTAAATGGTTTATCAACCAAGAGTAGTTCCTAAACGAAAAAGAAAATTAAAATGGCGGGTACTTATCCCGTCTTTTATCTTGGTTTTTTTAGGTATTTATATACTATATAATATGTTGTTTCCTAAAGAATTATTACTAGAAGAAACGAGTTTCGTGATTTGTGATTATAGTCAAACCAAAACACAATCTGTTCTTAATGAATTGAAATATGACGATACTGTTGAATTAAATGATTATCTATTTTATGGTGAAACATTAAATATCTATAACGCGACATACAATAATGCTGTTCCTGACTTTTTTATTGGGAAAACAATAATTTTAAGAAACGTATGTGATGCGAATGAATGGGTATATATGTTAGGTAAAAATGCCGATGAGCAGATTCCACTCGAGAATTTACCTGTTGGTTTTTACGAAGTATTCGTCGTTGATTCTTTGAAAGAAAAACGTGTTATAACCAGTAATCAACTCTATGATGAGTTTTATACAGTTAGAAGAAATGGAACAAGTAAAAAAGTAGATCTAGTTTCAGATAACGATTTAATTAAGATAGATAATGATAATACTCCAATAATGGATAAAAACTATTTCTTTATTCGGATATTAGAACAAACTCCTGAAGAAGAGAATCCAGAAATTTACGATGTGTATATCGATCCAGCACATAACACTGAGAGTTTTAATTATGTGGATAAAGGGAGAACAGTAGAAGAGTTAGTTGAAGCTGATGAATTATATCGAATAGCAGCTGCGGTTAAGGAAAAGTTAGAACTTAAAGGTTTAAAAGTTCTATTATCGCGTGATTCAGAAGAAACTGTGATAAATCAATACGGTATTGATGGAAGGTTATATAAAGCGTATGAAGCAAATGTTAAACACTATCTAGAGTTGAATCTTAACTTCACCACAAATACTGATACAAGAGGAAGTCGTATTATTTATTCATCCTATTCAACAAATAAGTTTGCGACAGCACTATTTAAATCATTCATCCAAACATCTGGGTTAGTGCCATATGGTCGTGATACAAGTAGTAATATTGCAGGTGTAGTTTCGTCAAGCCGATACAATAATCTTGATTCGTACCCAGTAATTAGAGAAGCTGGTGGAAGAATACTCACGGCTGGAACCATATCAGAATTGGCAATTGAATTAAATAGTGAGTTTAATAAAGACAAACGTAAAGGTATTCAATCAGTAAGCTTAGAGTTATTCTTTATTTCTAGCCCACTTGATGTGAGTGTATACCAAAATGAATTTGATCAAATGACGACTAATATCGCCAATGGTTACTTGAAATATTTAGGGATTGAGTAAAATGACACTACAATTATCACGTGCGTCTAAATCATATGGTGCAGATGAGATTTTCGAGAATTTGAATTTTGAGATTAAACCAAACGAAAAGATCGCTATTATTGGAAGAAATGGTTGTGGGAAAACGACTTTACTAAAAATATTAGCTGAAGAGATGGAACTAAATAAAGGTGAGATATTCAAACCACGAGATTTAACAGTTGGATATCTTGCACAAGCTAGTTTTAAAGATGAATCTCTTATTGTGGAGAATTATTTTTTAGACTTGTATAAAAATCTTTTTATTTTAGAAGAAAAAATTGAAAACCTTGCGGAAGAACTTAAACATCATAGTAATGATAGTAATTTAGAGTTATTCTCGAATTTAAGCGAAGAGTATGAACGACTTGGTGGGTATACCTATAAACAAGAAATGATGACAATCTTCACACAATTCGGGTTTGAAGATAGTGATTTGAAACGCAAAATTGGTGAATTTTCTGGTGGACAAAAAACACGCTTGGCATTTGTGTATTTGTTGCTTAGTAAGCCAGATATTTTATTATTAGATGAACCAACAAATCACTTAGATATGAGCACAATTGAATGGTTAGAAACATATTTAAATCATTATGAGAAAGCACTTGTGTTTGTGTCTCATGACCGTATGTTTATTGATCATGTCGCGAAGATAATTGTTGAAATGGAATTTGGGGAGCTAACGACTTACCCTGGTAATTATGCCTCGTATCAGAATCAAAAAGCACTAAATCAAGAGAAACAACTTTCTGCATTTAAGCGCCAACAAAAAGATATTGAACGCTTAGAGAGTTTAATTGAAAAGTTTCGATATAAGAAAAACAAAGCTAAGTTTGCACAGTCAAAAATAAAATATCTTGATAAACTTGAAAAAATTGAGGCACCTAAAGAAGACAAGCGGAATTTCAAAGCACGTTTCTTTGCGAAAAACCGTGGTGGTAAACAAGTATTAACCGTCAAGGACTTAGAAATTGGTTATCATGAACGATTAGCCCTTATTAACTTAGAACTACTACATGGTCAACATTGTGCAGTAGTTGGGCCAAATGGTCATGGTAAATCAACTTTTCTAAAAACGATTTTAGGTAAAGTCCCATTATTAAGTGGTGAGTACTTATTTGGTCATCAAATTGAAATAGGTTATTTTGATCAGGAACAAATTGAATATAAGAGTAATCAGACGATAATCGAGGATTTATGGGATGCGTATCCTGATATGACTCAAACTGAGATTAGAACAGTATTAGGTTCATTCTTATTTACTTCTGATGAAGTGTTTAAAGAAGTTAATGTATTATCGGGTGGAGAGAAAGTACGTTTAGCATTAGCTAAATTGATGTTAAAGGGTTCGAATCTACTTATTTTGGATGAACCAACGAATCATTTAGATATTCCAGGTAAAGAAGCATTAGAGAAATCTTTAAGCGAGTATGAAGGGACAATCTTATTTGTATCCCATGATCGATACTTTATCAATAAGATGGCTAAAGGCATTTTGAGTATTGAGAACGGGAATGCGGATTATTATAAAGTTGGAGATCCGGTTGTCGAAAAAGTAGAAGTAGTACAAAAGACTGACAAGGAATTGAAAGCTCAATCAAAGCCAACACAATCAATTTCTCGAATTAATAAACAGATTCAGAAATTAGAAGAAATGATTGCTTTAAAAGAAGAAGAATTAGCGATAGCTCGAGAAAAACGTTTTGATCCATTTTATTATCATGATCATAATAATATGCGTGAATTAGATGGTTCGATCGATGATTTACATAATCAAATTAATGCGTTGATGAAAGATTGGGAAAGCTTGCACGAACAGTTAAACAAAAGTAGTCAAGTGGAGTCGGATACGCTATAATAGTATCGTTCAAAAAGGAGAAACAACTATGGGAAATTGTATCGTAGCTCAAAGTGGCGGACCTACTTCGGTCATTAATGCGACTTTAGCAGGTGTCGTTAAAGCGAACCAACTAAATCCAATTTATAAGACTGTATTTGGTGGATTAAATGGTATTGAAGGAATATTACAAGAAAAATTTGTGGATTTAACTTTAATGAGTGAAGAAGAAAATTATATTCTTCGTCAAACTCCATCCAGTGCTTTAGGTTCATGCCGTTACAAACTAAAAAGAAGTAATGTGGCTGATTTTGAAAAATTATTCGCAATCTTAGAAAAATATGATGTTGATACGATGTTCTACATCGGTGGTAATGATTCAATGGATACTGTATTCGCATTAAGCGAATATGCAGCAGCTCATAACATCACTAACCGTCGTTTCGTTGGATGTCCAAAAACGGTTGATAATGATTTGATGGTTACAGATCATTGCCCAGGTTATGCAAGTGCTGCTAAATTCATCGCATCAACTGCTTTACAAACTTGGTTAGATGTTAATGTTTATACTCGTCAAGAAGTATTTATTCTTGAAACAATGGGACGTGATGCTGGTTGGTTAGCTGCTTCTGCTTGTTTAAGCGGAGTTGTTGATCTAGTTGTATTACCAGAAATTCCATTTGATAAAGAAGTATTCTTAGCTGAAGTTAAGAAATGCATCGAAGAAAAGAATAAATGTTATGTTGTAGTATCAGAAGGTGCACGTTACGCTGATGGTACTTATCTAGCAGCTGGTGAAGCTAAAAATGATGGTTTCGGCCATGCAGTTTTAGGTGGTGCAGCTAATGCAGTTAAGGATTTAATTTTAACAAACGGTGCAGCTAATCGTTGTAAAGTTCAAGACTTAAGTACAGCACAACGTTGTCATGCGACTGAACAATCACTTGTAGATGTTGAAGAATCTTTCAAATTAGGTATGAGTGCACATATGCGTTCTGCTAATCCAAGTTTCACAGGTCAAATGGTTGGTGTTAAACGTAAAGATTCAGAAGTGTATGATGTTGAATTCTTTGCGACTGCCGCAAGTAATGTTGCGAACCATGTTAAGAACTTCCCAATCGATTGGGCTAAGCCTAACTATCGTGGTGTTACCGATGAAGCGATTGCTTATATGCGTCCATTAATTCAAGGTCAACCAGTTGTAACTTACAAAAATGGTGTGCCTGCATTTGTTAAACCATACTATTTCAAATAATTATTCAGGAGCTTATTCAAAATAAGCTCTTTTTATTTAGTTTTTAAAAAGTTTCAATCATAAATATTTAGAAGTTTAAATTAATATGTCATAATTTTAATCAAGAGGTACGTATGAGTAATAAAATTTTGAAGCGATCTGAAGTTGATGTTAATCAAACATGGGATCTAAGTAGCTTATTCAGTAGTGAAGTATTATTTGATGAAGTCTTTAATTCTATTTTACCTTTAGCAAACCAATTAAATAGTACATTTAAAGGCAATTTAAATACTGCACATTCCATCAATTTATGCATTGAGAAATTAAAAGAAATTATTGAACGACTAATTCGCGTTGAAACATTTACTGAGTTATCTGTATCAGAAGATCAAGGTAATGATTTTAATGTTCAACGAATGATGAAAGTAGAATTGATGAGTTCACAAGTCAGGAGCTTATTAAGTTTCATTGATAATGAAATTAGTTTAAATAGTGAAGATGTAATTTTAGACGCAATTAGTATGAGCCCAGACAATGTATATTATCTTCAAGATATTATTCGTTTAAAACCGTATTTATTACATCCAGAAGTTGAAAAAGCATTAGCTTCATTAAGCCCAGCTCTTGGATCTCCATATTTTATTTACAATCAAGCAAAACTATCTGATTTACAGTTTGATAATTTTGTAGTGGATGGAAAAGAATATCCGTTAAGTTTTGTTAAATTTGAAGGTGAATGGGAAAATGATTCTAATACAGTTATTAGACGCACTGCATTTTCGGAATTTAGTAAACAATTAAGAAAGTATCAGAATGCAATTGCAGGAGCTTATCAAACACAAATTCAAAAAGAAAAAATTCTTGCGGATTTAAGAGGATTTCCATCTGTTATCGATTCATTGTTATTCAGTCAAAAAGTAGATCGAAGTTTATACAATCGTCAAATTGATTTAATCATGTCCGATTTAGCTGGTCCAATGCGAAAGTATGCTAAGTTACTACAAAAGATTCATAAACTGGACAATATGACATTTGCGGATTTAAAGATAACAGTAGATCCTGAGTTCGAACCTTCTGTTACGATTGATAGCGCAAAAGAATACATACTTAATGCATTATCTGTATTAGGTGACGATTATAAGGAATTATTAAATCGAGCTTTTGATGAAAGATGGATTGATTTTGTACAAAATACAGGCAAGAGTACAGGTGCTTTTTGTAGTTCACCCTATGGTGCTCATCCATACATTCTAATCAATTGGACACAAAGTATGAGTGAATGTTTTGTATTAGCACATGAACTTGGTCATGCAGGTCATTTCGATTTAGCAAATAATCACCAAAATGTATTAAATACTGAACCATCTCTTTATTTTGTTGAAGCACCTTCCACAATGAATGAAATGTTAATGGCGAATTATCTTGTATCAATAAGCACTGATAATCGATTTAAACGATGGGTATTGTCCAGTATTGTAAGTCGAACATACTATCATAATTTTGTAACCCATTTACTTGAAGCAGCGTATCAACGCGAAGTTTATAATCTCATTGATAAAGGGGAGTCAGTTGTCGCATCAACATTAAGCCAAATTAAGAAGGATGTCTTAACTAAATTCTGGGGTGATACTGTAGAAATAATAGATGGGGCTGAATTGACATGGATGAGACAACCTCACTATTACATGGGTTTATACCCATACACATACAGTGCTGGTTTAACGATTGCGACTGAAGTAAGTCAAAGATTACTAACAGATGAAACGATGATTCCAAAATGGTTAGAAGTACTAAAAGCTGGTGGTACAAAAACACCGATTGAGTTAGCTCAAATGGTAGATGTTGATATAACAACTGATCAACCATTGCGAAATACAATTAAACATATTGCATCATTGATTGATATGATAGAAGAACTAACAATACAAATTGACAAAGAAAAAGGCAACCACTAAATGGTTGCCTCTATTTTTTATCCGACGATATAAACATACAAGATACTTAGAATTAAATTAATCAGAATAAATCCAAAGATATACATTAAGAAACTAGGACGCAAGTGTAATCGATTTTCTATTTTAAATTGTGTGTAATCGAAATATGAACGATATTTTTCTTGATTCTCGATATTCAATTTATTGTATTTATTTGTGAACATGAAATATGTCTTCTTAAATGTATAACCAAATACATCGAAATATCCAAATCCTGAGAGTATGAGTAATATCATAACGATAAATAAGATAATACTAAAAACGCCAACTGAATTTAGGAAGCTAAGGATAAAAGCCTCACCTAATAAGAAATACTGAACTAAAGCATAGATGATTGAGATAGCATATAATGCGATCAATAAGTAAGTAGTTTTTTTCATAATCCATAGAATTATAACATATCAACAAATAATATCAAATGAAAAAATTTACAGAGAATTTATGAAAAAATAGTGTTGATTTTCACGCAAATTTCACAAATCTATTGACACTTTACATTTTTAACTTATAATAATTCTATACACAAAACGGTGTGGAAAGGATTATTAAGAAATGAAAAGACTATTATTATTGTTAGTAGTCGCAGTTTTAGTTGCTACTAACTTAGTAGGATGTGCTAAAAAAGTTGAACTTGGTGCTAATATCAACTTGTTCCAAGGCGAAGACATCCCTACTTTAGATGCTAACTTAGCTACCGACGCTGTTTCCTTTGATTCATTAGGAAACGTTATGGAAGGTCTTGTTCGCTTAGGTCAAAATGCTGACGTCGTTGCTGGCGTTGCTGAATCTTGGACATTTGACGAAGCTACATTGACTTGGACATTCAAATTAAATAAAGATGCTGTATGGGTTAACGCTTTAGGAGAAAAACAACGTGCTGTTACTGCTGGAGACTTCGTCTACAGTTGGGATCGCCTTGCTGCTGGAGAATACCAATACACATTCATGTTAGCTGATGTTGCTAAGATTGTTAGCTACACTGCTGTTGATGATTCAACTCTTGAAGTTGTATTAGCTGAAAAGGTTCCTTATTTCCTAAATAATATGGCATTCCCTTCATTCTACCCAATTCCTGCTGAACAAGTAGAAGCATTAGGTGAAGGTTATGGAACAACTGCTGAAGACCTTTGGTACAATGGACCATTCTATATGTCCAAATGGGATCACTCAGTTGAATTCGTATGGACACGTAACCCAGAATATTGGGAAGCTGAAGTTGTAAGAACTCCTGCTGTTACATTCCGTGTTATCGAACAATATGATGTTGCAACTGGTGTTGCTCTATATGATGAAGGTCAAATCGACCGTGTAGGATTATCTGGTGAATTCGTTACTCAACGTGGTAAAGATCCAGATGCTGTTACAGTTCCTGATACAGCTGTATTCTACTTAATGATTAACGTTGGTAACGTAGGTCCTGATGCAACTGCTGCTGATGATCTTGCTGCTGCTGGTAATCCAATATTTGACAACCTAAAAGTTCGTCAAGCTGTCGCTAAATCAATCGACAAATCTTACATTACTGAAAACGTATTGAAGAATGGTTCTGTTCCTGCGTTCCACTTAGTACCATCTGATTACATCACTTTCGAAGGTGCTGGTTATGAAGATGCTCGTGGCGAAGGTTACATGTTAACTGACAAAGCTGCTGCACGTACTTTATTTGTTGAAGGTATGACTGAATTAGGTTTCGCAGAAGGCGATAATAAATTAACTGTTGAAATCTTAAACTATGAATCCGCAACTGCTGGATTAATCATCGAATTCGTTAAACAAGAACTTGATGTATTATTTGCTGGTTACGGTGTAACTGTTAACGTTACAACACTTCCTTTTGCTCAAAAATTACTTGAAGCTGAAGCTGGTAACTTTGATATCACATTCGCTGGTTGGGGTCCTGACTATGATTGGCCTACAACTTACTTAGACATGTGGTTAACTGATGGTCCTTATAATGAAGTTGGTTGGTCAAGTGCTGAATATGATGCATTAATGTCACCTGCTGGTAAGGATGATGCTACTGTTTGGGCTGATCTACAAGCTGCTGAAGGCGTATTCTTAAATGATGCAGTATTAGTTCCAATTTATCAAAGAGCTGGTATTTCTCTAGCTAATCCTCTAGTTTCAGGTATCGTGTTCCACCTTTCTGGTTATGACACAAGCTTGAAATGGGCTTATAAAGAAATCGCTGAATAATTTCTTTGTTTAAAAGACTAAAAGGATGCTCTCGGGCATCCTTTTTTAATCAAAATTTCTTGTAATTGTTTCGAATTCATACTATTGTTTGAGTATATAACGCTTACAATTTCGATAAATGTAAAATGTTTCAGAAATTACAAAAAATATCGAATATTTATTCAAGAATTGTTACAAAATACTCTAAAATAACTTTCACATCATGTTGATTTGATATATAATAATATCACTGTTTACACAGACACTACTATTTTTTACAGGCAAAGGAGGTAAAAGTATGGCTCGTTATATTGGTAAAAGAGTGCTTCAGATGGCGTTAACCCTTTTCTTAATTATGACTGTCTTGTTTATTCTATTGAAGGTAACACCTGGTTCACCTTTTACGAACCCAAGAATTTCTGCTGAAACTAGAGCTATTCTTGAAGCTAAATATGGTTTAGATCAACCAATTTTAGTGCAATATGCAATTTATTTAGGAAGGTTAGCTCAATTTGATTTTGGTGAGTCTATCATTATTATCAAGAACTTTCCAGTTACAAAGATGATTTTTGAACCACTCGCAATCACTGCTCGTTTAGGTCTTATTGCATTGGGGTTAGGTACAGCTGTTGGGATTTTCTTAGGGGCACTAGCTGCTTTGAATCGCAATAAGTTCTGGGACCATTTCAACACAATTGTCGCTGTAATTGGGGTATCAGTACCTTCATTCGTAATCGCAACGATCTTATTACTTTTACGTAAAGAATTCCCTATCGTTCCTATTATATTTAATAAGGCTGATCCTGCGAAAGGAATTTCTCTTCTTTCTGAAATACATTCCATGACATTACCAATTTTATCTTTAACATTTGGTGTTGTTGCGACGATTTCACGTTACATGAGAACAGAACTTGTTGAAGTATATAACTCGGATTATATTCTTTTAGCTCGTGCTAAAGGGTTAAATAGAACGCAAGTATTTACTAAACACGCATTAAGAAATGCTTTAATACCGATTATTACGGTTATGGGACCAATGTTGGTTGCTCTAATTACTGGTAGTACAGTTGTTGAGAGATTCTTCGGTGTTCCTGGCCTTGCTTTATTAACAATTAAATCAATTAACGTTAAAGATACATTTGTTACACTTGGAGCTGAACTATTATATAGTGCTATGTTCGTTGTGACGATGTTATTTGTAGATATTGCTTATGGTATTGTTGATCCACGTATTCGTTTGATAGGAGGACGTAAAAATGACTAAAAAAGTTGATCTAGTCAAACAAGAGCTTGATATTACATCAATCCCTGATGAACTCTTCTCATTTGAAAAATCGGCTGGAGATGCAGAAGGTTTAACGTCTAAACCGATATCATTCTGGCAGGATTCAATGCGTCGATTATTTAAAAACTATATTGCCGTTATTGCATTATCTATTATTGCGATTTTGACAATTACTTCTATTATCGCGCCGATGTTATCGAATTATTCATTAACTGGACGTGTAGATGAAGATTATTATAAATTTGCTCAATTACCAGCACGTGTTCCAGTTCTTGAAAACTTTGGAATTTTTGACGGAACATTAGTTAAAGAATTTACTGCAGGTTCACTTGCAGAAGTTGGTTATAAAGCTGATGAATATGAAATCGTTGGTAAATTCTCACGTAACCGTGTTGAATACTTAAGAGTTAAAGAATACACATATAAATATTTAGAGATTGAAGATCGTTATTTCCTATTTGGAACGGATATCTTGTCTCGTGATATTTGGACGCGTGTATGGTATGGCACAAGTATTTCATTATTAATTGGTTTCTATGCGGCTATTATTGACGTATTAATTGGTGTTATCTATGGTGGTATCGCTGGTTACTTTGGTGGAACTAAGATTGATGATATTATGATGCGTATCTTAGAAGTATTATATGGAATTCCTTCAATCGTAATTCTATTCGTATTATTTATGTTCCTACAACCTGGTATTATTCCAATTGCGATAGCGATTGCTCTAACGGGTTGGATTGGTGTAGCACGTATGATTCGTGCACAATTCTTGAAACTAAGAGATCAAGAATTCGTTTTAGCGGCTCGTACTTTAGGGGCATCAGATGTTCGTATTATATTCAAACATTTAATTCCTAACGTAGTAGCACAAATTATTGTTATGGCATCGTTCTCGATTCCTTCCGCTATCTTCTATGAAGCTTTCCTAGCATTTATCGGTATCGGTTTAGATTTAAGTAAACCTTCATTAGGTGTTCTTATCAATGATGCAATTTCATCCACTCAAGGCGCAATGACTTATGTTTATCAATTAGTTATTCCTAGTTTGGTTCTATCTGTATTAATGCTCTCTATCAACTTGTTAGGGAATGGCTTACGAGATGCACTAGATCCTCGTATGCGTAATAGTTAGGAGGACAAGAACATGAAAGATATAGTACTAAGTGTTAAAAATCTCACAGTTTCGTTCAAAACACATGGTGGTCTTGTTCAAGCGGTTCGTGATGTCAGTTTCGATCTACATCAAGGGGAAACTCTTGCGATCGTTGGTGAATCTGGTTCTGGTAAATCTGTGACTTCAAAAGCAATTATGGGTTTATTAACTCCAAATGCTGTTATTGAAAAAGGTGAAATTTCATATAATGGTGTCAATCTTGTTCATCTAGATGAATCAAAGTACGCGAAATATCGTGGTGCTGATTTAGCAATGGTTTTCCAAGATCCTATGACATCCTTGAATCCAGTTATGACGATTGGTGATCAAATTTCTGAATCACTAATAAACAATCTTAAATATACAAAAGAACAGGCAAAAGAACGTTCATTAGAACTAATTGCGCTTGTTGGAATCGATAGTCCTGAAAAGCGTTATAAACAATATCCACACCAATTCTCTGGTGGGATGAGACAACGTATTGTTATTGCGATAGCTTTAAGTTGTAATCCAAAAATCTTAATCTGCGATGAACCAACAACAGCTCTTGACGTAACAACGCAAGCTCAAATTCTTGAATTAATTAAAGATCTTCAAAAACATTTCGGTGTATCCGTTATCTTTATTACCCATGACTTAGGTGTAGTTGCGAACATGAGTGATCGTGTAGCAGTTATGTATGCGGGTAAGATTGTTGAAATCGGTACAGTTGATGATGTTTATTATGATCCTAAACATCCATATACTTGGGGTTTATTAGCTTCCATACCTGCTTTCCAAGCAAAAGGTGTTGAACTATATGCAATTCCAGGCGCTCCTCCACAAATGATTAATCCTCCAAAAGGGGATGCGTTTGCGCTAAGAAGTGATTGGTCTATGAAGGTTGATTTCGAACACCAACCTCCAATGTTTAAAGTATCTGACACACATTATGCTTCAACTTGGTTGTTACATCCTAAAGCACCAAAAGTTGAACGTCCTGCACAACTTCAAGAACGTATTAATCAATTAATGCATAAAGGAGGTAAAGCGTAATGGAAAAGAAAGTTATTTTAAAAGTAGAAAACCTGAAACAATACTTTAAATTAGATCGTAAATCGAAAGTTAAAGCGGTTGATGATGTTAGTTTTGAAATCTATGAAGGTGAAACATTCGGTTTAGTTGGAGAATCTGGTTCAGGTAAGACAACTATCGGTCGTTCAATCATTCGTTTATACAATATTACTGGCGGGAATGTCATATTTGATGGCAAACAAGCAAGTGGTAAGATTTCAAAAGATGAACGTGGTTCTATTGCACGTAATATGCAAATGATTTTCCAAGATCCTATGGCTTGTTTAAATCCTCGTATGAATATCCGTGACATTGTTGCGGAAGGGATTGACATACATAATCTTGCTAAAACAAAAGAAGAGCGCGATGAACTTGTCTATGCTATCTTGCATAAAGTTGGTTTGTCTCGTGAACATGCTGGTCGTTATCCTCATGAATTCTCAGGTGGACAACGTCAACGTATTGGGATTGCTCGTGCTTTAATCACAAATCCAAAACTAGTTATCTGTGATGAACCTATTTCTGCACTTGATGTATCCATTCAATCTCAAGTTGTTAACTTGTTAAAGAAATTACAAAAAGAATTAGGCTTAACTTACTTATTTATTGCCCATGATTTATCAATGGTTCGTTATATTTCAGACCGTATTGCGGTTATGCATAAAGGTAAATTAGTTGAACTTGCGGATGCAGAAGATTTATATAACAATCCTCTACACCCATATACTCAATCACTTATGTCAGCGATTCCAACACCTGATCCTAAGAGTGAAAAAGAACGTGCTCGTTTCAATTATGATCCTACACAACATAAATATGATATTGATAAACCAAGCATGAGAGAGATTACACCTAAGCATTTTATCTACTGTAATGAAGAAGAATTCAATGCTTATAAAGAAAATATGAAAAAGGGAAATTAGTTCCCTTTTTTTATAGCGTTAATATATAATTTTGATATAATGAATAAGCACTGGAGGAATACCCAAGTGGTTGAAGGGGTCGGTTTCGAAAACCGATAGGAGTGCAAGCTCGCGCGGGTTCAAATCCTGCTTCCTCCGCCAGTTTTAAAAGTGACAACATTTCATTAAGATGTGTTGATATTCGTATAAAGTAGGCGTATACTAAATAAATGTTTGGGAGGTACCCATTTTGGAAGAAAAAATTAAAGCGATTATTAAAGCTGATTTAGAAGCACAGAATAAAGTTAAAGAGGCAGAAGAGAAAATCCAAAATGCTTTACTTTCAATGGCAAAGGATAAAGATGCCGTTAATAAGGAAGTATTTGACCGTGCTAAACAGTTTGTGGAAGATGAACGTAAGAAATTACTGGATCAACTTGCAATGACTGAAAAAGATGGTCAGTCAAAATTCAATGCTGGATTAAATGAACTTGAAAAACAATTTGAAGTTAATCAAGAGAAATGGTTGGCTGATTTGTTTGAACGTTCGATTAATTTCGAGGCGGAGTAAATGAGCGAAAATTCAAGTTTAGCTATGGCTGCTAAAGCTAAGGCAATGTATGGTAAACACCTTAAATCAGATGATTACACAGAACTATTGCGTAAGAAGAATGTTCAAGAGATTGCTGGTTATTTAAAGAATGAGACAGCGTTTAAATCAGTGTTAGAGGGTATTAATGAATTCTCTATTCACCGTGGGCATTTAGAAATGCTTGTACGTCAAACCTTCTTTGTGGATTTCCTTGAATTAATACGATATGGTCAAACAAAAAAAGATCATTTCTACGAATATGGTGTTCTGATGATGGAGATTAAGCAAATATTGATGTCGATTCGTTTACTTAGTGAAACAGATAAGACAAGTCAAATTGCACAACTTCCGATATTTGCGAATCGTATGATTTCTTTTGATGTTGAGAAGCTAATTAATGTTAATAGCTTTGATGAGTTACTTACTGTATTAAAGAATACTCCATACTACAATTTACTAAAACCATTAAAGCCTAAGAATTTATTGGATATTGATTATGCGAATTTTGAAGTAGTTCTAAAAGCTTATTATTATAAGCGTGTATATGAAATTATTGAACAAGAATTTTCTGGTAAAGATAAACAAGATATTAAAGACTTATTTGATACACAGATAGAGTTAGAAAATATTACTAAGATTTATCGATTAAAGAAATATTATAATGCGAGTCCAGTTGATATTAAGAAAGTACTTAATCCAACGTATAAACGCATTACGAAAAAGATGTTGGATGAATGGATTGAGACTAAGGATGCGCAAGGATTCTTACAGGCAATACATAATCATGCATATGATATTCCAACTGATATTAAAGAGTTTCAATACATTGAATATCAAACGGATGCGATTATGTTTGATTTGAATAAACGATTAATGCGATTCTCAACGAATCCAAATATTATCCTAGTTTCTTACTTAAGTTTATTAGATATAGAAATTCGTAATATTATCGATATCATCGAGGGCATTCGCTACAAGGTTGAGAACGATAAAATTGCTAAGCTCTTGATATATTAGGAGGATCAAATGGCGATTGAAAAAATGCGACTTCTGCGAATGGCAGGGTCGAAAGAAAACATTGAAAAGATATTGTTAACAGCGTTCGCTACGAATGATTTGCATGCGGAGCTTGCGAGTCACGTAGTTAATGAAGGGAATGGAGGAAAACTCCTTCCTGAAGATAACACATTTGTGGAATATCTAAAACGTATTGATAGTATGGCTAGAAGCCTCAATACTGAGATTATGTGTGCATTTGATGGTAGTACCACATTTACACATGATCAGATTGAAATGTATTTAGCTGAAGCAGAATCGAAATTTGAAAAGATTAATGAACAACTCATGAATCAATCAAATTTAACACCTGAAGATAAAGGTGCGATGGAAATACTTAGATCGTATGATATTACTGCATTGAATGAATTGAAATATACGTATGTAACATTTGGTCGATTACCTTTGAGTAATGTTCCAAAAATCATGTTACATGAAGAGAAGAATTTCGTACTTCATACAATGACTAAGAATAATCATTATGCTTGGGTATTAATTGTCGCATTACTTGATAAACAAAAAGAAGTTAATAATATTCTTGAATCCTTATATTTTGAACCAATTGCGATTCCTAAGATTGATGAAGCTCAATTTACATTCGATTGTGAATCAACACTTGGTAAAATTTATGGTTATGTACGCCATTATGCAGAATTAGCTAAGTTCTATAAATACATGGCTATCTTCGATAATGAAGTTGTAATCACAGGGTTTGTACCAAAACGTGTATGCAAAGCATATAAGACATTGTTTGGAGATTTAACGGATGTCGTTATTCAAGACTTCCCAGCTGAATCTGAAGAAGGTTTAGAGCCTCCAACTGTATTACGAAATAATTGGTTCGCAAAACCATTTGAATTATTTATCGAAATGTATGGATTACCTCATTATGACGATTTTGATCCAACGTTCTATGTTGCACTAACCTATAGCTTATTGTTCGGTATCATGTTCGGTGATTTAGGACAAGGCTTGGTCTTAGTTGTTGGCGGAATGTTGTTGTGGAAATGGAAGAAGATGACTCTTGCGGCTGTTGCAGTTCGTATTGGTATGTTCTCCATGTTCTTTGGGACAATGTTTGGTTCATTCTTTGGAGATGAGGAGATATTAACTCCATTCTTCACTGAAGTACTTGGTTTACCTGGTAAACCATTCCATGTCATGGACCCTGGATTTACAATGACCTTATTATTATCAGCTGTTGGGCTTGGCGCAACGTTAATTCTAGTTTCTATCTTCTTGAATATTATTTCAAAAGTTAAGAAAAAAGAATGGGCTTCTGCGTTCTTTAGTCAAAATGGTTTAGCAGGATTCATCTTCTATGGATCGGCAATCGGAATGGCAACAAGTGAGATGTTACTACAGATACCTGTTGCGAATAACCTAACAATTGGAGCGTTAATTATTACTCCACTTGTCATTATATTGATGCATGTACCACTAAAGAATTTAGTGAATAAGGTAAGTATTACTCCACATGAAGGTTGGGGTGGGTACTTAGTCGAGAGTATATTCGAATTGCTTGAAATTGTCTTAAGCTTTGTGACGAATACGATGTCATTCCTTCGTGTAGGTGGATTCGTATTAAGTCATGCCGGTATGATGGTGGTTGTAATGACGTTGAAAGAGATGACAGGTTCTGCAGGATTTGTAGTCCTAGTAATTGGTAATATCTTCGTTATTGCATTAGAAGGTTTGATTGTAGGTATTCAAACGTTACGTCTTCAGTATTATGAAATGTTTAGTCGTTACTTCGAAGGTGGTGGGAAAAAATATATCCCAACCACATTATTAAACCAGTAAGAGGAGGAAATTGTTATGTTAACGATGCTTGAAGTTTTTGGACCATTAGTGGTTATTGGATTAATATCTTTACCGATTATTCCGATTATGAGTGGTAAAGTTACAGCGAAAAATGCGAAATACCGTGTTTTAACACAAGTAAGCTTGTTTGCTGCTACATTTATTCTTGTTTTAGTTTTCCAAATTAACGGTGTTATGGCACAAGCTGCTGAAGAAGTAGCTACTGTATCCGGATTCTCTGGAAGTATTGCTCAAGGTCTTGGCTTTATTGCTGCTGCTATCGCAACATCTGCTTCTGCACTTGGTGCTGGTTTAGCTGTTGCTGCTGCTGCTCCTGCTGCGATTGGTGCAATCAGTGAGAACACTGAAAACTTTGGTAAGGCAATGATCTTCGTTGCTCTAGCTGAAGGGGTTGCGATTTACGGTTTGTTAATCTCAATCTTGATTATCAACAAATTATAAGAGGAACTATGAAATTCTTTTTAATCAGCGATAACATTGATACCCAAATGGGAATGCGTCTAGCCGGTATCCAAGGTGTTATAGCGCATACTAAAGATGAAGTACTAACAGAGCTTAATAAGATTATCCAGGACGAAAGTGTCGCTGTTGTCTTAATAACTACACTCTGTATTAAGACTTGTCCTGATGTCATTGCTGATATGAAGTTAAAATTAAGACGTCCTTTGATTGTGGAAATACCAGATCGTCATGGTTCTGCCAAAATTGGTGAAACGATTGATGCTTATATTTCTGAAGCAATCGGAATTAAACTTTAGAGGGTGAATATGGAAAAACTAGCACTAAAATTAATTAACGATATAGAAAATAGAGCTCAGGAACAACTTCAGATTCTTGAAGATAATTTTCATGCGCAAAGGGAGTCAACGATTCATCACTTCAATCAAGAGGCTGTTGAAGAAAGCAATCTATACATTGAACAAGAATTAGCAGAATTAAAGAATAATGTAAGACAAAGTGAAACTCAATTTAAGTGGCGTGTTAAGAAGAATCTATTTATCCGTCGTGATGAACTTGTAGAAGGTTTATTTGAGAAACTACGTATTAAATTATTAGATTACAGTAAAACAGAAGATTATCAAACTAAGTTTGTAGATATTATCAATCAAACCATCAAGGCTGAAAGTTTGAATGATGGAATATTGTTTGTAAAAGAAAGTGATGTTGAAGGCTTTAAGAAAGCATTTAAATCACTAACGAATTTGAAAGTTGAATCGACTCAATTGATTGAAGTTGGTGGATTTATCTTACAAGAATCAAACGGTAAAATGGCCATTGAAATGACCCTTGACCATCAGCTTAAAGTTCAAAAGGAATGGTTCTTTGCTCATTCTGAATTGCAGTTTTAGGAGGCATAATGGAAAAGGCACGTATATATTCAATTAATGGACCAGTTGTTCGAGTTAAAGATTATAGTGGTTTTAAAATGCTCGAAATGGTTTATGTAGGTGAAAAGAAATTATTAGGTGAAGTCATTGGAATTGATGATCATTATACGACAATCCAAGTGTATGAAAGTACAACTGGTTTACGTGTTAATGAATTAGTTTATCATTCAGGTGCACCATTGTGTGCTAACTTAGGTCCTGGTATCTTAGACAATATTTTTGATGGTATTCAAAGACCACTTAAAGATATGGCTGCACTTAGCGGGATGTATGTTACTGAAGGTAAAGGAATTAATGCTTTAGATGAAGAACGTCTTTGGAATGTTACATTTAAAGTTAGTTTAAATGATGAAGTTACTGAAGGTCATATTTTTGCGACGTGTCCAGAAACATCATTGATTGAACACCGCTTTTTAGTTCCGATTGGTGTTAATGGTAAAGTAGTTGAAATTAAATCCAATGATTCATATAACATAAAAGAAGTTTTAATGGTTGTCTTAGATAAACACGGTAAGAAACATACTTTAACAATGGTACAAGATTGGCCGATTCGTTCACCACGTCCTGTGCTTGAACGTAAAGCTATCACGATGCCATTGATTACTGGACAACGTGTCATTGATACCTTCTTCCCAATCGCTAAGGGTGGTGCTGCGGCGATACCTGGTGGATTTGGAGCTGGTAAAACGATGACGCAACATCAATTAGCTAAATGGTGTGATGCGGATATTATCGTTTATGTTGGTTGTGGAGAACGTGGTAATGAAATGACTCAGGTTTTACATGAGTTCAAGGAATTACTCGATCCTAAGTCACATAAGCCTTTAACAGATCGTACGGTCTTAATCGCTAATACGTCAAACATGCCTGTTGCGGCGCGTGAAGCTAGTATCTATACTGGTATCACAATTGCAGAGTATTACCGTGATATGGGTTACCATGTAGCGCTTATGGCGGATAGTACATCACGTTGGGCAGAAGCACTACGTGAAATCTCTGGTCGTTTAGAAGAAATGCCTGCCGAAGAAGGTTTCCCAGCTTATTTACCTTCGCGTATCGCACAATTCTATGAACGTGCAGGGTATGTTGAAACACTATCAAACAATGAAGGTTCAGTTACGGTTATTGGAGCGGTTTCCCCACAAGGTGCCGACTTCTCAGAACCAGTAACCCAAAATACAAAACGTTTCGTACGTTCTTTCTGGGCTTTGGATAAAAACTTAGCTTATGCAAGACACTTCCCAGCGATTAACTGGAACTTAAGTTACAGTGAATACTTAGATGATTTAAAACGCTGGTATGATGTAAATGTTGATCGTAAATTCTTAACATTAAGAAATGAAATGATGAATATTCTACATGAAGAAACACAACTTATGGAAATTGTTAAATTAATCGGTTCAGATGTTTTACCTGAGGATCAAAAGCTAAGTTTAGAAATCGCACGTGTTATTCGTGTTGGTTACTTGCAACAAAATGCTTTCCATCCAGAAGATACATTTGTTCCATTTGAGAAACAATTAAAAATGTTACAACTCATCTCACATTTAAAGACACAAGCAAATCAAGTTATCAGTACACATCGTACTGTTCGTTCGATTGTTGAAACGGGTGTGTTTGAAGATTTAATTAAGATTAAATACGATGTACCAAATAACGAATTATATCGATTAGATGCGTATTATGAAAGAATTGATCTAGCTATGGCTAGCATTCAGTAAGGAGGGTAAAATGAGTCGTCAATTTAAAGGATTGAAAGAAATCAAAGGCCCACTTATTATTCTTGATGATGTTCAAGATGTCGCATTTGAAGAAGTGGTAGAAATCGAATTAGAAGATGGCACTATCCGTTTTGGACGTGTTGTTGAAATAGAAGGCGATCGTGCTGTTATCCAAGTATTTGAAGGGACTACAGGATTATCCAAGAATAATACAAAAACGCGATTATTAGGACATCCAATGGAAATATCTGTTTCCAAGGAAATACTAGGTCGTACATTTAATGGTTCAGGTGCTGCGATTGATGGATTAGGTAAAGTTTATGCGAAAACTCGCTTAGATATTAACGGTCGTTCATTAAATCCAGTTATGCGTAAATACCCAAGAGATTACATCAATACAGGTATCTCCGCAATCGATGGACTTAATACATTAATTCGTGGTCAAAAACTTCCTATTTTCTCAGGTAGTGGTATGACGCATAATCAATTGGCTGTACAAATTGTACGTCAAGCGAATATCGCATCTACAAATGGACAGGATTTTGCGATTGTATTTGCCGCAATGGGTGTTAAACATGACGTTGCGAATTTCTTTAAGAAGAGTTTCGAAGAAACAGGCGTTATGGAAAAGGTTGTTATGTTCTTGAACTTATCCAATGACCCTATTATTGAACGTATTCTTACTCCTCGTTGTGCATTAACAGTAGCGGAATATCTTGCGTTTGAAGAAGATATGCATGTATTGGTCATTATGACTGATATTACAGCTTATTGTGAAGCGTTACGTGAATTTAGTAGTAGTAAAGAAGAAATTCCTGGACGTAAAGGTTATCCTGGTTACTTGTACTCTGACTTAGCGTCATTGTACGAAAGAGCAGGTCTTGTCGAAGGAAAACTTGGATCAGTTACGCAAATTCCGATTCTTACAATTCCAAATGATGATATTACACATCCAGTATCTGACTTAACAGGGTATATCACTGAAGGTCAAATCGTGCTCGATCGTAATTTACACCAAACAAATATTTATCCTCCAATCGGTATTCTTCCATCCCTTAGTCGTTTGATGAAGGATGGTATCGGTGAAGGGTATACACGTAAGGATCATTCTAGTTTAAGTACACAACTCTTCGCATGTTACGCAAAAGTTCAAGATGCACGTGCACTTGCTTCTGTTATTGGTGAAGAAGAATTATCGACAACCGATCGTAAATACATGTCATTTGGACGTTATTTCGAGAAGTATTATATTGGTCAAGGATTTGATACAAACCGTAGTATGGAAGAAACTCTAAACTTAGGTTGGACATTATTATCTCTATTACCAAAATCAGAACTAGATCGTATTTCAAGTGATCTAATTGCTCAATATCACGATACTGAACAAGCAATTGCTCATTTCATGGTACTTGAACATGGAAAATTGGATGAAATTCTAAGAAAGGGTTAGAATGGCAAATTTACGACCATCCCCGACAAAGGGAAATCTCATCGCCAGCAAGAAATCATTAGAACTCGCAAGACTCGGTTATGATCTTATGGACCGTAAGCGAAACGTTTTAATTCGCGAAATGATGAATCTGGTCGATAAAGTAAAATTCATACGTGAAAATTTAACTGAAGCGTATGAAGAAGCGTATCTTGCTCTTCAACAGGCGAATATTTCTTTAGGTGTTGTTAATGAGATTGCGAATGCGATTACCATTGAAGAGGGCATCAGTATTGTTTATCGTAGTGTCATGGGGGTAGAAATACCAATTGTGACAATGCATGAAACAGATGTTGTTCTTGAATATGGATTTGAAGAATCAAACTCACGTCTGGATGAAGCTACACTTAAGTATATTGTCGCAAAACGTTTAACATTAGTATTAGCTGAAGTAGACACCTCAATCTATCGATTAGCTCGTGCGATTCAAAAAACACAGAAGCGTGCTAATGCATTAAAGAATATCGTTATTCCAAATCTTGAAGGTGATATTAAATATATTGCGGAAGCGTTGGAAGAAAAAGAACGTGAAGGCTTTATACGTTTAAAGGTTATTAAGAATCAGAAACAAAATCCCGTTAATTAGCGGGATTTTTATTAGGGATAATTAATTATTTTGCATAAATTAGAGTATGAAGAACTATACATTTCAAGAACTCGGTATATTAGTGCAGTATCATTTCAAATATTATCGTACGTATTTAAAAAGAAAACAATACTATCAAACAAATCCAATCCCCTTAGAGTGTGCTTATGCGTATTCAATTCAATCGAGTATTGAACAATTAACGCATGATGAAAGAAGAATTTTATTATCAGAATACATTGATTGCGTAGAGAAAAATTGGTGGATGGATTACTTTTCTAAAACCAGTTATTATCGAACAAAACGTCGTGCGTTGACTCGCTTTATACATTGTCTACATACTGAAATAGTGGTATGATTACACTGAAAATTGAGTAGATTTACTCTTTTGAGCACGCCAAGGAGGAATGTAATGTTAAAGGGTATTGCAGCGAGTAGTGGAGTTGTTGTTGCTAAAGCGTATAAGCTTGTACAACCACAATTAAACATTGTTCGTAAGACAGTAGATGTTAATGAGGAATTAGTGCGTTTTGAAGCGGCTCTTGTTAAAACAAGACACGATATTGAAACAATTAAAGAAAAAGCTGTGGGTCGTTTATCGGATGATGATTTAGCGATATTTGATGCACATTTAATGGTAACGTTTGATCCTGAATTTACAGGTCAAATGACTGAAATGATTAAATCTGAATCAATAAATGCTGAATTTGCTTGTCATGAAGTTAGCTCAATGTTTATCAATATGTTTGAATCAATGGAAGATGCCTATTTCAGAGAAAGAGCAGCTGACATTAAAGACGTCGCTTATAGACTAAGTTGTCATATTATGGGATATGAACTTGCGAACTTATCTCTTATCCAAGAAGAAGTTGTGATTGTTGCCCACGACTTAACACCTTCGGATACAGCACAATTAAATAAAGATTATACGAAAGGTTTTGCAACTGCTATCGGTGGTAGAACGTCACATAGTGCGATTATGGCACGTAGTTTAGAAATTCCTGCAGTTGTAGGGATTAGTGGTTTATTAGATCAAGTAAATCATGGAGATGTAATTGTATTAGATGCTCTTGATGGTGTCGTTATTGTTAATCCTAGTGAAGACGAACTTAAACATTATTCTGCTAAAGCTGATCGTTTTGCGGAATTAAAGAATAGCTTGAAAGTATTGAAGGATGCTGAAAGTGTTACGACTGATGCACATCATGTTGAACTTGTTGGTAATATTGGATCACCAGTTGATGCAGACAAAGTTCTTGAAAATGGTGGAGAAGGTGTTGGTTTATATCGCACTGAGTTCCTATATATGGATGCTCAATCACTTCCTACAGAAGAAGATCAATTTGCTTCATATAAATCAGTCTTAGAAAAAATGGGTAAACGTCCTACAGTTGTTCGTACACTTGATATTGGTGGCGATAAAGAACTTAGTTATTTACCTTTCCCACATGAAATGAATCCATTCTTAGGTTACCGTGCAATTCGTTTATGCTTAGATCGTACGGATATCTTCAAGACTCAAGTACGTGCTTTATTACGTTCAAGTGTTTATGGAAATCTATGCATTATGTTCCCAATGATTGCGACAATTGATGAATTTAGAACAGCTAAGAAATTTGTTAAAGATACAGAAGCTGAAATAAGAGCTGAAGGTATTGCGGTTTCTGAAACTTACCAAATTGGTATGATGGTTGAAATTCCTGCAGCGGCAGTTCTTGCGGATCAATTCTCGAAGGAAGCTGATTTCTTATCAATTGGTACAAACGATTTAATCCAATATTCAATGGCGTCAGATCGTATGAATGAAAAAGTTGCTTACTTATACCAACCTTATAACCCATCATTATTACGCTTAATTAAGATGACAATCGATGGTGCACATAAAGAAGGTAAATGGTGTGGTATGTGTGGAGAAATGGCTGGTGAAGAACTTGCGGTACCTCTACTATTAGGTTTAGGTTTAGATGAATTCTCCATGAGTGCAAGTAGTATTCTACAAGCACGTAAAATGGTTCGTTCATTGAGTTATGCTGAAATGAAAGTTATGGCTGAAAAAGCACTGACAATGGCTAACCAAGAAGAAGTATTAACATTAGTTAAGAATACATTAAAGGTGGATTAATCCACCTTTTTTTAATTCACTAGAAATAAATAGAGTAATACTGAAGTTGAAATACTAATCAATGTTTGTTTGTACTTAAGATGTATGATTGTGATCCAAATTAATGAGATAATCTCAGGATATGCTATCCTAACATCTAAGGATACATCTTTTAATGCATAAACAAGTATCATACCTAATGATGCATAAGGCAACCGATCAGAAACAAATTGAATCCACTTCGGTAATGGTTTGTTTTCAGGAAAGAATATAAAAGGTAAGAAACGAGTTAGGATTGACGCAAACATCATGAGTCCTACATAGATACTTATTTGAAAGAGTGTCATGATTGTTTACTCCTTTTATAATCGATAATTAAACAACTAAATAATAGAATCATCGATAGTAATAAAAATTGTGTTTTACCAACTAAAACCAATGCGAGTGTAGTACAGAATAATCCTAATAAGAGATATGTTCGATTTTGTTTAACTTCCCATTGATTTAAGAATAAGACATAGAATAAGGCAGTTAATACAAAGTCGATTCCTTTTATATTATTCGGAATTTGTGATGCCAATAAGAACCCAATAATGCTCGCTATATTCCAGTACAGATAATCCAGTAATGTCACAAAGAAATAGAACCATGCTGGATTAATATCTTCTTTGACACGTGTGGCGACATTAATCGAAAATGTTTCATCACTTAATGCAAATATCATAAAGAATTTCTTTAGACCTAAATTCTTATACTTAGGTAATAATGATATTCCATAGAATAAGTGTCTAAGATTTACCATCATTGCGAGTAAGAATATAGAAATAGGATTAAAGCTCGACAAGAATAATGGGATTGACGCAAATTGCATTGCACCTGTAAAAACTAAACTACTCATAATAAATGTAAGTGGTAAAGATAACCCAGATTTATTCATTAATATGCCATACCCTATCCCTAAAAATAAATAACCCGTAAACACGGGTAAAGTAATTGGAAATGCGGATTTTAATGCTTTTAACTTCATACATTATCCTCAAATAGTTTACTTATTTCTTCTGCTCGATGTATTGTCGCATTAAATGTACGTTCTATAATCTTTTCTAAATCAGATTGTCTTAGTACATTAATCCCTTCAATTGTAGTTCCAGCTTTTGAAGTGACTTGATCAATTAATAATTGTATGTTCGTAGTATCATCTACCATTGAACTCGCTGCACTAAATGTATTTTGTATAATCGATTGAGCCATTGATTCATCTAATCCAGCTTCTATCGCTTTTTGTGTAAATACGCGCATTAACTCATACACAAAAGCGATACCAGAACCATTTGCCGCAATATACGCATTCATTTTAGATTCATCTATCACATACATATTTCCTAATGGTAAGAATAAATCGATAATCATATCTAATTCAGTTTGATCTAAATGATTCGTTGTACAAGCAAGTGCCCCAACATTTATCGCAATTGCTGTATTTGGCATCAATCGTGCAATCTTCTCATACCCCAACCATTGTTCCAATTGACCGAGAGATACCCCAGCCGCAAGAGACACCACAAGTGTACCTTGTCCGATATAATCTTTAATCTCAACACAAACAGAATGTAATTGTTGAGGTTTAACAGCAAGTACAATCACATCCATATCTTTTGTACAATCGATATTATTGTGAGTAATATTTACTGGGAAATTATCTTTTAAGTCGTTTAGTTTTTGAACACTTGGATTACTAACAGTTACGTTATTATTTTGAAAGAAATCTGTATGTGATAATCCCTCACAAAACGCATGAGTCATCTTACCCGCCCCAATAAATGATATTTTCATATGATTTTCTCCTATTTCATATAACTTTATCACAATTTTAAATTTGTTTACAGTCAATCTAATTGAAAGAATCAATAATTTCGCTTAATCTAAAAGCTCAGGAGAAACACAATGGATTTCAACTTACAAACACCTACATTATTATTTTCCGCAATATCATTATTGATGTTGGCATATACCAATCGTTTTGTGGTTATTGCGAACTTAATTCGTGAATTATATGCTCAACACATTAAAGAACCTACACAAATAACATTTGATCAACTATCTAATTTGCGAAAGAGAATGCGTATTATACGTAATATGCAACTATTCGGAGGAGCTAGTTTTTTCTTTAGTGTACTGAGTTTATTGTTACTATTTGCTAGTTTGGATTTACTAGCGAAATATGCATTCGGAATAAGTATTATTATGCTACTTGTATCATTGATACTATTATTAATGGAGTTGCAGATATCTGTACATGCGTTGAACATACAATTAAAGGATTTTGATTCAAAGTAAAATAAAGAAGGGGCAACCCTTCTTTATTCATATTCTATTTCAACTTCATCATGGACAATATGAATCCATGTATTTCCATTTAAGAATGGCATTGGGTTTCCTTCTAAATCTAAGAAGTGCGTTGTATCACCTCTAAAGTCCTTTACCCATTTACCTTTAATGTGTTTACCACCGATAAAGTATTCCGCATCTCCTGCATAGAAGAAATTAACCAAAACATATTGTGCTTCTTCTACCATTTTATGATCTGCATGTTGGACGACGATATTCGTCACAATGACTGGTTCATCATTATATTCATCAATACATTCTTCATCATTTAACGATTTTACGTATCGATTAATCGATGGGTCGTATTTATAACCATTACGAATACTTGGCGTGTAATTAATATCAATTTCTGTCGCTTCTTCACCACTGTAAGTATACTCGTCCACAAATTTAAAGTGTTCTCTAGGCCACATATCTGGTAAGTCTTCTGATGCTTCACTTAGATTCATATAGGCATTATGAGGTGCAATACGTGTATCATCTCTCCAGAAATAATCAGTGTTAATATTGAGTACACCATCATAACGAATTGGTACATACATTGCCTCAAGTGCTGTCATCGCATCACCCTCACCTTTGCTTGCACCACCGAAATGTGCGATACCAACATCCCATTCATCTAACATTGTTACAAATGGTAATCGAATACTACGAATCGGACCAACTTTTTCAGGGAATTCACCTTCAAATATTGCCATATAACGTGTAATCGTCATTGTTTCAACACTAATTTCATACACAACATCTGCCATACTTAATCCTGATTGTGGTCGTGCATGACTTGTATTACCAATCATGACAGCGACTGCTTGATACGTTTGATCATCGGTTTCACTTCCATTAAATACATTAATCTCAGGTTCTGGGATTGGTTCAACAATTGGTTCAGGTTCTGGTTCAACTGTTTTCGTACACGCTCCTAACAAAAAAAATAATAAGCTCATTATCAGTATTTTCTTAAACATATAAACCCCTTTGTATGATTCTATTATACAAAAATCTTTTATCCCGTAACAAAGTTTTTTTGCGTGTTATAATCTATTTTATTTAGGGGAGAAAAATATGACAACGCAAAAGAATAAATGGCTCATACCACTCGCATTTCTATCTGTTTATATCTTTTGGGGAGGTACATACTTAGGTATGAAATTCGCACTCGAATCATTCCCACCTTTTATTATGGCTGGGATGAGACATTTAACAGCTGGTTTGATTCTAACGAGTGTCGCATGGCTTAAAAAGGAAACGTTTCCAAGTAAAAAAGAGATGATCAATGCTGGTCTTGTAGGGGCAATGTTGCTCTTGGGAGGAAATGGGTTAGTCGCATACGCTGAAATCAGAGTACCTTCTTCCATCGCAAGTTTAATTATTGCGTCAGTACCTCTATGGATAAGTGGATTAAACTGGATTAGTGGCGATAAACGTAAACCAAGTTTATTAGAAATGTTTGGGTTGTTTCTTGGGTTCTCAGGTATTATGGTGCTTGCTTTTCAAGGTACAAATTCCTCGACAAATATTGATATGATCGGAATTGGTTTACTTTTAATCGCATCATTCTCATGGTCAATGGGTTCACTTTATTCTAAACGATCCGAAATGCCAAAATCATCTTTCTATAATGTATCCTTTCAAATGTTAACGGGGGGTTCGTTATTGCTTATATTCTCTACATTATTAGGAGAATATCGATCACTTGATATCAGTCAAATCACGAATCAATCCTTATTCGCATTAGGCTATTTAATACTATTTGGTTCAATAATTGCGTATTCTGCGTATATTTGGCTATTTAAAAATGTTAATCCAACCCTAGCATCTACCTATGCTTTCGTAAATCCTGTCGTCGCTTTAATCCTTGGTTGGAGTTTAGCTAATGAAGTTTTAAGTACTCAAGGGATAATCGCATCAATTCTTATCATTGGGGCAGTAGTAATCATTACATTATCAAAACGCAATAAATAATTGATTTTGTGTTAATCGGGCGTAAACTAAGGTTAAGGAGACAACTATGAAAAAACTCTTAACCAGTTTATTTATTCTTGCTTTAGTCGCATGTACGCCAGTTGTAGAAGTTCCTGAAGAAGTTATTGAAGAACCAGTAGAAGAGGAAGAAGTAATAGTATATCCATATGTTTCTATCTACACAGGTTTAGGCTCAATGACTGAAAGTAATAAAGCGATTGCGGTTATGATTGGTAATACATCAGAAGCGCGTCCTCAATCCGGCTTAAGCTTAGCGGATGTTGTATATGAAATTCGTGTAGAAGGTGGTATAACGCGATTAATGGCGATATTCTCTAGCCAATTCCCAGAGAAAGTCGGACCAATTCGAAGTATACGTATTCCTTTTGTACAGAAAGTAAATGAATGGAAGATTGGTATAGCTCATTATGGAGGCGCATCAACAGGCTTAGGTGATGCACTAGGTTTATTAGATAAATCAAAACCAGTTATTCGTTATGATGGCGTAAAAGGGAGTAATAGTGAATTCTTTTATAGAAGTTCAGATCGTGAAGCACCACATAACGCGTACATTAAACTCGATGAAGCAGTAATTAAAGCCCCAACAATGAATTTAGTTGAAAAATTTGTATATACAACAGACCCAATTCAAGGTGTTGATCAACTTGATTTTGATATTACATATGAATCGTATTATTCAATCAATTATGCATTCGATAATGAAACATTGAAATACACACGTAGTATTAATGATGAAGTACAAATTGATGCGTACAATGATGAACCTATACAAGTTAAAAATATAATCGTTCAATATGTAACCCATCGAATTGTTGAGGATGTTGGATATGTTTTAGTTGATTTTACTAAGAGTGGTAAAGTAGAATACTTTATTGAAGGCAAACATTTTAGTGGGACATGGGAATATAACTCAGATACTAAGAGCACTGAGTATTATGATGAAGCAGGAAATAGTGTAAAATTAAGACCTGGTAATACTTGGATACAAGTAGCACTAAAGGATACAGAAATTAGTTTAAATTAAATAAGGAGAGTTTATGAAAAAAGAAATATGTGTTGTCGTAGACATGATTAATGGATTTATCAATGAAGGAGTCTTAAGTGATCCAAGCATTAATCAGATTGTGCCTGAAACAGTTAAAGTAGTAAAGTCATTTATCGATGATAAGAAGGATGTAATATCGTTCCAAGATACACATACAATGAGTTCTCTAGAGTTTGAATTCTATCCACCTCATTGTTTGAAGGATACGAGTGAAAGTGATTTAATTCCAGAATTAAAACCATTTGAATCACACATGATTAAAATAGAAAAAGATACTACGAATGGTTTCTTTGCGCCTAAGTTTCAAGCATATTTATTAGAAAATCCAGATTTAGAATCCGTCACAGTAGTCGGATGTTGTACAGATATTTGTGTTCTACAATTTACGCAAAGCTTAAAAACCTATACGCAAACTATTGGAAAGAAACTAGATATAAAAGTAGTTGAGAAGGCAGTTGATACATTCAATACACCGAATCATAATAAACAAGCATTTCATACAAACGCATTAGAACTTATGCGAAATGCAGGAATTCAAGTTATATAACACGGGAAACCGTGTTTTTGTTTGTGAAAATATTATTGAAGTCAAAAAGATAAATGTTAGAATAGAATCAGAATGAAAAATGAAATCATAAGAATAAACGATTTAAGTAAGTCCTATGGGAAATTACAAGCGGTCAAAAACATTTCTTTAAATGTGTACGAAGGAGAACTCTTCGCTTTTCTTGGCCCCAATGGAGCAGGTAAGTCCACTACAATTAATATCTTAAGTACTCTATTAGAGAATGACACTGGAGATATTGAGATTAACCAACATATACTGGGAAAAGAAAATGATTTGATTCGTAATGATATCGGTATTGTGTTCCAACATTCTTTTTTAGATAACCTTTTAACAGTTAAAGAAAATTTAATAACGCGTGCCAGTTTTTATGGTTTAGAAAAAGCTGTCATAAATAAGCGTATAAATACGTTAAGTGAACAATTATCATTAGGAGAATTTATTAATCGACCATATGGTAAATTATCTGGTGGTCAAAGACGTCGTGCAGATATTGCACGTGCATTAGTTAATCATCCCAAAATTTTATTCTTAGATGAACCAACAACTGGATTAGATCCTCAAACACGGCATAGTATTTGGACGTATATCGAAGATTTAAGAATCAAGCACAAAATGACAATCTTTCTTACAACACATTACATGGAAGAAGCCGCAAAATGTGATCGTGTTTGTGTAATTGATCATGGTCAAATATTAGAATTAAAGACACCTCGTGAATTAAGAGTTCAATATGCGCCTACCTTAATGCGAATTAAATCTGAGTTAATTAATGAAGAATCGATTAAACAGTTTAATTTTCCATATCAAAAAACAAATGATGGATATGAAATAATCTTAAAAGAGAGTAAAGATGCGTATTTAATATTAGATGCACATCGTAATGAAATCGATCAATTTGAAGTTGTGGAAGGTACGATGGATACTGTATTCTTAGCGCTGACTGGAAAGACGATTCGGGAGGATGGGGTATGAAAATAATCTTATCACTCAGTTTGCGTAACTTAAGATTGTTTGTACGCGATAGAGCTCTTGTGTTCTTTTCATTTCTATCTGTACTAATCATTCTTGGTCTGTATGTACTATTCCTAGGTGAAATTCAAGTTGAAAACATTCGCCAAATGATAGGCATGGATATTCCTGAAATTGATGCCTTAGTCTATGCATGGATGTTGCCGGGATTGATTGCGGTTGCGAGTATGACATTATCGCTTGGTAATATGGGAAGATTAGTTGATGATGCTCAAGCAGAGAATCTAAATGATTTCTTAGTTTCTCCGCTTAAACGTTGGCAATTAATTCTCTCTTATGTATTGTCGAGCATTACAATAACTTCAGTTATTAGTTTATTTATGTTTGTGTTAAGTATTATTATTGTAAAAGTTAAAGGTGGACCATGGCTGAACTTTGAACAGATTATTCAATCATTAGGAATAATGTTCTTATTAATCATATCGTCAGCGCTTCTAAGTTTATATATCGCATCTTGGGTTAAAACACAGAATGCGTATGGGGTAGTGAACTCTATGGTTGGTACATTTATTGGGTTTGTGACAGGAGCGTATATGCCGATGGGTATAATGCCTGTATTTGTTCAAAATATGTTTAATATCTTACCGGTATCGTTAGGTGCAAGTTTACTAAGACAAATATATTTAGCTCCAATAATGGATAAAGTATTTGTTGGTGCACCTATTGAAATGGTTAATGAATATCGATATTTTCAAGGAATTGACTTAAAAGTATTTGGACATTTGTTAGAACCAAATTTTATGTTAATAGCGATATTTATCAGTATAGGATTATTGTTTATCCTTAATCTTGTACGATTCAGTAAACTTAGTAAAAGAATGTAATAAGAAATAAGATCGCTATTTATTGGCGATCTTTTTAATTGCTTTAGACAATCGTCCTTCAGTATGATTTATTATTCTTCGATAATTAGGTAAATGATAATATAAGCTTAATAATGATCCACTAATACTTATAATAATCGGAATTAAACCCATCTTAAAATAGAAGGTAAACCCTATAACAAATAATGTTAGTGCTAAAGTACCTATTGTCACAAAATCAGTTATAAACGTAACTAGAATTATAATGCTAAACCCAATTAAACCAAGTATTGGATCTAATCCAATCAACACACCAAGCAAAGCCGCTGTACCTTTACCACCTTTAAAATTCATAAAGAATGGGTAAATATGGCCTAAAATTACACTATAACCATTTAAATATAAGAGTAATGCGTCATTAGGATTGAAATCTAATTTATATATAAATTTAATAATAAGTATCGAAACTATACCTTTACTAACATCAATGTATCCAACTAATAATCCAAACTTCCATCCCAATGATTCTACCGCATTTGACGTACCTGCATTACCAAAACCCAATGTACGTATATCAACTTTTTTGATTATTTTTGCCAATAAATAAGATGCTTGTATATTGCCTAATAAATATCCAATCATTATTGAAATAAGTATTTTATCCATAATAAAACTATACCATGGCATTATTTCAAAAGGAATTATCAATCAATCGATAATGTGAAAGTATGTAAATGATGTAAGAATGTTGACAATACATAATTATAGTATTATATTAAATATTGTTTTGTATCAAAACTATTTTGTAACCTAACGAAAGGAGAACACAATGAACAATCAAGAAGATATCGTAAATGAGCTATTAGGTGTTTTACAACAGATAAAACGTAATCATCATGGTACGATGCCTAAGATTCCAATTCGTAAGAGTGAAATGTACACATTAATGAATCTAGGTAATCTATTAAAGAAATATCCTGACGGTGTTAAATTAGGTACGTTAAGTAAAGTATTAAACTTAGCTCCACCGACCGTAACGCCTATGATAAATGCTTTAGAAGAAAATGGGTATATCGAACGAATAGGAAGTAAAGAAGATCGAAGAGTCGTATTTATTCGATTAACAGAGATGGGTCAAAAATTTCTAGATGAAAAAGAGAATCACTTTAAATCGAATATAAAAGAATTAGTGAATTATCTTGGAGAAGAAGATTCGAAGACGTTTATTCGTATCGTTCAAAAAACGGCTAATTTTTTAAGCCAAATGTCAAAAGAAAACGAGGAAAATAGCAGTGATTAAATTATTTACAAAATATTTAAAAGTTTATTGGTTAACAATCCTCGTAGTTCTAGGCTTGTTATATTATCAAACAACCGCAGATTTAAAATTACCTGAATTAATGAGTAATATTGTTAATACAGGAATTACACGTCAAGGGATAGAAGATGCGACCATCGATGTTGTTCGCGAATCAAAACTTGAACATTTATTCTTGTTTATGAATGAAGATGATAAAACATTTATCACGCAGAACTATGAATTAGTATTAACAGGAAATAGTGAATATCTTGATGATTATCCTATTCTTGAAACTGAGTCAGTATACATCTTAAATCTACAAGATGGTGTAACACGTGAAGATATCGCAACTGTTTTAGCGAAACCATTACTTATCACATATGGAATCGATAGTGGTGTAGTTGATACAAGTAAATTACAGGTTCCAGCTGGAATGGATATTTATCAATTCTTTATGATGATGCCTGCTGAACAAAGAGCGATGGTATTATCGAGCATGGCTAGTAACTTTGCGGAGATGAGTGATGATATGATTGCTCAATCTGCGACAGTAGCGATAAAAAATGAATATGAATTAGTCGGTATTGATACAAGTAAAATCCAAATGGACTATATCTACAATATTGGTCTACAAATGATTTTATTCGCTTTAATGAGTGCAGTTATTACGATATTAGTTGGTTTATTGTCTTCACGAATGGCAGCTGGAACAACTCGTACAATTCGTAAAGATGTATTCAGTAAAGTTGAGAACTTCTCAAGTGTTGAGTTTGATCAATTCTCTACAGCGTCTCTTATTACACGTACAGGTAATGATATTACTCAATTACAAATGTTAATCGTAATGATGTTTAGAACATTCTTCTATTCACCAATCTTAGCGTATGGTGCAGTAATGAATGTTCTTGAAAGTAATGCGAATATGACTTGGATTATTGGTTTAGCACTTGTAGTAATCATGTCAATGATTGGCACAATGTTTGTAATCGTAATGCCTAAGTTTACCGCAATCCAAAAAATGTTGGATAAAGTAAACCTAGTAGCGCGTGAAAGCTTAACTGGCTTAATGGTTGTACGTGCATTCAAAACAGAAAAGCATGAAGAAGAACGTTTTGATAACGCAAATAAAGACTTAGCGAAAATTAACTTATTCGTATCCCGTGCCACATCATTCTTAATGCCACTTATGACATTTGTCTTTAGTGGAGTAACACTTATGATTGTTTGGTATGGATCAATACAAATTGATATTGGTGAATTGCAAGTCGGGGATATGATGGCATTTATGCAATATTCGATGCAAATCATTATGTCATTCATGATGATCACAATGATGTTTATCTTAATCCCTCGTGCTTCAGTATCATCAAAACGTATTCTTGAAGTATTAGAAAAACCACTTACGATCCTTGATGCGCCTCATACCGTTGAATTCGTTAAGGATGAAACTGGGGTTGTTGAGTTTGATAATGTAAATTTTAAATATCCAAATGCGGATGATTATGTTCTAAAGAATATAAGTTTTAAAGCGAATAAAGGTCAAATGACAGCGATTATCGGATCAACTGGTTCAGGTAAATCAAGCTTAATCAATTTGATTCCACGTTTCTATGATGTATCATCTGGAACCATTAAAGTTAATGGAAGAGATGTAAAAGAAGTTAAACAAATCGATTTAAGAGATCGCATTGGGTATATTCCTCAGAAGGCAGTCTTATTTAGTGGAACAATTGAATCTAATTTGAGATACGCCAAAGAGGACGCATCACAAGTTGAACTTGATAAATCCATTGAAATTGCACAAGCATCGAATATTGTGAGTGAAAAACCAGGGCATTATCAAGAACCAATAAGTCAAGGTGGTACAAATGTCTCAGGTGGTCAGAAACAACGTCTATCAATCGCTCGTGCATTAGTTAAGAATCCTGATATTTATATCTATGATGATTCGTTCTCAGCACTCGACTATAAGACAGATGCAGCACTTCGTGCAGCGCTTCAAAAAGATTTATCGGATAAAACATTAATCGTAGTAGCTCAACGTATATCAACCATCATGAATGCGGATCAAATCATCGTATTAAATGAAGGTGAGATTGTTGGTAGAGGTACACATGATGAATTAATGGATAACTGTGAAGTTTATCGTGAAATCGCGTTCTCACAATTATCCAAGGAGGAATTAAACCATGAGTAATATGGACAAAAAGAATACACCCGCTAAAGGCCCAATGGGTGGTGGTCCAGGACATGGTGGACCAATGGGCGGTATGATGCGTGGCGGTGGTGAAAAGGCAAAAGATTTTAAAGGATCAATGTCGAAACTACTTAAACGATTATCCCGTTATTATGGAAGATTTATCGCTGTAATCGTCTTTGCGATTGCGAGTACTATATTTACAATTTATGGACCTAAGTTATTAGGCAAAGCAACAAACCGTTTATTTGAAGGGGTTGTGGCGAAGTTACAACGTATTCCAGGAGCGGCTATCGACTTTGAATACATCGGGAATATCATCTTATTATTACTAGGAATGTATATTATTTCCGCAATCTTCTCACTTATCATGGGGATTGTAATGTCTCGTGTAGCGACTGATATTGGTTATGAAATGCGTAAAGATATTTCAATGAAAATCAATAAGTTACCTCTACGTTTCTTTGATAAAACACCGCATGGTGAAGTATTAAGTCGTATTACAAATGATGTCGATACTATCACAAATTCGCTCCAACAAAGTATGGTACAGATAATTACATCTGTCACAACACTTATTGGGGTAGCGATCATGATGTTATCGATTAGTGTTTCAATGACATTAATCACATTGATTATTCTTCCATTATCATTTGTATTAATTATGATTATTGTTAAGTTCTCACAAAAACAATTCAAATTACAAGCTGCTTCACTTGGTAAAGTAAGTAGTCATGTCGAAGAAATGTATAGTGGACACGTTATTATGAAAGCATTCAATGGTGAAAAGAAATCCATTGAAGAGTTCCAGAAGCATAATGATGAGTTATATCAATCTGCTTGGAAGAGTCAATTCTTCTCAAGTATCATGATGCCTCTTATGATGTTTGTTGGTAACTTAGGATATGTCGCAGTAAGTATTCAAGGTGGTATCTTAGCCATCAACGGTACAATTAGCGTTGGGGATATTCAAGCATTCTTACAGTATGTTCGTTCATTTACTCAACCAATTGCACAGACTGCACAGATTAGTAATACCTTACAATCTACAGCCGCAGCGGCAGAACGTGTCTTCCAATTCTTAGCAGAAGATGAAGAAGTAGAAGATATCACAGCACCAGCATCCATTGATAAAGTTGAAGGTCATGTTAGTTTCGATAATGTTCAATTTGGATATAACGATAACGAACCTGTTATCAAGGGCTTTAGCGCAACAATCAAACCTGGTCAAAAAGTTGCGATTGTTGGTCCTACCGGAGCGGGTAAAACCACAATGGTTAAATTGTTGATGCGTTTCTATGATGTCAATGATGGATCCATTAAAGTTGATGGACATGACTTACGTGAATTCAAACGTAATGAATTAAGAAGTTTATTTGGAATGGTATTGCAGGATACATGGTTATTTAACGGTTCAATCGAAGATAACTTGAAATATGGGAAGCTAGATGCGACACATGAAGAAGTTGAAGCCGCAAGTAGAGCAGCGAATGTGCATCATTTCATTCATACATTACCTGGAAGTTACAGTTATGTATTAAATGAAGAAGCAAGTAACATCTCGCTTGGGCAGAAACAACTTCTTACCATTGCACGTGCATTCTTAGCGAATCCAAAAATCTTGATTCTTGATGAAGCCACATCGTCTGTTGATACACGTACTGAAGTATTAATTCAGAAAGCGATGGATCAATTGATGGAAGGTCGTACAAGTTTCATCATAGCGCATCGTTTAAGTACCATTCGTAACGCAGATTTAATTCTAGTGATGAAGGATGGTAATATTGTTGAACAAGGAACACACCTTAACCTTATGGCTCAAGGTGGATTCTACCAAAACTTATACAATTCTCAGTTTGAAGAAGCTGAAGCTTAGGGTCGAAAGACCCTTTTTTTATAACAAATTCGAAAATAATACTATTTTATAGGTGTATACTTTGGTTAAACAATGATTTCAAAATAAAGGAGCACCATGAGATTGAACAAGATGATTTTAGTCTTAACTTTGTTTATTTTAAATGCATGTACTGTTAATCCAGAAGTTGATGTTCATACAGAGGCAACATTATCTCGTTTTCGATCACTTGAGATTCAAGAATATGAAGGTAAACTTTTAGATCCAGCCATTGGTCCAAGAGATAATTCAATTACTGGTGTTCAAGAAATTGATATAAGTACGTACCAATTAAAAATTACAGGATTAGTAAATAATGAAGTAACTTTGAGCTATGAAGATGTTTTAGAATTAACGAGTTATGAGCGTTTGATTACCTTACATTGTGTAGAAGGTTGGGATGCGACTATCTTATGGGAAGGTGTTTTACTTAGTGATCTTATTGATCTTAGTGAAGCTAAAAGTAATGCAAATACTGTCATATTTCATGCGGAAGATGGATATACAACTTCATTACCGTATTCAGTCATCAAAGATCGCCAATTGATCTTAGCGTATAAAGCCAATGGAATCGATTTACCAAACGAAATGGGTTATCCATTTATCGTAGTTGCGGAGAACAAATTAGGGTATAAATGGGCACGTTGGGTTACCAAAATTGAATTATCATCGGATGATACGTATAAAGGTTATTGGGAAGCACTTGGATATGATAATGATGCGGAATATGGGGAGTAAAAAATTTAGTCTAAAAAGTTAAGTATAAGAATAGTGAATTTTTTGAATACCATTTGTAGTTAACAGTATTCTATTAGGAACATTTAAATAAACAAGGTAAGTAATAGTATAGGTGAATTTACATAACTTAAACTATTGATAATATGGGATATATACCATATAATATAGGTAATTAAATTGAGTTCAGAAGGGTGGTCTGAATGCATAGTGAATTTGAAGTTGAATATTATGCTAAAACTGAAAGGAATATTCCAGTTATAGAATTTCTAAATTCTTTAAATCCTAAACAAGTAGCGAAAATGTTACGAGAAATCCAATTATTAGAAACAAATGGCAATGATTTAAGAGATCCACACAGTAAAGCATTAAGAAATGGAATATTTGAGTTAAGAGCACAATTTGATGGCGTATGTTTAAGAATATTATATTTCTTTGCGGAGAATAAAAAGATAATACTTACACATGGATTTGTAAAAAAAATTCAAAAAACACCTAATAAAGAAATAAATACTGCAATTTAATATAGAAACGAATATTTAAAGAAAATGAAGTAAATATACTTTAACAATCAACTCATTAAAATAAAAAAACTTTCTGAAACAATGAAATTAACAAATAACTAAAAAAAGGAAATAAAAATGAAAAACACCTTTAAAGAAGATTTAGAAAAAAGACTCTCTAATCCCGAAGTAAAACATGAATTCGATTTACTCGATACTGAATATAAGATTATTCAATCAGTTATTGATATAAGAAAAGGACTTGATCTAACACAAAAAGAGCTATCGAATCTAACTGGAATAGATCAAGCAGACATTAGTAAGATAGAGAGAGGGATTGCGAATCCAACTCTAAAATTATTACAGAAGTTGGCAAATGGAATGGGTATGACGATTGAACTCAAGTTTGTCCCAAAACCTAAATTACCGATTTAAGATACTATATTATAAAGAAATACATCGAACTAACATTCAATTTGGTTAGTTCTTTTTATTATTCACGAATAATTAATCCAAATTTAAGATTAATTGGTAATAGTTTCATTATGTGATATGATTCACATAATAAATTCCATTGAAAGGAGTCTTTAATGGGTAGACATCATAATATAATAAAGCAATTAATCAGTGTTCTATTAATTAGTCTATTAATCGGTTGTTCATCAGGTAATAATTCAGAAACAGATACAGATAATGTCGCTAACAATGATAATAACCAAAATACGAATACAGGAGATAAAACGATAGACTCATTGAATATTGGTGATAAGATTGTCGATCCAAATTGGACTTGGGAATTTAGAAGAGGATATGGTTACACAGTATATGCTGATAATGAACAAACTGCACCTGTTGTTTGGATTGTGGTTGCGAAGAATCATTATATGAAAGATTCTGTCACATTAATCGCAGAAAACTTATTAGGCTTTAACTTCTATGACACTACACTCATGAGCGGTATGTTAGCTGGACACAATCATTGGGGTAATAGTGGACTTAATGGCTCTACTGGATTAAGACCATGGTTAAACTCTACCGATCAACATTCAACGGATGGATTCTATAATGCGTTTTCATCAGACTTCAAAGGAATCATTCTTGCGACGAGTATAGAGAACATTAATGAAGAAGGATTGTCATATACATCTACAGATAATGTATTTATCCCTTCACACACAGAACTTGGTTTAACAGACCATACCAATACCTATGAAATTGGATCAAGTTATGAATATTTTGTTGGGGCTGATTATCTTAAATTACGCTCTAAAATACTTGGAGATAGCTGGGAAGAAGAGTACTGGACACGATCACCTTATGTGGATGGATATCGAGTTGTAGGTATGATATCTGACAGTGGATTGTATGTAAACACATTCGCAGATTTTGATAATATAGGTGTTAGACCAGTTATTAATGTGACGATTAATACAAAAATATCGAATGAAATGAATGATAATGGAGTATACGAAATCATGTATTAAAAAGGGGCGAAAACCCCTTTAATTATAACTGTGTAATTCTCTTACCATTTTTAGCCAACTCAACAATTCGTTTTATTCTATTTATTCGTGTTTCATTACGTTTAGCTTGATTTATCCAGTAAAGTAATTGAATTTTATCACTACTTGAATATGAATTAAATGTAGATAATGCATCACTTGATGTACTTAATTCATCCATTAAATCATCTGGTATTATTATAGGATCTCGTGTCCAATATGCCGCATCCCATGCGCCAGATTGTTTCGCAATTTCAACCATTTCTAAACCTTTAGGTCGCATCTGATTCAACTTAATTAATTCTTCTACATAGTTTCGATTAATCATTGACCAGACACTACTAGATTTGCGTTTTGTACAACGTATCATGAAATAATCTTCATCAATTTTATTAACTCTACCATCAATCCAACCATATTTTAACATCTCAATAACCGCATCTTTTAATCGAATTCCAGGTTTCATTGATTTAATCTTTTTAATTCTTAGCCATACGATGATGTCATTTAAATGGTTATGTTCTAACCAATTATTCCATTGTTCAATCGTATCGAAATCTAATTTAATTTCATTTGGTTTCATTTTTAATCCTTATAATCAACAGATCGATTAATCCAATTATAATATCAAAATGATAGTTGGGCATAATTATTATCTTTTCTATGACATGTGATAGGATATGCTTAAGGACAAAATCCAAAGGAGCTTATAATGAACATATTCGTAAAAGAAGTTTCTTTATCGTTTGATGAAACAATTGAAAAACTAACAAAGAATTTAGCAGAAGAAAAGTTTGGCGTTCTTTCAACAATTCCACTCTCGGAAAAATTCAGAGATAAAGGGTTAGACTTTGAGGGTCGTTTGACTATACTTGATGTATGTAATCCAATCGAAGCATTCAGTGTATATAAAATTGATCCACTCGCTGTCAATTTCTTACCATGTAAATTTGTAATACGTGAATCTAACAGACAAGTCACAATTGAAATGATTCGCCCAACAGATTTAATCGCATTAATGCCTAATGAATCACTGTTAAAGTTTGCGCGCGTAATAGAAGACAAATTAATTGCGGTTTGTACATCTATTTAGTTTGATTAAATAAGAAATATGCGAAAAATAATAGTTAGTAATATGATTACAATCGATGGATTGTATGAAGGTAAGGATCATAATTTAGATTCATTATTCGAGTATTTTCATCCGGATTATCAAAATGATGAAACAATGGACAACTATAATCTAAATTTATTAAATACATCTGATATTCTGTTATTTAGTGGAAAAGATGCGTTTCTAGGTTTTAAATCTTACTGGCAGAATCTTTACTCACAATCCAACGTACATGAAGTTAGAATTCAAATTTCGAAAAGGATGAACCAAATACGTAAAATAGTTGTATCAGATAAAATCGATATGACTGATTTCGGTGATTGGCAAAATACAGAGATTATTCGTATCCATGAATTAGCACAAAAACTATCAAGTTTAAAAAATGAAATTGGAAATGATCTGTTAATTCTAGGTGGTAGAACATTATGGAATTCACTTATTGATTATGCGTTAATCGATGAATTACATTTCATGGTATTTCCATTAATGGCGTTTGTTGGTGTACCTTTATTAACATCTAAGAAGAAAGCTTATTTAAAGCTTATTGACTCACAAACATGGAAAGACTCAGGAATTGTAAGAATAAGTTATAATGTTGAATACGAAAAAGATATCATAAAATAATAAAAATTATCCAAAATAAAACCCTTTTAATCAAAAGGGTTATTTTATTAATTGGCAGGGGTAGTAGGAGTTGAACCCACATCAGCGGTTTTGGAGACCGACATTCTACCATTGAACTATACCCCTAAACGCTCATTTATAATAACATACCCGATTGTCCATTTCAACTAGAATTAGGCTTGGAATATGAGTATAATTAAGTTAATGAAAACGATCATGGACGAAAACAGTATCGCTCGTACACTTGTACGAATGACGCATGAAATTATTGAAAAAAACAAAGGTGTTGAAAATCTTGTTTTAGTAGGCATAAAGACAAGAGGAGAGACAATCGCGAATAGAATTGCACAAAATATCAAACGATTTGAAGGAGTCGATGTATTAACAGTTGGATTTGATATCCGGTATTGGCGCGATGATATTGATAAAACAGGTATAAACAAACCAGAGTATGATTTGGATTTGAATCATAAAACGGTTGTATTAATTGATGATGTATTGTACAAAGGCAGAACGGTAAGAGCTGCGATGGATGGTGTTATGTCATTTGGTCGACCTCAATCCATACAGTTAGCGGTATTAGTTGATCGAGGGCATCGCGAATTACCGATCAGAGCGGATGTTGTAGGGAAGAATGTACCAACCGCTACAGAAGAATCGGTAAAGGTAACGTTACTTGAAGTGGATGGAAGTGAAGCGGTTATCATCTTGGAAAGGAACGATTAACATGGAAATCTTTATCATCCTTTCTTTTTTTTGTTTAGTCGTACTATACTACTATTTTCCATCACGTAGAATAAAGAAAACCGATCTTGGCTTATCACACTATGCACATCGTGGTTTATATAATCATGGAACAGATATTCCTGAGAATAGTATGATGGCATTTCGTAAAGCGAAACATCTTGGTTATGGGTGTGAACTAGATCTACAATGTACAAAAGATGGAAAAGTAGTCGTGTTTCATGATGACAATTTGTTCAGAATGACAGGATTTGATGGGATATTAGAATCACTAAATTATTCTGATATTAAAGATTTAAAACTTAATCATACCGAAGAAAGAATTCCTCTCTTTAAAGATGTGTTGGATTTAGAACTAAAAGAATTAGTCATTGAAATTAAGTCCACAAAAGCACGCAGTAAAATAATTCTTGCGGTATTAAAAGAACTAAAATCATATCGTGGTAAATTTAGCATCTGTAGTTTTGATCCACTTATATTATTAGAATTTAAACGCCAAGCTCCGATGATCTATCGAGGTTTAATTATGGAATATACAAATTCATCGAATAAAATGCCTTTCTATCAAAGATGGGTTTTAAATTATGGTTTATTGAATCGGTTTATTCGTCCAGATTATATATCGATGAATTATAAAGATATCAATTGTGTATATCGTTTATTTAGGTTGTTAGGTGGTCGTACATTAGTTTGGACAGTTAATGATATAAAAATAGAATCTGATTTAAAAGGGAATGTGGAAGGAATTATTTTCGAAAATTATTTACCAAACACAAAAAACAATGTGTAATTTATGTGAAAAGTGATAGAATAGTAAATTGTGAACAACATGACAATAATAAACAAACTATTTGGTGTAGAAAACTTAATTCCTAAGAAGTATCAAACCCAACCTTTACCTACGAGTAAAGAAATTTATCAAAAAACGTTAAAAATAGCTTGGCCTTCCGCAATGGAGGCTATTTTAATTAGTTTGATTGGTGCAGTTGATATGATGATGGTTGGTGGCTTAGGTACAAATGCGATTGCGGCAGTTGGGATAACTACTCAACCTAAATTTTTAATCATGGCATTTGTGTTTGCGTTAAACACAGGAGTTACGGTGGTCGTTTCGCGTCGTAAAGGGGCTAACAATCAAGAAGGTGCTCGTAAGGCACTAAGAAATGCATTAATTCTAAGTGTAGGAATTTCTCTGATTAGTACATTAGTAGGAATCTTGTTTTCTAGAGAAATATTGATGTTCTCAGGGGCAAATCTAGATTATATTAATGATGCGATGATCTATTTTAATATCGTGTTAATTGGGAACTTCTTTTATCTAATAAGCTTAACAATGACAGCGGCACAACGTGGTGTTGGTAATACAAAAATATCCCTAATCACAAATGTTAGTGCGAATGTTGTAAATATTATATTTAACTATCTTCTTATCAACGGAATCTGGATCTTCCCTCGATGGGGTGTTGCAGGGGCAGCGGTTGCGACCGCAATGGGTAATGTAGTATCACTCATCTTAGCAACCTATAATCTATCCAATAAGGATAACTTCTTACATGTTAACTTCAAACAAGATTGGAGTTTCGATAGAGATACTCTTGTATCAATATGGAAAATTTCTTCATCATCCTTAATTGAACAAGTCTTTATTCGTATCGGTTTTATGATGTATGCGAAAGCAGTTGCGGGATTAGGTACACTTCAATTTGCGACACATTATATAGTAATGCAAGTTATGAGTATAACATTTAGTGCTGGTGACGGATTATCGATTGCGACTTCATCACTTGTTGGTCAAAGTCTTGGGGCTAAACGAACAGATTTAGCGTATATTCATGGAAAAGTTTCGCAGAGAATCGGTATGGTTATTTCATTTAGTTTAGCCGTACTCATTCTAATTAATCGATATTTAATTATTTCTTTATTCAGTACTGATGTGGAAATTATAAATCTTGGAGCGAGTATTTTGATAATACTTTGTTTCATCATACAGTTCCAAATTGCACAAGTTATTACAGTTGGTAGTTTGCGAGGTGCTGGAGATGTTAAATTTGTCGCGATGCTTTCTTTAGTAAGTGTTACAATTCTTCGTCCTATACTTACATTCTTCTTAGCGTATACTTTAAACTTTGGTTTATATGGTGCTTGGTTCAGTGTCGTTTTCGACCAAATGATTCGATATTACGTTGGAAGATATCGATTTAAAAAAGCCGAATGGGTTAAGATAGAAGTTTAAAATTTAGGTCACACTATACCCCTGAATGGGGTATAATTATATATGGCAAATAAGGAGGACATCTATGTCTAAAAGATTTATGACAATGGATGGCAATAACGCTACTGCACATGTTGCATATGCGTTTACAGAAGTTGCGGCCATCTATCCTATTACCCCTTCTTCAACGATGGCAGAACTCGTTGATGCGTGGGCAAGTCAAGGCAGAAAGAATTTATTTGGTTCTGTAGTTAAGGTTGTAGAAATGCAATCTGAAGCAGGTGCAGCGGGTGCTGTTCACGGTGCTTTACAAGGTGGTACTTTAGCTTCCACATTCACGGCGTCACAAGGTTTATTATTGATGATTCCAAACATTTATAAATGGGTAGGGGAATTAATTCCTGGTGTTATCCATGTATCAGCACGTTCTTTAGCGACTCGTGCATTATCTATCTTCGGTGATCACCAAGATATTTATGCGATTCGCCAAACTGGCGCTCCAATGATTTCATCTCATTCTGTACAAGAAGCGATGGATTTAGCTGGTGTTGCACATTTAACTGCGATTAAAGCAAGTGTTCCTGTTATTCACTTCTTTGATGGTTTCAGAACTTCACATGAAATTCAAAAGATTGAAGTTATTGATACAGATAAGTTAAAAGAATGGATTGATAAAGATGGATTAGAACGTTTCCGTGCTAATGCATTAAATCCACATACAAATCCAGTTACACGTGGTGGTGCTGAAAACGATGACGTTTACTTCCAAGCACGTGAAGCTCAAAACTTACATTACGCTAATGTTCTACCTGTTGTGGAAGAATACTTCGCAAAAGTATCTGAATTAACAGGCCGTCACTATGCGCCATTTGTATACTATGGTGCAGAAGATGCGACACGCGTTATCATCGCAATGGGTTCAGTTACTGAAACCGCAAAAGAAGTTGTGGATGAACTAAATAAAAGAGGCGAAAAAGTTGGTCTTGTAAAAGTTCACCTATACCGTCCTTTCTCAACTGATCACCTATTAAATGTACTTCCTAAGACTGTAACGCATGTTGCAGTTATGGATCGTACAAAGGAAATGGGTTCTCATGAACCTCTATTCTTAGATGTTCACCAATCATTAGTTAACCAAAATAATATCAAACTAATCATTGGCGGTCGTTATGGTTTATCAAGTAAAGATACTCAACCTAAAGATATTAAAGCTGTTTATGATCACTTGTTCTCCAACAATCCATTTGATGGTTTCACCATCTCTATTAATGACGATGTTACATTCAAATCATTAAAGACAGATGATACGTTCGAAGTTGAAACTGATTATACTTCATGTTTATTCTATGGTTTAGGATCTGATGGTACTGTAAGTGCTAATAAGAACTCCATTAAGATTATTGGGGATCATACTGACTTATATAGCCAAGCTTATTTTGCGTATGACTCAAAGAAAGCTGGTGGTGTTACACGTTCATTCTTACGTTTCGGACCAAGTCCAATTCGTTCAACATATTATGTTAACAACGCTGATTTGATTTCATGTTCATTGGATTCATTCTTAGTTCGTTATGATATGATTAAGAACCTTAAAAAAGGTGGAACATTCCTACTTAATACAGCTTATAAGAGAGAAGAAATTGAAGCACAATTACCAAATCGTGTTAAGAAACAATTAGCGGATAAACAAGCTAAGTTCTATATTATTGATGCGACTAAGATTGCGGAAGAAATTGGTATGGGTCGTAGAACAAATACGATTCTTCAATCATCATTCTTCGCATTAGCAGATAAGATTCTACCTTATGATAAAGCTCTTGGTTATATGAAAGAAATGGCGTACAAGTCATATTCTAAAAAAGGCGAAGAAGTTGTTGAATTAAACTATAAGGCAATTGATGAAGGTAAGAATGGATTAATCCAAATAGAAGTTAAACCTGAATGGTCAAGCTTAAATGTGACTCGTACTCGTCGTACAACAGGTGATGAATACTTCGATAAGCATGTTGATGTGATCAATGGATTAGATGGCTATGATATGCCAGTTTCATCATTTACGAAATATGGACTATTAAATGGTTCATTTAGAAATAACGTAGCGTTCTCAGAACACCGTGCGATCGCAACACAAGTTCCAATGTGGCATGAAGAGAATTGTATCCAATGTGGATTCTGTTCATTCGTATGTCCACATGCGACTATTCGTACATTCCTATTAGATGATAATGAAATCAAGAATGCGCCAATGGAATTCGCAACATTACCAGCTGTTGGTAAGGGTGTTGAAAACTTGAAGTTCCGTGTCATGATTTCACCTGATAACTGTGTTGGTTGTGGATTATGTGTAGTCGAATGTCCAGGTAAGGGTGGTAAGAAAGCTCTTACGATGGAAGACGTACATGATCGTATCCATGAAGCTCCTTTAGCTGATTATATCTTTAAGAAAACAACATACAAATCAGAATTTATGCCTACAGATTCAATTAAGGGTTCCCAATTCTTAATGCCTTACTTTGAAGTATCTGGTGCTTGTGCTGGTTGTGGTGAAACACCTTACTACCGTTTAGTTTCTCAATTATTCGGTCGTGATATGATGATTGCCAATGCGACAGGTTGTACATCCATTTATTGTGGATCTGCTCCTTCAACTCCATTTGTTACAGATAAAGACGGTGAAGGTATTGCATGGGGTAACTCATTATTTGAAGACAATGCGGAATATGGTTATGGTATGAAAGTTGCTCAAGAATTTAAGGCTAATCGTATCGTTCAAATCTTATCTGAAATTAATGAATCTGCAGAAGGTGATGTAAAAGTCGCAATTGATGCGTATTTAAATGTTAAGGGTAATCGTAATGAAGAAAGATTAGTTGTTAAAGAACTTGTTAAAGCACTTGAAAAATCAACTCACCCACGTGTCAATGAAGTCTTAGAAATGAAACGTGATTTAGTTTCTAACTCTGTATGGATCGTTGGTGGCGATGGTTGGGCTTATGACATCGGTTACGGTGGATTAGACCATGTTATTGCGAATAACTTAAATGTAAACATTATGATTCTTGATACAGAAGTTTACTCAAATACAGGCGGACAATCTTCTAAATCTTCTCAAGCAGCTTCTATTGCGAAGTTTGCGGCTGGTGGTAAACCAACAGCTAAGAAAGACTTAGGACAAATTGCGATGACGTATGGTCACGTATATGTTGCGTCTATCTCAATGGGTGCTAACCGTATGCAAACAATTAAGGCTTTAAAAGAAGCTGAAGCATATGAAGGACCATCTGTTATATTAGCGTACTCTCCATGTATCGAACATGGAATTAAGGGTGGTTTATCCAATCACCAAGTTCAACAAAAGAAAGCTGTTGAATGTGGTTACTGGACACTCTACCGTTTCAATCCAAACAATGTTGAAAAACCATTAACGATTGATTCAAAAGAACCTGATTTCACTAAGTTCAGAGAATTCGTAATGAACGAAACTCGTTTCAATCAATTACCATTCATTAACGCTGACCAAGCTGAATTCTTACTCTCTAAGAGTGAAGAAGATGCGAAGAAACGTTATACTCGATTAGTTAAATTAGCAGTATAATTCTAAAGGATAACTTATAAAAGTTATCCTTTTTTTCTTATGTTATAATTCTAAATAGATAAAGGTGAAATTATGAAAGTTGCTTTATATTTCGAATCAGAAAAACTTATTCAAACATCTGGAATTGGTAGAGCATTTTACCATCAAAAAATGGCACTGGAAAGTGCTGGGGTTGATTATACAACGGATACTGAGGATAACTTTGATATTCTACATATAAATACAGTAGGGATTACGAGTACATCTGAAATTGAATCAGCGCGTAAAAAAGGTGCTAAAGTAATTTATCATGCACATAGTACTGAAGAGGACTTTAGAAACTCGTTTATTCTTTCGAATCAGATTGCGCCGTTTGTACGCAAACATTTAATTCATCTGTATTCTCAAGCGGACTATATTATTACACCAACCGTATATTCAAAAAAACTATTAATCGATTATGGGATTAATGTAGAAATAGAAGATGTTTCAAATGGAATTGATTTAAACCGATTTAAATATGATGAAGAAAAGGTAAAGGCATTTAAGAATTACTTTTCAATTGAAGATAATCAAAAAGTTGTAATATCCGTTGGATTATATTTTGAGCGTAAAGGAATTCAAGATTTTATGGAAGTCGCAAAATATTTTCCAGATATAAAATTTATATGGTTTGGTTATACACCTATGATATCTATTCCAAAGTCAGTTCGCGATTTAATTCATGATCATCCTCGTAATGTAATATTGCCAGGTTATGTTAAAGGTCCTATTATTGAAGGGGCGTATGCGGCAGCGGATTGTTTCTTCTTTCCGTCTTATGAAGAAACCGAAGGAATTGTCGTTTTAGAAGCACTTGCGTCTAAGTGCCCAGTATTAATACGAGATATTCCAGTCTATGAAGATTGGTTAGTCCATAATGAGTCGTGTTTCAAAGCGCATGATAATGAAGGCTTTGTTCAAATTATTCGACAGATTATTAGTGGTGAAAATTTTAATCCTAGTATTAAAGAGAATGGATACGAAATCGCAAAAGCGCGGAGTATCGAAGAAATTGGCAAAAAACTAAAATTGATTTACGAAAAAGTAAGGGGGACTGTATGAGAATAGCGTTATTTAGTGACACCTATACACCTGAGATAAATGGGGTTGTCTCATCGATTGTGACACTACAAGAAGGATTAGAGGCATTAGGCCATGAAGTTTTTATTATTACAACGCATGCGTCTATCATCAGTTTATCGTATGAAAATCGCGTTTTAAGATTACCAGGAATTCAATTAAAACAAATGTATGGTTACGTATTAACAAGTCCTTTACATATCCGTGCTTATCAAATTGTGAAAGATATGAATCTTGATGTACTTCATGCCCATACTGAATTTGGTATTGGCATATTTGCACGTATTGTGGCACGTTTAATGCATAAACCATTAGTTGTCACATATCACACAACATATGAAGATTATACGCATTATGTAAATGTGTTTAAGTCAAAAACATTCGAATCGTTTGCGAAAAAGACAGTCTCACAATTAAGTCGTTTATACATTGAATCGAGTGATGGAGCTATTTCTCCGTCGGATAAAACGAAGGATATGCTTGAAGGATATGGAATAAAACGTGAAATAAAAGTTATTCCAACCGGTCTTAATCTTGATCGATTTAAAAAAGAAAATGTTAATTTTGATGAAGTTAATATAATTAAAAATACATTAGATCTAAATAATAAATTAGTTATATTATATGTTGGTCGAATTGCGAAAGAGAAAAGTATTGATTTAGTAATCGAAGGATTTTCAAAAATTAATCAAAACGAAATCCCAAGTCGCTTAGTCATCGTTGGGGCAGGTCCTCAAGAAGATGAATTAAAAGAACTCGCAAAACGTATCGCGGAACCTGGATCAGTTCTCTTCTTAGGTAAGAAAGCTGCACATACCATACCTATTTACTATCATGCATGTGATATATTTGTGTCCGCATCTCTAACTGAAACACAAGGTATGACATTCATAGAAGCCCTTGCGAGTGGTAAAGTTGTGTTCGCTCGTGAAGACCAAGTACTTATGGATCTAATCGTTCCAAGTAAAAATGGATACTTCTTTGAAGATGCGCTTGATTTCGCAAATAAGATTCAAGAATACAATAATCTAAGTGAAATTGGTAAGGAAAACATCAAGGTTAATGCGCTAGAGAGTTCATTACCGTATGATCGTGAAGTATTTGTTAAAAACGTATTGAATGTCTATCAAAATGCGATTAAAGTTGCGCAAGAAAGTATGTTGTTAAAATCCGTTCAACACAGTAATGATGTGGTAGAATGTGAACTAACGAATAAGAACCGAACAATTCAAGTATTAGTAAGCACAGAGATGTTTGTAGCACTTGGATTAAGGAAGGGGAATGAATTGAATCAAGACACGATTGAAGAATTATTACAGAATGAACAGATTGTAAAAGCCTACCAAAGCTGTATACGTAAAATTAGTACGAAAGATCGTAGTAGAAAAGAAATGTATGATTTCTTGATTGATAATACGACATTAGAGATTGGTCAGATAAATCGATTAATAGAACATCTTGAAAGTCGTAAGTATATCGATGATGAACAATATGCGAAAGATATGGTATCATCTCTACAGGCTTTATTGCAGGGTAAACAAAAAATTATCACGACACTTCGTAAAAAAGGTATTTCACAAGAAATCATCGAGAAAGTTATTCAAATCGATAGCTTAGAGAATGAAGTTGTGAATGCATTAGCACTAGCAGAAAAGGTTAAACCGAATATTAAAGATAAATCAGTTCGTTTGAAAAAACAAAAATTGACACAAAAGTTAATGACCCAAGGATTTGATTTTAATGTAATCGAGTTGGTAATGCGTAGTTTAAGTTTTGCGGATGAAGAAAAAGGTGAACTTGATACTTTACGTAAAGCAACACAAAAAGCTAAACGTAAGTATGGATCTAAGTTCTCTGGGACTGGATTAAGGAATGCAGTATTTAACTATTTAGATCATCAAGGATTTAACTTAGATGATATTTATATTATATTGAACGAAATGGAGTGGGATGATGAGTAGACAAACAATTCAAAGTTTTGTGGAAGGTGAGAAGGTTAATACAAGTTTATTAATTACACAAATGCTTAAGGGGATTACCAATGCAGGTGCACCTTATGTATCTTTCACTCTACAAGACCAAACAGGGAATATTGAAGCTAAATTATGGGATGTTAAAGATGACACTTTAGTAGCGATTGAAGCGGGTAAAGTTGTTCAAGTAACAGGTGAAGTTCTTAAATACCGAAATGCGAATCAATTAAGACTATATGGATTAAGCCCATTAAAAGAATCTGATTTTAATCCAGCAGATTATGTTGTAAGCACAAGTTTAAGCTTAGAATTCATGCAGAAACGGATTAATGAAACGTTGGATTCGATGAAAGATCCAATCTATCAAGGGGTCTGTAAATCAGTTATATCCCATTACGTTGATAAACTATATATCTATCCTGCAGCCGCAAAGAATCATCATGATTTTGTTGGTGGACTTGCGACACATATGATTGCGATGTTGGATTTAGCAGAAAGTTTCTGTGTACTCTATCCAGCGTTGAATCGTGATTTATTATTATCAGGTGTATTACTTCATGATTTAGGTAAGATGGAAGAATTATCTGGTCCAATTCTTACTGAATATACACTTGAAGGAAGACTTGTTGGCCATATTTCGATTATGCAAAGTAAGGTGACTGAAGTTGCGACGAAAATGGGGACAGAGAAATCTGAACAAGTAACCATGATGCGTCATATGATCCTTTCACATCACGGTGAATATGAATTTGGATCACCTGTATTACCCCTTATCATGGAAGCTGAAATGTTAAACTATATTGATAATGTGGATGCGCGTATGAATATGTTAAGCAAAGCTCTTGATCAAACAAAAGCAGGTGAATGGACTGCGCGTGTATTTGCCTTAGAGAATCGTAGTTTCTATAAACCTAAAGAATAAGCAATTGCTTATTTTTTTTGAATCAAAGTACTTGCAATATACCCCCACTGGGTATATATTATATCCAGAGGTGAAAACTATGTTAAAGAAATTTGCAGTAGAAGGCATGACTTGTAACCATTGTGTACATCATGTCACAGTCGCATTAAGTGAAGTTGAAGGGGTTAAAGACGTTAAAGTATCATTAACTGAGAAATCAGCGTTAGTGAACTCTGATGATTCTGTTAGCTTTGAAACGTTACGTGCTGCGGTTGAAGAAGCGGGGTATAAACTTGTCGCATAACATTCGCCACTATACCGTGACGGATATGACCTGCGCAAGTTGTGCTGCGGCTGTTCAAAGAACAGTCTCTAAATTGGATGGAGTAGACCGTGCTGAGGTAAATCTTAGCACGGAGAAACTCACCATTGAGTTAAACAAAGACTTAGATTTCAAAACCATCCAAGCAGCTGTTGAAAAAGCAGGCTACGGTTTAGTAGAGCCAACACAAATTCGTCAAATAAACCTCGATATTGAAGGAATGACCTGTGCTTCATGTAGCGCAGCGGTTGAGCGTGCTATAAAGAAACAAAATGGGGTTCAGTCTGTGAGTGTAAACCTTACAACCAATAAGGCTACACTCGCATATGATCCTAGTTTAATAAAGTTATCAACCATTAAACAAGCGGTTGAAAAAGCAGGCTATAAAGCAAGCGATATTCAAGTAGAAAAAGATGTGGATGATAAACGTAAAGAATTAGCGCTTAAACAAATGACATTTAAACTTGTATTAGCGGCTATTTTCGCTTTACCATTATTGTATTTAGCAATGGGACATATGATTAAGGACATTGAATTATGGTTACCTGAATTCATCGTGCCTCATATGTATCCATTAAACTTCGCATTGGTTCAATTAGTGTTATCCTTACCAATCTTATACGCTGGGCGTAAATTCTTTACAGTAGGCTTTAAAACACTATCACATGGGTCTCCAAATATGGATTCCTTGGTTGCGATTGGTACAGGTGCTGCGTTCTTATATGGTGTATTTAATACATATGGAATTTATCAAGGGAATCATGCGTTAGTCAATGATTTATACTTTGAATCAGCAGGTGTCGTTATTACGTTAATCCTTTTAGGTAAATGGTTAGAAGAACGCTCAAAAGGTAAGACTTCACAAGCGATTAAGAAATTAATGGGTTTAAGTCCTAAATCAGCGCATTTAGTACAAGGTTCAGAAACAATCGAAGTATTATTAGATGAAGTTGTGATTAATGATATTTTACTGGTTAAACCAGGTGAAAAAATACCAGTTGATGGTATTGTTGTAAGTGGTCAAAGTGCTGTCGATGAAAGTATGTTAACAGGTGAAAGCTTACCAGTTGAGAAACAAGTAGGCGATAAAGTTATTGGTGGATCACTCAATGCGAATGGTGTAATTACCATGCAGGCAAAGGCAGTTGGTCAAGATACAGCTTTAGCACAGATTATTAAATTAGTGGAAGATGCACAAGGTCAAAAAGCGCCTATTGCACAATTAGCTGATGTTATTTCCGCATACTTTGTGCCAGTCGTAATCGTAATTGCGTTAGCGAGTGCGACCTTCTGGTGGTTAAATGGAAAAGATTTCCCATTCATTCTTAGTAGTTTTGTGACAGTACTTGTCATCGCATGTCCTTGTGCCCTTGGACTAGCGACACCTACCGCGATTATGGTAGGAACAGGTAAAGGTGCACAAATGGGTGTGTTATTCAAAGGCGGAGAAGCTCTTGAAATGGCACATAAAGTAAATGCGATTATCTTTGATAAAACAGGTACAATCACAAAAGGTACCCCGACATTAACCGATATCAAACCGATTGATTTAGATGAAGCGTATTTCTTACGTTTAATCGCAAGTGCAGAATCAGTATCTGAACATCCATTAGCGAAAGCAGTGGTTAAACATACGATGGATAAACAAATTGTCTTATTAAGTGTTGATCAATATGAAGCAGTAAGTGGACGTGGACTTAAAGCATTCGTCGATAATAAATTAATTCTAATCGGTAACGAAGCTTGGATGAATGAGAATCAAATACCTGTACTTGAAAAAGAATGGGCAGATGAACTCTCATCGCAAGGTAAAACTGTTCTATGGGCTGCATATGATTCAAAACCAATTGGATTATTTGCGGTAGCGGATGTCGTTAAAGAAAGTAGTTTAGAAGCGATTACGGCACTTAAGAAAATGGGCATTAAAGTCGCAATGATTACAGGTGATAATCATAAAACCGCATCTGCGATTGCGAAACAAGTAGGCATTGATTTAGTTCTATCTGAAGTACTCCCTCAAGATAAAGGGGAAGAAGTCGATAAACTTAAGAAACAAGGTTATATTGTCGCAATGGTAGGGGATGGCATTAATGATGCGGTCGCTTTAACTAAAGCCGATGTTGGGATTGCGATTGGATCTGGGACTGATGTAGCGATTGAATCAGCGGATGTGGTATTAATGAAGTCAGATCTAAAGGATGTGGCTAAGGCATTAAAACTATCTAAAGCTACGATGATTAATATAAAAGAAAATTTATTCTGGGCATTTATTTATAATATTATTGGCATTCCGTTCGCAGCTGGTGTATTCTATTATTTTGGTGGACCTTTACTTAATCCAGTCTTAGCAGGTACTGCGATGGCCTTAAGTTCTGTGTCAGTTGTGACGAACGCATTACGATTACGATTCTTTAAAATGAGGTAGAACGATGGATAACTGTAAGCATACACACCGTGAGGTGGATGAACAAACTAAGCTAGTTAATCGATTAAATCGCTTAGAAGGTCAAATTCGTGGAATTAAGAATATGGTTGAAGAAGATGTGTACTGTGATGATATCTTAATCCAGGTTGCGGCCGTAAAATCCGCTTTAGACGCATTCTCATCTCAACTATTTGAGAACCACTTAAAGACCTGTGTTGTACGTGATATTAAAGCGAATCACCCTGAAATCGTTGAAGAAGTACTCACAACGATTAAACGATTAACACGTTAAAATGGAAAAGAAGATCCGCATTGTGGGAATGACATGTGAGAATTGTGAAGCTTCAATCAAGAAGGCTCTTTTAAAACACGAATCCATTCAATCCGCTTCAGTTTCTTATAAAACAGGTATTGCCTATCTTAGAGGTTCTAAATCAATCTCAAACAATGAAATAAATGAGATGATTCAACCTCTTGGTTATGAACTCGATAAAGAGGCATTTCCTTGGTCATATATCCTTACATTATCAATCGGTTTAACATTATTTGTCTTATTTCAATATTTGTATGGTAGATTTAATTTCGATCCAACTCAATCCAATCTAAGCATTGGATTGGTAATTGGATATGGACTTATTTCTTCCTTACATTGTGTATCCATGTGTGGTGGTTTAGCACTATCCGCGAGTCTTAATCAAAAGAATAAAACGTATTTCGATACGATTGTAAAGTATCAAGTCGGTAGACTTATTTCATACACATTAACTGGATTAGTCCTAGGACTTGTCGGTTCTATTTTTCAAATATCCAATGAATTCAAGAATATCTTATTATTAGGTGCAGGTATTTGGTTAGTCTTATTATCCTTTCAAATGGCAAACTTAATTAAACTGCCCGATATCAAATGGAGTAAGAAGTTTCAATCAAACACTTCATTCACAATTGGTCTATTTAATGGATTAATGCCTTGTGGTGCTTTACAAACCATGCAGATTGTCGCACTATCCTCTGGTAGTCCAATTACAGGTTCAATTATGATGTTTGTCTTTGGATTGGTTACTTCACCTGCCTTAATGGGTATGCAGTGGCTAGGGCTAAGATTAACTCAAGTAAAAGCTAAAACGATTAAACTCGTTAGTTCAATGATTGTATTATTACTTGGTCTACAAATGATTATTCAATCTCCGATCATTAATAATACAATTAATGTAGTATTCAGAGATGTTAGACAAGCTCCAATCGTAGAAGGTGTACAACGTGTCACATTAACCATCCAAGAAGGTCGCTATGTACTAGATTACAACACGGTACAGCCCGATATTCCAGTTGAGTTAAGTTTCAAACACACACAATTCTTAGGTTGTGCAAATCCAATTATCTTAAGCTTTTTAAACAATCAGGTTGTGGATGTATTAGATAATCCAGCTCCTGTCACATTCATCCCAACTCAAGAAGAGCTTAGAATACATTGTTGGATGGATATGGATACCATTACACTATATGTAAAAAAACTATAAAGCAATTTTATAGTTTTTTTTATTCTGTCCAATATATTCTTGGATTAATGATAGTTATATCCTCTTTAGGTAGATTAAAGTGACTAACAAGATATTCAATTAACTCATCACGACTTAACGTGGTTTTACCTTGAAGTGCGCCACTTGTTCCATAGTTATCAAAATATCCAAGTTCTTCTAGATCATCTCTTGATAATTTACCAACAGAAGAATTTTTTAATTGAATGATAAACTCATTCTTTTGCGAAGGTCTCTTACTTTTATTCAAACCAAGCATGTCTCTAATAAATTCAACGAATTTTTCAAACATAGGACTCCTTTACCAATTTATAAACACAATTGAGCGACTTCTTCCTTAGTATATCCAATTCTGTCATCATGATTGAATAGAAGAACTAATCCATCATTCTCATCATAACGCGGAATCAAATGAAAGTGTACATGAAATACAGATTGTCCAGCCGCACCATTCATATTACTTAATAGATTAAATCCATTAGGTTTTAATATCGTTTGGTAATGTTGGGTTAACTGTTTTGCGACAGTATGAATGTGTTTAATGGTATCACTATCACAATCTAAAAAGTTATCATAATGTTTCTTTGGGATAATCAATGTATGACCTTTTGTGACAGGATTAATATCAAGAAATGCTAAGACTTGATCATCTTCATAAACAGCTTTTGAAGGAATCTCATGATTCGCAATTTTACAGAATACACACATGTTAGTACCTCTTTATTCAATCATAACATAAAAAAAGACTGTGAATTAACACAGTCTACTCAGCTAAATAATTTGGATATGTTTGAACAAATACATCATAGATTGATTTATCATAAATTGTAAAATTGTGTTTTACAAAGTATGTTTCTAATGCTTTATCAGAGAATGTTGTATCAACCGCAAATGTATCAATAATTTCTTGTTTCAACTTGTTTGTGTCCGCATTGGTAATTTGTACAATGTAGTTCGTTGTGCCATCCGTTAATACATCAGACAATGTTGGAGTTGTTAAGTAATCCACAAAGTTGATAACTACATCTGGTAAGCTACTTGTATTATTAACCAATTCTTCATCACCTGGGTAGGTTGAAGTTGAATATTTATCCGCAACAACTGAGAAATCTTCACCAGCTTTAATTTCTGCTAAAGCAGCCGCAGCTAATGTCGCATCCGTAATTTCGATTAAACGAATTTTCTTAGGACGGTAACCAGCAACTAATGAATCGAAGTTTTCAGTTAAGTATGTATTAACTAAAGCTTCTTGTTGAAGACTAGGTAGAATTCCATTGTCATAATAATCTGTTGTATCTTTATAGCCATAATATTCTAAGTAAAGTTCAATATTATCTGTTACAGAATCTGTAAATTGTTTTAATACTTCATCTGCTTCAACTTTCATTTCATCTGTTACAGGTACTTCTTTATTCAAGATAACACGAGTAGCCATTTGTTTGATAATCGCTGTAGAATCAGTAGACATCATTTGTGAATAAACTTCACCGATTGTTACGGTACGATCCCCAACTTTGATTAATACTTCTTTTGAGTTTGATACATTCGTTGTCTTGTTTCCACAACCAACAAGTAATAAACTTAAACCTAAGATTACGAGTACTTTTTTCATAACTATTCCTCAATTCCCATAAAGCTTAATAATTCAGCTTTTAATTCATCATTACCCATGAAATCTACATTCAACTCTTGAGCTTTAGCCCAGATAATTGTAGGTTCAAGTGTTGTATCACTCGCAAGTAATGCGTCATAGAATTCTTGGTATTCTTTTAATGTTTCAAGGTTTGTTGAATCAACACGAATTAGGTGATAACCATATTCAGTTTTAACCCAATCACTAACTTCGCCTTCATTTAAAGCTAAAGCAGTACTTAGGAATTCAGCCACATAACTTGTATTAACATCTAAATAACCTAATAAACCTTTATTCGCATTGTTAGATGTATCATCTGAATAGTTGGTAACCATTTCTTCAAATGACATTCCACCAGCATACGCAGCTTTAGCTGCTTCGAAACGAGCTGTTTCATCGGCAGTTGGTGCAGCAGGATCAGCCATTGTAACAAGTACATGACTTACAACACGTGGTGTATTAACTTCACTAAACGCTGGATAGAGTGTTTCCATGTTTGCGTTTAAGTAATCATTCATCAAAGCTTGACGCTTGTATACATACACGAAGTACGTATTTAAATCTTCAACCTTAGAATAACCTAAGCCTTTAAGTGCTTCGATTAAATAAGATTCATACTCAGTTCCATAATAACTCTTAAAGCTTTCAGTAACACTTGCCGCATCAACTTCAGCTTTAGTTGTAATAACTTCAGTTGTTTCGATTGAGCTATCTACGATTGCTTTTTCTAAGAACATATAAACAGCACTAATTCCATATTGTTTATAAAGTTCAGAATAGAATTCATCGGTTGTTACATCTGTATCTGCTACTGTAAATACCACATCTTTTCCACCGACACTCTTAGATGGTAAGTTATCTTTATTTTGATCATAAACAAAAAATACAATAATGGCACATAATAAAACGGCTACTAAGACAACGAACCATTGTCTTTTTATCACTGCTAGCATTCTAAATCCTCCTGATTAACTTCTTCATTATAGAAGAGTTACCTATAAAAGGCAAGAAATCTAAAAGTGCATAAATGGATAAACAAGGGGTGAGCTATGATATAATTATCACGGTTATGAAACCTTGTTAGGAGTAATAGAATGAATACACTCGAAATAAAAAATCTGCACGTCTCAATTGATGGTAAACCTATCCTTAAAGGCGTTGACTTATTAGTTAATGAAAATGAAGTTCATGCGTTAATGGGACCCAATGGAAATGGTAAATCAACTCTTTTGGCCGCAATTATGGGACATCCAAAATATGAAGTTACAGAAGGTACAATCACATTAAATGGTGAGAATGTACTTGAAATGGAAGTGAATGAACGGGCTAAAGCTGGATTGTTTTTGGGTATGCAATATCCTCAGGAAATCAATGGAGTTACTATTTCTGATTTCATGAAAGCTGCGCTTAATACACGTAGTGAAAAACCTATTCCATTATTCACTTTTATTCGTAGTTTAGATTCTGCGATAAAGAAATTAGAAATGAAATCAGAAATGGCTCATCGATATGTTAATGAAGGCTTTTCTGGTGGTGAAAAGAAACGTAATGAAATCATGCAAATGATGTTACTTAAACCTAAATTCGCAATGTTAGATGAAATCGATAGTGGATTGGATGTTGATGCGATAAAAGTTGTTGCGAGAGTATTGAATGAACAAATTGAAACCAGTCATATGGGGACATTAATCGTATCTCACTATGATCGTTTCTATCAAATGGTTCAACCAACTCATGCACATGTTTTAATTGAAGGAAAGATTGTTATATCTGGTGGACGCGAACTTGCTACAAAAGTTGATGAACAAGGGTATGACTGGCTTCAAAAAGAACTAGGTATTGAGATTAAAGAAGAAAAGACAGCGGTTGTGCGTAATGCGATTGGAAGTCTAGGGACTTGTGCTGTTAAGGAGTTAAGCGATGTCGCTGAATAGTCATAATGTTGAAGCTGGATTCCAGGAATTAACCATTGATCTAAGCACGACGGATTCATTTAAACTTGAATCAAAGAAAGATATTGATGCCGATGTATTAATTCATTTAGTTGGTAAGGGTACATCAAATTTAGAGATTATCTTAGATAGAGACGCAAAGTTAAATTTATTTTATTTAAATGAATCAGACGAAGCTCATTTAAATGAAAGCTATATATTAAATAAGGATAGTCGATTGGATTTAGCGTATGGAGATTTCAATGAAGGCATATGTGAACGTAATACGGATGTTTATCTTGTTGAAACTGGCGCAAGTGTTTATTTAAAAAGTGCAAGTTTAGTAAGAACTGAACGTCGATTAGTGTATCGTTTCAATCATCAAGCTCAATATACTTATGGTGATATGCAAAACTTTGTCGTAACGCTTGATCAAGGGAAATTAAGTTTATACGCCATCGGTAAAATTGAAAAGAATGCGGCGAATAGTGAGACTCACCAAACGTCCCGTGTACTTAATTTCAACGCAACTGAACGTGCATCTGTGTATCCACAACTCTTCATTGACAACAATGAAGTTAAAGCGTCACATGCGGAGAGTAGTGGACAGATTGATCCAGATCAATTGTATTATCTACAATCCCGTGGTTTATCTCCTGATGAATCTGTGAGTTTAATTGTTAAAGGATATCTATCTTCAATTATTGAGAATATCAAGAATGATGATATAAAAGAACGTTTAATGGAATCAATTGAACGAAAGGTAGATGAGGTATGTTCGAGGTAAGTAAAGTTCGTCAAGATTTCCCATTTTTAAAGAAAGCGGATGTTTCAGATAAACCGCTTATTTATCTTGATAATGCGGCGACTACTTTAAAACCTCAAACAGTTATCGATGAAGTTGTTCGATATTATACTGACTATTCAGTTAATATCCATCGTGGCGATTATGATCTATCGTTTCAAGTTTCTGATTATTATGAAAAAACACGGAGTCTTGTCGCACAGTTTATCCAAGCTGAAACAAATGAAGTTGTATTTACGGCTGGCGCAAGTGCTTCGTTAAATATTGTGGCACATGGATATGGAGAGAAGTATTTAAAAGAAGGCGATGTTATATTATCAACAGAATCTGAACATGCGTCGAGTATATTACCATGGTTTAGAGTTGCGGATAAAACAAAAGCTCAAGTAGAATATGTCCCATTAACGGATGTTGGTGAATTGACAGTCGAGAATTTTCGCAAGTCGATGCATGATAAAGTCAAAGTTGTGGTTGTTGCACATATATCTAATGTATTAGGTTATGTCATTCCGCTTAAAGAAATAACAGAAATAGCGCATCAATATGGCGCAGTAATTGTTGTGGATGGAGCACAATCCGTTCCTCATATTCCAACATATGTAAATGATTGGAATATTGATTTTCTCGCATTTTCAGCGCATAAAATGTATGGTCCAACCGGAGTCGGTGTACTTTACGGTAAATACGCATTGTTAAATTCAATGGATCCTTATTATTTAGGTGGAGGCAGTAATGCACGCTTTGATCGATGTGGAAATATTACCCTAAAGAATGCGCCTTACAAGTTTGAAGCTGGTACACCTGCAATTGAAGCAGTTCTAGGACTTGGTGCTGCGATTCGCTATATTCAATCTATCGGATTTGAAGCGATTGAACAGGCTGAACATGATTTACATGATTATTTAGTCCAAAAACTCAAACCTTATTCGCATATTAAACTATATAATCCAAATGCGACATCCGGTATAGTGACGATAAACGCATTAGGAATACCTTCGCAAGATGCGGCTTTATATCTTAATTCAAAAGGAATTATGGTAAGAGCAGGGAATCATTGCGCTAAAATCTTATTGGATGTATTAAAAACATCTGAAACCATCCGTATTAGTTTAAGTTTCTATAACACAAAAGAAGAATGTGATGCGATTGTATCTGCACTCAGTGATATTACACTTGAAAAGTGTATCGATTTAATTTTCTAGGAGGAATTTATGTCAGATTTAATGAAAGATCCACTTATACTAAGACAAATTATTATGGATCATTACGAGTATCCTAGAAATCATCATTTGACGGAAGATACTCATTATCATAAAGCCCATATGGCATCAGAATCATGTATCGATGATATTACCGTTATGGCTAAGATCGAAGATAATATCGTTAAAGATGTTTGTTTTGATGGTGTAGCATGTACGATTTCTACCGCATCAACGTCCATCATGACAGAACTTTTAATTGGTAAAACTGTTGAAGAAGCTGAGATGATAGTTAAGGAATATTACAATATGATTGAACTTTTACCATTTGATGAAGAAGTATTACAAGAGGCAATTGCCTTTCATCAAGTAGGTAAACAAGCTAATCGTATCAAGTGTGCAACCATTGGTTTTAAAGCCATTGAGGAATGCATAAAGGAGCACAAGCATGAGTGATAAACAAAATGAACAACTTCCTACATCGGAATACCAATTTGGTTTCCATGATGAAGATGTAAGTTTATATAAAACAAAAAAGGGTATTTCACGTGAAATCGTTGAAGAAATATCCAAGCTTAAGAATGAACCAGCATGGTTGTTAGAATTTAGATTAAAATCGTATGAACAATTTGTACAAAAGAAAATGCCAACTTGGGGAGCTGATTTATCCGAGTTAAATTTTGATGAATATACGTATTACATTAAACCATCCGAACGTATGATGAATAATTGGGAAGATGTTCCTGAATCCATCAAAGATACGTTTAATCGTTTAGGAATTCCTGAAGCTGAGAAGAAATTCTTATCTGGGGTTGCGACACAGTATGAATCGGAAATGGTTTATCATAATATGCTTGAAGAAGTTGAGTCTAAAGGGGTTATCTTTACCGATCCTGATACAGCGTTTAAGAAATATGAACATATTTTTAGACCATTCTTTGGGACAATTGTGCCTTATTCAGATAATAAGTTTGCGTCATTAAATTCAGCGGTATTCTCTGGTGGTTCATTTATCTATGTACCTAAGGGTGTTAAGTTGGATAAACCACTTCAATCTTATTTCCGTATTAATACTGAACAAATGGGTCAGTTTGAACGTACGTTGATCATTGTGGATGAAGGTGCAGATGTCCATTATGTCGAAGGTTGTACAGCCCCAACGTATAGTAAAGATAGTTTACATGCGGCTGTTGTAGAAATCTATGTCCATCCTAATGCGAAATGTCGTTATACAACCATTCAAAACTGGTCGATGAATGTACTTAACCTTGTCACAAAACGTGCGAAAGTTATGGATCATGGTGTCATGGAATGGATTGATGGAAATATCGGTGCACATGTTACAATGAAATATCCTGCATGTATTTTAGCAGGTGAGTATGCACGTGGTATGACCATTTCAATCGCAGTTGCGTCACATATTAATCAAATCCAAGATGCGGGTGCTAAGATGGTTCATTTAGCTCCATATACATCCAGTAATATTATTTCGAAGTCAGTAGCGCGTAATGGTGGAGAAGTAAACTATCGTGGTTTAGTTCAACATAGCGCAAAAGCGATTCATGCACGATCAAAAATCGAATGTGATACGCTTCTTATGGATGGTAATAGTCGTTCAGATACCTTACCTACCAACATTTCATACAATCCATTGTCCACCATTGAACATGAGGCAACCGTCTCACGCGTCTCTGAAGACCAACTCTTCTATTTAATGAGTCGTGGATTGAATAAGAGCCAGGCTTTGGAAACCATCGTCATGGGCTTCTTAGAACCGTTCACACGTGAATTACCAATGGAATACGCTGTAGAGTTAAATCAATTAATGAAGTTGGATATGGAAGGCTCGGTTGGATAATGCTTAAGTCTGACTTAAGAGTTAAACATCTAAATCTAAGAAATACTATGAGTGTTGATGAACGTGATCGTTTTTCAACACTCATTTTTAATCAACTTATCGAATACGTACTTCCTTTTGATCATATTGGGACATATATTAGTATGGTACATGAAGTAGATACACGTATGTTTATACAGTGGTGTTTTGAACATCATAAACATGTCTATGTTCCTAAAATTGTGTATAACACAATGATTTTTATCGAAATACATTCACTTAATGAATGTGCTTTGAATCGCAAAGGAATCTTGGAACCAATTAGTAATATTCCAACCGATCATGTCATTGAATGTATGATAGTCCCAATGTTAGCGTTTAATGAACGTAACTATCGTTTGGGCTATGGTAAAGGTTATTATGACCAATATCTCAATCTACATAAAGTATATAAATTGGGAATTTGTTTCAGTATGGACTTAGATAATGAACTAATTGAAGAAGAACATGATGTAAAATTGGCACAAATTTTCACTGAGCTCAAATAAATATCAGTTATAATAGAACTAGAAATGGTGGAGATTTTAAAATGATCAAGAAGAACGCGTTAATGATCCAAATTATGTTTGTTTTTTTTATGATGTTTGTTGGATTATACATACCTTTTACACAAAGAATTCCATACTTAACAAGCATTGGTTATTCTAATGCGGATATGAATATCATCTTTTCAATCCAAGCTGCAGTTGCGTTTATATACCAACTTGTATTTGGATTTTTATGTGATAAATACCGTACGATAAAGAAATTCTTTATTGCGGCATTGATTATTGGAACATTAGGAACATTCTTTATGTTTCAAATTACAGAGAATATTTTCTTCTTCCACATCCTAACAATGGCTGTCATGGGAAGTTTCTTAAATCTTGCGACTGGATTACTCGATTCTTGGGCACTTGAAATTGATCCATCAATTCAACGTAACTATGGTGCAGTTCGTGCTATGGGTACTGTAGGTTGGATTGTTGGTGGATATTTTGTGACATTAGTTATTGAACATTTTGGATTTGGATCACTAGGATTAACGTATACCATTATCGCGGTAATCGTATTCCTCTTAACCCTTCGTTTAGGTGATGCGGTTAAGGAACATCGTTCTACTCCATTGCGTATCCAAGACATGAAACAACTTTTCTTTTCTAAACGCTATATGATTATTGTCTTAGTACTTATGTTTGGGATGATGTTGTCAAATAGTGATGGCATATTGGTGGTAATGAAGATGGAAGCTCTAAACGCTACTCCATTTGAGAAGTACTTTAGATTCGCATCGCAAGCTGTCGTAGAATTACCATTACTCTTCTTAGGGGCTAAATTACTTGAGAAATATAATCCTGTTAAGTTATTAGGATTTGCGATATTTATGTTCGCATTACGTTTCGTAGGGTATTCAATCGCTCCAAGTCCAACTTGGATGATTATTGTGGCACTTATGCAAGCAGTCACATTCCCAATCTTAATGGTTGCGAGTAAACAACTTATCTTCCGTGAATCCCCATCGCATTTACGTTCATCGGGTCAATTATTTGCCTTATCCATCTATAACGGTATTGGGGCATCGCTTATTCCATTGATTACGACATTCCTTATTAATCGTGGTGGAATTGACTTTGCGTTAATGGCTTTAGCTGGTATGATGGCGATTCCTTTAAGCTTAGTGTTCTATTTCTTGAAACTCGAAAAGAATTAGTTTCACATATTTTCACATATAAGTGACACACTGTAGACACATTGGAATAGTATATTTTAGATGTAGGATAAATAATATCTTACCTGTACGATCTCTTTCATAATAACCCCCTTTAAAAATACGTACAGATTCCTTTCCCCTTTTAAGTAATAAGTGAAGAAAAAAGACGACGCCAAACGTCTTTTTTCTTTCTATTTTATTTATCATCCTTGTTGACAAATATCATATAAATTTGTAAGATATAGATGGGTTCAGAACCCGACTGTTTGATTCTCTGGTCCATTCACTTCCCCCACCCATCGAATGGCCAGTAATCCCCCGATTATGAATCAAGCAAAAAGAAGACGTCCTCGGACGTCTTTTCTTTAAAAGGTAACTATGAAACTAATTTCGCATTATGAAGATTCCTTCTGGGAGAATGAACCGATCGATCATTTACGTTTTACATCTCGTGTATTTGTTCGCAATCATAATGGGCAATATGCTTTTTTACATATTATTGGAGAAGATTTTTTAGGTGTTCGTAATCACCTAGAAACGTGTGGTGGTGGAGTTGAAGAAGGGGAAACGTTTCTTGAAGCTGCGATTCGTGAAGTTGAAGAAGAGATTGGTGTGAAGGCGAAGAATTATCGTGAGATTGGCGCAATCATAGATCGCTTGAATCCTATCCATCGTATGACCTGTAGTGTATTCTTTCATGCGGATCTAGATGAAGTGTATGAGAACACAAATCGTACAGAAGATGAAAAAATACTGATTGACTCAGTATTATGGTTAAATCCAGATGAAGTAATTCGAAAATTATCACAGGCAAATTCGTTTGTGGATGCGTATGTTCAACGTAGAGATTTACGTGCGTTCATTTACCTTTTGGAAAATAGTTAAAACTGGCGCAAGATCATCATTATCGTAGGTATAGCTTTGGATCAACTGAAGCTTTTTATTTTGGTTTATATAATCCATTACGCCATGATACTCGATTAATCCGCCTTCATGTTTACGGTAGAGGGTAACACATAAATAACCATTCTCTTTTAATATCTCTAAACTCTTGTCAATCGCGATAATGCTCGAATTGAGTTCTGTCATTATATTGGTTTCTGAGTTTGGTAGATATCCATTATTCATTAATACAATATCAACTTGTATATTAAGTACTTTATCTAACTGTGCATGATCTAAACAATAAAAGTTCTTGTTTTGATAGTCTTCACATTTTAGACTTGATCGAACAATCGCGATAGGCTGAATATCGAAGGCATAGACGTGTTTAAAATGTTGGAGACAGAATAACGCATCATTTCCATTTCCTAAGGTTAAATCACATACAATTGAATCCGCATCACAGTGTTTAAGTAAAAAATGATGCATGTAGCTTGTTACTCGCATAAATCTCCTTGTGTAACATTCATCAATGCCATCTTCTTATCTATCCCATTTAAAACCATTATTTTGTTTTTTATCCATTGGGGTTCGATTAAATCTTCATGACTGTAATCACCTGTTAAACGTAGAATCGATACTTCTTGTGGGATGTATCGTAATTGGGTGATAACACAATCGATGTATTCTTCTAACGTAAGTAGTTTAAAAGGTTTGAGTGTATAGCGCATACCTAGATTAGAATTTTTTAAAACATTCAACATATGTATTTTAATCCCATATGGGCGTAATTGTCCAACTTCCTTTACTGTTTCGATCATTTGTTCGACTGTTTCAGTTGGATATCCATTCATCACATGGACAATTAACTTAAGATTTGTAACTTTTAATCGATTAAACACTTCTTTAAATAATAGGTAATCATAGCCACGATTCATATCCTTTGCGGTTGTGTCATGAATGGTTTGTAGACCCAGTTCTAGATAAACATCTTTAATCAAAGTAAGCGAATCAAGATATTGAATAATCGATTCATCTAAACAATCAACGCGTGTCGCAATCGCAAGTGCGATGACATCTGGATGATGAATAAATGGATCATATAATTCTTTTAATTGTTCAACTGGCGCATAGGTATTGGTAAAGGCTTGGAAATACGCAATTGCCTTTGCGTCTGGCCATTTATTTTGTTGGATTTTAACACCTTTTTCAAACTGTTCAAGTAGATTTAACTGTGTATTACCTTGGAAATCACCACTTCCAATATCATTACAGAAAGAACAGCCTCCATGCCCACATTTACCATCCCGATTGGGACAGGTAAATCCTGCATTTAAGCCTACTTTAAATACTTTAGTGTTATAGCGTTTACGACTTGCATAGTTAAAGGTATGGTAACGCTTGTTGTCGGATGAATAGATAAATGAGTTCATATTCGTATTGTAGCACAGTCACTTGCTTTTTAAAGTCTGTTTAGCTATACTTTAAAAGAAGCGAAGATAAACAGTAGTAAGATGGCGCTAGCACGTAGAAATCTGTGGGTGGATGAAACACAGACAAGGCAATCTCTGAACTCGGTTTTGAGCATAAAAGTCTAAAACTTTTACGGACCCCCGTTATCGGATCAAGTGTATGCTTAGGCATAAATCAAGGTGGTACCGCGAGTTGACTCGTCCTTATGGGACCTTTTTTTATTTTAGGAGGAAAAATGAAAGATCATCAGATTATAGAGAAGAAATGGCAAGCATTCTGGGAAAAGAATGAAACATTCAAAACAGATGTATGGGATTTTACGAAACCAAAAGCGTATGTACTCGATATGTTTCCTTATCCAAGTGGTAGTGGATTACACGTAGGACATCCAGAAGGCTATACAGCGACCGATATTATTTGTCGTATGAAGCGTATGCAAGGCTTTAATGTGCTTCATCCGATGGGATGGGATGCGTTTGGCTTGCCTGCTGAACAATATGCATTGAATACAGGGAATCATCCTGCAGATTTTACCAAGAAAAATATCGAAACATTTAAGAATCAGATTAAAGGATTAGGACTATCGTATGATTGGTCCAAAGAATTATCCACAACTGATCCAGAGTATTACAAATGGACCCAATGGATCTTCATCCAACTTTACAATAAAGGCTTAGCATATGTCGATGAGATTCCCGTAAACTGGTGTCCTGATTTAGGCACAGTATTAGCAAATGAAGAAGTTATTGATGGTAAATCAGAACGTGGTAATTTCCCAGTTTATCGTGTCCCAATGCGTCAATGGGTATTACGTATCACACATTACGCAGAACGTTTGTTGGAAGATCTTGATTTAGTAGAATGGCCGCAAAGCACTAAAGAGATGCAAATCAATTGGATTGGTAAATCAGTTGGCGCAAATGTCGTATTTAAAGTTGATCAACATGATCGTGAATTTACCGTATTCACAACGCGTAGTGACACCTTATTTGGCGCAACGTATTGTGTATTAGCGCCTGAACATCCGTTTGTGAGTGAAATTACATCTGTAGATCAAAAGGCTGAAGTTGATGCGTATGTCTTAGCATGTGCTACGAAATCAGATTTACAACGTACAGAATTAAACAAAGATAAAACAGGTGTATTTACCGGTGCTTACGCAATTAATCCTGTAAACAATAAGAAAGTTCCAATATGGATTGCGGATTATGTCTTAGCAAGTTATGGGACAGGCGCAATTATGGCAGTCCCTGCACATGATGAACGTGACTATGAATTTGCCAAGAAATTTAATCTAGACATTATTCCAGTTCTAGAAGGCGGAGATGTTAGCGTTGAGGCATTTACAGGTGATGGTCAACACATTAACAGTGATTTCTTAAATGGATTAAATAAAGAAGATGGATTAAAGACCATGAACGCATGGTTGGTTGAACATCAATGTGGAGAAGCGAAAGTTACGTATAAACTACGTGATTGGTTATTCTCACGTCAACGTTATTGGGGCGAACCAATTCCTATCGTATTGATGGAAGATGGCACTAAACGTACCGTTGATATCAGTGAATTACCATTAGAACTACCTGTAGTCGATAACTACAAACCTTCCACAACAGGCGAAAGCCCATTATCCAACGCAGGTTCTTGGTTGGATGTTGAGATTGATGGAATGAAAGGTAAACGTGAAACTAACACGATGCCTCAATGGGCAGGAAGTTGTTGGTACTACTTACGTTATTTAGATCCAAAGAATACTGAAGCTATCGCAGCTCCAGAATTACTTGAACACTGGTTACCCGTTGATTTATACGTCGGTGGCGCTGAACATGCCGTATTGCATTTACTCTATGCACGATTCTGGCATAAGGTATTGTATGATATTGGCGCAGTTCCAACAAAAGAACCATTCGCAAAACTATTCCACCAAGGCATGATTCTCGGTGAAAATGGCGAGAAGATGAGTAAATCACGTGGGAATGTTATTAATCCTGATGATATTCTTGTATCGCATGGTGCAGATTCACTTCGTATCTATGAAATGTTTATGGGACCTCTAGAAGCAGCTCTTCCTTGGTCAAACAACGGACTTGATGGAACACGCAAATGGTTAGATCGTGTAATCAGATTATTTACTGAAGTTGGTAAATTCAGTGATGAAAATAATCACCAATTGGATAAAGTATTCCATTACACCGTTAAGAAAGTAACCAATGATATTACGACTTTAAACTTTAATACTGCAGTATCTCAAATGATGATTTTCATTAATGAATGTTACAAAGCAGAGACAATCTATCGTCCATACGCATTAGGATTCATCCAAATGTTCGCAACATTTGCGCCACATACGGGTGAAGAATTATGGACTGAGATGACAGGAAAAGAGGGGATTAGTTTTGAACCTTGGCCAAGTTATGATGAGAAGTTCTTAATTGAAGATGAAGTAGAACTTGTTATCCAGGTTAATGGTAAGATTCGTTCTAAACTCGTTGTACCATTCAATGCTAAACAAGAAGACATTCAAGATAAAGCATTTGAATTAATTCAAGCTCAACTTGAAGGTAAAACAGTACGTAAAGTAATTTATGTACCAAATAAATTATTGAATGTTGTTGTAGGATAAACATAAGACGAACCAATCGGTTCGTCTTTTAAATGGAGTGATAAAGATTTAAATACTTACTTTAAAATAATTTTATATTTTAATCTATTTACTACAGGTAAATTAGAAAAAAACCTGTAGTAAATCAATTAAATCAAAAATTTACTCTAGGTAAATATGCGATTAACCTAGAGTAAATACTCGTTTATTGTTACTTGTTATAAAGCGTAAAGAAATAAATCGTTGGATCACTTAACCAACGTGCTCTTAAATCAGATACACCAATTCCATTTGATACAAACATTTGACTCTTATCCGTCTTATAAATACCTCTTACATACTTACCTTTAGCTTCACTAAACAATGAACCATATAAAGGTAGATTAACTTGTCCACCATGTGTCTTAGCTGTAAGAAATAATTCTATATCCATATCCTTCCAATCACTGTAAATCGCTGGATCATAACTTAAGACAATATTATATTTAGCTTGATCAATCGAAGATATTACATCATTGGATTGAGATGTTAAACCAATTAATTGAATCGAATCAATCGTCTTGTTGTGTAAATCAATTACTTCATTCTCTATAATTTCGATATTACTTTGTGCGTATATCGCTCGTACTGTTTCTTCTTTTTCAAAATCGAGTTCAGACATTACCGCAAACTTACCTAGTGGCGCTTCTAATGTGTTTAACCAATCAATCATCTTAAGTACTTGATCGTCGTTTAATGACATATTATCCAACAAATCTCCACCAATGAAGATAAAGTCAGGCTTTAGTTCATTAACGCGTGTAAATACTTCTTCATAATATGTTTCGTTTAAGGTATAAGCATGTATATCAGATAGATAAACGAATGTTAAACCATCCATACTTGATGGAATAGATTTGTTTATAATTTCAGTTTTTTGAACAGTAAGACGTGTTAATGCGCCAGTTGTACTATCAATATAAATAATATAGATACTTAATAGAGATAAGATGAATAATAAGATTAATGAGCGGATTAAGTTTTTCATATGTACTATTATACTAAATTTAAGCTAATATAATAATGAAGACTTAACAAGAGGTGAACTATGAGACGAATATTCGCATCCTTATTAATCGCTGTTGGGATATTAATTATCCTAAGTAATCTAAATATCATTTCCGTAGAAAGTTTAATGAAATATTTATGGCCAAGTTTACTTATCTTAATTGGATTATATAACTTGGTACGTGATCGTAGAATTCAAATATTCTCTGTTTTATTAATTGGAATAGGGACAATCTATTTATTAAATGAATTAGATATCATCGTTGTGACATTTAGACAAATTATGATGTACTTCTGGCCAGTACTTTTAATCCTTATTGGGTTTAATTTATTATTCAGTCGTCCAAGAAAAATTAGACCGATTGAACCATCAAGTAAACCAAGACATACTTCCAATCAAAGAGAGTATAATGCGTTCTTGAATTCAGTCAATGAACAAGTTAATAATACAAGTTTTGAATACAGTTCGATTAATTCTGTCATGGCATCTGCAGAAATTGATTTTAGTGCAGTAGAGTTTAAGAATGATAGTGCATCCATTGAAATTAACAGTGTATTCTCAAGTGTCTTAGTTAAACTACCAAGTGGTGTTCGGATTAACTTATCAGGTTCTCCTATATTAGGGGATATTACAGATAAATCAATGGGAGATCCAAATAGTAGTAAAACATTGAATGTTAATTTTACTTGTATCTTAGGAAATATTGAAATTATCCAATAAAAAATAGTGCTTTCGCACTATTTAGATTTATTCTGTAGAGCAGCCATGGCTGCTTTTTGATTTAAGATAACAGGAATAACTAATGGGTTACGACTTGTCTTTTGGAATAAGAATGGTTCAAGAGATGCACGAATGGTATTTTTTAATTCACCAAACGTAGTCTTCTGTAACATTTTTTTCTTTAGAGCTTCATAAACGACCATTTCAGCTTCTTTTAAGAGAGTTTGAGATTCTTTTAGGAATACGAATCCTCTTGAAACAATATTTGGACGAACGAGAATCTTATTATATCGAGAATCGATGGTCACAATAACACTCACCATTCCATTATCCGCAAGAATTGTACGATCTTTAATAACGGATGTTGATAATCCTGACGCATCATTGCCATCAACATAGATATCATCACTTTGAATACGTGTATCTGATAGGAAGACTTCTTCATCGCGAAGTACTACCGCATCTCCGTTTGCACAAATAAAGATATTTTCTTTAGGAATACCAGTTTCCATGCCTGTTTTGGAATGTACCTTTAACATCTTGTACTCACCATGAACTGGCATAAAATATTTAGGTTTAATCAACTGTAACATTAGCTTCTGTTCTTCTTGAGACGCATGTCCTGTTGTGTGTAAAGAGTTAAGCAATGAATTCGTTAATACGTTTGCGCCAGCACGGGTTAAACGATTTACAACACCTGAAACACTTTGTGCATTACCTGGAATTGGACTACTTGAGAAGACTACTGTATCACCAGGAATAATCTTGATGAAACGATGTGTACCATTCGCAATACGTGATAGTGCAGCTAATGGTTCACCTTGCGATCCAGTCGCAAGTATTAATACTTTATTTGCAGGGATCGTATTTAACATGTTTGGTTCAATAAAGTGTTCATCACCATATGGGATATGACCATGTTTACGACCAACCACAACTACGTTTTCCATTGATCTACCAAATACACAAACTTTACGCCCTGTATCAACAGCTGCCTCTATAATCTGACGTACACGATATACGTTAGATGCGAAGGTTGCCATAATTAAACGACCTTGTGTTTTACGTGCTATATCTAAAAGTGCTTGCGCAACTTTCTTTTCGCTAATTGAGAAACCACTTACGGAAGAGTTCGTAGAATCACTCATTAAGAGTGTTACACCAATCTGTCCAATGTAAGCCATTTTCTGATAATCCGCATTCGCTCCAACAGGTGTTAAGTCAAACTTAAAGTCACCCGTATGGACTATTCTTCCATTTGGAGTATTAATCAATACCCCTAATGCATCTGGAATTGAATGGGTTGTGTTATAAAAACCAACTCTAAAGTGTTCAGTTTCTACTTTAGAATTCTCATTAATAATTTCAATCTTAGGTAATTCACGCATTCTACGTTCTTCAAGTTTACGATTGATTAGTGCAGCCGCAAAGCTTGGTGCATAAATATGCGGGATCTTAATTGCTTTAAGTAAAAAGGGAATACCACCAATGTGATCTTCATGACCATGGGTAATAATTAACGCTTTTACTTTATGTTGATTTCTTACAAGATAACTGTAATCTGGGATAACATAATCAACCCCTAAAAGACTTTCCTCAGGAAAACGTACGCCTGCATCAATAATGATTATTTCTTCTTGATGTTCGTAACAATACATATTCTTTCCAACCTCACCTAAACCACCTAAGGCATAGACAAGGGTGTCTGTATTCCGATTATAGGTCTTTTGATCAATATTTACTTCTTTTTCCATAATACTCCTTATGATTCGATAATCATTGTATTTTCTTCTATTTTCCATGGATCGGATAAATTAATATGGTCATAGAATAAAACACCATTTAAATGATCGATTTCATGTTGTAAAACAACGGCTAAATAACCAGTTGCCCTAAATTCTACTTCTTGATTACTCAATATATCAAATGCACGTACTTTTATACGAGCACTACGATGTACAAGACCTTGATGTTCTATTTCTACGGATAAACAACCTTCTCCAAGTGACAAGGCTGATTTCTGTACAGAATGAGAGATTATTTTAGGATTAGCTAGGCAATATTCAATAAAATCACCATCTTCATCATCCACTACAACCACAATAATATGAACATTCACACCCACTTGAGGTGCAGCTAAACCAACAGCTGGTTTAAGATCATATTTCTCTGCTTTTTCATCATCTCTAGAGTCCTTAACATAGCGCAACATACGTTTCGCTAATGTTATGTATTTTTTTTGTAAAGGCAATTTTAAAACTTCCGATTTTTGTCTAAGATTTGGATCACTATCCTTAACAATAGACGTATAAGTTATTCGATTCATATATCCTCTATATTCCCACATCAAAAAGGTTCTAACTGCCCTCGATGATATGTCACAATCTTAAGTACAGACACATTATAGCTAATTCATTCCTTATTGTATAGTAAAATGAACTCACTTGTTAAAAAAACCTAAAAGTAAACGATTACATTTATGATTCGATATTTGTAAAAAGAATTTTAAGACAGAAGTCTAATTCATCTGATAATTTGATACAATAAAAGCGATGAAAAAGTTCAAATTTAGTTTGCGATTACCTAAAGGTAGAAACATACAAATACAAATAGCGATGGTCTTTTTATGTATCATTGGTTTAATGATGATTGTGTCTGCCTCTATGACAACGAATATCTCGACACAATCACTGATGAACACTGCAGTTAAACAAATTGGATTTATTGTGGTGGGGTATATCGGTTATCTAGGATTTGCCCGTTATTTTAGTTTAGATTTCTTTAAACGATATATCGTAGTATTTGCGTTTGGGATGATTGGACTTCTATTAGTTCCTTTAGTATTTGACCCTGTTAATGGGGCATATGCTTGGATTCCTATCGGAGATATGAGTATTCAACCAAGTGAATTTGCGAAGTTGGGTTTAATAATCTTGTTTGCGGTTTATTTAGGTGATATTCGTGTTCGTAAAGCAGATTGGAAAGATATTATACGTTTTCCAATGTTCTATTTCTTAGTCACTTTCTTAATTATATTAGTCTTCCAAAAGGATTTGGGTACTGCAATTGTCTTATTCGTAATCGCATTGTTTGAATTTATGATGGCAGGGCATAAGAGTCTAGCGAAAATTCAACTTGGTTTAGTTATTTGTATTATTCTAGGATCGATATTGGTGCTTGTCGTATTATCTCCAGCAGGTGTTAATTTTATTAGGAATGCCTTAAATTTACCAGAATACATGATAGCGCGTTTCGAAAATACGATTAACCCTTTTATAAATAAGTATGGAAGTGGTTATCAATTAGTAAATGGTTTGGTTGCGTTTGTGAAGGGGAATTGGTCGGGTGTTGGTTATGGAAAGAGTTTACAGAAATATGGTTATTTACCTGCCGCGAAGACTGATTTCATCTTAGCGGTTATTGCGGAAGAGTTTGGGTTTATTGGCGTAGCAATTGTGGTAGGTTTGTATTTTGTGTTAATTTATCAATTATTTAAAAATGCTTTACAATCAAAAGATGAAAAATCACGAATGATTTTAGTCGGTGTAGGGATGTATTTATTTAGTCACTTTGTCTTAAATATAGGTGGTGTTACAGCGCTTATTCCACTAACGGGAGTACCATTGTTAATGTTGTCATCGGGAGGTTCTAGTACCTTATCGATCATGTTTTCATTGGGTATCGCACAAGCCATTATAATTCGTCAAAAGAAAGAAGAGTCTATATGAGAATCATTGCAGGAACAAGACGTTCACGTATTATAAATAGTTTACCAGGTGAGAATACACGTCCAACCTTGGATGTGGTAAAAGAAGCGTGTTTCGCTAAAATTGGTCCGTGGATTCATGATAAGAATGTATTAGATCTATTTGCCGGTAGTGGAAATATTGGTTTAGAAGCACTATCTCGTGGAGCTAAATCAGTAAGTTTCGTCGATGGATCAAGTCCTGCTTGTAATATTATTAAAGAGAACATCAAATCTTTGGATTTTACGAATCAATCAACTGTTTATCGTATGGATTGTTTCCAAGCATGTCGATTTCTTAAGAACAAAAACATTATATTTGATTTAGTGTATTTAGATCCACCCTATCAAAAACTTGATTTAAATAAAATATTATCGGCTCTTATTCCAATTACTTCAGTTGATTCGGTCATCATCTATGAATGTTTAAAAGATGATAACGTTGAGATTCATGAGCCTTATAGCCTTGATAAAACAAGTAGCTATGGTAGAATTGCCTTATACTTCATTCGGAGGACTGTATGAAAAAAGCGATATATCCTGGAACATTCGATCCTATCACATTAGGTCATTTAGATATTATTAAACGTGCAAGTACACTTGTCGATCAATTAGAAGTTGTGATTATGCGTAATCCCAATAAATCGAATTCAGATTTCACCGTAGAAGAGCGTTTGGATATGATTTCAGCTGTTATTCAAGAATTCAGTAATGTGACAGTTAGTGCACAAACTGGATTAACCGTTGATTATGCGAAAGTGTCTGGCGCAAATATCCTTATTCGAGGTATTAGAGCTGTAATGGATTATGAGTATGAACTTCAACAAGCTACCGCAAACATGGTAATGGCTCCTAATATTGAGACTGTATTCTTATTAACACGCCCTCAATACTCGTTCTTATCTTCATCTGTCGTTAAACAAATCGCATTGAACAAAGGTGATTTATCACCGTTTGTACCTGCAAAAGTTAAACCATTGATTGAGAATAAGTATAAATAGTCATTATTAATCACTATAATAATTTTGTGTAAAGTTAGAATTTAGAATAACTAGTAAAATCTGTCTTTAAATTATACAATTTAAAAGACAGATTTTTTATTTGAATCTGTTTTCATTCTGTTTATAGATTACTTTATTTTACGCATAATAAAGCTATAAATATGTTGTACATTTAATCAAGGATTGGAACAGCATATACAAATAACTATTTAGGTGTTTAGGATATGACTCGGCAAACTGTTGATTGAGTGGAGAATTATTTTAGTAATAGGAGTAATTTTGAAGTTAATTTATTCAAATTCAAAACGATCTGACTTAAGCTATTACGATAAAGACTATTGATTATATATTGTTGCAAACTAAGGAGTAACTATGACTTTAAAGAATAAAATGACCAATGAAGTTTACTTTATTGATTTGTTTGAAAAATGGTGGCATTATCCTTTACTGGGATTAACTTGGTTTTTGCCTCATAAGGCATATAAAATAAGTGTGAAAAATAACAGTAAGCCAAATAAGTTTAAATTTAGCATAGGCATGGGTATAGCAATGATATTAGGGTTTATCATTAATGATGTTTTGCAAAAAGTTAACTTTATTAGATTATCATCAGAATATTATTGGGTAGGAAGAGTTTTTGCTTTCTTTCTGTTAATAATTTCGTTGGTTCTATTTTGGAAATATATGAAACATCAAGTAGAGAAAGGAAAAGGAGTTAATTTTGAAAAAAGTTATAATATACAACTAAAAATTTTCTCTTTTAATACAATAAGAAAAAGTGCCTTTCGAATATTAATGAGTATTATTTCCATTAATTTGTTAGCTACATCTATAGAATACAATCTTTATGGTATGTTATTAACGATGTTTCTTTCAATTATAGTAACATTATCATCTACAATAATTCTATGTACCGAAGTAGAGATTATTTCGATAGATGGTAATAAACTAATAACAAAGTAGTAACTAATACATAAAATAATCTAAATCATATTTGTTATAAAAAGTGATATTTAATATTCGCAAATTGTATTGAGATTATTAATCTGTATACTCAAAGTTACACAAATTTTATGAAGCATCTAAAGTGTGGTCAGGAAACTATATTGGAAAATTAAGGAGGAATTAGTTTATGTTTGACATAAATGATTTGAATGACAATCCAATTTCAAGAAAATGGAAAGATAAATATGATGATCTCCCAGAAAGTACTCTTAAGGAACTTGATGTGTTTGATAATAAAAGCTATAAAGACTATCAATTAAATGTGATAAAGAGAAGTGGAATTATACCTAAGCGAGGAGATGTCTTCCTTGTAAACCCTAAAGAAAATAAATTCTTTGTGGGGATAGTTATTAATGACGGTGTTAATAACATGAACGGAACAGATTTGTATGTTGTATTTATTTTAAAAAATAAAGTTGAATCAATAGATGTTAGAGATTTTGAATTCAACCTCGATAATTTGCTTATAGAACCAACAATTGTTGGTAAAGAATATTGGACGAGAGGGTACTTTTATAACTGTGGTATCTCTATTGAAAAGTTATCAGGTATTGACTATGGATTTTATAGTGTAAGCAAAGGGAAATACTTTGATGAGTTTGGTAACGATTTAAGTCATGTTCCTGAATTTCTAGGCACATTTGGAGTAGCGACAATAATGGGAATCGCATACGAATTAAACATTGAGTTAATTATTGATTCAAGTTTATGATTTTAGAGTTCTTTTACTTTTGCAATCGGGAAATCTACAAGTAAAATCTACTAAATTAACTATATTGTTTCGAAACAGTAGCTTTTAATTATGTTAGATTTTATTTTCATAATAAGTCACTATTAATTAGGGAACAAATTAAACTTATTTATCATAGTTTGTTCCCTAAAAAGTATTGATTTTAGAGAACAAGCTGATTTAATAATTATAATTTTATATTAAAAGATTATTTAGAAAGTATATACAATTAGCACTTCGAAGTTGACAGTGCTAATTTTCATGTTATACTATTAGCAGACATGTTTAGTGAGTGCTAAGGAGGTGTTGAAGTGTTAACAAGTCGTAAGATAGAAATCCTAAAAGCTATTGTAGAATCGTTTATTTCGACTGCAGAACCTGTTGGATCTAAGACCTTGGTTGAGAAGTTTGACCTACCATATTCATCTGCGACAATTCGTAATGAAATGCTTGAATTAGAAACACTTGGCTACCTAGAAAAAACACATACATCAAGTGGACGTGTTCCATCTACATTAGGGTATCGATATTATGTTGAACATCTAATGGTAGAAAAAATAGATAACAATCTACAATTTGCCCTTCAAGAAGTATTCTCTGATCGTCAAATGAAGATAGAAGATGTGATTAAAAAGAGTTGTGATATTTTAGCGCAAATGACGAACTTAACTTCAATGGTTTTAGGACCTGAAGCGGGTGGTCAGACATTGGAACACATTAATTTGTTTCCAGTTGATCAAAATAAAGCAGTTGCGGTGTTTATAACCAATGCAGGACACACAGAAAATCGTGTCTTCCAATTTGAAGAAAAGATTAGTGTTGAAGAATTGGCGAATTGTTGCGCAATATTAAATGAAAGATTATCGGGAACACCGCTGGATCATATCATTGAGAAACTACAACTTATTAAACCAATCTTAGCGCAATCCATTAAACAATATGAGGTTATCTTCGAAGCATTCTTTAATGCCTTTATCAAGTTTGCGAACACAAACTTCTACTTAAGTGGAAGTAATAACGTATTTGATCAACCAGAATTTTCTGACATAAATAAACTTAAACAACTAATGAATATGTTTGAGAACAGTAAAGTATGGAAAGATATTGGGTCGAATCAAAATGCATTGCGACTTGATGTCAGTGATCATTCATCGCTCGTTTGGATGGATGATATGGCAGTTGTTACAAGTACATTCAAAATAGACCAAGTAGACTCAGGCCAGCTTATGATCGTTGGACCAAGTCGAATGGAATATGATCGAGTTGTGGCGCTTATGGAATTCATGAGCAAAGCGATTGAGAAAATTTATGGAAAAGGAGATTCATCATGAGTGAAGAAATTGAAAAAGAAATATTGAATGAAGAAGTCGTAGAAGAGAAGAAAAAAGAGCATAAAGAACATAAAGAAAAGCATAGCGAAAAGATACATAAATTAGAAGAAAAGATTAAGGAATTAGAAGAATCGAATAAGAAATTTCAAAATGATTATTTCAAGGCATACGCAGATGCGGAAAATATTAAACGTCGTAATCAACAAGACTTAGAAGTTGCGAAGAAATATCGTATTCAAAGTTTTGCGTCAGATATCTTACCAGTTATTGATAACTTGGAAAGAGCACTTGATACGATTGAAGATAAAGAGAGTTCAGTGGCTAAAGGTGTCTTAATGACCTATAACCAACTGATTGAATCGCTTAAAAAAGAAGGGGTTGAAGAAATCCCGGCAGAAGGTTTGGATTTTGATCCTAACTTCCACCAACCATTAATGATGGAAAAGGTAGAAGGCGTTGATAGTAATAAAGTTATACAAGTACTACAAAAAGGATATAAATTAAAAGATCGATTATTAAGACCTAGTTTGGTCAAGGTTAGCGAATAAAGGAGCACATATATGAGCAATAAAATTATCGGAATTGACTTAGGGACGACAAATTCTTGTGTAGCTGTCATGGAAGGCGGCGAAGTTAAAGTTATCGTAAACCCTGAAGGGAATCGTACAACACCATCCGTTGTCGCATACAAGAATGGTGAAAGAATTGTAGGGGACGCGGCTAAGCGTCAAGTCGTCACAAACAAAGAATCTATCTTATCCATCAAACGTATTATGGGTTCAAATAAAACTGTTACGTTAGAAGGTAAGACATATACACCGCAAGAAATTTCTGCGATGATTCTTCAATACATTAAGACATATGCGGAAGAATACTTAGGCGAAAAAATTACGAAGGCTGTTATTACCGTTCCAGCGTATTTCAATGATGCACAACGTCAAGCAACTAAGGATGCAGGTAAAATTGCAGGTTTAGATGTAGAACGTATCATCAATGAACCAACAGCTGCAGCACTAGCTTTCGGTATCGATAAAACAGACAAAGAACAAAAAGTATTAGTCTTTGACTTAGGTGGAGGAACATTCGACGTTTCAATCCTTGAGTTAGCCGATGGTACATTTGAAGTATTATCAACAGCTGGAGACAATGTCCTTGGTGGTGATGACTTTGATAACGTAGTAGTCGATTATTTAGTGGATCAATTCAAGAAAGACAATGGCGTTGATCTAAGAAACGACAAAATGGCGTTACAACGTTTAAAAGAAACTGCAGAAAAAGCGAAGAAAGACTTATCCTCAATGGTAAGTACACAAATTTCTTTACCATTTATCTCAGCAGGCGTAAACGGACCATTACACATTGAAACTACTCTATCACGTGCTAAATTTGAAGATATGACACGTCATTTAGTTGAACGTTGTGTTGGACCAGTTCGTCAAGCACTTAAAGATTCTGGTTTAACTAAGAATGATATTCACCAAGTACTATTAGTTGGTGGATCCACTCGTATGCCATCCGTTCAAGAACTTGTTCGTCAAGAATTAGGTAAAGAACCTAACCGTTCAGTTAACCCTGATGAAGTTGTGGCAATCGGTGCAGCAATTCAAGGGGCAGTTATTAGTGGTGATGTGAAGGATGTTCTATTATTAGACGTTACACCATTATCATTAGGTATTGAAACAATGGGTGGTGTTATGACAACATTAATCCCACGTAATACAACAATTCCTACAAGCAAATCACAAGTATTCTCAACTGCGGCGGATAATCAACCAGCAGTAGATATTAATGTTTTACAAGGTGAGCGTCCAATGTCTAAAGACAATAAATCTCTTGGTTTATTCAAATTAGATGGTATTGCGGCAGCACCTCGTGGTGTACCACAGATTGAAGTTACATTCGATATTGACGTTAACGGTATCGTTCACGTATCAGCATTAGATAAAGGTTCTAGCAAGAAACAATCCATTACGATTTCTGGTAATTCAGGTTTAAGTGATGAAGAAATCCAACGTATGGTTCGTGATGCGGAAGAACATAAAGAAGAAGATACTCGTTTAAAAGAAGAAGCAGAACTTAAGAATAAAGCAGAACAATTCATTCATCAGATTAACAAATCCCTAGAAACTGAGAATGCGAATGTTAGTGCTGAACAAAAAGCAGAAGTCACTAAATTACGTGATGAACTTCAACAAGCTTTAACAGATAACAACATTTCAATCTTAAAAGAAAAGATTGATCAATTGGAACAAGCTGCTCATTCCATGGCTGAAGCAATGTATAAACAACAAGATGCTCAAAATGGACAAGCTGAAGCTCCACAAGATGATAATGTTGTAGATGCGGATTTTAAAGAAAAAGAATAACATCAACCTAGGGAAATCCCTAGGTTTTATCCTGGAGGCGAAATATGGCGGATAAACGTGATTATTATGAGGTATTAGGTATTAGTAAGAACGCCACAGAAGCGGAAATTAAAAAAGCCTATCGAAGCCTAGCAAAAAAGTATCACCCTGATATTAATAAAGATAAAGGGGCGGATGTTCAATTCAAAGAAGTACAAGAAGCGTATGAAGTTTTAAGTGACGCACAAAAACGTGCAAATTATGATCAATTCGGTCATGCAAGTACCAATAATCAAGGTGGTTTTGGTGGCTTCCAATCAGGCGGATTTGAAGATATTAATGATATCTTTGGTTCATTCTTTGGTGGTGGATTTGGGTCTACACAAAGACGTCAAGCTGGACCACGTAAAGGTGAAGATCGACTCATGCAGTTACGTGTTGACTTCATGGATGCGATTTTTGGGAAAACCGAAAGTATTAGTTTAGATGTTGAAGAACAATGTAATGATTGTATGGGAAGTGGAGCGCACAGTAAGAGTGATGTTCAAGTATGTCCAACCTGTAATGGTAAGGGCTCTGTCACAACCCAACAACGTACACCATTTGGTGTCTTCCAATCTTCCAGTGTATGTCCTGAATGTCAGGGTACAGGTAAGAAGATTCTTAATAAATGTAATAAATGTCATGGTAAGGGGTATGAACGCAAACGTGTTACCGTTGATGTGAAAATCCCTGCTGGTATCCATTCTGGTCAACAACTACGTGTTCCTGGAAAAGGTGAACGCGGATCATTGGGTGGTCCGAATGGCGATCTATACTTAGAAATACTCGTTAGTCGTCACAAATATTTCCAACGTGAAGGCAACAACATCTATATCTCAGTGCCTATTTCAGCACTTGATGCGACTTTAGGGTGTAAGATAGATGTACCTACAGTTCATGGTGATGTGGAATTAACAATTCCGTCAGGTACACAAAGTGGAACTCAGTTCAGACTTAAGGCGAAGGGTGTTAAAGAACTTAATACCAATAATCTTGGGGATGAATATGTTGAAGTTAAAATCCAAGTTGATGAGAAGTTAAGTCGTGAAGAGAAAGAACTCTACGAAAAATTACGAAATATTAAAGGCAAAGACTCGATCTACGATCGTTTCAAAAAAACATTCAAGTAACAGTCTTCCTGTTACTTTTTTGTAAAATTTAGTAAAAAGGAGGTTTATGATTATGAGCATGAATCAATTTACTCAGAAATTACAGTTTATTTTAAGTCAAGCCGCAGAAAATGCATTTACGAATAATCATCCTGAAATAACCTGTGCGCATGTATATCTTGCGATGAAACAAGATGGGATTTTGGATGGTATTTTGTCGCGTTTAAATATTAATCCAACACAATTTGAATCGATGGTGACACAAGCCATTGAACAATTACCAACACAATCTGAGGCAAGTCAGCCAGTCTTATCGAAGGATTTGAATCAGAGTGTTTTAAATGCGTTGAATGAAATGAAGAAAAATCAAGAGACACACTTAGGGGCGTTGTTGTTATTTAAGGTGATGTTATTTAATAAGACAACATTAAGTCAGAAGATTGTGGATACGTTTAAACTCAATAATACAGTTGTATCGCAAGCGATATCTACGAGTCTACAAGGTAAGAAAGTACAATCTGAGAATTCAGAGAATCAACTAGAAGCGCTCCATAAATATGGTAGAGATTTAGTTGAAGATGTACGTAACGGTAAGATTGATCCAATTATTGGACGTGATGATGAAATACGCCGAGTAATCGAAATATTATCCCGTAAGACTAAGAATAATCCTGTATTAATCGGATCGCCTGGTGTTGGTAAAACAGCTGTTGTAGAAGGTTTAGCATGGCGTATTATGAAAGGTGACATTCCATTTGGGCTCAAGGAGAAACAACTCATTGAACTTGATATGGGAGCTCTTATTGCAGGAGCGAAGTATCGTGGTGAGTTTGAAGAACGACTCAAAGCGGTACTTGATGAGATTAAACAAGCAGATGGAAATATCATCCTATTTATCGATGAACTTCATAATTTAGTTGGGGCAGGTAAAATAGAAGGTTCAATGGATGCGGCTAACCTGTTAAAACCAATGTTAGCGCGTGGTGAACTTAGATGTATCGGTGCCACAACATTTGATGACTATAAGAAGTACATTGAAAAAGACGCCGCATTAGAACGTCGTTTCCAGAAGATAGTGGTTGATGAACCAAGTGTTGAAGAAACCATATCCATTTTACGTGGACTAAAAGATCGTTTTGAATCGCATCATGGAGTAAATATTCTTGATGAAGCAATCATCGCATCCGCAAAACTATCACACCGATACATCAATGATCGCTACTTGCCGGATAAAGCTATCGATTTAATCGATGAAGCATGTGCTGTAATTCGTGTTGAAATGGACTCTATGCCGCAAGAACTAGATGATCTGAATCGAAAGATTATGCAACTTGAGATTGAAGAAATATCGCTTAAGAAAGAAACCGATGAAAGAACACTTGATCGTTTAGATGAATTAAGAAAAGAATTATCCAATTTAAAAGAAGAACACAAGATTCTTGATTTAAAGTGGAAAGAAGAAAAGAAATATTTAGATCAAGTTAAAGAAGATAAAGAGAAATTAGAGAAAGCGCGTTTAGACTTAGATAATGCAAGTAATGATGCACGTTATGAAGAAGCTGCACGTCTTCAATATGAAACGATTCCTAACTTAGAAAAACGTATCAAACTTGAACAAGAAAAGAAAAAAGATGGTGCATTAATCCAAGAAATAGTGGATGAAGAACTCATCGCAAAGATTGTATCAAGATGGACACACATCGATATCAGTCGTTTGTTATCAACTGAACGTCAGAAATTACTCCAACTACCAAAGATATTAGCACAGCGTGTAATGGGTCAAGATGAAGCTCTAAAGCTTGTTAGTAGCGCAATCATGCGTTCTAAAGCCCATATCCAAGATGAAAATAGACCGATTGGTTCATTCTTATTCTTAGGCCCAACCGGTGTAGGTAAGACCGAAGTCGCAAAAGCACTAGCTGCTCAACTCTTTGATGATGAAAGTAAGATTGTACGTATTGATATGAGTGAATACATGGAGAAACATTCTGTTTCACGTTTAATTGGAGCACCTCCTGGATACATTGGATATGAAGAAGGTGGTCAACTTACAGAAGCGGTACGTCGTAAACCCTATTCCATTGTTTTACTGGATGAAATAGAGAAAGCACATCCCGATGTGTTCAATATCTTACTTCAAATATTAGAAGATGGAAGAATAACAGATAATCAAGGAGTAGTCGTGAACTTCAAGAATACGCTTGTAATTATGACAAGTAATCTAGCTTCACAATACATACTTGATAAAGATGAGAATCGTCGTGAACAATTGGTTATGGCAGAAGTACAACGTACATTTAAACCTGAATTTATCAATCGTATCGATGAAATCGTAATATTTAATGCGTTAGATAATGCGGTACTCGTCCAAATTGCAGATAAATTTATTCAAGAATTACGAGTACGACTCCAAGCACAAAACTATCGATTGGATGTCTCAACTTCAGCTAAACAGAATATTATTCTAGAAGGAAGTGATCTTCAATATGGTGCAAGACCAATGAAACGACATATCCAAAGACAAATCGAAAGTAAACTAGCATACTTTATTCTAGAGAATAATCCGCCTCAAGACTCTAATATATTAGTCGATTATGAAGATCACGACTATGTCGTACGGATTAAGAATCAACTCAATTAAGCACATTATTTGTGCTTTTTTGGTTATAGAGTGTGATAATATGGATTAGTATGAAAAAACTCTTTAGTAAAACCTGGTTTACAATTCTTTATATTTTAGTGTTAAGTACTCTTGCATTAGGTTTAGCATTATATGATAGTTTTGATGTAGTTATAGTGACGCTTACTCAAGTAAACAAATTATTATTGATTGTTATGGCTTTTTGGGGTTTATTACCTTATATAATTCACGGACTAATATTGAAATTGATGGCAAATCATATGATGCCAAAATATCGCTTTATTGATGGATTAGTAAATTCATTAGTCGGTGGATTTATGTCTGGCGTTACACCATCAAGTACTGGTGGTCAATTTGCTCAATCCTATACCTTCAAGAAACAAGGTCTTAAGGGAAGTCATGGGGCTGGTATTATTTGGTTAGATTTCTTTCTATATTCAATCACGTTGGTAGTAATCGCATTACTCTTATTCTTTACGAATTTTACAGAATTTGCACACAGTTCCATTACGTTTGTATTTGGGATTGGGCTATTGATTAATATTATCATTATCGTGTTATTAGGATTAATGGTTTTTAAACCAGATCTCTATCGCAAATTTATGTACTTTATAATACATTTATCTGAAAAGTTAAAATGGGTTAAACAAAAAGGCAAGATAATAAGTGCTTGGGATAAAATCCTTGAACATTTCTATCAAGCACAGTCTGTTATAACCGAAAATAGAGGGATGTTGTGGCAACTATTTGGTTTAAACAGTTTAAAAATATTGGTGTATTTTGCGACACCATTAGTAATTGGTTTGCTCTTGAATTTAGAAATTAAATGGTCAATGGTTGTTGAACTTATAGCGTTAGCGTCATTTGTGACGATCGCAAATACTTTTGTCCCATTACCTGGGGCAGCTGGTGCGACTGAGAGTTTATTTGTGTTAACCTTTTCAACAGTACTTGGGAAGGCATCTGCCGCAAGTATTATGATTCTATGGAGATTTTTCAGTTTTTATCTTATTCTAATTATAGGTGGTATTTTATTCTTTAAAGTAAGACATCAAAAAGCTAAGGAGAGTCAAGATGAAGAAATTAATTATTATTAGTTTGGTTTTGGTGTTATTAAGTGGATGTAACTTACAGGTAATTGATACAACTTGGAAGTATGATTACGCTTATATCAATGTTGGAGATGAAACCATTAAATGTGAAGTAGATTCATGGAAAGATTACACTGAAAGTGATATGTTACAAGTAAGATGTAAAGATGGTCGTTCATTCTTAGGACATGCGGCTTCAATTATTTTACAAAGTGGTGAATAAGTGATTGTTAAACAGATTAAGATACAAGAAAGTATCTTAGAATACTCTATTGTACTTGAACAACGTAAATCAATCGTTATGCGATTCAGAGATGGAGCTTTACTCGTTAAAGCTCCTTTAAATATACCCTTAAAGACATTAGATGATTGGATTAAATCTAAAGAAGATTGGATATTACGTCATTCACGCATTCAAAGTAAAGTGATGACAGATGAGAATTCAATGTGGTTTATGAACAGAAAAATTAAAATAGATTATCAAAGTTATAATCGATTAGGGTATGAGTTAAATGATGATTGTATTACAATCCTATGTCCTACGAATATGAAACATGAAACCGCATTAAATCGAGTGCGTAAACAATTATCAATCTCGATTATCTTGCCCATCATGGATAAGATGATTGAAATTACACGATTAAATCCTAATAAGATAGAATTAAAAGCTCTTAAACGAAGTTGGGGAAGATGCGATTCAAAACGTAATATTCGCTTAAGTGATAAACTCATTGAATGTGATCCACTATTTATTGAGTATGTATGTGTGCATGAATTGATGCATCTTGTCCATATGAATCATTCGAAAGAGTTTTATCAATCCATTGAGAATATATTACCTGACTATAAAAAAAGACGTCGTTTGACGCCTTATCAATTTGGTTATTTAACCTGATACGTTCTAATCCATTCTGCGATTTGATCTTCAATCGGTTCTACATAAACACTTGTATATTGAGTAACACTCACCAAACCCGGTTTTGAATCGGGTATTTTTTTTATGTCTTTAATAAACGCAACTTGTACTTCAACTTTTTTAGATCCACGTGCTTTAGAATAATGAGCACTTAGACACGCTGCCATCTCTTTGTGTTCATTAGTTATCTTATCGCCTTGGAGTAATACATGTGCTCCATGATAATCTTTCGCATGGAACCATAAATCTTTCTTCTGACCTATTTTAAATGTGATTGTTTCATTCTGTAAGTTATTCTTACCAACATAGATGCGTATATCATTATCGAGTAATAATTGTAGATAATGTATTTTAATTTGTTTAGAACTTCGTTTCGGTAGTTTTGTACGAATATATGCTCCACGTATTAATTCTTCTTTTATCTCAATCGCATCATGGACACTCGCAAGTGCTAACTGTTGGGTTAGAGCGTTGAAGTAATCTTGTTCTTCTTGATTGATTCTTAATTGATTTAAGATATGTACTTGTCCTTTTTTAAACTTTTGGTACTTATTATAATACCGTTGTGCGTTTTGTTTACCATCATACTTCTCATCGAGTGGAATAGTAAGTAGTTCATCGGTCTCAAAATTATTCACTTCAAATGATTTTAATCCCTTTTGAAGTCCCATCCCATAAGCGTATAGATAATCACCATAGGTCCGCCATTTCTCACAATCCACTGCTTCGTCATACGCTTCTAATAGTTTAGGACGTTTTGTTTGAGCTTTCTTTAATTCGCGTTGGATAAACTTTATTACATCACCTGAATGTTGCTTAATACGTTCTTTCTCTTCGAGCGATTGATAAATATAATCCAATCCATCCATTAATGGATAAACTTTAAAGCTACTTGAAACATGTAATAAAGGAATACAATGAAAGACTTCTTCTCTATCTTTCACGATATGGATATGTTCACTCTTCTCAATCATGTCCATAATCATTTTAAATGATTCACCAACATGTAATCGATGTTCAATTTCACGTGCTAATAAAGGTGAGAAACCATGGAACTGTTCCATTATGGTTAATGTTGGATCATATTCATCGGTAAATGGATTCTTACGAGCTTGTTGATCAGGCAATGTATATTCAGCCCCAGGATGTATTGTACGTTTTGAGTTCTCATACGCTGGTATCCGTTTAAGCGCATCCATAATCCGATTCTCTTCATCGACAAACACGATATTCGCGTATTTACCCATCAATTCAATCATGAGTTTATATTGATGCAAATCACCCATTTCATTGCGTTTATTAATTGTTATTTCAAGTAATCGATCTAATCCAACTTGCTTAATGGATAGAATTAAACCATCTTCAATATGTTTTCTCAGCAACATCACAAAATTACTAGGTTCTTGTGGAGGGACAAATGTTTGATTGGATATTTGAATACGATTATGGACTGAATGTGCGGATATTAATAATTGATACTTATCTTTATTCGAACGAACATTCAAAAGAATCTCATTCTCGGATAAGTTATAAATTCTTTGAATTTTGATTGGACAAAGATTTTGTAGGGGTAAGACAATTCGACTTAGTAGTATTCCATCCAGTGCCATAGGTAAACCTCTTTTGAAAGATAATTATATCACATTGACACAAAGCCTCTCAGTGAGTATGATACTTGATAAAAGAGGGCAAGAAATGAAGAAAGGTTTACTGATTATACTGAGCGGACCGAGTGGGGTGGGCAAGGGAACCGTTCGAAGTTTATTCTTTGGAGATCCGGAATTAAATATCGCATTTTCCGTTTCTATGACTACACGTACACAACGTGCAACTGAAAAAGATGGCACTGATTATTACTTTGTGTCAAAAGATCGTTTCTTAAAAGCAATTGAAAATGATGAATTATTAGAATATGCAGAGTTTGTTGGGAACTACTATGGAACTCCAATGGATAAAGTTGAAGAGCTGCGCAATCAAGGGAAAAATGTATTACTTGAAATTGAAGTACAAGGTGCTATTCAAGTAAAGGCAAAAGTTCCTGATGCTTTAACAATATTCATCGTACCTCCTAGTATGGAAGAATTAGAAAAACGTATACGTGGTAGAAAGAGTGAAGCACCTGAAATAGTTGCTAAACGCTTAGAAAAAGCCGCGAAAGAGATGGAAATGGTTGGACAGTATAAGTTTGTTGTATGTAACGATGATCCTAAATTAGCTGCGTCGATCATCTCACTCATTATAAAAAGACATATGGAAATGGCTTAGCCTTCCATATTTTTTTATATGGTATAATATTGCCATGTTTAACCATAAATTCGCCCACATCTACATCGAACATCGACAATTAAAATTAAACCAAGCGTATACCTATCTTGTCCCAAATGATACACAAGTCGGAATGCGTGTTGAAGTACTATTCGGTACACAGAAATGTGTTGGGTTTGTTGTTAAATTAGAAGACTATAGTGAAGAGAAATTAAATGACTTTACGCGTCAAGAGATCGAAATAAAAGAAGTACTACGTGTAATTGACACAGAACCTGTACTTAATCAAGAATTAATTGATTTAGGTTTTTGGATGGCGAATGAAACAATCTCACCTGTTATTAGTTGTTTTCAAGTAATGTTGCCAAAAGTAAAGCGAATTAGCTCAGGCTATCAAGAAGCACAAATGGAACGATGGGTACATTTAGTTAGTACCCCAACCAATCCAACTAAATTTCAAATTGAGTTGATTGAAGAACTTAAAGAAGATTGTTTAATTAATCAAATTAAAAGTTCACCATCTACATTAAAAAATATGATTAAGAATGGATTTATCGGAGTTTATTCCAAAGAGAAAACGTATCAAAATCTAACAATTAAACAAAAATTACCGAATTATACATTAAGTGACAAGCAGATTAACGCATTAGATCTAATCCATTCTACAAGTAAACAAGTTATTTGTTTATTTGGTAAGACGGGATCTGGTAAAACAGAACTTTATTTAAAACTAGCAGAAGAAGCACTCAAATCAGGTAAACAAAGTTTAATCTTAGTACCTGAAATCGCTTTGACTGAACAAATGGTAACACGAGTTCAAGAACGGTTTGGACAAGATGTTGTTGTCTATCATTCGCATCTTACAGATCATGAGCGATACTTACAATACAAACGAGTTAGTCAAAACGATGTATCACTGGTTGTTGGGACACGTTCAAGTATCTTCTTACCATTCAAAGATTTAGCTTGGATCATTCTTGATGAAGAACATGATTCCAGTTATAAACAAGAAGCACTACCGTATTACCATACACGTGATATTGCGATTAAACGCGCAAGTTACTTTAATGCGAAAGTTGTATTGGGTAGCGCAACACCAAGTTTTGAATCCTATGCACGAGCACTTAGAAATGTATATCAAATGGTTGAGTTGGATGAACGTGTAAAAGGAATTATGCCAGAGATTAAGTTAGTCCATAATCCAAAGTATCGTAAAACCATCTTAGCGAAAGAAACGGTTGATTTTATTCAATCAAAAGTAACGAAAAACGAACAAATTATCTTATTGTTAAATCGAAGAGGATTTGCACCAGTCTTTCAATGTGTAGAATGTGCTAAGGCAATTGAATGTTCCGCATGTGATCGCTTAATGGTTTACCATAAAGAAGATAATTTACTTAAGTGTCATAGTTGCGGATTATCTCATCCAATTCCTAAAACATGTCCAAGTTGTGGTTCAACCCAATTACGCATGATGGGCTATGGAACACAACGCTTAGAAGAAGAGATAAATTCGCGCATTGATGGTATTCGCATATTAAGAATGGATAAGGATTCCACATCCAAAAAGAACGGACATCAAATCATACTTAATGCGTTTAACAATCATGAAGCAGATATCCTACTCGGTACACAAATGATTGCGAAAGGCTTAGATAATCCTCTCGTAAGTGGATCAATAATCTTAGATATTGATCGTTCGTTATTAAGAACAGATTATCGTAGTATTGAAGATGCGTTCTCACTCATCCTACAAACAGCAGGAAGAAGTGGTAGAAGCTCTTTGAAGAGTGAAGTACTCATCCAAACTGATTTACAGGACCATTATGTATTCAATTCAGTATTCAAACATGATTATCCTCGTTTCTTTAATCAAGAGATGCAATATCGTAAACTCGGACAAAATCCACCCTATACTTATTTGATCACAATCACCTTATTTAGTACCAATCAAGAGACTCTAAGTCGTAATGCACGTAAACTCTATGATGCATTATCACATGACACAATTAAGTGTTTAGGACCAAGTGATATGGGAAAGGTGAATTATATGTATAAGAATCGTATAATATTAAAAGGAAAAGACTTAAATGAAATGCGTCAATTCCTTAAACAAACACTTGATGAAACAGTAACACTGCATAAATGGGATTGTTACATCGATGTTAATCCAATGGGGATCTTCTAATGAAAGCAAGACAACTCGCATACGAAATTTTATATGATGTCATCGTGCGCAAACAATACGCTAGTTTAGCACTTAAACAGAGACTTCAAGAAGCACCTGTTATTGATCAGACACTCTGCACATCTATTGTATATACCTGCCTACAGAACCATCGTTACATACGCGTTCTTTGGCAAAGACATACAACTTATTACCCAAGTTCTAAAATAGCGGTTCTATTAGACAGTGCTACGACTCAATTAATCTTTTTTGATCGTGTACCTGATTACGCAATACTCAATGAGACCGTTGAACTTGCTAAGAACATTGATTTAAATAGTGCGAAAATGGTCAATGCGGTTTTACATAAAGTACTAGAAAAAGGTAAAGAGAAGTTAGTTGGATTGGATGAGTTAGATACCATTGCCCTAAACGCATCACTTCCTACATTTGTCGTGAAGTTATGGAGTAAACATTATGGAATGGAACAAACCCTTTTAAATGCACAAGCTTTATTAGAACCATCCTTATTATGTGGTCGTGTTAACCCATTAAAAATAGATACAGATGAAATATTCTATGATCCAAACGTTACACGAGGTCAATTAAGTGAATATGCATTCTATTCAAAAGATAATATCGTACAAAGTGATTGGTTTAAGAATGGTGAATGTTGGCTTCAAGATGAGGCAAGTCAATTGGTAAGTGAATTCTTAGAACCAATGGACAACTTAAATGTTCTAGACGCATGCAGTGCACCTGGGACAAAAACATCCGCAACCGCCGTCCTTATGCATAATACCGGACACATTGATGCGATTGAACTCCATGAAACACGTACTGGATTAATTGATAAACAACTTATTCATTTAGGAATTACCAATGTCACAACCTATACAATGGATGCACGTGATGCGAAAGATAACTTTAAACACAATTATTATGATAGAATACTCGTCGATGTGCCATGTAGTGGACTTGGCGTATTACGTCGTAAAGCAGATATAAAACTCCGTGTATCACCCGCTCAACTTGATGAACTTCAAGCCCTTCAAGCATCTATCTTAGAAGGTGTGTATGAATGTTTAAAAATTGATGGAATTATGGTGTATTCGACATGCACATTAAATAGAAAAGAAAATGAAATGCAGATAAAGAATTTTGTCGAGAAACATCCAGAATTCAAATTGTTAGAAGAGAGAACAATCTTCCCAAATGAATATCATACGGATGGCTTCTACATGGCTAAACTTAAACGATTTGCATAAATGTGGTAAGATAGCGATATGAAAAAAACGATTTATGATTTTAACTATGAACAACTCAAGGAATGGTTCTTAAACCATAACGAAAAGAGTTTTAGAAGTAACCAAGTCTTTGGTTGGCTATATCGTAAAAGAATTGATGATTTTGGACAAATGACGGATATTAAACCTTCACTAATCGAAACACTTAATGAAGAATTTGTGATTAATCCAATCAAACTTAAACAACGCCAAGCTAGTAAAGATGGTACGATAAAATATTTATTTGAACTACAAGATGGTTTTTTAGTCGAGACTGTATTAATGCAATTTGATTATGGAAAATCCGTATGTGTAAGCTCACAAGTTGGATGTAATATGGGCTGTACCTTCTGTGCAAGTGGATTACTCAAAAAGAATCGCGATTTAACATCCGGTGAAATGATTGCACAAGTTATGTATGTACAAAGAGAACTCGATAAATTAGAACATCGTGTAAGTCATATTGTAATTATGGGAACGGGTGAACCATTCGATAATTATGACAATGTCATGAACTTTTTATCTACGGTTAATCATGATTTAGGACTTGCTATTGGAGCTCGTCATCTATCTGTCTCAACATGTGGAATTGTGCCTCGTATTCGTCAATTCTCACGTGAACATGTACAGTACAACTTAGCAATTAGTCTACATGCACCGAATGATGAATTACGTTCAAAACTAATGCCAATTAATAATGCTTATCCATTATCAGAACTTATGGACGCGTTAAATGAATATTCTACGATGAATAATCGTCGTATTACATTTGAATATATCTTACTTAAAGGTGTTAATGATCAAAATGAACATGCGACTCAACTTGCACATTTAATTAAAGGAATGAATGCTTATATTAACTTAATTCCGTATAATGTAGTCGATGAACATGGTTATAAAGCAGTCGATTTCACGTCCGCTATGAAATTTTACGATAAACTAATGCGACTTGGTGTAAAGAGCACATTACGTAAAGAAAATGGTGGCGATATTGATGCGGCATGTGGACAATTACGCGCAAAAGCTGAAGGAAAACTTTAATGAAGATTGTTGGTTTAAGTGATATTGGTTTAATGCGTCGTATTAATCAAGATAGTTTTTTGATTGAAGAAAATAATGGCGTTAAGTTTATGATGGTATGTGATGGAATGGGTGGCGCAAATGCAGGTGAAGTCGCATCATTAATTGCGACTCAATCTATGCAAAAACTATTTCAAGCTGAAAATTTTGATAATTATTCGAAAGATGAATTAAAAGCTTGGTTAAAACAAGCTTTTGTGAGTATGAATCGTTCTATTTATGAAGAAGCACAACTTAATGATGATTATAGTGGAATGGGTACTACTGCTGTTGCGATATTAGTCTTAAATGATATCGTTCTTTGTGCAAATGTAGGGGATAGTCGTGCGTATCTATTGGATATGGATAATAAACTAAATCAAATTACAGAAGATCATTCTTTGATAAATGAGCTATTAAAATATAAACGTATTACCCCTGAACAAGCTAAAGTACATCCACAACGATCTGTTTTAACCAATGTATGTGGTGTAATGGATCATGTGGAAGTTGATATATTCGAAGTAAAATCAAGTGTTAAGGGAATAATTTGTTGTAGCGATGGATTACACAACATGCTTAATGATAAGCGCATTGAATTAATTCTTAAACAACGTCGTGCCATTGAAAATAAAGTTGAACAATTAATCAAAGAAGCGAATCAAGCCGGTGGTGCAGATAATATTACTGTCACCCTCGCATGGATGGTGAAATGAGTATGATCGAAATACTTGCGTCACGTTATCGTATTCTTAAACGCTTAGGTGAAGGAGGAATGGCAGATGTCTTCCTATCACAAGATGAGTTATTAAATCGTGAAGTTGCGATTAAAGTTTTACGTGGAAATTTATCCTTAGAACCTGTTTCAGTTCTGCGCTTTCAACGCGAAGCAAATTCTGCTAGCGCATTAAGTCATCCTAATATCGTAGAAATCTATGATGTTGGGGAAGAGGATGGTCATCACTATATCGTCATGGAATACATTCGTGGACGTACCTTAAAACAACTCATCCAACAACGTGGAGCTTTAGAAATCAGTGAAGCTCTTGCGATTATGGACCAACTTATATCGGCAGTCGCTGAAGCACATAAGAACAATATTATTCATCGTGACATCAAACCTCAAAATGTACTAATCAAAGATGATGGGACCGTTAAAATAACGGATTTTGGTATAGCGACAGTTTCTGATTCACTTCAATTAACTCAAACGGATACCGTATTAGGAAGTGTTCATTACTTAGCGCCAGAATTAGCACGTGGCGAAACTGCGACCTTCCAAAGTGATATCTATTCATTAGGTATTTGTTTCTACGAACTCTTAACAGGCGAAGTTCCATATCGTGGAGAGACACCTGTTCAAGTCGCAATGAAACATTTGAAAGATGAAATGCCAAGCGTTTTAGATTTTAATCCAAGCTTACCGATGTCGATTGAAAATATTATTCTAAAATCAACCGCAAAGAATCGTACTAATCGATACAAATCTGCAGAAGATATGCGTTTAGATTTAAAGAATAGTTTATCGGATAAGAACAAGAATGTTAAACGATTTGAGTTTGATCAACCGAATGAGAGTGATGAAACGATAATCATAAATAAAGTAAATGGACTAAAAGATGAAAAAGTTAGTAAATGGAATATTAAATCATTCTGGGGAATGGGATTAGTTTTAGTATCGACTATCACAATAATATTCATCCTAGCTTTAAGTGGTGTATTTGATCCAAATCGTAATATGGTAGAAGTTCCTGATCTTACCAATATGACCCTAGCAGAAGCACGCGAAGCTTTATTTGATTCAGGAATTGAAATCGCCTCAACAATCAATTATGAATTAACCGATAATGTGGAAGCTGGTAAAGTTATAAAAATTACGCCAAGTATTGGGACATTACTAGAAAAAGGTTCTACCATTAATATCACACTCAGTGAAGGCATATATTTTGTGGTAGAGGACTACAATGGACGTAATATTGATGAAGTTAAAAAAGAGTTAGAAGATACAAAGATTAATGTAAGAATCGAATATCTTGCTAAACAAGATGTTCCTTCTGGATTAATACTTGAACAAGAACTCTTATTACCTGACACAAAATTAGACCCTAAGCGTCAATATGAAATAAAATTTATCGTATCTGCACCAGTTGAATTCTTAATTCCACAAATCAAAGGATTAAATATTTCGACAGCTCAAGCACAACTAGAAGCACTTGGGGCTGTGGTTTACTTAAATCAATTATCAACAGAAGGAATGAGTGAAGAACAAATCTCAAAACTTACACGAAATGTGGTTGTTGGTATAACACCAGAACCATTAGAATACTACACACAAGGACCCAATAACTTTATTGAGTTGAGTTACTATTAATGAAAAACGCAATCATAATAAAGATTATTTCTAATCGTTATACAATCTTAACTGAAGAACATGAAGAACTTATTGCGCAAGGCAGTGGTAAGTTAAAGTTTAATTCATTACCTCTTGTCGGTGATCATATTGAATATGAACTTCGCGAAGATGTGTATATGATGACTAAAGTACTTCCACGTCACAATGAAATGAGTCGTCCGTCAATCGCAAACGTTGATAAGGCGCTGATTGTGATGAGTGCGGTTAAACCAGATTTTTCAACGCAACTTGTCGATCGTTTTGTGTGGTTAGTCCGCAATGCGAATATTGAACCTGTTCTTATCGTCACAAAACTTGATTTAGTACCAGATGATAGTCCTATCTATAATGATTTACTCCAATATGAAAAAGATGGTATGCATGTTATTCGTGTCGCAAGAGGTAAGGAAATTATCGGTCTTGAAGAGGCGATTAAGGATAAAATTAGTGTATTAACCGGACAATCTGGAGTCGGTAAATCATCTTTACTTAATCGTTTAAATCCAGAATTTGTCTTAAGAACACAAGAAATTTCCAAAGCTTTAGGTCGTGGTAAACATACAACCCGTCATGTCCAACTATTTCCTATTGCGGGCGGTTGGGTGGCAGATACACCAGGCTTTTCTTCACTAGAATTTGCGAGCATTGAATTGGAACAATTAGCTTACTTAGTAAAAGAATTTGATCCATATCGTGAAGCATGTCAATTTAGAGATTGTTCACATGTGAATGAACCTAAATGTGCAGTGAAAGATGCGGTTAAGGCTAACTTAATTCATCCAGATCGTTATACGCATTATTTAGAAGTTAGACAATTAATTATCGATGAAAGGAAGTCTTACAAATGATAATAGCACCATCATTATTAAGCATGGATTTTACAAAAACATTAACTCAATTAGATGAAATAAAACAAAGTCATGCGACATGGCTTCATTTTGATGTGATGGATGGTCACTTTGTCCCTAACCTTAGTTTTGGTCCAGATATCTGTAAACAAATACGTTTAAACAGTGATTTATTTATGGATGTCCATATTATGGTAAGTGATCCAAATACCTTCTCTGACGTGTTTATTGAAGCAGGAGCGGACTTAATCACATTCCATCTAGAAGCGTGTAAGAACGATGAAGAAGTTATCCAAATTATCGATAAAATTCATGCGAAGAATGTAAAAGTAGGAATATCGATCAAACCAAGTACTAATATAAATGAGTTATTACCATTCTTAGATAAAATTGATTTAGTTTTAATCATGAGTGTAAACCCTGGTTATGGGGGTCAATCCTTTATGTTAAATGCGCTTGATAAAATTAGTTTATTAAGAAATACCATTGATACAAAACACTTAAATGTATTAATCGAAGTAGATGGTGGAATTAATCATGAAACTGCCAAATTAGTATTAGATGCTGGGGCGGATGTATTAGTTGCGGGCAGTTATATCTTTAAAAATAATATCACTGAAACAATCGAGAAACTATGGAATCTGAAGTAACCTTAGTCTTAAGGGATGTACCATATTATGTAATAGGGGATTGTGTTGGGGTTGAAAAAGGTTCCTTTGCTTTAGTGCGCGATAAACAAACTGTTTTATGCGCAATTGGTGATTTTGATTCAGTGAGTGAACTTGAGTACCAATCCATTATTACAAATGTTAAACAAATAATAAAAGTCTCATCCATAAAAGATGAGACCGATAGTGAATTAGCGATTAAATGGTGTTTAGATCAAGGTTATACACGTATTCATGTCTATGGCGCACTAAATGATCGTTTAGATCATCAACACATTAATCTACAATTAGCGTATAAATACCCAAGTGTTATATTATACGATGCACATAATTACATACAAGCTTTTACAGAAGGTGAATATCGTATAGAGAAAAATGATTATACCTATTTTTCTGTTTTTACCTATGATACATCTATTATTACACTCAATGGTTTTACGTATCCATTAGACCATTACACAATGGATTATCATGAACTAAAAACCGTATCCAATCAATGGATAAAAAAAGATGCACAACTCATTGTGCACCAAGGCAAAGTACTCGTATACCTAACAAGATAATAAAAAAGGAGTTAGACTCCTATTTATTAAGCTTGTTGGGCTTTTAATGTTTTTAAAGCACGGGCGGAAATACGGATCCGTTGTGGTTTGCCATCCACAACAACTTTAACTTTTTGAAGGTTTACATTCCACTTACGACGACTAGCTTGTAGTGAGTGAGAACGTTTATTTCCTGATAATGCTTTTTTACCGCTTACGGCACAAACTCTTGACATACCGTAGTACCCCCTTTCATTTGAATTGCTTATAAAGAATATCATGAAAATAACGACATTGCAAGTCATTACATTAAAAAACTTTTTAATAAAAAAGCCACTATGTTATAATGATAAAGAAGTTGAGGAGGGGCGACAATGAACGAACAAGATGTCCAAGTTGGACTCGAAATAGCTGACCATGAAATACGCCTCGTAGTGGGTCAGTTTTTTAATACACGACTAAATATATTAAAGGTTGAACGTGTTCTTTCCTCGGGAATACACAACGCACAAATCGTTGATCAAGCTGCTGTTATTCAAAAAATAGTGTCCGCAGTTAAACATGTCGAAGAGAATTTAGGGTTATCGATTGAACGTGTTATCTTATCACTACCAAGTGTTGGCTTAGCGCGTTATGTAAGACGAATCAACGTTCCGATTGAAGAACGTGTAACACTACGTGATATTAAAACTGTTTATAAAGAAGCGCTTCGTACAGAATTACCTGAACATCAAGCTTTAGTTAATTTAGCGATTACGAAATCATTGGTTAATGGAATTACGATGCGTAAACTTCCGATTAATGAAGTATGTGATTCTTTGGCTGTAGATGTGGATTTACTCTGTGCGGATAAAGAAATGGTTTATCGATATGTACAAACCGTAGAAAAAGCGGGTTTACAAGTATCTGAAATAAGTCTAGATAGTTTTGCGATGGGTAAAGAAGCATCGTTATTTGAAAAATCTCTTGAGCAACATCTCATTGCGGTTAAAGTAGAGCGTCAAACAACAAGTTTAAGCTTATTCGCAAAAGGTAAACTAGTGAGTACAGAAACCATTAATTTGGGTTCTAAACAAATTATTAGCGCAATGGTGAATCGATTTAATTTACCAATTGATATAGCAGATCGTTTATTACACATGAATGCACGTTTTGGATTAGATCATTATCCAAATACACCTATCTATTTATGGTCTACGGATGGTAAAACGCACACCTTAAGTGAAGAAGATTTGATGAATGTGATTCAACCGATCTTAAATGTATGGATTGATGAAATAAAATCAACTATTTCACCAATTTTAGAGACATCTAATGCTAAAATAGTATTATTCGGTGAGTCCGGAGAAATAAATGGATTTGATCAACTGTTAGCGCAAACGTGTAAATGCGAATGTGAATTGTACATTCCTGAGACATTGGGTGTACGCTCATCTGCGCTTGCGAGTGTGACAGGATTATTCTATGTGCTTAAGGACCAAACGCCACTTCGTGAATTTCTTGCGGGTGTGGATATGGGATTATTTAATCAAATGTTAGTTAAAGAAAAAGAAACAATCAATGAAGATACCATTTCTGGTAAATTCAAAGGTTTATTTGAAAGACGTTAATCAAGAGGTAAAACAATGAGTGAATTAAATTATAATCAAGTCGCAAAGATTAAAGTATTCGGTGTTGGTGGCGCTGGGTGTAATGCGATTAATCGAATGGTTGAAGAAGATGTTAGAGGCGTAGAATTCTATGTCGCTAATACTGATTTACAAGTTCTAAATATTTCACCAGCGAAGAATAAAATAATCTTAGGTAAAACGATTACTAAAGGTCTTGGGGCAGGGGCGAATCCAGAAATTGGGTATAAAGCTGCGCTTGAGAGTGAAGATGATATTCGTGAAGCGATGAAGGGTGCCGATATGGTCTTCATTACTGCAGGTCTTGGTGGTGGTACGGGAACTGGTGCTGCACCATTATTTGCGAAAATTGCGAAAGAATTCGGGATATTAACAGTTGGGATCGTAACGAAACCATTTACGTTTGAAGGTAAGAAACGTACTGAACAAGCGAATCGTGGATTAGAAGAATTACGTAACTATGTCGATTCATTGATTATTGTGTCGAATAATCAATTGTTAGAAGTTATTGGACGTATTCCATTTGTGGAAGCGTTTAGAGAAGCTGATAATGTTTTACGTCAAGGTGTACAAACCATTACCGATTTAATCGCAGTACCTGCATTGATTAACTTAGACTTTGCGGATGTTCGTGCAGTTATGGAAGGTCAAGGTTCGGCGTTGATTGGGATTGGGATGGCACAAGGTGATAGTAAAGCTCAAGAAGCTGCGGCTAAAGCGATTACTTCCCCATTACTTGAAGCACAAATTCGTGGTGCACGTAATGCGATTGTAAATGTGACAGGTGGCGAAAGTATTACCATCTTTGATGCGAATGATGCGGTTGATTTCATCCGTGAATCAGCTGGTTCTGATATTGATATTATCTTTGGGGTTGCGATTAATGAATCACTTGGGGATAATATTATTATTACGGTTATTGCGACAGGTTTTGATTTACCAAAAGTTAATCAAGTTAAAAACCCTGTTCAAGATGCACGTAAAGTTGTGGAGGATATTCGTAAAGAAAGTCCTGCAACATTTGAAGACGAAAGTGATATTCCAGGTTTCTTTAAATCAAGAGGTTAGTCGAAAGACTAACTTTTATTTTGTCTGTTTATTGTATAATTGAAGTATGATACGAAAAATAAGAGAAACTGAAAAAGAATGGTTAATGGATCGCCTTAAACAAGATCCAAGTCGAACGATGTTTATTTATGGGGATATCCAACAGAATGGATTGGAGACGGATTACCAAGAAATATGGTTAGATGAACAAGATGATAAGATAGGAGCTGTTTTATTGCGTTATCACAATAACTTTGTGTTCTATTTATTCGATACGATTTATGACTTTGCTGGATTTAAAGAGAGATTGGATGATCCAAGAATTAATGTCATGAGTGGAAGTAAATCTCAGATTGATTCTCTACCTAGTGAGTTATTTAGTTCATATAAGTTTCGCACCATGTATTTCTGTGAGTGTAAGGAACTAAAGGATAATGTATTAACACCTAGTGTACTTAGAGCTCAATCGAAAGATGCGCAAGCAATTGCACAATCGTTCTATTCTATTACTGAGTTTAGCGATTTCAATACAAATTTAGAAGACAGAGTACAACGTATGTTTGATAAATTAGATTCAAAGAAATCAAGAGCTTATATTGTATACGATCAAGACAAAGTTATCGCACATGCGAATACATCGGTTGAGACAGATGCGTCGGTTATGGTCGGTGGTGTATTTACCTTTCCTGAATATCGTACACAGGGATTAGCTTCGCAAGTTGTGTATGAATTATCAAAAGAGTGTTTAAGTGAAGGTAAAGTACCGTGTTTATTCTATGATAATCCTAAAGCAGGGAGTATTTATCATCGTTTAGGCTATGAAACATTTGATTTATGGACAGTAGGTAAAAAGGTTAACGTATGAAAATAGCGATGGCACAATTAAATATTCAAGCTGGACAAATTGATGTGAATCTTAAGCATATGCATCAATTGGTTTTAGATGCGAAAAGTGATAATGCGGATCTAATTGTGTTTCCTGAAATGGCTGTTGGAGGTTATTTAATCTCTGATCTTTACCTACAAGAATCGTTTGTGTCACAGTTAACACATGCGAATGAAGTGATTAAATCATGGTCAAAGGATATAGGGATTATCTGGGGAAATATTAGTCATAATGAATCTGCTAAACGTAATCGCGATGGTCGTTTTAATCGCTATAATACCGCATTCTTTGCGTATCAAAATGAATGGGTACAAAAAGAAAATAACTTGAATAATGGACATTACTATAAACATTGTCTACCAGATTATCGTTTCTTTGATGACTCACGTTATTTCAAGAGTGGTTACGATCATGCGCTAGAAAATAATCTTTCATTAACCGATACAATTAATCCATTTATCTTTATTAAAGAAAAGAAATCGTATCGAATTGGATTAGAGATTTGTGAAGATTTATGGAGTAAAGATTACAATGTCGATCCTACCGATATCTACATTAAACAGAATGTGGATTTTATCGTGAATATATCATCATCCCCTTGGACTCTAAACAAAGAATTAAGTCGTGAGAAACGTATTATGGAACATGTGAAAACACATGGTGAACAGATGGTTCCTTTTGTGTATGTCAATGCGAGTGGTATGCAGAATAATGGGAAGAATGTCTTAGTGTTTGATGGGGATAGTACGATTTATCGAAAGGATGGATCGGTTTTAGGCCAATGTAAGGATGATTTAAAACAAGATTGTTTAACCTTTGATTTAGATAAAACTTATCCAGTTCATACCCAAACGAATAAGTTATTAAATGGTATATTAACAGCGATTACTGAGTTTGATAAACAAGTACTACCGTTTAAACCAAAATGGATTATTGGATTATCGGGTGGAATTGATAGTAGTGTGAATGCGGCTTTATTGTGTATGGCCTTAGGCAATGATCGTGTTATTGCCTATAATATGGCAAGTCGATATAACCAAGCACAATCCAAAAATATAGCGTATGAAACTGCACAAAAATTAGGCATTGAATATCATGCAGGAAGTATTGAAGAATTAGTCCATGCGACTGAATCGACCCTAACTCAATATCAGATTGAACCCAAAGAAGGTTTAGCGTATGAGAATATCCAAGCGCGTTTAAGAGGACATTTATTGTCATCTTTCGCATCGTATAAAGGTGGCGTTATTTGTAATAATGGGAATAAAGTAGAAGTTGCGCTAGGTTATGCGACCTTGTATGGAGATACAATTGGCGCATTAAGTCCTATAGGTGATTGTACAAAACTTCAAGTCTTTGAATTAGCACATGCGATAAACAATCAATATAATCAGATGATCATCGATTCTAACTTAATTCCAGTAATTGAGAATCATACAATTCATTTTGGATTTGCGCCAAGTGCTGAACTTAAAACAAATCAAGTCGATCCGATGAAATGGGTTTATCATGATTGGTTGGTTCAATATCTAATTCAATATCCAAGTCATCATATTCTTGATTGGTTAAAAACCTATCAATCAGGTGAATGGAAGAAAACAGAAGTTGCAGATTGGATGATGTACTATGGATTAGATAATCCAAACGTATTTATCGAAGATATCCGATGGTTTATGAAGGCATGGCATTCTGCTATCTTCAAACGTATTCAATTCCCTCCAATCGTGACAGTAAGTCGTGGTAGCTTTGGGTATGATTATCGTGAGAGTCAATTGCCTTACATTGAAAACCATGAAGTTGAAGTGTGTATTAATGAAATATTAAAGGGAAAAACGAATGAAAAAATGGATTGATAGTAATCACTTATCGCTTATTCTTTCATTGATTATTGCGGGATTATTTATCATCCTAATCTATTTCATGTTTCTTAATGTGAATGTTATCTTAACATCACTGTCTAATCTTATTAGTGTACTATCTCCATTTATCTATGGTTTATCTATAGCGTTTTTAATGGGTCCTCTTGTCGCTTTCTTTGAGAAGAAGGTATTCATTCGATTTAAATGGAAACAGAAGCTAAACCGCTTAATATCGATTATTGTGTCATTACTTATAACGATTGGTGTAATCATATTATTCTTCTCATTTGTTATACCTCAAGTGATTCTAAGTATCGGTTCAATCAGTGAAAAACTCCCTCAATATATGAGTGAAGTTGAGAATTTATTAGGTGCGAACTTCGCGGCATATCGTGAAACCTACGATTGGTTAAACATCATCGTAGATTCATCTGAAGATCTACTATTAAGTCTAATTAATTCTCTACAAACGTATTTACCGTATGTATTAGATTATTCCATTCAAATCACTAAGACGATATTTAGTATTATTATGGGACTTGCGATTGCGGTATATATATTATTAGAAAAAGAACGTTTTGCCCTTCAAATCAAGAAGTTGATGTATGCGATATTTGGTCAAAAGACCGGTGATTATCTAATCGATTTAAGTCGTTTATCCTCTAATATGATTCATCGATTTATCTTAGGTCAATCCTTTGACTCTATGATTGTCGGGATATTATGTTTTATCGGTATGAGTTTTATGGGACTTGCGTATCCTGTTCTAATAAGTGTTATATTCGGTGTTATGAGTATAATTCCAGTATTCGGACCTTTCATTGGGGCAGTACCAGGAGCACTCATTCTTATTCTTATCGAACCAATCCAAGCCTTATGGTTTGTGATCTATATCATCGTCCTTCAACAATTCGATGGTAATGTATTAGGACCTCGTATTTTAGGGGATTCCATGGGTTTACCAAGTTTATGGATCATGTTTGCGATTATAGTCGGTGGAGGATATTTCGGGGTGGTGGGTATGTTCCTAGGTGTTCCTATTTTCGCTGTAATCTATATCATTTCTAAGAAGTTGATTACACAACGATTAGACAAAGAATCAATCCAAATAAAAACTTAGGCAAGTACCTAAGTTTTTTTATGCATTAATCAAGTAGGAACAATAAGTCCAAGTAACTAGGGAATGGATACATGTTACGAGGTAACACTAATTCTAGTTTATCCACATCTTCACGTATTTCATCGAATAATGGGAATACATCATGACGTAATGCTAAACCTTCTTCTTTAAGTGATTCAATATGATGAGTCTTATCTAAGTTAACTTTTAACTTCGTTAGTTTCGCATCAATGGAATCCACAAACCCAAGTATTGTATTGATTTGTTTATCGTAGAACGCATAACCTTTTAAGCCAAGAATTGAACTTAGGTAGATTGTAGTTTGAGGGACAACTTCACGCTCAACCATACGAATTAATGTTTTAGCTTCAACTTGAATGGTCTTAATATATTGTTCATATAGAATTTCAGAACGTGCAGCTAATTCATTTGTAGTAAATACCGCATTGCGTTCAAATAATTTAGTCGCTTTATCATCATCCAAGAACTCTACAGCTTCAACGAAAGATTTGATGTTTGGTAAGCCACGTTCTTCTGCTTCTATAACCCATGCATCAGAGTAACCATCTCCACTAAACAATACACGGTGATGTTTACGCATGATTTCTTGAATAATCTTAAGTGCTTCATCACGTACATCTTGTAAGTATTTGAAATCATCTAAACGATCCGCAACTTCTTTTAATGCGTCCGCAACGATTGTACTAATAACCGTATTTGCGAATGAAGCAGATAGGGAAGAACCTAACATTCTTAATTCAAACTTATTACCAGTAAACGCAAATGGAGATGTACGGTTACGGTCAGTGTTATCTTTTGGCATGTAGGATAAGTTATTCAATGCGGAGAATTTAGCGCCTTCTTTGTTGGTCTTTAAGACTTTCTTATCGGCTAAGTTCAATAGAATTTGTTCCACTACATCACCCATAAATACAGAGATGATTGCTGGAGGAGCTTCGTTCGCACCTAAACGATGATCATTACCAGGACCTGAAGCAGCTAAACGAATTAATTCTGGGAATTCATCAATTGCCTTGATAATCGCAGAAACGAATAATAAGAAACGAATATTTTCATGTGGTTTATCACCTGGTTCTAATAAGTTTTGACCATCATCCGTAATCAATGACCAGTTATTATGTTTACCTGAACCATTAATACCCTTAAATGGTTTTTCATGTAATAAACATGCTAGATCATGTTTGATTGCGATTTTCTTTAATAAGTCCATTAAAATTTGGTTTTGATCAACCGCAATATTCGCTTCCGCAAAGATAACAGAGAATTCAAATTGACCAGGCGCAACTTCATTATGTTCAACTTTAGAGAATACACCGACTTTCCAAAGTTCTGTATTTACTTCATCCATATATGCTTTAACGCGTGCAGGAATTGATCCGAAATAATGATCTTCGAATTCTTGTCCACGTGGAGCGCTTGCGCCTAATAAGGTTCTACCCGTTAAGAGTAAATCTTTACGTTCTTCATACATTGATTTATCAACTAGGAAATATTCTTGTTCAAGTCCAACGGATAAATTAACATGTTTAACTTGTTTATCACCTAATGTTTGTACAACACGACTTGCCTCAAAACTTAAACGATCAAGTGCTTTTAATAATGGAGCTTTTTGATCAAGTGGTTCGCCATTGTACGATACGAAAATAGAAGGAATACATAAGACGTTATCACGAATGAAAGCAGGCGAACTAATATCCCAGTACGTATAGCCACGTGCTTCGAATGTTGCACGTAAACCACCACTTGGGAAACTTGAACCATCTGTTTCACCTTTAATTAAACCTTTGCCAGAGAATTGTGCTAATGCACTACCATCTTTCGCAACTTCTAAGAAACTATCATGTTTTTCTGCAGTTTGACCAGTAAGTGGTTGGAACCAATGTGTAAAGTGAGTAGCTCCTAATTCCATTGCCCATGTTTTCATCGCATGTGCAATCGCGTCTGCTGTCCCACGATCTAAAGCACTTTCTTTCGCTAGTGCTGTTTTCCAACTCGTGTAAACAGGATACGGTAAACGTTCGCGCATTAATTTCTCGCCAAATAAATGAATTCCAAAATCATCAAAAGGGTGTGACATCGTTTTTCTCCTTGATTTAAATATGTCTTAATTCTAGCGATAAAATTAAAAAAGTAAAGAAAAATCAGAAAAATATTTAAAATATTGATTAAATATTTCAAATATTAATAGAATTATTGAATTTTTATAATAAATCATAGATATAAATCGTAAATATTCACAAAACATAAAAAAAGACTAGATTTAACTAGTCTACAACGATTACTTCTGTTACACCTAATACTTCTTCGATGAGTAAGGTCTCGACTCCCATCTTGATTGTTACATCGATGGCACTACATCCTACACATGCGCCAAATACGCGAACATAAACACGACCTTCATCATCTAGGCTTACAAATTCAACGTCACCACCATCTCGTTGGAGATAGGGACGGATTTTATCTAAAACATCTTTTACTTCTTTTTCTATATTCATGTCCTTATCATCTCATAAAGAACATTAGTGAGGCAACTAATAAGCCCAATACGGCACCGCCAAATACTTCGAACCATTGGTGTCCCAAAACTTCTTTTACTTTCAATAGGTATACTGGATCATCAAGCTTTATCGTCGTGAGGGTTTGAATATCACGAATAAGTTGTTGCGTAATCTGAATATTACGTCCTGCATAATATCGGACATTTGCCGCATCATACATAACAATTAAACTAAACATTAAAACAACCGCGAATAGAGTAGAAGAGAACTTTTCTTGAATACCTACTGCTAAGCTAAGCGCTGTAACAGTTGAAGTATGTGAAGAAGGAAATCCACCACTATCGACGAGTAGTTTCATTTCCCATTTTCCGGTCCCAAAGTAACGGAAGACAGGTTTAATTAGTTGTGCAATTAAATTGGCAGAAATTGCCGCCCAGAAGGGATAAAGATTACCTAACATAGCTACCTCGCCTCGATATTATATCACATTCCAAAAAGTCATGTGCTATAATTATTGAGCCGGAGGGGTACTCATGATGTATCGTGTTGGACAAGTTGTAGAGGGACAAATTACTGGTATAAAACCTTATGGAGCTTTTGTTAGTATTGATGCTAATACGGCAGGATTAATCCATATATCGGAATTATCAGAAGGATTTGTAAAAGATGTGGAACACTATGTAAAAGTTGGTGATAAATTGAAATTGAAGATTTTGGATATTGACTCGCAAAATCATCAATTAAGATTATCTCTTAAAGCACTTCATGCAAATTCGCGTAAGTCTAGACCACGACTAAAGCCCATGATAAAATTAAGAGAAAAAATTGGATTTGCCTCACTTAAGGCTCAGTTAAATGATTGGATAAAAGACGCAAAAAAGGAGAAAAACCATGATTAAATTAGATTTATCATATGCGCATGTTGAAAATGAATTTGAACTCTATCAAAAAGATGTTTCTCACTATCACAAACAATTAGTAGAGAAGACAGGTTTAGGAAATGAATATGTTGGTTGGTATACTTGGCCAACAAGTTATGATAAAACTGAATTCGCAAAAGTAAAAGAACTTGCAAAAATGATTCGTGAAAATGCGGATACATTAATCGTATGTGGTATTGGTGGATCATACTTAGGATCACGTGCTGCGATTGAAATGGTTCAAGGCTTATTCCCAAAACGTGATATCGATATTTACTTTGTGGGTAATACGTTCTCTTCTACATATATTGTACAATTACTTGAAAAAGTTAAAGATAAGAATGTTTATGTTAATGTTATTTCAAAATCAGGTACGACTACTGAAACAGCAATGGCGTTTAGATTGTTCAAACATTTCTTAGAAGAAAAATATGGTGTTGAAGAAGCTCGTAAACGTATTATAGCGACGACAGATAAAGCACGTGGAACATTAAAGAATTTCGCGACCAATATGGGTTATGAAACATTAACGATACCAGATGATATTGGGGGTCGTTATTCCGTTTTAACTTCAGTTGGATTATTACCAATCGCAGTAGCGGGATTGGATATTGATGAAATGATGAAAGGCGCACTAGACGCATCAAAAGCGTATTCAAGTGAACTCGTATCCGAAAATGATGCGTATAAATATGCAGTAAGTCGTCGTGTACTTGAAAAACAAGGTAAGAATATTGAGTTATTCGTTGCCTATGAATCACAATTAAGTATGTTAGCTGAATGGTGGAAACAACTATTCGGTGAATCTGAAGGTAAAGAAAATAAAGGTTTATTCCCAGCTTCAGTTAACTTCTCAACTGATTTACACAGTATGGGTCAATTTGTACAAGAAGGTTCAAAAGATTTATTTGAAACACTTGTATTAATTGATAAGCCAAACTTAGATAAAGCATTCCCAAGTGATAAAGATGATTATGATCAATTGAATTACTTGAGTGGTAAGACGTTAGACGAAGTTAATAAATCAGCTGCTTTAGGTACATTACAAGCACACCATGATGAAGGTGGTATTCCAAATATTATCCTAAATTTAGAAGAAATGAGTAGCTATAGTTTTGGCTACTTAGCACAATTTATGTTTGTGGCATGTGGTATGTCTGTATATCTCTTAGGGGTTAATCCATTTAACCAACCTGGGGTTGAAGTTTATAAGAAGAATATGTTTAGATTATTAGGTAAGAAATAGTTAACAGTATGCTTGAAAAAGCATACTTTTTTTTGATTAAGTGATAGTATGAAAGTATGGAAAACGACCTATATGTAAAGCCTTATCAGTATATTAAGGCTTTGTCTATGTCGCTAGAATTATCGACTAATGGGATCTCTAAACATCATCTAGGGACAGCAATTTTATGTAAAGCATTTGGGGAGGCAATGGGGCTAAATCACAAAGAAATGTTAACATTAATTGTTGCGGCATTACTACATGATATTGGGGCAGCAAGCAACTGGGAAGAAAAGTTATTTATTGTGCATAATGATGACGATAATCGAATTTACAATCATGCGGAAAAGGGATATGAAATACTAAATCAATTTCATCTATTTAGTGATGTAGCGAATGTCGTACGACATCATCATGATCGCTACTTAGGACCTAATCCAAGTGGATTAACGAAAGATGATATTCCTTTAGCATCTAGAATTCTACACTTTGCGGATCGTATTGATGTATTAATAGATTTAAATAAAAACATAATGTTACAAAAAGAACGAATTACTTTCGATATCCTATCATCGGATTTTTATGATCCAAGACTATTTCCTGTTTTCGAACAATTAGCATTAAAAGAAAGTTTCTGGTTAAATATTGTATCAGTAGAATATGAATACTTGTTCGATGATTTCGATACATTCTTTGGTAAGAACAAACTGAATATCGATGACTTAATAGATTTATCCAAGATATTCGCCTCGATAATCGATGCGAGTTCGTATTATACCTATCATCATTCCTATAACGTCGCAAATGTCGCGAAACAATTATCAATGTTAAATTATCCCAATGTCTCTGATTATAAGAAATTTTATTTAGCTGGATTATTACATGATTTAGGTAAATTAGCTGTACCAAATGAAATCCTAAATAAACAAGCTAGTTTAACGGATGAAGAATTTTTATTGATGAAACAACACCCTTATTACAGTATGTTTATATTAGCGAAAGTTGAAGGATTTGAAGACTTAGCGAATTGGGTAGGACATCATCATGAATTTGAAGATGGGTTTGGATATCCTGATAGATTAGTCTCAAAAGATATTAACAAAGGGACTAGAATACTACAATTGGCAGATATATTCTGTGCATTAACTGAACATAGACCTTATCGAAGAGCATTAAGCTCAATTGAAATAACCGCTGAGTTGGATAATCTTGTTCGTAAGAATAAATTAGAAGAATGTATGGTTAAACAGATAACGGATAATATTGATCAATTCGTAAGTCTTGTAAATCGTGAAGTGACACAAAAAAGCGTGAGTTAATCACGCTTTATCGATAGAGTCTGGATTGGTCTTTTAAGTCTTCACTATGCACAATACTAAAGCCTTCACTCTCAATGCTTATCGCATTCACAGGAGCTTGGTCTAAGGTGTATACCCAAACCGCATCAATCGTTTCATTCGGATGATCGGTTTTTAATTGGGTCAATAGCGTTAAAGCGTCATCATAAGGAAGAATAAACATTGCCTTGGAAAGTGCTTCTGCAGCACCAGCACTTAGGCTTGTTGCGATTGTTACACTGTGTAGATTTGTCACGACAGGGTAAAGTGTATTTGGATCAATTAAATGATGATAAACAACGCCACCTTCCGCTATATAATAGTTTTGATTATCGCCTGATGTAGAAATATGGATTGGACCTTCAAAGAATAATGTATCGACACTACTATCCGCAATCAATACATCCATCTTAGGTTGAGCAATTCCAACACCCCATTCATCACCATTAGGTTTTGTGCCAAGTGTTATGATACTACTATCTCCAAGATTTATAATCGCGACTTCAAGTCCAGCTTCAATAAGTCTCTCAGTTACGATGTCAGCCGCAAATCCTTTCGCAATTCCACCAACATCAAGTGATGCACATGGATTGTTTAAATATACGGTGTTATCAGTATCATTTATTTCCACAAAATCCCATGATGCACATGTTTTAGCGGTTTGGAGTTCTTCAATCGTAGGAACTCTACCAAAGGTTTGTGGATCTCCGGAATTGTTTAACTTACCTTCTTCACGATAGTTATGCCAAACATTAAGGACCGACCCTAAACTTATATCGAATGTATGTTCAGTAATTTCATAATAATCTTTCGCAAAAACAATTAAATCGAGTAAATTCTGATCAACAACAACCGGTTGAATACCTGCATTATCATTAATTGTTTTTAAATTATTCATGCCGTCATAATTGTTATATTTATCAAAAAGTTGACCTAAAACGAGTAAGTCTTCTTTTAAAATATCGTAATATTTGTTATATTCAGCTTCATTTTCTGTATATGCGACAAATGTAACAGGCGCATCATTAAATCCGACATTGATCAGTACTTGACTGTAACGAACGGGTTCACTTTTACATCCTGTTAAGAATAGAATTAAAAGAATAAATAAGAAGGTTTTTTGTTTCATAGTTATCTCCTGAGACATTATAGCATAGTCGTTTTACTTTACAAAAAGGTGTTTTTGTGTAAATGCATCTATGCTATAATATACAAGTAGTTTTCATACGTACAAATTCACGTATTAAGGAAAGGTTAGGTGAAGGTATGTCTTTATTGACGGGACCTGGTCGAGTTCATCTTGACGGTCACAAAGATGAAACGTTGCACAATGATATCGTGCTCGTAAAACCTAAAAAAGAAGTGTTTGTACCTCTTAACAATGGATCATCCACAAAGATTGATGTCTATGTTAATGAAGGGGACAAAGTATTTGTCGGTACGCTATTGGCAAGACGTAACGACCATTTTAATGTGCCAATTTACTCTCCTGTATCAGGTACAGTTGGGGCAAAGAAGAATATGATGCATTCTGTGTTAAAACCACAGGAACATCTAGTCATTGAAGATGATGGTAAATATGAAAAGGTTGAATCGTTTAAACCTTTGGATTATACAACCGCAACACATGACGAATTAGTTAACTTTATGATGGAGGCTGGTATTGTAGGTTGTGGAGGCGCAGGTTTCCCTTCATATTTAAAATACAAGAAACCAGAAAACATTAACACATTGATTATCAATGCGGTTGAATGTGAACCTTACATTACTGCGGACTATCGTTTTACCAAAGAAAGCTTAGATGATACTGTACTTGGTGTTAAAGCACTATTAAAGATGAGTACAGCGCCTAAAGCTATTGTAGCAATTAAGAAGACGAAAAAAGAGTTAATTGCTCAACTTAAAGAAGCATTTAAGAATGAATCAAACATTACAGTGTTTGAAACACCTGATGTTTATCCAATGGGTTGGGAACGTACTTTAGTATTTGAATTCTGTAAGAAACGTTATAATCGTTTACCATCTGAAATTGGTATTATCGTAAATAACGTTACAACTGCGATTGCGTTTGCACGTTCTCTTAAATATGGAGAAGGCATTGTCGAAAAAGTTGTGACTTTCTCAGGTGATGGATTAAAGAACCCAACAAATGTGCGTGTTCCTTATGGTATGAAAGTATCAGAAGTTGTAGCACAAATCGGTGGTTATGCAAGTGAAGATGTACTTGTTATTGCGGGTGGTCCGATGATGGGAAGAACAATTCCTACGGATGAATTCGTAATTACGAATTATACAAATGCGATTACGATTTTAAAGAACAATCCTGTTGAAGCAATGGAATGTATGCGTTGTGGACGTTGTAATGATGCATGTCCTGCTGGTTTATTGCCAGTACGTATAAACAATGCGGAAAAGATGAAAGATTCAAATTGGATGACTCAATTAAGAGCTGACCAATGTATCGAATGTGGATTGTGTACGTATGTTTGTCCTTCTAAGATTGATGTGACTGAAGGCGTAAGAAGAGCTAAACGTGCTTTAGCATTGAAGAAAGGTTAGGACAGAGTAATGAAATTTAACTTTAGAGTTTCTCCGAACTATCGTGCACCGTTAAGTACACAACGTATTATGACGGAGTTGACAGTTGGGATTGCGTTAGTTCTATCTTATTCAGTTTATTTCTATTTCACTATATTAGGTTCTGATTATGGTATGCATGCGTTATTAATGATTGCGACTGCATTGGGTACTGCAATCGGTGTTGAAGTTTTATGGGCATTATTCTATAAGAAGAATATTCTAAAACACTTAAATACATCATTCCCATGGGTTACCGCATTATTATATGTTGGGATGATGGGGATAAACAAACCACTTTATGTCATCTTTATTGGTAGTTTCATCGCTATCTTTATCGGTAAATTAGTGTTTGGTGGATTTGGTCATAATATCTTTAATCCAGCTGGTGTTGGTCGTGCTGTATCTGTATTATCATTCGGTGGATTTATTACTGATAAATTTGCGGATGTGATTACAGGTGCTACACCAAACCAAGTTATGGAAACATTAGGTTGGGTTATTAAAGATCCAGCGTTAGTAACTCAATATTTAGATAAATTCGGTGGTTTATGGGGCTTAGCAACTGGCGGTTATGTCGGTGGTCTAGGTGAAACGAATACCTTATTAATCTTAGCTGTTGGGGTTTACTTAGCTGTTCGTAAAATTATTGACTGGAGAGTTCCAGTTGTATTCTTAGGTTCATTATTTGCGTTTGCGTCAATTCTTGCGTTCATGAAAGGTATGGGAGTTTGGTATCCAATATTCCATGTCGTTACAGGTGGTGCAGCGTTTGGGGCAATCTTCATGTTAACAGATCCTGTTACAAGTCCTACTTCTATTCCTGGACGTATCGTATTCGCATTTGGAGTTGCTTTATTAGCGTTCCTTATCCGTGTTAAAGGCAGTTTACCTGAAGGGGTTATTCGTTCAATCTTATTTATGAATATGATGACACCTTTAATTGACCGTGCATTTGATGGATGGGCATTTGAAAAAGTTAAGAAATATGCAATTTCATTAACAGTTATTGGAGCTTTAGGGTTCCTTACAGTAGGTGTATTTGCGAATCAAGTTAATTATATTGCGCCAGTTGTAGAAGAAGAACCAGTTGTGACAGTATCACTTAAGGGTGAACCACTTGTTATTTCACAGGAAACGTCTCCTACTGCAGTTGTCGTATCTGAAACAGCAGATGGTGATGTTACTACATTCGTTGTTAATATTAATGGTTATGCATTCTCAAGTGACCATGATGAAGATCCTAAACCAAATACATTAGAAGTGAAAGTTAATACAGCAACACAAACATTAGTTAGCGTTGCATACGTAACGTTCTCAGATTCTAAGGGTATTGGTGATAAGACGAATAATGAAGTATTCTTGTCTCAATTTGCAGGATTATCGATTGTTGATGCGACTGCATCTGCTGACGTAGTGTCTGGTGCTACTGTTACTTCAACTTCCGTTATTCGTGCTGTAAATGCTGCAATTACTGCGGCATTGGATTAAGGGAGGAAAACGTATGAAGAAAATTATTCATTTAACGTTATTCTTAGCACTTATTAGTGCATTAGCGGGTGGTATTCTTGGTTACGTTAACCAAATTACTGATCCAATCATTCAAGAAAAGAAAATTGCGGCTGTTAAAGCTAGTTTACAAGCAATCTTCCCAAGTACTGATGAATTTAAAGAAGTAACAATTGAAGATAATGATGCGGTTGAGAATGTATACGAAGCTGTTGGAGCTGGTTATGCATTCAACGTAAGCATTCAAGGGTATAAAGATGTTATTGAGTTTATTGTTGGTATTGATAATTCAGGTAAAATTGTTGGCTTAGAAGTTACATATGTCAATGACACTCCAGGTTTAGGTACTAAAGTGGGTGAACCAGAATTTGCGAATTCGATTGTTAATAAGACTGTTGATGATAAGTTAGATACTATTTCTGGGTCTACTATTTCATCGAGTGCTGTTATAAGAGGGATCGATGCGGCGATTGCTGTATACGAATCCTTGAAGTAGGAGGAAAAACCAATGAAATCTGTATTAAATTATGGTTTGAATCTCTTAAAAGAGAATCCAGTATTTGGTTTGTATCTTGGTATTTGTTCTACCTTAGCGATTACAACTAATTTGAATAACGCATTAGGTATGGGTGTTTCGGTTATTGCGATTCTTACAGTGTCTAATATGATCATTTCTATGATTCGTAATATTACTCCTGATGAAATTCGTATTCCAGTTTACATCGTAGTTATTGCGACATTAGTTAAAGCTGTAGAATTGTTGATTAAAGCGTTTGCTCCGGCAATTGATCAAGCGTTAGGTGTATTTATTCCTCTAATTGTTGTTAACTGTATCATCTTAGGACGTGCTGAAGCATTTGCATCTAAGAATGGGATTGTTGCTTCTGCGTTAGATGGATTAAATATGGGTGTTGCTTATACATTGAGTCTTGTCGCAATGTCATTGATTCGTCAAATCTTAGCGACTGGTATTGTAGATTTTACAAATCCATTCACAAATGTTGAAGTGTTCTCAATCAATTTAATTCCTAGTCAATATATTATCCCAATCTTTAGTGGTCCGATTGGTGCATTCTTAACCTTTGCTTTATTAGCAGCTGGTGTTAGTGCTATTCGTAACCATGAACCTAAAAGTTTAAAGGAGGCTAAATAATATGGAACTATTTTCATTATTCTTTTCAGCCATTGTTATTAATAACGTTGTATTAACAAAGTTCTTAGGTATGTGTCCATTACTTGGTGTTTCACGTAAAACGAGTTCTGCTATTGGTATGGGTGCTGCTGTAGTCTTCGTAATCTTCGGATCATCAATCTTTACGTATGTACTTTACTACAATGTACTTGTACCTCTAAATCTTCAATACATGGATTTAATTACATTTATCCTTGTTATTGCGGCATTCGTACAATTCGTTGAATTAATTCTTAAGAAGTATTCAACCGTTCTTTATAAAGCATTAGGTATCTACTTACCATTAATTACGACTAACTGTGTTGTTCTATATGTTACTTTAATTAACATTACTGAAGGCTTCACATTTGTTGAAATGTTAGTGTATTCATTAGCAACGCCTATTGGATTCATGATGGTTCTTTATATCTTCTCAACAATCCGTGAAAGACTTGATTATGCGGATGTTCCAAATGCATTTAAAGGTAATCCTATTGCCTTAATCGTTGCGGCGATTATGGCTGGTATCTTTACTAGTTTTGTAGGTTTAATCTAATATGGAAGCGATTCTTTACTTAGCCGCTTTAGGTGGGTTCTATGGATTGGTTTATTTCTTAAATCATAAAACTCCTCGTCCTGCAGGTTGTGAAGAAATTGAAGCGACTTGTGGTTCATGTTCGTTGGGACATTGTGGGAATCACCCATCTCAACAGATTAAGGAGATAAAAAATGCTTAATGCTAGTTTAATGATGTTGGTTTTAGGTGCTGCATTAGGATTGTTATTAGCGATTGCTGGTAAATTTCTATATGTTGAAGTTGATACTCGTGTTGAACAGATTACTGGCATGTTACCTGGTTATAACTGTGGTGCATGTGGGTATGCTGGTTGTGCGGGCTTAGCTGAAGCATTAGTTAATGGCGAAGCTAAGAGTCCTACGCAATGTAAACCTTCTACTGAAGCGCATCGTTCACGTATTACAGCTTTCATGGAAACCGGTGTGGATCCAGTTGAAAGTGCACACGCTCACTAATTAGACAAACGAAAGTTTGTCTTTTTTTTAGGTTAAATCAAAAATAAAGCATAAGTATGAATGAGGTGATTATATGAAAGGTATCATTCAAGCTTATGCTTTATTTGTCTTATTGATGGGAATATCACTTGGTTTCATGATTTATATACATGTCGATTCTATTCACTATATATCACGCTTAATCCTTAAACAAAGTATTCATGAATCACTCGTTCAGCTTGATCCCATGCAAAATGCAGAGCGTATAGATTCGTATAATTCTGTGATTAATGAAATTATCATGCTAAGGAAACCAGATGATTTTGACTACAGCGTAAATGTTGTTGGCTTTCACCCTAATCCATTAGCGATGCGAGTTAAGTTGAATGTGAGTCATATTGGAAGTAATTCTAAAACGTGGGTATTTGATGAAATGATGATAGAGGTGAATTCATGATAAATAAAAACAGGTTAATAATTACTGGAATCGTTCTATGTATTACGTTAGTTGTAATAGGTGTGAGTGTGTTGTATATCAAACATGAACTAGAGTTAGTTGAAGTGTATGTTGCGAAAGAGGATTTAGGTGCTAGAACGTTATTGGATGATAATCAAATCACGATCATTAAAGTACCGAAAGCTTATTTAAGTGAGAACGTATTGATTAAGAAGAATGATATTGTTGGTAAATACATAAAGTTAAATTCATCTATTCCAAAAGGAAGTTTAATCTATAAATCTACGATTGAATCGATTGATGATGCGATAGATGAGCCGACATTGCTTTTGAATGTTAATCAGGCGGTGTTTGCGATCGATGTGAATATAAGTAGTACTTCAGGTAATACCTTGCAGAAGGGCTCTAAAATTGATTTGTATGCAACAATCAAAAGTAATCGAGAGACAATTGTAGACTTATTATTTAAACAGGTAAGAGTATTGAGTATTAAGGATAAAAATGGAAATGAAGTTAACAATGAAACAAATCAAATCCCTAAGATAATGTTAATTGCGGTAGATCAAGTAGAAATACCAATTCTTACGAAAGTTATTGCAATTGGTGATATTACAATCACTCCAACATCTGAATTCTTTAGTGAAGATGAATGTATTCTATATGAATCATCGAATATATTAGGGTATCTCTATGCTCAATGAATTTGACTTTGGGATAATTCAACCACAAATTAATGATCCATTTATTACGGATATTAACTACAATGGGAAACAAGTTTGGGTAGATCATTTGAAGAAAGGTCGATATCCAATTGAACCATTTCTTGCGCATGACGCAATTCAATCACTCGTATATAAAATAGCGAACTACGTTAACTTACCTTTTAATACAACATCACCAGTTCTAGAAGCTGAAACAACGGAATTACGAATAAGTATTTTGCATCAAAGTATCGCGCGTGGAGGATTAAGTTTATCGATACGTAAAACGCCATCCGTGTGTCGACTACATGACACTGAAACAGGCATAAAACACTATGCGCCAGATTGGGTGATTGAGTTTCTGAAAGACGCAATATTAGCGCGAAAGAACGTAATGATAAGTGGTTTACCAGGATCAGGTAAGACAGAGTTTGTTAAATATTTAATGGAAAGTATTCCTGCGTATCAAAGGGTAATCACAATCGAAGATAGTCTTGAACTAAGGTATGGAGATATTCATCCTAAAAAAGATCATGTGATGTTAAAGGTTCAAGAACACTTTAGCTATGAAAAAGCGATAAAGACTAGTTTAAGACAAAGACCTGATTGGATATGTGTTTCGGAAATTCGAGGTACAGAAATAATCTATCTTTTACAAAGTATTTCAACAGGTACAAGTTTAATTAGTACAGTACATGCGGAAAGTGCATACGCAATACCTTATCGAATGATGATAATGATGCCAGGATCAGAGTTAACGAATCAAAGTATCAATACCTTAATCCATGACAGTTTAGATATAGGCGTACATTTAGAGATACAAATAACGAATAAAGGTGTACTCCGTAATATACGAGAAGTTGTTTATTTTGATGTGAATGATCAATACGAAGGAACAAAACATACAATTTATCATAAAAATGAAAAAAGTAAAATTATCAAATTTAAACGGTTTATGGAAGAAACATCACAAATTAAATCTGAATGAGTATAGTTTAATCTTCATTGAAATTATTGTGACATTAATGTTTGGGTATCTCTTTGAATTACCCTATATGTATTTAATTATATTGCTTGGAGTTGCTCTCTTCTTAACACCATTCTTTATCCATTTTCAATTAAAGTGGAAAAGTGAAGAACGCGATTTCTATCAATTGACGGATTTCTTACAACAGTTTCTAGCAAGTTTTAAACAACATCCTAAAATATACGCTTCATTAATTGAATGTAAAGATCATACAGATGGGGTATTAAATGAATCAATAAATACATGGATAGATGGTTTAGAAAAGGGAGGATTTCCCAAGCAATATGCAGAGGTATTTATACAGTCACAATCCCATTTTATTATTTCTAATCTAGTTCATCTTATGTTAGCGGTAGAGAATTATGGAACATTTAATTATTTTGAAGGATTAGAGATTATCCAAGATGATATTGAAGATTGGATAGAAGATACGACATTATTTAAACTTGAACAAATACGAACTCGAAATCGGATTCAAGTATTGTCAATATTTGCGTGTGGAATTGCATGGATGAGCCACAATATGTTGTTTAGAACCGAGATGATAGAGACGTTAGACTTTTATTACTTTAGTTTGTTTGTATTCTTGATATTAATCTTACTTACATTGTTCTTTTCACAAAAACTTGTATCTGTCCCATGGATTGAAAGAAGTGAGAAATTATGGGAGTAATCATCATATTATTCTTGTTTGGTATTTGGGTATTAATTGATCCAAAAATAGAAGAACGATTAAATGTTAAATCGACACAATTGATTAAAATTGAACAGATACTTGGAATTGAATTGAATGAAACATGGAATAAGAAACGGTATAGGAATGTTAAGTTGTTACGTTGGGTTATTTTACTAACCTTAGTATTACCAAACACATTACTAATTACTTTACTAACGATATTAATCTGTATATTTAGTTATTGGTTACCTGTTCTTAAACTTAAGCGTAAAGTACAAATAAAAATTGTTAGTATTCGTTATCAATTCCCAATCTATCTAAGACAGATTCAAGTATTACTTCAAAATAATACAGTGGTTAAATCAATTGAATTATCACTCGATTATGTACCAACTGTTCTATATCAAGATATAAAGAATTTACATGAAAAGATTAAAATAGATCCTTTAAACATGAATCACTATATCAATTGTATGAAACAGTACGATTTACCTGAAATACAACGATCGATGAAATGGTTGTATCGTTACCAAAACTTTGGGTATCAAGATGCGAATCATCAGTTTAATCGTATGTTAGTTTCGACATCGAAGTGGTTAAGAAAGTCACGAATTGAAAAAAAGAATGAATCAATTCAAGTGTATCAGTGGATGGGAATGTTGCCACTTGTTGGGGTAACATTCGTGTTTATATCTGCGATGATGAGTGTTGTTATCTCATTATTTGAAAGGGGGTGAAGAGATGAAAGCGTTTTTTGAAGAGTATGGATTAGTATTAGTGGTTACGGTTATTGCGACTGGTATGATTGTTTTCTCAGAAGGGTTTAAGGATACGATGCAAGCGACATTAGAGACTCAATGGACACAAATGACTGAGAGCGACTAATGAAGGGTGCATTTGAAACAGCTTTAGTAATTCTATTTGGAATGATGTTTATGGTGATGGGGATTGATTACATGCGTGTTGTGTTAATGAACAATAAAGCTAGATTGTATGCGGAGAACATACTAGCAATTATTGAACATCAAAATCGATATGACATTGATGTCGAAGAGTTAATTCAAGCGAGTAGTGTTAAATGCTCAGAATGTAATTATCAAATTATTGAGCATACACTATCAAGTAATCGACTGTGGATCATCGTAACGTATCCAATAGAAATGAGTCATTTGAATTATTTTGCGCATACAGATATTCGTTTATTGACTCGTCCCTTAGCTTAGTGCAGTTCAAACTGCACTTTCTTTGTGTTAAAATAGAACCATGTTACTAACTATAGATATAGGGAATTCAAATATTGTATGTGTTGTGTATTCTAATACAAAAGAACAGCTTTATGATGCGCGTTATGAAACAATTAAGGAAGATATTTTAACGTCATACTTTAATTTTGTTCAAGAAAAATTATTGCCATTAAAAGAAAAATATCAATTAGAGGCATTTATCGTAAGTAGTGTAGTGCCATCCGTTGATGTGGTATTCTTTGATACAACTGAGAAATTATTGAATATTAAAGGATATCGTTGTACCACAGAGTCTGTACCTGAATTTGAAATCTTATTAACGAACCCAAAAGAACTTGGTGCAGATTTTATTGCGACAAGTTATGGCGCAATGGCGAAATATGATAAACCAATTATTGTGGCGGATCTTGGTTCTGCGACAAAACTTAGTGCAATTAATCGAAAAGGTCAATTTGCAGGTGGAATTATTATGCCAGGATTACGAATTGCTCAAGACGCATTAAATCGATTTATCCCACATTTACCAACCATTCCGCTTGAGATACCAAAATCCGTATTAGGAATTGATACAATTACCGCTATGCAAGCAGGTTTGATGTTTTCTACCATTGATTCAATATTAGGTATATCAAAACGTATCGAATGTGAATTCAATCAGAATTGTACTAAAATATTGACAGGTGGGTTATCTGTGTTGATTAAAGATGATACAAAATCGTTTGTTTTTGAACCATTTTTATTAAATGAAGGCTTGTTTGAAATTTATAAAAAAATTGTTAAATAATTGCGCTTAACTACTTTACTTTATAGAGTAAATACGCTAAAATAACACTTGCCTTATGGCGGTCGTGGCGAAGTTGGTTAACGCACCGGATTGTGGTTCCGGCATTCCGCGGGTTCGAGCCCCGTCGGCCGCCCCATTAAGTAATTAAATCTTCTTAGGAAGATTTTTTTTATATTTATCGACAAATCTGAACTTTATGTAAAATATTTCACAATCTGCATTAAAATGTATGAAAAATTTACATTAATGTAATAAATATGAAAGTTAAATGATAATTTAGTGAAATATTTTCTTGACAGCTTACATTCATGCGCTATAATAACCACATAAAGGAAAGGAATTTGAAGATTATGAAGAAATTATTACTTCTCATCTTAGCTTCTTTATTGTTTGTAGGCTGTGCTGCAGATCCTGCTCCAGTAGAAACTAAGAAAGTATTACGTGTAGCATTTGGCGGTGACGTATTATCACTAGATTCAAACGTTGCGACAGATGGTGTTTCATTTGAAGTTCTAACAGCTATCGCAGAAGGCTTAGTTGAGTATGATGCGGCTGACGCAACATTACCTGGCTCTGGCGCTGCTGAAAGTTGGGATGTATCAGAAGACGGTTTAGAATATGTGTTTCATTTGAAAGAAGCAGCTGTTTGGTCAAATGGTGATCCTGTAACTGCGAATGACTTCGTATTTGCATGGCGTCGTTTAGTTGATCCAGCATTAGCGAATGAATATTCATTAATGGCTCAAAATGCTAAATTGAAAAATGCGGATGCGGTTATTGCGGGTACATTACCTGTAGAAGAATTAGGTGTTGAAGCAGTGGATGATTATACATTGAAAGTAACCCTAGAAACTGCAGTTCCTTGGTTTATTCCATTGATGACTTTCCCTTCATTCTTCCCATTAAATGAAAAATTTGTGACTGAAGCTGGTGCTAACTATGCGACAGGTCCTGATTACTTATTATCCAATAATGCGTTTGTACTAACAGATTGGGTACAAGGCTCTCAAATTGTATTAGCTAAGAATGACAAATATTATGGTGCAGCTGATGTTGCGGTTGATGGTTTAGAAATCAGTATTATTGCTGATCCTCAAACTGTTAAACTACAATATGACCAAGGAAATCTTGATGTTGCGTCGATGTCCGGTGACTTAGTTACAGGATATGTTGGAACAGATGATTTCTTCCCAATTAAAAAAGGTTATACATGGTTCTTTGATTTTAACCAAGATTCAGACAATGCGGCTGTTAAAAATGAAAACTTCCGTCTAGCACTTGGTTGGGCAATTGATCGTAGTTTTATCGTTGATGATAAATTGAATGATGGTTCAATTGTTGCGGATGGTTTCGTACCACGTGGTTTAGCAAGTAGTGTTGACGGTGTTGATTTCCGTGATTCTGCTCCTAAATACTTTGGTTATGATGCGACTAAGGCTCTTGAATACTGGACAGCTGCGAAAGCTGAACTAGGTGTTGAAGCAGTCACATTTGAATTATTAGTTGGTGCTCCTGGGGACGATGCTGGTTTAGCAATCGGTGCTCCTGAATATATTAAAGCTGAAGTTGAAAAGAATTTACCAGGCGTTACCGTTGAAATTAAGACAGTCTTGAAGAAAGAACGTCTTGAATTAATGGGTCGTGAACGTTCAGAGTATGAAGTTGGTCTAACTCGTTGGGGTCCAGACTATGCCGATCCTCTAACATACTTACAAGATTTACTCGTTTCTGATTCAAACTATAACTATGCTAACTTTGATGATGCTACATATGATGCATTAGTTGCGGATGTTGCACCTGGTGGTGCACTATCAGCTGATCCAGTTGCACGTTGGGCTAAATTAGTTGAGATAGAAGGTTATGTATTGGATACAGCAGTTGTTGTACCTCTATGGCAAACAGGTTCTGCTATGGTAATCAAACCAAATGTAAAAGGAATTGAATACCACGTATTAGGTCAGACCTCATACAAACGCGCTACGATTGATTAGTGATTAAGTGGGAGCCTTTTACGAGGTTCCCATTTTTATTCTTAAATTAATACAAGGAGGTTAAATATGTTTAAATATATTACACGGCGAATGTTTTGGTCACTCGTGACATTGTTCACCATTCTTATCTTATTATTCTTATTATTACAATTCTTACCAGGAACTCCATTTAATGATGAAAAGTTAAGTGAAGCAAGTAAAGCGTTATTAAATGCGAAATACGGGCTGGATCAACCCTTTTTCTCACGTTTTGGCATATACATGAAAAACATCCTTACAGAATTTGATTTTGGGATTTCATTATCAATTCAACGTAACTGGATGGTTAAAAATATCGTATTACCAAGGCTTGGGATTTCTGTTCGTATCGGTCTTCAAGCGCTAGCGCTTGGAACATTTATGGGGATTATTTTAGGTGTTTTATCTGCATCTAAGAAAAATACTTGGGTAGATACATTATCAACTCTTATCGCAATTATAGGTGTAAGTATTCCTTCTTATGTATTTGCGCTTCTATTGAGTTATGTATTTGGATTTAGAATTCCTATTTTCAGTATCATTTTTAATTTTAATGATCCAATCAAATCATCTATTCTACCAACCATCGCTTTATCAATGTTCGTTATGGCACAAGTTACTCGTTTCTTGCGTACTGAATTAATCGAAGTATTAGGGTCAGACTATATTCGATTAGTTGAGGCGAAAGGGGTAAACAAGTTTAAAGTTGTTTTCAATCACGGATTAAGAAATGCATTAATCTCGGTTATTACCATCTTGGGTCCATTAACGGTAACGTTACTAACTGGTTCATTGGTTGTGGAAAAGGTTTATGCAGTGCCTGGAATTGGTAGTTTATTGGTTAATGGTATTTTGACAAATGATTATAACGTAATTGTTATGATTGCGTTCGTATATAGTGCTTTATATATCACGATGAATCTATTGGTTGATATACTCTATGGCATTATTGATCCACGTATTCGTGTTGCGAAAGGAGCCTAATATGAGTGAATTTCGTAAAGAGCAATTTAAACGTTTAGAACTTAAAGATTATGATCAACAAGAAATGGTATCGAGTGAAGATCCTAAGTTTTTTAGAGATGCGTATAAACGTTTCAAAAAGAATAGAGGGGCACACATTGCCTTATTCATGATAATTGGAATCTTATTATTAGCGGCTTTTGGTCCATTGTTTGGTGGACATATCTACAATGAAGTTACGACACAACATATTAATTTACCTCCACGTGTTCCATTTATTGAGAACTTAGGTATCTTAAATGGTGTTAGAGATAATGTAAATATCTATTTAGATAAAGGATTCAATGATCTTTATTATTGGTTTGGGGCAGATGGATTAGGTAGAGACTTATGGGTTCGTGTATGGATGGGAACGCGTATTTCGTTCTTAGTTGCGTTTGTGGCTGTTGTGATTGACGTAATTATTGGGATTTCGTATGGACTCGTTTCAGGTTATTTCGGTGGAAAAGTTGATATGGTTATGCAACGTTTCGTAGAAATTATCAGTGGTATTCCAAACTTAGTCGTTGTAATTCTTTTAGTACTTGTATTGAAACCAGGACTACAATCAATTATTTTCGCATTAATGATTACAGGATGGATTTCAATGAGTCGTGTTGTTCGTTCACAAGTTCTAAAACTAAAAGAATTAGAGTTTGTATTAGCTGCGAAGACATTAGGTGCTTCACCGTTTGTGATAATCCTAAAAGAAATCTTACCTAACATTATCGGACAAATTATCGTTATGACGATGTTTTCAATTCCAAATGCGATTTTCTATGAATCATTCTTAGCGTTTGTTGGTTTAGGTTTACAACCTCCACTCGCATCACTGGGTGTATTAATATCAACAGGTTATCAATCATTACTAATCTACCCGCATATGGTTATTTTTCCAGTAATTGTTTTATCGTTCTTAATGTTAAGTTTTAACTTAGTCGCAGATGGTCTACGTGATGCGTTTGATCCAAAAATGAAAGGATTTTAGGTGATAAGTATGGAAAACAATCGAATACTTGAAGTAAAGAACCTACAGTTATCTTTTCAGTTAGATGCTGGAGTAAACCATGTTATACGTGATATCAGTTTTCATTTGAATAAAGGTGAAACACTTGCGATCGTAGGGGAGTCAGGTTCTGGTAAATCAGTCACAACAAAAGCTATCCTTGGTTTGATCGATGATAATGGTGCAGTTGAAGAAGGTAAAATCTTATTTAGATTAAATAAAGATGGTAAAGAAGAAATTGTGGACTTGTTACATAGTTCAAAATCATATATGCAAAAGAATATACGTGGTAGTAAAATTGCGATAATCTTCCAAGATCCAATGACATCACTTGATCCAACCATGACAATAGGCAATCAAATCATGGAAAGTATGTTAGAACATAAACTAGTAAAATCGAAGAAAGAAGCGGTTGAACGTACCCATAATCTATTAAACCTTGTTGGGATAGATCATCCTGACAAACGTATGAAACAATATCCTCATCAATTATCAGGTGGTATGCGTCAACGTATCGTTATTGCGATTGCGTTAGCGTGTGAACCGGATTTATTGATTGCGGATGAACCTACTACGGCATTGGATGTGACAATTCAATCGCAAATATTAGAATTAATTAAAGATATTCAAAAGAAAACAGGTGTTGCGATTATCTTTATTACCCATGATTTAGGGGTGGTAGCGAATGTGGCAGATCGTGTTGCGGTTATGTACGCTGGTAAGATTGTGGAAGAAGGATTATCATCTGAGGTTTATTATAATCCACGTCATCCATATACTTGGGGATTATTATCCAGTATTCCTTCACTTGATGGAAAGGAAGAAGAGATTTTATCAATTCCTGGAAGTCCTCCAAATCTAATCAATCCGCCAAAAGGGGATGCGTTTGCCTATCGTAGTAATTATGCTCTCGCAATCGATTTCGAAGAGATTCCACCAATGTTTAAAGTTACAGATACACACTATGTCGCAAGTTGGTTACTACATCCTGATGCGCCAAAAGTTGAAATGCCAGATGTTCTTAAACAACGTTTAAAACAATATTCGCATAATAAGGAGGTCTAACATGAGTACGAGAAATGTAATATTAGATGTTAAAAATCTAAAACAGTATTTTCGTGTTGATCGAAAGACCACAACACGTGCTGTCGATGATGTAAGTTTTAAGATATATGAAGGTGAAACATTCAGTGTAGTTGGTGAATCAGGTAGTGGTAAATCAACTCTTGGACGAACATTAATTCGTATTTATGATGGCATTAGTGGCGATGTTGAGTTTATGGGTAAGAAGATATCTGGCAAATTAAGTAAAGAAACGAAACATTTCATAACGACAAATATGCAGATGATTTTCCAAGATCCAATGGCATCACTTAATCCAAGAAAGAAAGTACTCGATACGGTCGCATTTGGATTAGATGTCAATAAACTCGTTACAGATCCTGTAGAACGTAAGAATAAAGTACTTGAAGTACTTAAGAGTGTTGGTTTACATGAGGATCACATCAATCGTTTCCCTCATCAATTCTCGGGAGGTCAACGTCAACGTATTGGGGTTGCGCGTGCATTGATTCTTAAACCTAAATTTATCATTGCGGATGAAATCATCTCTGCGCTTGATGTATCCATTCAAGCCCAAGTTATTAACCTTATGAAAAAACTCCAAAAGGAGTTAGGGTTAACTTACATGTTCATTGCGCATGATTTATCCATGGTTCGCTATATTTCAGATCGTGTGGCGGTAATGCACGTTGGACATATCGTGGAAATGGGGACCGTAGATGATGTTTATAATCATCCTGTTCATCCATATACGAAGTCACTTCTCTCCGCGATTCCTCATCCTGATCCTGATAGTGAGAAAACACGTAAACGTTTTGTGTATGATATGAGCACAATTATTTATAATGATAGCCATATGGTACAACTAAGTGATACTCATTCTGTATTAACGACAGACAAGGATTTTGAAATGTGGAATAATGGTGATTATTCATTAAGCCTAAAATAAAGCGAGGATTAAACCTCGCTTGTTTGTTTAGGAACAGAATTCTGTAATTGATTCACTTGTGCTTTTAACACTTCATTCTCTTGGAGTGTTTTTTTATGTTCAGTAATTAGCGTCTCTTGTTGGACTTTTAAATTACTCACATTCTTCTCTAAATCACGAATGGTCATTCTAGTTTTAAAGCTTCGATATATGCCAAATAGTAATACTAATCCTGCACCAAGCGCAACCGATAATAATATGACTAAAGAACCAGATAATTGGAAACTCCATAAGAATAACTGTACTGTCATGATGTTTGCGTTAGTTATTGCGAAGATAGCGACAAGAATGGATAAGAGAATAAAGAAGATGAATTGTTTTTGCATAGTTAAACCTCTAACCATAGTATAGGCTAAATTAACGGAAAATATCAAATTCCATAAAAAAAACTGTTAACGGATGTTAACAGTTAATTAAATTACTCAGCTTTTCCTTCAGAACCTAATACATTCTTAATCTTGTGTGCAACTAAACCCTTGATGTTAGCACGAGCAGGTTTTAAGTACGTACGTGGATCGAATACATCTGGTTTGTCATTGAAGACTTTACGGATACCAGCTGTAAATGCTAAACGTAAATCAGAGTCGATGTTAATCTTACATACAGCAGAACGTGCAGCTTGACGTAACATTTCTTCAGGAATACCAATAGCGTCTTGTAAGCTTCCACCGTTTTCTTGAATTTGTTTAACGAATTCTTGAGAAACGCTTGATGCGCCGTGTAGAACGATTGGGAAGTTAGGTAAACGGTTTGAAATTTCTTCTAGAATATCAAAACGTAATTGTGGATTTTGACCTGGTTTGAATTTGAATGCACCGTGGCTTGTTCCAATTGCGATAGCAAGTGAATCAACACCCGTCTTTGTTACGAATTCAACAACGTCATCAGGATTTGTATAACTGTGGTGTTCAACACTAACTTCATCTTCAACACCCGCTAATTGTCCAAGTTCACCTTCAACAGTGACACCATGAGCATGAGCGTATTCAACAACTTTCTTAGTCAATGCGATATTATCTTCGAATGATAAATGAGAACCATCGATCATAACAGAAGTAAATCCACTGTCGATACATGATTTACATAATTCGAATGTATCTCCGTGATCTAAGTGTAAAGCGATAGGAATATTGCTAGTTTCTACTGCAGCTTCCACTAATTTCTTAAGATAAACTGGATTAGCGTATTCACGAGCTCCCTTTGAAGCTTGTAAAATAACAGGTGACTTCAATTCATTTGCCGCTTCAACGATTGCTTGAACGATTTCCATGTTATTAACATTGAAAGCACCAATTGCGTAACCGCCTTCGTAGGCTTTTTTAAACATTTCTTTGGTTGATACTAAAGGCATATTTTATTTTCCTCCTGGTCATATTGTAACGCAAATCATTTTTCTTTGATAGTAAAAAACTCTAACGTGCGCACTGATTGTATTATAAACAAAAATTGACTATAATGAAAGGGTTAAAAAGGAGTTTGAAGAAATGAGTAAAGAAAAAGTACTAGTAGAAGTATCCGCACGTCATGTGCATGTAACAAAAGAACATTTAGAAATCCTATTCGGTCCAGGACACGAATTAACCCCTAAAAAAGATTTATCCCAACCAGGTCAATACGCATCAGCTGAACGTGTTGATTTAGTTGGTCCAAAGACAACTATTAAAGGTGTTAGTATTTTAGGACCTTGTCGTAATGCATCACAAGTTGAAGTATCGTTATCCGATGCACGTACACTTGGCTTAAGCGCCATGATTCGTGAATCAGGTAATATCCATGGTACTACAGGAATTGAACTTGTTGGTCCTGCAGGTAGTGTTACACTAACTGAAGGTTTAATCGTCGCAAAACGTCATGTTCATTTAACACCAGAGGCGGCAGTTGCACAAGGTGTTACTAACGGACAAGTTGTTAGTGTAAAAGTTGAAACAGCTGAACGTTCAATGACGTTTGGTGATGTCGTTATTCGTGTCAGTGAGAAGTTCTCACCTGCTATGCATATTGATACGGATGAAGCGAATGCGGCTGCTATTAGCTCCACTGCTTGGGGCGAGATTGTGATAAACTAACCGATTATTCGGTTTTTTAATGATGGTAATGCACCCTATAAATAAAAAAGAAATGATGGAAAGAGGCTGGGATACAGTCGATTTCGTCTTGGTTAGCGGAGATGCGTATGTCGATCATCCGTCTTTTGGCGCAGCCATAATTTCTCGAGTATTAGAAGCACATGGATTTACCGTAGCGATATGTCCACAACCTGACTGGAAGAAAAATGATGATTTACTTCAATATGGTAAACCTAATTTAGGTTATTTAGTCACATCAGGGAATATCGATTCGATGGTAAATCATTATTCAGTCAATAAAAAACGTCGTATCAAAGATAATTACACCGATAAAGGGGTAATGGGAAAACGACCTGATCGAGCTACGATTGTCTATAGTCAATGGATACGTAAAGTTATGCCTAATGTACCAGTCATTATTGGTGGCATTGAAGCGTCATTACGTCGATTATCTCATTATGATTATTGGGATGATACGGTACGTAATTCAATCTTAATGGATTCTACAGCTGATCTATTGATTTATGGAATGGCAGAAAATAGTGTTATAGAAGTCGCAGAAGCGATGCGCTCTGGGATTGCGATTGAAGATATTACATACGTTCGTGGAACTGTTTGGAAAACTAAGTCACTTGAATTACCAAGTGATGCGATTATGTTGCCACCGTTCTCTGAAACGAAAAAAGATAAAGATAAATTTAGTGATAGTTTCTTACTCCAATATCGAAATACCGACGCATTTACAGCTAAACCTTTAGTTGAAATGTATGGGAATGTCGCGGTAGTACAGAATAAACCATGTTTTGCGCTTAAACAAGAAGAAATGGATTGGGTATATGGATTACCATTTACACGTTTAATTCATCCTTCCTATACAGAAATTCCTGCAATTGAAGAAGTTCAATTCTCATTAATCAGTAATCGTGGATGTTTTGGATCATGTAATTTCTGTGCACTTACAGCACATCAAGGTCGTATGATAAGCAGTCGTAGTACGGATTCATTGGTTGAAGAAGCGAAGAAGATTACAGCAATGGATAACTTTAAAGGGTTTATTCATGATGTCGGTGGTCCAACGGCGAACTTTAATCAAGTATCATGTCAGAAACAACTCAAGCTTGGGACATGTCAGTTAAAAGAATGTCTCCATCCGGATCCATGTAAACAACTTGAAGTGAGTCATTCTAATTATTTACATACCTTAAGACAATTACGTGCACTTCCTAAAGTGAAGAAAGTATTTGTTCGTTCAGGTATTCGTTATGATTATCTTATGTATGATAAAGATGAGACATTCTTTAATGAATTGGTTCAATATCATATCTCAGGACAATTAAAAGTTGCGCCAGAACATATATCAGAACGTGTACTTGATTTAATGGGTAAACCAAAACGTCAATTATATGAAGCGTTTGTTAATAAGTATGAAAAGAAAAATGAAGAATTTAATAAGAATCAATTCTTAGTTCCATATATGATTTCTTCTCATCCTGGAAGTGAGTTAAAGGATGCGATTGAGTTAGCGCTTTATCTAAAAAAGATTAAGCATACCCCTCAACAAGTCCAAGATTTCTATCCAACGCCATTTACAGTAAGTACATGTATGTACTATACCGAGAAGAATCCATTTACTAAAGAAAAAGTATTTGTGGCTAAGACTTCGAAAGATAAAACACTACAACGTGTATTATTACAGTTTACATACCCACAAAACCAAAGTCTTGTGTTTGAAGCATTAAGACAAGCAAATCGATTGGATTTAGTTGGTTTTGGATCACATTGTTTAATTAAACCAATGAAATCCAATGCCCATCATGAACGTCGACCTGCAAAACCAGATGAGCGTAAAGTCAGCTCACATAGTACAAATCGATCAAGCGGAAAGAAGAAATCTTAATCCGCTTTTTCTTTTTATTTGAATTTTTATGCATATATTTTGTGACATTTACGACTATACGTTAATTGTCCTTTATTTTAAGTGTCTAAAGCTTTAAAATAAACATATATGCGACACATTTTTATTATCAATCCGATGTCGGGAAACCAACATGCGGCAAATTACATTCCTCTAATCGAAGATTATTTTAAAGTACAACCAATGGATTACGAGATCCTACTTACTCAATATCCTGGCCACGCAACTGAGTTAGCACGAAAATATACAGAGAAAGACAATGTTTGTGTGTATTCACTAAGTGGTGATGGGACTGCGAATGAAGTGTTGAATGGATTAAATGAAGGTGTATCACTAGCGATAATACCACTTGGGACAGGGAATGATTTTACCCGGATGTTTCAAATTCCAGATATGCCTATTGAAAAGCTTATTATAGAAACGATTGAAGGTAAAGAATGTTTAGTTGATTATGGCATGTCGAATCAACGTAAATTTCTAAATTGTTCGACGATGGGATTAGATGCGGATATTGGTATACTTGCGCATGAGTTAAAAGTAAAGTATCCATTTATAAAGAGTTTATCGTATGTTTTAGCGATATTTCCATTACTATTGAAACGTAAACCACTTAAATTTACGATTACATTTGATGATAAAGTATTGCATGTACAATCATTATTAACTGCAGTAATGAATGGTCAAAACTATGGTGGTGGATTTACCCCAACACCAATGGCTTCCATTCAAGACGGTTATCTCGATTTATGTGTTATAAATGATACGGGTTTACTCAGAATATTAACACTACTTCCTAAATACAAAGTAGGAAAACATATCCATGAAGATATCGTAACTTTCTATAAAGTTAAACAATTCCATTTATTAAGCGAAGAAACAATTAATACGCAATGTGATGGAGAAGTCTATCCTGAAAAAGAAATAGAATTCAAAATCATGGAAAAAGGGTTAAGATTAAGAGTGCCTAAACGAAGTTTATTGGAGGAAGCTAAATGATCTTAGAAAATGAAACGATTTATTTAAACGTTGATTTACAGGCTGCAGAGATGCATTCATTAATCGATAAAGTAAATGATAAAGAATGGATATGGAATGCGAATCCAGAGTTCTGGTCACAACGGAATCCAATCTTATTTCCACTTGTTGGAAATACCTATGATAAGAAACTACATATTGATGGAAAGGAATACGCTATTGGTAATCATGGATTTACACGACATGCATTATTCACCTGTATTGAACAAACTCCAGAAAAGATTGTCTTACAGCTTAAATCTAATGAAACGACATTAAGTCAGTATCCATATGAATTTACTTTAGAAGTTGAATATCGATTAAACCAAGCATCCATAGATATTATCTATCGTATAACCAATGATTCTAATCGCGTAATGCCATTCAACTTTGGTTTACATCCAGCATTCTTACATTCGAATAATGGAAGTGATAAAGCAATACCAATCGAATTTCTACAAAAAGAAGATAATCTACCTGAATCTATACTACGGGTAGATGGTAATCAATACTTAGATTTTACTGATCAATTCTTTGAAACAACACCAACCCTTGTATTAGATAATGTTAAATCAAGTTATGTGAGACTACATGACTTTAATAATTATCTCGATGTAAGTGTGTTTGGATATCGTTGGTTAGCGTTCTGGAAGAAGCCAAAATCTAACTTCATTTGTATCGAACCTTGGTATGGTCATGATGATTTTGAACCATTCCATGGTGAATTCAAAGATCGTGAAGGGACATTATTCTTAGATTCTAATAAACAATTTACGACATCGTATCAAATAATCCCAAAGGGCAATAAAGGAGAGAAACATGTTTAAAGTATTCGTGTTTGATGATTATGAAGGATTAAGTCAAAAAGCATTTGAAGTTATGGAAGAGGTTGTTAAACAAGATAAAGTAACGCTTGGTTTAGCTACGGGATCAAGTCCTGTTGGTTTGTACAAACGCTTAGTCGCAGCACATAAAGATGGTTTGTCATTCAAAAATGTACAAAGCTTTAACTTAGATGAATATGTTGGATTAAGTAAGAATCATGATCAAAGTTATTATCATTTCATGTTTGAACATCTATTTAAACATGTTGATTTCAATTTAGACAATGTACATTTACCAAAAGGTGAAGGATCACTTGAAGATGTGGCAGAAGAATATGAAGCAATGTTAAAACAAAATCCTCAAGATTTACAATTATTAGGAATCGGTTCAAATGGACATATTGGATTTAATGAACCAGGTACAAGCTTTGAATCTACAGTTCATGTTGTACGTTTAAAAGATGAAACACGTCAAGATAATGCCCGATTCTTTGGATCAATCGATGAAGTACCTCATTTCGCTATAACAATGGGTATTCAAGATATTTTACGTGCTAAGAAAATATTATTGGTTGCGTCTGGAAAAAATAAAGCGGTTGCGATTAAAGAAATGTTAGAAGGAAAGATTCGTGAAGAAGTTCCTTGTACAATCTTACAAAGTCATCCAGATGTGATTGTTGTGTTAGATAAGGAAGCCGCTTCTTTAATTAAGCATGATTAAATTAATCGTTTCAGATTTAGATGGTACACTTTTAACTAAATTTAAATCGGTATCCAAAGAAAACCAACAGGCTCTTATCGAAGCTCAGAACCAAGGATGTATCCTTGCGTTAGCTACAGGTCGTGGGTATGATAGCACACATCAATTCATACCACTCTTGAAGATGGATCAATACAATGGCTATATGGTTATGAACAATGGCCAACGTTTAATCGATGTTAAATCCGGTAAAACGACAATTAATGGTTATATTACAATAGAAGATGCGAAACAAGTTTTAGCGTTTGCGCAGAAACATCATTTACAGTTTGTGATGGATGGTGATACTGGTTTTGCGTTCTACTCCCCAAAGAATTTAAGAATCTATCGTGATATTTATCGTTTCTTAATTAAAATACTTCCTCATTTCAAACCGATTTTAGGTCGTATTCATATCTTTAGCTTATTTGGTTTCTTAAAAACGCAAGAAGTTAAAATTATAAATGATGCGAGTGATATCACAACAAATTACGATAAAATTGGATTAGCGCATACTAAATTAAGTTTAGATAAGAGTTACCAAGAATTAATGGAAGCGTTTGATGAACATTTTGAAGTTATGCGTGTTTCTGATAACTGGATTGATATTTGTCCTAAGGGTTTGACAAAACTTGTAGGCATTAAACAAATCATGGAAATTCATGGTATTAATGAAGATGAAGTATTAACGATGGGTGATTCCGATAATGATGTGACGATGATATCTGCGTTTCCACATGGCGTTGCGATGGGGAATGCGAATGAACGCATTAAATCTTTAGCGAAATTTACCACAAAGACAAATGCGGAAAATGGCGTAGCGTATGCGGTAGAGAAGTTCGTTTTAAATAAGTGAGCATATTGAGCGTAAATGATTTAGAATATTGATATACTCAAAGGGATAAAAAACGGAGGAACGTAATGAAAACTGTAAATGCGGTAGAATTTGATTCAACAACTAAAAAGGGTGTAGTATTGGTAGATTTCTCAGCTGAATGGTGTGGTCCTTGTAAGATGATCGCTCCAGTTCTTGAACAATTATCCAAAGAATTAGAAGGCAAAGTTAAAATTATAACTGTCGATGTCGATGTCGAACAAGCTTTAGCTCAACGTTATAATGTAATGTCTATCCCTACACTATTATTGTTTAAGGATGGCACAGTCGTTGGTCAAGTCGTTGGATTCCAATCCAAGGCAATGTTAGAAAAATTTATTCAAAGAGCATACGTAAACTAAGAAGCGAAAGCTTCTTTTTTTATAGAAGTTAAATATTTGACGTTAAATGAGATAAATTAATCTCTTTTTTAATATATTGAATTTAGTGCAATATTTTTAAAATAGGTATATATTTTAAGTGATTAGAGAACTTGTTAAAAAATGGATTTATGTCTAGGGTTTGACTGGTTAATTAAGTGTTTTATAATTCATAAAAATAATTGATTATAAATATTGCATTTGAGAAAAAATGTTTTATAATGTACTTTGTGTTTAGTATAAAACGCTAAATAGTTTAGTAAAACTAAACAGAGGAAACTGATGGAAATTGGACAAAGAATTAAACAATTACGGACGCAGAACAAACTAACACTCGAAGAGTTGGCAAGTCGTTGTGAGTTAAGTAAGGGATTTATTTCTCAAGTAGAAAGAGATCTTACTTCACCATCGATTGCGACACTAAGTGATATTGTCGAAGCGCTAGGGATTAATCTTGCACAGTTTTTCAAAGAAGAGAAAGATGAAAAACTCGTTTTTGCTCAAGAAGATTTCTTTGTGGATGAAAAAGAAGATTACACCATACATTGGATTGTGCCAAATGCACAGAAAAATGATATGGAACCAATTATGTTGGAGTTAAAGCCTGATCAACAATCAGCTGTTATAACACCTCATAATGGAGAAGAATTTGGTTATGTAATAAATGGGAAGATTAGTTTAGTTATCAATAACAAGAAACATGTTGTTAAGAAGGGACAGACATTCTATATAAAAGGAATGCATGACCATTACATCCTTAACGATACCAAGTCTGACGCAAAAGTATTATGGGTATGTAACCCACCAATTTTCTAGGAGGCACAAATGAAAAAACTGATTGAATTTCAAAACATTGTAAAAAGCTTTAATGACAGTTTAGTTTTAAAAGGAATTAACTTATCGATTCATGAAAATGAGTTTGTAACGCTACTTGGACCAAGTGGTTGTGGTAAAACAACTTTACTTAGAATATTAGGTGGATTTATATCCCAAAATGAAGGACATGTTTATTTCGATGATATTGAAATTAGTAATGTTCCTCCATATAAACGTGAAATTAATACAGTATTCCAACGTTATGCATTATTCCCACATATGAATGTGTTTGATAATATTGCGTTTGGTTTACGTATCAAGAAACAAGATAAGAATACAATCGAACAAAAAGTTCGTAAGATGTTAAAACTCGTTAACCTTGAAGGATATGAAGATCGTCCAGTAACCTTGTTATCGGGTGGTCAACAACAACGTGTTGCGATTGCACGTGCATTAGTTAATGAACCAATGGTTCTATTACTCGATGAACCTTTAGGGGCACTTGATTTAAAATTACGTAAAGAAATGCAGATTGAGTTAAAGAAAATCCAACAAGAAGTTGGCATTACCTTTATTTATGTTACACATGACCAAGAAGAAGCGTTAACCATGTCAGATACGATTGTGGTAATGAATGCTGGAGAAATCCAACAAATTGGTACACCAACAGATATTTACAACGAACCTGAGAATCGCTTTGTGGCTGATTTTATTGGGGAATCAAATATTATTGATGGTGTGATGTTAGAAGATTATAAAGTCAAATTCGATGATCAAGTATTTGAATGCATCGATTATGGATTTGAAGATAACTTAGATGTGGATATTGTTTTACGCCCTGAGGATATTGATATTGTTCCAATTGATATGGGACGTATTAAAGGTTTTATTAAATCTACGATATTCAAGGGAGTTCACTTTGAAGTTGTGGTTGAAACACCGTACCGTGAATGGATTATTCATACTACTGATAAAGTAGAGGTGGATAAGGAGGTAGGATTACACTTCTTCCCAGAAGACATTCACATTATGTATAAGATGGGAACCTATTAATATGAAAGGTTATGCAAGTCTAGTAAAACCTTATATATTTTGGATGTCCTTGTTTATCGTAGTTCCGATGTTACTGATTGTTCTATATGCATTTACTGAACATGGAAATGCGTTGATGGCATTCCGTTTCACCTTAGATAACTTCCTTAGATTCTTTGATCCAGTCTTTATCAAAGTATTATTCAAATCACTAGAAGTTGCGCTTATTACAACATTCCTTTGTATCCTAATTGGTTATCCAATTGCGTATATCATTTCTAATACAAGTGAACGTACTCAAACATTACTAATCTTATTAATTACACTTCCTATGTGGATTAATATGTTAGTTCGTACGTACGCATGGATTAGTATCTTATCGGATGGTGGTATCTTAAATTCAATCTTTGAGTTTATGGGACTTCAACCAATAAAGATGATGTATACCGATTTTGCGGTAATGTTAGGGATGGTATATAACTTCTTACCGTTTATGATTATTTCAATTTACACTGTATTAGCAAAACTCGATCGTGCATTAATTCATGCAAGTCATGATTTAGGGGCAAATCCAGTTCAAACATTCTTACGTATTGTATTACCATTATCAATGCCTGGCGTTATTTCAGGGATAACATTGGTGTTCTTACCAGCAGTTAGTACTTTCGTTATTCCTAAGTTCTTGGGTGGCGGTCAGTATATGTTAATTGGTAACTTAATTGAGAACCAATTTATTACGGTTGGTGAATGGAACTTTGGTAGTGCTATTTCGTTGATTATGGCGATGATTATTATGGGATCAATGATTCTTACACGTAAGATTGATCGTGATGCGTCGGATACCGCAAGTGTTGAAGGAGGTAAATTATGGTAGGCATTAAGAAACATAATTTAGCAAAATTCTTCATGATGTTTGGAATTCTTGCCTTCTTCTATCTTCCAATCCTTAGTTTAATGATCTTCTCATTCAATGATTCAAGATCATTGACCTCATGGTCAGGTTTCTCACTTCAATGGTATAAAGCCTTGTTTGAGAATCGTGAGATGATGACGGCTATTACAACTACAATTACGATTGCGCTTATTTCAACATTTGTCGCAACAGTAATGGGAACGTTGGCGGCGATTGGTATTTCAAAATCACGTCGTTTAGTTAAAGAATTAGTCTTAAGTGTGAATAACTTCCCAATCTTAAATCCTGAAATCGTTACGGCAATTGGATTGATGTTGCTATATTCTTCATTGAATATTGAAAAAGGATTTATGACGATGTTACTAGCACATATTATATTTAGTACACCGTATGTCATATTAAGTGTATTACCGCGTTTAAGACGTTTGGATCCAGATATTGCGGAAGCCGCACTTGATTTAGGGGCAACTCCTCTTCAAGCGCTATGGAAGGTTATTGTGCCTATGATTACTCCGGGGATTGTCTCTGGTGCACTCATTGCGTTTACGATGTCCTTCGATGACTTTGTTATTTCTTACTTTGTAAGTGGTAATGGCGTTAAGAATATCTCTATCCTAGTGTATACAATGTCAAAACGTATTAATCCTACAATTAATGCTTTATCAACGATTCTTGTCGTAATCATAACGATTGTATTACTCGTTGTTAATTTATATCCTTATATCGCTAAGAAAGAACTAAAGGAGGCAGAATGAAAAAATTAAGTATGCTAATCCTTGTCCTAGCATTTATGCTAGCAGGATGCAACAGTGACACAAAAACCTTAAAGGTATTTAATTGGGGCGTGTATATGGACGCTACCTTGATTGATGAGTTTGAAGAAGAGTATAACGTTAGAGTTGTGTACGATGAATTTGATAGTAATGAATCCATGTATACAAAGCTAATGAGTGGTGAAAAATATGATGTAATCGTTCCTTCAGATTATATGGTTCAACGTTTAATCGAAGAAAATCTATTACAAAAGTTAGATAAAAAAGTTGTTAGTTTAGACGATGTTTTACCCAATGTATTGAATCAAAAATTTGATCCAAACAATGAATATAGTGCTCCATATTTCTGGGGCAATGTGGGTATTTTGTATGATACAACAAAAGTAGATACAAAAGATTTAGAAGAAGGTTGGAATATTTTATTAAATGAAAAATATAAAGGTGCGTTGTACTTTTATGATTCAGAACGCGATGCCTTTATGGTTGCGCTTAAAGCACTTGGTTATTCCGCAAATTCAAAAGTAGATTCACAACTTGATGAAGCATTTGAATGGTTAACCCAACTGAATACGACAATGGAACCGATTTATGTTACAGATGATGTTATTGATAACATGATTGCTGGTAATAAGTCGATTGCGGTAGTGTATTCAGGTGATGCGGCTTATATTGTAGATGAAAATGAAGATATGGCATTCTATGCGCCAGAAGAAGGCACAAACCTTTGGATTGATAACATGGTTATTCCAGCGAATGCAGAAAATCCTGAATTAGCGAATGCTTGGATTGCGTTTATGTTAAGTGAAGATGCTCAATCACGTAATACGATTGAAGTTGGATATTCTACAGTACATAAAGCAGTGTGGGAATATATGATATCTGATGAAGGGGATTATGCTGGTAATGAAGCGTATGCAGTGCGTACGAATTATGCATCTGATGAATTGTTTAAATATGATGAAGAGCTAAAAGTAAAGATGTCAGATCTTTGGCTTAAAATTAAGGCTCAGTAAGGAAAGAAAATGAAAAAAATACTCTTAACATTAGTTGTTGCTTTACTCACATTGGCAGGTTGTTCTTCCAATGAACAAAAAGTATTAAAAGTTTATAATTGGGGTGCTTATATCGATGATACAGTCATTTCAGAATTTGAAGATATGTACGATGTAAGAGTTATTTATGATAACTATGATTCCAATGAATTGATGTACACAAAAATCCAAAGTGGAGAATACTATGATGTATTAGTTCCAACAGATCATATGGTTGAACGCTTAATTGCGGAAGATTTCTTACAACCAATCGATCTTACAAAGATTACAAATCTATCAAACGTATATCCAGATTTACTAAATCGTCCATTTGATCCAAATAATACGTATAGTGTTCCTTATTTCTGGGGTAACATTGGTATTATCTATAACAAAGAAACCGTTGATTTTGCTGATCTTGAAGCTGAAGGATGGAATATCTTAAAGAATCCTAAATATACTGATCGTATTTATATCTATGATTCAGCACGTGATGCATTCATGGTAGCGCAAAAGGCTTTAGGTTATTCAGTAAATACAACAGATGAAGCAGAAATTGAAGCTGCATTTGAATGGTTAAAAGAAGTTAATAATACAACTCGTCCAATCTATATCGATGAAACAATCATTGATAACATGATTACTGAACAAAAAGATATTGCAGTAGACTTCTCAGGTGATGCGGCATATGTTATTTCACAAAATCCTAATATGTCATTCTATGTACCTAAAGAAGGTACAAATGTTTGGATGGATAGTATGATCATTCCTGCGAATGCTAAAGAAGTTGATTTAGCACACAAATGGATTAACTTCATGTTAGACAATGAAGTAGCGACTAAGAACACAATCTATGTTGGCTATACTTCACCAGTTATTGCGGCGTTTGAGGCTGTAACAGGTGCTGGTGGCGATTATGAAGGCAATATTGCATATGGTCCTCGAATGGATAATCCTTTAGATGAAGAGTATAAATACAATGATGCGCTTAAAGAAGTCTTAACAGATAAGTGGACGCGCGTTAAAGCACAATAGTAATTTAGAGTGGTTAAATTAAACCACTTTTTTTTTATTTAAATATTTGTAAAATAGTCGTTTTCTTTTGGAGAAAATGAAGTATAATATGTGTCGTAACAAATGCAAATATCGCAAAAATTACGGAATAAAAAGTAAATATTCGATTTTAAAAAAAAGTTTAGTTTCGTCTTGCAATTTAATCATAGTTTGTTATAATAAAAAGGCACCGTTTACACGGTTCCTTAGCCAAGTGGTAAGGCAATAGACTGCAACTCTGTGACCGTCGGTTCAAATCCGACAGGAACCTCCAATGGGGATGTGGCGGAATAGGCAGACGCAACGGACTTAAAATCCGTTGATGGTAACATCGTGTGGGTTCAAGTCCCACCATCCCCACCATTGCATGTTTCAGAGAAGAATATTTGGTGCCTTATATTAGACTATGCGCCTATAGCTCAATTGGATAGAGCGTTTGACTACGGATCAAAAGGTTGTGGGTTCAACTCCTGCTAGGCGCGCCAAAAAAATGACTCGGGATGTAGCACAGCTTGGTAGTGCACTTGATTTGGGATCAAGGGGTCGCAGGTTCAAATCCTGTCATCCCGACCATGCAATTTTTATTTAACGGCGGGATAGCTCAGTTGGCTAGAGCAATCGGTTCATACCCGGTCGGTCGTGAGTTCGAGTCTCACTCCCGCTACCAATTTTGGACCCTTAGCTCAGTTGGTTAGAGCTGCCGGCTCATAACCGGTAGGTCGTAGGTTCGAGTCCTACAGGGTCCACCAGTTTCATTGGAGGAATACCCAAGCGGTTTAAGGGACTAGTCTTGAAAACTAGCAGATGTGAGAGCATGCGTGGGTTCGAATCCCACTTCCTCCGCCATCACATATTTCTAAAATTTATATATACATCGCGGGGTAGAGCAGTCTGGTAGCTCGTCGGGCTCATAACCCGGAGGTCGTTGGTTCAAATCCTTCCCCCGCAACCAATTGGCTCTGTAGCTCAGTAGGTAGAGCAACGGACTGAAAATCCGTGTGTCGCCAGTTCAATTCTGGCCGGAGCCACCATTTATAAACGATCCTGTTGAAGACAGGTTTTTTTATGCTTTATTGAAGAATACGGTATAATATAGACATATGAGGTAAAACTATGAACAAAGAATTTCCTAAAAATTTCTTATGGGGAGGTGCTACGGCAGCGAACCAATGCGAAGGTGCTTATGTAACAGATGGTAAAGGTGAAAGTTCAGCGGATCATATGACGGCTGGGTCACACACGACTCCACGTTTATTTAAAAAAGATATTACAAGTGATGTATTTTTCCCAAGTCATATTGCGATAGATCATTATCACAGATATGAAGAAGATATCGCTTTATTTGCGGAAATGGGCTTTAATGTTTATCGTCTATCGATTAACTGGGCAAGAATCTATCCAAATGGAGATGATATAGTTCCAAATCAGGCTGGGATTGAACATTATCGTAAAGTATTTGAATTCTGTAAGAAACATGGGATTGAACCATTAGTAACGCTATCTCACTATGAAACACCTTATGCATTAACATTGAAATACAATGGTTGGGCTGATCGTAGAGTAATTGAGTGTTTTGTACGTTATGCGAAGACTGTAATGAATGAATACAAGGATTTAGTTAAATACTGGTTAACATTCAATGAAATAAATGTATTAAGTATGGCTATGGGTGGTTATATGGGTGGAGGTATTTTACCTGAAGATGAAAGTGCATTTGCGATGAAGGAATCTAAAGAACACCAACAAGCGCGTTTCCAAGGCTTACATCATCAATTTGTGGCGTCGGCATTAACTGTTAAACAAGGTCATGAAATCAATCCAGCGTTCAAAATTGGATGTATGGTGGCAGGTTCTATCGCTTATCCATTAACATGTAATCCAGATGATGTCTTAAAGAACCAACAATTTATGCAAATGGGTAATTTCCTATGTGGAGATACGATGGTTCGTGGGTATTATCCTGGATTTGCGAAACGTTTCTTTAAAGAGAATGGGATTGTAATACAACAAGAAGCAGATGATGCACGTATTATGAAAGAAGGTGTTGTCGATTTCTATTCGTTCAGTTACTATGCGACTGGAACGCAAACAACAGATCCTGAAGTACTTAGTAAATTAGCGGGTAATATGTTCTTTGGGGCTCCTAATCCATACATTAAAGCATCTGATTGGGGCTGGGGTATTGATGCGAAAGGCTTACGTTATTTCTTAAATGAGTTGTATGATCGTTACCAAATTCCATTAATGATTGTAGAAAATGGTTTAGGCGCAAAAGATGTGCTTGAAAGTGATAATACAATTCATGATCCATATCGTATAGATTATTTAAGACAACACATTGTACAAATGCGCGAAGCAATTGAAGATGGGGTTGAACTTTGGGGCTTTACTCCTTGGGGTTGTATCGACTTAGTTTCAGCTGGAACAGGTGAAATGAAGAAACGTTATGGATTTATCTATGTTGATCGTGATGATCAAGGGAATGGTTCATTAAATCGTTATCGTAAAGACTCTTTCTATTGGTATAAAAAAGTTATCGCATCTAAAGGTGTTGATTTAGATTAATTAAAGGGGGCTTTATATGGATTATTTCTTTGCGTCTGAGCAACAAATCCCAGAAAGTATGCGATTAAGCTTATATGGTCGTACTCATTTACTTTGGTTAGGTGCGATTGTCGTGTTTATCGTGTTATTGAGTATTTTTTATACTCGTTTACGTCCTTATCAAAAGAAACAATTCAAGAAGAGTTTCGCGTTGTTTATTATTTTCTTTGAATTATTACGTCAAATTATCTATCTCGTATTAGGTCGATATGAACTTGGATTACTTCCGTTACATCTTTGTGGTTTAACGGAAGTATTAATCTTATTTCATGCCTTTACGAAGAATAAAGTAGTTAAAGAGAGTTTATATGCGATGGGATTAATTGGTGCACTCATGGCACTTCTATTCGCGGATTGGTTAGTTTATCCTGTATTGCATTTCCAATCAATCCATAGCTTTGTGATGCATGGATTACTCATGGGGTATATCGTTATGTTAATTTGGAGTCAAGAACTTAAACCAAATGAAAAGTTATTGCCTCAAGTATTTATCTTATTCTTCTTAATATGTTTTGGATTGTATTACTTTAATAAACAATATGGTACAAACTTCTTCTTTCTTAATTATCCATCTCCAGGTTCTCCTTTAGTTATTTTTGAACAATGGGTAGGAAATCCTGGGTATATTGGGTTAACGGTTGTATTGTTGTTTATTGTTTGGTTCATTTTATATTTACCATGGCGTTTAAGCCGTAAATAAAAGGAGCATATCATGGGTAAGGTTGACTTACATATTCATTCGCATTATTCCATGGATGGGGAGTTTAGTGTATTAGATCTATTCAAGAAAGCTGAAGAAGCTGGTTTAGGTTTAGCTGCAGTTGCGGATCATGATAATATCGAATCGGCTAAGCAAGTTGAAACGTATCGTACGTATTCCAATATAAAGTGGATTCCAGCGATTGAATGTACCTGTGTATATGGTGATATGGAATTACATATCATTGGATATGGAATTGATCCACAGTTTAATTGGTTTCAAGATTTACACTTACTTGTAAAAAAAGCGCAACGTGATGCACTAAAAGAACGATTAGTTGCGTTGAATAAAATGTATGATTTAGAACTTTCAATGAGTGATTTTGAGATATTCTTTGATAAGTACACAATGAATCCTAAGTTTATTGCGAAATATATCTTAACCCAACCGAATGCGGTCGATAATAAGTCTCTTAAACCTTATATTTCTGGTGGTTTAGCAACCCCAAATCATGCGATATTTATCCAAGATTCCATGGCTTTTGGGAAGGATGCGTTTGTACATTGCGATTTACCATCTGTTGCGGAAGTTATTAATCAAATTCATTTATCAGGGGGATTAGCTGTTTTATCTCATCCTGGTAACAGTATAAAAGAAGATAGTTCTTTACTTAATGAGATAGTTCATTTAGGATTAGATGGGATTGAAGCCTATAGCTCATATCATTCTGAATTTCAGAATGTGTTCTATGTGGAATATGCGCTTAAACGTAAATTACTTGTGACTTGTGGTTCAGACTTTTATGGTCAAAGTAAACGGTATATTCGCATTGGGAATACACATTGCCCAATGAGTGAAGAAGAAATCTTAGAAGGATTTAGAAGAAAAGGACTCGTAATATGAAAGTAGGATTAGTATCGTTGGGATGTAGTAAGAATCTTGTGGATTCTGAAAATTTATTGGGTTGGTTTAAGGCAAATGATCATACAGTCGTCACTAACTTAAAAGAAGCAGATACGATTGTTATAAATACATGTGGATTTATTGAACCAGCTAAACAAGAAGGAATTGAAACGATTCTTGAATTAGCGGAGTATAAGAAACATAATTGTAAGAACTTGATTGTGACAGGTTGTTTAGTGCAACGTTATCATCAAGATTTAGTTGATTCTTTACCTGAAGTAGATGCTTGGGTGAGAATACAAGATTATCCAAGAATTAATGAAATCTTAAGTGAAACATTACACACTGAATTTAAAGTGGTTTATGGTAAACAAGAACGTCTACAGAGTACCGCAAAACATACTGCTTATTTAAAAGTAGCGGAAGGATGTAGTAATCGTTGTACATATTGTGCTATTCCTTTAATTCGTGGGGATATGAACTCTTATCCAATGGATGATTTACTCTTAGAAGCAATTAAATTAGCGGATAATGGGGTAAAAGAATGTGTTCTTATTGCCCAAGATACTTCACGTTATGGTATGGATAAAGGTCAAAGTTTATTACCTCGATTATTAGATGAATTGAATAAGATTGATGGTTTTCATTGGTTACGTTTACTCTATCAATATCCAGATGCGATTACACCTGAAATATTAGATGCGATGAAACGTAATGAAAAAGTATTACCTTATTTCGATATTCCTATCCAACATGCGAATAATCGTTTATTAAAACTCATGAATCGTAAAGGTACGATTGAAGATATACGTCGTGTTATCAAGAATATAAAAGAAGTGTTTCCTAAGGCAATTCTACGTACCACAATTATCGTTGGATTCCCAAGTGAAACTGAAGCTGAATTCCAAGAATTATTGGACTTTGTGGAAGAAGTTAAATTTGATCGACTAGGCGCATTTACATATTCACCTGAAGAAGATACTGTAGCGTATTCAATGGAAGATGCGATAGAAAAAGAAGTTAAAGAAGATCGTTATCATCGTTTGATGCGTCTTCAATCACATATCTCTTACGAAAAGATGCAGGAATGGTTGAATGAAGAAATAGAAGTATGTGTAGAATCTCGTGATCCAAAATCACTGTTATATCATGGACGTTCTGTGCATAGTGCACCGGATGATGTGGATGGAGAAGTTATCTTTACTTCATCTAAATTACTTAAAAAAGGTAGTTTTGTGTCAGTTAGAATTAATCGTGTAGAAGAATATGACTTATTTGGTGAAACCGTTGAATAAACGGTTTTTTTATTAAAAAAGTACGGTTTACGTACTTACTGATTAGAATATTGTTGGATATAGATAGGTATACTTAGCGCAAAGAAATTTACGAATGTATCTTTAAATACTTCATCGTTGATATCCAATACACCTAATGAATATTGTAAGGCAACGCCATCAAGTGCTGCGACAAGTATTGCGGCTATACGCTTTTGACAAGCTTGGTTTTCTACCCCAAACGCATAGAAATAGAGCTTTGCGACTTTATCAATAATTTCATTATAATCTAAGCGATACTTTTCTTTTATACGTCCACCTTTAGTAATTGCGTATGCAGTTAACAGGATTAGTAATCGTTGTTCGATTTCTTTTGACATACGATCTCGAACATTCGTACTAATTTCTTCAAACATTTCTTGATTAGTCTTAAGTTTACTGTCCTTATCTTTTTCAGATAATTTATGTACGAAATAAGCGGATTCTTTGACTGCGTCATAATACAAATCATCTTTGTTTTTATAATGATAATAAATAGCGCCAGTCGTAAGCCCAGCATTTGCCGCAATCTCACGCATACTCGCTTTTTCGAAACCTTGGGTTGCGAACACATGAAGTGCCGCATCAAGGAGTTGTTTCTTTTTGTCGATAATTAGTTCTTCTATCATATTTAACCTCTTTCAAAGTGTAACATATAACACTATTTTATTAAAATATTTACTTGTTTATTAAATCACATATTGTAACATAACAAATGTTATGTTAATATTATCACAATTAGAGTGATAAGACTCAGAAAGAGTGATTATGACGCAATTTAGAATTCTAGAGATTAAAGAAAGTGTATTTGAGAATAATAATAAACAAGCAGATTTATTACGTGAATCATTAAAGAAAGATAAACGATTTTTATTGAATTTAATGTCCTCACCAGGTTCTGGTAAAACGACTACTTTAACGCAAACAATTAATCGATTAAAAGATGAATTTAGCATTGGCGTCATGGAAGCGGATATCGATTCAGATGTAGATGCACATACAATAGCGAAGACTGGTGTGAAAGTAATTCAACTTCATACCGGTGGGATGTGTCATTTAGATGCGGATATGACCAAACAAGGTCTAGACGGATTGGGTATTGATGAATGTGATTTGGTTATCTTAGAAAATGTTGGAAATTTGGTATGCCCTGCAGAGTTTGATACAGGTGCGAGTAAGAATGCGATGATTCTAAGTGTTCCAGAAGGTGATGATAAGCCGTTAAAGTATCCACTAATGTTCTCAATTTGTCAGGTTCTATTAATTAATAAAATCGACGTATTAAATGTGTTTGATTTTGATTTAGAACTTTGTATATCAAGAGTTAAAAAGATTAATCCTAATATAAAAATAATCCCTATATCAGCTAGAACGGGTGTTGGAATGGATGAATTTGCGGAATGGTTACGACACGAAGTGAGAACCTGGAAGGAATAATATGGATAATAAACAAGTAAAGTTAAAAGTATTAGAGTTTGCGAATAAAGTAAGTAATAAGAAGATGGGTTCTAAAGGCGCAATTACCGCAAGTGATCCACGTTATTACATTATGGAACCTGTTGTAAGTGATGAAATGGCTGAAGTCGCATTAGTAATGGAATTTAGAAAAGCACTTAGTGCAGAAGAATTAGCGAAACGTTGTGGAAAATCTGTTGAGTTAACAGAGAAGCTTTGTTGGGAACTTGCGATGGCAGGGGTATGTTTCGTTAATAAAAAAGAAGGTGTAGATAAATATTGGTATGACACATGGGTTCCAGGCATTATGGAAATGATGTGTAATAACTTAGATAATGTTCGTAAATACCCTCAGATAGCACGTGCATTTGAAGAGTATGGACGTGTTGTTGGACCGATGAGTGTTGGTAAATTTCCAGTTGGGGTTGGCGTTATGCGTGTTATCCCAATTGAAACTGCAATTCAAGGTGAAACGCGTCGTGCATCGTATGAAGAAGTTTCAAAATACTTAAATGATGCGCATATTTTCTCAGTGTCAGATTGTTCATGTCGTACATCACGTGAGGCAATTGGCGAAGGCTGTGGGCATTTAAAAGAAGACATGTGTATTCAAATGGATCATGCGGCGGAATACTATATTCGTACAGGTCGTGGTAAAGAAATTACACGTGAAGAAGCACTCGAAATCATTAAACGCGCAGAAGAAAATGGTTTAATGCATCAAATACCGAATCTTGATGGTTCAGGTAAAACCCATGCGATTTGTAACTGTTGCGGATGTTCATGTTATGCGATGCGTATTGCGTCAATGTTCAAGAACTCAGACATGGTACGTTCTAATTACGTTGCGCACGTAGATCCTGAGAAGTGTGTTGCGTGTGGTGAATGTGTTGAGAATTGTCCAACCAATGCGGCTAAATTAGGTCAAAAACTTTACACAATCAATCCAATAAAACAAGCTAAGGTTGAAACACCGCGTGATATGAAGTGGGGACCTGAGAAGTACAATCCTGATTATCGTACAAATCGTAAGGATGTTGTGGATAGTGGTACAAGTCCATGTAAGACGGAATGTCCTGCGCATATTTCAGTTCAAGGGTATATTCGTTTAGCATCACTTGGTAAATATAAAGAAGCGTTAGAACTTATTAAGCATGAAAATCCATTCCCAGCGGTATGCGGTCGTATTTGCCCACGTAAATGTGAATCCGCATGTACACGTTGTGAGATTGATAAAGCTGTCGCAATTGATGAAATTAAGAAATACATTGCGGACCAAGATTTAAGTTTAGAAAATCGTTATGTCCCTAAACAAAAACATAATTATGGTAAGAAGATTGCGATTATCGGGGCAGGTCCTGCTGGATTATCATGTGCATTCTATCTTGCGATTGATGGATATAAAGTAACGGTATTTGAGAAACAAGAAAAGCTTGGGGGAATGTTAACTCTAGGTATTCCAAATTATCGATTAGAGAAGGATGTTGTGAATGCGGAAATTGATATTCTAAGAGAACTTGGGGTTGAATTTAAAACAGGTATTGAAGTTGGTAAAGATGTTAGCTTAGATGAATTACGTAACCAAGAGTATAAGGCATTCTATGTCGCTATTGGAGCACAAAAAGGTCGTAAGTTGAACATCGAAGGGGAAGAACACCCTGATGTATTATCTGGTGTTGATTTCTTAAGAAATACGAATTTAGGTAAATCAAATAAAATCGAAGGTAATGTCGTTGTCATTGGTGGCGGTAATGTCGCAATCGATGTGGCGCGTACAGCAGTTCGTCTTGGTGCAAGTAAAGTAGATATGGTTTGTTTAGAGAGTCGTGAAACGATGCCAGCTCTTGAAGAAGAAATTCATGAGGCATTGGATGAGAAAGTAAATCTCAATAATTCTTGGGGTCCTAAACGCATCGTAATTGAAAATAATAAAGTAGTTGGGGTTGAGTTTAAGAAATGTATCTCAGTATTGGATGAAAATAAACGTTTTAATCCTCAATATGATGAAACAAATACCATCATAATCCCAGCTTCAACTGTACTAATCTCAGTTGGACAAGCGATTGATTGGGGTAATTTATTAGATGGGACTGAAGTTGAATTTAATCCAAATCGTACATTGAGTGCGGATGGATTTACGTACCAAACGAATCATAAAGATATCTTCACGGGTGGTGATTGTTATACTGGACCACGCTTTGCGATTGATGCGATTGCGGCGGGTAAACAAGCTGCGATTTCAATTCATCGATTCGTACAACCTGGACAAAGTTTAGTGTTAGGTCGTGATCGTCGTGAATTTGTGGCGATTGATAAAGAGAATTTAGATTTACAAGGCTATGATCGTATACCTCGCGAAAGTGTTAAACATAACTATAAAACATCGGGTTCTGAAGCATTTAAAGATGGACGTTTAACCTTTAGCGAAGAACAAATGAAGAAAGAAACGGAAAGATGTTTAGGGTGTGGGGCAACCGTTGTCGATGAGTACATGTGCGTTGGATGTGGACAATGTACAACGAAGTGTAAGTTTGATGCGATTAAACTTGTGCGTACCTATGATTCAAAAGGTGCAGGGTATGAAGAGTTAAAACCAATTGTACTTAAACAAATCGTTAAGCGTGAAATTAAGATTGTCGCTAAAAATATAAAGAACGCTTTTTCTAAAGAAGATTAATTATGCATGAATTAGGCGTAGTAATAGAGGTTGTTAAAGCGTTGGATCGAGTAGTCAAAGAAAATAATCTCAAAGAAGTTGAAACGATTGTATTACAGATTGGTGAAATATCGTCGATGATGCCAAAGTACATCGAGGATTGTTTCGAAGTAGCGGTAGATGGAACACAGTTCGAGAAGACAAAATTGAGAATTGAAATATTGACTGCGACTGCTTTATGTCGACCATGTCAGAAAGTATTTAAATTAGTAGAAAATGATGGATTGTGTGAATGTTGTAAAGGGAATGATTGGGAACTCTTAAGTGGGAAAGAGTTCCTAATTAAAGAAATAGTAGCGTGTTAAGGAGAAGTTATGAATGAACTAACCTATTTATTATCTACTGCACTCTTTATCGGGACAGTTCATACATTAATTGGTGTGGACCATTACTTACCGTTTGTCGTGTTATCTAAGGCTAATAATTGGTCTATAAAGAAAACATGTGGAATTGTGTTTGTATGTGGTATTGGGCATGTTTTAAGTTCAGTGATTCTTGGATTTATCGGTTTAGCAATAAGTTCAAGTTTAATGACACTTGTTGGTATTGAAGATATACGAGGAACACTCGCAACGTATTTTATCATTGCGTTTGGATTGGGTTATACCGTTTATGCTTTACATAACTTATATAAGAATCGAACGCATAAACATATGATTGATGGACATGAACTGGTCCATGATCATCATGATACGAAGAGTATTGAAGAACATGTTCATGATAAGAAGAAAACAAATGTCGTATGGGGTTTATTCATTTTATTTGTTTTAGGTCCATGTGAACCTTTGATTCCTTTATTAATGTATCCAGCTTCAACACTTAATGTGTTTGCGCTAATTAGTGTTACCTTGGTGTTTTCAATTAGCACAATAAGTGTCATGTTGGGACTTACGGTATTAGGCATAAAAGGTTTGGATTTCATCAAGATTAAGCATTTAGAAAAGTATGGAGAGACACTAGCAGGTTTGGCAATTACTGTTTGCGGTGTTCTCATGATTACCTTAGGGATATAGACAAAAGTCTATAGGAGGAATGCATGTTTGTATTTAACACATTAGAAGGTGGGAGCTTTCTAGCAGCGTTTAGTATGTTACTGGTTGTATTAGTTAGTTTGTTTGTATTCAATGAAGTAACACGTAGATTTAAATGGGCAGGTTTTGTGAGTTTTGTGATTCTACCTGTTGTACTAACTGTAATCTGGTTTACGGTTATGAAAGAAACAACCTATACCGATTGGTTCCACCTTGCAAAAGTATATTCTGCGACGGCAGGATCAATTGGTTTCTGGTTAATTCGTCATTATGAAAAGAAGGATAAATCTGGGAATGTTATATGGAGACTTGCGACAAATAAAGTCGCATTATGTTTCCCACCATTAATTTTAGCAATTAATATCCTTGAAGCTGTAGCGCGTGATATAGAAGTAGGATCTGCATTCTGGATGATTAATTCAGGTGCGATTGAAGGCGAAATCATGGGTGTATTGGGTGGTCCATGGAATTACATGAATGCACTTGCTGGAATCTTGAATATTATTACGATTACAGGTTGGTTTGGCATCGTAATTCGTAGACAAACACAAAAAGATAAGAGTCGTGATATGTTATGGCCAGATATGTTGTGGTTCTGGATAATTGCGTATGATGTTTGGAACTTTGTGTACACGTATAACTGTATTCCATCACATTCTTGGTATGCAGGATTAGCGTTATTAGTTGCGCCAACATTATGTGCATTTACTTTAGGCAAAGGCGCATGGCTTCAACATCGTGCCGCAACTCTTGCGATTTGGTGTATGTTTGCTCAAACGTTCCCATTATTTCAGGATACGGGTAAATACATGGTTGCGTCGAGTTATAATCCTACCATCTATACCATTCTTGGGGCTTTATCCTTAGCGGTTAATTTAGCAGTATTTGTTTATATGATACTTAAATACACTAAGACTAAACGTAATCCATATAAGAGTGAATTGTATACAGATTTAAGTGAATACAAAGCCATTAAACTCCTTGCAGAGTAAAAGAAAACGGACAATGTCCGTTTTACTGTTTTAGTAGTAGTTTTTCTAATTCATCTAAACGTATTTCGAATAATTTGAGGGCATCGAGTGTGGCTTGATTACTTCGCATATCGACACCAGCGATTAACAAGGCATTGATTGGGGTAACGCTTGAGCCAGCGGATAAGAACTTTAAGTAATTCTTTACAGCAGATTCACCTTCATTTAGTATCTTATAACTTAATGCGGATGCGGCACTAAATCCTGTTGCGTATTGGTATACATAATAGTTGTAATAGAAATGTGGAATTCTAGCCCATTCGTATTTGATTTCTTCATCATATACCATGTTTTCACCATAATATTTACGGTTGATACGATCATAGTTTTCACTTAAGAATTCACTGGTTAATGCGATACCGTCCTGTAATGATGTATGTATGAAATGTTCGAATTCTGCGAATTGGGTTTGGCGATAGACTGTACCTTTAACACCGTCTAAGAAATGATTGATAATGTATGCTTGAATTTTAGGATCCGTGTATTTCTTTAGAAGATATGCTGTTAATAGATTCTCGTTTGTTGTGGATGCGACTTCTGCGACAAATATGGAATAATCACCATAAATGAAATCTTGGTTTAGACGTGAATAGTATGAATGTAGACTATGTCCTAATTCATGAGCTAATGTGTATACATTATCGAGATTATCTTGCCAATTAAGTAAGATAAATGGATTTGTCGTATAACATCCACTCGAATAAGCACCACTACGTTTACCTTCGTTCTCTAATACATCAATCCAACGTTCACTGAAGGCTTTTTTGAGTACAGAGACATAATCATCACCTAATACAGAAAGTGCTTCTAAAATGATATCCTGTGCTTCCTGGTAAGTGAATTTAAATTCTACATCTTCTACCATTGGTACATATAAGTCATACATTTTAACATTATCTAGTTTAAGAACGTGTTTACGTAAATCAACATATTTATGTAATAAATTTAAACGTTGATTAATCGCTTCAACTAATGCGTCATAAACTGATTCTGGAATATGATTAGAGAATAAAGCAGCTTCACGACTATTTTTGAAACCACGAATATCCGCATTAAAATTATGATGTTTAACGGTATTTGATAAGGTGGACGCAAATGTATTCTTTAAGTCCATATAACTTGCGTACATATTCTTAAACGCTTTTTCACGAATATTACGATCTGAACTTTCAAGATATAAACCATATCTTCCATGTGATAACGGATAGGTTTCTCCTGTTTCAGTTTCAATTGGTTTGAATTTTAAGTCCGCATTGTTTAAAACAGAAAATGTTGTACTACTTCCACCAAATACATCTGAAGCTTTCGCAAGCAACAATTCTTCTTTTTCACTTAGAATGTATTTTCTACGTTCAAACATAAGATTGAATTCATGTGTATAAAGTTTTAATTCATCAGATTGTAGAAATTCTTTTAATAGTGCTTCATCTGTATCCAATAATTCAGTTTCATAAAATGATAGTGCACTCGCAACTTTACTGTATAGCGTACGTGCTCTACTTTGAAGAGCTTGATTATCTGTATTACTTGTATCTTGATCACTTAATAAATGTGCATAGGTATAAAGATGTTCCATCTTTTGTAATACAGTATTTCTGAATGTTAATGCGTTGAATAATGTAGTAGAGTTGGATGCTAAGGTGTTTTGAAATGTTTGTGATTTTGGTAGTAATTCTTCTAATTCTTTAAATGCGATTTCAAATGATTCAGTATTCTTAAATACGGTACTAATGTCCCAGGTTAATTCAGTTGGGATTTCGTTTCTTTTTAATACTTGATTATTTTCCATAATAACTCCTTATTGGAATAATTATACCTTAATCTATGATTTATTTGATAGGGATATACTCGTTTAAAAGTACTATTATTTTATTAAGATTATTAAGTAAATAAGTGATATAAATTCATAAATATGGCATGATTTTACAATGTAATTTTCTATCATAAATGTTGTAAGAAAATTACATAAAAAAGCATAAAAAAATAATTGCATTATTATAACAATACTGTATAATTTGTTTCGCATTAGTAAACAATCATCTTGATTGATAGTGTATGCAAATAACGATAAGATAGGAATGAATAATGAAAGATTTAAAGATGGATCAATCGCGCGCTCCAATAGCAGAAGCTATGGAGACACATGGATACAAGCGAACTGTCGCATTCGATGTACCTGGCCATAAACAAGGAAAAGGGAATCCGATGTTGCGGGAATTTTTAGGTGATAAATGTTTACGTTATGATGTTAACTCACGCAAAGATTTAGATAATTTATGTCATCCAAGTGGGGTAATTTTAGAAGCTGAAGAATTAGCTGCTGATGCGTTTCATGCGGGGCATGCGTTCTTTATGTTAAATGGTACGACTTCTGCTGTACAAACAATGGTATTAGCTGTAGCACGTGCGAATGAAAAGATTATCTTGCCTCGTAATGTACATCGTTCAGTTATCTATGCATTAATCTTAACTGGAGCGATTCCGGTTTATGTTAATCCAGATGTTCATCCGAAATATGGAATACCTCTAGGTATGAAATTATCGAATGTTGAAAAGGCTATCTTAGAAAATCCAGATGCGAAAGCGATCTTTGTGAATAATCCTACGTATTATGGAATATGTAGTAATCTTAAGGGAATTGTAGAATTAGCGCATAAACATGGTATGCAAGTATGTGCAGATGAGGCGCATGGTACACATTTTTACTTTAAATCAGGTTTACCAATTAGCGCTATGGATGCTGGTGCTGATATGGCGGCAGTTAGTATGCACAAAACAGGCGGAAGTTTAACGCAGAGTTCTATCTTACTAATCAAAGATAAAGCTCGTATGGCTGAAATTCGTCAAGTAATTAATTTAACCCAAACAACGAGTGGCTCTTATTTATTGTTGTCGTCACTTGATATATCAAGAAAATATTTAGCCTTACAAGGTGAAAGTGTTTTTGAACAAGTTTTAAAACTTACAAAATATGCGCGTGAAGAAATATCGGATATAGAAGGGTATTATGCATTCTCTGAAGATATTGTTAATCATGATAGTGTCTATGCATTTGATCCGACCAAACTAACCATTCATACGCGTGGAATTGGTTTAGCTGGTACAGAGTTATATGATATCTTACGTGATGAGTATGATATTCAAGTTGAATTAGGGGATTTAGGGAATATCTTAGCGATTATTGGGATTGGGGATTCAAAAGCTCAAATCGAACGATTAATTTCTGCTTTACAGGATATTAAAGATACCTATGGTACTGAAGATAAATCGATGATTCCATTTGACTACATTAATCCTGTGGTTAAAGTATCACCTCAAACTGCGTATTACTCAAAAATGAAACCTGTTCGTTTCACTGAATCACTAAATCGTATCAGTGGAGAATCAATTATGGTCTATCCTCCAGGTATTCCTATTATTGCGCCAGGTGAAGAAATTACGCAGGTTGCGATTGATTATATTATGTATGCGAAGGAAGTTGGAAGTTTCTTGACAGGTATTGAAGATGTGAACATTGAATATATCAATGTCTTGGAGGATTAAATGGAATATTGGTTTACTGAAGAACATAGTGATAATGTTCGTTTCTCGATTCGTACAGATCGTCAATTAGCGAGTGTTACGACTGATATTCAACGTATTGATGTATTCGATACGCCTGAATTTGGTAAAATGCTTGTTTTAGATGGTAATGTGACGATGACCGAAAAAGATGAGTTTATTTATCATGATATGTTAGTTCATGTGCCTATGGCAGTTAATCCAAATATTAAAAAAGTGTTAGTTATTGGGGCAGGAGACGGTGGTACAATTCGTGAATTGACGCGTTATCCTAGAATTGAACAGATTGATATGGTTGAAATTGATGAAGAAGTTGTTAAGGTTTGTCGAGAACATTTTACAAGTACTTCGTATGCTTTAAATGATCCTAGAGTTACCATTTATTATGAAGATGGATTGAAGTTTGTTCGTTCGAATAAGAAAGCGTATGATTTAGTTTTGGTTGATTCAACTGATCCAATTGGACCTGGTGAGGGCTTATTTACACGTGAATTTTATGGGAATTGTTATAATGCGCTGAAGGATGATGGAATTCTAGTCAATCAACATGAGAGTCCTTATTATGACTTTAATGTTAAGGCGATTCAGAAATCACATAAAAGAATTAAAGAAAAGTTTCCGATTGTTAGAATGTATCAAGCACATATTCCTACGTTCTCTTCAGGATATTGGTTGTTTGGTTTCGCGAGTAAGAAGTATGATCCGGTTAAGGATTTGAAAGAAGATGAGTTTAATCAGTTAGGCTTAAAAACGCGGTATTATAATACCGAATTACATAAAGGCTGTTTTGCCTTACCAAATTACGTAAAGGAGCTATTAGATTATGACATTAAATAAGAATGTTCAAACATTTGTTGGTTGTGTAAGTGAATACGATGATGCGGAGATTGTCTTATTTGGGGCACCGTTTGATTCCACAACTTCATATCGTCCAGGAACGCGTTTTGCGAGTTCGGCGATTCGTACTGAATCCATTGGCTTAGAATTATATAGCCCATATTCAGATTATGGATTAGAGGCGTGTAGTGTATGTGATAGTGGAGACCTAATTCTCCCATTCGGAAGTGCAGAACGTGCGTTAGAAGCGATTTATGAGCGTGCTAAGGTCATTGTAAAGGATAAGAAGATTCCTTTTATGATTGGTGGCGAACATACTGTAACCTATGGAAGTGTTCATGCAGTATTTGAAGAACACCCTGATTTACATATTATTCATTTTGATGCACATACTGATTTAAGAGATACTTACTATGGCGAATATTATTCACATGCGACTGTGTTAAAACGTTGTTACGACTTGGTTGGAGATCACAAAATTTTCCACTTTGGTTTACGTTCTGGAGCTCGTGAAGAATTCGTGTTTGCACAAGAACATAGTTATATCGAAAAGAGTTCATGTGATACATTAGTTGATATCTTGCCGCAATTACAAGGGAAACCAGTGTATATTACGATCGATCTAGATGTATTAGACCCTTCCAATTTCCCGGGTACAGGTACACCTGAAGCAGGTGGAATTAACTTTACACAATTATTAAATGCAGTACTCGCAATGAGTCATTTAAATGTAGTTGGAATAGATGTGAATGAATTATCACCAATATACGATCAATCAGGCGCTAGTACAGCACTTGCTTGTAAGTTAACACGTGAAATTCTTATCGCAGTTTCAAAAAATAGAGCTAAATAACACGGATTTCCGTGTTTTTATTAAGGAGAAAAATGTTTAAATTTAATCACAAAAAATGGATAAAGGTTATTTTCTTTATATTAAGCTCAATAACAATCATTAGAAGTCTAATTCATATTTTAAGCGTGGATGGTGGTGCTAATAGTATTGCGGGTATTCCTTTAGATTTGTATCCAAGTGAAGCGAGTCAAACGATAATATTTATGTTCGCAATGTGGGGTATATCTCAACTAATAATTGGTTTATTTTATATGTATGTACTTTTTATAAAACCAAATTTAGTTCCATTAATGTTATTAAGTTTAACACTTGAATATGCATTAAGAATTCTAATTGGTCAGATTAAACCGATTGTTACGACACATACAGCACCAGGTGCATATGCAAACTATATTATGATTCCATTAAGCATTATTCTATTTTTGTGTTCAATAAAAAAACAACCTAAAGTTGTTTAATTAAGTCATTATATTCATCATCACTTAGAATACGATACTGACCTTTATTTAGATTATCTAATGTAAGATTCATAATACGTATTCTTTTTAGATAAACTACTTTAAATCCTAACTCAGAACACATACGACGTATTTGTCGATTTAATCCTTGTTTAAGTGTTATTTTAAAATTCTTTTCACCAATAATTTTAACGGTACAAGGATTTGTAACAGTCATTTCGTTTTTAACAGGGTTGAATATTTCTACCCCTTGTTCCATAGCGTATTTAAATTCACGATCGATTGGTTTATGAACATAGACAACATATTCCTTTTCATGTTCATTTTCTGTTCTTAATATTTGGTTTACGATACTTCCATCATTGGTTAAGAGAATAAGTCCTTCACTTTCCTTATCTAAACGACCAATTGGGAAGACTCTTTCTGGGTAATTCACCGCATCAATAATGTTGTCTTTAACATCCGGTTCACTTGTACACGTAATTCCAGCTGGCTTATAGTATGCGAGTGTCACAAATTTCTGTTTCGCTTTTAATACTTTATCGTCCACACTAACTTCATCATCTTCATTCACACGCATACCTAAAACCGCCACGACACCATTTACTTTTACTCGTTTTTCTTCAATAAGAGTATCAGCTTCGCGTCGCGAACATAATCCTGTTGCGCTAATATAATTGTTTAATCGTACTTGGTTTTCCATAATCTATCCTATTATGACATAAAAAAAGAATAATCCAAGAGGGTTATTCTTTTATTGATATAAATTCAATGGTGCAGGACTTGCGGTACTACGTGAAGGTTCGATAATTAATTCACCACTTCGAACTAATTTAACAAATATCTTAGCAAGAATTGGATCGAATTGTTTACCTGCATTGCCTTCAATTTCATCTAGTGCGTAATCTATACTTAAATGCGTCTTATAGTGTCGATTAGATGTAATTGCGTCAAATGCGTCTGCTACTGCGATACAACGAGCCGCAAATGGTATATTTTCACCTTTAATACGACGTGGATATCCACTTCCATCCCATCGTTCATGATGTCCGACTACTGCTGGAATAACATGTCCAAATGAAGGTAAGTATTTAATGATTGTGATCGACATATCAACATGCATTTTCATAACTTCATATTCTTCATCGTCTAAGCGTGTAAATTTCGTTAAGATGTGTTCAGGTATACCAATCTTACCAATATCATGTAAGAGGGAAGCCTGACGAATCATTTCAACTTCATCTTTTTCAGCGCCTGCTTCTTTCGCAATCGCTGTCGCATATTGTGCAACACGTTGACTATGACCAAATGTATAATGGTCTTTCGCATCAATCGCTGCAGTTAATGCGTAGATTGTGGCCATATTCATTTCATCTGAAGCTGAATCATTAACTTTTTGATCATGAATATCAGGATTGAAGATTACGGATTTATTCTTACCTGTAATTTTAGCGTAACGTAATGCGGCTGTCGCTTTCGCAACTAAATCTTTATCATCACTTGCGATTGAAGGAGCAGAACAGATACCAGTTGAAATTGTAATATTACGCGTAATTTCATTACCCTTAGCCATTGAAGTTGTTTCTACACGTTCTCTAATTCTTTCGGATAATTCATAAGCAGTTCTAGAATCTACGTATGGAAGAATGATAGCGAACACGTCACCACCATATCGACAAATTGTACCTTTTTCTCCATTCACAAAACGTATTGCGTCTGAAACGCGTTGTAATACTAAGTCACCTGCATAATGTCCATATATTTCGTTGAATAACGCAAACATATCGATATTGATCATTATGAGTGAAACCATCTGTGAACGTAAATCTTTAGTTAATTTTTGAAGCTGTTCAATAAAGAAACGATGATTGTATAAACCAGTCAAACTATCCATAATCGCATCTTGTTGAAATTTCTCAAACATACGTGCGTTAGACATAGCGATTGCGGCAGTTGCACATAGTGTCGAAACTGCATTAAGATCTTCATTACTTAACAAAGTAGCGTAATCTTTTGATGAAATGATTAACATCCCAATAATTTCGTTGTTATATTTAAGCGCAACAGCAGCTTCAAATCGAATAAGGACTAAATCTTGACGTTCTTTTTCCCATAATGTTTTAAAGATTGGATGTGTAGCTAGATATTCTTCTTTAATAACATCATTAAACTGTAAGAACCATTGAACAAATGGATGATTTTGACGAATGTTTAAACTCAAACGATTCAATTTCTTACATGATGCGTAGTATGAATAATCATCATTTTGACTATTCTTAAAGAATATTGCGACTTCATCATTATTTGTTAGTTGATATACAACTTTTAATAGTTCTTGAACTAAATGTTCTAAGTTTAAGTTATTCGATGCGGATAATGTAAAGTTTTTAATTAGATTGTTCTGGTGATTTTCTTTCTTATAGAAATAGTTATCAACTAAACGATGGATTAAACTGAATAATGGTTGGAATATGATGATGGTTATTAAGCTTGTTAGTAATACGAATATTTCGCGACTTAATCCATTATTGAATTGATCAAAGAAATCTAACAATCCATTAACGAGTAATGCGACACCACCAAATAATACAGTCATAATCAATGTAAAGATTAAGGTACGCGTTACAACAATTCTTAACTCAACAACATGTTCTTTATAAATCGCGTACATGAGTAAGGAAGATGTAATAATACCTGCTGCAAAATCCACAGGGTATTTACCAACAGCGGGTAGTACATTTAATGCGAAACCAATATATAGAATGAATAATCCTAATAATACAGGATATAAACGCTTCGTATTTTTCACACCATGTTTAAACGCATTACGCATTTTTAATAAACTACTTGATAACAAGATAAACATGATTCCAAATGCAGGATAGGCCAATATACCAAGTTGATAGGAAACTTCTTTATAAACTTCACCAGATGAATTGGTTAAAGTCAAAATCTCTGCAGAACTAACAGTAAGACCTAATGCATGCATAGCGATTAATCCAATTATAACGATTGACCAACCTAATACATGTAGTTTCTTAACTTGGGATGTGAATATACTGATAAATATATAGGAGAAATAAGGAACAAATGTTATACATGCGGTCATTACGCGTGACCAGAACAATACATTTGGTGCGAATTCAGCTTTCATTAAGAGTGAGGATGCCGCCCAGAATATCATTACTGCGACATACAACATAAATGAAACGATTAACTTATCTTTTTTGGAAATAGCGAGCATGAAAAAGAGCATTGCGTTAATAACCAATGCAAGTGTCGGTAATCCCCAATAGATAAGGTTATGAATTACCATCTCTTCTCCTTACGCTTTCCCTTTTAAATTGCTAGTCTTAAGTACTTCAGTCACATCGAAATGTGAAGGATTTACTCTAGCCATCTTATGCTTAATACTTTGTGTATAGTTTTTAATCGAACCATTTGGTAGAACAACTACTTCTAACGGTTCAATTCCTAACATTTTCTTTAAACTCTTATAGTCATCATCTAGGTATTTAAAGTAAACTTCTAAATGTTCCTTGATTAGTTCAGGATCTTCTAATCCTAAACTATTATCTTTTAAATTCAATTCGATATATAAAGCCATATAAGGTCTCTTTTGATCATTATATCGTTTACATGCGAACCAATCTTCAATGTTTAACTTCGATAGTTTAATAACTTCATTAATCGTACCTTCAGTAATACGTGTAAATCCAGCTAAGTCTATAACAGGATCAACGCGATCAATGTATTCAAAATGAGGTAGATTTATACCATCTTGTTTACGTTTTAAGCTTATACACTTAAATACATCACCAATTCTATAACGTGCAAATGCACCACCTTTAAGTGTGGTAATAACAATTTCATAATAATGATCCGGTTTTAACTCGTTCATCAAATATGTTTTAGGTACATACGTTGGATCTTGTAAGTTTTTATAGAACTCTTCCATAGGAATAAATTCATAGAAACAAACTTCAGGGAAGAAAATTAATCCACTCTTACTCCAAGATTCAGTCCCGATACACGTTGCCTCAGTACCACCAAATATTTCAAGAGGTCTAACTCCCCAATATTCTTCAATTTTATCTTTGAAATGAGCAGTATCAGTACCTGCACATACAAATCCTTTAAGTTCGAATACATCTTTTGGATACATTGGACGTTTTTCAATTCTTGTACGAACTTTAGCACGTGCAAATTTAACCAATTGTTTAATATCAAATGATAATAGATTTAATCCATTTGATGAAGTTCCACCTTCCGCAAAGTTTTCACTCATACGTAAGATAACACTACTTAAACCATAGAATAATCCAATGCCTTTTTGAATCCCCATCTTAAAGCCAACTTTATTACGATCGCCAAAAGACATTTTATTACCTGCATCAATACCAGGCATGAAGTTTACTGTATATTCACCTTGTAAAGTATAAGGTAATAAACCAGTAATATAAGGTAGGGGAGCCATTCCATTTAGAAAATTCATATTCGATTTTAAATCAAAATGACCTTTACGTTTACTCGTCGCCAACATAATACATGTGAACGCGATTTCACGATGAGACGCTATCATACTTGCGGAATATGGTGCTACTTTAACAGGAGCTTTACCACCTTCCCAAGTAGTCTGAATCCAAACAACAGGTTCAGCTGGTAATACTTTTGTATTTTTCGGAAGTAAATAATCCGCATAGTCTTCATAATCTGTTAAAGGAACGATACGTCTGAATTCATCAGGATTACGTGGCTTTTGGCCTTTCATAATCTTTTGTCCAAGTTCACAGTTAGCGTATAGTTCGATTTGTTCCATTAATAATTGGTTTTGAATTTCCATAAACTCATGTAAATTCATATCCAAAAAATTACAGTAACGCTGCCATATTTCTTCTTTGCTTTTAGTTTTAAGCATTTGATCAAAATTCACTAGCTAGTTCCCCTTTAGTAATGTAGTACGAAAGCGTCGGAAACTTTCCTTATTAATTATTAGGAAAGGTGTTGTTTTTTGATAATCTGTATAACCAATAAGTGTTTTTGGAAAGAAATATCGATCTTGAACCCAAACATGGATAATATCCATTATTGTCCAAAGAATCGTTGCATAAAACATCATCCACTTCCCACTAGCCAAAAATAGAAAGAAGTAAGAGAAGAAGAATCCCCAAACACCAGGATGTCTGCACAATGCATAAAAACCGGTATCAACGACTTTATTGCCTTGACCGGAAACATAGGTGGATTTGAAGGGAAGTGCGCCAAAGAGTGCATAAAACATCATGCATGCGCTAAGAAATGATAAGACGATAAAAACAATATTTAAATTATTTGGTAAAACAAAATCGGAGGTTTGGTTGAAATATATTGTGCCTGTAGAAAACACAAGTAAAGCCACACCGACTGAGAATAAACTATTTATCCAAGGATGAATCTTCTTTACTTTGTTAAAATCAAAGAGGTATAATACGCCAAATCCTACACATCCCCAAAGTAGAGCTTCCACACAATTCCCCTTATAGCCGTAAATGAATTATAAACCAACATTTTTTTACATACAACATTTTATTAATCAATATGTTCTAAATGTATATAAAATTGACACAAATTTAACAAAAATACTTAAGTTTGTGAAAAAAATATAATACAAGTGTAAAAAAAACTCCCGAAGGAGTTTATTCTAATTCTAATTTGTGATCATTCAACCAGATTGATCCAGCGATTAATCCAACACTTATCAATCCAAAGTAGAGTAAATCTAATCCATACATTAACCAATTGATTTCGAAGCCATAATTATCGTTATATAACAACCAATCAGCAAGTACATTCGTATTAATATTATTAAATATGAAGTTAAGTACTAGATAAACAATAATTCCAATTAATAATTTCTTGTTTGATACATAACTCGTATTTACGAATACGACAGTGATTAGAATCAATGAACAAGCGTATAGAATATTAACAAGAGTTTGTGGGAATGTAATCAATAATAATCTAATCGCTTCTGGAATAATCGTATTCCAAGGGATTTGATTCCAAATATATTCAAAGCGAACAAATTCAACTTTTATTAAATCCCAATTTAGTAACGTCCATAAACCAGCAAATAAAGAAGTCGCAATCAGATAAACCAATAAAGTGAGTAGTACCCAAATACCAGCAGTCACAATCTTAGATATGAAAGTCTCAAATGTTGAAACTGGAAGGGTAAAGGTTAAATAACCTTCTTTAGAATATAATCGATTTGTAAATAGTTTAATAATTGTAAGCGTCAAGATAACCGATGTCGCAATAAATAGTGCAAAGAAAGGTAATACAGTCACAACTGATAACCATTCTCTTTCTGGGTTAACAGAAATTGCGGCTATTATCGCAAATAAGCATAATCCTGCATATAGAGGAAACAACTCACGGTAACTTGATTTAATATCATTCTTGATTAATTTAATTAACATTTGAAGACCTCCTTAAATAATTCATCAATTGACTTATTGTGTGTTGAACGGATTTGATCAACATCATCGCATAATACAACTTCACCATCTTTTAGAAATACTACTGTATCGAAGATTTGTTCAATCTCGGAAATAATATGTGTAGATATAATTACAAGTGAGTCAGACGCATAGTTATCAAGAATTGTATTCAAGATTAATTCACGTGCTGCTGGATCTACACCACCAATCGGTTCATCAAGAATGTATATCTTAGCTTTACGTGACATAACTAGAGCTAATTGGAAACGTTCTTTCATTCCTTTAGACATTGTCTTAATGGATTGTTTAGAATCAAGTTTCAATTTTGATAACAAATCACGCATTCTCGTTTCATCAAAATCCACATACATATCCTTAAATAATGTAATCGCTTTTTCACCTGTCATCCAGTCTGCCAAATATGTTTGATCAGGTAAATAAGAAATTAAACTCTTACTATGTACGCCAACACCCTGATTTTCAATTAACACTTCACCACTATAGTCTCTTAATAATCCATTTAATATCTTTATTAATGTTGTTTTACCTGAACCATTTGGTCCTAATATCCCAACAATTTGACCTGGTTTTAAGCTTAATGAAACATTCTTTAATGCCTCAGTTTGCTTGTAGCGTTTACTAACGTTTTTTAGTTCAATCATTTGTTATTCCTTTCCCTAAATGCTTGATTTATATAGTTCATACTTTCTTCTTGAGTAACTTTGAGTTGATTGATTTCATCTACGAAGGTTTCGACTTTATCCATAATCATTTGTTTTCTTAAACTTTGAATAAGTTCTAAATCATCTGAGACAAATCGACCAACCGTCCGATCGCTTTTAACCAAATCGAGTCGCTCTAATTCACTTAATGCTCTTTGTACAGTATTTGGATTCACTTGATACTGAATCGCTAAATCACGTACAGTTGGAAGTTGTTGTTTAGGAAGTAATACCTCAGAAACAATTTCTTTTTTAATCCTCTCCATAATTTGAAGATAGATTGGTTGAGTAGATTGGAATTGATCCATAAATCTCCTTTCTGTATTATTGTATTAGACACTTAATACAATAATACAATAGTAGAATGTTGTCAACACCTTTTTGTGAAATGTTATAATAATTAAAAAAGAGGGATATTTATGATTGAACTAACGGAAGCATTAGTTTTATCCCGCCAAATTAACCAATCATGTTTAAATAAGAAAATTATAAAAGTTATAGTGAACCAGAATCCACATAAATGGGCTTGGTTTAATGGTGATCCTATCCTATATGAATCGATGTTAGTTAATCGTTCTTTTAAGTATGCTAAATCGTATGGAGGTATGTTAGAAGTTGATTGTGAAGATTGTCATCTTGTTTTTACGGATGGAGTTCAGTTGAGTTTAACAACATCGTTAAATGATGATTTAAAACATCAATTGTTACTTGAGTTTAATGATCATAGTTATTTCATTGTTTCTGTACGTATGTATGGCGGTATATGGTGTTATACCGATGTCTTTGATAATCCTTATTATTTTATTGCGAAGAAAAAGCCAAGTATATTTAGCGAAAGTTTTACGTTAGATTATTTTGTAAAACTAGTTAGTGAAAATAACGAAGGTTTAAGTTTAAAAGCATTCTTGGCAACTGAACAACGTATTCCTGGTTTTGGGAATGGGTTATGTCAAGATGTTTTATGGAAAGCGCATTTACATCCCAAGACAAAATTAAGACAGTTATCATCAGTTCAAATAAAAAATCTATATGATTCCTTGAAAAATATCACAGAAGAAATCGTTAAACTTGGTGGTAGAGATACAGAACGTGATTTGTTTGGTGATAAGGGCGGCTATATTACGAGTATGAGTCAATCGGGGATTAAGGATGGATGTCCTGAATGTGGTTCATCAATTATAAAAGAGAATTATTTAGGAGGTAGTATTTACTATTGTCCTAAATGTCAGATAAGAACAGAAGCGAAATAGAAGTAATTCTCATCATAATTTAATATAATAGCACTATGAAAAATTGGAAGAAAAACATAGCGTATTTTATTGGTGGTCAAAGTATTTCGCTTTTTGGGTCCATGTTAGTTCAATACGCTATTATGTGGCATATTACCTTAACAACAAAATCTGGCTTGATTATGACATTGTCTATTCTAGCTGGTTTTATCCCGAGTTTATTTTTAAGTCCGTTTGCAGGAGTTTGGGTCGATCGTTTTAATCGTAAGAAGATTATTGTTTTAGCGGATACATCAATCGCTATTATTACGTTATTTGCAGCTTTAGCATTCTATTTTGGATATGGTTCAGTCACATTATTGTTAATCATATCGGCATTTAGATCACTTGGTAATGCGGTTCATACACCAGCTGTACAATCATTTATACCAGAATTGATTCCAGAAGATAAACTAATGAAAGTACAGGGTGTTAATAACGGTATTCAATCATCCATGATGATAATATCTCCTGTATTGAGTGCAGCTTTACTTGCGACAGTTCCGTTATTTACAATATTCTTTATTGATGCGATTACCGCGGTGTTAGGAATTTTAACATTAATCTTTAAAGTTAAGCATGTTCAACTAACCCCAAAACATGAGGGTAAAGTTGAGTACTTTAATGATATAAAGATGGGAATTGATTATATTAAGCAACATCATTTTTTGATTCCATTCTTTACCTTTACAGCACTTGTATTATTCTTTGTAGCCCCAATGGCATTTCTGTCACCCCTTCAAACAGTGTTTAATTTTGGACCTGATGAATGGCGTTTATCGATGATTGAAGTTGCGTTTGCGTCCGGAATGATGCTTGGAGGTTTCAGTATCGCAATGTGGGAAGGTTTAAAGAATCGAATTCATACCATGGCTGTATCATTGGTTGTGATGGGAATCGCATCGATTGCGTTATCGTTAACGCTTAACTTTGCGTACTACTTACTCGCGATGTTTCTAATTGGATTAAGTCTTCCATATTATAATTCTCCAGCTTATGTCATGATTCAAGAAAAAGTTGAACCAGAATATCTTGGACGTGTATTTAGTGTAATGGGTATGATATCGAGTTCTATGATGCCAATTGGTATGTTAGTATTTGGACCTTTAGCTGATGTTTGGGATATCGATTATATAATAATCTTCTCAGGTATTATGATGATAATAATTACGGTTGGTTTATTGTTTAATAAATCGTTGATATATGCTGGACAAAAAAAGGTGGATGCTTAGGCATCCATTTTTATTGGGGTTAATCGATTATAGATCTCACTAATGATTAACATTAATGTTAATAACATAAGAATAATAGGGAAGAGAATAGAAATTGTGAATGATGAGAATAAGTAGCCAAGACTTGTTGATACGAGCGTTCCACCTACATATGCAATCCCAACCTGATAACTGATTAAGAAATTCGCTTGGGCTGAATTAAAGCGTCGTGGTGTTTCGTGCATCATAGAAGGGTATAAAGGTGCTAGACCTAAACCGATTAAGATTAACCCAATTCTTACAAATAGAGGTTCCTTGAATATGAATAATACTAAACCACCGAATGTTGCTAGAGATAGACCTAAACGTATCATCCATCGATTACCTAAACGATTTGAAATTATGCCTGATAAGAATCTTCCAGACATTATTGCGCCATAATAACTTGCGACATAGAAACCTGATGTAGAAGGGAATAAGTTAAGTACTTCGATTAAATATGAGTTAGACCATAAACCAATGCTTAGTTCAATTCCAGAGTATAAAAAGAATAGTGCCATGCCAAATAACATTCTTGGTTCAAATTTTGCGTTTGTTTTATGATGAGTTGTACTGATTTGATCTTTTAACCAGAAACCTAAACTTAGGAATAGGATAAATGAAATAATGTATTGAAGTGAACTCAAACTTATATATGCGATAGACCAATTATAATTAAGTCGTAAAACACTTGTCATTATTGTAGGACCTAATGTAGCACCTACACCCCAACATCCATGAAGCCATGTCATATGACGAGATGTATAATGTTTAGCAACATACGTATTAAGCAATGAATCGACAGCACCTTGTCCAAGTCCTAGACCAATACTAAAGAAAACTAACATTGTATAGTTTTTACTAAACGCAATTCCTAATAAAGAACTAGCGGTTAGAAGTGCACTTAGAAAAGTAACTTTTCCAATGCCAAGTTTATCAGATAATTTATGGCTATAAATACTTGAAAAAGCGGAAAGTGGTAATGTGATTAGGATGATTAATCCAGCTGCTTCTATCGGTTGATTAAAGTCTAGACGCATTAATGGCCAACTAATACCGAGTGCACCATCTGGTAATCCTAGACTAATAAACGATAGATAGATAATGGATAATAGTATTCTTTGACGAGTGATGTTAGATAGTTTCATAAGGTTACTCTTATAAGAATAGATAATCAAACAAGATTTTGCAAGGTCATTAAGGTATAATAAATTTCTATGGAGGATACTATGAAATTAGCGATTGCGAAAAATAACGAATTTGTACATGAATTCTTTGGATCATGTAATGATTTTATGCTTGTGGAAATTGTGGATGGGGAAGTTAAGTCAAAAGAATATATCTTCAATGATACTGATACACATAAATTAAGACCAGCTTATTTAAAGAGCTTAGGGGTTAATGCCTTAGTTATTAAAGGATTAGGATTAACTGCATATGACTTATTACATGAAAATGGTATTGAGGTTTATACAAGTGAACCAATATTATTAGAAGATGCGTTAAACTTATACTTAAAAAATGAATTAAAATTAATGGATATCCCTGGCGGAGCACATTGTTAAAAGAAAACCCACAATTTATTTGTGGGTTTATTTTATTCTTCTATTTTTGGATTTGTGATTGCGATACTAACAGTCGCAGAGTTTGATACTCCACCATTATTCACTTTGAATGTAAAATTATCATTCTCAGAATCACCTGAATGCGTATATTGGAAGAAACCGGTATAAGGGTCGAATATATCTAGACTACCATGGCTCGGACCAGATACAAGTTCATACATTAAGTAACCATTGTAAGGATCATACCCAACCAATTGTCCACTTACTACACTTCCATTAGCGATAGCGAAGGGTTGTGAAATTGCGATTGGATAACTTGCTTCAGATAATCCTGCATATTCTTTCTTTATTAAGCCAGACGCTATTAAGGAAGAATTAGCGTATGGACTAGGTGCGACATAAGGGAATACATTTCTAACAATCGTTACATCTACGACACCATCTGGGCGTGAAATATTAGTTGGATTTGCACGATCTTCGTAAAGTGAGTTTAGAATAGAGTTATTAATCTTACCTGGTAAGTTCATATTGATTACAGATTGTGTAATATGAGAAATTTGATTTGCCTCGGCTTTATCATAACCAACCCAAACTGCAGTAGTAAATTCACTTGTTCCAGCAATCATCCATTTATCTTTAGCGGAACCAGCTGGTATACCATATTCGACACCGGTTTCACCCCAATCTGAAGTTCCAGTTTTTGCGTATACTTCATAACCACGTTGTAAGATTTGCATAAAGTTACGATATGGACCAGATACATTCTGAGCCATCATAGCGGAAGTCATGTATGCAGCATCTTCTGATAATACTTCTTTTGAGGTATATTCTGGAACGATATCATCAGATCCATCGATAAATTCAATTTTTAATACTGTATGTGGAGTAGTATATTCACCTTTACTTAGCATTGCACTATATGCACCTGCCATTTGAAGAGGTGAAGCGGTGAAATTGGATCCACCAATACCAAATCCTAAGTCAAAGTTATTATTATTTACATTATCGAATCCAAGATTATTTAAATATGTAACAACCTTTGCGATTCCCATTTCATTAACAACAGCTCCCATTGTTTCAATGGCTGGAATATTAAGCGATACACCAATTGCATAATCGATTGTCACATTTCCACGATAGACACTATCGAAGTTTTTAATAACAACATCTTTTACACCAGCATAACGAATAGGTTTATCTTCTAATGTATGTGCAGTTGACCAACCTAATTCTTCAAATGCTAATGGATAGGTTAATATAAGTTTTGCGGAAGAACCTGGCTGACGTTTCATGTCAGTAACGCGATTAAATAAGCGCTCACCTTCATAGAATCGGCCGCCACCAATCGCAAGAATTTGCCCAGTTTTATTATCGATTGTGACCATTGCGGTTTGGATAATATCATTTGGCCATAAGACGTTGGTGTCTTCACCATTTTGGATTTGTTCAAATTTGTTTTGAAGTTTAGAATCCATTGCCGTATATATACGCATTGGTACCATTACAGGATCTTGGCCTGTTAATGCGATAACTTCATCCACAACCGCATCCACATAGGCTTGATGAGCGATATTTGCGGAATTAGAACTCAACTCTCCAACGAGTAAATTTTCGAGTGGAACAGATTTAGCCAATTCAGCTTCGGATTTTGTGATATATCCGTGATATACCATTAAATCTAAAACAGTATGCGCACGTTTTTCAGATAATTCTAAGTTGTTGATTGGACTGTATAAGTTAGGCGCATTAATAACACCAGCTAAAACAGCTGCTTCCAATAAACTTACTTCACTGATATCTTTGCCAAAGTAATATTGTGCAGCAGTTTGAATACCACGTCTATTCTTCGGAACACCATAATTTATTTTATTAAGATAGAACGTTAATATTTCTTTTTTACTTATTACATTTTCTGCTTGAAGCGCAACTTTGATTTCTTGGATTTTACGATTAACACCTGCTAATCCAGATCGGACTGCAGTTGCTTCTTCTGTTTCAAAATAAGTTCCTTTAACAAGTTGCATCGTAAAGGTCGAACCACCTTGTGAGAAACTCAAAGTTTTTAAGTTCTCAAAGATTGCCTTTGTAAATCGTGGAATATCAAAACCATTATGCTCAAAGAAGCGTGAATCCTCAATTGCGACAAACGCATCAATAACACTTTGAGGTAAATCATCATATTCAATGTTCTCACGAATTTGTAAACCTATATTCGCGATAATATTTCCTTCTGAATCATAGATTTTTGAACTTTGCGCTGCAGTGAAATCGTCTGGATTTAACTCAGGAGACTGATTAGCGATGTTTTGTATATAAGTTACGCTAATCGCACCACCAATTATACTTAAAATCATTAAGGCAACGATTGTCCAAGTCGCAATAATCCTAGCTTTTCTATGCTTCATTTCTTTTGGGAAACTATCCTTATAGTATTTAATCCATTTTGTTTTCATCTTGGAAAAAACGCTTAATTTTTTAGTTTCTATGGGTTTTTTGTTTTCTGACATAAGCTCCTATCAACTTTATGATAACTGTAATCACGTTAATTATAATATCACATCCGTTAAAGAATCGTTAATTTATAGGTTGATATACTCACATTCAACGCAATTTTTGAGTTGTACAGTACTAATTTGCTTTAAAGGAGTCGATTTAATTGATTTCGCAAAAAGTGGGATTCCATCACTTAATAGTGTAGGAATTATTGTAATTATGTATCGATCAATCAATTTTGCTTGCATGCATTGTTCAATAATTTTAGATCCACCTACTAACCAAATGTTTTTTTGAGATGATTGTTTCAATGAATTTATAAGCTCAGTTAGATCTCCTTGAACAAAATGCACACCATACGGATTGGTTAATTCTCGATGCGTCACAACATAGACGTTTTGATTAGAATATGGCCAATTATCAACCGATAATTCTTCAATAACTTGGCGATATGTAGAGTATCCCATTACGATTGTATCTACGGTATCTATAAATTTATTATAACGTTCTGCAGTACTTTCATCATCGAATAAAAGTAACCAATCAATTGATTCATCGGTTCTTGCGATATAGCCATCTAGACTCTGCGCAATATATAGAACAAGTTCTTTCATTTTATCTCCTTAGATTTTTATTTTTAAAAGTGTCAATATCTGATAATACAATCCATATGTTATTAATAGAATTAGACTAGATAATAAAATTGCTGGATAAAAGTTTATGCGTTTGAGTAATATTGGTAGTACTAGAAAGAATATTAGCGAAGGGAATATCATCAAGAATATAGAATTGGACAGAGTGATAACTTTTTGCGTATCTTGAGTCTCTTGGTAGAGCCAAATCATCGCAATTAATGAAGTTAATGGAATAGAAGCGATTAAACCACCAATTCCGGGATATTTCTTACTTATGGTTGATATTATCGCGATGATAACTGCAGATATTAGTGTTTTTGTGATGAATTGCGTCATATGTCCTCCTTAAATATTTCGTTTATTGTATAAATAGCGTCGTCTCTTCGTGTTGAATCATGTAAAGATATGAGTGCTTTCCATAATGCCCAAGCACGAGCTCGATATAGTGTATCTTTATCAAGCTGTAGTGAATTTATAAACGTCTGACGAGAAATATGATCAAAGTATGTCCATGCCATGACATAATCGCATGACGGATCTCCAACCGCCATATTCCCAAAATCAATAACTGCACTCAATTTTCCATCTTTAATTAGTAAGTTTCCTACTGCTACATCTCCATGTATCCAAACTGCTTTTTTATTAAATATTGAATTTACACCTAATAACCAATATTCTAAGCATTTATTTTTATCGAATAAGTCTTGATTATCAATCGCTTTAAGTGTTTCTTCGTGATAAACAGATAAATCACCACCACGATAAAAATTATGTAATCCTGGCGTTGGTCCATTATCAGTTTCACAGTTTTGTAGATTGATTAAGAAACATGCAAGGTCATTAGCGAGTTGAGCTTTATTATCAATATTTGCCTGAGTTACAACTTCACCTTCAATCCATCGATTGATAGAGAAATGATAGGGGAAAAGATCGGATGGATGTCCTAAAGCGATAGGTTGAGTAATTTGAAAAGGTATTTGTTTTTGAAGTTTTGCGCAAAATGTATGTTCTTTTATAACTTGAGTTGAATAGTTAATGTGACTGGGAAAACGCAATGAAAAATCATTCCCTAAATGAAATGTTTGATTATCGTGTCCACTTAATTTAACTTTCTTGATTACTAAATCCTTATATTTGGGGAATTGGTCTTCAATGATTGAATAGATTGTGTTTATTTCTATCTGCATACCATTATTATGGATAGAATAATATGATTTCTCAAGTTATATAATTCCTAAATTTATTCAATAATTGAACAATACCATTTAGGAACATATGTAGAAAAGTCATCATACCACTCTAATGTTAGCTTAGATAATCGAATCATTGTGGCAATTTCTTTGTCACCATAATTAATTGCCCAAGGAAGTGATGCGATTTGATTAACCGATGTATATAACGCTAGGAGTGGGAAGAAATCATTTGGAATATTATGCTCAAAGTAACCATCAATACAACCACTCGCAAATTCTGGGCTTAACTCAACACTAAATGGGATACGATTAAATTCTTCCCAAGGATCTCCGATATCATGCCGATTGAAATCAATTAAACAAAGTTCTCCATTTGTTTGTATAAGAGTATTTCCAATATGAAAATCACCATGTTGAAATGTGTATGGTCGATTCTTAAGTAAATGAATCGTATCTTTAATGCATTTTAGATAGATATCAGAATTTTCTAACGATATAGGACAATTCTTCAATTGTTCGATTTTCTTATTTATTTTATTTGTGAAGCGTTCTTCCCATGTAACAGTTGGTTGTTCAATTGATATTCGATGTATCACTTTTAATCGTCTACCACAATCAATTCCTAATTTATATTGATCTATTTTTGAATAACTTTGAATTACATCTATGGTATCTTCACCTTCAATCCAATTGTATAGGGTGTACACGTATGCATTATCATTCGATATTCCTATTTCAATTGGTGTAGAAATGTTAATCAAGTTCATAGAACTTAATTGATCAAATTCAATTTGTGTATGATTTAAATTAACAATATCTGTTATACGTAATAGAAAACTTTGGGATAAATCATTGGTAACTTTAAACTTGTGATCGAGTGACCAACCTTTTGTGACTTTTGAAATAGTTACCCATTGTGTCGCGTTTGGGATTAACTGATTTATTTCGATAATTTCCATAGAGTATTATTGTATCACTTAAAATGTATATGAATTGTATGTTTTAATGAGTTTTGTTATAGTCAAAATACAAGAACGTTATTAATCCAATAAGGAGGAAATATGACAAAAAGAATAAATATTACAATTGAAACCAATATAAAAGCACCAATAGATAAGGTTTGGGATACATGGAATAATCCAGCGCATGTGATTAATTGGAATCATGCGTCAGATGATTGGTTTTCCCCACGTGCAACCAATGATTTTAAAGTAGGTGGAAAGTTTGTTTATCGTATGGAAGCGAAAGATGGAAGTTTTGGGTTTGATTTTTCTGGTACTTATGTAGACATTCAGGACAAAAAATTAGTTGTCACACGCCTTGATGATGATCGTTTAGTAAGTACTGAGTTTATCCCTGAAAATGATTCTATAAAAGTTGTGGAAACATTTGAAGCAGAAAGCGAGAATTCTGTAGAACTACAACGTGAAGGTTGGTTAGCAATCTTAACTAACTATAAAAATTATACAGAATCGTTATAATATTATTAATTAAAAAAGTGGACCCACAATACTATGTAGGTTCACTTTTTTAGTCTTCTTCATCTTCAGGTTCATCATCATTACTTTCAGGTTCACTATCCTCGTGATCATCCGAACTTTCAATTTTATTGTCTGATTCAGAACTTTCACTATAACCAATTGATTCAAATTCATCTTTTAAGTCTTCTATCAATTCTTCTAAATCTTCACCTTTAGTATTAAGTCTAGTTTGGAATTGCGTTGTATCAATATTCAACCGGTTCAATTCGTTAATTAATACTTGAATAACGGAAACAAGTTCTGAACCATTGGTTTCTTCCGCATACTCTTCTAATACTTCTAAATTATCTAAGTCTGATACAAATGTTTGTACATTCATCGGTGTGCCATTGTTTTGGATAATTCCATTTAACATATAGATACCCAATGAAATGTTTTCGCGTTTTGCCTCTTCACGATCTTCATCGGTAGCCTTTAAAATGTACGATTTAATGTTTCGATCAATCGCTAAACTTGAACGAAGTTTTACTTGAATGTCTTTAACAAGTTTCACACCATCAGAACCATATGAGATAGTAGAAATAATTACAGTGTCTTGATTCATATCACTTAGATTAATGAAACCTGAATCTTGTGCTTGTTTGATTAAATCTTCGACAACATCTTGAACGGGTAATCCGATTAACTGATCCAACGCTAATGATTTTGCGTCATCGTTAAGTGGATTTATTTCTATAACAGTGTCATCAATATCGATATAGAGTTCAAAACTAGGGTTAATATCAACACTTACAATCGCGTAGGCTAGTTTATTTGATGGTGTTGATATTCCGATTGTGGTTGGGGTTTTATTGATATTTAGAGAAGGTAGATTGGATAAAACGATTGCGATGATTAATACTATCGCAACACTTAAACTAAGTATCAATTTATTTTGTAGAAAACTAAATGATTTATGAGTATTGGTCTTTTTGATTAATGATTTATAAATTTCATCTTCATTCATCAAATTGTCCTTAAAACTTTGTTTTAATTTATCCATATGTCTCCTTTCTTATATATCATTCTTAATTAATAATTCTTTTAATTCTTTTAATGCCCGATAATAACGTGTTTTGATCGTATTTTCTGATAGATTTAACTGTAATGCAATCTCTTTAAAAGTCATATCATATCTAAAGTGAGCACCAAGTATCTTTTGGTCAATAATAGGTAATCTTTTAACTAGTTTATAGATTACATCAGATTCAATTGAATCTAATATTTCTAATTCTATGTTTGTATCATCTTGAATATTTTCTAATATTTGAAGTTTATCTTCATCGAATGTAATTGGTAGTTCTTCTTTTCGCTTATAGTATTTACTTAATTCATTGTTTGCCATTTGAATGAGATAGGCCTGGACATTATCAACAGATTTATTTTTCTTTACAATGTAATTGTAGAAATCAATATAGATTGTTTGAATAATATCTTCCGCATCACTCGATTGAGCTACCTTAAAATACACGTGTTTACTTAACGTGGTAAAAGTTGCGCGATAAATTGTCTCAAAGAGTTCAGTTTGTTGATTTGACATTCAAGATTAGATGAATAGAGGATTTTCAATCGTCTACCAATTACTTTCATTATAGTGATTTATCCTTTAATTTGTATTAATCTGCATCTTCTTCGTCTTCATCTTCATGCTCATCTTCATCATCTTGATCATCTTCATCTTCTTCACTATATTTATCTTCATCTTCGTCTTCATATTCGACTTCTTCGTATTCATTTTCATCTTCATCTTCGTCATCTAAATATACTAGAGTTCCACCGACACTAACAACGCGACTTGAACCTGTATTTGTATCTTCAATCGGTGTTGGATTAGTTCCGATTGTAGTAGTTGAGCTTTGTTTAGATGAACTTGTGTTGACATCAGTAGCGCTATTTGAACTTACAAAACCATTGACAGAACCAGTGATGATTTTCGATGCGCCTGTTACAATATCAAGTACAAATTCATTTAAATTTGATGTTTCATTTAATTCGTTTGATTTGGATGAGCTTGTTTCTGTATCATCAACAAGGATATCAGCAGCAACTTGATTTGTTTCAGTTTCATCTGTTACAAGTAGTGAAGATGTATCTGTTTCAACTTTATCTGAGTTGGACAATGTATCCGTTATATTTCCATATAAATATGCGCCAGTAGTAGCAGTAGTAATACCTACTGTAGATATTAGAGCAATTTTACCAATTCCCATTAAGACATTATTTCCGATTAATTTAGTGATTATTTCTTTGAACATAGTAAACTCCTTTGTGTTTATACACTGTTCGAGGAAAAGTTGATTGGAATAGTTTCAAATAATCAAAATATATATCTTGCTTTAGGATTTTCCGTAAATCTGTATTTTTGTAGGGTATGAAAGCGTTTGCAATAACAATAAAATAAAATCAAGAATTAATGGAGGAACATTATGAAAAAATTCTTAAGTATCATCGCAGTGCTTGGAATCGTCTTAAGTCTTGTTGCGTGTACTTCAGCACCTGAAGAACCAACAGAAGAAGCGACAGACAAATTAGTTATTTATACACCTAATAGTGAAGGGATTATCAATGCAGTTATTCCACTTTTTGAACAAAAGTATGGAGTAGAAGTTGAATTAATTCAAGCTGGTACTGGGGAATTAATGACTCGTTTACAATCAGAAGTTAGTGCACCTTACGCTGATGTTATGTTTGGTGGATCTAAATCACAGTTTGCTGCAAACCCAGATATTTTCCAAGAATATGTATCTGAAAATGATCAATATGTTCTAGAAGCTTATCGTAATACATCAGGTTACATGACATCTTATGTACTTGATGGAAGTGTATTAATTGTTAATACTGATTTAATTGGTGATATCGAATTAAATGGGTATGCTGATTTATTGAATCCTGAACTAAAAGGTAAAATTGCTACAGCTGATCCTTCTGCATCATCATCAGCATTTGCACAATTAACTAATGCTTTATTAGCAATGGGTGGTTATGAAAGTGAAGAATCATGGGAATACGTAAAAGCTTTAGTTGAACAATGGGATGGTAAAATCGCATCAGGTTCATCAGCTGTTTATAAGAGTGTTGCTGCTGGTGAAATGGTTGTAGGTTTATCCTATGAAGATCCTTGTGCTACGCTTGTAAAAGATGGCGCAAACGTTAAGATTGTTTATCCTGAAGAAGGAGCAGTTTATTTACCAGCAACAATGGCTGTAGTAAAAGGTGCTCAAAATATCGTAAATGCTAAATTATTCATTGATTTCGTAATTTCAGAAGAAGTACAAAATATCTTTGGAAGTACATTAACGAATCGTCCAGTGCGTGAAGGTGCAGCAACTGCTGATTACATGACACCTATGGCTGATATTAAAGTACTAGTAGAAGATCAAGATTATGTTAGTGCTAACAAAGCAGCTATCGTAGAACGTTATACAGAAATATTCGCAAGTTTACAAAAATAATCAACTAATTGAAGGAGTGATAGTATGAGTGTCAACATTAATATAAAAAACGCAGTAAAGCGATATGGCGAAAATACTATCCTATCCGGATTATCAGTTAACATCAAGGAGGGTGAATTATTCACTCTTCTTGGTCCATCCGGATGTGGAAAGACAACGCTTTTAAGAATGATTGCAGGTTTTAATAGTATAGAAGGCGGTGAATTTTACTTTAATGACTTGATCATTAATCAAATGCCACCAAGTAGACGTAATATCGGTATGGTATTTCAAAACTATGCAATTTTTCCACATTTAACGGTAAGAGAAAATGTTAAATTCGGTTTAAAGAATCGTAAATTAACTAAAGATGAAATGAATCAACATACAGATGAAATGTTGAAAACAATGCAGATTGAGCAATTTGCAGAGCGATTACCAGAAAAATTATCCGGTGGCCAACAACAACGTGTTGCATTGGCACGAGCAATTGTTATTAAACCAGATGTACTTTTAATGGATGAACCATTGTCTAATTTAGACGCAAAACTACGTGTAGAAATGCGATCTGTTATTCGAGATATTCAACGTTCAGTTGGAATAACTACAGTATATGTAACACATGACCAGGAAGAAGCAATGTCTATTTCTGATCGTATTGCGGTTATGAAAGATGGACAAATTCAACATATTGGAACTCCAAAAAATATCTATCAAAGACCTGCTAATACATTTGTCGCAACTTTCATTGGACGTTCTAACATGTTAAAAGGCAATTTATTAGTTAAAGATAATAAATCAATTCTAAGAATTCACAACAATGAATATGAAATGAATACAATACGTAATGATATAAAAGAAAATCATGAAGTTATTGTGTCTATTAGACCTGAAGAATTTGTTATAACGAATAATAGTTCTGATATGATTGGAACTGTAGTTGATTACATATTCTTAGGATTAAATACGCATTATACAATTAAACTCGAAAGTGAAGAATTCATTGAGATTGTTATCGAATCTTCGATTGATAGTATTATTCAACCAGGAACTAAAATTAATCTAGGAATTAAACTAGAAAAAATAAACGTGTTTGATGTTGATGGAAATACAAATTATGTGACTGGGGTTGAGAACGATAATGACAAAGAAAAAGCTTGATGTTTGGACATCGATATCGTTAATTGTTCTTGGATTATATGTATTATTCTTAATCTATCCAATGTTGAATTTGGTTGTTCAAAGTTTAACGAACAAAGAGACACAAACGTTCTCACTTGAGTATTATCAGAAGTTCTTTAAATTCCCATATTACTCAAACACATTAATAAATAGCTTTAAAGTTACGATTTCTGTTACGTTATTAACACTATTAATCGGTACACCAATGGCATATTTCTTTAATATGTATGAAATCAAGGGGAAATCTTGGCTACAAATACTAATCATTATTTCATCAATGTCTGCACCATTTATTGGAGCATATTCTTGGATATTACTCTTGGGTAGAAATGGAGAAATAACCAATTTCTTTAAAGATGTATTTAATTTTCAGATTCCTGATATTTATGGATTTACTGGTATCTTAATGGTCTTAACCTTACAATTGTTCCCACTTATATTCCTATATATAAATGGAGCAATGAAGAATGTAGATAATAGTTTATTAGAGGCAGCTGAGAATCTAGGTTATACAGGATTAAGACGATTTAAAACAATTGTCTTTCCATTAATATTACCAACAATATTAGCAGGATCATTATTAGTGTTTATGCGAGCATTTGCCGACTTTGGGACACCGATGTTAATCGGTGAAGGTTATCGGACATTTCCAGTTTTAATTTTCTCTGAGTTTATTGGAGAAGTTGCTGGTGACAAAGGCTTTGCGGCTGCGATTAGTATTATTGCGATATTAATTACAACAGTGTTCTTCTTAATCCAAAGTTATGTTTCAAATCGTAAGAAATTCTCAATGAGTGCAATGCATCCAATAGAACCTAAAAAGATAAATGGAATAAGAAATATTCTATTACATCTTTATGTATATGTTGTTATTGCAATTGCAATGTTACCTCAAGGTTATGTAATTTATACTTCATTTATGAATACAAAAGGTATGTTATTTATTAAAGGATATTCCTTTATGAGTTATACCGAAGCATTCAAACGGTTAGGTAATTCAATTCAAAATACATTTATTATAGGTGGTTTAGCATTAGTAATCATTGTACTAATAGCTGTATTAATTGCTTACATCTCTGTTAGACGTCGTAATTATCTAACAAAATTCATTGATACAATGTCTATGATTCCTTATATTATTCCAGGATCTGTAATGGGGATATCGTTATTAGCTGCATTCTTAAATCCACCATTTAGATTGGCTGGTGGAGTTACTATTATGGTAGTAGCATTAGTAATAAGAAGATTGCCTTATACAATTCGATCATCTTCGGCTATTCTTCAACAAATCTCAATAAGTATAGAAGAAGCTGCTATTAGTCTTGGAGCGAGTAATTTAAAAACTTTCTTTAAGATTACAGTTCCTATGATGTCTGCAGGAGTTATAGCAGGTGCAATACTTAGTTGGACAACAATCATTACAGAATTATCTACAGGCATAATACTTTATACAGGTCGTACAAAGACGTTAACAATTGCGATCTATACAGAAGTTATTCGTGGAAACTATGGAATTGCTGCAGCTTTATCAACAATTTTAACAATTCTTACCGCTGGCTCACTCATAGCGTTTATGAAAATTAGTAAAAATAAAGATCTTAGCGTTTAAAGTAGGTATGGGTTTAACTCATACCTTTTATAAGTCATGTTACAATTAAGTTGCTAATTATTATGATAAAAAGAACCTATCAACATCAACTTAGAATTCAATTTCTATTAACAAGTTTAGTACCAATTTTTATTTTACTGGTACTTTTTGGATTATTTACCTATTTTTCTAGTGAATACAATACTTACATTGACTCAAAGAATGCTGTAGAAGATATTAATCAGGTTATGAGAACCATATATTTGGACTTTAATAATTTTGTGTTCAATTTAGAGGAAAGTGAAGAAGTTACTGAATTTTTGGAAAATGATGCTTCTTCAAATATTATGTATTCAAAGTATTATGGTTTTATTAGTGAAAACGATATTGATTCTGAGATGTTCGTTTATGATAAAACCAATACTTTAAAATTCAGTAGTATAAATAGTGAATACATCGATGCTCAAGTATCAACTATCAATCAATTAATGATTTCACGCTTTAAAGGCGCGGAAATAGAAATGACTACGGGTAATTTCATTTTATCTAACTATTTTAATGATTATTCAACACATATCATTGCTGGCAAAATAGGTGAAAATGAAACGTTAGGTTATGTACTTTACTATATTAATGCTTCTCAATTAAATCAGTTAATCGATGATACGCAAATTGATTATGTTATTGTAACGGATAAGTTTAATAATATTATTTCAACTTCGAATAATCAGTTTTATAATTCTTCGAATAAATTAATCTTTAAGAATAATGACAAAATAACATTAGGAAATGGATTAAGTTATAAAATCAATGTAAGTAAAAATGATATTTATAATTATAAAGTCTATACGTTAATCTATGTGCCAGATTTTTGGGAAGAGTATTTAATTGGATTTTCATTAGTACTATTTAGTAGTTTTCTCTTAATTTTATTGGTATTAAGACTTGCTAAAAATATGGCATTGAATAATTCAAAATCTATTGATGAATTACTTATAACTGTTAATAAAATTAAAAAAGGTGACTTAAATGCACGTGCGCAATTAAACACGAATGATGAGTTTGAATTGTTAGCTAATCAATTTAATAATATGGTTGTCGCATTAAATGATTCGATGAATAAAAATATTGAGTTGAATATTTTAAGAACACAGGCGGAGAAGAAACAATTAATCGCTCAATTTAATCCGCATTTCTTATTCAATACATTAGAAACGATTCGTTATTTAATTATGATAAAACCTGATGAAGCATCTGGATTAATCTTGAAGACAACACAATTATTGAGATATAGTCTACATCAAGCTGATGAACTGGTGTTATTAAAGAATGATTTAGAATATACACAGCTATATTGTGATATTCAGAAAACTCGTTTTGCTGAAAAATTTGATTATTCGTTTGAGTTAAGTGAATTAATCCTCAATCAACGCATTCCCAAGCTTATGTTACAACCAATTATTGAGAACAGTATAATACATGGGTTTCAGAAGAAAAATCACCTAATGGTACATATTGAAGGTCATATAGAGAATGAGCGAGTGATGATAACAATTAGAGATAATGGATTTGGAATAAGCGAAGATAAACTGATGGAAATACATGAAATGATTAAAAACAAAAATAATAGTTCAACACATCAAGGGATTTACAATGTGTTTAAACGATTATATTTAGTTTATGAAGATGATTTGGTTTTCACAATAGAGAGCAATGATTCAGGAACGAAAATACTTGTATCGTTTCCAAGAGGTAGTTAAATGTACAAAGTACTTGTAATAGAAGATGAAAGAATAATTCGTGAGGGTTTGATATTAGCAATTCCATGGTTAAAACTTGAATGCGAAGTAATCGCACAAGCCAGTGATGGAGAAGAAGGAATAAAATACATTAAGAAGTTTGAACCTGATTTAGTTATTTGTGATATTAATATGCCAATTATTAATGGTTTAGAAATGATAAAACGAACCATAAATGAAATGAATTATAAAGCTATTATTATTTCTGGATATAGTGAATTTAGTTACGCTCAAGAGGCAATGAAATATGGGATTCAAGAATATATTTTAAAACCAGTAAATCATGTTGAACTAACTTACGCAATCGAGCGATTGATAAATCAAATTAAAGAAAGAAATACATATCAAGAATTAATTAACCGACTTGAGAATAAAATGAACATAATTGAATTTAAAGATGATAATGAAGTTAGCTGGGTTGTACGAAAAATGATTGATTTTGTAAAAGAAAACTATGCTAAAAAGATTATTATGTTAGATTTAGTTGATATTTGTAGACAAAGTGCAACATCACTCCATCAAGCATTTAAGAAGGAGACTGGATATACATTTAATCAATTCTTGAATAGATATCGAATACAAATGGTGATCACTGAAATTGTTAAGGATCAATTACCAATTCACGCTATTGCATTAAAATGCGGGTATTCTGATATGAAGTATTTCTATGAAGTATTTAAAAAGATTACAGATCATTCACCTAGTGAGATTAAAAAAATAGTCGACTTACGAATTAAGTGACTATTTTTTAATTAATGTAATTTTGTTTCTGGTTTATAGATTAAATAAATTGGTAAGGCAAGTAAGACGGATCCACCTAAGATATTACCGAAAGTCGAAACAAGTAGATTCATAAAGACTTGAAAATAATTTAGGTTAACTCCAAATGCGGTCGCACCCATTGAGAATGTAACCATATTAGCGATACTATGATCGAACCCTGGAAGCACAAACGCAACAATTACCACAAAGAATACAATAACTTTAGCTGTTTCGCTCTTCATCTTATATGACAAGTATGTGGCGAGACAAACCACCAAGTTACATAAGATACCACGAATGAACAATTGCGTGATATTAAAATCGAGTTTATAAACAAGGACTGATTCTAAGTAATCGATTAATGTATGAGATAAAGCACCACTTTGGATAAATAAGAAACCAATGATACCAGCTCCAACAAAATTACCGAAGTAACAAAGACCCCAACTTGGCAGAATTTCGATAAGCTTAAGTTTTTTTGTATAAACAGGAATAATCGTCGTTAGGCAGTTTCCAGTAAACAATTCCGCATTTAGAAATACACAAAGAATAAACGCTAATCCAAATAATGACGCAAACGCTATCTTACCTAACATAGGATCAATTTGTGACATAACACTTCCTAAAGAATAGGAAAGAATGCTTGCGACACCAAGATAAAAGCCAGCCATTACAGCTCTTAAGAAATATTTAAAAGGTTCACTTTTACTTAATTTTATTTTTTTTAATCCTGCTTCTTCTAGTAGTTCTAAATCCATATGGACCTCCATTTTTATATGAATTAATAATATATACTGAGTGATATTAACATAGTGATTAATTCTAATCAACTAGTCTTTTTTTGGTTTTTATTCAAAATGCTTAATTGAGAAGTGAAATAATTGATTTTAAATTATTTGAAGAGTATAGTTGCACTAATCATAAAGTCTAATTAAAGGAGAACATATGAAAAAGATTATATTAGCGATTAGTTTAAGTTTATTATTATTAGGGTGTGCAACAACACCAGAACCAACTCAACCTAACACACCGGAACTACCAAATACAGACACAACGATTGATGAAGCAACAGGATTAAAAATTGATGCGGAAACTGGATTATTACAAATGACGATTGAAGAACTGGCTCAATTTAATGGAAAAGATGGCGCGAAAGCCTTTGTGGCAATTGATGGTAATGTATATGATGTAACTGGAAATCGTAAATGGCTAGATGGCAATCATGAACAAGGAATGACTGCTGGTAGAGATCTATCTGAGTTTATCTCAGGTGCTCCACATGGTTATGATATCCTAAAACAATTCACTATTGTTGGAAAGATTGTGGAATAAATATGAACTTTGAACGATCAGATTTAGGTGAATTAACAGGGCTGTTATTAATTGGATTATTTATCCTATTGGGCTTCAGATATGTACTTAAGGCTTACTTCGTTGTTAACTCAAAGAAATTAGATAAAAAATCGAATTTCTACAAGACACTCGTTAAAGTTATGGCATTGAATAAGATGTTTCATCCATATTTAGGTTACGCCGCAATTATCTTAATTCTAACTCATTCCTATATTCAAACAGGTTGGCAATTCTTTGCGGATAATGAAACATTAACAGGGTATATGACAGGAAGTTTGTTTATTCTAAATGTTGGGTCTGGATTTGTTGGCGATAAAATAATGAAAAAACCTAGACCATCATGGTGGATATGGGTTCATAGAATTCTAACTGTATTAATTGGAGTATCAATTCTTATACATATTAATCAATAATTGAATTAAACATAAAATCTCTCTTATATGGATATTGTTAAATCAGATTCTATATAAAAGAGATTTTTTATTGTTTTATAACGTACTTTGCTTATTTAATTTGATTAAGTACTTATGTTATACTCAAATTAAAGAAGGAGATATCTATGGAAAAACTCTATAAATGTGAAGTGTGTGGAATGGAATTAGAAGAAGGGCAATTAGAAGATAAATGTCCAAAATGTGGAGCTTTAAAAGAAAAATATCATGAAATGGCTGCAGAGGATGCTGAAAAAGTAAGAAGAAGTGAATATACGAATGATTTACATATTGAATTGATCGATTTATTGAACCAAATTGAAGATATTTCAAACCTAGGAATCGAAGATAATTTAGATCCATCATGTGTTAATATTTTCAAACGTGCTAAAGCACATGCGTTATTGATGAAACAATATTGTAAAGCAGAAATCGTTGGACATATTGCTAAAGGTAAATGGTAAGAGGTTAATCCTAAAGGAATGTTAGAAATAACATTCCTTTTTAATTAGCTTAATTATTAGAATTATTTAAATAAACAATAAATACTTATTGATAAACGATAAATATAGAGATATAATGATTCTAGTTTAATAAATACTCAATTTATTTAATCTTACAATAAGGAGAAAATTATGGAGATTCAAAATGGTGTTATAGAGAATATAAATAATCCAATTGAACTAGAGAAGTTATATCGTGAAAGTCCAACAGACTTTAAACAATTATTCATTGACGCAATTAAATTACAACCTGAATCAGATGTATTAAAGGTATGGAATGTACGTTTAAATTATGAACATTCTCAACCATCAAAGAAAATGAATATTCAAACGAATGATGTGTTAATAATGGGAATATTCGCAGTTTTATCGGGAATTATTACACGAGTACTCTTTTACTTTATTGATTTAGGTATGATTTCTCCTGTAAATTTGGTTTTTGGAATTGTTCCATTATTAATGTTATATTTTGTTTGGATTAATAAACCTTCGAAAAAAATAAGTTTTATTTTATTTAGTATTTTATTATTTACAATTATTTTCGTTAATTTACTATCTACCAATATTAATGACGGAATTATACTATCATACTTACATCTCCCAATTCTATTATGGATTCTGGTTGGGATTACGTTTGGAGGGAATGGATTTAAATCGGGAAATGCTAGATTGTCTTATTTAAAATTTAATGGTGAATTCTTGATTTTATATGCGATTATGGCAATAAGTGGAATTATTCTTACAGGTATAACTATGCAGTTGTTTAGTGTAATTGATTTAGATATAGCAGAATTCTATTTCTCAAATATTGTGTTGATAGGTGCAAGTTCATTGTTTTTTGTCGCAGTGTTCTTAGTTATTAAGAGTATTAATCTAACAAAAAATATTGCGCCATATATTGCGAAAATATTTAGTCCTTTAGTATTAATCACATTAGTTGTATACCTAATTACAGTTCTCATTATTGGTAAGAATCCATTTATAGACCGTGATTTCTTATTAACATTTAATGTAATATTAATTCTTGTTTTAGCAATCACAATATTCTCAATTACTGAACGTCAATCTCAAAATAAGTCCCTATCAGATATGATTAATTTTATCTTAATTGTGATTGCGATTATTATAGATTCAATTGCTTTATCAGCTATTGTATTTAGATTAACATCCTATGGTATTACTCCAAATCGACTTGCAGTTCTAGGAATTAATGTGCTTATATTCGTTAATCTAATTTGGATTGTGTTCGCGTATTTTGGTTATCTAAAAGACAATAAACAAATTGAAACAGTGCAGAATGCAGTTACGAACTATCTTCCATTCTATGGAATTTGGGCTGCACTTGTCACATTTATGTTTCCAATTGTGTTCAGATAAATCGAATATTAATTAATGTATATGTATTTTATTTAGGTAATATAATGATCATTTAAGAGGTTTATCATAGCGATTTCATGAAAACCATTATACAATTCTAGTTAGATAAGAGGATGATTATGAAACAGTTAACGATTGGGATTATTGGGAATGGAAAAAGTACAAATCGATATCAATTACCATACATTTTACAAAGGAAAGAACACTATAAAGTAAAAACTATCTTCCAAAGAGATATTAGTAAATCTGATTGGGCAAGAATAGATGGAATTAACTATACGGATAATTTGGATGATTTGTTAAATGAACCAGAAATTGAAATTGTTATATTAGCTATATCATCTAATGCACACTATGATATGGCCAAGAAGGTATTAGCCGCAAATAAACATTGTATCGTCGAGAAACCATTTACTGAGACAATAGAACAAGCAAAAGAATTATATGCGATCGCAAAAGAGAAAAATTTAATCGTGCAATGTTATCAAAATAGACGATTTGATAGTGATCTCTTAACTGTTCAGAAAGTAATGGCTTCAAATGTATTAGGAGATATCCAGGAAATTGAAATGTCATTTGATTACTTTAGACCTGAGCGATCTGAACAATCCACTTCGTTTAGTAAGATTAACTCTTTCTTGTATGGACATGCTTGTCATTCACTGGATCAAGTCATATCTGTTTTTGGAAAACCTGATCGAGTTGTTTATGATGTTAGACAATTACTTGGGGAAGGAAGATTGAATGATTACTTTGACATTGATTTGTTTTATGGATTACTTAAAGTATCAATTAAATCTAGTTTCTTTAGAGTAAAACCTAGACCAAGTTATGTCGTTTATGGTAAAAAAGGGATGTTTATAAAAGAGACAAAAGATAAACAAGAAGAACATTTAAAATTATTTATTTGGCCAAATGTAGAAGGATTTGGAGTAGATACTGTTAAAGAGTACGGTACATTAACGTATGTGGATAATGACAAGAATTTTCATGAAGAGAAGGTTGTCTCAGAAGTTGGAGATTATGGTCGATATTATGATGCTTTGTATAACACTATCGTTTATGGAGCTGAAAAATTAGTCAAAGATGAAGAAACACTTTGGCAGTTGGAAATTCTTGAGACAGGAATTAGTGGATTAAAATAAAGATAAAAAGAAAGAAAACCATCGGTTTTCTTTTATATTAATTTATTTATTCAATTGATTACTTTTTAGAGTAGTTCTCTCGTGTTACTATCGTATTATATACACTCACTGTTATTAAAACGATTAATCCACCAACAATCGCAAGAGGAGTAGGAATTTCACCTAACACAAGGAATACCCAGAATGGATTAAGTATTGGTTCTAATGTTGCGATGATACTAGAAGTAGTGGCAGCTGTTTGTTTAATGCCAAGTGAGAAGAAGATGTATCCGAATCCTAATTGGAATACACCCATGAGAATAATATATAACCATATCGTTGGACTTTGATTTTGGATAAAGCTTTGATCAAAGAAAATGAATGGAAGAATGAAGATACTTAATAGATTCCCTAAATAAGTCGCATCAATCGGTGATGCATTTGGTAGTTTATTCGCAAAAAATACAGCCGCAAAGCTTAATCCAGATGCTAATGCGATTAAATCACCATAGTAGTTTCCACTCTTAAATTGATCAAAGAAGAAAATACTAATTCCAATAATTACACCAATAATTGCGAATATATCACGTTTACGAGGTTTTTGTTTATAAATAATAAGGGTTAATAGAATGATAAATACTGGGGATGTATATTGTAATACAATCGCATTCGCCGCACTTGTCATCTTATTTGCGAGCATAAATAGAATTGTTGTAATGGTTAAGCTTATGCCAGCTAATAGAATTGGTTTATTAAACTTAAAGTGAAAATTTCTACGATAGATAGCAATTGTGATAGCCGCAAAGATACCACGTAATGCGGCTATAGTTAAGCCTGACCATGGTATAAGTTTGCCAAGCAATCCTCCAAAACTCCAAAATATAGCTGCTATAACGATATATAATGGTCCTAAATTTGATATTCTCATGTTCGAAATTATAACAGATATTTCCTATGAATGTTATAGTTATTTTGTGATAATAACTTTAAAATGATATCTCTAAAAGGGAGGGGAATGTATGAAAAATATTGTGATTACAGGTAGTACAAGAGGAATTGGATTGGAAATGGCGAAAGAATTTCTTAGAAACAAATGTTATGTTACCTTATCCGGAAGAGGTCAAAGCTTGAGTGAAGAGGTTATAAATCAACTTAAAGATTTTGAAGGTAATTATATCTATGTTAAATGTGATGTTACCTTAGAAAATAACATACAAATACTTTGGGATGAAAGTATAAGAGAATGGAAAACCATAGATATATGGATTAATAACGCTGGTCAAAATTCTCAACATGCATTTTCATGGGATATTGATTTTAGTGATACGAAATCAGTAATTAGTACAAATTTAATTGGTATGATTTATGGATCACAAATAGCCGCAAAAGAAATGTTAAAACAAGGTTTTGGGGCAATCTATAGTATGGAAGGTTTGGGTTCAAATAATATGATTCAATCTAAAACAATTCATTATGGGACAACGAAACATGCACTAACCTACTATATGAAGGGATTAGCGAAGGAACTTAAAGGGACAGACGTTATTGCAGGTCGATTATCGCCAGGTATGATGTTAACAGATTTCATTACGAAAGATAAAAATGGTCATGAATCTGATGTAATTTCGGATAAGAGATTTATCAAAATATTTAACATTCTTGCAGATAAACCTGAGACAGTTGCACGTTACTTTATACCAAGAATGCTAGAGAATACAAAAAATAATACTCAGATTACATGGTTGACTAATCAAAAGATACTAACTCGTTTCTTAGTTGCAGGATTTAGTAAAAATAGATTATTAGAAATTAAATAAGGAGTTTTATGGAGAATTTCACATTTGATGAGTATAAGAATGCTAAAGAAGAACTAGAGAAGACGATAATTAAATGTGAGGTTATGTTTCCGAAGTTCAAGCTTGGAACATCTCAACATACATTATTAATTAATCGAATTAATGCATTAACTCTATGTAAAGATTTAATCGATAAGAAAATTTCGAATAATGAAGAGTTGGATCAAGTTTATTCGATTAAAGATATTGATCAATCAATTAATCCAATAGAATCGATAATTCATAAATGTAAAAAAGCGCAAAGTAAGTATGAAATAGGTTCAACACACTATAATCGTTATATTAAAATGATAAATACAATGTATGTGTGTAAATCTTTAATAGAGAATGAGATGAAAAAATAAAAAACCCTTATTTTCTAAGGGTTCTAATTGCGACTGGCGGAGGACATGAGATTTAAAAGAATCATTTTTAATTAATTCAATTCCTTTTAAAATAAGGGTTTTTCGTTGCTTTCCATACTCGTTTTTATATGGTTTTTTCGATTTGTATCACCACTGTATCACCACGCTATTTTCTTCGAATCTGATTAAATACCTCTGCACTTTCTTCATCGATGTTTTTTAAAGCATGTGCATATACACGAGCAGTTACATCTACACTAGAATGTCCTAATCGTTTAGAAACTTTTATAAGAGGTATATTTGCATCTAATAATAAAGAACCATTAGAGTGTCTGAATTCATGTAATGTGTATTCACGAAGTTTGGCTTTCTTTAAACCATCTTTCAACTTCCTAACTATAGTTGATGTTGATAGTGGTTCATGTCCACCGAAAACAAATGGACCATCTTGGTTTATTAAAGGTACTAGATTCTCAAATAGTTCATCATCGAGTTTTAAGATTCTATAGCTCTTTGGAGTTTTTAAACTTGAGAGACCACGTCGACTACCTACTTGTCTATGTGGGATACTTTTATTAATTGATACAGTTCTATTTTTTAAATCTATATCTTCTTTTTGTATAGCTAAAGCTTCAGATCTTCGCACACCTGTAAAGTAACAAAATTCAAAGAATGTTTTATATACCTGGTTATCTATTTCCTTAATAAAAATATCAAACTCATCATAATTCATTACATGCTTTTCTTTTTGTTCATCAAAAGGTTTTACGAAGGATTGCAATCCTTTAGCATTATCGGGAATATCATAATTTAAATATCCAAACTTCATAATTGCCTTGATTAGCTTGATTATAGAGTTTTTCGTTGTAGACGATAAATTAGTCGTTGCTATTTGATTTCTCCAATTTATCCATGTTTTTGATTGAATTGGAAGGGGATTATCGAAGTGATTACCAACATACTTTTTGAGTTTATTGAATTGGTCTCTGATTGTAGCTTCATTCGCAATACCAACTCTTGTGTTAAAATATAAACTGCTTATTTCTCCAAATGAAAACTTTAGATTGTATGATGTGTCAAACTTTACCGATTTCTCCCAAGATTCAGCTGCTTTTTTAGTTAGAAATCCTCGTTTCTTATGTGATTTTATTTCTCCATTATTATCACGGAATCGAAGATCAACATACCATGTTTTACGAACACTATCTTTATATATTGCCATTTTTGAAACCTCCTTTATACTTTAATAATTGAGGTACAGAAAAGATGCCTTGTACAGGTGTAATTCTGTATCTAACTTCTGTTACAACTGATGTTTTATATTAATAAATAAATTTAGCACTATTTTTAATATATTCGATACATACTTCCAAGTCATAATAATCACTATCTATACTTATAATCTTTTCATATTTGAATTTAACAATTATTTCAGATGTTGTCTTATGTTGTTTTAATTCTTGTATATCATAGTACTCAATATCAATTAGAAATTTTATAACATTCTTTTCAAAAAACTTATAGTTTATATCTAAATAGAATTCTGAATTGTAACGTCCAGGAAGAATTTTACAATTTATATCTTGTAAGTTGATATTTTCAAGATAATCATTAATTAATACTTGTGAAGGCTTATTAAAGCCGAAGTGGTGCTGCCAATACTTATAAACTTCGAACTTACTGAAAGATATGTTTTTTGCATGGTGTTCAGAAGTATTTAGGATTTCAAAGAAAACCGGGAAATTATATATCACCTCATTATCTTCTTCTTTTAAAAGATCACCAACTCCAAGTTTCTCATTAGACTTTTGAGATTTACTCTTTTTAATATTAGTTTCGATGTCAGAATGTTTTATATTGCTTTTCTTAGCAATTTCTGGAATTTGAACAATAACTATTGGTATTGTTTGATATGCGAATTGATTCTTCAATTCTTGAGATTCTTCAATCCTAATATTCTTCTCATGTTTTATTGTGAATATTAGAGCTGTCATAGTAATAATACCGCCAAGTAGTGAACCTATAAATGAAAGCCACCCATCTGCTGTTCCTATCTTTACACCTTCAATATTCGATAATTGTCTACCTAACGATAGAATTCCGTAAGTTGCTGGAAACGAAAGAGTAACAAATATTGTTGAATAAATTAAAATGTTTCTATTTAAGTTATCATTGCTTTTTCCTATCCATAAAAAATAAAGATAAATAGCTATGGATGCATTATAAGATATTTGTACACTAATAATGATAAAAAATTCTAATGGATGAGTTAATGATGTTACGTTTATATTTAATAAAGCGATAGATCCATAAATCAAATATATTGTTAGAATAATTTTGCTAATTATACCAAAGTTGATTTTAATGAAGTTTACTAATTTATTCATTTGAATTCACCATATTTTATGTTTGGTGAATCTAAATTGGTTTTTTTAATCATGAAATTTCCCCCATTTGTAGATTATGCGGTAATACCTAACAAATTGAAATGCAGATTATAATCTTCAATTATTTTATGAACTTCTATTTCACACTTAGCTATATACACAGGTTCGCAGCTAAAGTGATTTTTCATGATGTGGATTATTTCGTGTATCGTTGTTGTTTTTAATTGGAAGCCATTGAATCGATTGTTTAGAAATACATGGAATTCTTCACCATCATAATAACAAAAGCCTTTTATTGTAGATCCAAGATTCTTTTTAATTTTAATAATAATTCCATGCTGAATACAAAACTCATTGAAATCCCCAACATCAAATTCCCCCATCATAAGTAGTTAGTCTATGCCTCTTTCCTTTCGTATACCTTTAATAATTGTTAAGACCATTTCAAGGTCTTGTGGTGTTAGATCCTTTGCAGAATCGAATAATAACTGAAGTGTTTCACTTTCGTATATCTGTTGATAAAGTTCAAGTAATTCGGGTTTATCAGAGAAATAGTCTAGATTGTCTTTGTGATTGCCATAAATATCAGATTTTTCTTCAACTCCAAAGTAACCTATCTCATCTGTAAATCCAGCTAACCAAGATTCACTAACATTTAAATATTCGGCTATTAATGATATTTTATCGTTTTTTGCTATTTGCTTTTCATTCAAATATTGAGAAATAAGTGCTTGACTTAATCCTGTAGACGAAGCAAGATCAACTGGTTTCTTATAAGCTCTATTAAGTGCAAATTGAAGTCTTTCTGAGAAATTATATTTCATTTTCTTACTCCCTATAATCATATTATAAAGAAAACTTAATAAATAACAAGTGATTTTAATAAAATATATAGAAAACTTAATTTTGGTATTGACTTAAGAAAACTTAAGATTTATTATATTAATAAGTTAAGAATACTTAAGGAGAAAACAGAGTATGCCAATCAAATTTGACTATTCAAAATTACGAGGTCGAATAAAAGAAGTTTATAGAACTGAAACTGAATTTGCAAAAGAACTCGGAATATCGACAGTTTCACTTAGTGGAAGATTAAATAATAAATTGAATTTCGAACAATCAGAAATGATAAAAATTGGTGACTTATTAATGATTGATAAAGAAGAATTACATAACTATTTTTTTACAAGGCAACTTAAGAATTCTTAAGTTTAATATAAGAATACATGTATGCAGACTGCCATTCTTTTCTATCATATTCCCCCCACCCAAACATCAATGAAAGGGAAGGATGTCAGTTTAGATGCATGTATTCGAAGTGGGAATAACCTATGTTAAGTCGTTGAAAGTAAATGCATTGAATATGTTAATTCTTATCAAAGGTAAAAAGTATGGAGATAAATAAAAAAATACATGTATCTATGTCATTACCAATCACTCGGTGGGGGAATATAGCGATCAGTAACAACTTACATACATGTATTATGTAACCTTCTAATTTATCTAAACCTAAAACAATTCAATTATGAAATTTCTAAGTTCGACATCAGGATCTTCTAAATCACTTGAAGTTATAACACCGGAGAACTTCATATTCAGTTCATTACAAATATTAGGAATTATATCGATATAATCTTCTACTTCTAGATCTAGTTTATAAATCAGTTCATTGACAAAAATAGTGTTTAAATTCTTTCCTCTAAATACTAAATCATGCTTATCAAATAACTTCATTGCAATGCGATCTGATTGATCCAAAGCAACAACATCATTACGAATTTCTATAAGTGTACGTTTAATCAAATTTCTCAAAGTAAATCCCTCATTTATTACCGAATTATCATAACAAAGAAAGGTAGTTGTTAAAATGGTAAAAATCATCTTTTGCATCATAGTTTATACATTTGCTCTTGTTGGAAATATAGCAATGCGATTAGTTGAACCTGATAATGTATGGTATTTAAAATATTCAATTTTATGTGTTGTGTTATTTACATTAATTATTTTATTACTTTAATTATATTTTTGATTTTTGGAACAAGAGAATTTAATTTAGTAGCAGAATTTACTCTCCCATCTATTCCCCTCATTATACTGAAATTTAAATCTTGTACTTCTTTAGCTAAACTATCATCTAATCTAATTAATACTAAAGGATAGAACTTACCATAGTTGGTTAAATTCTCTGCAGAAAGATGCCAGATGAGTGAACTACATGAAGATAAATAATCGTAATAAAGTTGTTTCTCTTTTATGACATTAGCCTCGTATTCTGACATTTCTCTCTCATAAGCTCTTATAACATTGTGCTCTGCATATTCAGCTTTACGAATTTTGAAATTATAAATATTGTTTATGATTGCGACAAATATTGGTGAAAATATAGCGGCTAAAGCAATTATAACTGTAAAAGTTAAAGTAGCATCGATTTCTGGCATAAGTTTCCCTCACTGATTATTTAAATCATAACAAAGAAAGGCAATTAATAAAATGAAGAAAGTAAGTGAAAGTGTATTACCAATTAAAGTTGAGGTTTCAATAGAAATTAATATTATCGGTTCTGAAGAAAAAAAAGAAAACATCACTACTGAGAATAGTGATGTTAAAGAATCGTTTCATGAATTAAAGAAAAATATAGAAACAAAAATTACTAATGGAATTATTTCTATATCTGAAGCAAGAAATCTATTTAATGAAAAATATCCTGGTACTTTCTCAAAATAACTTAATGCCATACATGCTTATTTTAGGATTTTTAAAATGACTATCTTCAACCAAAATGTATTCGTTAAATTTCATGTTTAATTCTCTGCAAATATCTGGAATTGATTCTAGATAAGAATCTTGAGGTAATCCTAATTTATAAAATAATTCATTTGAATATACAGTATTTGTTTTATCACCAAGAATCAACATCCCATGTTTCTTCATTAATTCCATTATAGATTCTTCAGTGTTCGGAGTTTGAATTGCATCATCTCGTAATTCAATAAGTTTATTAATTATAGTTTGTCTCATTATTTCACCCCCTCCCCAGTTTAGCTACTATTCACATCATAACAAAGAAAGGTAGTACATAAAATGAATGATTTACAAATATTTGAATTTGAGAATAAGAATATTCGAACAGTTGTTAAAGATAATCAACCTTGGTTTGTTGGGAAAGATGTCGCTGAAGTACTAGGATATACAAATTCACGTAAAGCAATCGCCGACCATATAGATATTGAAGATAAGGACGTAACGAAACGTGACACCCTTGGTGGAAATCAAAGTTTGGTAATCATTAATGAATCCGGATTATATAGCTTAATCTTAAAATCTCAACTTCCAGCTGCTAAACAATTCAAACGTTGGGTTACTAGTGAAGTTCTTCCATCAATTCGTAAACAAGGTGCATACCTTACTGAGGATGTAATTGCTAAGACTATGCAGGATCCTAATTATATTCTAGGCATTATCCAGGCATTTAATGATGCGAAACAAGAATTAAAAATAAGTAATCAAATAATAGGCGAATTAAAACCTAAAGCTGATTATTTAGATCTAATTTTAAAAGGAAAAAAATTAGTTACTATTTCTCAAATTGCTAAAGATTATGGTATGTCCGCTATGAAATTCAATGTAGAACTTCACAATCATCGAATTCAATACATCATAAATGGTCAATGGTTACTATACGAAAAATATCAAGCAAAAGGGTATACATCTTCAATTAGTGTTGAGATAACTCGAACTGATGGTCGTAGAGAAGTCAAAATGAATACTCAGTGGACTCAGAAGGGAAGAATGTTCTTATACAACTTTTTAAAGGAAAAAGGATTGCTTCCAATGATTGAGAGGGATGTTCTATGACATTAGATACTCATACTAAATACTATGTCACAAAGACCGATATTCAAAGATTACTAGAATGTAGTTTTGAAAAGGCAAAGAAAATATTCGATGCTGCTAGAGAAACTGAATTAAAAAGTGGATTAATTCTAGCTCATGATAATAAAGTTTCTTTAAAAACAGTTTCAAAGCTTACCGGATTCGATATTAACTTATCTATTAAGTTAAAAGTTAAATAACATTATGAATTTAATCAATGACATGAAACGCTTGGTTGATCATATCGTTACTGTTGCACTTATCAAGTCTACAGTGAATGATTCTAAATTAACTAATGGTGAAAAGGTTAATAAAATACTAATTCATTTAAATGAGTTAGATCGAAATTTATTGGAGGTTTAAGATGAAAAAACGAAGATTTAAAAAAGAAGTTAAGTTTTACTTCTATACAATAATTACTATTTTATTTCTTTGCTATTATGCCTTGTACATTAACGATTTAGAGGCACGTAGAGAGTTATTCAATGAGTCAGTAATAAATACTCAAGCGTATGATTCTTCGTTAAATGAGTCACCTAATTGCTCAGTTAAAGACGAGTTTAATACAATAGATGTTTACTTTACGAACTACCATAATGGCGATGGATCAAGTGGAACTACTACCGCAAGTGGACTTCAAATAAAGGACTTCGAAGTCAATGAAGAGGGTATGTATACCTATGAGGGGAAAGTCGTTATTGCTTCAGCTAATATGACACGATTACCTCGTGGTATCACTGAAGGATATAACAGTCATGATTTATTCGAGGAGTTTACTATTCGATTAAATGATAAAGAGTATCCAGCAATTGTATTGGATGTATGTGGAGCTTGTTACGGAATGTTTGATGAATTCTTACAACGATACGATATCTTCGCAACTAAGAATGTTATTGGGAAAGTAATTGGACAAGTTTTAATCAAGACTGACCAAAAAAGATAATCAAAAATGAATCGAAAACAATTAAAGGATGAGTTATCCGTTTTCGTCGACCAATTAAGGAATGATGAAAAGGCAAAAAATACAGTTCACGCTTACAAAAGAAACAATGAAATGTTCATTGATTCGATTAAACACGATAATCCAATCACTAAAGAAGATGTAATTTCATTCAAAGAAAAGATATCTGCAGAAGGTTATAGATCATCTTCATTGAATCAAATCGTTATATCAGTAAATAAGTATCTTCGATGGTTAAAACTCGAAAAAATGGTAGTTAAGAAATTTAAAACGCAGACTAAGAGTAGTTTGGAAACAGTCTTATCCAATAAAGATTTTGCACGGTTACAACGCTATGCAAAAGTTATGGGCTATGAAGACATTTACCTGGTATTAGATGTCCTAGTAACAACTGGAATACGTATCAGTGAGTTAACATTCTTCACTGTTGAGAATCTCAAATCATTCTATATAGAGGTCAATAACAAAGGGAAGATGGGTGACATCATACTCACTCAACAACTGAAACGAAGATTAGTTAATTACGCAAAAAATAAACGAATAAAGTGCGGTCCAATCTTTGAACTAAATGATCGTCAAATACGATATCGATTAAAGAAAATAGCAGGACGAGCTAGAGTAAATAAAGCGATTGTATATCCACATAATATTCGACATTTATTTGCACTTAACTGGATTGATGGTGGAGGTAGTTTAGCTGATTTAAAAGACATTTTAAGGCATTTGGACATAAAAACAACCGCGATTTATTTGCAAACTAGCAAAGAGAATAAACGTAAAAAATTAGAAAATATGAGGGTTAGGTAATGGATTTATTAGAGTTATATAAAAAATTAAATAACGAATTTCCAAGAATGAGATTTCATAGAGGGATGTTGTTCGGAAAAGAATGTGTTATTTCATCGTTTGGAAGAAAGCAGTTTATTTCAATAAAAATATCAATTAATGGTGAATTCAAAATTGATCATTCAGCAATGTATAAATTAGGAATCCATTCTAGTGCAACGAACTACGAAATGTTGATTGGTACGATTGCATCGCTTATCAAAGTGAGTAATCCTGAATTATTGCCCAATGCTCAAATGAAATTATCAATATAGTTTGAAATGATAAATTATGAATCAACTTAACATATTCGAGTTAACGAATCAGAGATTTTATTTTAAATATGATGAAAAAATTAAGATATTTGAAGCTTTTTCTGGAATTGGTTGTCAGAGAATGGCTATGGAGAGATTAGGCATTGAGTTTGAATCAATTGGAATAAGTGAAATTGATAAACATGCAATAAAATCATACCAAGCAATCCATGGTGAAGTTAAAAATTGGGGTAATATCTGTGATATTAAAGGTGATAATTTAGCGCAAATAGATATATTTACATACTCATTTCCATGCACTGATTTGAGTAAAGCAGGAAAACAGAAAGGTTTGAATAAAACAAGAAGCGGTTTGGTTTATGAGGTTTTAAGGATACTTCAAGAACTTAAAATTGAAGGCAGGCTACCGAAAGTATTAATCATGGAAAATGTCATTGATTTAATTCAAATTAAATTCGTAAGAGAATTTCAAATTATTCAACTTGAATTAGAAAGATTAGGTTATTCAAACTATACGGAAACTCTGAATGCAAAAGATTTTGGAATTGCTCAAAACAGAGATAGGGTATTTATGGTTTCAATTCTTGGAAATTATTATTATGAATTCCCAAAACCGATAAAACTAGAAAATAGATTGAAAGATTATTTAGAGACTAATGTTGATTCGAAATATTACCTTAGCAGTGAGCTTATTTCAAGAATTGGTAAGTGGAAGTCTCAACAAAATCCAATCGAAAACTCCAAAACAAATGAAGATATTTATATTCAATGTATTACTGCTAAAGGGAATACAACTGATAATGCATCCATGTTATTGATACGTGAAAAGACTGTAAAAGGATATACAGAAGCGTTCGAAGGAGATGGAGTTTATATTAATCGTCCTCATCAGAAACGAGGAGTAGTTCAAAATGGGAAGATTCAAACCCTCAAAACAAGTTGTTCATATGTAGGAGTAGTTGTTCCAATCGAATTAAGATCAGACGAAGGCATCAGGTATTTCAAAGATAACTTAATTGGGACTCTTAGAACTAAGGATTCCTGCGGGGATAAGATGATTATTTTTGATGATTATAACTCATCAATAAGAGAAGATCAAAACACCATTGGTACACTTACAACAAATTGTGGGAGTAGTTCTGAACGGAATGGATATAAATTAATAGAAAATGGTTTAAGAATTCGTAAACTTACACCACTTGAATGTTGGAGATTAATGGGAATAGATGATCAATATTACTTTAAATCTAGTCAGGTTTGTTCTAGTACACAACTTTACAAACAAGCAGGTAATGGAATAGTTGTTAATGTATTTCAAGAAATATTAAGACAACTGATGGAGACAAAATGAAGAATTACAAATTAATCATAGTAAAAAATAGAATTAAATATTATTTGTTTAGAGCTGCAACTGTAGTTTATACATTCTTAATATCTATTGGTTTTATTAAAACACTAGAGTGTCCGAATTGTGGACGTAAGTATTACAAGTACCCAAAGTATTGTTCAGATTGTGGTAAGCGTTTATGGGGTAGGAAATAATGCCTCGATGTAGATTTTGTTGGAATGCAAATCCACATGGAGATGCTGAACTTGAATGTGGGCAAACTGGCAAAATCATAAGTTATGATCAAGCCAATAGACAAACTAAGTGCAAGGATTGGGTGTTATGTCAATACGAAGAAAAAAACTATATGGATATCTTTGCGGAAATACCATATAGAACTAGGCATGTTAAACCAAAGAATAATAATTTTGAAAAATTAAGATTATTCGATTTAAAGGAGGTTTCAAAGTAATGGGAGATATAAATTTAAAAATTGATGATATCGGACAGATTATGAACCAAACAGTAGGTATTGTTATAGCATCTTATTTAACAAATAAACAAAAAGACGATCTTATAGAAAAGTTAAGAGTAATTCAAAAAATAGCCTTAGAAACACTTAAAAAATAATATGGAAGATAAAAGAAGTAATGTTGCAGTTATTGGTCACTGTTCGAATAAAAATGATTTATATGACCAAATTAAGATGTTTAGTAAAGATTTAAATCAATCAGATATAGAGAAGTTTCTTGATGAACAATATGGTATAAATCGAAATTCAATAGCTAAATTATATGCATCAATCAATCAAGTTTTACATCCAGTTTTTGATTCATTGATTGCATTTAGTTATTCAATTGAAGAATTTGCTAAACTCATTAAAAACAGTGAAAAAAGTAGGTCGATTTTATCAAAAACTATTGTTCTCAAGAAATCATCAAAAAAGCCTTATAAACAAAGGCGATATAAGCGATTTCAGAATCACCGATAATATAAGGTTATTGACCAAACATTTTATACCCAATATTGACCATGAAGAGGAGCTAAAACATGAATAAAAGCATCACTGAAGAAATGCTTAAAAGCCGTGAAGAATTGAGAAGTCAGTTAATCGAAAAGATGAAAGAATGTGATGTTTCAAACAGTGAACTTGCTGCACATGTAGGCAAATCAACTGGAATAATATCCGGTTTAAGAATTGGAAAGTCAATCTTGACTCCAATAATGTTTAATCGATTGATTAAGGCAACTCAAGAGATTGTTGATCATCGTAACAAACCTAGAGGTCCAATTGAATTATCAGAAGAAGAAATTCAAAAGAGGATTTCTCGTAGAAATACACTTAATGAAGAAATGCTTAGAAACAACATAGATAATAAACAGTTAGCGACTCATGCGATGTTAACGAAATCAATGATTGAAAAGTTTAGAGATGGTTCTTATTCCATAACCAAATCTAAATGGGAAATTATAACAACCGCTCTCGAGTCCATACGTTTGAAATCTAGCCACACAATGAATACCTATAAGAACAATCCGGTTATTATTGAAAAACTCTGTAATCATCGCACAAAACATGTAGAAGGCTATGTATTTCTTAATATTCAAGAAAAAGGTAACGCATTGATACCTAAGAAAAAATTTAAAGGACATGAGGAGCAAGTATTAAATGATTTGAGAGATTTTGGATTTGATTGTGAAGTTCATATTTTACCTGATGGTGATTATATACTTGAAAGGATTAATAAAAATGCGTGATCAAGTAATTGTGTTAAGACCGAATGGATTAAGAGAAGAAATAGATCTATGCGATATTTGTACAACCATCCAACCTCATGTTGGAGTTATGAAACATTCAGATAGAAGTAAAAAAGCGTTTATAGATACAATTCTTGTTACAAAAAGACATATGTTTACTCTTGAAGGAATCGAGATGTTAAAAGAAATCAGTGCGCAATTAGATGTGCCTGAGGTGAATCATGGCTGATGTGAAGTGGATCAAGATTGTAACCGATATCTTTGATGATGATAAAATTCGATACATTGAATCAACTCCAAATGGTGATGAAACCATTGTTATTTGGTTCAAACTACTTTGTCTAGCTGGAAAGACAACAACGTCTGGATTACTTATGATGACTGATCGTATTGCGTATACCGATGAAATGTTAGCTAGTGTATTCAATCGTAAACATAAATCAGTAATGTTAGCTTTAAATTTGTTTGAAGAACTAGAAATGATAGAACGCTTTGATAATAAAATTTTAATTGCGAATTGGAATAAACATCAAACACTAGATAAAATTGAAACAAAGAAAATTAAAGATCGCGAATATCAAAAAAATAGAAGAAACGAATTAAAAAAATCGTACGACAATCGTACGACAATCGGTGAACAAATTAGCGATAGTCGTTCACTAGAAGAAGAAGTAGATAAAGAATTAGAAAAAGATACTTTTAAAGATAAAGATTTAAGGTATATAGAAGATTTAAATGATGATCCAATTCCTCCAAGTGAAACGTATGATGAGATGTTAGGTCTAATTGAAAATGAATTTAAAAGAATTTTATCATCTTCTGAAATTAATAAATTTAATGATTTATTTTCCAAACATGGTTTCAAGAAAATTAAATATGCATTATTCGAATCTGTGCTGTATCGAAAACTAAGTTTAGCTTACATGGAAACATGTTTGAACACTTGGGACAAGAAAGGATATACTGTTGAGCAATTAGGCCATGGTATACATAAGGTTTGAAATGATCAAGACAGATATAAAAGATGCTTTGATTAATTATCATCAGTTAAAAGTTGCAATTAAAATAGACAATCAAAATATAATTGCTATTCGATGTTTAAAAAATAAAATTGGTGGATCAATAGCAACAATTCCACAAAATCCAATAGCTCGAGACAAAGTAATTATTAACAACATGGATAAGGAAGATTTCTATTTATTAGAACTTGCTAATCATGAATATAAATTATTTATTGTTAATAAGTTCATTGATGAGTGTTCAGTTTTTCCAGTTGATATTAAGCAGTTTATAATTGACTTATTTATTCAGAATATGCAAATGAGTGATGTTGCTGATAAACATAACTATGCAAAATCTTTCATATATAAAAAAATAGATGACGAAATAGAATTGTTTGTAAATAGAATGAATCAATAAGTTTTTAAATTAATCATTCAAATTTGATATAATCTCTTTAATGAGGTGTGGGGGAATGATTAATATAACGTTTAGTGCTTATCAAATGATTGTTGATAATAAATTGCCTAATAAAAAATTCTTTAGTGATTTAAGGAATGAAATAGACTCTCATAGCGGTAGAAATTCAATGAAATCTCCAAATGGAGATATTCATGCTTATGTTAAAAAGGATCTTCTTTTTGAAAACGATTATTTCTATCTAAATTTTAAGATTGGTTCAAATGGCAATTATGAACCATTTGTAATAGATACGGTTAACGATAATACGCAAAAGCCAAATCCAAAAAAATCAGAAGAAATTGAACCTAATGAAGAATCATATATATTCTATGATTTCAAAAAAGAAATAATCTATATTTCCTCTTCTAGTAAGTCTGCATTTGAGAAATTATTACATTTTTATTTTTTGGACAAAATTATTGTTATTAAAAAACTATTTAAATCATATGATGAATTTATTAAAGGATTAAGAGAATTAGTTGAAATAAGACTGACTACATATGACAATAATGTATTTGCAAACGTAAGCGGATATACAGGGTTAATGAAAGATATTTATGGGTTTGACGATCCAGATTCTTTTGAACTAAAAGCATTATTTAATAAAAAAGTTCTAAAAGAAAAAGATTTTAATTTATTAAATAAGATTAAACAAAGGTTTGATGAACATGAGTTTGAGAAGTTTGTAGTTGTTGGAAATGATGTGGATGAAATTGAAAGAAGATTTAGTGCAGATAGATTCCAAGAAAAGTTTCAAATAGAGGTAAAAGATGAAGGCAAAAACAGAGAAATCATTATCAATGAGATTTTACGAAAGATTAGAAAATGATTATTTATTTATAATTATCGTTATTTTAACAATGGCTATTAATGTATTTGGAATTAAAGTAGTAATTAGTAATGAAATTGTAGGTGTATCTATTACAATGTTTTCAATAATTTATGGATTCTTGGTTTCTTCTGTTTGTAATCTTTTTGGCAGAAAGATTACAAGTGCAATGAGCAAAAGTGTTGTTGGTAATCAAACAACAGAACTTAGAATGTTTAGGAAATCACTAATAAAATTTGTATTCAAAGGAGTAATATTCATTCTTATATCAATTATGATATATATCTTGAGGTTATATACTCTTCCAGAGGATATAAAATCAAGTATATATGTAACATATATTGAACTCGGTGTTAGCGGGTATTATGTATCACAATTGATTTACATAGCGTTTTCTATGTACTATTTCTTTATTGTTCTAGTAAACATGTTAGTAAATGAAGAATATCTAAATGGTAATTAGAAATATGGCAAATTTATAAAGTGTGGACACGTCCACTAAATTTAAAGTGTATTATGATATTATAGAATAACTAGGAGATAGTAACTCCAGTTATTAGAAGAGACTTTGCGTCTCTTTTTTTATTGGTAAGAGTAAATGAAAAGAACACTACAAGAGCTTATCGATATAATCCGTGGACCTAATCCAAATAAGTTCTATAAAACAATTGAGTGGCAAGAAATTAGAGTGGATGCACTCAAACGCGATCACTACAACTGTAAGCGTTGTTCTGGTGAATGGGATTCATCGTTCGACATTAAAAGAGTTACATACAAAGATGCCAAGTATGTGCATCATATTAAATCATTGAAGGATTATCCGAATCTATGTATTGATCTTAACAATCTAGTGTCATTATGCTTCATGTGTCATGAGGTTGTTGAAGAAAGAAATAAAAAATATGAGCATAAAGTACCACTAACAATTGAAAGATGGTAATAGATTTCTAAATAATACCCCCCGGTTTAAATCCAATGTCATTTTAAAGAATGGTGGGAACGGCTTAGGGGGTAGACTAAACGTAAAAAGTCCGCGCGTGTACATGAGAAGGAGGGGTAATATGCCTTTCAAGATTAATAAATCCTTAAAAAAACGCATACGAGACTCTCTTTTAAGTCAATTAAACGAGTCTAGTAAGTCAAAAGATTACTTTGAAAATATGATTGATGACTATATGTACCTTTGGGATCTCAAAGAGAAACTTCAATTTGATATTCTTGAAAACGGAATTCGGATTGAGACAACAAATGGTAATGGAATTAAAGTTTTAAAATCAAATGAATCCGTTCAAAACCTAGGTAAAGTCACATCTTCAATGTCTAAAGTATTATCCGATCTTGGTTTGTTTGAACCACCGGTTAAAAAGACAGAAAAGGTTAACAATGGCTATCTCTAAGGTTGCTGAAGTACAAGATTACATTGAATATTGTGCAGCTTACCCTGAAAAGGTTAGTGATGAAGTACATCTATTAATAAAAAACATCGCTCTACCACTTTTTGAACATGAAGATCTCGTATTTAATGAGAAAATGTATCGTGATTGTATTAGTTATTGTGAAAAGTACTATGTAAAACTGTTTCCTTTTCAAAAGTTTCTATACTATTTTCCTTTTATTTTCATTAAAAACAATCCATATTTTAAAATGTTTTTTTACTACATGGGTCGAGGAAATGGGAAGGATGGAATCTTAAGTCCACTTCTAAATTTCTTACAAACACCTATGTATAATATTAAAAACTATCACATAGAGATTGTCGCTAATAGTGAGAAACAAGCCAATGATAGCTTTGATGTAGTCTACGATATGTTGGAAGAACATGAGTATCAGTTTGAAGGTAAATTTAAATGGAATAAAGAAACCATAACCAATTTAGATACTAAATCTAAACTTCAGTTCAATACATCAAATGCTAAAACTAAAGATGGAAAAAAGATTGGTGCTATTTGGTTCAATGAATACCATGGCTATGAAACGATTGATCAAGTTAAAGTATTTACTTCAGCGTTGGGTAAAATACCTCACGCTAGAACATTTATTACATCAACTGATGGTAATGTTCGCGATGGTGCATTAGATGAATTACTCAATGTTTCGTTAAGTATACTTAAAGGTGAAGAAAATTCGATTCGAATATTCCCGTTTCTATGTAGGCTTAAAGATGATAAAGAAGCTGATAATCCCAAATGTTGGATAAAAGCTAATCCAAGTATTGAATATCTACCAGATTTAAGAGATCAGATCGAATATGATTATATTCAAATGAAAAAGTTCCCAAGTCTAAGAATTGAGTTTTTTACTAAACGAATGAATATACCAAAACGAGATGATGCTATTACGATTGCTTCTTGGGAACAAATTAAAAAAACTACTCATCTTGATAGTGAAATGAAGATTCCAAGGCCAATGCCTGAATTGAGAGATAGATCTTGTATTGTGGGTATAGATTTTGCAGATTTACGAGACTTCGCAACAGCGGGGTTTTTATTTGATGTAGATGGAGAACTTGTATGGATCAGTAAAACTTGGATATGTACACGATCACCATTCTTCAAAGATATTAAGTTTCCATTTGAAATGATAGGTCAACCTGGATATCAAGATTTTGAATTAGTTTATAGTCCATCAATCGATGCTCAAAAAGTTGTTGAATGGGTTTATCAAGAGATGACAAAGTATTATGTATTGAAAATTATTATGGATAGTTATCGATTTAGAATGATTAAAAAAATATTTGAATCATATGGACTAGAAGCAGAGGATCGTGATAATCCAAATAATTTAGTAAGAATGATTCGTAATATGCCATCTATTAATGCGATGGTAGTTCCAATCATAGAATTTAATTTCGCAGAAAATAAAATAAACGCTGGGAACAGTGCTTTATGGCGATGGTCATGTAATAACACAGGTGTCCAAATTGATGGAAATGGGAACAAACGATATTTCAAAATTGAACCCAAGCTAAGAAAGAATGATCCATTAATGGCATTTATGGTGGCGATGAGTGAAGTAGATATGTTAGTACCTATTAACATCTATATTTAGAAAGGAGTATCTATGGGTTTATTCAGTTTTCTAATTGAAAATAGAAACGGTGAGCTAATTGATTTTGCATCTGGATTATATGATTTGAAGTTGAATCAAATAGCAGCTAAGGAATTAGCAATTGAGAAATGCATTGATTTAATATCAAAAGCAATCGCTAGACTTGAGTTTAAAGTTTATGAGAATGTTAATGGCAAGATTAATTCTATAAAAAATAATGTTTATTACCAGTTGAATATAAGACCAAATGATAATGCTGATGGAACTACATTTTGGAAAGATGTAATTCGAAAGTTAATCAAAGACAAAGAAGCATTAGTTGTAATTATGGGTTCAAAATTATATTTAGCGGATACATTTGATAAATCGAATGATGTGATTTATTCGAAAACATTTAAGAATGTTCATGTAAAAACGTTAAACAATGATACGTCTTATAAGTTAAACAAGAATTTTAAAATGGATGATGTGTTTTATTTTTCATTAGGTGAATCAGAGATATCAAGACTAATAGATAACTTCTTCATTGATTATGGCAAATTGATTGCTTTTGCATCACTCGACTTCAAGCTTAAGAATAGTAAGAAAATTAGAGTTAAGTTTCCAGGTAATAATCCAAATGTCATCAGCAATGATGGAACAGGTGAAAAGAAATTTACTACAAAAGAGTATTTAGATTTAATTGCTAAGGATCTATTTTCGGATGATCCAGCATTGATTAGTATCCCAGGTAACATTGAACTAACCAATTTAATGGGTGACAATGCAAAAACATCAGAGGATTATAGAAAACTTATAGAAGGTGCGTTTAATACTGTCGCATCAGCTTTTAATATTCCAATCGATATTATGCTTGGAAACAAAACAGATAAATCGACTTCTACTACAGATCTTGTAACAAATGCTTATCTACCATTTATTGAGATCATTGAAGATGGTGTTAATTCTAAGATTGTTACTAAAGAAGAATATTTGAATGGCAGTAAAGTTCGAATTGATCGAACTAAACTTCAACACGTTTCAATAATCGATATCAGTAAAGATAGTGAAGCATTATTCAGAATTGGGTTTTCTCATAATGATATTCGCGAAATTGGTGGACTTGAACCAATCAATGAACCATGGGCGAATGAACATTATGTAACTAAAAACTACACAAATGAGAAAGGAGGTGAGAATAAGTGAAGAAATTCTATCAATTAGTGACATCAGAAGATGGGTTGAATACTGATTTGATTATACATGGTGATATCACATCAATGAAATGGGAAGATTCAGATGTTGGATCTTACGATATTGCAAAAGATTTAGCTTCTGTAACCACTCCGAAATTGACTGTAAGAATCAACTCATATGGTGGCGAAGTAAGTCAAGGTTTAGGGATATACAACTTGCTTAAATCGTTTAAAGGTGAAGTTATTACGATTAATGATGGATTTGCATGTTCTGCTGCATCAGTCATATTTCTAGCTGGTAAACAAAGAATTATGCCACGATCAAGTTTATTGATGATACACAATGCATGGACGTATACAGCTGGCAATTCAAATGAATTGCGTAAAACAGCCGATATGCTAGACAAAGTCACTCAACCATCTGTCGAGATTTATCTTCAATCCAGTAATTTGTCTGAAAAAGAAATCAAAAAAATGTTGGATGAAGAAACATGGATATCAGCGGATGAAGCATTATCGTATGGATTTGCGACTTTAGTTTCTGATGATGAGCCAAAACAAAGTCTTGAAAATCACTTTCTCTATAAGTTGGTGGTTAAGAATAAAGAACTTGAAAAGGAAGCTCAATCAATTAAAAACAGTTTAGTACCTAAAGACTCTTGGAAGTCTTTTTTAAATGGGAAGAAAGGAACCCTATGAAGTTACAAGATTTATTAAAACAAGCTAAAGAAAAAGCTTTAGCACTCATCAACAACGCAGAGGATAAACCAGCTGCACTGTTGGAAGCGATGGATTTAATCGTTTCTGCTAGCCAAGAAGAATTAATTCAAAAGATTACAATGGAAGCTGCTCAAGCTGCTTCTGATGAGCAATTTGCAAAATCGTTAAATCTTCGCGTTTTAAATGAAGCTGAAACGAAATTCTACAATTTGCTTAAGTCGGGTTTAAAACAAGCGATTACTGCTGATCAAGTTGATATTATTCCTACTACGATTATTGATCGTACATTAGAGAATGTAAAAACTGGATCCAAATTACTACAACTAATTAACTTTGCGCCTGCTGGAGTAAAGAAATGGCTTAGTGCTTCGAAGACTGGTAAAGGTAAATGGGGTGGGCTTACAGAGGCTATTACTTCAGAATTAAGTGCAGCTATTACTGCGTTAAATATGGAAGTTTCTAAATTCCATGTATTATTGCTTATACCAAAAGCGATTAGAGAATTAGGTTTGCCATTCGTCGATAAATACTTTATGGCGATTTTACAAGAAGCTTTTGAAGATGGTATCGAAGAAGGTTACTTAGTCGAAGATGGAAAAGATGCTCCAATCGGTATCTATAAACTAATCGGAAGTTCTACAGATGGTGTGCATGCTTCTAAACCAGTTAGTGCATTAATCACTAATTTTAAACCTAAGACTCTAGCTCCTGTAAAACTTGCTTTAACAAATAATGGACAACGTAAAATCGATAAGATTTATTTGATTTGTAATCCTGCTGATGAAGCAAATTATGTTGATCCTGCATTATACAATGATGAAGGTAAAATGGTAGGTTCGTATAAGAATCTTGAAGTTATTTCTACTCCAAACAATCCTCAAGGTGTTGCAGTGTTTACGATTGCTGGAGCTTATACGATGGGCTTAAATAGTTTTAGTCTTACTGAATATAAAGAAGTTAAAGCACTTGATGATCTAGATGCAATCGTCTTTAAAGCTTTAGGTAATGGACGTGCTGTAGATGATACTTGTGCGTTTGTATTTGATGTTACTAAGCTTGAAGAATATGTTCCTACTGTTAAATCTATTGCTGTTACTGAAGGCGCTTAATGAAACACAAAGTAGTTTATAGATTCAAGGATCTAGAAACTGGCCATATCTACAACGTGGGGGATTTATTCCCTCACGATGGTAGTAAGGTAAAAAAATCCAGAATTGAAGAATTATCAACTGAACAAAACAAATTAAAGAAAGTTTTAATTGTTAAATTCAATGAAAGTGATTCAACCAAAAACGAAACAGAAACAATAGAAACAGTTGTAGAAGATGTTGTTGAAGAAAAAGCTGATGAAGTAGTAGAAGCAGATGATGTTTTAAAAGCTAAAACAGAAGAAAAAATCGAGGAGTAGAACATGTCAATGATACCAAGCCAATTAGATACCTTATTAATTGAAGTTAAAAGTGATTTGCAATTACCTAACTCATTCCCAAGTGATAATCTTTTACAAAAAATAAAAGAGGGTGAGTATTACTTGAATTCTTTAGTAATTGGTACTGGTGCTATTGATATTAATTTTGAGACTGATTTGAATGCTAGGACACTTTTAAAAGAGTACACAAGACATTCTTATTTTGGAGTTTTGGACGAATTCAAAAAGAAATATGAAGGTGAAATATTTGACACGCAAATTAAACGTATTCAGTCAATTACCTAGCTATACAGATGGATCATGCACATTACATGAGGTTTTATTTACCAGTGAATCGTTTCAACGCAAGTATATTAAACCTGGTATCGATATGAACTTCCGTGAAAAGTCCATCTACAATAAAACAAAAATTGAGTTCAAACAGATTGGTATTGATGTTGTCTATATGATAGTTTTTCCGTTTATAGAATTAAAGAGAGACACATTATATGCAATTGTGATTTCTAACGAAATATTTGAAGCTCAAAACATTACTACAGTGATTAATCAAAATGGTTTCAAAGAATTAGAATTCACATTAAGTAAGTCTAGTATTATTTTGGAGGAAAATCTAAATGACTAAACAAGAGCTTGTTATTCTACTTGAGTCTATACTTCCAAATGTTAAGGAAGGTGTTGTTCCTCCAGTAGTGAAACCACCATATATTGTTTTTTGGGAAATAGATTGGGAATTTCAAACTTCAAGTGATGAAGTATACAACGATGTAGTTACTTATCAAGTTTCTTTTTTCTCAGACATACCTAGACATCCTAAATTATTGCTTTTAATGAGTAAACTTCGTAAATTAAAGATTTTCCCAAACGTTAAACATGAATATGTGGATGATCTGAAATGCTTACATTCCGCGTTTACATTAGAAGTAATTGAGGATTTGTTGAATGGCATCGAAACCTAAGCGAAGAGATTACAGTGATGTTGATTATATTGTTGGAATTAATCATTTTGAATCATTACTCAAAGACTATCTTGATGTAGCGAATAATGCGATTGAAGCACTAGAAGCTGGAGCAAGTGAATTTGTAAATGATTTGAAGAAATTACCGAAACCATATCGAGAGATTCACAAACCAGGAGCTGGATACATTCATCTTAGGGATGTTTTTACTTATAAAGTCAATAAAGATAGAAAAGAAGTAACGGTTGGTTGGGGAAAATATTACGGAGTTATGCTTGAGTTTGGTGCCTTTAATTACAAAAAAGGTAAACAACCTCATATGTATCCAACTTACGAAAAGAATAAGAAGAAATACCAAGAAACAATGATAAAGACTTTAGGTCTTTAGAAAGGAAATTATGATTACAAAAAAGACTCCGAATATTAAACAGTCAGTCGGTGCGCAATATGTTTGTTTTGTTACAGATATCAATCAATTGTTATTCTCGACAGATGTTGAAAAGACTGAAGTAGTTAAAAGTGTTGATACGAATGAATCTTCTGAATCAACTCCAATATATGCATCTGGAAAGTTGATTCAAAATGTATCGAATCAAGCATCTACTGAAATTAGTGTAGAAGTAATCGCGTTTGATCCTCTAACATTAGCTAAAATGAGAGCTGAAACAATGGAAACAGGTGGATTAGTTCTATCCGGTGCTGGATCTGAAAGACCATATTTCGGTTATGGAAAAGTAGTTAAACTTCAAAACAATAAATATCGTTTTGAATGGTTCCCAAAATGTCAGTTATCTTCCAATACGGATAGTGTTGAGACATCAGAAGGTTCGTTTAAAGAACAAAATGATACTTTAACGATTACTGCTATGCCATTTGATGAAAGTGGAAACATTAAAGTTTATGTTCAAAGCGATATGGCGACATATCCAACGTGGTTAACTGAAGATTTATTCTTCTCTAAACCGATTTTAAACCAGGTAATGCTAACAGCACTTGAACCTGCACCAGAAGGATAAGAAGTAAGGGTCACTCGACCCTTTTTTAAAGGGCAATAGGAAAAAAATATGAAATTTATTAAACTACAAGATGGTTCTGAGTTAGAAATTAAAGTTAATTTATTAACCCTAAATTTAATTGCTAAAGAGAAACATAATTTGAATAAAGATAATGATAAATCTGATGTAAACGAACAAATTGAAATGATCTCAACTATGATCTACGCGATTATGTATTCGAATGGAAAACGAATCAGTAAGGAAGATGCACTTGCCTTAGTTCCTATCGATGAATCAGATACATTTTTTGATTTGTTGGGTGCGTTTCAAGATGAAGTTAATAAATTTCAAAAAAAAAGCCAAGATCGATTGAACTTACTGAAAGTAGTGAAATAGACTGGGCAAAGTGCTTATACATAGCACACGTGATGGGGTTATCAGAAGCTGAATTCTGGAACTCTGATCCTATTACTTTTTATAAAATGGTTGATTATCATAATGAACTAGAAAGGAGCAAACATGTCGCAAAGTGATTTAAAAAGAGTTGGTCTCGTTTATACAGCTGATGGTGTGGCTGATTTTAAACGTTCATTAAGTGAAGTGAATAATGTATTAGCAATTAATAAAAATGAATTTAAACGTACTACATTAGCATATGATGAGAATACAAAAGCTTCAGACAAATTAGCGAATCGTCAAAAGTTCCTATCTAAACAATTTGATTTACAAAAAGAAAAAATAAAAAGTTTAGAAAGAGAACTTGAAGACTATTCTAAGTCTGAGGGAGCCAATGAAAATCAAATTAAGAAGAAGACATTAGCACTTGAAAGAGCTAAGACAGAACTAGTTAAATATGAAGTTGATTTAAAATCTGTAAGTAAAGAAGTTGAAAAAGGCACTGCAGATTTCAAAGAATTAGCTAAGAAAATAGATGATGTCGGAGATAAGATGAAGGCGACTGGTTCGTCAATGTCTAGAAATATAACAGCTCCAATTCTTGGCGCTGGTGCTGCTTCAATTATTGCATTTCAGACAATCGATGAAGCATATGATAACATCATTACAAAAACTGGAGCAACTGGCCAAGAGCTAGAAGGATTAACTGCAGTATTTGATTCAATCTATGGTAACTTTCCATTCGAAACTGCAGAAGTAAGTGAAGCAGTTGGAGAAGTATCAACTCGATTTGGATTACAAGGTGATGAGCTTGAAGCTGCATCATTGAAGTTTCTAGAATTCGCGAATATAAACAATACGGATGTTACTACTGCAGTGGCATCCGTTTCTCGTTCATTACAAGCTGCGAATGAACCATTATCCGAATATCAAACTCTTTTAGATATCGCAACTACTGCTTCTCAGAAATCGGGAATATCTGTTGATAGTTTGTTTGCTTCATATGAACAATATGGATCACAGTTAAGAACTGTTGGATTTGATATGGCTGAAAGTATCGCACTTTTAGCTCAAACTGAAAAGTCTGGGATGAATGTCGAGAATGTATTTGCTGCTTTAAAAACAGCTAATAAAAATTGGGCTAAATCTGGTAAAGATGCAAGAGAAGAATTTAGTTTATCTGTTGAAGCTATAAAAAATGCAAAAACGGAAACTGAAGCATTACAAATTGCGACAGAAACATTTGGAAGTAAAGCTGCTGTAGAATTTACAGAAAGTATCCGAACTGGACGTTTTGAAATTGATGATATGACGGATTCATTATCCGGATATGCTGATGCGACATCAACAACTTTTGATGCAACTTTAGATCCAATTGATGAATCTAAAATAGCGATGAATAATCTAACTTTAGCCGGAGCTGAATTAGGTAAAGAAATCCAAAATGCACTTGGTCCAATATTTGAAACATTATCTCAAACATTAAAAGATGTTACTGATTGGTTCAAAGGATTGGATGATTCTACAAAAAGAGTAATATTAATCATTTTAGCGATTGTTGCAGCAGTCGGACCAATATTGGTTATTTTTGGGACTTTAGCAAGCTCTATATCGAGTTTAATTGGACTATGGGGAATAATATCAGGTGTAATGTCGGGAACCGCTGGAGCTGCTTTTGTTGGACTCTTACCAATTATTGGAGGAGTTGTTTTAGCAGTAATGGCAGTGATTGCAATTGGTAAATTAGTTGTCGATAATTGGGAATGGATCAGTACTAAAGCTAGCGAAATATGGACAACAGTAAGCACATTCTTTTCGAATATGTTTACAAGTATAGGTACTATGTTTACTAACTTTTTGAATGCTGGAGTGAGTTTATTTACAAAGCTTTGGGAAGGGATAAAGAATGTATTCATTTCGTTTATAAGTGGAGGTATTCCTGGATTAATAAATGATTATATTATGAAACCATTCTTTGGAATCGATTTGTTTGAAGTTGGGGTAAATATAATTAACGGATTATGGAGTGGAATTAGTTCCATGGTTGGATCCTTATTTGATGGGATTAAAGGTATTGCTGGAGGTTTAATCGATTCAGCAAAACAAGCACTTGATATCAACTCACCATCTAAGGAATTTGAAAAGATTGGTGCTTTCACTGGTGAAGGATTCGCATTAGGTTTACAGTCATCAATAAGCGATTTAAATAACCAGGTATTTGCGATGGCAGATAATTCAATATCAGCTTTCTCTCAAGGGGAGGTTGTCCATAATCATACTGGTGTAATTCGTGTTGAAGGGATTGATAATCAAGGTCAAATTAATACAGTTGTTGATATCCTAATGGATAGACTTCGTAAAGAGGTACGTAAATGATGCAACTTAAAAACGCAGTGGATTTAATCTTATCGAGATTTATTCAAGAGATTACTCCGCTATCATTTGATTCAATAAAGATTAAAAATCGATTATTAGATGGTACGTTTCACACGCAAACAATTGGTGAACCTCAACCATTTGTTGATGTTGAAATATATGTTAATGAGATCCAACTTGATGCAATAAATAGCGCACAAGCACATGGAGAACAACTTATATTAATAAGTGAAGAAAATGAGTATGTAGGGTATATTGATGAACCAATTCAATGGATTAGGAAAACACCTAAAGTCAATAAAACGAGTGTTCTTTATTTTGGAACATTTAAATTTTTGATTAATGGAGTAGGAGAGTTATGAGAGAAATACCAGCTGAATTATTAAATAAGTTGATGTCTCAGCATCAAACTAAATCTAATGGTAATGATCCTAAAATGAGTGTGATTATAGCGCGTGCCAAAACAACTGTTATGGATACAACGTATTTCACAACTGAAACGATCAGAACTAAAACTGGATTAGGAGATATTAGTTTAGCTGGTAGACGTTTAAAACCTTATGGTACACCGGATAGGATTTTTGAAATACACGTTGATAATGGAGTTGTAAAAACAGCCATTCGTGAATATCCAGATAAATTAAAGGATGGTTGGAAAGATCAATTTGTACTAGGTAATGGATCCTCAGTTGGTATTGCGTTTGATGGAAACTGGATTCGATATCGTAAGTTTTGGAGGCTTATTACATCAGAAAAGCCTTTTATCTTTTGGGTTGATGATACAGGAATATTATGGTCACAAGTTTGGGATGATGTAAGTACTAAGTTTCAATTAGCGATTGATGTATATAAAGTCAAAGCTATTAGAGCATGGAAGAATGCAGCTTATCGAGATAAAGACCAAGGAGTTGTAGTTGGATTTATCAAAACAGATGGATCATTAAATTATAGAAGTTATTGTCAACAAATTGATTCAACCTATCAATGGGAGAATGAACAGTTAATTGCTGAATTTACTGATACTGCAGTTTCTATAAATATGTTCATAACCAATGACTATCGAATGGGTTTTGTTGTAGAGAATAGTCTTGGTTCTATTAAATGGTTTGTTACACATAGGAATTGGGCGGGTATGGCTTCACCGGATGAATACTTAAAGTCGAGTATTCGCAATATTACAATGAATGTCTATCCTGTTTTATATACTGGGTCATTTGCGGATGATGAATACATAAGTTCAACTATTAATCCTTGGTTTAATGTAGCAGAACCTATTTATCCATTACCGTTATTTGCAAGTAACGAAGATGAATTTCTAATAACATTGAAATTCAATTATGAGATTGATTTTGATTTAACTTCAGTTGCAAGTGCCTTCACGATTAAAGATTTTACGAATGTACAGTTTTCGATATTATCGACACAACCTGGAATAGATAATTCAGAGATTATATTTACTTTGAGTAATTTTGCCAGTGCAAGTGGTAATTTGTATATTTCTTATGATCGAACAATATTAGAATTAGATAGTTTACATCAAGGAAGTCGATTTGCTATTGAAAGTTTTGTGTTTGATTTTACACCTGAATTAGTACCACCAGAAGGAAATGATTTTGAGAATATTACAATATCATTACCAGTAACGTTTGTATTAAAACAAGTGTTTTATTCAAGTGCATTTAATGGGAATGAAAACATTACATTAAGCTTATCGAATATAAGTTTTATAGTTACGAAAGTTGGAAGTAATCCACTATAAGGAGAGTTATGAATTTAAAAAATAAAGTTAATATTCACAATCGATTTGACATCGAGATTAAAGATTCTATAACTGGAGAGTTAAAGAAATCGATTACTTCATATAATATAGTTTTAAATCAAATGTATACTCGTTTATGTGGTGGATCTTCGTATTTTGTTAACATACATTTTGGATCAGGCGCAGGTACTTTAGCTGCATCAAGAACAACTTTGTTTAGTCATCTTGGTACTAAAGTAGCAGTTGATGAAGAGATAATAAAAGCTATTCCTTTAAGTACTTGGAAACGCAAAGTCGTTTTAAATCCAGAAGAATTTGTTGGTAATACGATATCTGAAGTAGGTATTGCTTATGGAGCAACAAACACAAATTTGGTAACTCACTCGTTATTAAAAGACAGTGAAGGCAATCCAATTTCAATTGTTAAGACAGACGTAGATATTATCACGATTTATGCGACTGTTTTTGTTACTTTTGATAATACTAATCCGAATTTAACGTACTTAAGCATGCCAAGTAGTAATACATTAGTTAATTATCTAATCGGTGGAGCAACTGCACCGACTGGAGCTTTTAGTTTAAATGATACATTTTTAGCGAAAATTAAATTGGGAACAACATCAACCGTTACATGGACAAGTGATACGGCTAACAAACAAAGAAAAACAAATATACCTAGATTTGCGACTACTTCTGGTAATGGACACGTGAAATTTTTAGAATTCACAAATATATTTAGTCTAGAGTTGCCTTATACACCTGTATTTACAGGTCAAGGATATACTGGAGTATCTTTAGGTATCGGTGATGGAGTAGAGGAAGAATTTCAATTACCATCTGCTAATATTAAGGATGATAGCATAGTGGTTAAGAGAAATGGTGTTGTAGAATCGTTATCAAATTATGTTTTGAGTGATTTTATAGGCGAACATAGATCTTCTAAAGTTCAAGTATTATCAATTGGAGGTTATTCAATACCATCTATTGCAATCTCAGGTGATGGCAAAGTTGTAGCAATCCCTCTTAGTAATTCGAATAACATAAGTATATGTGATTTTGATGGAGAAAACTTAATATCTAGGTTTGAATATAATACACTTGCTCAATCAACTTATGATATAGCATTGAGTTATGATGGAATGGTTGTTGCAAGATCGAGTGCAAACGGTTCAATAATAGGCAGTGTAAGTGGATTCGCCAAAGTGTTTGATGTTGTTGGAAGTACACTTATTCCAAGAGCAACATTATCCGATACTAATAGTGTTGTTCAACATTTAGAACTTTCAAACGATGGAAATCGACTTATATATGCGCCAAACTCTAGCACTTTAAAGAGTGTATTATGGAGTGGAACAAGCTGGAGTTATCAAACATTCGATGAAGTAATTAATAGTGCAAATATTGTTCAATTGAAGATGAATAAGACAGGCAATGTGTTAGCTGTTGCAATTAGTATTTCACCATTTATTGTCGTATTTGATTTAGTCGGTACAGTATGGTCAAAGCGTGTTAATCTATCAGTGTTGCCTAGTACTGCACCAACAGGAATATATATAAGTGAAGATGGTCAAATCCTTTATGTAGAGTTTGTAACAGGAAATGAGATGCACAGATGGAGTGGAGTAACTTGGAATAAAGCACCAAGAGTTGTTCGTGACCCTCAATGGTATAGAAAGAATACATCAATAAGCGATGATAGAAAATATTTAGTGAATACAAATGGTGGTGCATCTCCTTTTAATGACATCAAATATGGGTTACCATTCAAAATTATTGAGTTCAATACACCACCTGCAGTTAATGATGTGATCACTGCAGATTATATTGTAGATGGAGTACACAAAACGGATCAATTCGTAATTGATGCATTTTTTGCAATTCAATTCGGGGAGGGGATATAAATGAAGTTCGGAGAAATTCATTGTTCGTGTGGGCAAGTCTTCTATTTTGAAACAAATAGAAGTGAAATAAATTGTGTAGGTTGTGGATTAAATCATAATGTTGAAAATTATCCTATAAAAGAAGAAGTTGTTGAGGAAGAACTTTTAGCTGAATCAGCAATGTGAGGTGTTGAATGATATTAACATTTGAAAATCAAGGAGTAGTCGGGACTGGACTATTCCCTGATTTCTTACAGTTTTATGATACTGAAGGTCAATTGTTCTATGTTAAAGAAGGTGAGTTGTTTGGTAAACCAAGTGAAAAACTCAATGGATATTTTAACTCTCCCGATTGGTTGAGTGAAAATAAAGTTTTAAATGATTCAAATGTTTCACTCTTAGAAATAAAGACATTGAATGGTTTTGGATTAATTGGATCATTTAAATCGAATGATACTCAAAAGATGATAATCTATGAATTTCAATTTAATATGGATCAGTATTTGAAAGATGGAAATATTCAGTTCAGTGTAGATAACCCGATTTATTCATTTAATTTATCAGTGGAAAATCCAAAAGATGAATACAGTGATATTGATGGTAATGTTGCGATTAGTGAAAATTCAAGTTTGTTTTCACCTGGTGCAAAAGTCATATTTAAATTCTCAATGGGTGAAGGTGAAGAAGATTTTGAGATGGGAACATTTTACATTGATCATTCAGACTATTCAGTGTTATCCGAATCAGTTCAAGTTGATGGAAGAAATCTCATTGGCAAAGCTTTAAAAGACCAAACTTTAAATACACACAAATCGATTAGTTATAAAACAATTAGTGGAATATTTGAAGAGTTACTAGAATATGCTAACTTGACTCATGATCAGTATGATGTTCAATTCGATTCAAACCAACGTTCTTTTGGGTTTACTGCAGATAAAGATATATTGAGTGCGATTAATGAAATTCTAAAGACAATGGTTACCTGGAAGATTGAAGAGAGTACTGACGGAAGAATTGTTATTGGTGATTTGAGTTATGGGTTATTTTGCTCCAAAATCAACTTATACATTTCTAAGAAATAAAGATATCTTCAGTCGTAGTATTCGAAGAGATGATGAATCAGCGTATCGTAAAGTGTGTATTCATGATCGTAATTGGACTGTTGAAGTCTATCGCGATGTTCAGTCATATTCTGGTTGGAATTTACAATCGAATAAAACATTGTTTATTGATGTGCCAGATGGAACATCACTAGCGAATGCATCGAGTATCGCGGATTCAATTGCTAGTCGTTTAGAGAGTGTTGGTAAGCTTGAAAGTTTCACAGGTCCTTTTAGACCTTTTTTATTAATAGGTGACGGAGCATCAATTGTTGACGATAATGGAACAACTGAACTTGGGTTAATCACTGAAGTTTCTCATACATTCGGGAAGAGTGGATTTACCACGAGTTTTGCTGTTGATTCTGGAGGTAAAGTGGGTAGAGGAAGATTAGTTGATTATATTGCCATGGTACGTGGGGAAAGGACACCAGGATCGATTGGATACGAAGATATCATCCCATAATGAGTTTAGCAAAAAATTAGTTCGAATAAGTTATTTGTTAGCAGTGTTACTAACTATTACTCTTTTTATAGGTTCTATTTTGGATAAAGATATGTCATCCTTTTCAAATGTAGTTTTAGCTAGTTGGGTAGAACTAAGTAGTATTAATGCATTTTATATTTGGAAAGCAAAAGCAGAGAATAAGATAAAAATTATTTCATCATTACCTAAAGAGGTAATAGATAAGATAGAAGTCCTCCGGGACTTTTTTAATTGAAAGGAGAACTATGGAAGTTCTAAAGAAATTTACATCACGCAAGTTTTTAATCCAACTCGGAGGATTGATATTCTCGATATTAGCTATTTTATATGGGAAGGATAATGAATCAGTAATGCTGATTGGTCAAGTAGGAGTTATTGTATTTCCTTTAGCATATATCGTTGTCGAAACATATCTTGATGGAAAAGCGCTAAGTTTAAAACAAACTGTTCCAACATTTGCGAAAACTATCAATGATTTAGTTCAATTATATGAAGATCGATACGGTGAAGATGGTATAACAAACTTTATTCAAGATTTCTTAGCTTTACTAAAACGTCATTTTGAAGAAGACCAAGATATAAAAGGCCCTGAGGTTACGGAATGAAGTTAGCAGATGGATTACTAAGACGTACTGACTACGTACCAGGTGATCTATTTGGAATGCGATTCCATCCAATAGATAAAGTTTACAAAATGCATAATGGTGTTGACATTAAGACATATAAGAACAAATGGCCAATTTTTTCATTAGAACATGGAATAGTCGAAAATGTTGGATACGACAAGTTGATCGGTAATTTTACGCGTATCATTTATAGACGAATTGGTTATACTATTTTTCTTTATCATAAAGATGATAATTTATTAAAGAAGAAACAACAGATTGGTCCATCAACATTAATTGGTCATGTTGGAACTACCGGTAAATCTACTGGTGTTCATTTGCATATTGGAGTAAAACGTATCGGTAGTGATGAATGGATAGATCCAAATACAATTGATTATATTCCTCCAAATGATGAGCTTCTAATTGAAAATGGTATTCTAGATTCTAAAACACTTTATAAAATTCAGCTTTATTACAAATTGTTTCCAGATTGCGAAATAAGTGGTCAAGTTAATTTGGATCTAATTAAGAAGTTTAAATTTATCAAGCTTGGAACAAGTGGATCTAATTTGATTAAAGCTATTCAAAAAGACTTATCGATCACAGTTGATGGTAAAGCTGGTAAACAGACAATTAAGGCTATGCAAAAATCAACTGGTACACCTGAAACCGGAATAATTCTTGTAAAGAATGATCCTATGATTTTGGAAATGCAAAAAAGAATTAATCGTGGGGGAAAATTATGGGGGTAAAATATGATTGATGCAAACAGTGGATTAACATTTGGATTACTTGGAGTAATGGTTGGAGCTGCAATTGGAATGTTCAGTTATATGGCCAAGGTTAAAACCGAAGCTAAAGCTGAAGGTAAGGCAGAAGGAACACTTCAATCAACCATGGACAATATTGATAAAAAGATTGATAAAATGAATGATTCGAATGAAGCTTTTCAAAAAGAACATCGAGAAGAACATAAAGAACTTAATAATCGAGTTCAAAGAGTTGAAGAATACGTATCAATTCAGAAATCAAAAACAAAAAGTAAGGGACATAACGATCCTGAAGAAGCATAACCCCTCTTAATTGAGGGGTTTTATACTTGTAAATAATAATTGAAATAGAATATGAATAAACTTGACCATGGGCAACATTTTATGTTGAATCAGAAAATGCGTGTATAATAAACTTATATTAGTTAGGGGGATGTGATTATGATTTATGTTTTTGAAGATCCAAATGTTGTAGCTAGATACATTTTAAGTAAAGTTCCTTCTTCGCAGAAGAAACTTCATAAGTTACTTTACTATGCATTTAGTTGGTATCTTTATATTAATAACGAAAAAGATGAAATTAAAAATCTATTATTCCCTAATAGTTTTCAAGCATGGGTACATGGTCCAGTTTTAAGAGATGTTTACCCTGTATATTCAAAATTTGGATTTAGGGAAATGGAAGTAACTAATTTTAGTGACAATATTAATCATGATGTTGCTTTATTTCTTGATAATGTAATTGATACTTATGGTGATTTTGACGCAAATACTTTAGAAGAAAGAACACACTCTGATACCGCTTGGATTAAAGCTAGGGGTAATTTAGAAGCGAATGAACCATGTAAAGTGGTGCTAAAACTTGAAGATATTTATGAGAGTTTAGATAACTAATGCCTGCAAAAAATAAGAAAATAGATGTTAAATCAACGGAAGTTGATTCATATAGTCAAAATATAATTGTCGATTACTCATTTAAAACCATTTGGGTTTCTGTAACTGTGGATGAGTTTACGAATTATTTATGTAGTAAAGAAGAATTTTTTAAGTTTCACTATATGATTTTTTCAAAATTGACTTTCGAGTTAAGTGGTATAAGTAGAAAAGAATTATTTGTTAAATTTCCACATTCAAGAACATTAAAAGATTATGATCTTAAAAAAATCACACCAATTTTAAGAGCATTATTAAAAAAACAAAATGATGCATATTCTGAAAAGGATATTACAGATGCAATAAATCAAAATATTTCTGAAGAGCAACTATATCAAATTGGACATAATTCGATGAGAGTTATAGGGTATTTCAAGAAAAATGTATTTAAAGTTTTATTTTTTGATTACTATCATCTAATAAATCCTGATAAAAATTATAATGAATCAGATTATTCCAGCTACTCATTTTGTGTATACTCTGAGGGAAAAAATCAAAATGGATAAAAATCTATTATATTCATCAAATAAAGAAGAACTCATGGCTAAAATTAAAACTTTAGTGCAATCTGGAGAAGGCGGTAAGTACCAAGAACCATTAGAAAAATGGTTAGTTTGGTTTGAGAAAAACTATTCTGAAATTAAACTCGAAAATTTATTATTCCCAAATTTCTATCGAGCATATTATTGTGATCGAGATATATTTTCTGTACAGATTTGGATAGAAGACGAAAATGGAGTTAAAAGTCATTTGAAAACACTTTACTCTAATATACCCAATGAGTTAAGTGAATTAGAAACTGTGTATCTATAATTTGGATAGAATAAGTCAAAAAACAGTCAATAAAATTAATCGGTATCAAAAAGCCTTATAAATAAAGGCTTTTTTTCATCAAGCAACGGACTGAAAATCCGTTGTTCGTTTTTCAACTGATATTTAAATAAAAGATATAAAGATTATTTTTGTTGGTTCGTTTATAATATTACTTAAAAGGGGAGAATAATGAGTAATATTATAGATGCAATAATTAATATAGTAAATAATCCTATGTTCGAATTAAAAAAATACGACACAACTAATAATAGAGCAAACGATATGGGAAAAGCTCTTGAAGAATATGTAAAAGATGTTTTTGCGAACACTTTATATGAAAAAAATCAAACAAAAAGGAACAACAAGATATCCAACACTTTTAGTTATCTTGGAAATAAAAATAATCCACCTGATTGTATTCTTCGTGGCGGAGATGCAATTGAAGTTAAAAAAATACAAGAGTATAAAGCAGATCTTGCACTAAATTCGTCCCATCCAAAATCGATGTTATATGCAAATAGTCCGTTAATTTCAAAAGCGTGTATAAATTGTGAATCTTGGACAGAAAAAGAAATTATATATATTACAGGTGTTGTAAATGAAGATAATCTTTCAGATTTAGCTATGGTATATGGTATGGATTATGCAGCTTCAGAAGATGCGTATTTAAGAGTGAAAGAATATATTAAAGATAGTATAAGTCATATTCCAGATGTAGATTTTTCCGAAACAAAAGAGTTAGGTAGAGTAAATAATGTGGACCCATTAGGAATAACATACCTTAGAATCAGAGGCATGTGGGGAATATCAAACCCTTTCAATGTGTTCCAATACATTTATACTAAAAACAAGAATCATCGTTTTAATTTAATGGTAATAATTAGTTTAGAGAAATTCAAATCATTTGAAAACTCGATTGAATTATTGAGTTTATCGTTAACGGTTCCTAATTTAAAAATTAGAACAAAACAAATTTATGATCCGAATAATAAAGCTAATTTAGTCGATGCTATGTTGATAACATTTTCAAAGGAGTAGATAAGAATGAAATTAGTTAGCTTGTTTTCCGGAGCTGGTGGAATGGATTTAGGTTTTAAAAAAGCTGGTTTCAAAATAGTTTTTGCAAATGAATATGATAAAACGATTTGGGAGACATATGAAAAAAACCATCATTCACATCTAAATAAGAATGATATTAGAGTTTTAAAAAGTGAAGATATTCCTGAATGTGATGGGATAATTGGTGGCCCTCCATGTCAATCTTGGTCTGAAGCAGGCACTTTAAGAGGAATTGACGATCATAGAGGTCAGCTTTTTTATGAGTTTATCAGAATACTCAGTGATAAACAACCAAAGTTTTTTGTTGCCGAAAATGTCTCCGGAATGTTAGCTGAAAGACACAGCCCTGCAGTTGAGAATATTATCAATATGTTTGAAAATGCAGGAACTGGGTACGATGTATATATAAAAATGTTAAATGCTTCTGATTATGGAGTTGCTCAAGATAGAAAGCGAATTTTTTATGTTGGGTTCAGAAAAGATTTAAATGTTATTTTTAAATTCCCAGAACCATTAAGTAGTAAGAAAGTTTTAAAAGATATTATTTGGGATTTAAAAGATAATGCTAAACCTGCTCAAAAAATGAATAATGCCAATAGTGATTTAGAAATAAGTAACCATGAGTATATGACAGGTGAGTTTTCTTCTATTTTCATGAGTCGAAATAGAGTAAGAAGTTGGGATGAACCAAGTTTCACAATACAAGCAGGTGGGAGACATGCTCCGATTCATCCAAATGCTCCAAAAATGATTAAAGTTGAAAAGGATATCCAGAAGTTCGCTGAGGGAAGTGAAGATAAATATAGAAGATTAACAGTAAGAGAATGTGCGAGAATCCAATCATTTCCGGAAGATTTTATATTTTACTATAAAAAAGTTGCGGATGGTTACAAAATGGTAGGGAATGCGGTTCCTGTTGAATTAGCATATTATGTCGCAAAATCAGTTAAAAATGCATTATTTCAAGTTGAACAATCCAAGTAAATAATTCTGGTAATAATCCTGATTTATTACAGAAAAAATGATTTGTATCACCACTGTATCACCACAAAAATAAAAAACCCTTATAAAATAAGGGTTAAACGCTACTGGCGGAGGACATGAGATTCGAACTCACGGAAGCTTGCACTTCGCCACCTTTCCAAGATGGTGCCTTAAACCGCTCGGCCAATCCTCCAGAGGCAAGTTTTATTATACATAAAAGGGAGTAACTTGTCATCAAAAAAGTTATGGAATATGAGTGAGTACTAATTGATAATGAATTATTCACTTATGTTATAATTCAAATTGTTAGAGAAGATATTCAAGGAGAAAAAATATGAAAAAATGGTTAATACCAATAGGTATCGTTGTCGTACTAGCAGTGATGTTAATGTCCGGATACAACGGTCTTGTACAGATTAATGAAGATGTGAATGGAAAATGGAGCCAAGTTGAAAATCAACTTCAACGTAGAGCAGATTTAATTCCTAACTTAGTTGAGACAGTCAAAGCATATGCGGCACATGAAACAGAAGTATTCACAGCTTTAGCAGATGCAAGAGCCGCATTAGCAGGTGCGAGTAGTGTAAGTGAAACTGAAGAAGCTAATCAAGCAATGAATGCTGGATTGGGTCGTTTAATTGCGATTGCAGAAGCGTATCCAGAATTAAAATCAAATGTTAATTTCATGGCTTTACAAGATGAATTAGCAGGAACAGAAAATCGAATTGCGACAGCACGTATGGATTATAATACAGTTGTTCAAACGTATAACACCAAAGTGAAATCATTACCAACAGCTCTATATGCTGGATTATTAGGTTTTAGTGAAAAAGAATATTTCGAAGCTGAAGATGGCGCTGAAAATGGCGTAGATGTAGATTTTTAAGAAGGAATAATGAAACGATTTATAACATCATTCATTACCAAATTAGGTTTAATTAGCTTGTTTTTGGTTTGGGCACATCCTGTTTATGCGATGGATCTACCTCAGCCGAATTCAAGCTTTTATGTATATGATCAAGCAGATTTAATTAGTACATCGGTTGAACTAGAAATTATCAAAATATCTGAAGCATTATATAAAGAATCACAAGCACAAATTGTAGTCGTAACGCTTGATAACTTAAATGGATCTGATTTAGAACAATATTCTGTCCAACTCTTTCGTGAATGGGGTATTGGGGATGTTGAGAAGAATAATGGTGTATTAATAATATTAGCAGTAGAAGAAAGAGAAGTTAGAATAGAAGTTGGATATGGACTTGAAGGCGCAATTCCAGATAGTGTTGCAGGTAGAATACTCGATGAAGCAATGTTGCCAAATATTGAGGCAGGAGATTTCGATAAGGCTTTCTCAGATACGTATCAACTCGTTTTAACTCGTGTAATGAATGAGTATGGCATTGAATCATTAGTTGGTGTTGAAACTGAACCTGAAAGTTCATATGATGATATTCCTTGGGTTTGGATCATACTTGGTGGCATAATTCTACTTATTTTAGATGGTTTTTATTTAAATGGTTTAATCCTTAATATCCTATTTAGAATATTACTTATGTCTACTTTTGGAGGTAGAAGTGGTGGTGGTTCATTCAATCGAGGTGGTGGAGGAAGTACCGGTGGCGGTGGTTCATCTCGTGGTTGGTAAATTTAAAGTATTTGATTGATTTTTTTACCAATATACGATAAGATAAATCATGCAATGCCCTGGTGGTGAAATTGGTAGACGCAATGGACTCAAAATCCATCGACGAAAGTCGTGTCGGTTCGACTCCGACCCGGGGCACCATTATTTGTAAATTAAACTCTTTTAAAGAGTTTTTTTATTGAATATATATGACACTAAATTAAAAAGTACCTTTAAAGGTACTTACAAGCATTGTACAAACATCTCTTCAACTTCTTGTTTGCTAAGTACATCATCTTCCTCTATAGTTTGATGAACTAAATCCAAGAATTGATCATTAACCTCATATTGTGCAAACTCTTTGTATGATGTCGCTATTCCATATTCCTTAAACATATTTTCAAGTTTGATTAGCCCTTCTTCAATAATCTGTTGATCAGTTTTATCTAACGGATCAACATGCATAACATTCTTCATATAGCTTAAACCATTCATTGGATAATGCTTAACGATTGCTTTTAACCATTTCGGGAAAATAATCGCGATTGCATATCGATACTGTATTTTAAGAATATCTTCCGCAATGCTTTCAGATGCATATATGGACCATAAAGATTTTTTGCCTCTATTTAAAATACCTAAGGTATTTAATGCTGAAGCCCACATCAAATTTGCACGAGCATCATAGTCATTAGGTTTATTCAGTACGATATCTAAATTTAATAAAACTTGTTTCAATACACTCTCAATTAAACCATCCGCTATACTTGATTCACCTCCGAAATAAGATGATGATAGTTGTGCGAATGCGACCAATGCACCATAAGTAGTTTCTTTAGGGGATACACTAAAACTAAATTCAGGATAAAGAATCGCAAATTTAGGATATTTACCATAAAGTGCCCCATGTTCACCTGTTTCAAAATAATCAATCTCCGCAGCAGAATCAACTTCGGAACCACCAGAAGGGTATGTAGGAATTTCACCAACAGGTAACATATCAAAATCTTTATTTGATTTTTCTTCACTAAGGAATGACCAAAGATCTTTATTTTTAACTCCAAAACCAATTATCTTAGCCATATCCATTACGGATGAACCACCAATACCCAGAATTACATCAACATGTTCATTTTGAGCTATTTGGATTGCGTCTAAAACTCTTTGATATGATGGACGTGTATTTCCACCGAAATCAATAATTTTTATATTTTCATTTAATAAAACATCTACAATCTTTTGATAATGACCGTATTTTTTAAGTGATTCACCTCCATAAACTAACATAGCAGTAGAACCATATTTCTTAATTTCTAAGGGAAGATTTTTTAATGAATCTTTTCCAAAATGGATGATGACAGGATTCTGATACGTAAAATCAAACATAAGTTTCACCTCTTAATTGGATTATAAACCTAAAGTTAACTTGAGAGTCAATAGATAGATTCAAATATAATAGAAAATCAAAATAATAAAATTTTCCTAATTATCGAATAGCCTTATAGATAAAGGTTATTTGATGTTTCATTTTAGAATATTTGTAAGTTTTTGTTGATAACAATAAATATAGAAACTATTTCAGTAAATAATGCATAATTAGATATTAATTTATATAAAAAATACATAACAATGATTGTACACTAACGTATGAAGTTGTAAAATTAAACAAGGTATACTAACAAAATTGAAGTACAGAAAGTAATCATAAATCATATAATAATCGCCACATGACTAAAATGAAAGGCACAATAGTTGATGAGAAAGAGGAGTTTCATTCTAATTATCACATGTTTCATTATTGTTAATCTTTTTGCATGTTCAAAACCTGAAATTAAAGATCTTTATTTTAGAATAACTTGGACAGATTATTCTGGACGTGGAGTTGCGATTCAAAAAGTTGTTGATGTTTATAACGCACAAAATAAGAATTATCGAATTGTTCTACAAGGCGGAGATGAAGATTTTGATACATTAGATAAACTAATGACAGATGATGAACATAAAACGATTTATGTACTTCCATATCGCTTTGTGAGATATTTTGGGAGTCAAGAACACTTACTTAACCTAAGTGAAGATTTATCAAATCAAGAAGAATTATACTATCCAGATTTATGGGAATTAGGCAAAGTTGACGATAATGTATATGGTATTCCATGGGTAAGTCATTCAATCGCATTAATATACAATAAGAATATCCTTGATTTGGCTGGTGTTAATCCAGAACAAATCAATAGTCTAAATGCATTAGTGGATGCGTTAAAATTAGTTGATGAGAAGACGGATGCATATGGGATTGGATTAGTAGGTGCAAATCATAATGATATATCTTGGATGGTAAATCAATTTATATATGGTTTTGGATCTAGTTTAGTTGATGATTCAGGAATGAATGTAACAATTAACAATACGAATTCAGTTGAAGCAATTAGCTTTTACAAAGATGTTTTAGGCCAGTATGCTCAACCAACTTGGTTAGATGATACAGGTGTTGAAATAATGAATTACTTTAGAGAACAGAAATTGGCATTTGAATTTCAAGGCGTTTGGGGTATAACGGATATAGAGAAAAATGGAAGTTTATTTGAAACTGGGATAATCAATTTGAGTAATATTGGGCTAAGTCCTGAAGTAGGTCCATTATTATTATCAATTGAACCGGAAATGACTCAAGAAGACAAAGAAGAAGCGATAAAATTTATAAAATATATGATATCCGTTGAAGCTCAAGAAGAAATCATGAAGGGTGAATATAGCCCAGAACATGATGCATACTATCCATTCCGAGTACCTGCACGTAATGACTTAGTAAATAGTTTAGTCTTTGTAGAAAACCCGCAATATATTCCATTCACTACAGGATTTGAAAATCCAAGTATTGATGTACCAACCGCTAAATGGCAAACCGTTAAAAATGATATCTATGCGCCTGGATTACATGCAGTTATGACGAATGAGTTATCAATAGAAGAATTTCTTAATCAAGTTGAAGTTGAAGGTAATCTGATTTTAAATCAATAAATTAAAGGAGTATTTATGGAAAACAAGATTCTCATTGTAGAAGATTCGATTGTGGATACCGCATTAATTAAAGCAATCTTATCAGATCAAAACCTTTACTTCGCAAAAGATGGCATAGAGGCTTTTGAAGTTATCGATAGAATACCCGATATCGATTTAATGATTCTCGACATTAATATGCCTAGAATGAATGGATTTGAAGTGTTAGAAATTATGCGTAATAATTCAAAGTACGCAAAAATAGTAACTCTAATTTTAACGAATCATGATGAACTTGAGAATGAAATAAAGGGATTGTCTTTAGGTGCGGTAGACTATATTCGTAAACCATTAAATATCGAATCTTTGAGAAAAAGAATTGATATTCATTCCCGCTTAAAACAAGCCACTAAATTACTTGAAGAAAATAACTCAATTTTAGAAGAAACAGTTAAAGAGAGAACGAGTGAAATTGCATTAACACGTTCAATTACGATACATGCATTAATTGGATTGTTGGAAATTCGTGATATCGAATCAGGAAATCATACAATAAGAACACAGTACTTTATTAAGGCAATTTGTGAAGAACTCGCAAAGAAGGATCGCTACAAAGATATTCTTACTGAGGAATATATTCTGGAAATATTTGAGACAGCTCCTTTACATGATATTGGTAAAGTGGGTGTTCCGGACAATATATTATTGAAGCCGGGGAAATTAACACCAGAAGAATATGAAAAAATGAAATTGCATGTTATATATGGTGTAAATGCGATTATGGCCGATTCATATCATTTCATACCTTCGTTTATTAAAACAGCGATCGACATCATTGGTGGACATCATGAACAATACAATGGGAATGGTTATCCTAAAGGATTAAAAGGCGAAGAGATACCACTTGCTGGACGTCTTATGGCTTTTGCGGATGTTTATGATGCATTAATCAATAAACGTATTTATAAAGAAGCGTTCTCTCATGAAGTCGCGATGAATATGATATTGGAACGTTCTGGCACACAATTTGATCCTGAAATAGTTGAAGCTTTTGTCGCATGTGAAGATAGAATTATTGAAATTGCGGCACAATACAAGGCTCAGGAATAGAGGGTTTTATGAAAAAATGTCTGGTCATTTTATTTAGTCTTATTTTGATGACAGGATCATTTATTTCGGTATCTTCTACATCTTTAGTAAGTTTAACGCAAGCAGAAGAAGATTTTATTAAAGCGCATCCAGTTATTTATTTAGGCGTTGATCCAAACTTTGTACCATATGAATTTATCGATATAGATAATACGTACAATGGAATTGCGAAAGACTATCTTGATCTTATTTCCGAAAAAACGGGTTTAAAATTTGAGATTACAAAAGGATTAACTTGGGATCAAGCATTTGAAAAGGCAGTCTTAAAAGAAGTCGATGGATTACCTATAATTGGTATTTCAGATGAAAGACAAAAATATTTCTTGTTCTCCGATGCATACTATTCATTTCAACGTGTTTTGTTTATTGGAGATGCGGCATCTGATATAACATCATTTAATGATTTAGAAGGTAGAATCGTTGCCGTTCAAAACAACTCATCACATCATGAGTTTTTGAAGACAATGCCGAATATTACATTGAGTTTATATGACACAGTTGAGGATGCGCTTAAAGCTTTATCGAATGGGGAAGAAGAAGCATTTATTGGGAATTTAGCAACAACCCTGTATTTAGCGAAAAATGTTGGCATATCGCAACTTGAATACATCGCGATCCCATCCCAGAAGCAACAAACTCTTCATTTTGCGGCACGTAATGATTATCCAGAGCTAATTAGTATCATAAACAAAGGTTTAAAAGCGATAACTAAGTCTGAGAAAATTGAAATTGATAACCGCTGGATTGGGGTTGTATCTAAAACAGATTACACATGGTTAATTCAAACGCTTATGTTTATTGGATTTATGTTAATCATTATTTTCTTAGTTTCATTTTTCTGGATTAAACAACTTAGAAAAGAAATAACACAGCGTAAGTTTACTGAACTTGCACTTAAACAGGCAAAAGAAGAGGCAGATAAAGCCAATCAAGTTAAATCAAGTTTCTTAGCACGTATGTCACATGAGATAAGAACTCCATTAAATGCGATATCGGGTATGTCATATATTTTAAAAAAATCTGGATTAACAATGACACAACAGAACTATTTGGATAAAATAAGTTCCGCTTCAAAAGATGTATTAGAAATTATAAACGATATCTTAGATTTTGCGAAAATAGAATCTGGTAAAGTTGATTTAGAAATTATTTCGTTTAGTATTGATGAAATTCTAGAACATCTAATATCAATCGTGTCTTTTAAAGCAGAGGAACAAGGAATTGAATTAATTATCGAACGAGATTCAACGATTCCACTTTATTTCTTTGGCGATCCAAAACGTATCCAACAAATCCTTTTAAATATTTTAAATAATTCAATTAAGTTTACAGAAAAGGGTTCAGTCACATTAAGTATAAAACGAATCGAAACTGTAAATAATAAATTCTCACTCGAAATAAGTGTAACTGATACAGGAATTGGTATGAATGATGAACAAGTCAATCGCTTGTTTGAACCATTTACACAAGCTGATTCATCGATTAATCGAAGATTTGGTGGAACGGGATTAGGTTTATCGATTGTTAAGAGTTTATTGGATTTAATGGATGGGCAAATACATATTAAGAGTGTTTTAGGTGAAGGTTCGATTTTCACGATTTGTCTTTCATTAGACGAAGATGTGGAACGAAATATTGAACAAAGACGTATTGCGTCTGAGTTATACCTTGGAAATATTAAGACATTAATACTCGATAAATCAAATGCACATGCGACGATGATTCAAGATTATCTAAGTGCGTTTAATTTAGAGACAGAGATATTTACTGAGGCAAATAAGGCATTACTAGCGATTGAATCCGCATTTATGCAGAATCATCCATATCATTTATTAATTGTAGATTATGACACTCCTATCGAAAAAGGATTAGATTATTGTATCAAACTTAAGAACATAGAATGGATTGATCAAACACTCAAAATTATATTGTTAATACCATTTAACGTAGAGAATGCGTTTGAGAGACTCGGACAAGTTGGTATAAATCTAGGAATTAATAAACCGATTGTACCATCTGTATTGTTTAATGGGATTGTAGATTTATTTAGAAGTGATGTTTATCAGAAATTAAGTAATGATAAAGTTAGTGCTAACGAGACAATAGAAGAGAATAAGTATCCATATAAGGTGTTATTGTTCGAAGATAATAAGACAAATCAATTTATTGCACAATCCTTATTAGAACAAGTAGGTTACACTGTTAAAATAGTTGAGAATGGATTAATCGGTGTAGAGGAATTTAAGTTAAATCCAGAAGTTTACGATATTATCCTAATGGATTTACATATGCCAGTAATGAATGGATTTGAGGCTTCAGTTGAGATATTGAAGATTAATTCAAAGATACCGATCATCGCAATGACGGCAGATGCGATTACTGGAATCGAAGAAAAGTGTCGTAGTGTTGGTATTTCAAATTTCATCTCAAAACCTTTTGATCCAGCGACACTTGCGGAAAAAGTGTATGGGTTTATAAAGAATAGTCCTAATACAATAGAAAAATCTCAATCTAAAATAGAACCAAGTAATCAATCTGAAAGAATATTAGATGAAAAGTTTGGATTATTAAATGTTGGTGGTAATAAGGAGATATTTGAATCGATTCTTAAGATATTCTATGATGAAAATATAGATACAATCGTTAACTTAGATAAACATATGTTAGAAAACGATGTTCAAGGGTCTATACAACTTGTTCATAAGATTAAAGGTAGTACTGGCGCAATTGGCGCAAAACCTTTATATGAAACTGCGATTCTATTTCAGAAGGCACTTCAAGAGAATGATACAAACGCAATTACCTATCAACATCGAACATTTAAGAAACAACTCACCGATTTATTAAAAGAGATTGAACAGAAGATTTAAAAAGCGAAACATATTAGTTTCGCTTTTCTTTGCGTTTTTTGATTATTAAACATGTTTTTGTTAATTACCTCTACAATGCGTTCAACTGTTTCTAGAGTTTAATGATATTTTATCTGTTAAAAAGGAATAATTTAGTAATATTATTCAAAGAGAAATTTAATTTATTCAGTTTCAAAACATTGAGTGATGCCTAAATATAATCCATAGGCAATTTTTTCTTGATACGCTTGAGTTGATAAAAGTTTGTCTTCTTCAGGGTTTGATAGAAAACCCATTTCTACAGTCATGATTGGAACTTTTGACCAATTAAAACCTGTCTGGTCTATCCTAGTAATTAATCCTCGATTATCCATTCCAACCTCTTCGACTAAAGCATTTAAGATGATCTCACCATATGTATTACTTTCATCGACGATATCTACAGCGTATCCAACTTCACCTGGGACTAACATGGATGCACCATGAATACTACTATCCTCATAAGAATCTGCATGAATTCGTATCATCATATCCGCATTATTATCGTTAGCTAAATTTGCCCGATCAATATTACTGGAAATTACTTCATGGTTTGTACGTGTCATAATAACGATGTACCCATCTTTTTCTAATAAATCACGTAACATAAGGGATACATTTAAATCAATTTCGCGTTCTAGAGTACCAGTAACGATGCCAACCGTACCTACTCCATACTTACGTTTCATTTGTGTAGAATCTGGCGCAATCGGTTCCATATCTTTATTCACCCATGGACCGTGCCCCGGATCAATTACAATCGTAATTGATTTTTCTTTTTTTGGAATATCTGTTTCTTTTACGGGTGTTTTATTAGTATTATTATCAACATTTACTTCGATAATATTCTTAGAGGTCAATTCTAAAAAACCTAAACTTAGTGCACTTAAAATAAAGATTATAATAAAGAGCTTTTTAGCCATCTATATCCCCATAATCAGTATGGCACATAAGTATAGCTTATTGATAATAATTATTAATTTTATTTGATCATATGAATGAATAATCCAGAACGTAATTTCGGTTCAAACCAAGTAGATTTTGGTGGCATTAACTGACCACTGTCTGAAATCTCGATTAATTCTTCTATTGATGTCGCAACTAACGCAAATGCGACAACACAATCTTCGTTTACGCGTTTCTCTAATGCGTCTAATCCTTTTATTCCACCAATGAAATCTATTCTTGAGTCAGTTGCGGGGTTTTGGATACCTAAAATAGGATTTAGAATCTTGTTTTGAATAATCGATACATCTAATAAGTCTATCGGAGAATTTAATAATGTATCTCTGTATTTATAGTTTAATAAGTACCATTTACGCTTGAAATACATCGCAAATTGACCTTTAGTCTCTGGTTTAATTTTTTCATACGATGTTTGTATAATATCGAACTCATCTCGAATTAGTTTTATAAACGTTTCATCTGAAAGTCCATTTAAATCTTTTACGACACGATTATAATCCATTATTCTTAGTTGATTAGCGGGGAAGACGACAGACAAAAATAGATTCTCTGGTTTAGTTAAATCGTTTATCTCTTGATTACGCGCTAGTGCAATTGATTTTGCGGCAGAAGCACGATGATGACCATCCGCAATATACAATGAACTGAGTTTCTCGAATTCCACTCTGATTGTGTTTATCTGTTTTTGGTCTAGTATTCTAAAGATTCGATGATGAATCGTATCATCACTTTTAAAATCAATGATAGGTTTTGAAGATTGTTTAATCATTAGAATTAATTTATCTAATGTTAGATTTTCTTGATAAAACATTAAAATGGGACCTGTATGCGCATTACAAACATTGATATGTTTAATACGATCGGCTAGTTTATCAGCGCGTGTTTTTTCATGATCTTTTATCGATCCATTAATTAAATCTTTAACAGCAGTTAACCCTACAAATCCAGTTTGAGAATGCGTAGGTGTATTTAGTTCATATAAATAATATGCTTCTTCATCATCTTCTATTAACATTTTAGATTCTAACCATTCACTTAAGAGTGATTTCGCCTTCATATAGACTATTTCAGAATAAATATCGATATTATTGTCAAAATTTGTCTCAGCTCGATCAATACGTAAAAAACTATAAGGTTTATTTATCGTTTCTATTTTTGCCTCTTCACGATTAAATACATCATAGGGTAGAGCTGCTATATCAACAGCAAGTTCAGGTTTTGGAAGTACTGATTTAAATGGGATAAATGTAATCATAGTTGGCCCTTAATGAGTCTAACTTTAACCACATCTTCTATTAAGGATAATTGATTTAACGTTTCTTCATCGACACTACTATCGACATCAAGAACTGTATATGCCCATTGATTTCTAGATACATTTTGCATGGTATCAATGTTGAGTTGATGTTTACCAACGATACTTGTAATTTGACTAACCATATTAACGACATTCTTGTGCAGTAATGTAATACGTGATACAGAATGACATACACCAAGTGAACAATTTGGGAAGTTAACAGAATGAGTAATTGTTCCATTTTCGAGATAATCGAGCAATTCTTGAGCAGCCATTACTGCGCAGTTTACTTCTGATTCTGGTGTAGATGCCCCAAGATGTGGGATTTGAATCGTATTTATCATTGCCTTAGTCGAATCATTAGGAAAATCAGTCACATATTTTGCGACTTTATTAGAATGTAATGCATCTCTCATGGCATGATCATCGACAAGTTCTGCTCTTGCGAAATTGAGAATCTTAACACCTTTCTTCATTTTAGCGATCGTCTTCTTATTAATTAAGTGTTTTGTTTCATCTAGTAAGGGTACATGGAGGCTAATATAATCAGCTTCACTGAATAATTCATCAAACGAGTTTGCACGTTGTACACTACTGGATAATCCCCAAGCTGAATGAATTGAAATATATGGATCATATCCAAGTACCTTCATTCCTAAGGCAATGGCGGCATTTGCCAACAATACACCCACAGAACCTAAGCCTACAACACCTAACGTTTTACCTTTAAGTTCTGGACCTGAGAAGTTTGATTTCTTTGCCTCAACAATTGTTAGTAATTCATCTTTTGTTTCAGTTAATTGATTTACCCAATTAACACCTCCTAAGATATCTCTTGACGCAAGCAATAAACCAGCAATCGCAAGCTCTTTTACCGCATTCGCATTTGCGCCAGGTGTATTAAATACCACAATCCCTTTTGCGGAACATTGTTCTAATGGAATATTGTTTACTCCAATTCCAGCACGAGCAATTGCTAATAATGAGTTAGAGAAATCGGTATTATGAAGTGATGCGGAACGAAGAAGAATCGCATCCCCATCATGTTTAACAATCGTAGCTTTATTTTTAAATTGATCTAATCCAGCTTGAGCTATTTCATTCATTAATTCGATTTTAAACATGAGCATTCTCCTTTAATGTTTGAACTTCAAAGTCGTTCATACATTCGATAAGTTTTTTAACGCCTTCAATACTCATCGCATTATAAATACTTGCACGACATCCTTTAGTTAAACGATGACCTTTTATTCCATCACATCCATAGATCAATGCGAATTTAATAAATTGTTCATCTAAATCGTCATTTAATGTTGAAAACATTACATTCATAATTGATCTATCTATTTTAGAAATAGTATTAACGAATAGTTTTGAATTATCGATCGCAGTATAAAGTAATTCTGCTTTTTCTTTGTTGATATGTGCAATTTCTTCTAAACCACCAACTTCTTTAATCCATTCAAGAACCAATCCACTTACATAAATCGCAAAACTTGATGGTGTATTATAAAGAGAATTATTTTTAGCGTAAATTGAATAATCTAACATAGAAGGTAGATGTAATTCTTTTGTGTCGAGTAAATCTTTTCGAATTATTACGATTGTTAATCCAGCAATACCTAAGTTTTTCTGTGCACCCGCGAAAATAAGCCCGTATTTTGATACATCAATAGGTTTTGAACAGATGTCAGAACTCATATCACAAACTAATGTTGGATGTTCAATTGGAATTGAATGAAACTGTGTACAGTATATTGTGTTATTGGAGACATAGTGTAAATAATCAGCGTTACTCTGATAATTTTTATTTATAAAGGGAATCTGTGTAAAATTACTTGATTCACCAGTTGCGATAATATTAACTTCGCCAAAATGTTTCGCCTCTTCAATAGCTTTTTGGCTCCATACACCAGTGTGAATTATATCTAGTCGCTTAGATTTTTTTAGGAGATTCATTGGAATCATAGTGAATTGAAGGCTTGCTCCACCTTGAAGGAAGAGAACCTCATAGTTATTAGGAATGTTTAAACATTCAATTAAATCTTGTTTCGTCTTATTTAGAATGGATTCAAAATGAAATGATCGATGACTCATCTCCATAACTGACATACCTGAACCATTAACATCTAAACACTCTTTTTGAATTTTAAGCAAAACAGATTCAGGTAATGTTGCTGGTCCAGCAGAGAAATTGTACACACGTTTCATAATTGATTTCCTTTCTTGATTGAATATAAAAGCAGTTTAGTTAGCTTAATTATATTGTTGTCATTGTATCACTCTTGTAACAATTTACAAGAAATATTTTATTTATGAAAATTATTGTAAATATTTACATTATTTTAATAATATTAGTAGTTTATGTAGAAAATTAGTTATTTTATTGTGTATTATCTTATGCATAATATACAACGTTTTATCAAGAGAATGCATAAAAGTACTATTGAATCAGTAATGCAATATAATTAGATTAACTAAGTACTTATATAAATAAAGGAGAATAATATGCAAAAATTTGAAAAGTTTCTAAATGATATTGTAGATCCTAACCATAAACAAAGGACGATAGAAGTAATTGAATGGGTTCATAAGAATTTTCCTGAATTAGAGACTCGATATGCATGGAACCAACCGATGTTTACCGATCATGATACGTTTATTGTAGGATTTAGTGTAGCTAAGCAACATCTAGCAGTCGCCCCAGAATTAGCTGGAATTATCCATTTCACAAACGATATAAAAAAAGCTGGTTATGAACATTCCCAACAATTAATTAAATTTCCATGGGATAAACCAATTGATTTTGAATTATTAAGACGTGTGATCCAGTTTAATATTGAGGACAAAGCGAATGTATCTACATTTTGGCGAAAATAATCAAAAATAAAAACAAGCTTAGAGTTAATCTAAACTTGTTTTTATTTATGCGTAATTTTTAAATCTTTAAAGTAAGCATCAGTCCCAACTTCACTCCATAAACCAATCGATCCTGTATAATCGCTTCCATGTTTTAAGTCATTCACTATTAATACTGTATTTTTTGAATTGTTGATATATAGTTTCGCAACACTATCATTAACTTCTACTTTAAAATCAATCCACTCACCAATTGATATATCGACATATGATTCATATTTCCCAGGTGCGATTTGTCTAAATGTATCAAATTTATAATCGGGATATGAGAAATATTGAGTTGTACGATTACGTCTTAGTTGATCATCTGAACTTCCATTTGTTGGTCGTATGTATATACCTTCAAACTTTGTGTTATCTTCATTGATTCTAAAACCAATCCCAATGAATCCTCGCGCATAATCTGGTGCGTCACTTAGTAGTTGACTGAATACTTTTACTTCGATAATTCCATTATGGAAATTAGTGTTCAATAATTTAGCGTATGTTGGCTCATCAACTTCAATAATTTTTGGGTCTTTTAATACATTAAGTGTAATTTCACCATCCAATTCAACATTTTTTATAATTGAATTAACCGCTTTATATGCATTTGATTGGATACTTACTAATGTAGAATGTGTCATAATTACCTCTAATTTTCTTATTAATATTAGTTTATCATGTTAACAATATAAGTGAAGTAGGCACAAAAAGGTAACTGATTCTAATTCTTTTATCTATTTCCCTATACGATAAAGTCTACCCGAATCCGATATTGTATAGAGTGCACCATCAAGTCCTACCGCAATATCTCTAAAACGTTGACCTTCAGATTCGAGTAAACGCTCCTCACCAACAACTTTATTATCCTCAATTAGTAATCGAATAATATGTTGGCCTTTCAACCCACCGATAAATAGGTTATTTTCCCATTCTGGAATAACATTCGAATCATAGAAGATCATTCCACCAGGCGCAATAACAGGATCCCAATAATATACTGGTTGTTCAAGACCATCACGTATTGTTAAACCATCCCCAACCGGTGTTCCATTATATTCTTCACCATAACTAATGATTGGCCAACCATAATTCTTACCTAATTCAATACGATTTAATTCATCTCCACCTTGAGGACCCATTTCATTTGCCCATAGTTCTCCGGTTACGGGATGTATCGCAAGACCTTGTACATTTCTATGTCCAATTGAAAATATTTCTTGATGTGCATTAGTTTGAAGGTAGAATGGATTTGTTTCTACGGGTTTTCCATCTGTTGTAATATGTAAAATCTTACCATGTCCATTCTCAATGCTTTGTGCATTTGGACGTGTCTCTAAAGACTGACGATCACCTGTTGAGACAAACAAGTTACCTTCATTATCGAATACGATTCGACTTCCATAATGATTATTTCCACTAAAATAAGGGTAAGCTCGATAAATGATTTCAAAATTCTCTATCATGGATAAATCATTTGCTAAACGTCCTTTACCTACAGCTGTTAATGAACCGTTTGGAGTTTTCTCAGCAAGGGTAAAATACAGTAATCTACTTTCCTCAAAATCTTGACTTACTAGTACATCCAATAAACCGCCTTGCTCACTCGAGTTAACAGCTGGAAATCCATATATGGATGGACTAATTTCACCTAGAATGTTGATAATACGTAACGATCCAAATCGCTCAGTTATGACAAAATCACCGTTAGGTAATACATCAATTCCCCATGGACTTAGTAAACTTTCAGTTATAAGTGTTGTAGAATATGAACTTGTCGTTTTAATCCCACTAATCCTAGTTTGACCATCAAATGCAGGTTCAAACTCCGTGTTAGCTTGACCCGACTCTACAGGTTCATAGAAGATAATTTCTGGTGGATTATCTATTGGCTGTTCAAGTATGGGTGGATCAATTGTTTTCGTACATGCGACTAATGTGAAAATGATTAAATATTTAAATTTGTTTCGCATAAATTTCCCTCATTTAATTCATTATGACTATAAGGTCAGTATAGAATTCATAAATCGATTTATCCATATATATACACTTTAATGATAAAGATTCTTTAATTTAATCTATTCTCTATTAATTGTTTATTGATTGGTTTATTTAAACGATTAAAAAAAGTACTTTAAATTTCAATACTGCGTTAAACTTAATATAAGGCTAGAGTGAAAAAAATGTTAGAAAATATTCCAAACTTTAAAGAATTTACGCATAAACAAGCATTGAATATTGGACTAGACGCATTAAAAATAGTATCAGATCGTCAACTTAGAAGAATTGGTGTACGGATTGTGATTGACGATATTTTAGTGTTCCAATATTTGATGGATGGAAAGAATGAGGATAATTATCTTAAAGGTAAAGAAAACGTAGTAAAAGAAACAAATGAATCTTCTATGTACGTATTTGAACATAAAGAAGAGTACAGTCATTTATTAGAAGATGCTAAATATTGTGTAAATGGTGGCGCAATCCCAATTATTATTGATCACCAAATAAGAGGGTCTATAAGTATTTCAGGAATGACACAAGAACTAGATCATTCATTAGCGTTAGAAGTATTGGTGAATTCATTTAATCAATCAATCGTTTAATTTTAGGTGATAAGAGGAAAATGAAGATAACCTCAGTATTCGAACAACCAGAGCTAGAGAATTTTATGAGAAATATGGGTTTGCGTACATTGAGAATGGATATCATCCATGGGGAGAAGTATCTAGACTTTTTACGTATTTAATTAAATATAAGCGAAACTAATTAAATAGTACGATAACTCATTTAATTAGTTTTTTTAGTTTTATAAACATTGAATCAACATGATGTAAATGTGATAATAGAAGAAATAAGAATATTTTTATTACTTAAACAAGGAGAAATTATGCAATTTCAAACAGCAGAACCTTTTAGAATAAAAATGATTGAACATGTTAAGAAAACGACTAAACATGATCGGACACAATGGTTAAAAGAAGCACAATATAATGTGTTTAAAGTCAAAGCAGAGAATGTATATATTGATTGCTTAACAGATAGTGGGACGACCGCAATGAGTAAGAATCAATGGGCTGCTTTGATGATGGGCGATGAATCATATGCAAGTTGTGATAGCTTTTTTAAATTAGAAAAATCAGTGCATGATGTGTTCGACTTCCCATATCTACAACCTGTTCATCAAGGTAGAGCTGCGGATTATTTATTGGCAAAGCTTTATACTAAACCAGGTAAAATTGCGATTGGGAATATGCATTTTGATACGTTTAGAGGGAATGCGGAAGTATTAGGTGCATTAGTAGAGGATTTAGTAAAAGATGAAGGAAAAGATGCGTCAAGTCCAGCTTCACCTTTTAAAGGGAATATCGATTTAAATAAATGTGAACAAATAATAAATGAGAAAGGGTTGGACGCTGTAAGTGTTATTATCCTAACTGTCACATGCAATAATAATGGTGGTCAACCAGTTTCCATGCAAAATATTAAAGATACCGCATTGTTTGCGAAAAAATATAATATACCTTTTGTGATGGACATTGCGCGTGTTGCGGAGAATGCTTATTTTATTAAAACACGTGAAGAAGGGTATCATGATCGTTCGATTGAATCAATCATAAAAGAAAGTGTCTCATATTGTGAAACAGCTGTTATGAGCGCAAAAAAAGATGGATTAGTTAATATTGGTGGATTATTCCTATCAAGAAATAAAGATATTATGGATATGGCTAACCAATTGGCCATCGTTCATGAAGGCTTCTTAACGTATGGTGGATTAGCTGGACGTGACTTAGAAGCACTTGCGGTTGGGCTAAGAGAAGTGTGTGATTTTGATTATTTGGATTATCGTATTAAACAAGTTCAATACTTAGGTGACCAATTAAAGAAAAATGGGGTTCCAATTATAGAACCCACAGGTGGACATGGTGTTTATGTAGATGCTAGACGTTTCTTTGAACATATTCCACAATGTGAATTTCCTGCTCAGCGTTTAGTTGTCGCATTATATGAAGAAGCGGGTATAAGAGCAGTAGAACTCGGCGCATGTGCATTTGGAAGTAAAGATCCAATAACACATGAAGATGTATGGCCACAATTAGAAACAATGCGTATCGCTATTTCGCGTCGTGTTTACACAAATGATCATATGGATTGTATAGCAAATGCGCTTAGTTATATTTATCAAAATAGAAAAGACTATCGAGGATTAAAACTTGTCTATCAAGGTCCAATTCAATCATTAAGACACTTTACTGCAGGATTTGAATTACTATAATACGTGTTTTATTAAACTGTGATATATTCCATCTTCATCATTAGATAATGTAATTTCATTTGCGGCATGTTTTAAATCCTCTACTGCATTTGCCATCGCTATGCCAATACCAGCGTAGTTGATAATCGAAATATCGTTATGCCCATCTCCAAATGAGATAACTTCATCACGATGAATACCCAATGGTTTTAAAACTGTATCTAATGCGTGTGCTTTATCGATTCCAAGAGCTGTAAACTCATAATAAATGGATGCGGTGAACATTGAATTTAATAACCCTTTGAATGGTTCACTCATACTTAAATAATTTTCCTTTAAATACTCAGGGCTTCCAGCCACGAGTATTTTATTTTGCGGAAAATCAGCGAAAGTTGCTAAATCATCAACCTCACAGAGTTTATAAGAACCGCCTCTTGATTCATATTGAATTACATTAAAATTTGGGTTATTTGGGATACTGATATTGCATTTATATACATCGTTAACATACATTACATCTTCGCGTGTAATCATAGGAATAACATCAAATTTCTTTAAATGTTCTAACAAAGCCTGACATTCTTTAATTGGCATTGTTTGATTAAACAGAATTTCATGTGTTTCACAATCTACAACTTGAGAACCATTGAATGACACAATTAATCCATGGTGTTTATCCATTTCTAATTCCTTTGTAAGAGCCAACATCCCAACTGTTGGTCTACCTGACGCAAGGATTATTTTTACTCCATTTTGTTGAGCTTGAATGAGTGCATTTTTAGTCAATTCTGAAATCTTTTTATCACTATTTAATAGTGTACCGTCAATATCTAATACAATAACTTTAATTTTCATAGTAATCTCCCAATAGAATTGTATCATAACAAATACTCCACATTTAACCTTGCTTATTGAATCAATTCAGGAGTACTATTTATTTATAAAAAGGGAGGAATAGTTATGCGTGGTGTGTTTACAACGGTAAAGTTTTTAAGAAATGAAATATTCAAAAATATCACTGTAGCCGCATATGAAGAATGGTCAAAGGAACAAATAGAAGCTATTCCAAACGACATACTTGTGGATGGTGCACCTAATTATCGTGACTCAGTTGAAAGAGAACGTGAAATTGTTCGAGCAAGAATAAAAGCCGCAATGAACATGGAAATGGGCACTCGTTTTGATGAACATTTTATTGAAGAAGATCTAATCGAATTACGCAATAAAAAAGTCTCGAAAGATTTAGTAACTGTTATACCGCAAGCCTGTGAAGCGTGTCCTGAGAAAAGTTTCTTTGTGACAAATGCATGTCATGGTTGTTTAGCACATCCATGTGTTGAAGTATGTCCAGTTAATGCAGTAAGTTTAATTGATAAACATGCCTACATCGATCAAGAAGCATGTATCAAATGTGGAAAATGTTACGATGTTTGCCCATATGGATCGATTGTAAAGAATGAAAGACCATGTACTGTTGCATGTGGTGTTAATGCGATTACTAAAGATACGGAAGATAGAGCTGTTATTGTAAGTGATAAATGTGTAAGTTGTGGAATGTGTATGGTCGCATGTCCATTTGGAGCGATTGTTGATAAATCAGAAATATATCAATTAGTTGAAGCGCTTAAAGGTGAAAGTGAAGTATGCGCTATAATCGCACCTGCTTTCGTTGGACAATTTGGGGATAAAGTTTCACCTGATCAAGTTGTGGAAGGTTTATTACAACTAGGATTTGATGATGTTGGTGAAGTTGCTTATGGAGCCGATATAACAACAGTTGATGAAGCACGCCATTTCTTAAAACATGTTCCGCTTGATCAACCATTCTTAGCGACATCATGTTGTCCTGCGTGGTTACAAGTTGCGCAGAAGGAATTAGGCGATAAAAAATATTGTGTTTCGGATTCATCATCGCCAATGGTAGAAACCGCAAACTACTTAAGACGTAATTTCCCTAATACAAAGATTGTGTTTGTTGGTCCATGTTCCGCAAAGAAATTTGAAGCTGCGTACATGGATGTACATAATAGCGTAGATTTTGTTATTACGTACGAAGAAATTAACGCAATGTTTATTGCAAGAGGGATTGAGTTATCAAAATTAGAACCTAGTCAAAAACTTAATCATGCGTCGGTTGATGGCCGTGGATTTGCGATTGCGGGCGGTGTATTAAACGCTGTAGAAAACGTTATTCGAAGAATAGATCCTGATCGCGTTGTAAAAGTTGAAAGAGCAGAAACACTACATAATTGTAAACGCATGTTATTACTTGCGAAAGCTGGTAAGAAAGATAATTATCTACTTGAAGGAATGGCATGTCCTGGAGGTTGTGTGGGTGGTGCTGGTACAATTATTCATCAGACAAGAGCGATGTCTAATGTCACAAACTTCGCAAGATCATCTGAACGTTCAAGCGCATTAAAAACATACGAAGAAGTTAAATTAAGCAAATAAACATAGAAACACTTTATTCCATATAAAGTGTTTTTAATCATAATAATTCTATTGAAATTGTGTAAATGTTACTATTTAAATAGTGGAGAGAAACTATGACACAAACCGTGAACGATATCCTGAAAACTATTGCAGCACTAGCGTATGACAAACGAAAAGAAATGTATCTTAAACAAGGTGTTAAAGAAGAAATACTTGGAGTGAATTTAGGGGATTTACGTAAAATAGCTGAAAAGTATAAAACGAATCATGATCTAGCTTTACACTTATGGGAAACCAATATCTATGAGGCAAGAGTTATCGCATGTAAGCTATTCGATTCTAAACAACTCAGTTTAGGTGAACTTAATCGATTATTACTATCCACTGAGTCAGGTCCAGTTATTGATGAATTAAGTTTCCAAGTATTTGAATTCCTAGAAAATCAATTAGAATTATTTGATTTATGGATACACAGCGATGAACCAAGATTCAAACGAGCTGGTTGGAATATGGGTATTATCTTAAATCACGATTCAAAATTTAGTGATGTTAAATTAAATGAAATTCTAGATTACATAGATAATAATCTTTCTCTCGCAATGAATGTTTATCAATTTGCGATGAATCGTTGTTTAAGTGAAATCGGTATTAAATACGATCATTTAACAGAGCGATGCGTATCCATAGGTGAAAAACATGGAGTATACAAGGAAATGAAAGTTAGTAAAGGTTGTACATCTCCGTATGCACCGACTTGGATTAGTGTAGTACGCAAGAAAAACAATAAGAGTTAAAAAAAAGTACCAATATTGGTACTTTCGTTTGTTATGCTCTTTGACCTAAACGATCATCCATCATCATAATACCAATTGGTGTAGGTACTTTTTCAAGACGAGTGATGATATCGACTAGAGTTGATTCTTCTTCTACTTGTTCATCAATGAACCATCTATATAGATTAGCCATTGCGTATTCCTTAGCGGAAGTTGCTTCTTCGTATAATTTAACAATACGAGCCGTAACTTTCTTTTCATGTTCTAATGATAGTTTAAACAAATCTAAGAAACCTGGGAAATCAGTTGCTCCTGCTTTGATTGGAGTTAATAATACTCTTTCATTAACTTCATATAAGAAGTGCATCATTTTCTTACCATGATTTACTTCTTCAGATGCTTGTTTTTCCATCCATTTAGCGGTTCCTGGGTAACCATTTTCTTGTGCCCATGTTGACATTGAGAGGTAGAGATAACTTGATTCGAATTCAAAATTAATTTGGTCTAATGCTAATTCAAGTAGTTCTTTTTTCATAAAATTCTCCTTACTTAAAATATAACATAAAATTCAATTTAAGCATAATGACTCGCTCAATTTTATGATTTCTAGTTGTTTAAACAAGAGCCGCATTCTTCCATTTACCGCTCTTTAATCGACGATGTTGAACGATTGTACGATAGATCCAATCAATACCCATGGCTAAATAAACGCCATATACACCAAGATTAAATAATATCGATAATATGAATGAAGCGGTAATTCTAAACGCAAACATCGCAACAATCGAAACTGTCATCGTAAATTTCGCATCACCTGCAGCTCTTAAACCATTAGATAACGTAAATGCGGAAGGCCAGATAGCCATCGTCATTAAATTATGAATAATCATTAATGTAAACGTTATATTACGTGCTTCATCAGATAATGTGTATAAATTAAGAATCCATGGTAAGAAGATTAATTGTGTACTTGCGATAACAACAGTCATATAACGTGCTTGTTTTAATAGCTTCTTAATGTAGAACTCAGCTTGTTCAAACTCTTTGGCTCCAATACATTGACCTACAACGGTAACAATCGCAAAATTAATCGCCATCGCAAAGCTGATCGCAAACATGCCTAGGCTATTTGTGATACCGTTAGCGGTTATTTGTGCCGTCCCGAATAAAGCGATTATACTTGTTAGTAATATACGCCCTAATTGAGTTATTCCATTTTCAATCCCATTAGGAACCGCAACAGAAAGTATTTTCTTGATTAATGATTTATCCCAATTAAAGATCGATTTAAAATCTAAGTAAATTACATTATCGAGATTAAAATTCAAACTAACTAACACAATGGACGCAAGTAATCGTGATAACAATGTTGCGATTGCGACACCAGTAATTCCAGACTTTAACACGAAAATAGCGACATAGAATCCAACAATATTTAATCCATTCATAAATAATGATGCGAACATTGGGACTTTTGAATTACCCATTGATCTAAATAGAGCAGCACTCGTATTGTATAGTGCTAAGAATGGATAACTTAAACAGGATAATAAGAAATATATCTGTGCAGCTTTCATGACATCTGGATCGACATTACCGAAAAGTACACTTAGAATTAATTGACTAAATACCAAGATTAGAAACATAAAACCAATAGAAACAATAAATGTAATTAAGACAACTTGTCCCGCAGATTTACGAGCAATATGTATGTTTTGACTACCGATATATTGAGCTACTACAACTGCACCACCTGTTGCAATCGCAGTTAGAATGTTAATGAGTAAAACATTTACCATTTCAACAAGTGATACACCAGATACTGCAGCTTCACCAGCATACGATAATAGGATAGTTGAAACAATGCCAACTAGTACAAGCAATAATTGATCAAGGAATAAAGGAAGGATAAGTTTTCTAAGTGTTTTCTGAGTAAACATAGTTAAATCTTTCTATTTTTTGATAATTCTTATAATATCCTACCACTTTATAATAAGTTTATATAGAAGTATTTAAAATACTTGACTTAGAGTTTACTCTAGGGTTTAAAATAGTATTAGAATCCAAGAGTGTGAATATTGACTTGGAGTTAACTCCATATTAAGATAAAGATTACTATATCTAATAAGACAATTAAAAAAAATGAAGGAGAATAATATGACGATTGCTGAGGTATGCGCTAGATTTGAATTATCACATGATACATTACGTTACTATGAAAAGATTGGATTAATTCCAACCATTCAAAGACGTACAAGTGGTATTCGTAATTATAATGAAGAAGATTGTAAGTGGATTGAATTCATTAAATGCATGCGTAGTGCAGGTTTAACAATCGAGTTTTTAAGTGAGTATGTACGATTGTTTAAAGAAGGTGAGTCTACACTTGAGAAAAGACGTCTAATATTAATCGAACAACGCGAACAGTTACGTGATCATATGAATGAAATGCAAAATACGTTAGATCGCTTAGATCGTAAAGTAGAACGATATGATACATTAGTTAGAGAGAAAGAGTTACATTTAAAACATTCTGAAAATGAGAATGTGACTGATTTATTAGGATAAGCAGTTAGAAATAACTGCTTTTATAATGTATTGTTCTTGACGTAGGTTTTTGATTGTTTTATAATCACACTAATATTAAACATATAAAGTATACTTACAAAGTATGTTATATAGGAGATCAAATGAAACAAGTAAATTCTATTTCTCGTCCATTGGTACGCTTAAACCAATTATCAATTGCGCTTAGTTCTATATTATTCATATTTACGAATATTAATATTATTCTTTTAGTACCAATTTTTATTGGTTTATCATCATTAATATTCGATTATAATCCATTAATGAAATTAGGTAAAAAGTTTCTTAGAAAATCATTAAGTGAGTATATCCAAGAAGATAAAGCTCAACAACGCTTTAATCAAATACTTGCAGTATCCATGTTAGTGCTTGCGTATATTAGCAGTCTATTTAATATGACACTTTTAAGCGTAATATTTGCTTCAATGGTCTTTCTTGCATCATCGATTGCGATATTAGGTTTCTGTATTGGATGTTTTATACATTTCCAATATCATATGTGGAAATATCGTAGATCTACTAAAAATCAACTAGTTAAAGCATAAAAAGAATCGCATCAAGCGATTCTTTTATTTGGTTAGATTTCTTCCCAATTCTTTTAGTTCTTCAATCACACTTTCATCAGGTGCATAATTTGCAATGATACTTGGTAGAAATGGTATTGCGCCATTTTCTTGACATATCGTTTCCCATGTACGCATCCATTCACCTGTACCCCAACCATATGATCCAAATAGAACAAATCGTCTTGATACTAGATGGGGAAGTACAGCTTGAAACATTGGTTCAAACTCATATTCATCTAATAATTCATCTCCCATTGCAGGACATCCAAAAGCAAATGAATCATATTTATCTAAATCATCAACACTAAATTTATTTGCGGGTATTTTCTCTACTATTGATCCAGCTTGCGTAGCGCCTTCACTAATCGCATCAGCCATAGTTTCTGTATTACCTGAACTTGTCCAATATACAACTGCTAATTTATGCATAACATCCTCCTTCAAGTCCGTTTATGACACATTAATTGTAAAAGCAACAACCATTTGCGTCAAAGGAAGTGCATTCTATAAGTACAAATTAATCACACATAAATTATAAAATATGAGAGAATTAGACAATGGAAAAGATAAACAATTTTGAGTTAGTATTATATGCATTAAGAAATTATCAAAGTGTAATGATTCAAAATCCCCAACAAACAAGCTTTGTATTAAAGGGAGATAAAATCGTTGTTAAAACAGATAATGCGCAATATACATTAAATTTAAAAGAATTCGAAGAACTATTCATTAATTCAATATTTTACTATGTAGAACACAAAGATAACACTGAAATTGAGATACACAAAGATGATGAATATTATGCTTGGAAACATAAATAATTTACCAATAATTTTATACTTAATAAGTATAAATTTGATCGCCTTTATCTGTATGAAAATAGATAAGGGATTTGCACAGAAAAATAAACGTCGTATATCTGAAAGAAATCTATTAACCCTTGCGATAATTGGTGGAACTTTAGGTATTTGGACGGGTATGTTTTGGGTAAGACATAAGATAAAAAAATTAAAATTTACCCTTGGAATTCCCTTGATTTTATTGTTTCAAGTCACTTTATCTTGGTTGATATTATTGTAATTAAATGTATTATAATAATTCGAATTAAAACATTAAAGCGTACATATGAATGGTTATACCATCTTTTTTTTACAATAAATAATAATTTAAAATAATGAATTTTAGAATTTAACATAAATATTTAATTTGGATAAAGATAATCATTATCAATTGGTTTGTGAAAATGAAACCAAAATATACAACTATTGTAAAATATTAATAATAATCGATGATTTTTTTTAAATTTCACAAAAAAATCATCTATTTTAGTTTGAAAGATAATGATTAAAACACACTTAAAATGTTAAAATAAAACCCGTTAGCGCATATTAAAAGTGTAGTTTAGATTTAAAGATTTATTCATCAATTTGGGTAAATTTTTATTTGATAATTTATCATTGTGAAAATTAATAATAAAAAGAAGGGGACTTTGTATGATATTTCAAGACAACAACTTTAAAGTATTGCAATCGAGTTTAGATGCACTTTGGATTAAACAAAAAGTTATATCAAACAATATTGCGAATTATGAAACTCCTGGGTTTAAAGCGAGTAAAGTTTCATTCAAAGAAGTTTTAAAACAAGAGATAGAAAATGGTGTTTCATTAGAGCGAAATGTTCTTGAAGTTGAAATATCAAAAGATGAGTCTATGTCGAGCAGATTAGATGGAAATAATGTGGATATCGAAAAGGAACAGTTAGATATGTGGGATACGTATGCTCAATATACTTATCTAAGTCAGAATATTTCGAAACAGCTTAGTAATATGAGTTATGTAATCAATAACACCGGTAAATAAGGGAGAGAAATATGTCATTTCTTAAAACATTAAATATTACTGGATCAGCATTAACTGCGACGCGATTAAGAGTAGATACAATAACGCAAAATCTAGCGAACATATCAACAACACGAACTGAAGAGGGTGGACCTTATAAAAGGAAGTTAGTTGTTTTACAGGAACAACGTTTAAGTTTCGAAAATGTATTAAATACATCAATGTCGAAATCGAAGAAAACATCAAATGGTGGTGTTATCGTTTCTAAAATTGTCGAAAGCGAAAATCCATTTATTCCTGTATATAATCCAAATCATCCGGATGCGGACGGAAATGGCTATGTATTAATGCCGAATGTAAATAGTAGTGAAGAACAAATTGATTTGATGGCCGCCACACGTGCGTATGAAGCTAATCTGACTGCACTAAATGTAGTTAAGACAATGGCTATGCGAGCACTAGAAATAGGGAAATAACATATGAGCCTGTTTATTGTACCAATTACACCACTGAATTTAACAACAGAGATTAAACCAAATTTAAATGTTAACGAAACACAAAATTCGGGATTTCAAGATATTTTTAAAGACATGATTCAAGAGACTCAAGCAGCTCAAGATGTCGCTAAACAAGACTCCATTGATCTTGCGATGGGGAAAACAGATGATTTACATAATGTGATGATTAATGCGGAAAAAGCAGCAATCGCACTTGAATTAACTGTACAAGTTACCAGTAAAGCAATTAGTGCGTATAACGAAATTATGCGCATGCAATTTTAGCTAGAAAGTTAGGTAACACATGGAACAACAGATTAAAAAGGCATTTTTCACAGTTCAAGAGCTATGGAAAAAACAGACTAAAAAAGCTAAATCAACCATTATTACAATAGTAATTGGTGTACTTATTATTTCTATCGGTGTTCCACTATTATTACGATGGAATTCAGAACAAAAATATAGTGTTCTATATCAAGGTCTTACTACGCAAGAACAAGGTGAAATATATCTTGTTTTAAATGAACTCGATATTTTTGCGACTACAAACACTGAAGGTGAATTAGTTGTACTAAGTAAAGATATTAATCAAATTAAACTTCAATTAAGTTCTATGGGATATCCAAAAACAGCACTAAGTTATAGTGTTTTCACGTCAAATGCTGGCTTTATGGCGACTGAACTTGAGAAGAAACAATACCTCATCATTGATCTTCAAAGTCGTTTAGAAGAAACACTTCGTCAAATAGAAGGTGTGCGGTCAGCAATTGTCACATTAAATATTCCAACTGAATCAAATTATGTTTGGCAAACCAATCAAAACCAAGGAAGTGCATCAGTACTTCTTGATTTATCTCAGACAAATACATTAGATTCTAAAATGATTCAAGGAATTAAGAATTTGGTAGCGTCATCCGTTCCTCAAATGGAAAGTAACCGAGTAATTGTTGTCGATGCGTCGAGTGGTGCTGAATTAGCTGGTCAAAGTGCAGAGACTAGTATGGATGATAATTTCCTACAGATTCAATTCGAACGTGAAATTGAAACTAAAATGGAAGAAAAAGTACTTAATCTACTCACCATGCCATATGGATATGAAAACATACGTGTTAGTGCGAGTGTAATAATTGATTATGACAAAATGTTATCTGAAGAACTGGAATATATTCCTACAGTAGATGGTAAAGGAGTAATTCAAAGCTTAGAAGTATGGTATGCGAATGGTAATGGTACAGCGAGTGGAACTCCTGCAGAAGGTATTGCGGGAGAAGATAGTAATACAGATGTTCCAACGTATCAATCATCAGACGAAACAGCGGGAACAGGTGAACAATCTTACACCGCTGAGTATTTAGTCAGTTACATCAAACGTCAAATCGAAAAGAATAACGCGACGCTTGAATCCGCAACTTTATCAGTTGTCATAAACAATCATGATTTATCTGGTACAGAAATAAATGATTGGGTAAAAACAATTGCGAAAGCTGTAAATGTGGCTGAAACAGATGTCATCGTATATAACGTTAAGAGTACTCAAGAAGTTGATACACCTATAAATAATTCGAATACTATTGATACATACATACTTTATGGAATTATCGGTGGTACAGCATTAATCGTATTAATTATCATAATTGTCGTTATTGTTTCGATGTCTAAACGTCGTAAGAATAAAAAGGCAGAAGATGAGATTGATGAGAGATTAAAAGAAGAAATCAAACAAAGAAGTAAACCAATTGTGCCAGGGAGTTCAACTGATCCAAGTTTAGCAACGCTTGAAAATATCCAGAACTTTACAACTGAAAATCCAGAAATAACAGCGAATTTAATTCGTGAAATGTTAAAGGAGGATGAGTAATGGCACAGAATAATCTAACCGCAACACAACGTGCATCCGCTTTACTTATAACTCTTGGACCAGACAGAGCAGCGAAAGTATTTAAACATTTATCTGATAGTGAAATTGAACGTTTATCTCTAGAAATCTCAAAACTAAGAAGAATTGATACGCGTGAGATGGATGAGATTATTGAAGATTTTTATGGACTATGTGTTACACAAAAAGTAATAACAGAAGGTGGAATATTCCAGGCAAAAGATATCCTTGAAAAAGCCTTTGGGCCACAATTAGCTTCATCATACTTAGATCGGGTTTCACGATCACTTAGAGTAAAGATTTTCGATTTTGTTCGAAAAGTTGATTATAAGAACTTACTAGCAATTCTACAGAACGAACACCCGCAAACAATTGCGGTGGTTTTGTCGTATGCGGCAGCTAATCAATCATCACAGATTTTATCTGAACTTAACAAAGATAAACGTGTAGAAGTAATTGAACGTATCGCAAAACTTGAGAATCCACATCCTGAATTATTAAAAGTACTAGAAAAGACATTAGAAAGTAAGTTATCGACAATGGTTACACTTGAATCTCAAGAAATTGGTGGTGTAAATCATGTGGCAGATATTATGAATCGTGTCGAACGTAATGTTGAGAAACATGTATTTGATGAATTAAATCTTAAGAATCCAGATCTTGTTCAAAGAATTCGCGAACAAATGTTTGTGTTCGAAGATATTGTCACATTGGATGATGTTGCAGTTCAACAATTCATTCGTGAAGTTGATACTAAAGACTTGGCCGTTGCGCTTAAAGTTGCGAATCCAGATGTTAGTGAAGCAGTATTTAGAAATATGTCTACACGTATGCAAGAAACGATTCAATCTGATATGGAGTACTTGAAGAACTTACGTATGTCGGATGTCGAGAAGGCTCAACAACGCATTGTTAGTGTAATTAGACGATTAGAGGAAGAAGGAACTCTCGTAATTTCAAAGGGAGGTAAAGATGATGTCATTATCTAGAATCGTCAAGAAACCATCCAGTGTTGTATTCAATGATGTAGTTCAAATAAAGGATCAAATCATAAACAATAGAACAATTGTTCAATCGATTGATGAAGATTCCAATCTCGCAAATCAAATCGTTAGAGATGCACAAATAGAAGCACAAAAAATGCTTGATCTAGCTCAAGAAAAGATATTAAATCTCAAACTTGAATTTGAACAATTCTGTATTGAAATTGAACAAAAAGTTAAACAAGATGCATATAAACAAGGGTATGAAGATGGTCATATCCAATCTCAAAAAGATGTTAAGCATCAATTTAAAACTATGATTCATTCCATCGAAAATCAAGTAAATGAAAAGAATAAATTAGAACTAAAGGTAATTGAAGAACTTCAAAACCGAACACATTTATTAGCACTTGAAATAGCGAAAAAGATCATGCGTCAGAACATTGAGTTGGATAGTTCAATCTTGAAACCAATCTTAATGGATGAACTTGAAGTACGTAAACGTCAAAATATTAAGACAATCGAAATCAGTAAAAATGCGAATGCGCTCATACTTGAATTAGAAAATGAATTACTACTCCTTGGGATTGATTTACATACGATTGATGGAGATATAAGTCACCTGGTTATTGAAGGTGAAATGGGACGCTATGATTTGTCGATAGAGACTCAATTAAAAAATATTCGTCGTTTGTTTAATACGATTTAACAGAAGAGGAAACAATGGAGAAATATCACCAAATTTTACAAAATGAGAATCTTGGTACATACATCGGTAAAGTCACAAAAATCGTTGGTTTACGACTCGAATCGTATGGACCGATTAGTAAAATTGGTGATGTATGTGAAATCGAATCGCTGGACAAGACAAATAAAGTATTGGCAGAAGTTGTAGGAGTTGAAGAGATGAATGTCTTCTTACTTCCATATACGGATACAGATGGGATTGGTTTTGGAAGTTTAGTCACAAACCTCAATCATATACTTGAAATACCGGTTGGACCAAATCTAATCGGACGGATTGTCGATTCCTTAGCTCAACCAATTGATGGATTAGGAATGATTGAAACAAGTGATGTTTACTCAGTTAAAGGCTCGCGAATCAATCCATTCGAAAGACCACGAATCAAAGATGTATTAACCTTAGGCGTTAAGCCAATGGATGGCTTATTAACGTTAGGAAAAGGTCAACGTTTAGGTATATTCGCAGGAAGTGGTGTTGGTAAATCAACACTCATGGGTATGATTGCACGAAATGTTAAAGCAGATATTAATGTTATCGCACTCGTTGGTGAACGCGGACGTGAAGTAAATGAATTTATTGAAAAGGATTTAGGGGTTGATGGATTAAAACGTTCAGTACTTGTGATTGCGACATCCGATCAATCTGCCATGATGCGAAGTAAATGTGCATTAACGGCCACAAGCATTGCGGAATATTTCAGAGATCAAGGCAACGATGTGTTACTCATGATGGATTCATTAACGCGATTTGCGATGGCTGAAAGAGAAATTGGATTAAGTATCGGTGAATCACCCATTGCGCGAGGTTATACACCTTCCATCTATACCGCATTACCTAAGTTATTAGAGCGTGCAGGCAATACTAGTAAAGGTTCGATTACAGGACTCTATACAGTTTTGGTTGAAGGCGATGACTCCAATGAACCAATCAGTGATACCGTTCGTGGAATAATTGATGGACATGTCATGTTGTCACGCAAAATTGGTATGAAAAACCATTATCCAGCCATAGATATTCTTGCCAGTATTTCACGCTTGATGAACGATATTGTCTCAGATAAACAAAAGCTATTCGCTCAGAAAATTCGTCATTTGATGGCTGTTTATCAAGAAAATGAAGATTTAATCGCCATTGGAGCATATAAATCTGGCACAAACCCAAAGCTTGATGAAGCGATAAAGAAGATAGATGCGATAAATCAATTCTTAATTCAAGATGTGAATCAAGCATATGATTTAAATCAAACGATTGAATGGATGGAGCGAATTATTAAGTAATGAAGAAATATAAATTTCCATTCGAAAAAATACTAAAAATTAAAACAATTGAATTAGATCGACTTGTTGTTCAACTCAATGAGATTCGATATGAAATAAATCTAACAGAAGAAAAAAAACAAGCATTAATTAATTATCAAGTTCAATTAAATGAAGAATATCTAACAAAAATTACACGAAATCTTACTAGTTTCGAACTAAGACAAACGCACTACCAAAAAGAAAGTTTAAAATTTCAAATTGAACAAATTAATTTAAAATTAATCGAACTAAAACGAAATGAGAATGTGGCGCTTGATCGTGTGATTGAAAAAAAGAAGGAACAAAACACCCTTAATAAGTTAGATGAGAAACAGTTTAAAGAATATACCGATTTAGTGCACAAGAAAGAAAGTGCATTAATGGATGAGATGTTGTTGCTGAAGATAAACCAAGAAAATGGATGATCATTAACTACGGTTAATTGACATATAAGAAAGGAGGAAAAATGGAGAACATAAATCAGATATGTAGAAAGATTATACAAGGACCCCAGAATAGTCAAACAAATGTGACGACGAATGTAGTGAGCGGATTTCTTGAGATATTAGCTTCAATGAGTCAATCAACTGAAGTGATAAGTGATTTACCAATAGGAACAAGCATCATCCCCGATGAGTTGATCGAAGTACCTGAACAAGCTGAAACAGAGTTAGAGATTAGCCCTGAATTATTACAAATGTTAATGAATCAAATGGCTGTTCAAATGAATCAAAGTCAAATCGTTGAAGTAGTTGAAACTGATGAAACTAGCGTTATACCAATAACAAATGATAGTCAAACAACAGGTCCAATAAATTGTCAGATATCAGTTCCAGTAGAAACTTCACCGATTAAACTAGTTGAAACAAGTAATTTAAACAAAAGTATATTTGAAGTTGAATCCAATGTGAATGTACCAACTGAAGTTGTTGAAGTGATAAAAGAAACAAATTCGGATGAGATACAGAAACATTATAAAGTAATGAATCATTCACCAAAGTTCAAAGAAACATATAAATCGACTGAACAAAATTCATTGAACACAAACTTTATTAAACCAACCAATGTTCAAGAAAAAAAAGAAGTCGTACTCAATGATGTTGAGTTAAATCAATTCAGACAGTCGATTGAAGAAATGAGAATGAATTTAGTAAACTCATCAAACAAAGAAGATGAAACAATCGTATTCAAACTTAAACCTGAAGGATTGGCAGAAATTGTAGTGAAGTTTGAACATAAATTTGGAAAAGTTACACTCGACATATCGACATCAAACAAGATTGTGGAACAGTTAATTCAAAAAGAACTACCACAACTAAAAGACGCATTGAAATCGTATCAAATGGAAGTCAATCTCAACGAAATGGGATATCACGATCAAGCGAATCAATCTCAACAGTACAAATCACATAAACAAATGTTATATCAAATGGATGATGCATTTGAACAAATAAGTGATGAAGAACTAATTCATGAATGGATCGATTGGTCAAAACCAAATGGGTTGAATACCTATGTTTAATCAAGTAAGAAAGGAGAAGATATGACGATAAATAATACAACAGGTGTTAATGCGAGTACATCTAATTCATGGTTTGAAGAAAACAAAGATCAGGTTTCTGTAGAAAGTTTTCTAGAACTCATGGTTGCGCAACTTCAAAACCAAGATTTTACAAATCCAGTCGATGATACACAATATGTTGCTCAATTAGCGCAATTTGCGACTATGCAAGCCATGCAAGAACTTAATTACTTCTCGAAATCAAATTATGTTATGTCGATGGTAGGTAAAGAAGTCACTGCTTCAAGAATCACAATTGGTGGAAACATGGAAACAGTTACAGGAGTAGTCACAAAAATTAGTTTAGTTGATAACGAATTTGGCGTATTCATTGGGGATGAAATGTTTAGCTTAAGTCAAATTATGGAGATTAAACAAGTAACTTCAAATGACTAAGAAAGGAAACATATGAGTGATCCGATATATGATTTAAAAGTTCGATCGCTGACACAAATTAAACCACATTCAACAGATAAAAAAGAAGTTGAAGTAAATGGGGATAGTTTCAGTTCTATTATCGAACAGAAGATTAGAGAAAATAGTCAAATAGAATTCTCGAAACATGCGATTAAACGTGTTATCGAAAGAGATATTGAACTTAGTACAAATCAGTTGGAACGGTTGAATTATGGAGTACAACTAGCGACTCAAAAAGGGTTAAATGAACCGCTTATATTGGTTGATCGAACCGCATTTGTCGTAAATGTATTGAATAACAAAGTAATCACTACGGTAAATGAAGATGCCCTAACAGGGAATGTATTTACCAATATAGATGGCGCCGTCATCGTTTAGCTGGACATTTAAATGAGGCTAAATATTAAATTTTGAACGACAGAGAAATTTAAACGCAATAACGAAAGGTAAAATTTAAATGTTAAGATCGATGTATTCTGGGGTTTCAGGCTTGAAAGCCCACCAAACAAAAATGGATGTTATAGGGAATAATATTGCGAATGTAAACACATATGGATTTAAGAGTAGTCGTACTACATTCTCAGAAGTATATTATCAGACAGTTCGTTCCGCATCAGGTGCTACTAACAACCAAGGTGGTATGAATGCAAGTCAAATTGGTTATGGTGTGAATGTTGCGACTATTGATGTTCAACACACACGTTCTGGCTTCCAAATGACTGACAACGGTATGGATGTCGCTATCGCAGGTGAAGGATTCTTCCAAGTTCAAGATGGTGATGGTAATGTGTTTTACACACGTGCTGGAATGATCAGAATTGACGCAAGTGGTAACTTAGTTGATCAGAATGGTAACTTCGTTCTAGGTGTAAGTGGTGATCCTCTTGGTAAAGAACCTAGCACAAATAAAATCCAAATCCAAGTGCCTTCAACTGAACCTGTACAATCTTCTATTACAGAAATTATAAATGGTTTATCTTTCTCACTAAATGCATCAAACGCATCAAAGGATGGAAATATTTCATTTAACTTTAGTAGTACTGATGATATGCCATTAGGACAAAAAGTTTCTGCGACCATCACATCAAATGGAATAAACATTAGTCTAAATGAAAATGAAACATTTAGTGATTTAAATGAATTAAATAACAGTATTAATCTTGCAATTCAAGAAGCTAATGGTGGTAAAGACCATCCAGCTGGTAGTTTCAATTTCGAACTATCAAATGGAAGTGTTGATTGGCCATTAACGGGTAAAGATATTACGAGTTCTGATTTTAATCCAGTTCTAGGTTCAATCACATTACCTCCTGAAATGGCAAATATGGGCTTTAAGTTGAGCACTGTATCACCGAAATTCTCAGGTTCTGGGGATTTAGAAATGAACATTAAACATAATACAACACCGAATTCATTTACTGTTTCTGTTGAAATTAACGGAAAAATGTATACCGGTAATATTCCTGAATCCGCAAGTACAAGTGGAAGAATCAGATTAATTTCTGGAGATGAATCAATCGAATTAGAACATCCTGGATTTAACGCACTTGAAAATAAAAAGAATACAGATTCAATCGCAGATAATGCAAATCTCTTTCCAAGTAACATTGTTGTTACGAATGGCGCAATCGCATCAACACCAAGTAAATCATTAGGATTTGGATCTAAATCATTTACGTTAAATGGTGGGACTGCTGGTGGTGCGCAAAGTGTATCAGATTTGAGTAATGTTGGGATTGGGGCAGATGGCGTTATTAGCGCTATCCATTCACAATTAGGACTTATTAATATTGGTCGAATGGATTTAGCGACATTCGAAAATCCACAAGGTTTAATTCAAGAAGGTAACACTTACTTCTCAGTTTCCGCAAACTCAGGTGATGCGAAAATAACGAATGCTGGATTAAATGGTTCAGGTGGTTTACAAGCTGGAGCACTTGAAATGTCCAATGTTGACTTATCCAAAGAATTTGCGGACATGATTACAACTCAACGTGGTTTCCAAGCAAGTTCAAGATTAATCACTGTCTCTGACGAGATTCTAAATGAACTCGTGAATCTGAAACGATAATTATGATTGAACTAACACGTTTAAATGGAGTACGTTTTGTGCTCAATGAAGATTTAATTGAAACTGTCCAAGAGAACCCTGATACAACCATTGTATTAACAAATGGGAATCTGTACATCGTTCAAGAGTCGATGGATAACGTTATAGAATTATGTAAATTATATAAGAAAGATTTATATCACAACTTATTCGATACTGAAATAAAGGAGGGTTAATATGGATATTATTGGTATTTTAGGATTCGTATTTGCTCTACTACTTATGGTATTTGGGATTGTATTCAATGGGACAGGTTTTGTGTTTTCAAACTTGATCAACTTTATTGACTATCCCAGTGTTGCGATAACGATTGGTGGGACATTTGCGGTATTGATGATTTCTTACTCATTAGAAAGTTTCATCAAGATTCCTAAACATTTAAAAATAGTATTTATGCCTGATAAATTTGATCCGATGTCATACATCACGACAATCACAGGATTTGCGAAAGAAGCTCGTATAAAAGGGTTACTCTCTATTGAAAGTAAACTTGCGGACGTAAAGGATGAGTTCTTAAAGAAAAGCTTAATGTTAGTTGTAGACTCAATTGATGCGGAAAAAGTTAATCAAATTCTAGAAACTGAGTTAGATTATCTTGAAGGAAGACATATCTCAGATATGGAATTCTATTCTAAAGGTGCTGCGTATGCGCCAGCATTCGGGATGATCGGAACACTGATTGGACTTGTAAACATGTTAAAACAGATGTCTGATCCAAATAGTATTGGACCAGCGATGGCAGTCGCATTACTTACAACGTTGTATGGTTCTATGTTAGCGAATATCTTCTTCTTACCGATTGCGAACAAATTAAAGATTCGTCATGAAGAAGAGATGGTATGTAAGTTGATTGTGTCTGAAGGTGTTAAAGCAATTCAGTCTGGTGAGAATCCACGATTTATAGAAGAGAAATTATTACTTCTTGTGGAGTCTAAGAAACGTAACCAAAATCCAAGTGATGCGAAAGCTGACAAGAAAGCTAAGAATTTGCAGACAAAGAAAGCTAATGCTTAAGATTATTTATGGGTAAACAAAGAAGAAAACCGGCTGAAGGTGGAAGTAACGAATGGTTGAACACCTATGCAGATATGGTCACATTATTACTATGTTTCTTCATCCTGTTATTCACAATGTCTTCAATTGATGCGGAGAAATGGAAAACACTTATTCGTGCTTTCCAGGACCCATCTGAATTAGAAGAAATTGTTGATCAAAATGAAAATCCATCTGTAGAGAGCAGTGGGGAAGAAGTTGACATCGAGGATTTAAGCTTTCTTAAGGATCATATTGAACAATTAATCGATCAAAGTGTATTCTCAGCTGATGTCCAACTCTTAGGTAATGAGTCGATTGTATTTCTTCGTCTAAGCAACAATCTTCTGTTCTCAGGAGATAGCGCAGTACTTAGACAAAATACAATTGAATTTCTCGATTTAGTTGGAGATGCGCTAAAAGAATATGAAGAAGATATTATGTTTGTTCGTATTAATGGGCATACCGCAACCGTTGATGAACCAAGAAATGTTTCAGATCGAATTCTATCGACAGAAAGAGCGAATGCCGTGCTTATGTATTTAGAAGATGTTAAAGGAATTGCGCCAAATAAACTTATCGCGATGGGGTATGGAAAGAACTATCCGATTGATACAAATGATACAGAAGAAGGTCGTTCTAAGAATCGAAGAGTAGAAATTCTAGTCATGGGTAAAAGTTTAGATGAAAATGCGAATTCAGAAGTATACCAAATCTTAAGTGGAGAATTTGACGTAGATTTATACAATCAGTTTAATGATTAAAGGACGGGCTATGGACATAATAAATAATATCTCAAATATGATTTCCTTAAGTATTGCGAAATCTCAATCAATTCAACATTGGGCAAATCGTATTATGGAAGTCATGTATTTAAAACATAAATCAATGATAATCATCGATAAAATCGAGATTTTTGATTCGAAAGATTCAAATGAGGCAGATAAAGTTTATTATGCCATAGCTCAAATAGATTTAAACCAAAACCTTATGTTAGGTCTAAATAAGGATTTCGTACAACACTTTATACTTGATGATATAGAAAAGAATTGGGATGAATTTGATTACTCAATTGCGAATTCACACTTGAATGAACTGATTTCACATCTACAAATGCGACCACATTATCAATTTAAACAAGTAGATGATATTGTAACAATCAATCAAGAAAAGTTAGTCATCTTAAAATTCAGTTATAACGTTAATCAAAAACCAATGTTTATTAGTTTAACCATGACACTAGATTTATTGGAATCCTATCTACATCGATATCCAGATCCACGTTCTAAGAATCTCGATGTGATGATGGATGTACCTATCACTGTTCGTGTTGAGTTAGGTAGTATACAACGTAAAGTTAAGGAGATTATGGAATTTAGCCAAGGTACTCTATTAGAACTTGATCAAACCATAAATTCCTCATGCAAAATAATTGTAAATAACCACACGATTGCACATGGAGATGTTGTGGAAGTAAATGGTAATTTCGGTGTTATGATGACAAAAATTGACGATAAAGTCGATTTTATGAAGTGATACTATGATCGAAACGATAATTTCATTTATTTCGCTAATTCTAATCTTAGTCTTAGCGTATTTCAGTACGCGCTATTTCGCGAAAAGTGTTAAAGGAATGCAGAGAACACAGTCGATGCATATTGTAGAATCCATGATGTTAGAGAGAGATAAACGTATTCTAATCGTAAAGATTCAGAATCGTTATTTAGCACTTGTAACGCATCAGAATGGGGTTGAGAATCTGGGTGAATGTGCAGGATATGTTGAAAATACATCCGCAGAATTACCAGTCAATCCATTTGAATCAATTATGAATCAATGGCTACAACGCAAAGGAGATAAACATGACTCGCAAGAATAAAACATGGATTATCCTGGGTATTGTAAGTATTGGTTTAATCCTAAGTTTCATAAAAGTATCCGCTTCATCATCCATTAATCTTGATTTTGACAATACTAGTAGTGCATCACTTGATTCATTGGATGTCGTATTCTTACTTCTATTCTTATCAATTATTCCATCGCTTGTCTTAATGATGACAAGTTTCACTCGAATTATAATCGTGTTTTCTTTCTTAAGAAATGCACTTGGACTCCAACAATCTCCACCAAATCAAGTTTTAGTGGGATTAAGTCTATTTCTAACCTTGTTTATAATGGGACCTGTGATAAATGAAATAAATGAAAAAGCATACATTCCGTATAAGGAACAAGCCATTACACAAGAAGTCGCATTAGATACTGCACAAGTCCCAATAAAAGAATTTATGTTACGACAAGTTGATAATGAGAGTTTAGAATTATTTATCTCAATCTCCAAACAAGAAGTTGTTATAGATCAAACTCGTGATGTAAACGAACAATTAAAAGAACTTGATTTGAGTATATTAGTCCCTGCCTTTGTGACAAGTGAATTGAAACGTGCATTCTTGATTGGATTCTTATTGTACATTCCATTTCTCGCAATCGATTTGATTGTTGCGTCAACACTTATGTCAATGGGGATGGTTATGTTACCACCTGGGATGATATCACTGCCATTCAAGATTATGATCTTCATACTTGCGGATGGATGGGGTCTCTTAATGAGTTCACTCGTACAAGGATTCCATTAATATGAGTCAAGCAGAAATCATGAATATCTTTAATGAAGGGTTATGGTTAATCGCTAAGATTGCAGGACCAATATTACTTGCGAGTGTAGTGATTGGATTGATTGTCGCAATCTTCCAAGCCGCAACGCAAATTCATGAACAAACCTTAACCTTTGTTCCTAAACTGATTGTCATTGCGCTTATCTTCTTGATATCAGGCTCATGGATGTTGCGTACTATGATTGAATTTATCGAACATCTATTTGATCTAATGATTGGATTGTAATATGTCAATTCGGTTTGATAATCTTCCTGTTTACTTACTTGTCTTTGTTCGATTAAGCGCATGTTTTATGTTCAATCCTGTATTTTCACGAAGAAATATTCCGCAAATGACACGCTTAGCATTCATTGCATGGCTAAGTTTGATTATTGCGCCAAATGTGAATGGATCAAACCTAAACACAATAGACGATTTGACATTCATACTACTCATCTTTAAAGAAGTATTACTCGGATATTTTCTAGGTTATGTGGTTCAACTCTATCAATTCATGTTGTTCTTCGTTGGTGATCTATTGGATTATCAATTCGGACTATCGATGGCTAAAGTATTTGATCCGCAAACACATGTACAAGTTTCCGCAATTGGTAATTTATTCCAAATTCTATTCGTTGTTTTATTCTTTATGAGTAATTCGCACTTACTCTTTATCCAAATGATTTCAACATCATTTGACTATTTAGGAATTGACCAATGGTTCAATTTATCAAAAGTCGTTCCATTAATATTAGATCTATTTATAAAAGTATTTATGTTAGTCATAAAGCTCGCATTACCGATGGTTGTGGCCGCATTTATTCTTGAAATATCAATGGGAATTCTAATGAAGTTGATACCACAAATACATGTATTTGTAATTAATATACAAATTAAAATCATGTTAGGCATATTCTTACTGATGATAATGATTAATCCAATATCCTCAATCTTAGATAAAAGTTTAGGACAAATGTCTCAAGATATCCAGAATCTATTAATGAGTATGAACTAGAAAGAGGTGATGAACCTTGGCAACTGAGAAGAGTGAAAAAGCCACCCCCAAACGACGTAGTGATGAGCGTAAAAAAGGGAACATATTTCAAAGTAAGGATGCGGTATCGGTTGCGGTTCTTCTCGCTAGTTTCTATTCACTACAGTTTTATTTCCCAAGCATTATTTCTAATCTAATTAATTTAATTAATTCAATGTTTGATCAAATTGTTCAGATAAAATCATTAAGTATAGAATCCATCCAGTTAATTTATATCCAAGTCACCATTGTATTTCTAGTTATCGCATTACCATTACTGTTCGTCTCAATGGGTACAAATATTATTGCGGTAGGTGCACAGACACGATTTCTCTATACGATGTCTTCAATTAAGTTTAAGTTTGATCGACTTGATTTACTTAAAGGCATACAGAAATTATTTAGTTTAAGATCACTCGTCGATTTGTTTAAATCAATCTTAAAAATCTTAATTCTTGCGGCAATCGTTTATTCAACGTTAGAACCAAGAATGAACTCACTAATTGGACTATTCGATATGGAGTTCATGCAAGTACTTGTATTCTTGGGACAAACAATCATGAGTGTAGTGACAAGTGTTGGAATGTTCTTTATCTTCTTAGCATTAGCTGATTATGCCTATCAATGGTATGAGTACGAAAAGAATATTCGTATGAGTAAACAAGATATTAAAGAGGAATATCGCCAAATGGAAGGTGATCCTCAGATTAAGAACAAGATTAAAGAACGTCAACGTTTAATGTCACAGAGACGTATGATGCAAAATGTTCCTAAAGCAGATGTTATTATACGAAATCCAACGCATTATGCGATTGCGGTTCAATATGAAATGGGTAAACAGAGAGCGCCTATTATACTTGCGAAAGGGATGGATAGCTTAGCATTAAAAATCATTGAAGTTGCGGAAAAACACAATATTCCGAGTATCGAGAATAAACCACTCGCAAGAGGCTTATATGAAGCAGTTGAGATTGATCAAGAGATTCCAGAAAAATATTATCATGCGGTCGCTGAAGTCTTAGCGTTTGTCTATCAATTGAAGAAAGGAAAGAAGTAATATGCAAAAATATCTTAAAGGTACAAGTTCACTATTAATCGTATTAATCGTATTACTTATCATTATTCCTTTACCTTCTTGGTTATTAGATATGATGTTTATCCTAAACTTAGCAATTTCATTTATTATTTTACTTACTTCTATGAATATTACAGAATCGCTACAATTTAGTTTATTTCCTGCAATACTTCTTATTACCACATTATTTAGACTCGCATTAAATATCTCATCAACGCGTCTTATTCTTCTTGAGAATGGATATGCAGGGGAGGTTGTTAAAACATTTGGCGACTTCGTTATTCGTGGGAATCCATTTGTAGGTTTGGTTATATTTCTAATTATTGTTGTGGTTCAATTTATCGTTATTTCAAAGGGGAGTGAGCGTGTTTCTGAAGTTAGTGCACGTTTTACTCTAGACGCAATGCCAGGTAAACAAATGGCAATTGATGCGGATTTATCATCCGGTTTAATTGATGAGGAAACTGCACGTGAACGACGTAAAAAAATACAACGTGAAGCAGATTTCTTTGGCGCAATGGATGGGGCAAGTAAGTTTGTCAAAGGGGATGCGATTGTATCGATTATCGTAACCTTCATCAATCTTATCGGTGGATTAATCATCGGATTTACGACCAATGTAGGTGGATTTCAAGAAATCATAAACATTTATTCAACCGCAACGGTTGGGGATGGTCTTATCTCACAGTTCCCAGCTTTATTAATATCTGTCGCAACCGGTATGATTGTGACGCGAAGTGCATCTGAAGCGAATATTAGTACAGAATTAGTAAAACAATTTACGAGTCAACCGCGTGTACTCATTATGTCTGGTGGAATCATACTAGGACTTATCTTTATTCCTGGATTTCCTAAACTACAAATAATAGTGATGGGATTAATGTTAATCGGACTAGGTGTTACACTAGAGCGAAATGAAAATCGACTAGCGACTGCACTCGATAATAATCTAAACATTAGTGAAGAAATTACGTCTGAAACGAGCTACTATCGCAATATTGATCATATCTATGGATTACTAAATGTAGAGACAATAGAAATGGAATTTGGTTATAGCTTGATTCCATTGATTGATGAAAATAGTGGTGGAGTATTTATTGATCGAATTATCATGTTCAGAAAAAAATATGCGTTAGAAATGGGACTTGTTGTACCAAGTGTAAAGCTAAAAGATAGTTCAAGTCTTAATCCCAATGAATATACGATAAAACTTAAAGGCGAAGAAATCGCACGTGGTGATGTCCTTGTCGATCATTTACTAGCCATCGCGGCAAATGAAGTTAAAACAGAGATTGATGGAATCGAAACGATTGAACCCGCATTTGGATTAAGCGCAAAATGGATAACTGAAAAGAATCGCATTAAAGCAGAGATTGCTGGTTACACATTAATTGATCCAACCAGTGTTATCGTGACACATTTAAGTGAAGTGATTAAGAAACATGTAGATGAATTATTAACACGTCAAGAACTACATCATATTCTTGATAATCTCAAGAAATCGAATGAAACACTTGTAAATGATTTAGTCCCAAATGTTGTATCAATTCAAACACTTCAAAAAGTATTGTGTAATCTCTTGAAGGAACAAGTCTCAATCCGTGATTTAGAAAGTATTTTAGAAACACTCGGTGATTATGCACCATCCATACGTGATATTGATGTATTAAGTGAATATGTAAGACAATCCTTAAAACGAACAATTACATCTAAGTACATCGAAAATCGACAACTTAAAGTTATAACGCTGGACGTAAAAATAGAAAATATGATCATGGAAAGTGTTAAGAAAGTAGATAATGGTTCTTACTTAGCCTTAGATCCTAACTCTATACAAAATATTATTCAGAGTACGACCAAAGAAATTGACCGTGTAAAGGATTTAGTTCCATATTCTATCGTATTAACATCTCCAATCGTTCGAGTTTACTATAAAAAATTAATCGATCAGTTTGTCCCAAATATCGTCGTTTTATCCTTCAATGAGATTGATACGAATGTGCAAATTCAAGCACTCGCAAATATTGCCTTATGATCGAACTAGAAATAAAGAATTATCAGATTACCAGAGATATTAATCATCGTAATGATTTATTAGAACAGACTTTACCTATCATAAAAAAAGTAGCCAAACAAACACGTAATTTGTATATGAATCACATGGAGTTTGATGATGTTGTATCAATTGGAATTCTCGCAATGATTGAATGTATTGAACAATACGATGAATCTAAAGGCTTGAGTTTTGAAGCCTATGCATACACAAAAGTGAAATATCGATTAATCGATGAGCTGGGTATGAATGGGTTTATCCCAAGACGTATACGTCAAGAAGCTAAACACATAAACAATGCGTATGATGAATTGGCGAATCAACTTATGCGCGAACCAAGTGATTTAGAATTAGCTGAGTTTATGCAAATTGATTTAAGTGAAATTAGTAAGAATCATCAGGAAATGGCTTGGTCACAATTATTAAGTTTTGAAGAGATTAATGAAAATTATGGAGATAGAGATCTAATTGATCATAAGAATCTTAATCCAGAACAGTTATTCTTCAAAAAAGAAATGGTTAATGAAATCACTGAAGCGTTAAAGTTGTTAAGTGAAAGAGAACAAATACTAATCAGTTTATATTATTACGAAAATTGTCGATTAAAAGAAATTGGTGAAATCTTTGAAGTTACTGAAGCTAGAGCAAGTCAAATGCATGCTCAAGCGATAAAGAAACTAAAAGATATTCTAAAGGAGAAAACCATATGAGTAATGGGTTCTATACAGCTGCACAAGCAATGATGATGCAACAAAGACGGTTAAATACGATCTCGAACAATATCGCTAATGTTAAAACCAATGGCTATAAAAAAGAAGAAACAGTATTCTCGAGTTTTCAAGAAAGTCTTAATTATCGAATTGATGAACAAGGTAAAACATTGATTGGTTCAACATCAAAACTTAGTGCTATAGATGAGATAAACTTTAGGTTTGATTTAGCAAATCTAGAAGATACAAATCGATCACTTGATATTGCGCTTGTATCAGAAGGCTTCTATACCGTTAAACAAAACAATCAAATATTTTATACGCGTGATGGTTCATTTAACATCGATCCTGAAGGTTTCCTTATCACAAGTAATGGAGCTCGTGTTCAAGGCACTAAAGGTGATATACGTGTTATGAATGACAAATTTGTCGTAAATGAAACAGGTGTAGTTAAAAGCTCAACTGGTCAAGTGATTGATACTCTCTTAATCCAAACACCGAATGAATCCACAAACCTTATTAAAATGGGAAATGGTTATTTCTCACTTGATGGAGGAACGCTTGATAAAACGACACCATGGGTAATTCAATCAATGCTTGAACACTCAAATGTCGATGTGACTGAAGAAATGTCTCAGTTAATTCAAGTTCAACGCAACTTTCAAAGTGTTGCGAATGCTTTAAAAACAATTGATGGATTAAATGCTCGTGCGGTGAGCGAAATCGGAAAGGTATAACATGAACATAGCATTCTATAACGCTTATACAGCACTTCAAGCCTACCAACAAAATATTAATAGTATCTCAAATAACTTAGCGAATGTATCTACGAATGGTTATAAATCTACAAATGTAAATTTCGATGATTTGATCTATACTCAAATGGATATAAACGATAAATCAACCAATCTTATGCAAGGACATGGTGTCAAAGCAAGTTCGATTCAAACAAACTTTACCCAAGGATTGTTTGTTAATACATCAAGTCAAACTGACTTTGCGATAATTGGTGATGGATTCTTTGCGACGATGAATAAAGGTCAAATTGAATACACACGGGATGGTTCATTTGGTTTATCAATCCAAGGCGAAAAAGCATTTCTCGTTAGAAATGATGGATCTTATGTATTAGATACGAACAATAAACCAATCGAGATATCAAAGAAAGATAATGTCTGGGATATTGAATCAGCTAAATCTAAAATAGGTGTATTCACATTTAATAATCCAGATGGCTTGATTAAATCAAATAATACAAGTTACTTAATAAGTGATAACTCAGGTAAAGCAATATTAGCTCCAGAGAAATCATTCTTACTGGTTCAATCCTGCTTGGAACAATCCAATGTCGAAATGGGACCCCAAATGGTAGCGTTGATTGAAGGTCAAAAAGCCTTCCAATTAAATTCAAGAGTGATACAAACAGCAGATCAAATCGAAGAAATCATTAATAATCTACGTTAGAAAGGAGAATTGTCATGAATCATACCTATCATGAAACGGGTGAGACTATACGCAAATATGATTTTAGATCGCCTAAGAAGTTCGGTAAGGAACAATTACGTACAATCGAAGATTTACATGAAACATTTGTACGCAATTTATCGTCTTATCTAAGTGCTTTAACACGACTGTATTGCGAAGTTCAAATTACCCATATCGAGAAACAACGTTACTACGAATACATTAATACAGCTCAAGAACTAGCGGTTTGTGCGAATTTTGATATTACACCATTGGATGAAACGATTGATGAGATAAGTATGCTAGTGACGATTAATCCGGATATCGGATACTTTCTAATCGATAAATTACTGGGTGGAACTGGTAATGAAACACAAATTGAACGTGATTTTACTGAAATTGAATGTGCTTTATTAGAAAATATATTTGGGAAACTAACACGTCAAATTGAGATGAGTTGGATGAAACAACTAGAAATAGAAGCTCGTATGAAGAGTTTAGAAACGAATCCAAGAGTCATACAATTAATGATGCCAGAAGAGATTGTATTGGTTGTGGAATGTAAAGTAGTACTTGGAGAATTAAATAGTAGTTTAAAACTATTGTTACCTTCTGTATTATTCGAAACACTCATGGAAAAATTCACTCCGAAATTTATACGTAATACAAAACGACATGATGAAAGTAAAGAAGAAATCCAAAAGAATGCGATCTTAAATTCATTAAAAGGTGCAGAAGTTGAACTGAAAGTTGTATTAGATGAAATCGAAATTGATTTACACGATATCTTACAACTTGAAGTAAACGATATTATTCCACTATCAAAACGATTTGATTCAAATGTGACAGTGAATGTGGATGATAATCCATGGTTTGAGGCTAAATTAGGTGAGACTAAACAACGTAAAGCAGTTAAAATTGAACGATTAATTGAGAAGGAGAAATAATATGTCAATGAACTCAGAACAAGAGAAAATCAATAATATTAAAGACAGTGTCCAACACGCATTAATAGAAGGTATTCGTAATATTCATAGTCTTTTTGATTCATCCTTCGAATGTACAGATGTACAAATCGATAGTAAATTTCCTGCAGAATTAGCCCTTCAAATTCAAAAAGATGCGATTATGATTCAAACAACATTTAGCTCAGATTATTCTGAATCAAGTTTAATGTTAGTTGATTTAGATAGTACAAAATACCTTATAAAACAATTAATGAATCATGATGATGAAGAAATCGTATTGGATGAATTTGGATTAAGCGCATTTAGTGAAATTACAACATTGTTTTATCAAGGATTCACCCAACATATCAGTCAATTCTTAGGGAAAACGATTAAAAATGATCGATCAAAAGTAATCCAAATTGATCATAAAACGCAAGGCATTTCACCATTTAATGCTAAAGTTCTTGCGGTACGTTTCAACTTAAAACAAAATGATCAATATATTCCAATGCAGTTATATTTCGATTTCGCAAGTTTTACAGGACTCGTTGAAAATTTAAGCGATAAGAAATCAAACTTTGAGACGAAATCTAATAAACAAGATGAAATTCAAGTAAAAGAAGTTCGTGTCCCAAAATATACAAATATGAATGAAAATGTGAGTGCTAATCCATCTAAGAATTTAGATCTAATCATGAATGTTCCGCTTAATGTGTCAATTGAGATAGGAAAGACGAAACGCAAAATTAAAGATATTATGAGTTTTGCGTCAGGTTATGTCCTTGAACTTGAGAAACAATTAGGTGCACCAGTTGATATTGTTGTGAATGGACAATTGATCGCACGAGGTGATGTCGTTGTGATTGATGAGAATTTTGCGATTAGAATTACTGAAATAATTAGTACTACAAGCTTATTACCAAATGACTAACTCCTTTATAGGAGTTTTTTTTAAAATAATTAACTTTTTACTTAAGTTTTTAATCCCTTGTACAGATGTATATTGTGAGAGTTAGAAATAACTCCATTCTCAAGCGAAAAGGATTTCGCAGAACATTCAAGGAGGAATACAATGAGAATACAACACAATATTATGGCGCTTAATGCGCACAGAAACTCAACGGTTAACCAAACCTCAGTTTCTAAAAACATGGAGAAACTATCTTCAGGTTACAGAATTAATCGTGCAGGTGATGACGCAGCAGGTCTTTCAATTTCTGAAAAAATGCGTTCACAAATTCGTGGCCTTGATCAAGCTTCACGTAATGCGCAAGATGGCATTTCATTCATCCAAACAGCAGAAGGTGCATTAACTGAAGTATCAAGTATGTTAACTCGTGCAAAAGAACTACATGTTCAAAAAGCATCAGAAACGTATAGTACAGAAGATATCGCAAACATTGATGCTGAATTAACTTCATTAGACGAAGAAATTACAAACATTTTAACTAATACTGAGTTTAATGGTGCAAATGTCTTCACATCTGCTGTATCTGTAGCTATCTCACATGATGCAACAGTAACATTGGATATTGCAGCAAGTACAGTTTCATCTTTATCGCTTGCAGGTGCAACTACTGCAGGTGCTGTTGATGATCTAATTGATGATGTTAATACTCAACGAGCAGTTTATGGTTCTCAACAAAACCGTTTAGAACATACAATCAACAACTTAGGTACAACTTCTGAAAACCTAGTTGGCGCAGAATCCCGTATTCGTGATGTTGATATGGCTAAAGAAATGATGGAAATGACTAAGAATAACATCCTTGCACAAGCAGCTCAAGCAATGATCGCTCAAGCTAACCAACAACCACAAAACGTTTTACAACTATTACGTTAATTGATTAGAACCACTGAAAAGTGGTTCTTTTCTTAAGTTTTATTGAGAATAAACGATATACTAGTAGAAGTCATTCGAAAAGAGAAATTATGGCAGATTCATTAAAAATTAGTCCAACAATGATTAAACAACCTGCAGTATCAAGAAATCAACCTGATCCACAGGTTCCTTTTCAGATTAAAGATGTCACTAAAGTAAATAATCTAAATACTTCTAAACAAACTTCATCTCAGAACCAAACATTATTAAACAGTGATGGACCTAAATTACTTCTTGATATCTTACGTGATCCAGAATCCACAACTCAATTTCTCCATAGTTTATATCTCTTACAAGAAGTTAATCAATTAATTCCGTTGGATAATTTGAGTTTAAATAGTGAGTTAGAATTGTTATTCCAATCGATATTTCTTAAATCAGATTCTCTTTTAACTGAATTATTAAATCAATCTAAACAAACAAGTGTATTTAAAGGTGAATTGTTTGATTGGATTAGAAACTTATTGGTTCAATATCCAATGAGTGAAAATAGTTTGATTCAATTATTGAAATCGATGAATCAAATAAAATCAAAACCACAGTATCGTGAAAGTTTATTAAACCAAGCTGAACATTTAGAACAAGAATTCATTAATCCTAAACAGAATGAGAGTATTAAACAGTTTATTGATTCTCTACAAAATAATAGTGATCAATTGTCTAAACAATTAAAAGATATGATTCAAGTATTAGAGAAGAGTATTCTATATAATCCACAAACCCAAAAAAATCTTGGTATTATGCAGTACAATCTATCGAGATATATGATGGAAATAGATATAAATGATATTCTAGAATTATTTAAAGACGTATTAGCAGATGATTTCATACAATTTGAGATATTGGTTAAAGAATATATTAAACAACCGTATCAGAGTTTAAATACATCGAATATGTTGGATAAGATAACGGAATTATTAGATAAACAGATAAAACATTCAAGTCAAATAGACATACCCTATAGAAAGTTAGAGAAGATAGTAATATCACTATTATCTTCCCCATCAAATTTTGTGCCATTATTACACTTTATACTTCCTATGCAAGGCAATATACTACAAGCATATTCAGAAGTATGGGTAGATATAGAAGAACCAAAGGTTAAATCTGATTCATCAATTCATGTATTATGTGCGATTGAAATAGAACAATTAGGGCACTTTGAAATCGAACTCTGGAATCGAAATAATTCCATTAAAATAGATGTCTATTGTCCTGAATCACTCTTAGAACGATTCAAACCAATCATTTCGAAATTCTCAAAACATATATTAGATAGTACATACAATTTAGATAATGTACATTTATTACCATTAACCCAAAAACGTTCATTAATGGATGTCTTTGAGCATTTAAGTCTAAAACAAAGTGGGTTAGATCAATATGCGTAAGAAAAATAAAGCTGTTGCCTTAAGCTATAACCTCACTAAAAATAGAGCTCCAATTGTTGTCGCAAGTGGCTATGGAGAGATCGCAAATCGGATAATTCATATCGGAGAAAAACAAGGAATACCAATCTATCAAGATGAACAAAGTGCTAGTATTTTATGCATGTTGAAGTTGGGACAAGAGATTCCAATCGAACTTTATGAATTAATCGCAAACTTATATGTAGAATTACTGAATCATGCCGAAATTGTGGTGGAAAAGTAATAAAAAGCATCTTATAAGGTATAAAAAAATGCTCAAAAAGTGTAAAATTCTCTTATTGAATTCAGTGAGGTTACACATGAGTAGAGTGTTTACGATTACAAATCAAAAAGGTGGAGTTGGTAAAACAACAACGACAATAAATCTTGCGTCATCTTTGAAATATAGAGGGTTTAAAGTATTAGTTATCGATATGGATCCACAAGGTAATTTATCCTTTTGTGTAAATGCAGATACTGTTTTAAGCGCAACAATCTATGAAGTCTTAAAAGGTGAAGTTAAGATGCAATACGCTATACAAAGAACAGGTATTGTGGATATCGTGGCAGCGAATATCTTACTTAGTGGAATAGAACTTGAATATACAACTGCGGGTCGTGAATTCTTACTTAAACAAGCAATTGCAGTTGTGAAGGATCATTATGATGTTGTATTAATTGATACGCCTCCTGGATTAGGAATCCTTACGATAAATGCGATGACCGCAAGTGATGGTATTGTCATACCGATGGTTGCGGATATCTTTAGCTTACAAGGTATCACTCAACTTTATGAGACAGTATTACAAGTTCGTAAATTCTCAAATCCTGATTTAGTAATTGAAGGTGTGTTGTTAAACAAATACAATTCAAGAATTCATTTAAATAAAGAAGTAAAAGGCGCTGCGGAACTTGTCTTGAATGATTTGAAAGTTAAATTATTTAAAACGACCATTCGTTCTAGTATCACTGTCGCAGAAGCACAATCGACACAAAAAGATCTTGTGACAGGATATAAACAAAATGGTGCTGCACTTGATTACATTAAATTCTCTAAAGAATTGATAAAAGGGGAAAAAGATGTCAAATAATCGCGCAATTGATAAAGAAGCAATGTATAAAAAAATCATGCCAAGTGCTGCTCAAAAAGAACGAGTTAGTGAAATGAGTGAAGAAACTCCAAATGTCACTAATACACCTAAAGTATCTTATTTTCAACCTAAGATACTCGTTAATTTGGCAGAACTAGCCGTAAAAGAACGTTTGAATGAAGCGCTGGATCGGTTTAAGTGTTGTGAATGTGATCGATGTATAAAGGATATACTCGCAATTGCGGTGAATACGTTACCACCAAAATATATTGTAAGAAGCGAACAAGATATCGCTATTGAACTAAGAAAATATGAAGGTGATGTCGTTGGGGCACTCGTAAATGCAGTAATAACAGTAAAGAATAATCCAAGACACTAGGGGGAAATGTTGTGTTGATTGATGAAGAATATCGATTTGCGAATTGTGAGCTTAGAACAATTAATAACGATTTATTAACAAAAGGTAAAATTATAAAAATTGGGAGTGATTTTCTAGAGATAAGTAATGAACTTGGTTCTACAAGTTTAAATCGATATGAAAAACGCATTAAAGTTATTATCAATCATGCATACTTGGAATCTAAAGTAATTGAAGGCGATTTATATATTCCGACGATGGAGTTCTTTCGTGTAATTGATACGAAAACAGTCATGGAAAAGGAACAACGTAATTTCTTTAGAGTCAATGTGAATATAGATGCAGTAGCCGGAGTTGGACCTCGAGGGGGAGGACCGATTAAAAAGTATCCAGTTATAATCAATGATCTTAGTTTAAATGGTGCATTAATGATTACGAATACAATCATTGCACAACGCGCAAAAATAGAATTAACATTCGAAATCGATAATAATGAACTCATTCTTGATGGACAAGTCGTACGTTGTCGATTGAATTCCGATAATATGTATTGTTATGGAGTACGCTTTATTGATATCGATAATGCGAATTCTAATCTAATATGCCAATATTTGTTTAAAAAACAAAAAGAAGTAATAGAAATTTAATAAAAGTACTTAAGTTCTTCAAAAATAGTTCGATATAACTATAGAAGAACTTTATTTTTTAAGAAAGGGGTACATATGATGAAAATTAATCCAAATAAAATTAGTCAAATATACCAAACAAAACCAAACACAACACACACTTCAAAAGAATCAAATACTATTAGTAATGTTGATAAAATTGAAGTACGTAATCACTCTAAACAGAGTATTAAAATAAAAGATATCAAAAATGATTTAACACAAGCAATTAATTCAACTCATTCACAGGAAAAAATCAACTTGTTAAAAGAACAAATCAAAAATGGACAATATGAAGTTAAACATAAACACGTAGCAGAAGCTATTATTGCGTTTAGTGAAACTATGTTGGGAGATAAACATGATTGATCATCAGAAATTAGTTCATTTTTTTGATGAATATACCTCTTTTTATGAATCAATGGTAAATGAAGAAAATAATAAACTAAAAATACTTTTATCGAATGATTTAAAATCGATTGAAGAAAATATTCTTGTTCAACAAGTAAACGCAAAACGTATGGAAAATATAGAGAATCGTAGAATCGCATTATTTGAAAGTATGAAACTTGGTCAATATAGTTTCAGACAAATTATTGATCTAGTGGAAGATAAAACAATTCTACAAGCGTATTATTCACGTATTGATTACGCAATTCAACAAATCAAGTATATGAATCAGAAGAGTATGGAATTGATACGTTTTAACCTTAAAACAGTAGAAACTAAAAAAACCAATACGGATTATGGATATGATATGAAAGGAGCACGCTAAGTATGCGCTCAACATTCTTAGGTTTAGAAACTGCTCGTAAAGGATTATCCGCTAATCAAAAAGGATTAGATGTGACAGGTCAAAATATTACGAACGTAAATACTGAAGGTTATACGCGCCAAAGAATTGATACAGTTAGTGTTTCTTCAGTCACCAATAGTCGTATTCGTGAATTAGGTACAAGCTCAGTTGGTCAAGGAGTACTTGTAAGTGGTATTAGTCAAATAAGAGATAAACAACTAGATATACGCTTTAGATCAGAAATGGGTGAAACAGCGTATTATGATAAAACATTATCGATTCTTGATGGAATAGAATCAATCGTTAATGAATTAGGCAGTGGTATTCAACCAATTTTAAGCGATTTTGTAGGTGCACTACAGGATTTGAGTATTAGTCCAGATCAAGCGACGAACGCAAACATCGTATTATCAAATGCGAAAAGTATGACCCAAATATTACGTCAATATTCATCACAATTTGATCAATTAAAAAGTCAATATGCGTCAGATTTGATTATTGATGTAGAAAATACGAACACATTAATAAAGAAAATATCAGAATTAAACACCGCAATTTCAAATGAACTCGGTCAATCAACATCTGAGCATGATACGAGTAATGTGAACGAATTATTGGACAAACGTAATGTGCTAATGGACCAATTATCACAATATGGGAATATGAGTGTTAGTGAAAATTTAGATGGGTCTGTAAATATCTCGTTTAATGAACACGTTATCATATCGAATAAATTTGTTGAACAAATTAATATAATGAAGAGTTCTGATAATACAATTAATTTAACGTGGCAATCAACTGGAAATTCTATCATTCTAAGTTCAGGTACTCTAAAGGCAAGCCTTGACTTTATGAATGGAGATGGTGGGGAAATCAATGGAATTCCATACTATCAGAAACAACTCGATACACTCGCAATCCAATTTGCGGAGATACTAAATACATCACTTATTGATACGAACGATGATTATAAGAAGCTGATTGAAATCGATGATACCAATCCTGCACACACCATCACAATCCATGATGATTGGATTAATAAAGCTTCATATATTATTGATAATCTTAAGAGTCAAGGAACACTTGATAATACTCCAATACTAAGTATTATTTCGAAACTTGAAGGTAAGAATACATTAGGTACATTTGTTGGAAGTTTATCGGATTTTGTGACGAGTTATGTCACAACGCTTGGTCAGGATAAGAGTTACTATGAGTCACGTTATGAGGTGAGTGGTTCAATCACTGATGATCTTCAAAATCGTAGAGATTCTGTGAGTGCAGTATCACTTGATGAAGAAGGCGCGAATTTAATGTTATACGATAAAGCATATAAAGCAGTTTCTCGCTTAATGACCGCAATGGATGAATTCCTTGATGTCTTAATCAATAAAACCGGACTTGTTGGACGTTAGGAGTAAAATACGATGAGAATTACACAGAAAAATCTTACACGTGCGTATTTAACTGGATTAAATCGTAATATAAGTCAGTTATCAAAATCAAATGCTCGACTAACAACAGGTAAACGATTTAATAAAGTAAGTGAAAATGTTACAGATGCACAGAAAGCATTAAAAGTACGTAATCAGTTAAAACGTAATGAACAATTTATTACGAATATCCAAAGTCTTCAAAATGAAATCAGTGCTCAAGAAACAAGCGCAATGCAGATGAATGATATCTTACTCAATGTTAAAGAATTGATTGTAAAAGCAGGCAATGAAACAAATGATGCGTCTGATAAAGAAATTATTGCGAACGAGATTGATCAACTTAATAAGAGCTTATTACAACTTATTAACGTTAAGACAAGTGATCGTTATACATTTGCAGGTTTAAATAATGATATTCCAATTACTGTAGATAATAGTGGAACCGTTCTATTTAATGGCGTTGATGTGGATACACTACTTGATAGCGATATAAAGGAAGACGCAGTATTTATCGATATTGGATTAGGCATGCAATTTAATGCGAGTAACGTGGATGAAAGTAGTGTTGTACAACTTACAACATCCGCAATTCAAGTATTAGGTTATGGAGTAAATGCGGATGGTGTACCAAACAGTTTAATCTCATTCTTAGGGAATGTTGTTAGTGATTTGAAGAATAATGATACATCAAAAATCACACTCTACAATAAGCAATTAACTCAATCGACTGAACGATTATTAGTACAAGTAACGAATATCGGATCACGTTTTGCGTATCTAGAGAATTCGATCAATCGATTAGAAAATGAAAAGTTAGATTTAACAAGCCAACAGAATTTTCTAGAATCAATCGATTATGAAGAAGAAACGATTACCAATAAATCGTATGATATGGCATATCAAATAAGCCTTCAATTAGGATCGAAAGTATTGCCATTATCCATATTCGATTTTATGCGTTAATATGAACAATCTATTAAAAATCACAACGAAACCGATAAAAATAACGGTACAAGTTGAAAAGGGTAAATTTATTAAAGTAGAACGTTCTATTCAATTAAAGAATTATAAGAATAAATCAAATGATCTATTAGTCCAATCAAGTAAAAATGAAGTAAATCGTGTAGAAGCATTACCAAAACACATCAAACTAAATCAAACGGATAATAATATTCATAAGATTATTACCCAATCTATTACACAAGAAGAATCAAGGAATGTACCGTTTATATCGCATTTTGATAGTAATCTAAAAATCGAACCGATTCCAAGTGAGATTGAACAAGAGTTGAAATATCAACCAAGTGATTTAGATTTTGTGATTAAACAATACAGTGAGATAGAATTCGAATATGTAGGTGAACCCATCTACATGCCATTGAGTGCAAATCCTAATAAGGATAAATAGAGGAAATTATGGAAATACAAAGTAAATATTTCGGAACAATCGATATTCAAGACGAAACAATCATTGAGATGATTCAACCTATTTATGGATTTGAATCATTAAAACGATTTACATTAATATCTGATCAAGAAATTGGGACTGATTTACTTTGGTTTCAATCACTTGATCAAGCTGATATTTGTTTTATGGTCGCAAATCCTAATGCGTTTGTGAAAGATTTTAAAATTGAACTAAATAGTGAAGATATTAATAGTGTTGGTGCTCATGAAATTGATGATATTGATGTATTAAGCATTGTCAGTTTAGGTGAAACATTTGAACAATCCACAATGAACCTTAAAAGTCCTATCTTACTAAATTCTAAAAATAATAAAGGTGCTCAAGTAATTCTTAATCAAGATTTACCATTTAGAGCAAACTTGGTGTAAGTATGTTAATTCTTGCACGTAAAGAAAAAGAATCGATTATCATCGATGGTGGAATTGAAATCATAATACAAGAGATTAGTAAGGATTCAGTTAAAATCGCAATTATTGCGCCAAAAGAAGTAAAAGTATTTAGAAAAGAATTAATTGATTCAGTTAAATCAGAGAATATTAATGCGTTAAAACAATTAGAGAAAAATCAAATTAAGACATACTTTAATCGTGTAAAAAAAGATAATGAATAATCAAGAACAAATCTTAAAATTAATCAATGAAAAAAGAGCACATTTAATGGCGTATGAGTCATTTACGACATCAATTATAAACAGTGACTTAGATGCGATAAACAATGTGTTAATTCAAAGAGAATCAATCATACAGTCAATTAATTCCATTGATCAATTAATCAAAGATATGATTGAACAATCTATTGATAAAACAGTAATCAATGCGATATTTCAACATAAAATTCATATGGGTGAAGTACCAGATAAGTACTATTCATTATATGAAGGTATAGAATCTATCGTCGATTCATTGGAAAACATACATGTTTTAGATACATTGATTTATACAAGAATTGGTCAATTAAAAGAAGAAATATTATTGAATATTAAGCAAACAAATAATGTATCAAAAATACAAAAGTATTTTGATACATATGAAACAGAGTTAGATTCGATCAATGATTTAACATCTCTTGCGAAGAAAGTATAGGTGAAATAAATGGTATCCATAAACAATAGTAATAACTCTAGATCATATGGTTCAACAGGTATTTTAGGTTTATCATCAGGTATTGATTCTGAGAGTGTCATTGAAGGAATGTTGTCAGGGACACAATCAAAAATTGATAAGCAACTCGGTCTTAAGCAACAAACTCTTTGGAAACAAGAACTCTATCGAGGAATTATCGGTGATATACAGAGTTTACAACGTAAGTTCTTTGATACATTAAATCCTCAATCCAATTTATTATCTAACTCATTCTTTTCCAATCAAACTGTCACTTCTTCCTCATCAAATGTACAAGCGACTTCGAATCAAAGAACTGCTTCAGAATTAACGATTGATTCAATAACTCAACTTGCGACAGGTTCAAAGATAATCAGTCAATCGAGTGTATCAAATGTGATTCAATGTAATGTAAATAGTTCACTAATTACAGGGTCAAGTTCAATAAATGTATCTCTCGATGGTGTTAGTAAATCAATAAACTTACATGGATTAGATAATATAGAAGTCTTAGATAATCTACAAATTGATTTAAATAAAGCATTTGGTACGGGTGTCAATGTCGCAGTGGATGGCACAATCACTACCAATGGTTCAAGACAAATAAGTATTTCTGGAAGTGTAGAGAATCTTGCATGTTTGGGGTTTACCGCAAGTATTTCTAATCGTGTTGATTTGAATACGCCATTAAGTAATTTAAATCTTAATCAGGATTTACTTGGTACAAGTTTCAAATTCTCAATTAATGGTACGAACTTTGAATTCGATGAGACACAAAGTTTAGCGGAAGTAGTAGATACGATAAATAAGAGTAATGCGAATGTCACATTGAGCTATTCTAACGTAAGTGATGTATTTACGCTTACTTCAAAAACACTTGGTCAAGGGGTTCAAATCGATTGTAGTGAGAGTGAAGGAAATTTACTCAACGCATTATTAAAAGTAGATCAACCGGATTATCAAACAATAGATGGTAAAAACGCTATCTTAAGTGTTAATGGCACAACAATTGAACGTAATACGAATAGCTTTGAAGTGAATCAATTTAAACTAAACTTAGTTTCAGAAACCAATACTAAAACAGTATTAAGCGCAAAAAACAACACAACACAAGTCGTCGATGGACTGACAAAATTTGTGGAGGAATACAATAAACTTATTGATAAAGTTTATACACTCACAACAGAAAAATCAGAATATCGTGAATTTAGTCCATTAACTGATGAACAGAAAAAAGATATGTCTGAATCAGAAGTCGAACTTTGGGAGAAGAAAGCAAAGACTGGATTAGTACGAAGTGATACTAACTTAGTTTCATTACTATCCGAACTTAGACAAGTATTATTTACGCATCCTACAGGAAGTTCACTAAGTTTAAGTGATATGGGTATAGCGTCTTCAAGTTTTGGGGATCGTGGTAAATTAACCATTGATCCAATAAAACTCAATCAAGCACTTGAAACGAGAATGAATGAAGTCCAATCATTATTTACGGATAAGGAAAATGGAATTGCGGTTAAATTCAATGCCATTTTAAATAAAAACGCGCAATCAAGTCTAAGTAATCCAGGACGATTAGTCGTAATGGCGGGTATTGCCAATACGACAAGTGATGTGAAAAACACATTAACTGAACGTATTAAATCAATAGAACTTACGATTGAGAATTTCAAACGTATGTATGAATCTCAAAAATCAAGATACTGGAAACAATTCTCACAATTAGAAACCGCAATGAGTAAAATGAACTCACAAAGTTCATGGTTAACCCAACAACTCGGTTAAGGAAAAATATGAACAATCCATACGCAAGTTATAAAACACAATCAATTCAAACAATGACTCCAGGTGAAATGGTTGTCGCATTATATGAAGGATTAATCAAACAATTAAATCTAGCCATTCTCTATATCGAAGAAAAAAATATAGCGGAAGGTCATACGAGCTTAATGAAAAGCCAAGATATTATTACGTATTTAATTTCCACATTAAATCCAGATATAGAGATTAGTAAAACAATCCTTCCATATTACGAACTATTCCAAAGACAAATAATGGATGCGAATCTTAAAAAAGATGTACAAACAATTAAGTCAGTATTACCATTAATTGAAGAATTTAAACTAATATTTTCGCAAGCTGATCGTTTAAACCGAATAAAATAACGTCACATTTCTATGACGTTAGATAATATATGTATTACATCGTAACTCTTAGTTCTCTAAGAGTTTTTTATTTATTGTTCAATTTTAATTAACTCATTTATAAAGAAATCATGAATCATTTTTAGTACATCTTTATTGATCGGATATTCATCTAATATGCGATGTGGAACATTCTTTAATATAAATAATCGTTTATTTTGATGATAAATAGATTCATAAGCATAATCACTACTTCTTAATGGAATTGTTTCGTCACTTGTGCCATGAAAAATAAGAACAGGACAATCGACATGTTTTATCGAATCTTTACATTTAGACACAATGTCTTTAAATGTATTTGTGAATGAATCAGGTAAAGGGGGATAATCATTTGATTGTATTTCTGGTCGTTTGATTATTTGGCGTGCAACACCTTCAACCGTGTCAATAATTGCTTTAATCGTGATGTACTCAAACGCAGGTGCTAATAAGACTAATCGTTCAACGTTGAACTTAGATGCTAAGTATGACGCAATAACACCACCCATAGAGAAACCAATGAGTAATATCTTTTTATTCTCGCTTATTAGCTTGATTAAAGGCTGTTCTACACGATTTAACCATTGATCAGGATTAATATCATCAAACTGCGTTTGATCAAAAATTTCCGGTATTACAACGGTATATCCTAATGTCTCGAAATATTCTTTTAGGACATTATATTCATGCGTTCTTCTAACGCCAAACCCATGTACACAATATAAAATAGGCTTCTCTTCTTCGGGATTAAAAAATCGTTTTAACCAGTTCATACAAATTCCTCTTATAACATACTATAGTCTAGATATAAAAAATTTGCATCATGATATAATAATTAAAAAGGTGAAACTATGAAAAAAATTGCGTGGATTGGGACCGGAGTCATGGGTAATGCGATGGTTGGACATCTTATCGATGCTGGTTATGAATGTTCACTCTATAATCGATCAAGCGAAAAGATGATGAACTTTGTCGGTAGAGCTTTAATTACTGAATCAATTAAAGAAGTCGTTAAAGATGCGGATATTATATTCACAATGGTAGGTTATCCAAAAGATGTGTATGAAGTATATTGTGCAGAAAACGGGATATTTAATCATTGTAAAAAAGGTGTTTTATGTGTTGATATGACCACATCTGCACCAAGTTTGGCAGAGGAATTATATGAAATCGCTAAGACTAAAAATATACGCATTATCGATGCCCCAGTATCGGGTGGTGATATTGGCGCAAAGAATGCGACATTATCGATTATGGTTGGTGGAGATAAAGCAGACTTTGATGAAGCAAGTGAATACTTTAACTATATGGGTAAACAAATCAGTTATATTGGCGCAAGTGGATCTGGTCAACACTGTAAAATGGCAAATCAAATCTTAGTGGCAGGGAATATCGCGGCTGTGACTGAAGCACTTCTTTACATGGATTCAAAGAAACTTGATCAAACACTTGTTTTACAAGCGATTTCAGGTGGTGCAGCGGGTTCTTGGCAACTCACCAATAATGGCCCAAAAATTATAAAAGAGGATTATAATCCTGGTTTTTATATTCATCATTTCGTAAAAGATCTTAAACTAATTTGTGAAGAGGCAGAAAAAAACAATCTTGATCTAACGATTGTTAAGGAAGTTACGAAGAAATATGAACGATTATTAGAAAAAGGAAATGGATACTTAGGAACTCAAGCTCTTATAAAAGATTATCATGAATCAGGGAAGTAACTTATCCAGTAATTTCTGATTAAACGTAGTTGAAGTTTCATGTAATAAATGTCCTTCATCAAACAGCTCAACTGAATTCACCTCAACATATTTCTTAATCATCTCAATCGTATCGACACTTACCCAAGTGTCTTTTTTACCCCAAAATAAGTTTATTGGAATATCTTTCTGTGTGAATTCATCAATTAAAAAATTGTCGGATGTCTTCACAAAATCAATCAATGCGTTAATTGTACCTTTAGTTTTAAATGGAGCTAAATAAGCCTCAACCATTTCATTACTTGGTTTCTGAGCTGAAGCACTTTCTAGAAATGATGTAAATTGTGTTTCATTAATCAAGAAATAACGTAACCCAACTTTTAGCCATTGTCCAATTGGTGTATAGAATAACCATTTATTTGAATTGGTATCCTCTGTAATAGCTCCCGCAATTAAATTAATCGAACTGACCTTATTCGGTTTCTGTTCTGCCATCGCTAAAATTGTAGAACCACCCATTGAATGACCAACTAAATGCCAAGCATCTATTAATTTATTCTCATCATCATAGTAATCAAGAAATTCCAATATTAAACGTGCTCGATTTACTTGTGAATGATCAATCCCACTCTCTTTTGAACTATACCCAAATGCAGGTAAATCGATTGATATAACCTGATAACCTTGTTGGGCAAAAAATGGCGCATTGTTTCTAAAGCTTGCGGAAGATGCCCCAAGTCCATGAATAAACACTATTTTACCTTTGTACACATTTTCATTTGGATACACTTGAGCATGTAAACGGATATTATCTGAGCTGGTGAAAAAGACAGAGTTCGGATAAGGTGATTCTGGAATGGACTGATTAAATTCAGTTGGAATAAAATAAGGCAAAATTAAAAGGATGAATAGAATGATTAAAATAACACGATACGATTTCTTCATATTTTAGTTATGAAGCATTTTTATAAGAAACGCAATTAAAATGCGATTTAATATATTAATACGGTAAAAATGTTATAGATAGTCGTTAAACAAACTATCTCAATTAAGTGTTAAGATAATAATAATGAAACAATTAACACACAATGATCTATCAGCACTTAGTGAATTCACAAAATTGAATCCATTCCTTTTTAATAAAGATGGACTTATTAATCATGAAAATACGAATGTTTTTGAAATAAAACGCTTAAATGAATGTGTTAAATGGAATGAACTCTATGATATATTCTGTTTAAATCCTAATTCACAAATAGAGATAGAAATTACCGAAAATAAGAATAATCCAGTTTGGGTTTTAATTATCGGACAAAGTGTTACATATGAGAATCAAATTGTCATATTAGCCTACTTCTATAATATTAGTAATATGAAACGAAAGAGTTTTGAACTTGAACGTTCAACGCGTTTACGTGCTTTAATGTTAGAAGTTACGCAATCAATATTTATTGCGGACACAATCGAAGAAATATTTGATTTGAGCTTAGCGAATTCAATAAAAGCACTTGAAAAATCAAACTATGGATCAATTATGGTAAAACGTGACCAGTTCTTTAAAGCTGTTTCATATATTGGATTCCCAGATGAAATTGTAGATTTTAATTTACCATGTGAAGAGAGTTTTTTAGCGAAGAACACAGAAGGCAAAATGGATCGTTTTGTGTGTTTAAATGAAGATCAATTAGGGTCATTAACGAACTTTAAAATCGATGATACAGAGAATAAAACGCAGATACGATCCACATTAACAGGTCCAATTACGATTCAAGGAAAATTGTTTGGGATAATTAACATCGATTCATTCGAAAATAATGCGTTTGATGATTCAGATGTTCAAACGATGGAGTTTATTCGTAATAATATTGAAATCGCAATTACCAATCATCAACTTTATCAAGAAAAACTTGTATTATCTCGTCATGATAATTTAACAGGATTATACAATCGTCATTATTTTGAGGAACAATTCGAAATAAACCGTAAACGTGCGAATCGTTATAATGAAACATTCTGTTTAGTATTGTTTGATGTGGATCATTTTAAATCTGTAAATGATATTTATGGACATTATGTTGGTGATCAAGTTTTGAAATTTATCTCAAAGGAACTCTTAGATAACCAAAGAGAAAGCGATATTTTAGCTCGTTTTGGTGGGGATGAGTTTATTGGAATACTATATGAAACAAGTCCAAGTGAATTAAGTAAAAAGTATGTTAGTTTAAATCAATATCTCGTAAATCAAAAGATTAAAATTGATCAAACGCTAATTGCCAGTTCATTTAGTTTTGGGATTGCGCAATATCCAAATGATGGGGCTAATTTAGATGATTTAGTAAAAGTCGCAGATTTTGAAATGTACAAGAATAAACGTTCAAGACGTAAAGATTAATAAAAAACACATCGATTGATGTGTTATACGTTAATAATATTAAATCCAGCTGCTTTCTTTAATCGATTCATTAGTGCTAAACCAAGATCATCTTCACTGAATGATTCTGCGAATATCACTTGAATTCCTTGTTTATCACATTCTCTTAAACAGTTGAATAAATTTGAAGCCAGTTCATCTGGCTTATTTATACTGCCAAGACTCATGACGATTGTATTTATATAGTTATCTTTATGTTCATCACATGTGATAACCGCATTCTTCAAATTTCCATTATTCGCATGTTCGACTTCAGATTGAATACGACGAACCATATTATCAGATAAACCTTTATAGATTGTTAGTTGTGCATTTGGCGCATAATGTGTATATTTCATGCCTGGTGATTTTGGCTTATCAACAGACATATGTATACTTTCATCGATGTTAATCGGTCCAATAATCGATTCAATTTGTGCGACTGTTACACCACCTGGTCTAAGTAATGTTGGAATATTAGTACTCATATCAAGCACCGTAGACTCTAATCCAATACGACTTTGATTGGCGGTAATAATCATATCAACGCGACCTATCATATCATTCAATACATGTTCAGCTTCAGTAGGACTTGGTTTTCCTGATAGATTAGCACTTGGCGCAGCGATTGGAACACCTGCTAACTCAATTAATTTCAGCGCGATCGGATGATCAGGCATACGAATTCCAACTGTATCTAAGTTCGCACTTACAAGATTCGGTATTTTATCTGAATGTTTTAATATAATGGTTAATGCGCCTGGCCAAAAAGCATCAATGAGTTTCTTACAATTCGTATTTAATGGCTTATCAATTAATGAATTTACCATCTCAATATTAGACACATGGACAATCAAAGGATTATCCTGTGGACGTCCTTTCGCAATAAAAATCTTCGCGACCGCATCATTGGATAATGCGTTTGCGCCAAGTCCATATACTGTTTCAGTAGGGAAGATAACAGTCTTTCCTTCACGAATAAAAGTAGCGGCTTGGATTAATGCGTTTGTATCGATATCCATCGAATCAATGTGTAATGTGATTGTGTTTTTCATACTATTGGTAATTTTAACGCATATCATTCAAGATGTAAAAATAATTATGAAAATAAGTCATTAAGTAATGCGAGTTCTTCTGCACTAAATGTATCCCATTCTTCTAAATCACCATTCGTATAACCTTTATAAAACCAGTTACGTCTTTGTGCAGATGTACCATGTGTAAAGTTATCGGGGGTTACACGACCAGTCGCTTCTTCTTGAATACGATCATCCCCAACAGCGCTTGCGGCATTTAATGCCTCATCTAAATCGCCTTCTTCAAGATAACCCATTCCTTGGACATGCTTTGCCCAAACACCCGCTAAATAATCGGCTTGTAGTTCTAGTTTTACCGATAATTGATTAAATTCTGTTGTGCTTAATTGTGATCTAAGAGAATTATATTCTTCGAGAATACCAGTTAAGTGTTGGATATGATGACCAATTTCATGCGCAATAACATATGCCATCGCAAAATCACCCGGCGCATTAAAATCAGTTCTAAGTTGTTTATAGAAAATTAAATCGATGTATACACTTTGGTCTTCTGAACAATAGAATGGTCCAACGGATGATGACGCAAATCCACATCCTGTATTCGTAGAGTCTTTATATAAGACAAGTGTTGCGGGAGAGTAAGTCATATCATATTGTTCAAAAATGGATGTCCAAACTGTTTCAGTATCATTTAATACTACCGATACAAATTCACCCATTTGAACTTCTTCAGCGGTTAGGTCAGTAGATGTACTTCCACCTTGATTAAACAATGAACCGAGTAGAGCACTTGGATCACCTGTTAATAAGGTGTATACCAATAAAACCACAATCCCAACACCACCAACTGCCGCACCACCTGTTAATCGTCTATCTGAAACATTACGACTCCCAGTTCGTCCTTGCCATTTCATAAAAGTCCTCCTTTATTGTTTGGTAAACGTATAAATATCGAGTATAATAATGACTATGATTGTACTTGCACATATAAAACTTGATCCAACTAAAATGGATAAAAATGAGATTAAATTGATTCTAACATCGTATTTTAATGAAGGGAATAAGTTTATTACTGTAGAATGGTTTGACTTAAGTTTAAACCAAGCCCAAACAGAATTCTATTATATGGATTTAGTCCATGAAGCTCAAAAGATAGGATTCGATGTCTATTGTATTATGTCACAACGTGTAGCGGAGAACCTCGTTCGTTATAAGAGACTCATGTTTGTCGATACGATTTGGCTAGGTAAATTTAAATTTAAGGAAATCAAATTTACACTTCCATATAATCGACCTGATTTAATGCGCTAACCCATCACTGATGGGTTTTTATATCTCTTGAACACTTCCAACTGAATTATATACAATTTTATCTTGCATAATCGTTTTCATTAACTCATATGCTTTTATTCCTGTACAATGCCCAGTATAAAATATTGCGTTCGTTTTTAATAATTCATTCGCTATTTGTTTTAGTCGATCATCATCTTCATAGGTATCAAGCGTTAAGTTATAACAGTGAAACCCTCCATATACATAATCAATTGTAAAATGAGTACGTTCTGATATTTGTTCAATTGTATTCACAATACCATTGTGTGCGCATCCAGCCATTAAGATAATCTTATTATGATCACGTAGGATAAGATTCTGCTCATGTGTAAACGTATCTAGCTTAACCAAGTCAAATCGTTTTTCCATTAGTACAGAATTTCCTAATGGACTAAGTTTATTTTGTTTAATCCCTGAATAAAGAATGAGTGAATCATCAATCACATACGAATCATGATTGATTAATCGAATTTGTTTGTGTCGCATTAATTCTTTATTTAATCCAATATAGTTTAATTCATTATTAGATTTCTTTGAGTAATACTCATTAAACGCATTTTGATTAAGATAGATGATTGCTTTATGATTAATGTCCAAAAAGTCCTTTAAACCACCACCATGATCATAATGACCATGCGATATGATTACAATATCAATTTGTGTTAAATCGATCTTCAATAATTTTGCGTTATCTATAAACGCATTGCCTTGTCCGCAGTCAAAAAGTATTTTATGGTGATCTGTTTCAATGTAATAACTCAAACCATGTTCGCATTTTAAATCGGGTTTATAAGAGATATTATCAATCAAATTCGTAATTTTCATTTTTAGTTCTCCTTTTAAAGGTGAATCAATAATCTATACTTTTATTATAGACTTTGTGTGTTATATTTTATATTGAATCAGTTAAAATAAACGTAATATGTATTAACTTTGGGGAAAGTTGGGGGAAATATGGAACCGTCTAGATGTAATAGATGTGGGGCATGGGTGTATGATGGTGCACCATTATGTCCAAATTGTGCGCTTAGGTATAATGAGGTTTATAATAATTCATCAAGAAGTGTGGTTAAACCAGTAATAAAGAAAACAGCTTCAAAGCCGGTAAAAGTAATGATAGGTGTAAGTGTATTTATCGTACTTGTATTAAGTTTTTATTTTTTTGGTTACAGTAGAATTTTTAATCGAATCGATTTTGAATCATTTCCGCCACATGCACAAGTTTTTGAATATGATTTAGAGTTGTTTCAAACAACGAAGAATAGTCCATTAATCTTAGAAACAGATAATAATTATGCTTATTTTGTGAAGATTATTGATCAAAAGAATGAGAATACAATTCTCTCTGTATTTCTTTATCCAAGCGAATCCTATGAAATTAAAATACCTGTAGGAGATTATCGCATTGAATATGCGTTTGGTAAGCGTTGGGAGAATATTCTAACGTATTTTGGGGATGATACACAGAATATGCAAATTGTAGAACAATTAAACTTTACACAAGAAAGCGGTTATCATATTAAATTAGGTCATAATGAATCGATTCAATTGGGGCTAATATCAATTAATATATCTGATTATAAATAAAAAGATTATACTATAAATAGTAGTGGAGGTCAGATATGAAAACTGTACAACGGTTAAAAGATGCTTATACCAATGGCAGATTAGAAATGTTTGATGAAACATCTAAGTATGTTTTTTTGAGCGATTGTCATAGAGGGAATGGGAATCAAGCAGATGAATTCACTAAGAATCAGAATACATTTCAATATGCTTTGAGTTTCTATTATCAACGTGGATTTACGTATGTTGAAGTTGGGGATGGGGATGAACTTTGGGAACATCCACGTATTAAAGATATTAAGAATGCACATTTTGAAACATTTGAAATTATCAAACGATTTCACCAAAATAATCGATTTATATTAATCTTTGGGAATCATAATATCTATTTAAAAGACCCTAACTATGTAGAAAAGAATTTATTTAAACATTTAAATGAGCATTCTGGACAAGAAGTTGATTTTTTAAATGGCATTAAACCAGAAGAAGGATTAGTTTTGAAACATAAACGAACAGGGCAACAGATTTTCGTTGTACATGGTCATCAAGGTGATTTCTCAAACGATCAATTCTGGTATTTGAATATGTTGTCTCTAAAGTATTTCTGGAGATTTCTACATGCGGTTGGTGTTCAAAACCCATCAAGTCCTGTTAAAAATGAATTTAAACGCCACAAAATTGAGAAGAATTATGTGAAGTGGATTGATAAATACCGAATGATGTTAATCTGTGGGCATACGCATCGTTTGAAATTTCCTAAAAAGGATGACTTACCCTATTTCAATACTGGATGTTGTATCTATCCAACAAGTTTGACCGCAATTGAACTTGAGAACAGTGAAATAACCTTTGTCCGATGGAAAATACAAGCGAATGAAGAAGGTATGTTACAAGTAGAACGTAATGTTATACATGGACCAAGTCCAATCGAAAATTTTGATATACGATAACGAGAAGAGATTCTCGTTTTTTTATCTGAAATCGTTTACACTAGAGATATAATGTTAGGAGATTCTATGCGAAAATTTATCATTGATACAGATACAGGGAGTGATGATGCGATAGCACTTATCATGGCTTTAAGTGACCCTAATTGTGAAGTATGCGCAATCACAACAGTTATGGGAAATGTTTCGCTTGAATTGGCGACACGAAACGCAAGAATTGCGATGGAAATAGCAGAACAACGAGATATTCCAATCTATCAAGGACTACATCGTCCGCTTGTGAGAACCATTCTCAATGCGACACATGTTCATGGAACGGATGGATTAAGCCATGTAAAAGTGGAAGAACCAACCATAAAAGTTCAAGAAAAACATGCCGTAGACGCAATTATTGAATGGGTTGATAAACTAAAAAATGAATGTGAAGTTATTATGTTAGGTCCTTTAACAAATCTTGCGTTGGCAATTAGAAAAGCACCTGAAGTTATGAAACAAATTAAACATGTCTATATCATGGGTGGAGCACAACTTGGCTATGCAGGTGAAACAGAAGTTGCGGAGTTTAACATACTTGCGGATCCAGAAGCTGCACATATTGTGTTTAGATCTGGGTTAAATATGACGATGGTACCACTTGAAGTTTGTTTAAATGGTGATGGCAGAGATGGAGCTGAAACAGTATTATCACTTGATGATGTGAATAAGTTATTATCAATTAACACAAAGAAGGCAAAGTTCTGTGTTGATTGTTCCACAAGTTTAGTGGAATACCACAAACAATTATTGGGGGATTTTGGATTAGAACTACCAGATCCAACGACGATTGCAGTCGCATTAAGACCAGAATTGATTTTACATCGCTATAAAGCACAAGTAGATGTAGATTTATCCAATTCATTATCCTATGGTCAAACGGTTGTGAATACTAAAGGTGGAACAGTTCTAGAACATCAAATTTATCAAGCAAATATGGACATTATTACTGCGATTGATGGTAAAGGTTTTAAAGAATACCTAATGGAGTGTGTAAAATAATGGAAAAAAGAAACTTTATTATTGATACCGATACTGCATCAGACGATGCGGTCGCTATCGTTATGGCACTTAGAAGTGAATCAATCCATATTGAAGCTATTACATGTACGGCCGGTAATTTATCACTATCTAAAACAACCCGTAATGCGCGGTTATCAGTTGAATTTGCGAATACCTATGTTCCACATATCTATGCTGGGGCAGATCGTCCACTTGTTCGAGATTTAGTTGTCGGTGAGAATGTTCATGGTAAAGATGGACTGGGTGATATGAATTATCTTGAACCGATGGTATCACTAGATACAGGTCATGCGGTCGATATTATCCTTGATTACGCTAGAAATTATCGAAATATCGGATTAATCACAATTGGTCCTCTTACAAATGTCGCAATGGCAATCTTACAAGATCCAAAAGCGATGTTAAACATCAGAGAAATCATCGCAATGGGTGGTCAATATAAAATGACAAACGGTTGTACAGCGAATGCCGAATTTAACATTTGGGTTGATGGTGAAGCAGCTAAAATTGTACTTGAAAGTGGTATTCCAATAACCTTGGTCCCATTAGATATGTGTTATGGAGAAGCAGAGATTAATGAAGACGATCGTTCTTATCTAAAATCACTTAAAACGAATCGAGGACATTTCTTCGTTGATTGTAATCGAAGATTACTTGAATATAATCTCAGAAGTTATAATAAAAACATTATTTCGATGCCAGATCCAACTGCTATGGCAATAGCGATTGATCCAAGCATTATTCTTGAATCTAAAGATTTATATACTAGAATTGAACTATATAGCACATTAAGTTATGGTCAATTAATCTATGATTATATGAACATACATAAACAAAAACCAAATGTAAGACTTGTCACTAAAATTGATGTAAAGAAATTTAAAGAACTTGTGTTTAAATCAGCACAATAGGAGGCAATATGATTACACCATTCCTAAACTTCCATGGTAAATGTGAAGAAGCAGTTCGTTATTATCAAACTGTATTCGGATTTGAGGACCCTAAATTCCTGAAATTTGGAATGGCTCCTCTGCGAGGCTTTGATGTGTATAAAGACTATGATGATAAAATCATGTTCACATTCTTTGTGGTTGCGAATACTCAAGTGATGGCATGTGATTATTATCCCGGTTTAGAATCTATTCCTGGTCAATCTGCTAGTTTGAATATTATTCATGAAAGTGAAGAGGATATTCGAAAGTGGTTTGAATTACTATCAATGGATGGAAAAAGAGGTATGGAACTTCAAGAAACAGCTTGGGCACCACTCTATGCGTCATGTATTGATAAATATGGAATCGTATGGCAGTTTAGTTGGAATAAATAAAAAACGACGGAAGTCGTTTTTATGCGAATAAATGTGTAAGTAGAATTCTAAGTCCCATAATCACAAGCACTAATCCACCAAATATCTCAGCTTTATGATCTAACCATAAAGCACTTTTCTTACCAATCAATACACCTAAACTCGATAATACGAACGTTATAAGTCCGATTATAAGGGATGTTTTAATAATTGATTGATCATGAAATGAGAAACTAACGCCAACGGCCAATGCGTCAATACTTGTCGCAATTGATATATATAATAATGTTTTTAATGATAATTTTGGTTCTATTTCGCAATTAATCGCATCTGTTTTTAATCCATCTATAATCATTTTTACACCGATGATTGATAATAGGATAAATGAGATCCAATGATCATAATCAACAATATATTGATTAAATCCGCGGCCTAATGTATACCCTAACCAAATCATAAACCCTTGGAAGAATCCAAATGATAAACCAATGATGAGTGAGATTCGAGTTCTAGAATCTTTTGTACATAAACCTTTAACTAATGCGACGGTAAAGGCATCCATAGAAACACCAATTCCAACGAGTAAGATACTTGATAATTCCATAGAGACCTCTTTAAAGTGGATTGTCATTATATATGACGATTGTAAAGCCACTTAATTTTAATTAATCCAAAAGTTACTGTCAAGCATGAAAGGGAAATGCTAGCTTAATAATGTGTTTGACTCTATAATAAAATTAATATAAATGGGAGGATTTTATGAGTCAGTCCGTAGAATTAATCATTGGTCAAGGTAAGGATAAAATAATATTACATTCAAAAATGGCGAATCGTCATGGTTTGATTGCGGGTGCTACTGGGACAGGTAAAACAATTTCATTAAAAGTACTTGCGGAACAATTCAGTGAACAAGGCATTCCTGTATTTCTTGCGGATGTAAAAGGTGATTTAGCATCTCTTGCAGAAAAGGGTGTAGAAAATCCAAAGTTACTTGAAAGAATTAACAATTTAGGTTTAACACCATTTGAGTTTAAAGACTATCCTGTTCGCTTATGGGATGTGTTTGGGGAATTAGGTCATCCACTTCGTACTACAGTATCCGAAATGGGTCCATTACTACTAACGCGTATATTAGAATTAAACGATACTCAAGCTGGTGTATTAAATATCGTGTTTAGAGTAGCGGATGAACAAGGATTATTGTTAATCGACTTAAAAGATTTACGTGCAATGATTCAACATGTAGGTGATCATGCGGATGAATACACAACTCAATATGGGAATGTGTCTAAGACATCCATTGGCGCAATACAACGATCATTATTAACACTAGAAGATCAAGGTGGTAATAATTTCTTTGCGGAACCGGCGTTTGAGATATTAGATTTAATGAAAGTTGATTCGTATGGCAGAGGAACAATTAATGTCTTAGCATCAGAAAAGCTAATGATGTCGCCAACACTCTATTCAACATTCCTTTTATGGTTATTATCTGAATTGTTTGAAGAACTTCCAGAAGTAGGGGATATCGATAAACCTAAACTCGTATTCTTCTTCGATGAAGCACATTTATTATTCTCAGATGCCCCTAAGGCACTACTTGATAAGATTGAGTTAGTTGTACGATTAATTCGGTCAAAAGGTGTTGGGGTCTATTTCGTAACCCAAAATCCAATTGATATTCCGGATAAAGTATTAGGTCAATTAGGTAATCGTATTCAACATGCAATTCGAGCATTTACACCTAAGGAACAAAAAGCAATTACCGCAATGGCAGAGACGTTCAGACAAAATCCAGAAATCGATATTCCTACTGTTATAACTGAGCTAAAAACAGGTGAAGCACTGGTATCGATGTTGGATTTAGAAGGTAGACCTGAAATCGTTCAACGTGCAATGATTTATCCTCCACATAGTTTGATTGGGACACTTACACCTTTAAGACGTACTGATTTAATTGAGAATTCTCCATTTCATTTTAAATATCATCAAATTATTGATAAAGAATCTGCTTTTGAAATGTTAAAGAATAAGATTGAAACTCAAACAATTGCTCATCAAACGAATGTAGAATCTAAGCAACTTGAGAAAGAAAGAAGACAAGCTGAAATTGATGAATTAAAACTTCAAAGAGAAAGAGCTAAAACTGAAAGAGAAATTGCGAAAGCAAAAGAAAAGAGTGCTAATCAAGTCCAAAGAATGGCGAAATCATTCTTAGGTACAATGAGTAGCTCAATTGGACGTGAAATTGCGCGTGGAGTGTTCGGTTCACTACTAAAACGATAAGTTAATATAGACCGAATATCTTGATAATACTTACAGCTTTTGGTATAATCACAACGTTAAAGGGAGTAGATGCCCACTGGGAGATTCGTTCCGTCAATACGATGCTAAAACATCCGGACCTATCATAACTTTCAAGACTTTAGCAATAAAAGGCTAGAGTCTTTTATTTTGTAAAGGAGCAAAATGGAATCAGAAAAGAAATGGTATCAAAAGAGTTTAGAATCTATTACAAGTGAATATAATCAAAATGGTTTAACCGATGAACAAGTTATTGCGAATCGTGAAACGTACGGTTTGAATAAGTTGGATGAAGGTAAAAAAGTTAGCCTTTGGATGTTGTTTCTAAATCAGTTTAATAATTCGATGATAATTATTTTGATTATCGCATCCGTAATATCATTCTTTTTAGATGAAAAAGCAGATGCGATGATAATACTTGCGATCGTGCTATTAAATGCGATATTAGGTGTTCTACAAGAAGATAAAGCAGAAAAGGCATTAGCTGCACTCAAAGAAATGGCTGCGCCAATGACCAAAGTAAAACGAAATGGTCAAGAACTGGTTATCGATTCCAAGGATGTTGTAATGTTTGATGTAGTAATACTGGATGCGGGAGACCAAGTTTCAGCTGATTTACGTTTAATAAAATCATCAAGTTGTCAGATCCAAGAATCATCTTTAACGGGTGAATCTGTTCCTGTTGATAAAGATGCTCAACTTGAAATAAGTGATGTTGTATCACTTGGTGATCGTAAAAACATGGCTTATGCTTCATCAAGCGTAACCTATGGACGAGCTACGGGACTTGTCGTCGGAGTTGGGATGAATACAGAAGTTGGTAAAATCGCAAATTTACTAACATCTAATAAAAAAGAAAGTACACCTCTTGAGCAGAAATTAGACCAATTAGGTAAAATTCTAGGGATAGGGGCATTGATATCTGTCGTGATAATATTTGGGATTGGTGTATTGAATGGTAAACCACTACTCGAATTATTTATGAGTTCTGTTTCATTGGCAGTTGCGGTTATACCTGAAAGTTTACCTGCCGTTGCGACAATTGTAATGGCGATGGGTGTACAACGTTTAGCGAAGCGTAATGCGATTATTCGTAATCTATCCAGTGTTGAAACATTGGGTGGCGCAACGGTTATATGTTCCGATAAAACCGGTACATTAACACAAAATAAAATGACTGTAACAGATTATTGGTTACTAAACGATGATAATCGCGAAGATTTACTTAAAGCCGCAAGTCTTTGTAATGATGCACGATTAATTGATAATAAATGGGTTGGAGATCCAACAGAAACCGCATTAACTGAATGGGCAGTTAAATTAGGATTAGATTTTGATCATACATCGAAAAACTACCCACGTGTTGCAGAAGTTCCATTTGAGTCAAATCGTAAGCGTATGACTACAGTTCATTCACATCATGAACATTTCACTGTGTTTGTGAAGGGTGGAGTGGATGAAGTACTAACAAAAGTTACGCATATCTTAGAAGGTAAAACAATTCGTGAAATTACAGATAATGATATAAGTCAAATTCAGACACAGAATCACCAAATGGGTTCTCAGGCATTACGTGTACTCGCTTATGCTAAACGTAGATTAACTGAGAATATTAAAGATGGTGATCAAAGTGTAGAAGCTCATTTATGCTTCATTGGGTTAACAGGGATGATTGATCCGCCACGAGAAGAAGTTAAATTAGCGATTGCGGAATGTAGAAGTGCAGGCATTCGACCAATCATGATTACTGGCGATCATAAAACTACTGCAGAGGCAATTGGTCTTCAAATTGGATTAATGTTGCCGGGTGATAAGGTTGTGACTGGGAATGAATTAGATTTAATGAGTGATGATGATCTATTCAATGATGTTAAGAATATAGCAGTATATGCACGTGTATCCCCTGAACATAAAATGCGTATCATTGACGCATGGAAGAAACATGGTGAAGTTGTTGCGATGACTGGTGATGGTGTTAATGATGCTCCGGCACTTAAGAAATCTGACATTGGAGCCGCGATGGGCGTTGTTGGGACTGAAGTTGCGAAAGGCGCTGCAGATATGGTTTTAGCGGATGACAATTTTGCGACAGTAGTTCATGCGGTAGAAGAGGGTCGTCGTATTCGTGATAATATCACAAAAGCAATCTCATACTTATTATCATGTAATGTTGGAGAATTGTTCACCTTACTGGTTGCGAGCTTAATGAACTGGGCTACACCTTTATTACCAATTCATATTTTATGGATTAATCTTGTAACAGATAGTCTTCCAGCTTTAGCGCTAGGAGTTGATCCTGCTGAAGAAGGGATTATGAAACGCTTACCAAATCGGGATAAAGGCTTACTTAATCGTTCTATGATTTATCGAATCTCATATCAAGGTATATTAATTGGCGTACTTACCTTAATCGCTTTCTCATATGGGTATGGTTGGTTAGGTAAAGAAGGTAGTCTTGCTCAAGGTCAAACAATGGCATTTATCGTCTTAGCGTTTAGTCAATTAGTACATTCGTATAATATACATTCATTTAAAATATCTGTATTCAAATCATTCTTCAAAAATATCTGGTTAATTCTTGCGACATTTGTAAACGCATTAATGATGTTAGCTGTATTATTTATTCCACCTGTACGTGATTTATTCAAGCTAGTTACACTTGATCTACATCATTGGGAAGTTGTAATTCTACTAATGTTTATTCCACTTGTTGTTGTTGAGTTTATGAAGTTATTTAAGTTAAATGGTAAATAATACACAATAAATTAAAAAAATAGTATTAATTCAAGTGAATTAGTACTATTTTTATTTATTCTTCGATTACTTCTTCAACTGTATTTATTAATTTAAACTTATCCCTAACAACACCCAAACTATTTGTATCAATAACTGAATAATACAGTTCTTTCCCAAAACTAGGTGTATAGATCATCGCATCATGTGTTTCAATTTCTAATCGTTCTGGCAATAATGAATCAATTCCATATTTTCCGAGTAATAAACTCGCATCATTATAATAGGTTACTAAACTACCTGCACTTAGATTAGTTAGAACTGATTTTTGAACCGTATTTAGAAATCCACTGATTCTCCACCAAGAACTCGGTTTAGCTAGTTGTTTTAACATCGCAAGAATAAATTGTTCCTGATGATTACTACGTCCATAAACTCCATCGGCAAGTGTCTTACGATGTCTCAAATAAGCAAGTGCTTCTCTTCCATTTAAATTCTGTTTACCAGGTTGAATCACAATCATATTCTCGAAGCTTCTATTTTCATCTTGTTCTTCAATTAATTGATCAACTTCGATGGTAACGCCACCAATACTATTTACGACATCAATTAAACCTTCAAAATCAATTAGCATGTATTTATCTATCGTAATTCCTAAGAAGTTTGTAAGTGATTTAGTTAGACATTCTGCACCATACCAACCAGTATGGGTAATCTTATCTTTTTTGTTTGTACATGTATTTGTAATATATGAATCACGAGGAATACTAATTAATGCGGATTCTTGTGTCTTGAAATTATACGATACGACAATGATCACATCATAATTAAATCCAGAAGTAGAATTACCTTCAATTGGATTGTCACCACCAATTAATACTAAATTTAATATATCCTGATGTTCATCAAATAAATTAGATTTTTCTTTCTTAATAACTTTATATTGTGTGAACATTAAACTTGTATCAATATCGAACCCTTCAATGTCATTAAAGGTCTTCTCATACCCACCAGGTAAAACAATAAGATCAACTTTCTTGTTTAACAAAGCCTTTATTGAATCAATGTATGAACCATATTCGACAAATTTCACGTCAATCTCAACTTCTTCAATAATCGATTTAGGATAAATATACGCAACTTTAGAACTCTCATCTTTCAAAATCCCAATCTTCAAACCACTTAATTCTTCAACACTATTAAATTTTGTGTCTGTTAATCCAACAAAATGAATTTCAAATACTTCCGTTTTAGTGCTTATACTTCGAATGAATCCAGAGAATAGGGAATTTGGTACCATTATCAATAGAATCACAACTATTTTTACAATAGATTGTATCTTAGGCAATGATGGTTTATTCGTACGAAACAGATAGAAGTACGCTAATCCATCGAGTAATAAAATTAATATTAAAAATATCCAGCGTATTGAACCTGGAATAATTGGCGCAAGAAATATGACAAGCGCTAAGACAATACTGAGTAAATAACTGATGTTTTTCCAATTTAATCGTTTCATTTTAAACTCCAATAAACAAGTAATTAAGATATCATTATTATGGTTATTTGTCCACTTATAATAGACAAAGACAAGAAAATTTGATAATTTGTTAGTAAATAAACGTAGGTAGATTTATTAGAATGTGAAACTTTTGACACAATATCAAAAATATACCCTAGGTGGGTTTACGATATAGTATGCATCTGTTATAATCTCAAAGAATAAAATAAGCGACGGTTTTTATAATAATGCCAAAGATCTTATAATTGAAATAGAAAAGGTGCCCATGCGATTAAAGAAGAAATATAAAATCATGCTGTATGTATCCGCAACTTTACTTTTAGGTTGGGTACTAACCGTATCAGGAATTTCAGCATTTAAATACCTTAAAATGGTAGATGCGTATAATTTTGTGGTAGATGGAGAAGTACGTTTTACTATCCCAGCTGACAAACATGAAGAGTTGGAAATTTTCTTAACCAAATATAAATTACATTATCTTTCATTGGCGAATATTTCACAAAACGCTGAAATACTCAGTGTTGAATTCAAACAGGATATTCAAATTAATCCGACAAAAGTAGATGAAAAAGAATTAGATAGCATTGAAGATTTAAAACTAGAATTCGAGAAGAATGAAGAAGAGGCGATTTATTATACTATTGTTAAAGGTGATAACCTCTGGGATATTGGGAATGCACATGATATAAACCTTGCAAAAATGGTTGAATATAATTCATGGTTAACAGCAGAAAATGATTATATGATTCACCCTGATAAAGTGCTTATGTTTAAACCAGCTAATCCATTATTTGATGTCGAAGTTCACTTACAAAACGTCGCAACTGAACCAGTCCCATTTGAAACGATTAAGATTCAAGACGCAAGTTTATATACATCGCAACGTGTCATTCTAAAAGAAGGCGTAGCGGGTGAGAAAAAAGTAGTTTATGATATAAAAATGGAGAATGGCTATGCGACAAGCATTGAACCAATTCAAGAAACTGTATTAGTTCAACCAATTAGTGCAGAAGTTAAAGTTGGCACAAAACGTACTTTATCATTTAGTGGTGGTAACAACTATGGTGTCACAACGGGTCGATTATCTAGTGGATATGGTTATCGTACACATCCAATATCAGGTGTAAGGACGTTCCATAATGGAATTGATATTGCGGCTTCTACAGGTACAGGTGTTTACTCATACGCATCAGGTACTGTAATTGCGGTAAGTCAAGATAATACATTAGGTAAATATATTGCGGTAGATCATGGTAATGGACTTGTAACACGTTATCTACACTTATCAAAATTCAATGTCTCTAAAGGCGATAAAGTCTCAACAGGTGATCGAATTGGATCGGTTGGTAATACAGGTTATAGTACAGGATCACATTTACATTTCGAAGTATTGAAGAATGGTTCTTATCAAGATCCATGGAACTACATTTAAGAGAGTTAATCACTCTCTTTTTTTGTATAATAGAGTGTATAAATTCTATTTGTAATAATCAAAAGAATTAGAATAAGAGGTTAAAATGGAAATTTTTGATGCCTATGATGAACATGGGAATGAATTAGGTTTTGAGCTTGTAAGAGGTGATTCCATTCCTACAGGTGTTTATCACAAAATCGTTCAAATCTATACACTAGATGAAATGAATCGAATACTTATCACTAAACGTCATCCCCTAAAGCACTTTGGTTATTATTGGGAAATAACTGCTGGAAGTGTAATCAAAGGAGAGGATGAGTTAAATGCGGCTGTACGTGAATTATTTGAAGAAACTGGAATTCAAGTTGAAGTATCAAATTTACATCTAATTCAACATTATTTAGGTCAAAATTCTATTTGGTATACTTATATTCATAAAGTTAATATGAATGAACATCGTATTCAATTAGCTGAGAATGAAACAATAGATTATCGTTTTATCACGATTGATGAATTCAATCATATGGTTCAAACAAAACAATTTCCTAGACCTTCATTAGAGTACTTTAAGTTATATAAAGATAATTTTATTGATAAGTACCTTCAATTCTCAACAAAATAATTACATCATATTAAATGATTATTGAACTCATTATTGGTATAATCATGTCCATTAGGAGATTCAATGATTAAATTAATATTTCTATTTACGGGTACATTAAGTTTTGGTTTATCGATTGCGGGAGTGTTTTTACCCGTACTTCCAACAACCCCATTTGTCTTATTAGCGATTTATTTGTTTAGCAAAGGACATCCTGAAAAGGTTAATGAAGTACTTAATCATCCTAATTTAAAACCTTATATAAAAGATTACTTATCCAAAGATGGAATACCTCAAAACGCAAAAATAAGAGCACTTATCGTATTATGGGTAAGTATTCTAATTAGTATAATTTTCTTTATTCCGTCTATCATTATTAGATTAGTATGTTTAACCAGCGCAACACTAGTCACAATTTACATAATTACACGTAAAACAAAGAAATGAACCAATTGGTTCATTTTTCGTTTAAATACTCGTTTTTTAGATTAACATATTCTTCCGCATTCCATTGAATGTGTTCAATCTCAGATTCTTTTAATGCTCGTTTACTAACAGCAGGTAATCCAACAATCAGATTACCAGACTCAATTACAGTTCTAGGTGATACAAGAGCACCTGCAGCGATTAGATTGTTAGAATGAATTATCGCATTATCAAGAACAGTTGATGTACTTCCAATTAATACATTATTATGAATCGTTGCGCCATGAACATGAGCTAAATGACCGATTGTGACATTTTCACCGATAAATACTTTTGTGTCTGGATCAACATGAATCACAGCCCCATCTTGAACATTTGATCCTTTACCAATCACAATCGTATTAACATCACCTCTTATAACAGCGGATGGCCATATTGATACGTCATCACCCAGTGTCACATCGCCAATTACCGTTGCGGTTTCAGCTATATATACATTTTTACCTAATTTAGGTGTTTTATTTCGAAATGTTAGTATCATATTCTTCCTCACTTTATTATCTATTCTATCATATTTGATTTAATAATTATTATTAATAAAATCAATCTAATTATTAAATATATTAATATTATATTGACATAAATTAATAATAATATAATATATATCTATATATGAACAAGAAACTATACAATAAAGATTATTTATTACTCTTACAAGGAAGCGCATTTTCAGTTTTTGGTGATATTTTATATAGTATCGCAATATCTGTATGGGTTTATGAGAAAACACATTCCACATCCCTTATGGGTATTATGGCATCCATCAGTTTATTTGTGACAATGTTTGGATCACCAATCGCTGGGGCGTTTGTGGATCGTGGTAATCGTAAATGGATTATCATTATGACAGATTTTATCCGTGCCATCTTGATGTTTGGGGTTGCGTATTTATCGTTCCAGGAGAATCTAAGTGTATTTATCGTTTTATTTGCGGCAATCGTTGCGGCATTCTGTCATTTATTTTTCGTGCCTGCATCAATGACTGTAATGGTTGATTTAATCCCTGAAGATAAAATCATGAAGGGGCAATCACTACATCAAGGCATTGTAAGTTTATTAAACTTTGCGGGTAAAGCGTTAAGTGGCGTTCTCATTATTGTGTTTGGTGTATCTTGGATGATATTGATTAATGCGATTTCATTCTTACTATCCGCATTTTCTGAACTATTCATAAATGTTCCTAAAACCATTAAAGCTCAAGATACTTTCACATTTAAGAAAGTCTTCGTAGATTTAAAAAAAGGTGCGCTTGAAACATTCAATGATAAGATATTAAGAAAACTCATTTTCTTAGCATTAAGCATCAATTTATTTAGTTCTGGTGTCTATCATTTATTCTTACCATTTACCGATCAAAAAGGTTTAGATATTGTCCATTATGGCTATCTAATGTCGGTTTTATCGTTAGCGGGTATTGTCGGAATGGCGATTACCGCAAGTGTCGATTTCAAACCTAAGCAACAACACCAAATCATGGTTTATGGATTTCTAATCGGTATGAGCATTGAAGCAATTGCCTATCTAAGTTCTGGATTCTATACATTAAGTATTTTGTTCTTCTTGGGTAATGTATTGGGTACAATTGCGAACGCATCTTTAAACGCAGTATTGATACTCGCAATACCAAAAGAGAAACGAGCATTAGTCATTGGGTTTGTGATGGCTGGAAGTTCAGGTGGAATAGCGTTATCATCATTAGGTTATGGATTATTAGCTGAATTTATCCCGTTAAGTATCTTAGGCGCAAGTGGTATGGTAATCGCATTAGTTCCGATGATGTTGCTGGGATTTGATCGAAGAGTTAAAGCATTATTTCTTAAACAAGAAATAGTTAGTGAATCATTGGTTGAACAACTAAGCCAATCAAGCAATTAATAAGAGATTTGTTGACACGATAATAGGGTTAAGCTAAAATTCTATTGGGAATGAATGTCTCCCATCGAAAGAAAACCGCGTAAAGCTGATGACTTCTGTTTTTTTAACAGAGCATCAGCTTTTTTTGGAGGAAAACTATGTTAGTAAGTTTATCGCTCATGTTGTTACTGGGATTTGCATTAAGTGGAATATTTAAAATGCTTAATTTACCAGGTTTAATTGGTATGATCCTTGCTGGTATTATCTTAGGACCCTATAGTTTAAATCTAATCAGTCCATCTCTTTTAACAATCGCAGCTGAATTAAGACAAATTGCACTTATTGTAATTCTTCTTAGAGCAGGATTAAGTTTAGACCTTAAAGACTTATCAAAAGTTGGAAGACCTGCTTTTCTAATGAGTTTTCTACCTGCACTTTTTGAAATGGGAATGATTATACTAATTGCGCCAAAACTATTAAATATAACAATATTAGATGCGGCAATATTAGGTGCTGTTCTTGCAGCAGTTTCTCCAGCTGTTGTTGTACCTAGGATGTTACATCTTATGCAAGAAGGATATGGACATAAAAATAAGATACCTCAACTCATTATGGCTGGCGCAAGTCTCGATGATATCTTTGTCATAATACTTTTTACTTCATTTATTACCTTAAGACAAGGTCAATCAATCGATTTATCACTGTTTACTTCATTACCACTTTCAATCATTACAGGTATTGGATTTGGGTTTCTTATAGGTTACTTATTTGTCTTAATATTCAAAAAGATACACATGCGCGATACCATAAAAGTTTTACTCTTACTTAGTATTTCATTCTTAGTGTTAGGATTGGAAAAAACCATCTCAAATGTAATCCCATTCTCAGCACTACTTGCGGTTATGTCAATGGGCATAAGTATTCTTCGTTTCTATCCTGTTCTTGCCCAACGCATCACTTCGAAATTCTCAAAGATTTGGGTCGCATCTGAAGTGTTTCTATTTATCTTAGTTGGTGCAGTCGTAAATCTAGCTAGTCTTCAATCGTATGTTTGGTTAATTATAATCGTTCTTATATTAGGACTAATCTCTCGTTTTATTGGTGTACAAACATGTTTAATAAAATCGAATTTTACATCAAAAGAACGATTATTTACGGGTATTGCATATATTCCTAAGGCAACTGTTCAAGCAGCGATTGGATCTATTCCGCTTACTCTAGGATTTAGTTCAGGAAATATCATTCTAAGTTCTGCAGTATTAGCGATATTAATCACTGCACCACTTGGCGCAATTGGAATCGATTTATTAAGCTCTAAATTACTTACTAAAGACAAAAAGTATTAGATATAATGTTGTACAATATTACCATAAAGAGGTACGTTATGAACTCAATCTTAGAAAGCTTATATCACCGTAAATCAACTCGTGTTTTTACTAAAGAAACAGTACCAAATGAAATCAAAAACCAATTGATAGAAGCTGCGATGCAAGCTCCTTCGGCTGGTAATATGCATCTTTATTCAATTATTGATATTCAAGATGAAAATATTAAAAAGCTATTAGCAGAAAGTTGTGATCATCAAGCATTTATTGCGGAAGCACCACTCGTTTTTATTTTCTGTGCAGATTATAATCGTGCTTGGCAGGGGATGAAACATTTTATTGATAAGGATGCTAGAGTTCCAGAAGTTGGAGATATGTTCTTAGCGATGAGTGATGCGCTGATTTGTGCTCAAAATATGGTTGTAGCGGCAGAATCATTAGGATTAGGTTCATGTTATATCGGTGATATCTTAGAGAATTATGAATATCATCGTGATTTGTTAAAATTACCTGTTGCGGTATGGCCAATTTGTATGTTAGTCATTGGTTATCCTACAACCCAACAAAAGGATAGACCAAAGCCAAAACGCTTTGATCCTAACTTCGTATTACATACTAATTCTTATCAATCATTTGATACAATTAAGCACCAAAACCACATCAATTTATTCTTCTTAAATCATCCTAAAAAACTAAATGAAAAAGATTATTATACTGACCTCTATAAACGTAAATATACGTCTGATTTCACAGAAGAAATGAATCGAAGTGTTTCTATCATGTTAGATTCATTGAAAAAATAGAGTAGTATTATAACGAATTAACTAATTATTGATTATTTAGAACATACATACGGATATTATGCTTTATTTTAAGCATATTTATGAATGATTAAAGTTGTAATTACATTACTTATGGATTAGTATTAGTTTAGATAAGTATTATTAATTCACAAAGAAAAGAGTTTTAATGTATGAGAAACAAGAAGGGATTAACTCTTGTAGAAGTAGTGGTAGCCATGGGATTATTTGGTATCATCATGGTTGCACTTTTCCCTGCTTTTTTAATAACGAATTTAATGAATATTGTTTCTGGTGAATTTACTGATGCGAACTATCATGTACAGACTGAAATGGAAGAAGTTTATAATGCTAGTAAAACAGCAGGCGCTACACCAACGAGTGTATTAACTTCGTTAGGATATGTATGTGTATCTACAACGTGTACAAAAGACGAAGGCGATTATCATTATATTGCGACTTATTCAACAAATTCCCAAGTCGCAACAGTCACTAATTTAGTTATTATTGTTTCAAAACCAACTGCAGATCCTGATTATGGAAAGGATCGCGCTGAATTAGAACTATATCTAAGGTTTGGTAGTTAGTATGCGTAATAAATCAAAAGGTTTCACTTTAATTGAATTAGTTATTGCGTTCTCAATTATCGTAATCGTATTTGGTATTTTATCTAATTTAGTTGGTTTCTCTACAAAATTCTTTAGAGATGAAAATACACAAGTTGCGACTCAAGAATCATTAAGACTTGTTGCTGTGAATTTCGAAAAAGATGTAAGGAAGTATGCTTTAAGTTCAACACAAATAACTCAAAGTTCTGATTGTTATACATTAGGGACAACTGTTACATATTGTTATGTATCAGCGAATAAAGAAATTACAAGAAATGGAAATGTAATTGCAAGTGGAATATCAAGTTTCTCATTGACTCTCACTAATACTAATTATATTCGATTCAATATATTGACTATACAAGATGCTCGTGGAAATTCAAATGACCTTGTAATGGATATATATTATCGTACGGAAAGGGCTGGTTAATTATGCGTAATAAGACATTAAATAATAAAGGTGTTGCGTTAGTTACAGTTGTTTTAATTTTCCTTGTTTTAGTAATCCTCTTAGCGGGAGTTATGTTTGCGTCTGTTTCTAACCAAAAAAATTCATTAGTCTCAAAAGATAATACTTCATCATATTACACGGCTGAATCAGGCTTAAATGTAACGATTGATAAATTAGATAAGTTTTTAACAGATAACAATTATAATTCTATACCAATGGGTCAGTACACTACTAAAATGGATGCACTTAATACATTCATAACAACTGATCTTAATGGAGATACTGCTAACTTAACAAGTATTAACCCACAAGGTTCATATACGATTCAAGCAACTGTTGGAACAGGTAATACATATACAATAAGATCTGTTGGCACAGTAAACGGCATTACAAGAACAGTAGAAGGCACATTTAGTTTTACTCCTATAATGGAAAATAAAGCGAAAGCAATCATTGCTAAATCTACCATAGATTCAAAAAATGGCACAATTGTTGGGCCGATAGCAAGTTTATTAAGCCCTGCTGGTAGTGATATCGCGATTACATGTAATGGTAGTAGTGGTACGAATATTAGTGAAGTTTATTATCCACAACCATTACCATCAGGTTCTACAGTTTCAATTGATAATAAATGTGCAGGAACAAAAACACCATTTGATGTTGATGAAACCGTAATTTTTAATGATTTTACATTACCAACTTATTATACGAATACAGATACAGTAGTTGTTGGTGGGGTTACGAAAAATGTATTAGTTACAATTACTCCTACATCAAATGTATATACTTTCCCAGCTTTAACAGAAGGACAAGTTGGTTATTATATTGCTAAACTACCTACAACAAGTGTTACATTTAACTTAGGTACCGGATCAACCAGTGCTATCTATAGTTTATTTGTTGGTGATGTTGATGTAAGCAGTAATACCAATCTTGGTGTTGGAAACATTGAAGTTACTGGTAATGGTAAGCTAAAAATGATGATGACAATAGATTCAAATGACTATAGTAATCCTAACAGTGCATATCAATTTACATGGAATGCGAATGTTAATAATAGTTTGTTAACTGCAACTAATCCAGATATTTCAAAGTTTCAATTAGTAATTAAAAGAGGTAGTGGATTCGCATCTAATTTTTACCCAACATTCTCTATAACTAATTCAAATGTATTTGTAGGTAGTTTAATGATGGATTATATAAATATAAGTTTTGGTAATTTTAATTACAAAGGATTTATTGCGACATTAGGTAAGAGCATTACAATTTCATCAAACAGTGATATTTCTGGACCAATGTGGATATATGCGCCTTATGCCAATGTAAGTTTATCTTCTAATGGAGTTGTTAATGGAGCGATTATTGCAAATTCTGTAGAATTTGACTCTGGAGCTACATTAAAATATATGCAATATACAGGACCGTTACCTCCTGAACTCTCACTTCCTTTATTTATTGGTGGGGAACCTGTTCCAGTTGGGATAACGTTTAAGTTTACGAACTTTAGAGAAGTCTAAAAGGGGGCAGCATGAAGAGTTATCATATTACAGCTGTTGATTCTAATGGAAGAACAATTGAAGACATTATTACTGCTGAAAATGATCAAGAATTAACTCAAATTATAAAAAGCAAAGCATTGTTCCTTTTAGAGTATAAGGAAGGTGTTTCGACCTCTGATTCTCTGACAAAGTTAAATTTAAAAAGTATTGTCGTATTTTGTCGCCAGTTGGGGACAATGGTTGGTGCTGGTATTCCTATTGTGCAAGCACTTGATATGCTGCAATCAAAAGCTGTTAATAAAAAAGCAAGACAAGTATTTCGTAATATTTACGAAGAAGTTCAAAAGGGGAATTCATTGTCAAAAGCAATGCAACTTCAAAGAGGCGCATTTCCTGAGTTATTAACAAACATGGTTATGGCGGGTGAATTAGGTGGTACTTTAGATAAGAGTTTAGGAAGAATGTCTGTTCATTTTGAAAAAGAACAGAAATTGAACAATAAAGTTAAATCTGCTAGTATTTATCCTGCAATATTAGGAGTTGTATCTGTTTCAGTAGTATTGATGTTAGTCACATTTGTACTACCAACGATTACAGGAATGTTTCCATCTGAAAATTTACCTTGGACTACAGCGCTTATATTAGGGTTTAGTAATTTTATAACTCAAAATTATATTTCGATTATTGGAACAATATTAATTTCAATTGTTGGGTTCAGATTATTACTTAATGTTAGGTCTGTTAAGATACAAGTTGATAAATTAAAACTATTGTTACCAATATTTGGCCCTTTAAATCAAACAATTTATTCTGCGCGTTGTGCTCGTGCACTTGCTTCTCTTTATGCAAGTGGTGTACAGACCATTGAAATGTTGGAAACAACTTCAAGAGTACTAAATAATACGTATTTAGAAGATTCTTTTTCGGATGTTATTACTGATGTTAGTAAAGGGGAATATATTTCAAAGGCAATTGCGGCTACTGGATCATTTGATCCAATGTTGTCTTCGATGATTTATATTGGTGAAGAATCTGGTTCACTTGGTGATATTTTGAATAGTACCGCTGATTATTTTGATGATGAAGCAGATGCTGCACTACAAAGAATGATCTCAATGTTTGAACCTATTATGTTGATTGTATTAGGCGTAATTATTGGATTTATCGTAGTATCAATCATTCAACCAATCTTTCAGATGTACGAATCCATTGGCAACTAATGGAAGGGGGAATAAAAAATGGCATTATCAATCGAAATTCGTAATGGTTTTGTTTATTTGGTAGAGGCGAGAACTACCAAGACAAGTGTTGGGGTTCAGAAAACACATTATTATAGTTTCCCAGAAGAGTGGGTAACTGAAACAGGGGTTAATAACCCAGAAGGATTTTCTTCTCTTTTGATGCAACATTTAAGAGAACAAAACATGAAGGACAAAAAGGCTTTCATTTGCATAAATAACAGTTCAGTTATTTATCGTGAATTGAACTTGCCAAGGGTAGATGACCGTAAAATTCCACTCCTTGTTAGAAGTGAAATGATGAGTGCTTTAAACCTAACACCTGATTATATTATGGATTATGTCTATTTGAATGAAGTCGAAAGTGATGGTGCAATGTACTATCGAGTTTTAGGTGTTGCGATGTTACGATCAGCAATTGAAAGTATTTTGGATGTTGCAAAACGTTGTCACTTACAAGTGCAAGTCATAGATTCTGCAACAAACTCAATTCTTAAACTTGTTCAAGATAATAAACTTATTCAGGAATCAGATCAATTAATTATAGCGGATGTTGGAAACGGGCATTTAAAACTGTATCTCTATGAAAACGGAGAATATGCTCTATCAAGAAATAATAAAATAATGGCATACAATGAAACATCATCAGATGAAATCATATCAACGATCGTTGATAATATTAACAAAATGGTTCAATTCTCGTATACAAGAAGATTAGGAACTGATTCTAAACGTGTTGTTTTATGTGGAATAGATGAGTTGCTAGAAGAATTACAGAAACAAGTGAGTGAAAACCTGTTGATTGAATGTGAAATCCTAAAGAAGCCACATTTTGTGAATGGTGTTAAGTATGAAAATCGTTATGTGAATGCCATCGGAACATTGTTAAGGAAGTGATGGAAATGAAAAAACAAGATATTAACTTATTGCTCTCTTATAAAGTTGAGCAAAAGCGTAAAGCTAATAAAATCAGTCCAGTCCGCCTCTACACCATCATACTAATTGCTGCAATATTAATAGTCGGAGCAGTTGCATTAAAATTAATGTTAGATAATATGTCTATAAAGGATGAAATTGAAGAAACACAAACATACATAAATAGTCCAGCTGTTGTAGAAAAAATGTCTGAACTTTCAAAAGTAAACGAAAATATTAAATTATTAGCTGATATTGAGACTGAAGCATTATCTCTCAAGACAGTTATGGATTATAAACCTCGGTTTGATTCAAAAGTTCTCGATATTCTATATTATGAAAAACCAACTACATTAAAATTTACGAACATTAATTATATGACTAATGAAGTTGAACTTGAATATACTGCGAAATATGTTTCTGATGTATCGAACTATGTTCTACATCTACAAAGAACATATAGTTTTGCGGATATATCATATGAAGGTTATACATATGATGAAGATACTGGATTATATACTGGTAGCATATTATGTTTATTGAAGGGAGGCAATTAGCATGCGAGTATCTAAACGTGAAGCATTCTTATTGTTTATCCTTGCATTTATAGGAATTATTGGGATGTTGTTTGCTTTTGTCATTTTCCCATTAATGAGCGAAATAGACGGTAATAAAATAATCTTAGATGATCTAAGAAATCAAAAACTAGTAATTGACACATCAATTCCAAATGAAGCGAATCTAAAAAAACAACTTGAAACCAAGTTGGAAGAAGTATCTGATTTATTACATACTTTCGAATCCCCAATTAATGAAGCGGAATTTGAACGTTGGGTATTGCCATTAACGACTAAATACAATATGCGTATATTAAGTACTAGTTTTGTAGAAGTAGCAGCAACTACTCCAATCGCATTAGATAAATTACCAACAGATGTATTCTATTCTATCCGTGAAATGGTCGATAAGTATCAATCCATTGTAAATGAAGAAGTTGTACTTCCTGAAACTGCATCATTAGTAGAATTATCTAAACATACATATGAAGTTAAGACGACGTATGCACGTTATGTATATTTCTTAGATGAAATTAGTAATTGGGATACTTCAATTTATGTGACTGAATCAAAATACAACTTTGAAGAAGCAATTGCTAGCTTTACATTTGATTTATATGCGATTCATCAATTAACTCCTGATGAAGTTGTTAGAGATTATACATCTGATTACAAAGCGACTGGTACAGGTAAGGGAAATTCAAGTGAAGATCCACATCCTGAAGGTGGAAAATAATTATTGATAGAAGTTTAAGTACCAACTTAATATTTCATTTCCATACAAGTAAGCAAAATAGATACCGATACAGAGATAAGGACCAAAGGCAATCAAAGACTTACGGTCCTTCTGTTTAGTTAATAGTAAATAGATTGCCATACTACCACCAAGAATGCTTGCGATAAAGAATGCGACTAACGTTGCTTTGAATCCAAGTAATAAACCAGCGATAGCAATTAATTTTATATCTCCACCCCCAATTCCGCCTGTTACGGACGCAATTATAAAGAAGGGGATACTAATTACAAAGAATCCTATTAAATGATCAAGAAGCGGTAATGGTGTAATAAATAAGATTGCTAACGCAAGAATTAGGATCATAATATGGAAACGATCATATATCTCCATCGTATCTATATCAATCATCGCAATAATAATTAAGAGTGAAGTTAGTAAAAAACCAATAAGGCTAAAGAAACTCCAACCAAATCGATAAAATACTAAAGTAAAACTTAGAGCTGTTAATAATTCGATAAGAGGATATCTCCAGGAAATTCTTTGTTTGCAATGTCTACATTTACCACCAAGAAGTAAAAAACTTACAATAGGAATTAAATCATATGGTTTTATTGGTTCCATACAGTTTGGACAATGAGAAGAATGGTGGATAAGTGATTCTTTTTTTGGTAATCTTAAGATAACAACATTAAAAAAAGAGCCAAAGATTGCGCCGTAAATGAAGACAACGATATAGTAAGGAATTTGCATAGGAAACCTCTTTATTCATATTATACAGAAAATAGTCGTTTATAACATATTTGGAGGCAAATAAATGAGAGCAGTTCGTTTAGGTACAGTATTAGTTGATGAAAAAATCATTACTCCAGAACAACTTGAATTAGCGTTAGACCGTCAAAAAGTCGTTAAAAAACGTTTGGGGGTTGTTATTTCTGAAATGGGTTTCGCACATGAGCGAGATATTTTAAAAGCATTAGCTAAACGATTATCAGTAGAATACGTTGATACTCCTTTATTTTCAATAGAATTGGATGTTGTTAGATTAATTCCTGAAGCACTTTCAAGAAAATACAATATCGTTCCGATGAACTTAAAAGCTGGTGTTATTACGATTGCGACAAACGATCCACTAGATTTTACATGTCTTGAGGATTTAAATATTATTACTGGTTATGAAATTCGTACTGTTGTTTCATCAACTTCTGAAATAGAAAAAGCAATTAATCGTGTCTATTCAAGACGTTCTGCTGATGAAATTATCAATGATATTAAAGATGAATATGGTGTTGCATCCGCAATTGGACTTGAACAAACAAGTGATGATGAAATGGCAGAACGTGTTGATTCAGCTCCAGTTGTAAAGCTAGTTAATAATCTAATTTTTGATGCATTCCAACAAAACGCATCCGATATCCATATTGAACCTGAAGAAAATATGACACGCGTACGTTATCGTATCGATGGTGATTTACAATTACACAATGAATTCAGTGCAGAAGTGCATCAACTTATCATTACACGTATAAAAATAGTTTGTGGAATGAATATTGCTGAAAAGCGTGTACCTCAAGATGGTAGTTTCCAATTCAAGAGCGAATTCTTTACATTTGATATTCGTGTATCATCTTTACCAACTCCTTATGGAGAAAAAATTGTTCTTCGTTTATTAGGTGCTGACCGTAATATTGACTATAATCTTTCGAGTTTAGGTTTATCAGAATATACCCAGGAAATTATTCGTAAAGCATTAAAACTACCTCATGGTATTTTATTGGTTACTGGTCCGACAGGTAGTGGTAAAACAACGACACTTTACTCAATGTTAGCTCAATTAGCCGATGTTAAGAAAGCTATTGTTACTATTGAAGATCCAATAGAACGTAAATTTAATGGAATTACACAAGTTCAAGTTAATCCTCGTGCAGGTTTGACCTTCGCAAATGGATTAAGATCCATCTTACGTCAAGACCCCGATACAATTATGATTGGGGAAATTCGTGATGGCGAAACAGCTGAAATCGCAATTCGTGCTGCAATAACAGGTCACTTTGTATTGTCGACTATACATACCAATGATGCATTATCAACGGTTGTTCGTTTAGTTGATATGGGTGTTGAACCTTTCTTAGTCGCATCTTCAGTTAAATGTGTTATTTCACAACGTTTAGTTAAAAAAGTATGTCCTAATTGTAAAACAGAACATACAGTTGAACTTGCTGATAATCTACTTTTACAAACACACTTAAACACAGCTAAAAAAGGCAACGGATGTACTGAATGTAATCAAACAGGATACCAAGGTCGTACAGCTGTATTTGAAATAATCCTAATTGATTCTAAATTACAAGAAATGATTGCGAATCAAGCAGGTATGGATGATTTAAAGAAATACGCACATGAAAAGAAAATGCGTATGTTGAGAGAAGAAGTTTTAGATTTAATTACTGCAGGAGTTACTACTGTTGAAGAGGGTATTCGAATTCTTTATACAGTAGATTAAGGGGGCTTTATGTTACTAGAAATTTTGAAGTATGCGCGTAAGAATGAATGTTCAGATATTCATTTAGTAGCGAATCGTAAACCGATTGTGCGTCATGTGGGTGAGCTCGTCAATTTAGATTTACCTGTTTTAGAGAATGGACAAGTCTATGATATAATTCATGCGATTATTTCACCCGAACAATATGAATTATATGAACAAGGTAAGGATGTTGACTCAGCGTATACAGATGATTCAGGTCATCGTTATCGTTTAAACATCTATCGCCAACAAGGCGTACCTGCGATTGCGATGCGTTTATTAAATAATCACATCCCAACGATTGATGAATTAAAGCTTCCACCTATTTTAAAAGATATTGCGATGCAACCTCGTGGACTTATTTTAGTTACTGGTCCAACTGGTAGTGGTAAATCAACTACTCTTGCCGCAATGATTGATTATATAAATGATAGTAAATCACATCACATTTTAACTCTTGAAGATCCAATTGAGTATATTCACAATTCGAAGAAGAGTATGATAAATCAACGTGAAATACATAAAGATGCGCATGATTTCCAATCCGCACTTCGTTCTGCACTTCGTGAAGATCCTGATGTAATTCTAGTCGGTGAAATGCGTGACTATGAAACAATCAGTTTAGCACTAACTGCTGCAGAAACTGGACATTTAGTACTTTCAACGCTACATACAACAGGTGCTGCAAGTACAATAGATCGTATTATCGATGCTTTCCCACCACACCAACAATCTCAAGTTCGTACTCAATTAGCCGGAGTATTAAAAGCAGTTATCTCACAAGCTTTATTACCTAAGGCTGATTATTCAGGAAGAACTGCAGTTCATGAGATTATGTTAATGACTGATGCCATCGGAAATCTAATACGTGAGAATAAGATTGTGCAGATAAATACAGCGATACAAACAGGTCTAAGAGTAGGTATGCAAACACTAGATGGCAACCTCGCAAAACTTGTTTCGGATCATATTATTTCATTTGAGGTCGCCAATGAGATTACGAGTAATCCTGAGTTACTAAAACGCTACCTTGGTAGACCATAAAAGCACAAATTATGTATTAATAGTATTTGTTTATTGACTAATACATTGTATTGGTGTTTAATTTAATTATCAAAAGGAGGGGAATATTTTAATGAAAAAAATTCTCAACAAAAAAGGGTTTACTCTTATAGAATTAATCGTAGTTATTGCTATTTTGGCTATTTTAGCAGCTATCTTGATTCCTAGTTTAATGAATTATATTAATGCAGCTAATAAAGCTACTGCAACTTCAAATGTTCGTACAAAACTTACTGAAGAATTGTTGAAAGAAGCGACTGCTCCTACAACAAACGTTCTTCCTGCATCTGTATCAGCTACTAGTGGTTCTTGGACATGTACAATTGATACAGCTACACAAGTATTAGCTTGCACAGAATAAAAAAATCACATTTCTAAGTTTCATGTTGGGGTTACCAGTATTGAATGAAAAATTAAGTATTTTAGAAAACTCATCATTATAATTTAAAACCCAACACTCAGGAGTTGGGTTTTTTAATGCTCATTTTTATTTAAAAATCTAATAGAATTAGTAGTACACAATCTATTCCTTATAGATTTTTTATATCATCAAAATTATACGTCTCATCCATCCAAGCTATTTCCCATTGATGTCCATCTAGATCTTCAAATACACGTTGAAACATGAACCCATTATCTGTTGAAGGGTTATACTCACGAGCTCCAAGTTCAATGGCTTTATCAACCATATTATGTACATCTTCTTTAGTATCTAATTGAAGGGATAAAAGTACTTCTGTATCTTCTTTTGCGTTACTAATTGGTTTTGTAATAAATGTTTGAAAATATGGTTCTTCTAGCAACATCCCAAAGAAATTCTCACCTAAAATTAAACATAATGCTTTATCATCCGAAAACATTGGGTTAAATTCGAATCCAAGAGATTCGAAAAAATGGCGGGTACGATTCACTTCTTTAATCGGTAAATTTACAAATAATCTTTTTGCCATATAAATTACTCCTTTGTTAAAATGTAATGTTTTTTACATATTTTGTCTTGTAATATGCTTTTACTATCAATATTGATAAAAAAGGATAATAATGAAGTTAGAGATAAATATGAAACAAAACAAAACAATCGATCAATTAGTAGAGACACATCGTGTTAAGAATTTGAATATTATCCATAAGGAACAATTATCTTTTGGCCAGAAAGTATCAGATAAAATTGCGTCTGTTGCAGGTAGTTGGGCATTTATACTATGTTTTTTAGGTTTACTTTTCTTTTGGATTGCGATTAACTCATGGGCATTATTTAATCTACCATTTGATCCATTTCCATTTATCTTACTAAATCTTATATTGAGTTGTATCGCTGCTTTACAAGCTCCTATCATTATGATGTCACAGAATCGACAAGAGGCGAAAGATCGCTTACGTTCAGAGAATGATTTTTTGGTTGATCAGAAGGCTGAGATAATAATAGAAGAGTTATACAAGAAAATAAATGGATTAGAAGAGAAGATTGATAATCTTCTAAAGGACTTGAATCGTTTGAATGAGAAATAAATAGTGTCATTTGATTGAAAAAAGCGTATACTACACAAGTATGTATTTATACCATAAGGAGAAATAATGTTATTTGAATCCAATCTTATTATAGAACCAATCAAGAAAGCCTTAAAAGAAGAAGGTTATTCTACCCCAACTCCAATTCAAAGTCAGTCAATTCCAATTCTATTGGAAGGAAAAGATATATTAGGTGTTGCACAAACAGGAACTGGTAAAACGGCTGCTTTTGCGATTCCTATTTTACAAGGATTAAGTGGTCAAAGTACTGTAAAACGTAGTTTAAGAACCATCCAAGCGTTAATACTTGCGCCAACGCGTGAACTCGCAATCCAAATCCATGAAAGCTTTAAAACGTATGGTAAACATTTAAATCTGAAGTCTGCAGTCGTCTTTGGTGGCGTATCACAAAAACCACAAACTGACGCATTGGCATTAGGTTTAGATATTTTAGTCGCAACGCCAGGACGTTTATTAGATCTAATCAACCAAAAACATGTTCATTTAGGTAAAGTAAAATACTTTGTATTAGATGAAGCAGATCAAATGTTAGATATGGGCATGATTCATGATGTACGTAAAATTATTACGCATATTCCACATGAAAGACAAACGATGTTATTTTCTGCGACAATGCCTAAGGAAATTTCAAATCTTGCACATACGATTTTAAAAGAACCTGTAAAAGTTGAAGTTACACCTGTCGCATCGACTGTTGAGATTATTAATCAATCAGTTTATCATGTCGCTAAACACAATAAAATCAATCTATTAATTCATATCTTAAGAAATGAAGTCATTGATTCAGTGCTAATATTCTCACGTACTAAACATGGTGCAGATAAAATAGTTAAGTCTTTAAACGCTGCGAACTTTAATTCGCAGGCAATTCACGGTAATAAGTCACAAAACGCACGTCAATTGGCTCTACAGAACTTTAAGGAAAGAAAGATAAGAATACTTGTCGCAACAGATATCGCGGCTCGTGGGCTTGATATTGATGAATTATCACATGTCATTATTTATGATTTACCAGAAGTACCTGAAACATATGTTCATCGAATTGGAAGAACAGGTCGTGCAGGCTTAGGTGGTATCTCATATGCTTTCTGTGATCAAGAAGAATATGGTTTACTAAAAGATATCCAGAAACTCACAAAACGTGATGTGCCTGTCCAAAATAATCATCCATTTATATTAAAGATCGATGAAAATCTAAAAGTAGAATCAAAAAAAGATAAACCTAAACCACATAAAGGTCAAAGACCAAGTAATCAACCAAGTAAGAGTACTAAACCTACTCCTTCAAACTTACCACATAAAAAGAAGACAAAGCGTTAAGCCTCGTCTTCTTTTTCTATTATTCGATTGGTCGCATTTTCCTCAGATTCGGGATATGCGAATAAGTAACCTTGACCCAATATACAACTCATCTTTAAGAAGAATTCTTTCTGTTTATGCGTTTCAATACCTTCTGCCACTACTTTAAGATTTAACTTATGCGCTAATTCTATGATTGTGGCTAGTATCATATCCTGATTATTATTAAATCCAGGATTAACTGAGAAAGATCGATCAATCTTCATACAATCAATCGGTAACTGATGTAGATACGTAAGAGAAGAATAACCAGCCCCAAAATCATCTAACGCAATAATGAATCCTAAACGCTTCAATCTTAATAAATGACTCTTCGCTAAATCAAAGTTAGAAATTAATGCGGTTTCAGTAATTTCTATTTGAATTTCATTTGGTACATAATAATACTCCAAACATAATCGCTCTACAGTATGCATAAACCCTGGATCTACTAATCCTTTAGACGATAGATTAATCGATAATATCGTAGTATGATCACCTAACTCATGCCACTTACGTCTTAGCTTTAAAGTATTCACAAACACAAACTCATCAATACGTGAAATTAAATTTGTATTCTCTGCATATTCAATAAACACAGCAGGGGATACTTGACCAAAGGTAGGTGATTTCCAACGAATGAGTGCTTCAAATGAATTAATACTCATTGTGGTCATATCGTAAATCGGTTGATATAACATATACAGTTCTTTCTCATCAATTGCTTTACGCAACTCATTGACCAATTTAACACGGTTAACACGTTCTTTATGATAATCTTCGGTATAGAAATTATAACTATTCTTACGTAAGCCTTTTAAATGACGCATAGCTGTATCCGCAGCCTTGAATAAATCAATAAAGTTAGATCCATCCTTAGGATACAATGAAACACCTAAACTACATGTTATAAATACAGTCTGATTCTCAATTACGCGTTCACGACTAACGATTTCCAATATCGAATTAAGAAATTGATTTAATTGTGCTTTATTGCGATTAACAAGATCCAAAGTAATAATAAACCCATCTCCATTTCTCGAAATAAAATCATTATTACTTAATTTTTGACTTAAATTCTGGGTTAATGAAATAATTAATTCATCCCCAATTTGATAACCCAATAATTCATTCACATTTGAGAAATCATCTAAATCTAAACTAACTAACGCAAATACCTGTTGCGGATTATCTTTAATTCTTTGATTGATCAATTCTGAACTCTTAACACGATTCGGAAGTTTCGTTAATGGATCATGGGTATTCTGATAAAGCATATTATTCGATAATTGATTAATAATATGAATACGTCTCTTTAATATAATCGAAAACAATAATCCCGACATAAACACATAAAACCAACCCTTTAATGTTTGAAATTGAATGATTAAATCAATATCTTTAACTAGATACACAAGTAAATCATCTGACCAAATAATCCAAACAAGCCCAACAAAAATATAGATTACAGTAAAGCGTAATGCTTCATAATCTGGGCTACCAATCCACTCTTTTTTGAATAGATGTTCTTCAATTGTTTGGAAGAATTTTCGAATTGATTTAATCATAAAAACCTATTCCTTTTATATATGATAACATGAACTAATAAGTAGTTATATTTTTTTCATTTTATAGAGGTATTCATCATAATACAATCAATAAAAAAGAGTCATTTTATTGACCCTATAATTCGATATCACGCATACGTTTAGGTTTACTAATTAGATATCCTTGTATCTTATCGCAACCTAAACCTCTTAATAGATTCAATTCTTCCAGATTCTCAACACCTTCCGCAATAACTTCTAAATGCAAGGATTTTGCTAAAGTAATCATCGATCTCACCAACAACATCGCAGAATTATCGGTCGTCATTTTACTAATAAAATTGCGATCAATTTTGAGATGATCAATCGGAAATAGACTTAGATACGCTAAGGAAGAATAACCCGTCCCAAAATCATCAATCGATATACCAACACCGATTTCTTTTATTCGTTTTAGATCCGCTAATTTTTCATCCACATTATCCATAGCGGATGATTCTGTAATCTCTAAGATTAGATTTTGACGATTAATATTCGTAGAAATAATTACATTTTCGAGATTCATAATGAAATTTGGATCATTAAACTGTAATACAGACACATTAAACGCAATACTGAGTTCTGGAAATTTCTTATTTAATCTATTTAATTGTATACACGCTTCTTGCATTACCCAATAACCGATGGTTTGCATTTGACCTGAATTTTCAGCTATCTTAATTATTGTATTAATTGGTGCTACTTGATATTCAGGATGATTCCAACGTAATAATGCTTCAAATCCACTTATCTGATTATTCTTAAGATTTAAAATAGGCTGATAAACAAGGTATAACTCATTTCGTTCTATCGCATGATATAACGCATTTTCAATATCTTGTTCAAGTTTAATTTCTTGGTTAATTCCATCCCCATAAAATATCGCAATATTTCCACCCATCTTTTTCGCTTTTAATTTTGCGATCGTCGAGTTATGGATGCTTGTTTCAATCGTATCCTGAGGATTATGGAACGCGATACCACAGGTAATACTTAAGTGAATATCCAAGTCCATAATGGTAAACGGTCTTTGGCATTCTTTTAATAGATTACTAATACGTTCTCGAAGCGTTTCTAAACTATCTTCATGAAGTAATAGAATAATTTCATCCCCAAAATAACGTGCAATTATTTCACTTTCTTTTAATTGTGCCTGTATTATCTTGGAAAATTTCATTAACGTCTCATTCCCAAACCCATAACCACCTAAACTGTTAATCTTTTTAAAATCGTCAATTGAGATTACTACAACATAGTATGAGCGATTAGGGTTCGATTTAAGTAATAAACTACTTTCACTTAAATAACTACGATAATTACTCAATTGAGTAACCGGGTCAATAAATGTTAAATTACGAATCTCTTGTAACATATGATTAAAACTAGCACCTGCTAAACCAATTTCATTATTAACTTTCTCATCTGCTCTAACATTAAAATCACCTTGTTCTGCCTTTTCGAAGACATGTCTTAATCGTTGAATCGGGCGAGAAAGAGTCGCAGCGTAATAAAGTGTAAAAACGATTAAGATAAACAAACTTATTAATAATGCATAATCAATATAATTCATGACAGAAGTAATTTCTGAGTACGCATTTCTAGATTCTACTGAAATGATTAATTTCCATCCTGATGTGTTCGGAATCGTAGAATAGACCGCAATCATATTTACATCATTCATATCTTTATACGTAAAAAATCCTTTTTCCAATTCAAAAGGATTTGTTAAATCAGTCTGTTTTATGATTCTTGAGTAATTATCATCGATTGTAATAGTCGCATCTGGATGCGAGACAATCTTTCCATTTGAATCTACAATCCACGCAAAACTCAATGTATCAAATTGAATCGAATCTGTAATTTTATTCATAAATTCTGTTGTCACAACCGCATTGAGTAAACCAACTGTCTCATTGTTTACGTTTATTCTATGCGAGATTGTAATAATTGGAGTATCTTCGAAAAAGTAGGGGCTATGAAATGGATTAGATATTATCCATTCTTTATGATCTGTAAATATCGCTTTGAATTGTTCCTGTTGTGAGATATCGATTTCTAAACCATATGTTGTCCAAGCTTTTCCATCTTTATCAGAGATAGTCATACTCTTTAAATTACTGTCATCAGTTAAGCTTATCAAGAATGTTTTAATCGTTGGAATATCCATTGTTTGAACGACATTCGAATGTGAAATCATATTAACTTGATTAACAATACCTTCAAGTTCTTTACCAACTTCACTTGCTCGTGATTCAGTAATATCTTGATATTGGATAAGTGTATGATCATTTAATTCATTCAATTTACGCTCAATTGAATAGCTCAAGCCAAAAAATACAGCTAAACAGACAATTATAATGATGGAGATCATTTGAAAGCGTATGGATTTCATATCAATCTTAGTATAACGATATTGTGAAAGATTATGCAAACTAAAAGTGTAATATTAAGGAAACGATTGACATTTTAATAAAATAATAATATATTAACAGTGTTAAATAAATATATAGGTGTTAAAGTGACGAAAATAACTAAGAAAGATCGTATATTAAAGGTTTTCATTGAAGCCGCAAAAAAGCAGATATTAACGCAAGGAATTGAGAATGTTTCAGTGCGTAGAGTCGCAGAAGAAACAGGGTATTCGTATGCGACAATCTATAATTACTTCAAGGATTTAAATGCGTTATTATGGGATGTTAAAAAAGAAATGATTCAAGATTTAATTCATTGGATGATGCCTTCAAGTCCTGATATGAAGCTTGATTTGGACGGAATTAAGCAAGTATTTCATTCGTATGTAAAATACTATTACGATAATCCAAATGTGTTTAAATTCTTCTACTTTTATACAGTTGTACCAACGAGTGATTCGATTGAAAATACATTTGATTTTAATTCAATGTGGGTTGACACATTTAGTTTTTTAATGGAAACGAATCAATTAGAATTAATCGATATTCAAACAATAAGTAAATCTTTAATCTATACCTTACATGGCATATTAACCTTACACTTCAGTCAGAATGGACCACATACCTATGAAAGTGTGTGTGGCGATATAGATGAAATACTGAACTATTTAGTTCAAAGGAAAGGGGTTCTATGAATATAGGAATAATTGTATACTCGTATACGAATAACACTATGTCTATTGCCAAACGTTTAGAAAGTTATCTACTTTCGAAAGGTCATACTGCTTCAATTCAAAGTATAAAAGCAGATAATGAAAATCCAAATTCTAGCTCATTCCGCTTAACAAACCAACCTAGTACACAAACCTATGATGCGATTATATTTGGATCTTGTGTTAGAGGATTTGATTGTGCACCGATTTTTAAAGAGTATATTTAAAATGTAAATTCATTGTCGAACAAGAAAATTGCAGGATTTGTGAGTCAATATTTCCCATTTGATTCTATGGGAGGTAATCAAGCTTTAGGAAGTATGGAACGTATAATCCATCAAAAAAATGCTCAAATAAATAAACTAGGTAGTATCCATATGAAGTTTCGCAACGTAGATAAACAAGTAGAACAGTTATGTAATAATTGTAATCAATGGTTAGTTTCATGAAATTAATTCGTATTATTGTAGTCATAGTGGTAATTGTATTTATTGGAATCTTCATTGCGTATAAATGGATTGATAATAACTTAAATCAATTATTAACAGAAGAGATTGATACCGTTAATTTATCGCAAATTGATGATGGGACATATCCTGGTAAAGCTTCCACATTCCCAATTGAAGTTGAAGTACTTGTGGAAGTATCTGATCACAAAATTACGAATATTGATTTAGTAAAACATGTGAATGGGCAAGGGAATGATGCGATAAAAATAATTGATCGTGTTATCGACCAGAATTCCATTGATGTCGATGTGATTAGCGGTGCGTCATACAGTAGTCATGTTATTCTAAATGCGATTTCTGATGCGTTGAACTAAAAAAAGATTGGAAACATTATGTTCCAATCTTTTTATTTAATTTCTCGAACTTTCCCAAACTTTTCGTATCGCTTCAATTTCGGTTAAAAATGCCTTAACAACATCTGGATCAAACTGTGTTGCACTCTTAGATTTAATGTATTGGGTTGTTTTTTCAATACTCCAAGCTTCTTTATAGACACGTTTATTACTCAATGCGTCAAATACATCCACAATCGCCATAACTCTTGCGGAAAGTGGTATTTGTTCCTTAGCTAATCCTTCAGGATAGCCTGTCCCATCCCAATGTTCATGGTGATATTTTGCGATATTAAGTGCTTCTTTAAAGAATTCAACTGAATCGCTTGTACTGTTGTTATGCATTAAATCAGTTATGAAAGATGTATCAACCGCATGTTTAATCGTATTATACCCAATCGTTGTATGTGATTTAATTACATCAAATTCATCTGATGATAACTTACCACTCTTCATCAAAATCGTATCTGGAATCCCCATTTTACCAATATCATGCAATGGACTAGCTTTAACTGTTCGAATTATATAACGCTCATCAATGACTGAAGAGTAACGCTCATTTTCTTGTAACTTGCGCATAATAATTTCATAATAACTCTTCGTACGTGATATATGGAAGGCGGAATCTGGATCACGTGTCTCTACTAATTGAGTAACGATATCCAAGGATACATCAAATGTTAATTGTAAATCATACATACGTTTTGTAACTTCATTCTCAATCCATTGGGTTTGATTCTTAAGTTGATCCTTCGCTTTTTTTAGTTCTAACAGTGAACGAACACGTGCTAAAAGCACATTAGCTTTAAATGGTTTAATGACATAATCCTGTGCACTCGATAAATTGAATGCACTATCATCTTTAATATTTTCACTTGCTAACATAAAAATAACCGGAATATCGATTAAGTTAGAATTAGTACGTAATTTATCTAATACATCATGACCTGTTAATCCTGGTAAATTAACATCTAACAGGATAATATCAGGTGCTTTTTTTACTTTCAGATAATTTAACATATCTAATCCATTTTTGAACGGTATAACTTGACCAAGTGGACTCAAAATCCGTTCTAAAACAGTTAAGTTAGTAGTTTCATCATCTACTATAATTATTTCTACTTTATTGGACATAATAACCTCTGTTAATTAATAGGCATATTGTATAACTAAACAATCAATTTTACAATCTGACAACATTCCGCTTTGACATAAGTAATTAATATTTATTAAATAATTGATGCAAATTTTTTACGATAGTGTATAGTAAATAAACAGAGAACCTATGAAGAACATTAGAATTATTGTTGTGCTAGTCGCATTTTCGCTTGTACTATTCTTCTGGACATTAAGTAAAGATAGTATAAATGAAATTGATTTAAATGCGAATAATGGGCAACTTAAAATTAATGAAATAAATGATAAAAATGTTTATCGTTTAAATGGAGAATGGGAATTTTATCCCAGTGTTTTTTTATTGGATGATTCAGATGTTCTCTATAAATTAGCACCAGAATATAAACAATTATCACACACTTGGCAAGATGATGAAGATTTCGAAAATGGTTCTGGTTATGCGACATATAGACTTACATTAAATGGTTTAGATCCAGATGAAGAGTATGGAATATTGCTTGAAGAAGCTGGTTCAAGTTATCAACTTTGGGTTAATGATGAATTGAAACTATCGAATGGAGAGATTGCGAAGAACGCATTGATTTCAAAAGGAGCTAGTTATACGGATAAGAGTGTGTTTAGAAGTGATGAAGTAGGAAATGCGACAATCGTATTAGAAGTTTCAAATTATACACTTTCTGACGGCAGTATTAAATTTGCCCCAATGATTGGGACAGTCGATGATGTCTATTATTTCTTTGAGACTTCATTAATTGTCGAAATGTTTGTATTCTCTTCACTCACAATGGTTACAGTTATATTTATTCTCTTAGCCATTATCGTTAAAGATCGACGTTCATTGTTTATGGCATCGTTATGTGCACTCTTCGCATTACGTGTAATAAGTACAGGGAATCATATTGTTTACTTACTCAATCCATATTATGAATTCTCACTTATATGGATTTTACGATTTGAATATTTGTCTGTATTTTTGATGTTACCGGTATTTACGTTATTGGCGAATACATTTAAAGTATTTAATTTCTCAAAACGTTACCAAGATATTTCGTATGGTCTCTTAGTGTTCTTCCCAGTCGTATCAATCATGGTTGATCATTCTGGATTAGAATTTATCTATCTGATTTTCCAGGTATTAGTCGCTTTATATGGTATCCATTTTCTATATCATACAATCACATCGTATCGTAAAGAACATTTAGGAGTTTCGTCGATTATCGTACTATCTATTTCAATTATTGGAGCTTTATTATCATTATTTTATTTCAATGATTCACGTTATACATCATATTTCTTAATCTTCATCTTCTTGTTATTTATCAATACTACCGTATTGAATCGTTTCTCTATTATTCATTCACGTTCTGAACATCTCGAGAATATCGTAAAGATTGATCCATTAACTAAGTTATGGAATCGTTCTTATTTAAATGAATTGAAGTTTGAACCATCTAAGTATGATGTGGATGAAGTTATTTATGTGTTATTCATCGATTTAAATGGATTTAAAGAGATAAACGATAAACATGGGCATAAAGTTGGCGATGAAGTATTACGAATCACAGCACGTCGCTTACGCAATAGTTGTCATGAATCGGATATGATATTTAGACTTGGTGGAGATGAATTCATCGTGATAGCACGTATGAAATCAGGTAATTCCATAGAAAAAGTTATCAAACGTATTCGTGATAACTTTAATGAGCCATTTACTTTAGTAGACATTAAACTAAATCTAAGCCTTGCGATTGGTTACCAAGAATTTAATCCTAGTATGGATGATATTGAATCAATCATCGCAATTAGTGATAAGAAGATGTATGAAGATAAGCGAAGACAAATTAATCAGTAAACAAAACATCTTGATATTCAGGATGTTTTTCAAATTCCTGTTTAGCGTAGGCACATTGAATTTTTAGTTTAAACTTTTCGTTACGCGCAACTTCAACGACATACTTAACGAGTGCTCTACCGATGCCTTGACCTTTAAGTTGTTCGGATACTTCCGTATGAGTTAGGATCATTCCATAGTCAGTATTCTCAAATTCAAGCTTCGCAAGAGCTTCTTCGTATCGATCACCGATATAAAATGCTTGTGTATTTTGTTTGATTTCCATATTGACCAATTTACCTCTTTATTAGTATACATAAAAAGTATGTTTAAATTAATAGAAATGACTCTAAAACAGGATATTTGGTAGAAAAGATGAAATATGGCATAATGGATTAAACAAATCAGGAGGAAATATGCCTTCACAATTCGAATTAGTTTTATTTATCCGTTTACTTGTATCAGTACTTTTAGGCGTTTTAATTGGATTTGAACGAACCAACCGATATAAAGAAGCAGGAATTCGTACCCATGCGATTGTCGCACTTGGGTCATGTTTACTGATGATATTATCAAAATATGGTTTTCCTGAGTCAATTAACGCAGATCATTCACGTATCGCAGCTCAAGTAGTAACCGGGATTGGTTTTCTTGGGGCTGGGATGATTCTTGTGAGAAAGAATACTGTAAGTGGTTTAACGACTGCGGCTGGAATATGGACAACATCGGCAGTAGGGATGACCATCGGCGCTGGAATGTATTTTATTGGAGTTAGTACAGCTCTATTGATTATCATTGTACAACTCGTATTCCATACAAAATGGTTTAGTCGATTTGATCGATCGAATGATACGTTTATGGTGAATTGTAATGTCACGCTAATCCGTGAAATTATCGATTATATTAAAAGTTTAAATATAGAGATTGTAATGTATCGCGTAGGAGAAATGGAATCAAATCGTGTCAATATCGAACTTGTTTTACGCTATCCAGCAGGGTTGAATAAACAAATTCTTAAAGAAAAAATGTTAAATCGATTGACGGATTTGGATGTGGAAGAATGAAGCGATATAAAAATATTGTGTTTGATATGGGGAATGTATTGTTAGATTATTCTCCGCATTTAATGGTCGCAAACTTCACCGATGATATACAGTTAGTACAAATACTCGTCAATGAGATTTTCTATAAACAAGAATGGTTAGATCTTGATCAAGGAATTATTACCGAAGATGAGGCAATTAATACCATTTCTAAACGTATTGATTTAAAGTATTTGGATTTAGTTAAACAGATTTTCAATCAATGGCATTTATTTCTTACAGAACGTGTAGAAATGATCGATTTACTCAATTTATTAAAGTCAAAAGGGTATAAATTGTATCTATTCTCTAACGCATCATTACGTTTTTATCATTATGTTAATAAGTTTAAATGTTTAGATTACTTCGATCATAAAGTCATATCAGCAGATTTGAAAGTGTCTAAACCTGATCTAGAATTTTATCGAAAAGCATCTGAAATATGCCAAATCAATTTAAGCGAAAGCTTCTTTATTGATGATAGTGCGATAAATATTATAGAAGCGAATAAACTTAGCATGGATGGTTATATCTATAATGGAACATTTAGATTACTGATAGAGTATCTTAAAAAGGTAAATATTATTGATTAATATGCAAATGCAAATCATTTGCATATTTTATTTTACGGTTCTATAATCAATTTAGGAGTGAATCGTATGAAAAAAAGTTTAAGTGTGTTAATTCTGTTTATATTATTCTTTTCTGGATGTACATCAAGCAATCCATCCAATGATAAATTGAATGTTATTGTGACATTATTTCCGCAATACGACATGGTAAGAGCGATTGCACAAGATAAAGTTAATGTAAATCTACTATTACCAGCAGGAGTAGAACCACATGCATATGAACCTACACCTAGTACATTAATTGAAATAAATCAATCTGATTTATTCATCTATACAAGCGATATTATGGAAACATGGATTAGTAATGTATTTCAAGATTTAACCGATAAAGGACCAGTTATTGTAGATAGTTCTATCGGTGTAAACCTACTTTCACACAATGACGGTGATGGTAATGAATATGATCCACATTTCTGGTTAGATCCGATTAACACAAAAATAATGGTAAATAATGTACTACAAGGTTTAATCGAAATCGATCCTAAAAATATAGAATTTTATCAAACAAATGCGGATGAATATCTATTAAAACTTGATGAGTTGGATAATGCATATATTGATCTATTCAGTCGTATTAAAACAAATAAATTAATTTATGGTGGGCATTTTGCGTTTGGTTATCTATCGTCACGATTCAATATTGATATCTTATCTCCGTACTCAGGTTATTCTCCAGATGCGGAACCAAGTGTTAGTTCATTAAGTGAATTGTTAGATACGATGGAAACCTATAATATCAAAGTCATCTTTTATGAAGAATTAATCGATCCTAAAATTGCACGTATTATCTCTGAACAAACTAACGCTACAATCGATGTGTTACATGGTGGACATAATATAAGTAAGGAAGAAATGGATCAAGGAATAACGTATTTCGACTTAATGTATGCGAATATTGAAAAGTTAAAAGGTGCATTAAATTATGAATAAAACACTATTAGAAGTTAAAGATGTAAGTGTTCATTATGGGAAAATGATTGCGCTTGAGCATGTTAATTTTTCTTTAGGTTATCATGATTATTTAGCAATTGTAGGTCCTAATGGGTCAGGGAAAACTACCTTAATGCGTGCACTTTTGGGCTTAAATGATATTGCGAGTGGTGCGTTTATATTTGGGGAAGATATTACTAAAAACGAAATTGGATATCTACCACAAAAAGGATTTAACCATGATAAACACTTTCCTGCATCAGTCTATGAAATTATTCAAACAGGGTTAGATAAAAACGCACTCAAACAAAAAAATGTACATGAAGAAATCATACTTTTAAGTCGTAAATTAGGCATAGAAGACTTATTGAAGAAGCGTATTGGGTATTTATCTGGTGGTCAACAACAACGTGTTATGTTAGCTCGTGCTCTGATTAATCATCCTAAATTGCTTATTCTCGATGAACCAACATCTGCGCTTGATCCAACGATTCGCGAAGATTTTTATCAATTAATTAAAAATTTACATCAAGAAGAGAATGTTAGTATTATACTCATTTCACATGATTTAAATTCAGTAAGTTTATATGCGACACATATTTTGTATCTTGATCAACACGTCGTATTCTTTGGGCCAAGTACCGATTTATGTCAATCAGAAGAATTAATGTATCAAATTGGACCACAAGCCACAGCCGCATTGTGTAAGGTAGAGAACCATGAACATCACATCCATATTTAGTTTATTCTCTTATACCTTTCTTCAACGTGCATTATTAGTTGGACTTTTAATCTCCATTAGTAGTTCATTTCTTGGAATATTTCTAGTATTACGTAAATATTCAATGATAGGGGACGGACTTGCGCATGTTAGTTTCGCGACAGTCGCATTAGCGCTTTTACTCAATCAATCACCTTTAATCATATCGATTCCAATCGTAAGTTTAGCTTCATTGTTAATACTGAAACTAAGTGAAGAGAATCGAATTGGAGGAGATGCGGCTATTGGATTAATATCTTCGACTGCAGTCGCAATTGGGGTATTAATATCGTCTGTTTCGAATGGTTTCAGTGTTGATTTATACAGTTATTTATTTGGAAGTATCTTAATTATCTCTGAAATGGATGTCTATTTCTCATTGATTCTTTCAATCATAATCGTTGGGACTGTTATATATTTCTATCATGACTTATTCGCAATGACATATGATATGGATTACGCAAAAGTAAGTGGACGTAAGACGAAACGTTTGAATCAAATTATCTCACTCTTAACCTCAATTACGATTGTTTTAGGAATAAGAGTTGTTGGGACGATGTTAATATCGAGTTTAATTATTTTCCCAACAGTTAGCGCATTACGTTTATCGAATAGTTTCAAATCCACAATTATTTGGGCTGTCATTATTTCAAGTTTTAGTGTTGTGAGTGGATTAATCATCTCTGTATTATTCGATTTACCTACAGGTTCAAGTATTGTCTTAATCAACGCATGTATCTTCGGAATTAGTTCATGGATTTCATGGATGAAAAAGGAGAATTGATATGAAACCAAAAGAAATATTGAGTTTAAACCAACTTAAATATTCACGTCAAAGAGAAGCGCTTATTGAACTCTTACAACACGAAGCGTTACCGATGAGTATTGATCAAATTATTGAAAAACTCAAAAAAGGTAAACATCCGATGAATCAATCAACGGTATATCGAATTATAGACAGTTTAAATGAACATCATATTGTCGAAAAGAACTATAGTAGTATCAGTAATTCTACTTTAATCCAATTACATACTCCACATCACCAGCACTATCTCATGTGTCAAATGTGCCATAAGATGTTTCCAATTGATAATTGTCCAATTCATGATGTGATTGATTCAATCGAAATAGCTAAGGATTTTAAGATAATCTCGCATAATCTAGAAATAATCGGGATATGCGCATCATGCCAAAAAAAAGCTCAAGTCTAAACTTGGGCTTTAAATTTTATGTACGCTTATTTGATTACGACCATTTTCTTTCGAACGATACAGCGCATTATCTGCCATCTCAATCAGTGTCATCATCAATGTATCACGTTGTGGTGTAAGGGTTGCGATCCCAATACTCAAACTAATTCGTGGACAAACTGTACTGAATTCATGGGGTAGATTTAGTTTAATTAATTCTTCTTGAATCTTCATGGCGACATCTCTTGAGACTGTTTCTGTCGCATCACTTAATAAAACAATAAACTCATCCCCACCAAATCGTACCGCTAAATCATTACTACGTTTAGCGTATTTTTTTATGATTTGTGCAATCTGAATAATAATCTTATCCCCATTTAGATGCCCATAATGATCATTATATTCTTTGAAATTATCAATATCGATCATCATTAGACTTAAAGGAATACTATACCGAATCGCATGTCTAAATTCACGTTCATAGAACTCATCAAAATGTCGACGATTCGCAATTCCTGTTAATCCATCTATTTCAGATAAATCAGATAACTCTTTGTTTAGTTTCTTCAACTCTTGTTGGATAACTTCACGTTTCTGGATTTCGATATTAAGTGCTGCAGATTTCTGTGCATTTCGTATCGCAATCGCTAAGTAGGCGGATAGCGTATCAAGTGTTTCTAAACTTTGAACTGAGAAGGTATCAGGTTCACGATTCTGAACAGTAATTAATCCAATGCATTTATCTTCAATACTTAATGGGACAAACATAATGGATTCCATTAATTGACCAACTCTTACATTGATTGTGGAATTTAAGTATTGTTCAATTTCATTACGATGATTGAATACGAATTTCTCATTCTGAATAAAGCACTTTACCGCTAAACTATTACTATTTAAGACAGGAATGATATAGTTTTCTACACGTTCACCATCTACGATTAAGTATTTATATTCGATTGATTCACGATCTACATCATAGATTCCAATTCCGAATGTATTCGATTCCATTAAAACCGCCACATTCTGATAAACCAAATCATAGATTTCTTCTAGATTGGTTTGTACAGTTAAACTTCGACCGATCTTACTAATCGCTTTAGCACTTTGATAGGCTTTTGCTAAATCTTCATTGTTCTTTTCGATTAATTTTGCCTTTTCATCTAATTCTTGAGATAAACGATAATAAGTTTCTCTCTCTTGATACGCAATTTCAGCTTGTTTCTGTAAGTTGATTCCACTTAATCGTTGTGCAACTTTACTTTGTTCAAGTTTAGTGACTGTCTCAATGTACTTATTCGCAAAGAAAAGTGCATTTGCGGTATTGCCTAAATCCTGATGATCATTGATTAAACGCTTATACGCTTGCGCAAGAATATGATGTGCATTGATCTGTTCCGCATATAAGATAATCTCATTGAGATAAATTAATGCTTGATTAATATCATTTTGATCACGATACACTTCATGAAGTTCAAATAATACTTCAGTTGATAAAAGTGCTTCTTTTGTCTCGCTGTAAATACTTAGACTCTGATTTAGTAATTTAACCGCTAAATCATATTGGTGACGCTCACGCGCAATCATACCTAAATACTTTAAACTAACCGATTCAATAATACGATCTTGACATTCTCGAGCTAAATCAAGTGCCATATTCGAATATTCTTCAGCTTTATTTAAATCGCGTTGAGCTAGATAAACCGCTGAGATATTTGAAAGGGGATAGATTCTTCTTTCATGTTCGTTTAATTCACTTAATCCAGATAAACTCATTTGATAAAGTTCAATCGCCGAATCAAAATCATTTAACTCACGATATATTTCTCCGATATTACTTAATATCGTAGATTTCATGTATTCATTGTTTTTATTAATCGATAATTGTAATCCTATTTGATAATAGGTATAAGCTGAATCATACACTTGTAAATCAAGATATACGTTTCCCAAGGCATTTAAAATCTCAACCTCAATTAATGGGCCTTCAATGTCTTTTGTCATTTGGTCTGCTTCATGAAGATAATCTAGAGCTTCAAATAACTGACCCAATCGCCAATGGGCAATACCCAATTGGAATTGACTCATACATATACCACTCGCATAATCAATCGCTAGTGATGCATGAAACGCTTCTTGAGCTATTTCGAGTGCTTCTTCAGGATTTCGACTTAGAACTTGTTTCGCTTTTTGGTTCAGTTGATTTATTCGTATTATTTCATTTTCAACCGATGAAATTTGTTCCATAAGTTCTCCTATTTTTTACCTTTTTTTATCATAGCACTTATTCTTATAAACTATTGAAAAAAATTTAATAAATTTACTAATTTTACTTGTTAATATATTAACAAGTTGTGATATACTCATTTTAGCGGTATTTGTTAAAATATTAACAAGATAATAGGAGGTTGTATGAGCCATTTGAACGCAATGAGCTTAGATACGATTAAACGCATCATTGAAACGCATAAACACAAAGAAGGTCCAGTAAAACTAATGTTACAGGAAATTCAAAAAGAACTAGGCTATATTCCTTTTGAGGCAATGAAAGAAATATCGGCTGCGATTGATGTCCCAATTGCGGAAGTCTATAGTGTTGTGAGTTTTTATACCCAATTTACGTTGGAACCAAAGGGTAAACATGTATTGAATATTTGTATGGGTACAGCATGTTATGTCAAAGGTGCACAAGCACTAATTGTTAAATTTGAAGAATTGACCGGTGCGAAACTCAATAACACAAGCGCGAATGGACTGTTTTCACTTGATAGTACACGATGCCTTGGGGCATGTGGTTTAGCTCCCGTTGCCGTATTAGATGGAATTGTTTATGCGAATGCGGTTAATAATCCAAGTTTAGAATATAAAGTTCGTGATATTTTACATCAAGAAGAACGAAAGGTGAGTGAAGCACATGCTTAATCTACATTCTTTAAAAGACATTCAAAGTAGAACACTAAAACAAATGAATTTAATCGAAACGATTGAAACACATCGTATTCTGATTGGACTTGGGACGTGCGGAATTGCGGCAGGTGCTAAACAGGTTTTTAATTATCTAACTGAAATGAAAGAAGAATATAATTATCCAATTCAGATATGTCCAACCGGATGTATTGGAATGTGCGTGTTAGAACCGATGGTTGAAGTCATTGATCGTAGTGGCCAACATACCATGTATGTACAAGTGGATGAACAGAAAATGAAGGAAATCTTACATCAACACATTAAAAATAATGTCGTTCTTGAACAATATACCTTAACAGGAATGGGGCAAGATGATGAAAGCTAGAAGAATTCACTTATTGATTAAAGATGAAGAGAATAACGCAGCGATTAATCATTTAAAGAGTATTTTAAAACGGAATCATTGTGAATCGTACATTGAAGTATATTGTCATACCGTAAAGGATGCGGAGAAATCAGTGTGTGCAATTTATCCGGATGAAATCTTTTATGAGAATTTAAATGAGAATTTAATGCGTTTATTGGTGGAAGTACAGATTCTAAAGGATAAGAAGTTGGATCAATTTGAAGTTAAACATGTTAATCCAGAGATTAAACACAAATTTGATCAATGGGATAATGATCGTTTTTTCTATAAACAAACACGTGTAGTATTACGCAATAATGGAAGAATTAATCCTGAATCAATTGATGAATATATTGCGATTGATGGGTACCAAGCCATTGCGAAAGTACTTTTCGATAAAACGCCTCAAGATGTAATTGATGAAATTAGTGCATCAGGTTTGAGAGGTAGAGGCGGTGGTGGTTTCTCTACCGGCATGAAATGGCAACTAGCTAAAAACTCTATCTCAAAGGAAAAATATGTTATCTGCAATGCGGATGAAGGTGATCCCGGCGCATTTATGGATCGGTCCGTACTAGAAGGTGACCCGCATTCAATTATAGAGGCAATGATGATTGCGGCGTATGCGATTGGGGCACATCATGGGTATATTTATATTCGTGCTGAATATCCAGTTGCGGTAGAACGTTTAAAAATCGCAATTAATCAAGCACATGAATATGGATTATTGGGCAAAAATATTCTTGATTCAGAGTTTAATTTTGATATAGAGATAAGACTTGGGGCTGGCGCATTTGTGTGTGGAGAAGAAACAGCTCTAATCGCATCCATTGAAGGTAAACGTGGTACACCTAAACCGCGACCTCCATATCCAAGTGTAAGTGGTGTTTGGGGTAAGCCAACGATTATTAATAATGTGGAAACATTTGCGAATATAACACCGATTATATTGAAAGGTGCGAAGTGGTTTAGAACGATTGGATCAGAGAAATCACCTGGTACTAAAGTATTTGCGTTAGGTGGAAAGATTAAACAAACTGGTTTAGTTGAAGTTAGTATGGGGATTACATTAAAAGAAGTTGTTTATGATATTGGTAAAGGATGTCCGAATAATAAGAAATTTAAGGCGATGCAGACGGGTGGACCGAGCGGTGGTTGTATTACTGAAGAAAATCTCGATACACCAATCGGATTTGATGAATTAGTCCAATTAGGTTCCATGATGGGATCGGGTGGCATGATAATCCTAGATGAGGATAACTGTATGGTAGATGTGGCACGTTTCTATATGGATTTTATTGTGGATGAATCATGTGGTAAATGTACGCCATGTCGTATTGGCACTAAACGATTACTTGAGATGTTGAATCAAATTACTGAAGGGAATGGAACGCTAGAATTACTCGATGAAATGGAAGAGTTGGCTTATTATATTAAAGAAAACTCATTATGTGGTTTAGGTCAAACAGCTGCGAATCCATTCTTATCAACCTATCATAATTTTAAACATGAATACATTCGTCATGTTGTCGATAAAAAATGTGATTCGAAAGTATGTAAAGCATTGCTTGATTACACAATTAAAGTTGATCTATGCAAGAAATGTGGTATTTGTGCGCGTGGATGTCCTACGTATGCGATTAGCGGAACAGTTGGTAAAGATCCATTTGTGATTGATCCAGAGTTATGTATTCGTTGTGGTGCATGTGTATTAAATTGCAAATTTGATGCGATTGTGAGGGCATAATATGAAACTAATTAAATGTGAAATCAATCGAAGAGAAATACAAGTAAGAGAAGATTTAACTATTCTAGAGGCATGTCGATTAAATAATGTGAATATACCAACCTTATGTCATCTTGTAGGATGTCCAGTTAAAGGGGCATGTCGCATTTGTGTTGTGGAAGTTGAAGGTAAGAAGAATTGTGTTCCTGCATGTGTATCTAAAGTTGAAGAGGGTATGAAGATTCAAACGCATTCTAAACGAGCAATCGCATCGCGTAAAATGACATTAGAATTACTTCTATCGAACCATAGTCAAGATTGTTTAAGTTGTATTCGAAATCAGAAATGTGAATTACAGAGTTTAGCGCAAGAATTGAATATTAGACAAATAAATCAAAGTGGATCTAAAACAGAAGTGCATTTTGATGATTTATCGAATGGTATCATACGTGATTCAAGTAAGTGTATTTTGTGTGGTCGCTGTATCGATACATGCAAGAGTATCCAAGGTCTCGGCGTATTAAATTATATGCATCGTGGATTTGAAACACGTGTTGGTCCAGTACTTGATTTGAGTTTATCGCAAGTCAATTGTATTCAATGTGGTCAATGTATCCTTAATTGTCCGGTTGGGGCTTTAAGTGAAAAAGAAGAAATACATGACGTAATTGAGGCATTAAATGATCCGTACAAACATGTCATCGTTCAAACCGCACCTGCAGTTCGTGCATCGCTTGGAGAAGAATTTGGATATCCAATAGGGACACGCGTTACAGGTAAAATGGTTTCCGCATTAAAACGTGTTGGATTCGATAGAGTATATGACACTGATTTTGCGGCAGATTTAACGATAATTGAGGAAGGGCATGAATTACTTCATCGTTTAGAAAAAAATGAGAATTTGCCACTTATTACATCATGTAGTCCTGGTTGGATTAACTATTGTGAAAAAGAATATCCAGAAATTCTTAATCATCTATCATCGTGTAAGAGTCCACATATGATGTTTGGCGCAATCTTGAAAACGTATTACGCAAAAACGCATTTCATTGACCCAAAAGATGTCATAGTTGTAAGTATTATGCCGTGTACAGCTAAAAAAGATGAAAAAAATCGTGAAGAAAACAGAGGAACATATGGAAAAGATGTCGATCATGTACTCACAACCCGCGAATGTGCACGTTTAATTAAACTTTATGGAATTGATTTTACTCGTTTAGAAGATGAACCATTTGATCAAGATATGTTTGGGGAATCAAGTGGAGCTGGTGTAATATTCGGTGTTAGTGGTGGTGTCATGGAAGCTGCACTTAGAACAGTGAGTGAAATTGTGACGGGTAAAACACTTGAAAAATTAGAATTTGAAACGTTACGTGGATTTAAAACAATTCGTGAAGCAGAACTGGATTTAAATGGGGCTAAGGTAAAAGTAGCGGTTGTGTACAGTATGAAAGAAGCTAAACAAGTGTGTGAAGCCATCAAGAATCATACGTCACCGTATACGTTTATTGAAATCATGGCATGTCCTGGTGGTTGTATAAATGGTGGAGGACAATCGATTATTGATAAGAGTCATGCCCATATTAGTAAAGATGATCTTATGAAACTAAGAGCACAAGCACTCTATACTGAAGATCGATTTAATCCATTACGTAAATCACATGATAATGTATTGATTAAATCACTTTATATGAACTTCTTAGGCAATGCGGGTGGTCCATTAGCCCATGAATTATTGCATACGCATTATAATTTAAAAGAAAAATTCAATTATTACCCAGATGAGGCATAATATTTGATTATTTAGTACACAAAGACTAAACTTTGATTAATCAAAAACCAACTTCAGGGCAGGGTTCAATTCCCGACCGGTGGTATACCCCACGGGCATTTAATGCATGAATCTGTGAAACTCAGATGGCGACAGTATAGTCTGGATGAAAGAAGTCTTTTATCGAACCCTGTGAGATATCAGGGTTTTTATTAGGTGAGAAAATGAAACCATTCGTATTTATTAAAGCCGCTATGAGTTTAGATGGAAAAATTGCCACAAAAACAGGTGAAAGCCAATGGATATCAAATACTAAGTCGAGAGCGTATGTACATCAACTAAGATCAGAATATGACGCAATATGTGTTGGGGTCCAAACAGTTATCTTAGATAATCCAAGACTTACCATTCGTAAAGAAGGGACGGAAAGTTGTCACTATCGCTTAATTCTTGATAGTAAAGGACGTATTCCGTTAGACAGTAATGTACTAAATGATGTATATAAAAATAAGACAATCGTGTTTAGTACAAACGCAATTGATAAGATTGTTGAAAATGAACTATTGAATCGTGGTATAAAACTGATTAAACTGAAATCAAAGGATGGTCGAATCGATTTAAACGATTGGATTCGTCAATGCGAGAAATTAAATATAAAATCAATTTTTGTGGAAGGCGGAGGTGAAGTAATTGCGTCGATGTTAAAGGAAGAGATTGTCGATAAGATAGCCGTTGCGATAGCGCCAATCATAATTGGTGGTCAACAGGCAAAAAGCTTTGTGTCAGGAGATGGAATTGAACATTTAAAAGATGCGATCCAGTTAGAAAAGCCATCAATAAAATGGTTTGATGACGATTGTGTTATAGAGTACACCATAAAACGAGGGAAACAAGATGAAAACAACTAGCATAAAAGAAGCGATTGAAGCGATTTCAAAAGGTAAGATTATTGTCGTATTAGATGATACAAGTGTTGATAGTAAAGCACATTTTGTGATGGCCGCAGAAAAAGTAACGCCAGATACATACGCATTACTCAAAAAATATGGACATAAAACAATCCACGTCGCACTTGAGGCATCTCGTTTAATTGATTTGGGATTCCAAGCGAGTTATGAAGATAACAGTTATCAAGTCGTTAATACTGTTTCAGTTGATTTTAAAGGGAATCTTGAGACTAAGAGTATCGAGTCAGAAATTAAAACAATTGAAGCACTAGTTAATCCAAATCTAAGTTTACTCGATTTTAAACAACCTGGAGATGTATTCATTACTCAAGCGAGTTATGGTGGAGTCTTAAAAAGAGCAGGTCATATCGAAGCTGCAGTTGATTTAGCGCGACTTGCGAAACTTAAACCGATTGGACTTGTTAGTGAAATAGCGGATGAAAAAGGTATACGTTTAAATAAAGACGCATTGTGTGCAGTTGTAGAAGATTGTGACATGTGTTTTGTGACAGTGGAAGATTTAATTGCGTATCGTCGACAAACTGAGTCAATGGTTAAACGTGCATCATCTGCTAAAATGCCTACACGTTATGGAGAATTTACGATTGTTGGATATGAAAATATTCTTACCAAGGAACATCATGTAGCCCTAGTTAAAGGGGATATTTCGGATGGTACACCCGTTTTAATTCGTGTTCATAGCGAATGTTTAACAGGCGATGCGTTTGGATCTCTACGTTGTGATTGTGGCCAACAATTTGATGCGGCAATGAAGATGATTGAAAAAGAAGGTCGTGGAATTCTACTGTACATGCGTCAAGAAGGAAGAGGCATCGGCTTAATCAATAAGATTCGTGCGTACAATCTTCAAGACCAAGGATTGGATACAGTCGAAGCGAACTTAGCACTTGGCTTTGGGGCAGACTTACGTGATTATGGGATTGGGGCAGAAATACTTGCGGATCTAAATGTATTTAAACTACGTTTAATGACAAATAATCCGCGTAAATTAGTTGGTTTATCAGGTTATGGAATTGAAATAACCGAACGTGTACCAATTCAATTGAATCATAATGAAAAGAATGAACATTACTTAAAAACTAAACAGAATAAACTTAGTCATATGTTAAAATTTGAAGAATAATATGAAAAATTCATGGTTTTTAACAGTAAAGAAATATTACTGGAAAGTATTAATTGGACTTGTCTTAGGCTTAACAGCTGGATTCTTTTGGTATGTGAATGATTTCTATCGAGCTGAACCGAACGCATTAGCTGTTTTAAATGAAATCGATGTAATTGATCAAAAGGATTATATCGAATTAAAGGCAGAATCGAATATTGGACTAATCTTTTATCCTGGCGCAAAAGTAGAACCGAGTGCATATCTTGTATTGTTTAATCTATTAAAAGAAAATAATATTAATGTTTTTATTGTAAAAATGCCATTTAATCTTGCGGTTCTTAAAATAAATGCGGCAGATTCAATTATTAATCAATACCCAGATATCAATCATTGGTATATATCTGGACATTCTCTAGGTGGCGCAATGGCTTCGAGTTATCTTGAAGATAATGCGGATTTATTTGATGGCTTAATTCTATTAGCCGCATATCCATTAAACGAGAGTGAAGAGAATGTTTTAACTCTGTATGGAAGTAATGATAAAGTACTCGATTTAGAGAAACTTGAACCATTTGAAACAACCTCCATTATGGGGGGGAATCATGCGTATTTTGGAGATTATGGTGAACAAGCAAGGGATGGCGTTGCGTCTATTTCACGCTCTGACCAACAAGCTGAAACAATAAAGTATATTCTTGAATTTATTCGTAAATAAGCTAAGTTCGTGAATTTTAGATTATATTCTACGACTTATCGACATCGATTTTTAGAATTCACGATATCGTGATATTAGTCGTAATTAGGTTTGAAAGTTTTCAGTAATCGTATTGAAAATTTTCAGGTATTTGATATAATAGGTAAAAATTGAACGGAAAACACTATGAAAGACGCAATCTATATAAATAAACAAACCGCAGTATTAAATTTTTCAACCTTCTTCCCAACCACATCAGAAGAATTTTTAAGTTCTGATGCGTTTAAGGTTATTGCCAAACATTATCTTCTTGATCTACAGAAACGAGATCAAACGAATTTTGATTGGTTAGTAGAAGGTACATCAATCGATAGCTTCATCCCGAAAATGGTTCGATTTTTAAAACTATTACTTGTTTTAGATCTTAATGAGTTTACGCAAAATGAACAAAGAGATATTTATCGCGTAGGTCGACTCGTAGAAGATTTTTATAACTACTGGCGTAATTTACAACGTGTTTCGACGATTAAACTATCATCAAACTCAAGTGGTCAAGTATCGAACTTTATTGATGCGGATACACGTTTCAATAGTTTAATTATTTCAACGTATCGTGCATTTCAAGAAAAAATTCAAGGGTATAAAAACAAAGTATATCGTCAACTTCAAGCAGGTACAAATGCCTCTATGGTATTGCGAGATGTTAAATGGGAAATGGCTGATGGGTATGAAACATTAAAGGGAATTCCTTTTGTGGATTCGATTTTACTTAGAACACCATTATTGTTACATCCAGAAGGAACGAAACGCTATGGATCTTTTGTCTATAACGATGTTAATCCATTTGATCAATTAAAGCTAAACCGACATGAATGGTTCTGTTATCCTGCAAAAGTAGGAGAACTATTGATTTTCATCTATGTACATTTTGATTTTAGTTTCTCAGGTATTACAAATGCGAACTTATTCGAACTTGCGAGTCCATCAGAAATTGTAAACCGTAAACCGGATGGAATCATCTTGTTTGGATTAAACGATAAAACTGAAGAATCAACGTATGCATATGATGCCAACAGTGATCTATGGGTCGCAAAAGTTCCTTATATGACTAAGATTGAATACTATGGTTATATGAAGAAGATGGTATTAACCATGCATAATGCGATTATGATTAAGAAGAAATGGCTACCAATTCATGGATCAATGATTAATATTCACTTCAAAGGTAAAGCACCAATTGGGGTTGTCTTTATGGGTGATTCAGGAGCTGGTAAATCAGAAACAATCGAAGCGATGCAGTTATTAAATCATCCAGAATTAATCTCAATGGATGTAATATTTGATGATATGGGTTCTTTCCATATCGAAAATGGTAAATTAGTCGCACAAGGTACAGAAATTGGCGCATTTATACGTTTAGATGACCTTGATAAAGGTTCACCATACAAAACGATGGATCGTTCAATCTTCATGAATCCAGAAAGTGTTAATGCGCGTGTTGTAATTCCGGTAAGTCCTTATTCAATGATAGTTGAAAATCATCCTGTTCATTACTTCTTCTATGCGAATAACTATGTGAATGAAATTGGTCTAAAAACCGTTGAACATGCGAATGAACTTAAATCTGTGTTTGTCGAAGGTAAACGTATGGCGCTTGCGACAACGCATGAAGTAGGGCTATCTACAACATATTTCGCTAATCCATTTGGACCAATGCAAGATCAAGTAAATTGTGATCCACTCATTGATTTCTATTTTGAACAACTTGATAAATCCAATGTAATCGTTGGTGAAGTCTATACAGGTTTAGGTGTTAAACAATCTGCAGAAGATCATCTAACCCAAACCGCTACCGTATTACTCAATACACTATTAAAAAAGTAAGCAAATTTTGCTTACTTTTTAATGTATCCTAGTTTTTCTAGAGCGTTGTATATTCCATCTTTATCGACATCATCTGTAATTATCATCGCAATATCTTTCAATTTAGGGTCCGCATTTCCCATCGCAACAGAAAGTGTGGATCCTTTTAACATTTCCATATCATTTTGGGAATCCCCAAATGCGGCATATTCAGTTGGTAAATCAAGGGCAGTACACAATTCTTGGATTGCACTGTGTTTAGAAATACCAGTAGTCGCTAAATCTGCATATGTACTTACAGAGATGAATGTACTTAATCCATCGATTGCTTTAAATGGTGCATAATCATATCCTTTTGGTGCATAGACGAGTATTTTATCGATGGGTTGATTCGTATATACATCAATCTTTGGGATTGGTTCATTAAAGAAATTATGTGCTTCGAATACATATTCGTTTGGTTCTTCCATCAAGAAATCATTCCCAAGAGAACTAAAGAATAGATTAAAGCCTAATTTCTTCGCAATCTCAATCGTTTCAAGAATCTTATCATGCGGTAATGTATGATGATGAATAAATTCTTCTTTACCATTCATAACGACTTGACCATTGTTTAAACAATAGCCACTCCATGGTACAAGTTCACATACACCTGTTAATTTTAACAAAGGATAACTTCTTCCAGACGCAATCGCTATTTTATATCCATTCGCTACGACTTGTTTTAAAGCTTCTATTGCGGAAGCTGGGATGGTGTGGGTTTTATTATCGACTAATGTATTGTCGAAATCAAAGAATAAAATTTTAGGTAGGTTCATAGTTGTTCATTACTCCAAGCAATAGTATAACAGAATGTTCGTTTTATGGTAAAATGTTCAAATGATAAAATTATTTGTAAGTGATATCGACGGAACGATATTTGACCACACAACAGGGGTCCCAAAAGAGAATATTGAGCAAATTAAGAAACTCCAAGCTCAAGGTGTAAAAATTGTATTAGCGAGCGGAAGAGCCATTCCAGCTATGATGGAAATAGCCAATCAACTTAATTTGACAGAAAATGGCGGATACATTATTGCGAGTAATGGGGCAGAAGTACTTGATTTGAGTACAGGTGACTTTATACATCAAGCAAAAATGCCGTTAAGTGATGTAAAAGATATATACCATTTTGCGATAAAGCATAATCTATATTTCTCGTGCGTCCAAGATGACATCTTGTATTATTCCTATTATGATCAAGCTATTGAACATGAAAAGTATCATGGTAACTTCAAGATTAAATGGATTAGTCATGTGGATGATTTACATTTGGATAGTTCAAAATGCTCACTGAATATTCCAGTAGATGCGAAAATCAACGGAATGGATGCGTTTGTTCGAGAATTTGAATCAAAACTAAGCATTGAACGATTATTACCATGGTATATGGATGTTCAAACAAAAGGACAATCTAAATTACTCGGTTTAACCAAGTTATGCGAAACTTTGAATATACAACTTACTGAAGTTGCGGCTATTGGCGACGGAAGTAATGACTTAACGATGTTAGAAGCTGTTGGACTATCTGCAAGTCTAGAAGAATCAAATAAAGAAGTATTAGCGATCGTAGATCATATTATGCCAAGCGCACGTGATGCAGGAGTTGCACATTTTGCGAAATTAATCTTAAAAAAGAATGCACTTTGATAAGTGCATTTATTTTCGATTCATCGATTCTAACATTGATTCATGTTCATTTTCACTAAATTTAAACCAAAACATTGGAATAATCGCCAAGAGACTTGCGATAGCAGGGAAAAGAGATATTAATGAGAATATTCCATTTAGGGCAATCGGTGTCTGTTGGATATTTTCAATAAACCCAACTTGGCTTAAAACAATCCCAATCCAGAATAAACCAAAGGCAGATTGTAGTTTAGTCGTAAAGGTGTGGAGTGAAAAACTTAGACCCTCAGTACGTATTCCTGTTTTATATTCAAGGTAATCAACACAATCTCCAACTAATGTGTACGTAATAACATCATTTAATCCCAAGGATAACCCAGACACAAACAATAAAATATAGTTGATTATCATATTCTCAAATCCCAATATAAACATTAGCAAATGACTCACAAAACCCAATAGTAATGAAAAATTATAGAGTTGTTTCTTCGAAAACATTCTCTTCAAATAAGGTGTAACTAACATCGCCACAATCATTGCGGCAATTAATAAACCACCTAATATCGAAAATGCGGCTTCATCGTTCATATTATATTTAGCGAAATATAATCCAGCTGTTGCGATAACCATTCTAAATGCTTGTAAGAAACGCGATAATTGTAAATAGATTAATGGTTTATTCTTTAGAAGTATGGTGATTGGCGCAACTTCTTGATTCTCTACAGTCGTTCTTTCTTTAGCGTACAATCCAACTAAACTAAAGAGCAAACTTCCCACAATAGCCATAACACAAGCTGTAATAAAATACGCTAACGCGCCACCTCCCAAAGCTGAAATCATTAATGGAGGTATTACAATGGATACAGCTAAACCAATATTACATAGAATTCGAGCTAAACTAATTAACTTTAAACGTTCACCAGGATTTGGTGTTATCGCAACTGATAACCCCCAATATGGCACATCACTTACAGTGTACATAATATCCCATAAGATAAAACTCACATACGCATAAACTAAGCGCAGGGTATAACTCATATCTGGCACAAAGAATACGAGAATAGTGAATACAGCCATTGGGACTGGAATCGCTTTTAAATAAGGAATGAGTTTACCTTTTTTTGTATGTGTACGATCAATAATTGACCCCATTATTGGATCATTTATCGCATCAAATACACGTGCTATTAACATTAAAGTCCCTACAGCGACCGGCAATAATTTTACTACATCGGTATAAAATACCATTATGTAAGCAGTCGCATAATTATATACCATGTTTTGACCTAAACCAGCTAATCCAAAGGAAAGGCGTTCTTTTAATGATAGATGATTGTCTTGCATACAAACTCCTTTTTTATTAGTATACTATTTTAAACAAGATTTTAAAGGAGCTATATATGGAAAAAAAGTTAAATGAGCGATTAATAAAAGAAATAGTTATTGAAAGTAATAATTTGTTAGAACTTGTTCAATGGAATGATCAAAAAGAAGATATTGATAAGATGAAAATACATTTAGATAGATTAATCCTTAAATGTGAAACATTAAAAGAAAAATTAGGATAAAGTGTAACACTACGATATATAAGAGTGGAGGTATTTTATGGCCACATCATCGCTTTTACTCTATGTCGCAGTCGCTGCCGGTGTCGCAGCAATCTTCAAAATTTTGACATCAACACGTGGAAGAGTTAGTATTCCTGGTATTCAAATGACATGGGGGAAATAGAGGACAGTGTCCTCTTTTCTATATGAAAATAAAAGATACGAATTTAGAAGATCGTCCACGTGAAAAAGTTAAAGAATTTGGTATACGTGCATTAAGTCATCGTGAATTATTAGCGCTTGTATTAAGATCAGGGATTAAAGGAAAATCAGCTTTGGAACTAGCGGATGAGTTATTAAAAAAAGCAAATGGAATTAATGGATTAATTGGAATAGAGTATGAAGATTTAATCAAAATAAATGGAATTAAAAGTGCTAAAGCATCAGAAATATGTGCCATTACAGAACTATCACGAAGAATGTCACTTTATCAAAGTATGGAAATTGATATTGTGGATCAACCTTCACGACTCGTACAATGGCTAAAGAAAGAGATGGGTTCGCTTAAACAGGAACATTTCTTAGTCGTATTCTTAAATACGAAAAATCACATTATTGGATATCGACCTTTATTTATAGGCGGATTAGATCGCTCAATTGTTCATCCACGTGAAGTGTTTAAACAAGCAATCTCACATTCAGCAGCGCGAATTGTTGTTGTACATAACCATCCAAGTGGTGATGTGACACCAAGTGAAAACGATTGGACGGTTACACAAGTTCTTGAAGAAGCCGGTCAAACTATGGGAATACCACTTTTAGATCACATCATTATATCTGAAAGAGGGTATACCAGTTTAAGAGAGGTCTTGAGAAAAGATTGAACTTATTGAGAATGCTCTTTATAATAGGGGTACAACTATGAAACAAATGACCCCGATTCAAAAAGCTTTAGCAATTATTGCCAGTATTTTACTGGTTTTAACAATAAGTTTAAATGTTATACAAATGACTGCCCCTAAATTAGGACAAGACCAAAAGTCCTATAATTTCTTTGCGCAACTTCAATATGCGCTTATTTCACGACCTGCAACTGCAGTCACAAGTTTTATCTATGATTTAAGTTCACTTTGGAAAGTCATGGATGAAAATAAAGTATTACGTTCTCAAGTAGAGTTAATTGCCATTTATCAGGCGAAATTAGAAGAAGCGTATCGTGATATTGATGAACTTAAGAAATTCAATGAGTTACTTTTAAGTATGAGTGAATCTAATACGATTTCCGCAACTGTAATTCAACGTAGCTTAGAGAGTTTTACCCATACATTAGTATTAAATATTGGGACAAATGATGGGGTTGAACTTGGAGATGCGGTTATTAGTAGTAAAGGTTTAATTGGTAAAGTAAGTAGTGTAAGTGATAATACATGTGTTGTATTACTTCTAACAACAGAACTTGATATCAATAAAATTACTGTAAAAATACAAGTTGATGAAGTTAAAACATCTGAAGCAATTTTAGAGAATTACGATCCAAATACACAGAGCTATACATTGAAGTTGCTTGATACAAACTCATCGATTACTGAAGGTATGAAAGTTATATCCAGTGGATCGGGTGGATTGTTTCCAAGTGGTCTATTAGTTGGGACAGTTAATCTTGTTGAGAATCTACCGAATGCGATTGGTTTAAAAATTCTTGTATCTCCAGCCGCTGATTTTTATCATTTAAATTATGTGGCAGTTGTTAAACGAGGCTCAATCAATGAGTAAATTCATCTATTTACTCACATGTTTTATCATAGATACATTTCTTAATAGTATATTCCCAATCGATTATGCGAATATTCGTATGAGTTTTGTGTCTAGTATGGGAATTGTTGGATTAATGTTCATTAGTCGAGATCTTGATTTCAAGAATTCATTACTCTTAGCACTTGCGTTTGGATTGTTAACTGATGTGACACATTATGCGTATTTCTTACTTTTTGCGGTAAGTTTTACCATCACAATTTGGATAATACGTGTTTGGTCTAATCAATTAAATGAATCACTGCCGGAGTTTATTATTTTAGGTGTACTAACAATATTTGTTAAAGAATCGATCATATTTATCATTATGCGGAGTATGGGATTAAGCTCGATGTCATTTGTGACATGGTTTACGTTTAGACAATTCCTAAGCTTAATTGGAAACATTCCTTTAATTGTGATCGCATATTATGGCTATGCATTTAAGAATCAATTTGAACATAAGAAAGATATTATTCGTCGTAGAAATGAAAAAACACTTTGGATGAAGGTCTCTAATCCTTTTGAATGAGTATGATATAATATCAAAGGATGGTACAGTATGAAAAAAATTATACTCATATTTATTAGTTCAATACTCATATTAACTAGCTTAACGGCTTGTAAACTATCGGTTTTAAATGTTGGGGTTACAACGTATCCTATCCAATATTTAGTTAATCGTATTGCGCAAGATAAAGTAAATGTTATTCAATTTAGTGAAGGACAAACGATTTCGCGAGCTCAGATTGTGGCGGACTATAAAGATAAACTCGAGACGACAGATGTCGTATTCTATTTTGGCAAACTTGAACCTTATTTTTCTGTTTATTTAAATGAATTTCAAAACTCAAGTACTCAATTAGTTGATTTAACAAGCAATGCGGGAGTTTATCGTTTCCAAAGATACACTGTCACAAACGTTGGAAATACTCAAGTGACACTTGAGAATACATATTATGATTCTAATTTATTCGATAATGTGAATACATACGATACCGATCCAATGTTGTGGTTAGATCCAATCACGATGATATCAATGGCAGGAACAATTAAAGATTGGTTAATTGAAAAATTCCCTGAAGAAAAGAATTTATTTACATCTAACTATGATGTACTCAAACAAGAATTAGCTCGACTAGATGCGGATTATCAAGAATTATGGCACCAAGATATTAGCCTAGTATCAGTAACTCCAAGTTTTGGGAACTGGCAAAAAGCATACGGTGTTCAAGTTTATCCATTAATACTATCGAGATATGGTGTACTTCCTTCAGCTGAACAATTAGCGGCAATAAAAGAAAAGATTAAAACAGATGGCGTTAAATTAATCGTTCATGAACCTAATTTAACAGAAGACATGGAAGCACTCTATAATACGATTAAAAAGGATTTAGAGCTTGAATCAATTGAGTTACATAGTTTATCGTTCTTAAGTGAATTGGATGTGACAAATAATAAGAATTATATGACAATCATGTTTGAGAATCTTAATACATTAGAAGGATTAGCACCTTAACCAAAGTTTGACTTTGGTTTTTTTATACCACTTGTATGTTAAAATAGTGAAGTGAGGTTCCTATGAAAAAAATGTTACTTGTAGATGGTAATTCGCTCTTCTTTAGAGCGTATTATGCGACTGCTTATACGCGTATGACTACGACATCTTTTGGTGTCCCAACCAATGCAGTATTTGGCTTTGCGACCATGTTAAATAAAGCGATAGAATTAGTTTCTCCCCAAGCAATGGTAATTGCGTTTGATAGTGGGAAGAAAACATTTAGACATGATAAATTTGAAGACTATAAAGGTACACGTAAAGAACTACCAACTGAGCTTGTTCAACAATTTCCAATCGTACGTGAATATTGTGAAGCACAGGGGTATTGTTACTACCAACACGATGGATTAGAAGCCGATGATATTATTGGTTCACTCGTAAAACGATATCCAGATTGGGATATCAATGTATTAAGTAGTGATAAAGATTTATTACAACTAATCGATAAAACAACGTCTGTTTGGTTAATGAAAAAAGGTCTAACAGAAATTGAAAAAATGGATGAAGCTGCACTAAAAGAAATGTGGAACTTAAGACCGGATCAAATTCCTGATTTAAAAGGGTTAATGGGAGACGCGTCCGATAATATTCCAGGTTTACCAGGTGTTGGTGAAAAAACTGCTCTTAAACTATTGGATGAATATGGAAGTGTTGAAAATGTTATTGCGAATTCGAGTCAATTAAAAGGAAAACTTAAATTAACAGTTGAAGAGTTTTATGAAAAAGCGACTTTCTCAAAATGGCTAGCAACCATCAAAACAGATGCGGAATTTGAACTTAATTTAAATAGTGCATTATTTCAACCAAACATCTTTACAGCGAATGAATTCTTTATTAAATATGAAATGAAGACGTTAATTAAAGAAGCGAATGTAAATAATGGACATACGTCTGAAAATATGAGCTTCCATGATTTGAATCTATCTGGAATGATTAGTATTTTTGCGCACTATCGACTTGATCAAGATTGGCCTCATCCAATTCTTGGTTTAGCATTTTCGGATGGAGAAAGAAGTTGTTACTTAAGTTATGAAGAATTAGTTACACATCCTAGTGCACTAGAGATGTGTGAAAATAAGAAAGATTTAATTACATACGATATAAAGAGTTTAATGCATGCGCAAACGGATGAATTCAAAATAAACACAAATGTTTGGGATTGTATGATCCTTGGTTTTACTGTCGATAGTAACTTAAATACATATCAAAAATTAGCAGATCAATACCAATGGCCATCCTATCCAGTTGCTAAGTTAGATGAAGAAAATACAGGATTAGCTCGTCAAATAGCGCTTAAGATGCATACTAGTTTTAAACAAATGAAAGAAACATGTGAACAAGAAGGATTACTCGAAGTCTATACAGACATTGACTATCCTTTAGTGACTGTTTTATATGAAATGGAAAAAGATGGAATACGTGTTAATGGCGCAATCTTAGATGAAATTGCGGAATCAAGTCTAGCAAATTTAAATCGTTTGGCAAAAGACATCTATGGTTTTGCGGGTAAAGAATTTAATATCAATTCACCGAAACAATTAGGCGAAATATTATTTACGCATTTAAACTTAAGTGCAAATCGTAAACTTTCGACATCCATTGAAGTGCTAGAAAGTTTAAGAAATGATCATCCAATTATTGAACCATTAATTGAGTATCGTAAGTATCAAAAAATATACTCTACGTATGCGGTAGGATTAAAGAAATTTATCTTAGCTGACCAAAAAATACATACTGTGTATAATATGACAACTGCACAAACAGGACGATTATCATCAACGGATCCAAACCTTCAGAATATATCGATAAAAGACGAAGAAGCTCGTGAAATACGTAAAGCATTCTTGCCAAGTGAAAATAATGTACTATTCGCCTGTGATTATTCACAAATTGAGCTACGTGTTTTAGCTCACATGGCAGATGAAAAATCGTTAATTGAAGCATTTACACATAATATCGATATTCATACTAAAACCGCAATGGATGTCTTCGGCTTAAAAGAAGAAGAAATAAATTCGAAAGTAAGACGTCAAGCTAAAGCAGTTAACTTTGGAATTATCTATGGTATCTCTGATTTTGGCTTAGCAGCTCAAATTGGAACAGATCGATATACGGCAAAAACATTTATTGAACAATATCTTAAAACGTATAGTGGCATAAAAGGGTATATGGATTCTACAATCGCATTCTGTCAAGCGAACGGATATGTAGAAACATTATTCAAACGTAGAAGAAGTATTCCTGAAATAAATTCTAGCCAATATCAAGTCCGTGAGTTTGGTAAGCGTGCCGCAATGAATGCGCCTATTCAAGGTACAGCGGCAGATATTATAAAAATTGCGATGATTAAAATTTATCAAAAGTTAAAAGAAAATGATTATAAAACACGTATGTTAATTTCGGTACACGATGAATTGGTTTTTGATGTACCGAAAAATGAATTAGAAGAAGTACGTAAACTTATTGAAGACACAATGATTCATGCGGTTGATTTAAATGTACCAATGGATGTATCAAGTAGTCATGGTAATAACTGGTACGAGGCTAAATAATGCCAGAGCTTCCAGAAGTAGAAACCGTAGTACGGATACTTTCAACACAAATCATTCATCAAACCATTCACAGTATTACTGTGAAATGGGTTAAAACCGTTGAGAATAAAGACGTATTTATTAAAGAAGTTGTTGGACAAACAATTCAATCGATAACACGTCGGGGTAAATACATCTGTGTTAATTTAGATCGAGGCACAATCCTTATCCATCTTAGAATGGAAGGAAAATTCTATATTCGAGAAAAAAATGAATTACCATTTAAACATACGCATGTCATTCTACATCTTGATGCATATAACTTAGAATTTAATGATACGCGTAAATTTGGTAGAATGATGTATAAAGAAGATGCGCAAACATATCTCAACACAAAGCTTGGATTAGAACCATTTGATCAAAATTTAACAGTTGATTATTTACGGAATAAGGCAAAAAATAGAAAAGTAGCGCTTAAAACATTTTTACTAGATCAATCCGTCATAGCTGGAATAGGGAATATCTATTCTGATGAGATCTGTTTTAAAATGATGAGAAATCCGCATACTTCAGTCGCAAAATTAACTAAAAAAGATTGGGTAAATTGTATACTATATACACGCGCTATTTTACAATCCGCTATTGAAGCGGGAGGAACGAGTGTTAGATCGTATACTTCAAGTTTAGGCGTCACTGGTTTATTTCAACTCAATATACTGGTCTATGGTCAAGCAAATCAACCTTGTCATAACTGTCAAACACCATTAGTTCGAGCGGTTATCGGTCAAAGATCCAGTGTATATTGTCCAAACTGTCAAAAGAGGTAAACTATGAGAATTGCGATAACAGGTTCAATGGGTACAGGAAAATCAACAGTTGCACAAATTATTCGTGAAATGGGCTATACCGTACATGATGCGGATCAAATAGCCAAGCAACATCTCGAAAGTGAATGTGTTAAGAATGTTCTGTTACATCGCTATGGACAAAGTATATTGAACATTGATAATACAATTGATAAAGCATATTTATCATCACGAATATTCAATTATCCTGGCGAGAAAAAATTATTAGAAGATTTACTCTATCCATATGTGTATAGTGAATTAACACGTAGAACGGATGAACCAATCGTATTTAGTGAAGTCCCATTACTCTATGAAAGCAATGGTGAACATTATTTTGATGAAGTATGGGTTGTCGTAAGTGATGAAGCAAAAATGATAGAACGATTAAAAGTAAATCGGAATTATACCGATCAAATGATACACGAACGACTTCAACACCAAATGTCCCAACATGATAAAGTGTTATTAGCTGATCGAATCATTGATAATAATTCGGATGTAGAAAATATAAAGAAACAAATTCAAGATAACTTGAATCGGATAAAAAAAGAGTATGAACTTAAAAGCACAGGATAAATTTATTGTCGAAAATACACTTGAATGTGTAGATTTTAAACCACTATTCAAAGTATATCAAAGGATTATCGGACCATCCGCATTAACCTTATATGGGTATCTTTTTTATGATAATAGTCCTAAGAATGAAAAAACACATCAAGATTTGTGTAATGATTTAAACATTACACTTGCTAAATTAGATCAAGATTTTGAACGTTTAGAACAGTTTAACCTAATTGATATTTATATTAAGTACGCTAGTGAAAATCATTATGTGTATAAAGTAAATGCACCATTAACAGTCCTTGAATTCTTAAAGAATGATGTGTTTGGACGATTATTCTTAAAATTAGTTGGTTCAAGTCAATATGAATTGCATCTTGAAGAAGCGAGTACTCAATGTATATCAATCGATGGGTATGAACCAATTAAACATGCGTTGGATAAGACATTTATGCAAACATGGAGTGCACTTGAAGAGAATAGTTTCAATGGTCAAACAGAACAGGTTAAAACACGAACGGATTTAAACTTTGATATACGTAATTTCTTAAGTGAATGTAGCCAATTACTCTTTCCTAAACGCTATCGTACTGAATTAGCGATTGAATCAATTAAAGAAATTGGAAGTATTTATGGAATTAGTGTATCGCGTATGATTGAACTTGTTGGTAAGTGTTATACCGAAAATGAAACAAGTCTAAACATTAAGAAACTACGGAAAATGGCGTCAAACGAGATGGTCCAAGAGTATCCAAGTGTTGAATCCGTTTATGATTATCCGCCAGTTTTATTCTTAAAGAAATTAAGAAAAGATATTGAACCAACAGCACTTGAAAAGTACTTATTAAATCAATTAATTGGATCAATGGGACTTAGTCCTAATGTAGTAAATGTTTTAATTGAATCAAGTTATAAAGCGAATCATCAAACGATTAATACGCGTAATGTTGAGATGATTGGTATGCAATGGGCAACACTCAATATAAAGACAGTTGATCAAGCTAAGAAACAAGCTGGTTTAAACTTTAAATCAGGAAGTACTAGCACAAAACGAAGAGTTGAAAAGGTAAGCGATTATACTGCAGTTGAACAAAAGGCATTGAGTTTCGAAGAAGAGAATGCGATTAAAGAAGCATTTATGAAACTTGGAGAAGAATAATGCAAAAGTTAAATATCAATGTCAGTTTAACGGATAAACAATTGGAAGATCGTAAAATACTAGCTGATAAGCTAATAAAAGATAAACGTGTTCAACTATTTTTAAATGAAAAGAAACAGACAAATGATTTAGTGTTAGAGAAAGTATCAATGTTTGAAACATGGTGCCATAACTTAGATAAATGCATTGGATGTCCAGGCTTACATGCATGTAAACAAGATGAGAATGGATATGTTTTATCACTTGATATCGATCCACTCTTAAACTTTGAACTCAAACCATGCCGTTATCAAAAAGATAAACTTGAACAAACTGCACATAAGAAATACTTCGTTATGCAAGATATTCATGATGAATATCTCTTAGCGGATGTACGTAAATTGCTTGATGTAAAAGCGGATGCTGGATATCTTGAATCCGTGAAAAAAATACCCGTTTGGTTAACAGACACTAAAAAAGGTTTATATCTATTTGGAAGTTTGGGAACGGGTAAAACGTATTTAGCGATGGCAATCTTAAACTATTTTGCCAAACAAAATAAAAAAGTAGCGTTTGTGAATTGTCCAAACTTTGCGTATCAATTCTATAGTTCATATACAGAAGATGATAAACGGGAAGTTAAACTTGAACAATTACGTAATGCCTACTGTATTGTATTGGATGATATTGGGGCTGAAACATATTCTTCATACTTCAGAGATGAAATATTATTCCCATTATTAAATGATCGGATGGAGAAACATAAATTAACAATCTTCACGTCAAATCATGATTTGAGTGCATTATCAAATCACTTTAGGTATAACCAAAAAGGCGATGATGAGGCATTAAAATCTAAACGTTTAATTGAACGGATAGAACGATTGTCAGATGCACACCTTATAGGTGGATTAAATCGAAGAATATCACGCTAAATATGTGCTAAAAATTACACAAATACAGTGTAAAATGGTATCATTTTACTGGATTAAGGAGGCGTGTCTATGCTTAAACGCATTGGAGTACTAACATCAGGTGGAGATTCACCTGGTATGAATGCGGCCATACGAGCTGTTACACGTTCTGCGTTATCGCAAGGCGTAGAGGTTGTAGCAATTGAAGATGGTTTCAAAGGTATGGTTGAGGGCAAGATGTATTTGATGAATTCAAAGTCTGTCAGCGATATCATGTTTAGAGGGGGAACGATTTTAGGTTCTGCTCGATTACCGGAATTTAAAGACATTGAAGTTCGCAAAATTGCGATTTCAAAACTAGAAGAATTTGGCGTAGAAGCGGTTGTGGTGATCGGTGGAGATGGTTCTTACCGAGGCGCAATGGCATTAACAAACATGGGGATTAATTGTATCGGGTTACCTGGTACGATTGATAATGATATTGTGTCGTCTGAATATACGATCGGGTTTGATACTGCACTAAATACTGTAATCCAGAACATTGATAAACTACGTGATACGAGTTCTTCGCATCATCGTTGTTCAGTTGTGGAAGTTATGGGGAATAAATGTGGTGATTTAGCACTATATTCTGGTTTAAGCTGTGGAGCTGAAATGATTATTACAGCAGAAACAGGTTATGATGAGCAAGAAGTTTTAAGACGTTTAAGAGAATTAGATGAGACAAGACATAAGAAACACGCCATCGTTGTGATCAGTGAAAAGATTACAGATGTAGAGATGTTAGCGAATAAGATTAGTAAAACAACTAGTTTTTCGGGTCGTTCTACCGTGTTAGGTCATATTCAACGTGGTGGATCACCAACCGCATTCGATCGAGTATTAGCGACTCGGATGGGGGATTACGCTGTTGAATTGCTTGTTAAGGGAATTGGTGGGCATTGTGTTGGAATGGTAAATAACAAGATTACATCGTTTCCAATTGAAGAGGCATTATCATTACCTAGACCATCTCGCAAACAACTCTTTGAGTTACACCAACGATTAATTTAAATAAGAGGAGAAATAAAATGAAACAAATTAGAAAAACAAAAATTATATGTACGTTAGGACCTGCGTCCGAAACACCAGAAATGATTACTAAATTAGCAGAAGCTGGTATGAATATCGTAAGATTAAACTTTTCACATGGTGATCATGAAACCCATGGTGCACGTATTAAAATGGTTCGTGAAATCTGTGAAACAGCTGGATATAATTTAGGTATTATGCTTGATACAAAGGGTCCTGAAATCCGTTGTGGAGAAATGACTGGTGGCGTATTGACCTTTACTAAAGGCGATACTGTTAAAGTTGTTAAGGAAGTTGTACTTGGTACAAATGAACGTTTCCATGTCGATTGTCCTGAAATGTATGCGGATGTAAAACCTGGTAATTACTTACTTATTGATGATGGTAAAATGCGTTTAACCATTACAGATGTTCAACCGGGTGTATTAACATGTCGTATTGAAAACTCAGGTATTATCAAAACTCGTAAGGGTGTAAATGTACCGAATGTTAAATTATCAATGCCATTTATCTCAGAAAAAGATGAAAGTGATATCCGTTTTGGATGTCAAATGGATGTGGATTTCATTGCGGCAAGTTTTGTACGTCGTGGATCTGATGTTCTTGCGATTCGTAAAATCTTATTATCTGAAGGTAAGACAAATATCCAAATTATTGCTAAGATTGAAAACCAAGAAGGATATAACAATCTTGATGAAATCTTAGAAGTTGCGGATGGAGTAATGGTTGCGCGTGGTGACTTAGGTGTTGAAGTAAGTACACAACTTGTTCCTATTTACCAAAAGAAGATGATCAAGCGTGCAAATGAAGTTGGTAAACCAGTTATTACTGCAACTCATATGTTAGAGTCTATGATGGCTAATCCACGTCCTACACGTGCTGAGGCAAGTGATGTTGCGAATGCAGTATTAGATGGTAGTGATGCGATTATGTTAAGTGGTGAAACAGCTGCAGGGGAATATCCTTTAGAAGCTGTTAAAACAATGGATACAATTGCGTTAGCGATGGAAGAAATCCTTCCTTACCGTGAACGTTTAGACCAAGCGATTAAAACATCACGTAAAACAATTCAAGATGCGATTGGTATTTCCGTTGCGGATTCTGCTTTACAATTAGACAAAGTTAAAGCGATTGTCGCATTTACACAAGGTGGATCAACTGCTCGACGTATTAGTAAATTCCGTCCTACAGTTCCTATATTTGCAGTAACGTTCACAAAATCTGTGCAACGTAAATTAGAATGTCATTGGGGAGTAATTCCTATCTTGTCTGATATCAAGAATGAAATGACAAATGATGATGAACTTGCGACTATAATTGCGAAAGATCGCGGACTTGTTCGTGGAGATTATGTCATTATTACAGCTGGATATCCTACAGGTGAGGGTACTGCTAATATGATGAAGATTGTTGAAATAAAATAATAATAAATAGAGGAAAGAAATGAAAACGGTAATTGGGATTGATTTAGGTGGTACGAATGTACGTGTTGCCAAAGTTAGTGAAGATGGTCAAATTTTACAAGTTGTAACAGGTCCTTCATATGCTTTAGAAGGAACAGATAAAGTTATGACAAATCTTAAATCATTAATTCGCCAAATTGATGGTTTTAATGAAGTTGTTGGGATTGGGATTGGGGTACCGGGTCCAGTTGATACTGTAAAAGGTGTTATGACGATGGCTACCAATTTACCGGGTTTTGAAAACTATCCTATGGCTCAAGAAATTGAGCGTGAATTTAATTTACCGACATACGTTGATAATGATGCGAATGTGGCTGGTTTAGCAGAAGCACTTGTTGGCGCAGGTAAAGGGTATAAGATTGTTTATTACATTACGCATTCGACAGGTGTTGGCGGAGCTTTAGTTGCGGATGGAAAAGTTATATCAGGCAAGAATGGTTATGCAGGTGAAGTTGGAAATATCATCGTTACGAGTGAAGGTGAAAAGATTAATCATTTAAATGTTGGGGCTGCAGAGAATGTGTTTAGTGGTACAGCTTTAGTAAAAGATGCTAAAGAAAAACTAAATCCAAACATTACTTCCGCTAAAGCGATTTTCGATTTAGCTAAAGAAGGTAATGTTGTAGCACAAAAAATGATTGATGATATGGCATATCATTTTGCGGTCTTATGTTCCGCAATTGGGCATGTTGTAGATCCACATGTATTCGTTATCGGTGGTGGTGTTTCAAAATCACATGAAGCATATTTCGATAAAATTTTAGAAAATTACAATAAACTAGTGCATGTTGGTATGCGCAATCCACTATTTAAACGTGCTGAATTATCAGAACCTGGAATTGTTGGGGCCGCAATGTTACCTATTTCACATGGACAATAAGGAGATTTATGCCAAGTAAGAAATTGTTACATAAATACGCAGAAGTCGCTGTTAAAGTAGGTGCTAATGTTCAAAAGGGTCAACCTTTGATGATTAGTGCTAATGTTGATACCAAAGAATTTATTCGTATATTAGTTGAAGAAGGGTATAAAGCCGGCGCATCTCATGTATTCGTACGATACAATGATGAAATTGTTAATCATCATCATTATGAATATTGTGATTTAGATGTATTGGGTAATGTACCAAATTACATGGTTGAACAATTCAATTACTTCATTGAAAAAGGATATGCATTAATTTCAGTTCATGCAGAAACACCTGGTTTGATGGCTGATATTGATCCAATTAAAATTCAAACGTCCGCAATCGCTATGAATAAAGCACTTAAATCATGGCGTGAACATACCATGGGTAATCGTACTCAATGGTGTGTTATCTCAGTCCCTACTTCTGGTTGGGCGAAACGTGTATTCCCTGAATTTACAGAAGAATTAGCTGTCGATGCATTATGGGAAGCAATCTTAAATGCTGTGCGTGTTCATGATGATAATAATCCTGTTCTTGAATGGGAAAAACATAACGAAACATTGCATAAACACAATGAAGCATTAAATACGTATAACTTTAAATCATTACACTTTAAGAATAGTGTTGGTACAGACTTGGTTGTTGAACTTGTTCAAAACCATGTATGGGCGGGTGGTAACGAAAAGAGTACTAAAGGAATCGTATTTAATCCAAATATGCCTACTGAAGAATCATTCTCAATGCCGTATAAATTTGGTGTGAATGGTAGAGTCTATGCGACTAAACCACTTAACTACAATGGTAACTTAATCCGTGATTTCTGGTTAGAATTCAAAGATGGTAAAGTTGTCGATTATGATGCGAAGGAAGCGAAAGATGCACTTAAGAGTTTACTTGAATTTGATGATGGATCATCCTATTTAGGTGAAGTTGCGCTAATCTCTCATGATTCACCGATTTCAAACAGTAATATTCTATTCTTAAATACATTGTTTGATGAAAATGCATCATGTCACTTAGCTCTTGGTCGTGCTTACCCTATGAATGTTAAGGGTGGTAATGATATGACTCAAGAAGAGTTAGATAAAGTTGGTTCTAACAACTCTATGGAACATGAAGACTTCATGTTTGGTAGTGCTGATATGTCCATTATCGGTTTAACTCAGGATGGAAAAGAAGTTGTTGTATTTAAAGACGGTAATTTCGCGTTTTAATTAATTAAGTAATATAGCAGGAGTTGTAATGACTCCTGCTATTTTTTTGTACTATTTTGATTAAATAGTAACTAATTTTTCGTTTGGTAACCAACCTTCATCTAGTTGATTAATCTTCTTACACCATGTCCAGCCATTAAGTTCAATCGTGCCTTCAACAGTTTCGTCTTTTTGAACATCTAACTCTACTGCAGAATAATCTTCTAATACAGTTCCATATGCACCTTCGATTTGAATGATTTGGATTGGTGTCCATCCTTCGCCATTTTCATCGCTATAACAGTAAATCCAATTTGGCCAATTCCCATTACTATTCGATTTTTCTCCAAGTCTTACTTTTGAACCTTTTGTAATAATAATTGGTGTAGTGTTATCATTTTTATGATCATCTATTGTTTTGTACATCATAAGCATTTCCTGCCTTTTCATTTATATATATAATATGTTAAGTATATAATATGCTTAATCGATTTACACATCTCTTTCAGAAAGGAATCATATGAAAACACTTTATCTAATGCGCCATGGACAAACTTTATTTAATCAAAGACATAAAGTACAAGGTTTTTGTGATTCACCGCTTACAGAACTAGGAATTAATCAAGCTAAAATAGCACGTAGGTACTTTGATAAGAATTCAATTACATTTGATCATGCGTATTCATCCACATCAGAACGTGCAAGTGATACGTTAGAACTTATAACTGATATGGATTATAAACGTTTAAAAGGACTAAAAGAATGGAATTTTGGATCATTTGAAGGGGAAAGTGAAGATTTAAATCCTAAGTTACCGTATGGTGATTTCTTTGTGTCATATGGAGGAGAAGGTGAGTTAGATTTTCAAAAACGAGTATCTGATACAATTCTAGAGATTATGCAAAAAGAGGATCATGATACTGTTTTAATGGTAAGTCATGGGGCATCATGTCGTACCTTCATGCGTTATTGGGGACATAAGAGTTCTGTGGATCATATCGGTAGAATTGGGAATTGTTGCATATTAAAGTTTGCGTTTGAGAATAATGAGTTTACATTACTTGAAGTAATTAACCATAATTTTGATGAATTAAAATAAAAAGAGCAACGCTCTTTTAGGCAAACATTGACATAATTTGTGTCACAAATAATGTCGTTGTAAGTGAAATTATAAATAATACAGTTAATGTTGATACGATATTTTGGAATCGATTATTTACCATAGTTCCCATTATATTGCGATCATTAATTAATAGAATCATGAATATAAGGATTACTGGAACAAGGATACCTGCAATTTGTTGAGTACGTAAAATAAGTGGAATTAAATTTAAGTTTGGGATCAATACTAGACTTGCTGTAATCCCGATAATTCCAAATAATATTGTGAAGAATGCTTTTGCCTCGGAAGGGGTATTATTAACACCGTTTTCCCAACCAAATGCTTCACAAATCGCATAGGCTGTTGATAATGGAATAATTGCACATGCTAATACGGATGCACCAAATAATCCAGCTCCGAAAAGTATAAACGCATAATCACCGGCTAATGGTTTAAGTGCTAACGCAATACTTGAAACACTATCGGCTTGAATACCAGCTTTATGTAACGTTGCTGCCGTCACAACGATTACGAAGAACGAAATAATAGCTCCCCAAACAGCACCTAAATAGACATCCAATTTTTCATACTTATAATCTTTTAAACTTAAGTTCTTATCTACAATCGCAGCTTGTAAATAAAACTGCATGTAAGGAGAAATTGTTGTACCAATTAAACCAATAAAGGTTAAGAGATATGCACTATTCATTTCGATACTCGGTGATACAACAGCTTTAAATACTTCTGGCCAATCTGGTTTAATAATAATGGCTGAGAAAATATAACTAAAGAACGCAAAACTAAACATTAAGAATATTTTTTCAACTTTATTGTAACTTCCATGGCTAACAAGATATGAAATAAGGATCGCTACAACCGGCACTGATATGTATTTTGTAATACCAAATAATTCTAAACTTGCCGCAACACCCGCAAAATCTCCGAGTGTTACTCCGAAATTCGCAACCAATAATACAATCATTGCGAAGAATGTCCATTTAACGCCGAATTTCTCGCGAATTAAATCAGATAAACCCTTACCACTAACAACTGCCATACGTGCATTCATTTCTTGGATGATTGCTAATGCAAAGGTAAGAAGTAATAAGCCCCATAACATACTATATCCATACTTAGCTCCAATACTTGCGAAGGTTGAAATACCACCTGCATCATTTCCAGCATTTACGGTAATCAATCCTGGCCCAACAATTGCGAGTACGTAGCTAATCTTAGCCCAACGTTTTTTAAGCATTTCTTTCATATTAAATCCCATTCCTTACCAAATTCATTCACTAAATCATTGGTTGATGTTATACCGATTAAGATTTGATTCGAATCCAATACCGGTAATATCATCAGGTTATACTTTAATAACCATTCCATAGCTTTTTCAACAGAATCATTGTCATTTAAATAGACGAGTTGTTGATTTTTATCAATGACGTCACTAATCATCATATTCAAATCAGAACGGATAAGTTCCATTAATGATACAACACCTTGAAGTTGATAATCATGATTCACAATGTAGATATAATGTGATGTTTCTTCTGTATATTCAGTATTTTTTAGTAAATCTAATATATCTTTTACTTTCATTTCTTCACTAAACGCTAAGAAATCGATCATCATTAAACTACCAACTGTTTTATCTTTATATTTTAATAACTCTCGAATTTCTAATGAATTGTCTTCATCCATATCATCAAGTAATCGATTAACTTGTTCTGTTTCCATCTCTTCCAGAATATCGGCAACTTCATCAGATGGCATTAATTCCAATACATCTGTTGCTTGTTCAATGGTTAGATTCTCAATTAAACTAACTTGTGTTTCAGATTCAATTTCTTCTAATACATCAGCCGCTAATTCAGCATCTAAACTTTGGAATAATGTAACTTGAGCTTTTTTATCTAAATCTTCTAAGATGTCGGCTAAATCCGCCACGTGTAATGTATTTAATTTATGCACAGAAGAGTTTAATTGTAGATTATCTTTTCCATGGGTTAGGGATTGAACATCATCCCATGCGACTAAACTATTTCTAAATGTTTTATTTAACTTAGTTGATATAAATATACCTAAATACTCAACACCTAAACGACGCATTAATCCTCTAAATCCGATATCAACTGCGATTAATACCCATTTACCATCAACTAATGCGATACGTACATCATTTACGCGTTCTACTTTCTTACCCTCTATATCGATGATTTGTTTATCTAAGAAATCACGTGCTAAGAATACATCCGTTTCTGGGATTGGTACAAATGATAAATTTTGTGAGTTTAGTTTAATATGATAGCGTTCTTTATTATCATGCGTTACGACAAGTGATTGCATCATGATAAAAAAGTCGCGTTTACCATTTTTTACGACAATGGCTCGTACGACTGGTAATGGTAAACTAAAATCAACGACTAAGTCGTGTAGATTACCTATGATTGAATTATCAATGTTGTAGATATGTTTGTACAATATCTTACTAAAAAAGAAATGTGTGGATGTGATCATGATTGCTCCTTAAATAGGAACAATCACCCTGAATAGTTCCTAATTATTTATCCATTTTGGATGGAATGATTAAATTTTTACGATACTGGTTCAGGTCTATGTCCATATAGTTATCTCCATGCTAGTTTATTTTAGTCTTTTATCAATAATATTTCCACATATTTCGAATTAATTAAGTATTATCAACTTTTTACATTAGTTTATTAACTTCGAATCCATTTCAGTTGACAAAAATCATTGAAATAATTAAACTACTACTATAGCCAAAGCTTAAGACATGATGTTAAGTATTTCGTTAAGAGAGAAAGTGGTTGGTGTAAACTTTCCTTAATGCTTAATTATTACCACTTGAGGGGTGAATCTTAGAAAAGATTCCGTTTAGTCAACGTTAACGATGAAGTGCAAGGCTTATATAGCTTTGAATTAAGGTGGTACCGCGAACTCTCGTCCTTTGGATGGGAGTTTTTTGTTTCTAAAAAGGAGAAAGAAAATGATTAATGTAAAAGAGAATGCTGAATTAAATGTATTGAATCATTCATGTGCACATTTAATGGCGCAAGCGATTAAACGTATACATCCCCATGCTTTATTTTGGGTAGGACCTGTAATTACAGAAGGGTTTTATTATGACATTGATTTAGGTGATACAGTTTTAAGTGAAAGTGATTTCCCTAAGATTGAGGCTGAAATGAAGAAGATTTCTAAAGATGGTAAACGTATTATTCGTGAAGAAATCTCTAAAGAAGAAGCGTTAGAACGTTTTAAGAATGATCCATATAAATTAGATCTAATTAATAATATGGAAGGTGTCACAATCACTACATTCAAACAAGGTGAATTTGAAGATTTATGTCGTGGACCACATGTTGAAAGTGTTAAAGAATTAAAGTTCTATAAACTACTTAAAGTATCCGGTGCTTATTGGAAGGGTGATGCCAACAATAAGATGTTACAACGCGTATACGGTATTTGTTTCGATACTCAAGAGGCTTTGGATCAACACCTATATTTACTTGAAGAAGCGAAGAAACGTGACCATAAGAAGCTAGGCAAAGAATTAGGCTTATTCATGATGAGTGAATTTGGCCCTGGATTCCCATTCTGGTTGGATAAAGGGATGATTCTACGTAATATCTTAGAAAACTTCTGGTATGAAGAACATACTAAAGAAGGCTACCAATTCATTAAGACACCGATTATGTTGTCTCAAGAACTATGGGAAGTATCAGGTCACTGGTTCAACTATAAAGAAAATATGTATATCTCAGATGTGGATGATCGTCAATTTGCGATTAAACCAATGAACTGTCCAGGTGGAATGTTAGTGTATAAGAATGATTTACATTCCTATAAAGATCTTCCATTAAGAGTTGGAGAACTTGGTTTAGTTCATCGTCATGAAGCATCGGGCGCATTGAATGGTTTATTCCGTGTTCGTACATTTACACAAGATGATGCACATCTATATATGACTCCTGATCAAGTTGAAGGCGAAATCGTACGATTAATCGCGTTCTTTGATCGCATCTATAAACTATTTAATCTTAGTTACACAATTGAGTTATCAACTCGCCCTGAAGAAAAATACATTGGTTCAATTGAAGTATGGGATGAATCAGAACGCATCTTAGAATCCGCATGTAAGAAATCTGGACATACTGTAAAAGTAAATCCAGGTGATGGGGCATTCTATGGTCCAAAACTTGATTTCCATCTCCAAGATTCTCTAGGTAGAGCTTGGCAATGTGGCACAATCCAATTGGATATGAACTTACCTGAACGTTTTGATTTAACCTACGTTGATAGTGATGGTTCTAAGAAACGTCCGATTATGTTACACCGTGTTATCTTCGGATCTGTTGAACGTTTCATTGGTATCTTAATTGAACACTATGCTGGGGCTTTCCCACTATGGTTATCACCTGATCAAGTTCGTATATTACCAGTTAACGCTGAATTCCATCACGATTATGCACTTCAACTTAAAGAGAAATTAGTTGAGGCTGGATTAAGAGTAGAAGTTGATGAACGTAATGAAAAACTTGGTTACCGTTTACGTGAAGCGCAAATGAAGAAAATACCTGTACAACTTGTAATTGGGGATGGTGAAGTTGAAAATGGATCCGTTAATGTACGTCGTTATGGTTCACAAGCAACTGAGTCTCTAAGTATTCAAGATTTGATTGATTCTCTTGTAAAAGAAGTGAAAGAAAAACGTTAATGAAAAAACTATTTATAATTTTATCTGTATTTCTATTCGTCGCATGTCAAGCTAAACCATTAGAATGGGAAAGCCTATCAATCGTATCACCTAAAGGTGCTCCAGCACTCTCACTTGTACCGCTTATTCAAGAAAATAAAGATTCAATTGAATTTGTGGACGGCACAGATATCATTAGTGCAGAGCTTGTTAAGGGTGAGAAAGATGTAATTATTGCGCCAGTTAATTTAGGCGCCGCATTAAGCAAAAAAGATAGTAATCCGTATCGTTTATATGGCATTGTGACATGGGGTAACTTATACCTTGTCTCGAATGCGGATATTCAACTTGTAAATGATGAACCAATTGCACTATTTGGTGAACAAGCTGTACCGGGTCTTGTATTTAATTCGGTAAAGGATCAATTAGATGTAAGTGTCATTTCTACAGCGTTTAATGCGGTGACTGATGTACAAGGTCAATTGATTTCTAAATCATTTAATTTAGGGCTAATGGCTGAACCACTTGTGACTGCGACAATCGCAAAAGCGAAAACGTTAGAAACCCCATTGAATTTATCTGTTTACGCTGATTTACAAGCTCTATGGTTAGAAAAGACAGGATTTGAAAATTATCCTCAAGCCGCTATCTACATCAAAGCTGATATTAGTGAAGATAAACTTAAACAAGTGAATGCACGATTAGAACTCATGATGGCATATAACATGCAAGTGAATGATGATCCAAGTGTCCTAGAAACGGATATTGATGAAACATTATCAACCACATTAGGAGTTCCTGCGAGTAAGATTCTTGTACAAGCATGGGATCGTATGAATGTGAATGTAGTGAAGGCTGATGAGAATAAAGAGGCTATTGAAGCGTTTTTAGAACTATTCAAACTTAATGGATTGGAAAACTTATATTACTAAAGGCTCATTGAGCCTTTTCTTTTGGTTAGTTTTCACTTATAATCACTCTATTAAAAAGGAGTTTATATGCGTCCCATAAAACGAATGATTGTTATTTCGCTACTTGCGGCTGTACTTTCTATATCTGCTTATATTTCAATTCCGCTTCCTTTCTCAACGATACCATTTACCTTACAAAGTCTTTTCCTAATGGTTATCGCATTAAGTATGCCAATATCCATTTCTTTCCCTACAGTTGGCTTATATCTATTACTTGGCGCAATTGGTTTACCAGTGTTCTCAAATGGTACATCAGGTTTAACTGTTCTATTTGGTCCAACTGGTGGATATCTCTTCGGTTTCTTGTTCGCAACTATCATTATTGGGTTTATTAAAGATAAACTCGAATATTACTTTGGCTATTTATTTGCGGCATTAATTGGTGGCGTTGGTGTCGTTTATTTGTTTGGAGTTCTTGGTTTGATGTATATACTTGGGGCTAGTTTTGATAAAGCGATAGCGATCGGAGTTATTCCATTCTTACCATTTGATTTAGCTAAAGTATTTATTTCATCCGCATTTGTATATCGTTATCGTAGCGTATTTAATCGGATACTGAAAAAGTAACGGCGTATAAAGATTAAAAGATAAAGAGGTTCAATTAACTTAAACCTCTTTTTATTTTATTATTAATATGTAAATGACCGATAGGTAGGGAAAAACCGTGAAAACGGTTTTTTTCGTTACTAACTAAATTTTTTAGTTTATTGTTTATAATGTTTTTGATCAGATGATGATTTAATAACCGCAAGTTTAGAATTATATAAACGAAATAGAATTTCAAGATATTATTATAATTAACTAAGTTTCTTATTCATGCAAAATAATTAATTTTGATTTAAGCGTATTTAATTCAATTTTACCCAATTTCTTTCATCATCCATACAATATCTCGCCATTCATTGAACTTAAATCCAATCTTTGGGAAATGACCGACTGTTGTGAACCCGAATTTAGAATGGAAATTAATACTCTTAGGATTAGGGAATGTAATACACGCAAGCATATTCACAATATGCTTGTTTTTTAATGCTTGTTCAAGCTCAACATAAAGTGCTTTTCCGATTCCATGACCATGTTCTTCATGTTTAACATAGACCGTAGTTTCAACAGACCAATCATATGCGGCGCGTTCTTTATAAGCTGTCGCATAGGCATATCCAACAATTTCTGAATCGATTGTGGCGACTAAATACGGATATTTCTTTGTGATTTTCTGAATTCTCTCACTAAATTCTTCAATACTTGGCACATCGTATTCAAATGTAATTGATGTATTTAAAACATAATAGGCATATATTTTAACTAATTCTTGCGCATCATTAAGGTTTACAGGTCTAATTAGAATGGTTTTGTTCATATCGTTCTCGATTCACTTGTTTAATATTATACTCAAAATATTTGACTTATACATGTATATTTTGTAATCCTATGTTAAAATCAAAAGGACTAAAGAGGTAACGTATGCAAGCGATTATGGAATCTTTGTTTGATGTTTTATATTTAGGTACAGTAACTTACTTAGGCGTACAAATGGTTGTAGGTTCTAAACGTAATAAATTCTTCCGTATTTTTGGCGTAATGGCTATTATTCTTGGATTTGGGGATGCGTTTCATCTTATTCCTAGAATGATTGCTTTATGGGGTGAAGGAGTAGAAGCTCATGCGTTCGCATTGGGGTTCGGTAAACTTGTCACTTCATTCACCATGACGATTTTCTATGTTATTTTATATCATATTTGGGCAATGTATTATAATGTTCGTGCCACAAAGCTACTAACATGGTCAGTTTATATTCTTGCGATTATTCGTATCGCATTACTGTTCTTCCCACAGAATGATTGGTTTAGTATTAATTCACCGTTAAGTTGGGGAATTTATCGTAATATACCATTCGCTATTTTAGGTGTATTGATCATCGTTTTATTCTATCGTGAATCAAAAGATATGCATGATCAAGTATTTAAGTACATGTGGTTGGCGATTACACTAAGCTTTGCGTTCTATATTCCTGTTGTCTTATGGGCAGATACATATCCACTCGTGGGCATGTTGATGATTCCAAAGACCTGTGCTTATGTATGGATGGTATGGATGGGATATTCAGAATTTAAAAAATAACTTAAAATTGTACACGAAAAGTGTACAATATTTGTATAAGGAGGATTCTTTATGACAATCATTCAAAGAGTTATCCCCAGTTATACTGAAGCTGATAATGTGACAGGTTGTTGTCCAGTATTTCATCCAGATTTTTACGATAATAAAGTATTTGATTTAAGTGATTATCAGTTTATTAAAGATTCTACACTTAGTTTTATGCATATACCGCTTAATATGGATCGTGTTTTTACACGTGTTATGCAAGCGATTGATCAGTCTAAACAAGCGTATGATGATCGTTATTTAATTTTATCGCGTGATATGGGTCCATTTAAGTCGAATCATTATTTCCTTACTAAAGGTGATGTGGAAGGCTATAAAAAAGAGAAAATTGAAGGACATTATTATGCGAAAGTCTATGATGGTGAGTTTAAGGATATTGAACATTGGTTCAAAGACTTTAACCAGAGTATGACGAAGCAGGGTCATCCATTAAATGATTTATATGTGTTTTATACTACTTGTCCGAATTGTGCAAAAGTATATGGTCATAATTATGTAGTTCTATTTGGGAAAATAAACGACTAATATGGGGAGCTATAAAGCTGTAATATACGATATTGATGGGACACTTTTAGACACGCTTAAAATGAATATGGTCCCGTTATTAAAAATCCTTCATGAAGAAGGGTTAACCGATTTGAAGTATGAATCTATTCTAAAATACGCATCGTATCCTGGAAGAAAAGTATTGGATGAATTAAAGATATCGAATCCAGATGATGTGTATCTAAGATGGGTTCAATATGTAAATGCATATGAAGAAGGCGCAACACTGTACCCAGGGATTGTAGAACTCTTAAAAGAAGTAGAATTATTAGGAATTAGACAGGCTGTAGTGAGTGCTAAAACAATGAATCAATATCGTATTGATTTTGTGGCTAAAGGCTTAGATTCATTCATGGAGTGTCGTGTCCTTGCGGATGATACATTTAAGCATAAACCAGATCCTGAACCATTGTTAAAGTGTTTGAGTTTACTAAATCTAACAAATAATGAGGTTTGTTATATTGGGGATGCATACTCAGATTATCTAGCGTCTAATGCGGCTGGAATTGACTTTATTTATGCGAAATGGAATGGATTAATCGATGATAGAATCCAAGCTAAAATTGAATTAAATCATCCATTAGAGTTAATTGAAGTACTTATTTAAAACAGGGAAACCTGTTTTTTTATAAATCATAGTAATTGAGTTAATTTTTTCACAAAAAGAATTGATAATTTATGCATAGAGGCATAAACTAAAAAATAGTGGAATATCGTATGAAAGGGAAATAATATGCTGTGTCCAAGCTGTGGATTAGAACAAGAAGGTAAGTTTTGTCGTAATTGTGGGAAAGATCTTACAATTAAGAAGAGTGAAGCGAATGCGGTGTTTGATGAAGTAATTGATCATTTCAAAGAGTTTAAAGAATCGAAGGGTCAAAATGCTTTAAAGGTTAGAGATTTATTTACCTCTGTGTTTGAAAAACATACTAAAGAAGATTCTGAAAAACTCCTCATTACCGGCACATCCTTTACCACTCCAGATGAATCTGAAATATCCAGTTCTTGGCCAAAACCATGGTTGTACTCAAGAATATTTGTGATGTTGGGATTAACTTGTGTATTCTTGTATCTTTGTACGATGACTTTTTATAATGAAAATACGATTCCAGGTTTGATTTTTATGGGATCAATCACCATGCCATTTACGTTGGTTATATTCTTCTGGGAGGCTAATGCGCCGCGTAATATTAGTTTATTTGATGTGATTAAAATGTTCTTTATTGGTGGTGTTGGTTCATTACTGATGACGATTTTCTTGTTTGAGTTTATCTCGCCCGGATATGAAATGACATTCTTTTCCGCAATCATTATTGGTGTTGTGGAAGAAGTTGGTAAGTTAATTATTGTCGCATTCTTTATTAAATCGATGAAGCCTAAATATATTCTAAATGGTTTACTAATTGGGGCCGCAATAGGGGCAGGATTCGCATCCTTTGAATCTGCTGGTTACGCATTAAGAGTAGCACTTAATGGTGGTGGTTTAGAAGGCATGTTAGATGTGATTTATCTAAGAGGTATCTTAGCAGCTGGAGGACATATTGTATGGGCTGCGATATCTGGTGCCGCAATTTGCTTAGTCACAAAAAATAAAGTCTTTGATTATAATGTGTTGGGTTCACAAGATTTCTTGAAGTTATTCGCAGTACCCGTTATATTACATGCGATTTGGGATATGCCAATTTATCTTCTTACCGAAATCTATTTCATTCCTGTAGTATTAACAATCATCGCTTGGGTGTTTATTCTAGTTCTGATTAATTCTGGACTAAAACAAATTTCTGAAATATCACCAAATTAAAAATCCCGAAAGGGATTTTATTTATGTTTAATGAAAGTTCCTTCGCGTAATTCTTTAAATGCTAAAGCGAGCTCTTCTTTTGTGTTCATCACAATCGGTCCACCAAACGCTACGGGTTCGTTTAATGGTAATCCTTCAAACCATAAGAAACGTGAATCTGATATCGCTTTAAGCTCTACTTTCGTACCATAATCTAACAATACGGCAGAACACTTTGGTAATACGGCATGATCTTCCATATTCATTAATTCACTGTTAAATGTGTATAAAAATAGTGTAGAATCTGGACTAATATCAAGTGTAAATAGTTCATCTTTGTTTAATGTGATATCTAATATTCGTGCTTGTATATACTTTGGTTGAATCTTAGGACTAACTCCATCAACTGATCCAGATATAACACGAATCGTATAACCATCTTTGATAATTGGTTGAACATGGTCTTCAAGAATATCCCAATACGCAGGTTCACACAACTTGTCCTTTTGCGGTAGATTAATCCAAAGTTGTAGACCAAGCATACGTGGTGCGGGTTGTGGCATTTCTTGATGGATAATCCCAGATCCTGCAGTCATCCATTGCGCTTGACCATCACGTATAACACCTTTATTCCCTAAACTATCTTGATGTTCAATGATTCCGTGAATCAGATACGTAAATGTTTCAATACCACGATGAGGATGGAAAGGGAAGCCGGCAATGTAATCACTTGGGTTTGTGGAATCAAACGCATCTAACATTAAGAAAGGATCCACATCACTAACATCCTGTGAACCAATTACACGTGTTAGTTTCACTCCAGCCCCATCTGAGGTTTGAAAGCCTTGTATAACGCGTTTTACATGTCGTTTCATTATTGTTTCTCCATTCGATCGATTATTTTTAATTCATATAGTTTCTCTAACGTAATATGACCAGCCTCAAACATCGTTTTTACTTTTATAACTTCTTCATCGGATACGAAGAAAATCTGATCACTTCTTAAACAATTAAAGTAATAATCATAGTTTGGATCATTCCCGATAAATTCAATCGCTTCAGCACAGGCTAAGTTTCTTTGTTCAATTAGATCATAGATTTTATAGTCATTGAAGACAGCTTTTGGTTGTAGTCCATCAAAGCGACTTAAGAATTCATCTTGTTTACATCCAACTAAACTTAGGAATAATAGAATGATTAAGAGTCTTTTCATTGGTACTCCTTTTTATCATTATAGCACTTAACAGAAATGATATAATGGGTCTAATGAGACGAAAAATACTGATATGGTCACTCTATTTTGCCTTATGGCAAATCATTGCGATGGTGGTAAATCAAGCTGTAATACTACCTTCTTTTAGTGCTGTATTTATGCGATTGATTCAACACTTATCACAATCAACGCTTTATATTAATCTGTTTTATACGTTATCTCGTGTGATATTAGGGACATTAATTGCGTTTGTGTTTAGTTTATCGTTTGCGATATTATCGTATGATTTTAAATGGATTAAACAAGCGTTGAATCCATTAATACTGATTAGTAAAACAATTCCAAATATTACCTATATTTTATTAGTACTTATTTGGTTCTCACGTGAATTGTCGGTATTGTTTGTGACAATCTTAATTCTATTTCCAGTTCTCTATAATCAAATATCAATATCATTAGTTGAGATTAATCCTGAATTATTAGAACTATTAAAACTTTATCCAGAAACATATTATTATCGATTAATAAAGGTGATTCTACCTTTAATTAAAGTATCGTTGTTTGAAGGGATAAAAGGGGCATTATCGTTAGGATTTAAAGTAGGGGTAATGGCGGAGATATTAGGTCAAGTTCAACCTGGATTAGGGTATCTTATGCATATAGCACGGATGAATTTTGAGACCGTTGATTTATTTGCGTATACCGCAATTATGATAATCGTCGTTATCTTAATTGAAAAAACGATGGATCATTTTAAGACAATGTCGAAAGTTAAAGAAATTTTAAAATAGGACTATACGAATTGAATATCATGTGCTAAACTACTGTCAGTATAGGTCCTTTAAGTCTAACCTGTGAGTTAGATAAGGTTCAAACAAACACCTTCAACACAAAGGGTCCTTTTACAAAAAGGCCCTTTTTTTTGGAAAAGTGGACCATACCAAAGAAAAAAGGAGAAGCATATGAAAAACATTATTCACGGATATTTACCAGAAGAAAGACCTCCGTTTGGGAAGTTGATACTCTTCGCTCTACAACAGATTCTAGTTATGTTCCCTGCGACTGTACTTGTCGCATTGTTAACTGGTTTCCATGTATCTACGACTATCTTTGCGTCTGGGTTCGCGACTATCATCTTTATCTTTATCACAAAAGGAAAAATCCCTTTGTATTATGGTTCTAGCTTTTCTTACTTAGCCCCAATTATGGGTATCACAATGGCTAAATTTGGTGTTCCTGCTGGTGATGAATTAATCTCACAAGTACAATTCGGAATTATCTTATCTGGTTTTGTGTCTATTGCGGCAGGTCTTATCGTTAATTATTATGGTGCAGAGAAGATTGAAAAATTACTTCCTCCAACCATTACAGGTAGTATTGCGATCGTAATCGGTCTTTCATTAGCAGGTACTGCGATGAATTCAGCGTCTGGTTATGATGCGGCAACAGGTCTTACAAACAATGCGGCTTGGACAGTTGCGCTAATCACATTAGTTTCTACAATTGTCTTCTCTGTTTACTTAAAAGGTGTATGGAGTCAACTTCCAATCTTGTTAGGTATTCTTACTGGTTATGTTGTGGCAATAGCGTATGGAATGGTTGATTTCAGTGTTATTATGAATGGCGGTATTGTAACGGTTCCTCATTTCACACTTCCAACAGTTTCATGGCCAGCTGTATTTGCGATTATGCCAATTGCGATTGCGACAATTCCAGAATCAACGGCACATTTATTCCAATTGGATATCTATGTAAATGATCTTGCGAAACGTAAAGGTGCGCCTGAACAAAAAATAGCAGACAAATTAGGCTTAAACTTAATTGGAGATGGTATTGGAGATATCGTTGCTGGTTTCATTGGTGGTCCTGCGGGAACTAACTACGGTGAAAACTTATCGACAATGGCTATCACTAAGAACTTCTCAGTATGGGTATTAGGTGCAGCCGCAATTCTTGCGATGATCTTCTCATTCTTAGCACCAATCACAAACTTCGTCTTAACATTCCCAGCACCAGTTATTAACGGCGCAAGTATCTACTTGTTCGGGGTTATTGGAGCTCAAGGTATTGCGATTATGATTAATAAAAAAGTTGACTTGTTCGATTCAAGAAATCTAGCAATTATCGCAGTTGTATTAACAATCGGTCTTGGTGGTTCATATGTATTCCCAAATGGTATGATTCCATTCTTCGGAATTAAACTTCCAGCGATTGCGTCCGCATCTGTGTTTGGTATCTTATTAAATCTAATCTTATCGTTTAAGAAAACAACAACTGAAGTAGAATAGTACATAAAGATGAAAGAGACTAACTTAGGTGATAGTCTCTTTTTTTATCTATTTATTCTTTAAATTATCACGAATTTCTTTGAGTACGGATAAGCTATCTTCAACAGGTTCACTCACAACCACAACTTCTTCTTTCTTCTTCATTCGACTCATAAACTTAATCATAAAGAAGATACTTAATGCGATAAGGAAGAAATCAATGGTACTCTTAATAAAATTACCGTAGAGTATCGCAACTTCTGTTTGTGTTTCAGTTGCGGCATTTAACACAATCTTTAAATCCGCATAATTCACATTACCCGTAAGTGTTGATAATAGAGGCATTACAATATCATTTACAAGGGATGATACAATCTTTCCAAATGCACCACCAATGATAACCCCAACCGCTAAATCCATGACATTTCCTTTTAAGGCGAATGCTTTAAATTCATCTAAATGCTTTTTCATAGAACCTCCTTTTTTATTATTATAGCGCTATGATTATTCTATTTACAGTAAATGAAACTAAACATAATCAATAAAAGGTTAATTTAGTTGAATTATATGATTTGTCGCATCGATTTAATCGTGTTAAACTGAAAATAACTATGAATGACTCAATGGTTTGGAATTATCTCGCAGAAATCGCTTCGGCTTTTTACTTATTGGTCATCCTTGTCTACTCTAGACGATTTCGAATCTATCCAAGTGAAAGAAATCGATTCTTCGTTTCAATGATAGGGATTATCTTTTCAACAATCGTAATTTCAATTATCACTGTTTTGTTTACTCAGTACCATGCACTAATTCCATCATCAATCAATTTATTCGTACATACCTCGTTCTTTTTACTTTACCCTTGGATATCGGTATTGTTTTTCTATTACACATTACATGTTGTATATGAAGATCGAGAACATATCATGCATCGGATACAGATTATATCTGCTTTACCGATCTTAATTTATAGCGTAATCGTTTTCTTAAATCTGTCCTTCGGATTTATGTTCACAATCACAAATGAAACAGGGTATATCGCGCATACATATGAATTTCTAATCTTTGGGGTTGCGTATATCTATATGTTCTTAATGTTGATATTTATCTTCTTGAATCGATATCTTATCGAAATGGGATTGCGTATTATTCTAATTTCTTACGTCATAATTACATCATTATTTGTTGGGGTCCAATATTTCTACCCACATTTACTATTGGTAGGGACTTCAGCTGGATTATCGATACTGATCATGTATTTGTATATTCAAAGTAAAGAACTCGTTTCTGATTATTTAACGCGTCTACCAAACCGTTTAGCGTTTGAGAGTATGATTAAATATCGATTAAAGTTAAAGAAGAATGTACAAGCGATTGTCATAAGTTTAAAAGATTTTAAGAATGTAAATAGTATGTATGGGCAAAAGAATGGGGATATTGTACTCAAAGAATTAACACGTTATCTAGTCAATTTAGTTGGAAGAGTTAATGTCTTTAGATATTCTGGAGATCGTTTTGCGATACTATACGATAATAAGGTTATTTCAACGGATAATTTAGTCGTGACTCTTCAAACGCGTTTCAAATCTGCTTGGGAGGTAAATGATTCGTTAATCTTTATTGAGAAAAATCTTATTTGTGTAAATATTAGTGAACATGTAGGGAATCAATATGAAGCAGTGTCCTTGATTGATTATTTAATTGATCAAGTTAAAATAAAAAATAATCGTATTCCAATCTATTCAAGTCCTACGTCAATTCAAGATGTAAAACGTAAAGCGATTTTAGGTGAGTTTATAAAACGTGCATTAAATGATGAGTTGTTTGAGATTGCGATTCAGCCGATTTATTCCGCGAACAAACATCGATTCAATCATGCGGAAGCACTTCTTCGATTAAATCATCCGGATTTAGGTCAAATCTCACCAGTTGAATTAATTCCACTTGCGGAAGAATCAGGTCAAATTATTGAATTGGGATTATGGGTGCTTAAACAATCGTTAAAGTTTCTTAAACTATGTGATGAGAATAACGTATATATCGAAAGTGTTTCTGTTAACTTTTCAGTCGTTCAAATGAATGATGCGAACTTAATATTGGATGTAAAACATGCGCTTGATGAGTATTCGAAATATGCACATAAAATAATGATAGAGATTACAGAAAGTATCTTTATCGCAGATTATCAGCGTATTATTAAACAAATGTATGGATTAAGGGATCTAGGATTAGGTTTCTATTTAGATGATTTTGGGACAGGTTACTCGAATATATTGCATGTCATCCGATTACCTTTAAATGTGATTAAGATTGATAAGACATTAATCTATGAATCACTCAATAACCCATTAAACTTTAATCTAATTCATGGTTTATGCGATGCCTTTAGTGAAGCTGGTATGCAAGTATTAGCTGAAGGGGTAGAGAATGATGAACATTATGAAACAGTACGTAGAATGAAGATCGATTATATTCAAGGGTATTTGTTCTCTAAACCATTGCGTGTAGATGACGCATTAGAATTCTTTAAGAAACATCAAGTTTAGTTGAATATAACTAGACTTTTTTTATTGAATTTGATAAAATATGCATATATGAGCAAGTATTCATATAAGGAGAGTTATGCGAACATTAAGCGATGATGAATATTTCGAACTTGAGTTGATTTTTAAGATGATGGCAGACACAACTCGATTGCGAATATTTGAAATATTATTTGATAAAGAACTTAGTGTGAATGAGATAGTTGAGAAATCAGGTGTTTCTCAATCAGCGATTTCACATCAATTAGCTCTATTACGTCAAGTTAAGTTAGTCAGTGCTGAAAGGGTTGGTCAAAGTATGATTTATCGATTAAAAGATGATCATGTAAAAACTATTTTCAATCAAGCATTAGATCATGTCAGGGAGTAATTACATGAAAACAATTGTATATCACATCGATGGACTTGATTGTGCGAATTGTGCACTCAAAGTCGAACGTAAGTTAAATAAGAATGAAAATGTCTCTGAGGCAAGAGTTGATTTTGCGCAGAGTAAAGTATTTGTGAAAGTACATGAAGAACATGTAAATGATGAACAATTACGATTAATCTTACAAAAAGATGTTCATAGTGTTGAAGATGCGACACTACGTTCGATTAAAACAGAGAAAACGAAAAAGAATGAATTACTTAATTTGAATTCACTTATTTTAGGTGCGTTTACAGTAATTACATTATTATCGTTCTTTGTGGAATCGGATATTCTTAATGTGATTATGTTAATCGGGTATGGATTAGTTGGCTATCCTGTTGTACGTAAAGCAGTTATTAATCTAAGCCATGGAGAATGGTTCGATGAATTCTTCTTGATGAGTCTTGCGACAATAGGCGCATTGTTTCTAGGAGATATTCCAGAAGCACTAGGGGTTATGGTTTTCTATCGTATTGGGGAGACCATTCAAGAACTTGCCTTAGAAAGAGCACGTTCTCGTATAAGTGATTCACATCAGAATCTACGCTCACAAGTAATTAAATTAGTTGGGACGCAAAGTATTAGTGTTGATGCCCAGGAATTAAGGATTGATGATTTAATCTTAGTTCAAGCTGGACAAGTAATTCCTGTTGATGGGATTGTATTAGAAGGTCAAAGTGAATTAAATCTAGCCCATATTAGTGGTGAAACAAATCCAATCGTAGTGAATGAAGGGGATAAAGTACTCTCTGGTTCACTTAATATAAATGGACGTTTAGTACTTCAAGTTAAAGAAACATTCTCGAATTCATATGAACAACGTATACAGTTATTAATTGATGAAACATCATTGAAGAAAGCGCCGCTAGAAGAAAGTATTACGCGTTTCTCTAAACGCTATACGCCAATTGTATTGACCTTAGCATTACTAGTATTAATCGTCGTTGGTAGTACACAAGAATTTGAGATTGGATTACGAAGAGCACTAATCTTCTTAGTTGTTAGTTGTCCATGTGCGTTATTAATCTCTGTACCTTTAACCTTTGCGGCCGCAATCTCTAAAGCATCCCAACAAGGCATAATCGTAAGAGGCGCATCTGTTTTACAAGCATTGAGTGAAATTAAAACATTTGTGTTTGATAAAACAGGAACACTTACTAAAGGTCAATTTAAATTAGAAAAAGTAATAAGTTATAACGATACAGATATTCTTTCACTCGCTTCACATATCTTAAGCTCATCTTCACATCCTTTAGCACAATCGGTTTTAAAAGCTTATACAGGATCATTTGATCATGATAAAGTGAGTGATGTTCAAGAAATATCAGGACAAGGTGTACGTGCTAACATAAATGGTATTCCAACATTTGTAGGGAATAAGAATCTTGCGAAAGCATTTAACATCGAAGTGGAAAACTTTGATGAATCAGGTTCAATATCGTATGTCGGTCAAATGAATCAGTTATTAGGTTATCTTGTATTACAGGATGAACTTAAAGAAGATAGTCTAGGTTTAATTAAACAACTACATCAAGAAGGGTATAAAACCATTCTCTTAAGTGGTGATAGTGCGAAGGAAGTTAAACGTATTCAATCAGAATTAGGGCTTGATCGTGTATTTAGTGAAGTTAAACCAGAAGAGAAATTAGCGAAGATTGAAGAGATTAAACAAGAATCAAAGATTATTTATGTTGGGGATGGATTAAATGATGCGCCTGCTATGGCATTAGCGGATGTGTCTATCGCAATCTTTACATCAGGGAATGATCGTTTAGTTGATGTATCGGATATCGTAGATTTACGCAAAGACGCATCAAGTATTTATCATGCGGTCTCGATGGCTAAACAAAGTATTCGTGCTGTTTATTTCAATTTAGCTTTTATATTAATAATCAAAGCTGTAGTATTATTATTAGCTAGCTTAGGTTTAACCCATATTTGGTTAGCGATTTTTGCGGATGTAGGGGTCGCAATCCTCGCAATCTTCTTTGCGTTAGGATTTATCAATCAAGGAAAATATGAAACTTTGCGTCATTGATTTTGAGACAGCGAATCGTAGTATGGCTTCAGCCTGTAGTATTGGCATCATCGTTGTCGAAGAGGGTGAAGTACTACATGAAGCGGTCTATGGAATAAAACCACATTATAAACATGCGTATTTTGATGAATTCAATATTTCGATTCATGGTATACGTTATGAAGATGTGGAAGGTGAACCTGAGTTTGATGGGATTTATCCCAAACTCTTACCCTGGTTTAAAGATTCGATTCTAATGGCGCATAATGCGTCATTTGATATGACAGTACTTAGATCATTATTAAAGCTTTATCACATTGAACCACCAACCATTAAATACATCGATTCATTGGAGATCGCACGTAAAGTGTATCCATTTCTAAAGAATCATCGATTGAATACGGTATGTGAACATCTTGAGATTGAATTGAATCATCATGAGGCATTAAGTGATGCTCGTGGTTCATGTTTAATTGCGTTAAATACCATGGCATTAATTGAAGATTTTGATGTACAAACACTTATTGATCGATTGAATTTAAAAATTGATTATATTCTATAAATAACTTGCAAATTCTTGTCCCTTTGGGTAGAATAGATAGGCATATGTAAGATTGAAATATTTACAAATGTAAAATGTTTATTCTTTACATCTGTATTTTCAAGCCTTACAATAAAGTTACGAGGTTACTATGAATCAATTAGAAAACAACGCATTCTTTTGGCAAAAATTGGATAGTATCTACTTTGCCTCATCCATTGTGATTACACAACCCCTAGGGTCTACGCATGCTACTTTTACAAACTTAGTTTATCCAGTTGATTATGGTTATCTAAATGATACCTTGAGTCAAGATTTAATGGGTATTTCAATTTATAAAGGCAAAGGCTCTGCTTATTCTGTAGAAGCGATATTAGTTGCGGCAGATATCTTAAAGAAAGATATTGAAGTTAAACTATTAGTTGGGTGTGGACAAGAGGAAGTCGATCAGATCTTACGTTTTGTCAATCAAACTGAATTCCAGAAAACGATATTAGTTCGTCGTGGAAATGAAGTCCCAACTTGGAGTAATCCAGACCTATAATGAAAATAAAAATCGAAAAAACAGGAATAAATGGTGAAGGAATCGGTTATTTAAATAATAAGCCGATTTTTATTGCGTCAGTACTTCCTCAAGAAATTGTAGAGGCAGAGATTACAGTAGAAAAAGATCGTTATGCGATTGCGGAGTTTGTACGTATTGTACAGAAGAGTCCAAGACGTATCGATGCACCATGTCCTGTACAAGATCGTTGTGGTGGTTGTGCATTAATGATTACAGATGTCGCATTTCAAGAAGAATTAAAGTTGAGTAATCTTAAACAATCTCTTCTTAAGTATATGGGCAAATTTGATTTTAGATTGATTAAGAAGATTCAATCGAATCCTCAACCATTCAATTATCGCAATCAATGTAAACATCCTATGAAGATGGAAAAGAATCGTTTAGTCGCTGGTTTCTATAAAGCTGGCACAAATCATTTCGTATCCATTAATCGTTGTATCGTACATGATGATGATTTAGAGAAGGCAAAGAATGCGGTTGTGAATCTATTAAACAAACATCGTTGTGTTGATTTTGATCCACCGGCATCACAAGGGATTCGTACACTTATCGTTCGTAGTATGAATGATGAAGTACAAGTTACCTTAGTTACTGGTAAGATGACATTGGATGAGAAGTTAGTTAAAGATATTATGAAGGTAGAGAATATCGTTTCTCTTTATCATTCAGTTAATACGGATCGTCATGCGATGGATCCATTTGGTAAGAAATTAGATCTTGTTGCGGGTAAAGAAACACTTGATTTTGAATTTGAAGAGTTGAAGTTCGCACTTAACCCTAAAGCATTCTTCCAACTTAATAAGCACCAAGCATCACTCCTATTTAAAGCAGTATTGGATATTATTCCAGCAAATAAAACGATTATTGACGCATATTGCGGGATTGGCGCTTTAAGCTTATTAATGGCTAAAAAGAGTCATAAAGTAATCGGTATTGAGTTTAGCCAAGAGGCAATTGATAGTGCGAATCTAAACGCAAAACTTAATAAGATTGATAATTGTTCGTTTATAGTAGGGGATGCGGCAGAGAAACTTTCAAGTCTAAAATCTTCTATGGATGTCTTGGTTATTGATCCACCACGTGCTGGATTGAGTGATGATATGATTAAAACAATTCTTAAGTTAAAGATTAAAGAGATTGTTTATATCTCATGTAATCCTAGTACATTAGCGAAGAACTTAAATGATTTAAAATCAAGTTATCGTATCAAACAAATTCAACCATTTGATTTGTTTACACATACACCATTACTTGAAACAGTTGTACATCTTACATTAAATTAATATACAAAGTAGACATGAAAATGTCTGCTTTTTTATTGTGAACGTTACTGATTGATTATATGATACTATATATAGTATTGAATAATATAAACATATAATTAAATGAAAGGATATTTAAAATGAATAATTATAAATTAATCGTATATACAATGGAATCTGGTGATACTGTAGATTATATTGCGGAATATCCTGCTCTTAGAGGAGTTGCTGGAATTGGATCGACTGAAGTAGAAGCGATAAACAACTTAAAAATAAATGCGGAAGCGAATATAAATGCATTAAAAGAAATTGGTTTACCGATTCCTGAAAGTGATGCTCTAATTAAAAATGAATACAGTGGGAAACTCTCGTTACGTTTATCAAGTAGCTTACATAGAAGATTGGCTGAAGTATCATTATTAGAGGGAGTGAGTATCAATCAATGTGTTGTTGAGGCTGTTGCGATGTATGTGACTGGAAGTCATATCGAAAATAAAATAGGTGATATTTTAGAGAAGTAATACAAAAAAGCTCATTGTTTACACAACGAGCTTTCGCAACCAGTCCCTGTAGAGATACTGGAGCTAACAATATAATTAGAACAGAATCAATTAATCAATAAGATTAAAGTGCTTTAATCCGTATTCGATTCCGCCTTCTTCAATATTCAATGTCACATAATCAGAGATAGCTTTCATGTTTTCAGTCGCATTGCCCATCGCAATACCGATAGAAGCCATTTTTGTCATGTCGATATCATTATCTCCATCACCAAATGTCATAACGTTATCCCATGTTAATCCATTGAGATCAAGTACTTCTTTTATTCCAAGTGTTTTATTGATATCAGACCCAAAGACATCCATACTAACAGGACCTGCCCCAATAAATTGGAACTCTGGGAAATCTTTCATATAGGGTTTAATTACTTCCATTGGTGTAATTAAGAATACACTTAATGGTTTATCGACTTTGATGAAATAATCTTGATTTAATGTATCATCAAGTAATAAATGTCTTACATCAAAGCCTTGTGAATAATGTTTATAGAATCCTTCATAATCATTCAATACAATCATCTGGTGGGCTGTTTTTAATCCCATAGGTATTTCTAAACGTTTACATAAATCAAGCATACGAATAACGCTATCAGGGCTAATGGTATGACGTATAATAACTTCTTTATTACGATCTAACACACAATGACCATTGATTGTGACATAGTAATCGCAATCGAGTACTTCCTTAACATGGTCTTTAATAAATCCCATACTACGTCCGGTTGCGACTAATACTTTAATGCCATTTGCCTTTAGTTTATGAATCGCATTAACTGATGATTCTTCAATCTTATCTTTACCTGCACTTAACAACGTTCCATCTATATCAAATACAACTAGTTTAATTTGTTTCATTTTGTTCACCATAAATAGTTTATCATAGGACAATGCATGTTAAAATAAAACAATGAAAAAAAGTATTAAAGGAATTATCTTTGATTTAGATGGTACATTACTCGCAACCGATTCAGATCTTTGTGATGCGATAAATCAAATGCGTAATGATTTTAACTTAGACCCATTACCCAGTGATGATATTAAGGCATACTTAGGGGATGGAATTCGTATGTTAGTTACACGTTCACTTCCAAGCACACATCTTGATCAACTAGAATTAGCACTCAATAAATTCCATACTTATTACAGTGTATGTTATAACGTTAAGACAGTCCCATATGATAATGTATTAAATACATTAGTCCATCTTCAATCTCTAGATTATCGTTTATCCATCGTATCCAATAAAGCACAGATCTATGTCGAGCAACTTGTACGCTATCATTTTCCGCATATTCAATTCGATTGTGTCTATGGGGATTCAACTTCCCATGCACGTAAACCTCATCCACAAGGCATTCAAGAAGCTCTACAATCAATGAATTGTACACATGATGAATGTTTACTCGTAGGTGATAGTATCGTTGATATTGAGTCCGCAATTAATGCGAATATCTCAATCTGTCCTGTATCTTGGGGTTTTCAATCAGCTGAATTACTCTATTCTAAATCACATATCACTCCCATCAATTCAATAAAAGATCTCTTACCATTCATTGATTCTTTGCGCTATAATTAGTTTATTGGGGGTATAGCTCAGTTGGTAGAGCACTTGGTTCGCAATCAAGGGGTCGAGAGTTCGAGTCTCTTTATCTCCACCATATCCAATAAAACTCTTAGAAATAAGAGTTTTAGTTTATTTAGAGAAGTAATATAAATATAGAAGTAATTAATTGAATATTTAGGAAAAATCTATATAGAAATGTATAATATAAAGAAAGGCAAAGGGAAAGATAATGAAAGAACTTGATGTTAGTTTCTTTGAAAAACCTAGACCAAAGGCGAAACAAAGAAAAAATGCAGTGGGGATTGTACCAATCGATTTAAACGAAAATGTACTATCTGGTAAGAAGAAAATTACAGTTGATCTTACTAAAAAGGTGAATAAAACCAATACATGATTCAATTGGGGGATATCATTTTAATCGATAATTATTTAGATGTTAATGGGGATAATGTTTCAACACATCCAATGGTAGTAGTAAACACTATAGGCGGTAAAATATGTGGTTTAGATTTTGATTTAATCGGATGCTTTATGTCATCATTTAAAAGTCCAAATCATAGAAACAGAATATCGAAATTTAAAAGTAATATCTTAGTCAATGTATTTGATGGTGTAAATAAAGAAAGTTATATAAAAGCAGATGTAATATATTATTTTGATTCTACTAAAATAAGCTTCATAAACGTAGGTAAAATAAGTGAAGAAGTTTATGAAGAATTAATTGTTGTGATTGAGTTATTAGCTGAACAAAACAAATTAAGAGTAAATACGAATAATCTCTCCAATGCCATCAAATGATGGTTTTTCTTTTACTTTCAGAGTATTAGATGTACGATAAAAAATATAAGGGGGAGTTTTATGTCGATATTTCTAGTAGATTATGAGAATGTACATGTGGAAGGGTTTAATGGATTATCGAATTGTTCAGAAAATGATTTGATTAAAATATTCTATACAAAAGGTGCAGATATGTTAACATTTGGGTTACATCGTAGATTAAGTGAAACAAAGGCTAAGATAGAATATCTCAAAGTTGAGAATGGTTCAAAGAATGCGTTAGATTTTCAATTATCATCGTATCTTGGATTTCTAATAGCGAATCATGCGGAAGAAAAATACTATATTGTGTCAAAGGATAAAGGATTTGAAACCTTGGAACAATTTTGGAAAAAGAGTCCTGTTAAACATGCTTTAGTTACACTGGTTTCTGATATTTCATTAAAGATTGAACAAGAAGTTCAAAACCAAATGAAGAATACAGTTCAATCAGTTTTGAAAGAAAGTAGTTTCAAAGATAATGTGAATGAAATAATTCAAATTATTGATAAATATAAAACTAAACAAGGAATTTATAGCGCACTTGTAAAAACATATGAAGAGAAAAAAGGTGCTGAGATATACAAGAAGATTAAATCATTATTGACTGAGAAGAAGGGTCAATAACCGATTATCAAATGAATAAGGTTTTGTGTATGATACAATAAATCATATGTTTAACCTTAAAGAAAACGCAAAGACAATCAAGAAAATGATTCCAGCTTTATGGATCGCAATGAAGAAGAAAGAAACACCGATTCTTGCGAAAGTTTTTGCCTTACTAACTCTTGGTTATGCACTATCTCCAATTGATCTTATTCCAGACTTTATACCAGTATTAGGGTATCTAGATGATCTTATCCTATTACCGTTAATGATTTATGTGACGATAAAGTTAATACCTAAATCGATTCTAGATCAAGCGATGCTAGAGTCTGAAGGCATGTGGGATAAATTGCCTAAAATGAATTGGTTTATTATAGTCATACTTTTAGTTTGGGGATTAATCTTATACTTAATATTTATGTGAGGAAATTAGAACTATGCAAGTAATTGAAACAAATCGTCTTACACTCCGTGGCTTTTTACCAACTGATTTAAATGATTTTTATGCGTATGCGAAGAATGATAAAGTAGGTCCAATGGCAGGTTGGAAACCACATACAAGTTTAGAAGAAAGTCAGGAAATACTAAAGTCATTTGTAGAAAGTACTGAAGTTTGGGCGATTGTACATAAACAGGATAATAAAGTGATTGGTTCAATTGGTTTACATAATGATCGTAAACGGGATAATCCAAATTCACGTATGTTAGGCTATGTTTTAAGTGAAGACTATTGGGGTAAGAGTTTAATGTTAGAGGCAGTTCATGCGTTATTAAATCATGGACTTAATGAACTTAATTTAGAACTTATATCGGTGTATCATTATCCGTTTAATAATCAATCCGCATCTGTTATAAAGAATGCGGGATTTAAATATGAAGGATTACAGAGACAGTCTACGGTTCGTTTTGATGGGGTAATTTTAGATAGTGCTTTATATTCAATGACGAAAGATGAGTACAATGCGGTATGACGATCAAACATGAATATCGTAAACATGAAAAAGAATTGTATGATCCAAAAGTAACGCCAAGAAGAGTTGAAGTACCAAGTTTAAGTTATATTGCGATAAATGGAAAAGGGAATCCGAATACAGAGGAATTCTCGAATAAGATTGAATCATTATTTACGTTAGCGTATACCTTAAAGATGTTTCCTAGAAAAGGTGTAATGATAAAAGATTATTATGATTATACAGTTTATCCATTAGAAGGTGTATGGGATTTAAGTGAGAAGGGTCGATTAGAAACGACACTTAATAAAGATGAGTTAGTTTATACGATTATGATTCGTCAACCATTTTTTATGACTGAAGAACTCTTCAATCAAGCAGTTGATGTAAGTAAACATAAGAATGAGAACATAATAGATGTTTATTGGCATGTAACATTACCAACACCAGTCGTACAAATCATGCATATTGGTTCATTTGATACAGAACCAGTAAGTTTCAATAAGATACAAGAATACTGCGATAGTAATGGTTTAAAACGTGTTTCGCATATCCATCGTGAGATATATTTAAGTGATTTTAGGAAGACTAAACAAGAATCATTAAAGACGATATTACAAGTCGAAGTCACATTTTGAAGTTTTAGTTAATATTTGTTAGAATAGAACCGTTGGAGGCAAGTAAGATGAAGATGAAACCGATACATACATTATTCATCCTGTATCTTATGAGTCTTTTTTATGTGTTATTCTTATACAATCGTACATTTGATTTATCATGGATTGCGAGAGGTGGATTTCCTGAATTAATTAAACAACAGAGTGATCATTTGAATCTTATCTTGTTTAATACCATCTTTAGATATTTACAAACAATGAATTATGCGACAGGTATGCGTAACATTATTGTGAATATCGGTGGACATATGTTGTTACTTACACCATTTGGATTCTTCTTACCACGATTGAATAAACGATTTCAGAATTTAGTGTTTTTCATCTTTATTACGGTATTGATTATGTTGTTAATTGAAGGTTTACAGTTTATTAGTATGAGTGGATCCTTCGATGTGGATGATGCGCTTCTCAATGTGATTGGGGCAGTAATTGGGTTTATTTTCTTAAGAAACCCTGAGAATTTGGAAAGGACAACTCATGACGGAGAAATTAGTTGAGTTTATTATTCATTATGCTTCTTGGTTAAATAAAGAAGTATTAGTATTTGTTATATCGATGACACCAATTCTTGAATTAAGAGGAGGTGTATTAGCGGGTTATTGGTTAGGCTTACCTTTATGGACAACATCTATTATTGCGGTGATTGGGAACTTATTACCCATTCCGTTTATTTTATTCTTTATCGAAAAAATCTTAGCATTCCTAGTAAAACATAATATATTAACGAATTTTATCACTAAATTACGTGAACGTGCTCTACATAAGAGTAAAGGTTTACAGAATATGGAGTTTATTGGATTAATGTTATTTGTTGGTATACCATTACCAGGAACAGGTGCTTGGACAGGTGCGTTGGTTGCGGAAACACTACAAATGGACCGTAAGAAGGCAATGATTGCGATTACGTTAGGAGTATTTATCGCGTTAGGTATAATGTTAATTGTTTCTTATGGTGTATTAAACCAGATCGGATTATAAAATGGATAACATATTCATACTTACTTTATTAATTAGTGTAGTGGTTGTTGCGTTTTTTATAGCACCTACATTAATCGGTATAAGTGTGTATAAACATGCGGTTAATCATCATATCAAAAACCCGTACCAATGGGCTTTGATTAGTGGTTTAACTCCATTGTATATTGGGTTAATTATCTATGTATTAAAAATCGATCAGTTAGAAACGATTGAATATGATAAGACTCATTATCAAAATAATGAGAAGGAAGATTAATTACTGAACAGATTTATCTGTTCTTTTTTATACCAAATTAAAACACCATTGAAGGTGTTATTGAAGTCCGATAAATTCAAATATTTCTGTTAATAATTCATTACTATACAGTAATGGATAAATGAAACTAATAAACAGTATTACAAATAACATAATAATCTCTAATCGTTTAATGAATTTCATGCTTAACCTCCAAACTAAAGAATACTAAGCTAATAAGAATAAACGTTTGAGGGAACACAATAACCGCATCCGTAAATCCATTCCCAATTTCAAGCGCACAGATACCGATCACCAATGGCATATATGGGTGATCTTTTTTTATCCATTCTTCAATTGGTTTAAACAATGGGACAATGAAATGCCAAGTTAATAGTATAAATCCAACTAAACCTGAACTTAAGAATACTTCTAGAATTAAATTATGGGCATGGATTTGGTACTTCATTCCATAGTCTTCGATAATGTATGCCATGGTATATAAGCCTTTCCCAAAGAATATATTATGGGTTATTTCATTAATTGCGGCTAGATATAAATCGATACGTACTCCAGCTGATAGACTTACTGTTTCAACTCTTGGGAATACTTTTAGGAGTAATTCTGGATTCGCATATACGAAGATTAAACTCGGTATAACAACGATAAAGAATAATTTGAAGTCATACACTGTAAACAAGAATATGAGTCCTATAACGAGTCCTATGAATGCTGAACGTGATTCTGTTAAGCGTAAGCCAATTAAATTAACGACTAACACAACACAATAGAATAAGAATTTAACACTGTATAATTTCCAATTCTGTTTAAATTTATAAATACTATCGATTATGTAATAAACACTTACCAACGCAATAAATGCGCTAATGTGTCCATAGAAATTCGGGTTAATAAATGTACTTGTCGATCTAAAGTTTTCAGCTATTCCTGTAATAAACTGATAGGGGATTAAGATGTATTCCATAAAGAATAAGTACAGTTTATACGTTGATGTCGTATAGAAATCAACGGTTGTATAATACAGACTTAACATGGAACCTAAACCACAAATAATCATCATTAATTCAAATCGAATCTTTGTGAGTTTGTACCTAACATACGTTGTATAGATTGTGACTAACCATAAGAAGAATGATGCGATTAAACCTAGAGTATTGTTGTTAAAGTATGCTAGTAATGTCATATATAAACTGAATAAATAGAGGATATAATTCTGTTTATACAGTAATACTTTCACAAACTCTTTTACATTCAGTAATATAAATAAACAGGCTATTCCACCGAATAGAAAGAATTGATCCATCGGTAAAAAGAACGTAATCATCGGGATATACAGATTGTACGTTTCAAAACTTATTCTTACTATTTTTCTATAGTCAATTTTTCTATTTTTCATATTACCTAAAAAACACATTAGAATCTAATGTGTTAAGTGTTTATAGCCCTTGTTGGCGACGTTTACGATTCTTAAGTTTCATACTATGACCTAATGTATTCGGTGTCTTTGAATTCTTTGAATAACGATAGTTATAGTAATAATATCTGTTCTTAGAACTTGGAATCATTGTTAGAACTGTCCCAATAATATTCGCATTCGCACGTTGAAGTTGTGTAACTGCAGTCACAGCTCGTTCTTTTTGGGTTTGATGTGACGCGATGCAGAAGAGTACACCATCACTGGCTAAACTGATTGGAATCGCATCCGCAATCGGTAATACTGGAGGCGCATCAATAACGATAAAGTTGAAATGTTCCTTCAATGTGTTTAATAATTCTTTAAAACGTTTACTAGAAAGTACTTCTAACGGATTAGGAATTGTACTACCTGAAGTCATTACGAATAGATCATTTATACCGTTTGGTACTTTAACCGATTGGATATATTTCGCTAAAGCAGTTATATCTAATTCATGATTGAGTAATGCGTTTGTTAAACCTAATCGATTACTTAGTTTCAATGTCTTATGTACATCTGGAATTCTAAGGTCACAATCAATGAGTAATACGCGATTCTTTTGGGCTGCCATTACCTTCGCTAGATTAATCGAAGTTGTGGTTTTACCCTCTGCAGAATCGGAACTTGTAACAGCTAATATTTGAATATCAGTATCGATTGATGTGAATTCAATATTCGTTCTAAGTAGCTTATAAGATTCTAATTCGTCTTGTTTATAATTCTGATGTTTAGATTCAAAATCTAATTTTGGCAATTTAATATCTGTCATATGTCCCCCAATGCTCATTTGAATTATAGTGGTTTAGAACTTTATTGTAAATCACTTTGTCTTTATTTTACAAAAGAACCGTGCTAGAATGAAACCGATATTTAATATAGGGGGACATATGACGCATTCACAATACAAAGATGATTTTAATGACGAGATTGATTTATTAGAGTTATTTCAACTCTTCATCGACAATCTTTTTTTAATTATAGGATTAAGTATACTAGGCTTTGGATTAGCATTTGCCTATACGACATTCTTTGTAGAACCGACGTATAGTAGTGAATCTACGGTATTTATCCAACCAACGGTTAAAGAAAATCAAGTTAGTGCAAGTGATATTACAACGAACCAAAAGTTAACTACGACGTATACTGAAATTGCGAAGAGTAATACTGTATTGGATCAAGTTTGGCCATCGTATAAAGATAGTTTAAGTAAGAAACAAATCAGTGAAGCATTAACCATTAAATCGGTTGGTGAAACACAGATTATATCGTTTACTGCAGTCACAACAGATCCACAGTTATCTGCTAATTTAGTTAATCGAGTAGTTAATGTGTTTATTATGGAAGTTAGCGATATCATGGAAATTGATAACTTAAAGATTATTGATAAAGCACAAGTTAATCGTCAAAAGGTTGGACCAAATCGTACATTGAATGTCGTAATTGGGACAATGTTAGGCTTTATGTTAGGTGTTGGGATTGCGTTATTAAAGATGTTGCTTAATCGTACAATTCAAACACGTTATGATGCGGAGAAGTTATTAAACTTACCTGTATTAGGAGAGATTCACTTTAATGAATAAGTTAATTGATCTTCACAATCATGTGTTACCAATTGATGATGGCGCAAAGAATGATCAAGATAGTTTAAAGATGCTTTACGATGCAGTTGAAAGTAATATTTCAACTGTTTTTGTTACTCCGCATATGATTCCAGGTGGTAAGTATAATCCGACGGTTGATCAAATAAATAATGCGTATATTCATTTAAAACAATTAATCAAAGAAAATAATGTACCAATTACTGTAAAACTTGGTTCAGAGTTTCAAATAAATTCAGAGTGTTTAAGTGCAATCGATAATAAGCAATTTATTTGTTACGAAGATACGGATTATTTACTAATCGAGTTTGTTCGTAAGAATATGCATTTTGGAATTATCAATGATGCGTTAAATGAGCTACAGAGTCAAAACATTAAAATCGTAATCGCTCATCCAGAACGTTACTTCGATGATGTGAATGAAGCGTTTGAAATGGCGTATAAATGGATTAAGCAGGGCTATTATCTACAAATCAACAGGACGTCATTATTGCCTAATCAGAATCCGATTCATCGTAAGATTGCCTTTAAACTGGTTAATGCGAATCTTGTACATATCATATCATCTGACGCTCATCGTCCTGATGGACAAAGACGATTAATCCTTGATGATAGTTACTCGATTATTAAACGATATATGGGAGAAGAGTGTGCAGATTTATTACATCGTATTAATCCATATCGTTTATCACAGAACGAAGACTTAATTTCTATGCGAAAAATATCACGAGGGTATAAACGTGTACTCGAATTTTTTATTCGTAATTTTTAGCCAAAATTTGATGGAATTGTTCATTATTACACTCATAGTATGTGGAAATCGCAAAACTTTGTTGTTACAATTAATCGTAGTTTGAGGGGGGTCATACTATTAAGCATTGGCACGTGATACAGGTAGTGAGTGGGCAAGAGGATAAAGTAATATCTTTAATCCAACAGGAAGACTTCCATGCGTTTACGCCGAAACAAATTAGAATTTGGATTCGTAAAGGAATTAAGATTCGTAAATATGTTCCTTTGTTTAGAGGTTATGTATTTATCGAAACAAATCATGACGTCTTCGAGTTTCTAACATATTTAAATATTTATGTGAAACCAATTAAAGGATTTATTCGATTACTTAGGTATGAGAATAGAGAGATTGATACGGTATTACCTCACGAAAGAGTTTGGATAGAATCATTCTGTAATGATAAGTTTGTGATTGAATCTTCAATAGGATTTATTGTTGGTGATCAGATTCGTATTATTGAAGGTCCATTAATGGGTCATGAGAGCGAGATTAAGAAAGTAAATCGTCATAAGCGTTGTGTGGAAGTAGAGCTTACGATGTTTGATCAGATCCAAAGAATTACTTTAGATTGTGAAGTCATTGAGAAGATACAAAATTAGAGCTTGAATTAATCGTTGTCGGGGGCACGTTAAACAAACTTTATGATAATAGCAGTACGTCACTGAGGTTACCTTTTGTGGGCGTAGCTGCTTTTTTTTATGGGATTTTATACCTTTGGGGGGTGAAATTATGAATTCCTTATTTAGGAAACTGGTACTTGTAATTATCGATGTACTTATCGTTAATATAGCGTATTATTTTGCGTTAATTATACGATTTGAAGGATTTGTACCTTCGGTATTTATGGATGTATTTAATCTATCGTGGTGGAGTTTTACCATTACGATAATCGCATGTTATTACTGGATGGGTTTATATCATAGTCTATGGCGATATGCGAGTATTAATGAATTAGCGAAACTTGTGTTATCAACTACATTCGCATTTGGTTTAGAGTATGCATTAATTCTTATCATGCATTGGAATATGCCAGAATCAGTCATGATCATTGCGTATATTCTAACAGTAATGGGAGTTTCTACTTCAAGATTATCGTACAGATATCTAAGACGAGTTAAATCAGAATTAAGAAATAAAACGAATAATAAACGAGTAATGATTGTAGGCGCTGGAGATGCTGGTGCTGCAATTATTAAAGAGTTAAAGATTAGTTCATATGCAAATGCGATTCCTGTAGTTATTGTGGATGATGCAGTGTGGAAACAAAATACAATGGTTCATGGTGTACGAGTTAAAGGTACTACCAAGGATATTGAACATCTAGTCACAAATGAACATATCGATGAAATTGTTATTGCGATTCCATCCATGAATAAAGATCGACTTAAAGAGATTGTTGCGATTTGTCAAAGAACACGTTGTACCGTAAAAACTTTACCGCATATCTCTGAAATGGATAATCAAAAAGCTGATTTATCGATATTAAGACAAATTGATATTGTCGATTTATTAGGACGTAATGAAGTTACGTTAGATATTAGTGGCATTAATCAATTCATTGAGAATCAAGTCGTACTTATTACCGGTGGTGGTGGTTCGATTGGTTCTGAAATATGTAGACAATTAATTAAGTTTAATCCTAAGAAACTATTAATTCTTGATATCTATGAAAATAATGCATATGATCTTCAACAAGCATTAAAACGTCAATATCCTGAAAAAGATATCGAAGTTATTATTGCGAGTGTACGTGATAAAGAACGTATATGTCGAATATTTGCACAATATCACCCAAGTATCGTATTCCATGCGGCAGCGCATAAACATGTACCGTTCATGGAAGATCATCCATCAGAAGCAATCAAAAATAATGTCATGGGTACACTTAACGTAGCGTTATGTGCACATGAGAATGATGTTAAACGATTCATACTCATATCTACTGATAAAGCAGTTAATCCTACAAACATCATGGGTGCGACTAAACGCATCGCAGAACTCATTATTCAAAGCTTAAATCAACGTAGTAAAACAGAATATGTGGCAGTTAGATTCGGCAATGTATTAGGCAGTAATGGATCAGTAATTCCTTTGTTTAAATCGCAAATCGCAGCTGGTGGACCTGTTACAGTTACACATCCAGATATCACACGTTATTTCATGACGATCCCTGAAGCTTCTCGTTTAGTTATCCAAGCTGGAGCTATAGCGAAGGGTGGAGAAATATTTGTATTAGACATGGGTGAACCTGTTAAGATTGTGGATCTAGCGAAACAAATCATATTACTCTCTGGTTATACCGAAGAAGAAATGCCAATTAAATTTGTTGGTTTAAGACCTGGTGAGAAATTATATGAAGAACTTCTACTTGAAGAAGAAGGATTAGCATGTACACATCAACCTGGCATCATGATCGCAAAACCATCTGAAATACCATTCGATGAAGTATATGAAATCATATTAGATATTAGAGAAAGCCAATACGAGATAAGCAATTTAAAGAATAATCTTAAACGATTAGTTCCGAGTATGGAAGAATAGAGGGGGTTAAAATGAATAATAAAATTTGGTTATCTTCACCTCATATGAGTGATGAAGGTTATGAAATGGAATATATAAAAGAAGCGTTTGATACAAATTGGATTGCGCCTTTAGGGCCAAATGTAAATGAGTTCGAAAAAGAATTTGCACATAGAGTCGGGATAAAACATGCGGCTGCATTAACAACAGGAACTGCCGCAATTCATATGGCTCTTAAAGCATTAGATGTTAAGCAAGATGATATTGTGTTCTGTCAATCCTTAACATTCTCCGCAACAGCTAATCCAATAATTTATCAGAATGCGACACCTGTATTTATCGATAGCGATTTCGAAACATGGAATATGGATCCAGAAATGTTAGAGAAAGCTTTTGAGAAATATCCACATCCTAAAGCAGTTATCATTGTACACCTCTATGGACTTTCCGCAAATCTTGATCGAATCATAGAAATCTGTAATTTACATAATGTACCTCTAATTGAAGATGCGGCTGAATCACTTGGAACAAGTTATAAAGGTCAAGCAACTGGTACGTTTGGAGATTATGGAATTTTTTCGTTTAATGGGAATAAGATTATTACTACTTCAGGTGGTGGAATGTTAGTCTCAAATAACGAAGAAATGATTCGAAAAGTGCGTTTCTGGGTTACTCAATCAAGAGAAAATGCGAGACATTATCAACACAATGAAATTGGGTTTAATTATCGTATGAGTAATGTAGTAGCTGGAATTGGTAGAGGCCAATTAAAAGTACTTAATCAACGTATAAACAAAAAACGTTATATTTTTAATTTTTATAAGAATGAATTAAGCAATCTTGATGGTTTAGAACTTATGCCAATAAATGAATGGAATACTCCTAACTGTTGGTTAAGCTGTATCCAGTTAACGAAAAATGTAAAACCATTAGATTTAATGCTTGCCTTAGAAAAAGAAGATATTGAATCAAGACCTGTGTGGAAACCCATGCACTTACAACCTATATTCGAAAAATTCGATTATATTGGTTCAAATGTTAGTAATCAACTATTCGAAAATGGAGTTTGTTTACCTTCAGATACAAAAATGACAGACGCTGAATTAACAAGAGTTTGTCAAATAATCAAAGGTTTGTGGAAATAAATGCTATACAAAAAATACCTCAAACGTCCATTAGACTTAACATTATCACTAATTGCGATCGTAATACTTAGCCCAGTATTACTAATGGTCGCTTGTTTAGTAAGAATTAAACTTGGAACACCAATTATATTTAAACAAAAACGTCCTGGTCTAAATGAGAAAATATTTACAATGTATAAATTTAGATCAATGACTGACAAAAAGGATAATAATGGGGAATTACTATCTGATAGTGAAAGATTAACTAGTTTTGGTAAATGGCTTAGATCAACTAGCCTTGATGAATTACCAGAACTTTTTAATATTATCAAAGGTGATATGAGTATAGTAGGACCTAGACCTCAACTTGTAAAAGATATGGTGTTTATGACTCCAGAACAGCGTAAACGACATACTGTAAGGCCTGGATTAACAGGGTTAGCACAAGTTAGTGGAAGAAATAGTATTACTTGGGAGAATAAGTTAAGAATTGATTTGGAATATATCAAAGATATTCATTTATTAAACGATATACGAATTGTTATCTCAACATTTTTTAAAGTCTTTAAAAAAGAAGACATCTCTCAAGCAGGCTATGAAACAGGATTAGATTTAGGAGATCATTTGATGAAGATTAATAATATAAATCAAGAAGAATATGAATTATTATTTAAACAATCAAATGAATTGATTTCTATACACGGTAAAAAAAAATATGTTACAAAATAAGCAATCAGTTACAGTTTTAATCCCTATCAGAAATGAAGAAAAATACATTGAAAAATTTATTCAATCATTATTGAATCAAGATTATCCTAAAACTGATTTGAAGATAATATTTATTGATGGAAGTTCTTTAGATAATACTAAGAAAATAATAAATAATTATATTAGGATGTATCCGGAATTAATAGAAATCTTCGATAACCCCAAAAAAACTGTTCCTTATGCAATGAATATTGGAATAAAAGATTCAAAAAGTGAAATTATTGTAAGAATGGATGCACATAGTGAGTATCCAGAGAATTATATTAGTAGTTGTATTAGTACGATAAAAAGAATTAATGCAGATAATGTTGGAGGTTTAGCTATTACTAAAGGGATTGGTTTAATTGGCGAAGCTTTTGCAGAAGTCCTTTCTTCGAAATTTGGAGTTGGTAATTCTTCCTTTAGAACTAATGCCAATTCAGGCTTTGTTGACACAGTTCCATTTGGAACGTTTTATAGAGAAACGTTTCATAAGTTTGGTTTTTTTGATGAACGATTAACAAGAAACCAAGATTATGAATTAAATTACCGAATTAGAAAAAAAGGTGGAAAAGTTTATCTAAACTCTGAAATTAAACTCACTTATTTTTGTAGAAATACTTTAAAAAGTATAATTAGTCAAAGTTATGAGAATGGAAAGTGGAATATTCTTACATCGAAGCTATGTCCAGGTACTATGTCATTAAGACACTTTATACCTATGTTATTTGTATTAACGATATTAATGTTATTGATATTAAGTTTCTTTTCGTTTTTTTTCTTAATATTACTAATTATCGAACTAAGTGCATATTTATTTGTTGGAGTCTTATTCTTCAATACAATTAAAAACAAAATAAGAATAAAATTGATCTCGATGATATTACTTCCTATTTTCCATTTTTCATATGGAATTGGATCTTTAATTGGAATTTTTCAAAATATTTGATTGAAAGGGAAAATATGAAACTTTATGAAAGTATAGTTAACGGCTTTGATAAAATAGCAGTAGTAGGATTAGGGTATGTTGGAATGCCAATTGCAGTTTCATTCGCTAGAAAAGTTAAAGTCATTGGTTTCGATTTAAATATAAATAAAATCGATTTATACAAATCAGGTATTGACCCAACAAATGAAGTGGGTAATGATGTCATTACTAAAACATTAGTTGATTTTACATCTAACGAAAAAAAAATAAGTGAAGCGAAGTTTATAATTATTGCTGTCCCGACACCAATAAATCTTGATAAGACTCCTGATCTGGAACCAGTTATTAACGCGAGTAAAATTGTTGGTAGAAATTTGAAAGAAGGTTCAATAATAGTTTTTGAGTCAACTGTTTATCCAGGAGTTACAGAGGATGTTTGTATTCCCATTCTAGAAAAAGAATCAAACTTGAAATGTGGGTATGATTTTAAAGTTGGATATTCGCCAGAACGGATAAATCCTGGTGATAAAATTCACAGATTGGAAAATATTATGAAGTTAGTATCAGCAACTGATGCTAATGCACTTGATGAAATTGCGAAAATATATGAGTTAATTATTGAAGCTGGTGTATATAGAACAAAATCAATTAAAATCGCAGAAGCTGCAAAAGTTGTTGAGAATAGTCAAAGAGATATAAATATTGCATTTATGAATGAATTGGCGATGGTATTCGATAAAATGAATATTGATACAAAAGATGTTATTGATGCAATGAATACAAAATGGAATGCACTTAAGTTCACTCCTGGATTAGTAGGTGGGCATTGCATAGGGGTTGATCCATATTACTTCATATATGAAGCTGAAAAGCTAGGCTATCATAGTCAAATCATATTATCAGGAAGAAAAATTAATGATGGAATGGGAAAATTTATAGCTGATGTTATCATAAAGAAATTAATTCAAACAAATAAAATTGTAAGTAAATCGAAAGTTGTAATACTTGGCTTAACATTTAAGGAAAATACACCAGATTTACGGAACTCAAAAGTAATAGATATAATTCATAGCTTAAATGAGTATGGTATTAATCCAATAATAGTTGATCCTGAAGTAAATCAATCGGATGCTAAACATGAATATAATATTGAGTTAACTAATCAAAGCGAGATTAAGAATGCTGACTGTGTAATTTTTGCTGTAGCACATGAAACATTCAAGAATATGGATATTGAACAAATTGACTCGATGTTTTTAAATTGTCCAAATGAAGAAAAAGTTATTATTGATATCAAAAGTATTTTGAATGATGAAGAAATTCGAGCTAAAAATTATTGTTTTTGGAGACTATAAAGGATAAATCAATTATGAAAATAGAAGTTTTAGCTTCAGTAATGAATCAAACTGATTATAGTATTGTAGAGAAAATGAATTTGAATACTAATGCTATTATTATTAATCAAAGTAATGATGTCAAATTCAATGAATTTTTCTATAAAAACAGTAAAATTCGATTTTTTACATTTAATGAAAGAGGAGTAGGTTTAAGTAGGAATAATGCGATATTGAGAGCGGAAGCTGACATTTTACTATTTGCAGATGAAGATATAGAGTATGTAAATAATTACGATCAAATTGTTATAAATGCATTTTTAGAAAATCCAGATGTTGACATGATTTTATTTAATGTTCCAAGCAAAAATATAAATAGACCTACATATATTATTAATAAAAAAAGTAGAGTTCATTTCTATAATTGTTTAAGATATGGTGCAGTTAAAATAGCTATAAAACGAAAATCATTGGTAAAGAAAAATGTATATTTCTCTCCACTTTTTGGAGGGGGAGCGAAATATAGTGCAGGCGAAGATAGTCTATTTATTGCGGAATGTATAAAACATAAAATGAAAGTAATCACAAATCCTTCTATCATTGGATATGTTTCTCAAGAATCTTCTTCATGGTATCAAGGTTTTAACGATAAATATTTTATAGATAAAGGTGTATTCTTTTATTATTTAAATCATAAATTTTCGATTTTTTTTGGTATATATTATATTATTAAGCATATGAGTAAGTTTCAAGTTGACAAGGATTTATTTAGTGCATTTAAGTTAATTTTAAGAGGAATCAAAATTGCTAAAAAAGATTAATTGTGATAAGAAAGTTTTCATGAAAATCAACAAGATTTATCAAATATTGAGATTTTAAAATATTAAAATTCACGTAATGTAGAATTTGATTCCTGTTAAATTAATATAAATTTTGAGGTTTTTAAAAAAATATAATCAATTATATTAACTAAACCATTTTTTTATATATTATTAGTGACTTATTTGAATTTAATGAAAATTAAATCATCAATACTAATATTTTATTTTATAACTTGATTTTAATTATATTTTAATTTAACAGAGGTGAAATATGTTATTTTCAATAATTGTCCCAGCTTTTAATGCGGAAAAATATATAAGTAGAAGTATTTTAAGTGTTTTAAATCAAACATTTACGGACTTCGAGCTAATAGTTGTTAATGATGGCTCTAAAGATAACACTCTTAATTGCATAGAATTATTTAAAGATAATCGTCTAAAATTAATAAATCAAAGCAATCATGGTGTTTCTAATGCAAGGAATACAGGAATTGTAAATTCATTAGGCGATTATATATGTTTTCTTGATGCTGATGATGAATATATGGTAAATCATTTAGAACATTTATCAAATCTTATTGCTATAAATTTAGATAAAGTTTTTTTTGCAACTAGGTTCTCACTATGCTTGCGAAATTCTAATAAAATAATAAGGCCAAATACAACTGGAGCCATTGAATATATTGAAAATTTACTTGAAGTGAAACAAAAAAAATCTGAAGTTATTTGGACTGGATGTGTTTGTATTAAACGTGATATGTTTGCAAAATATGGAATGTTTGAAGAGCGCTTGAGCTTAGGTGAAGATACTGATATGTGGAAACGAATTTATATACACTCAGGTGTTCTGTTAAGCGACAATGTAACAGTCAAACGAAATAGAGACGGAAGTGAAGCAACAAAAATTTATACAAGAAATTTCGATGTAGATCCATTAAATCGTATGTCAATGTTTATGAATGATTTAACAATAAAAGAAAGTGTAAAAAATAGTTTAGTAGTTGAGAATGAGTTAATTAAATTACAAGTGGTTAGATCATATATTTTTATTGGAAATAATCAGACAGCAAAACAGAAAATGAAACTAATTAACATAAATATAATTCCAAAAAGTCGAGTACTAATTACTTATATTTGTTTTTATATTCCATCGTGCTTTATTAGGAGTTACATGAAAATTAAAAATAGAGGAGTATATGATGGTGCATATAAATGACTGATTTAGTAAGTATAATAGTTCCTATTTATAATATGGAAAAATCATTAATGTCATCAATAAGTTCATTACTTTTACAGGATTACTATAATATTGAAATAATACTTATTGATGATGGGTCAACAGATGCTAGTTTTGATATTTGTAAAACTTTAGCATCTAGAGATAATAGAGTAATTGTTCAACATACAGTAAATCAGGGCTCAGGTTCAGCTCGGAATTTTGGTATAAAACTAAGTAAAGGGAAATATTTATATTTCCCCGATGCAGATGATAAACTTGAATCCACAGCAATTTCTATATTAGTTTCATCAATGAATCATGGAGAAAATGATTTGGTTGTATTTGGATATCAATGTAGAACACATAAAAATGAAATAATTTTCGAAAAAAAATATTTAAATTTCTCAAATACAGGTGACATTATAAGATATAATTATGAAGATTATTTTAATATGCAAAATTGTTTTAGCATTCAAGGTGCTCCATGGAACAAGTTTTTTGATGGAGATAAAATACGGGAAAATAATATACTTTTCCCTTTGTTAAAAAGACATCAAGATGAAGGTTTTATATCAAGGTATATGTGTTATTCAAAGAATGTAGTTTTTATACCTGAAGTACTCTATATATATTATCAAAATACTATTCAACATGAATGGAGAAAATATCCGTTAGATTATGTCGAGTCAGTTATAGGACTTCACAAAATTTGGAATGAAACAATATGTTCGTGGAACAAAGATGATTTTAAGACACATTTATTAGTTAAAAAGGAAATTCTTTCTAAGTCAATTAAAGTATTAGAATTATCTTTTTCACCAAGAATGAAATTAAATTTCTTTACACGTAAATATTGGTTAAAAGAAATGTGTAGAAAACTTCATATTTCCAGATTTGGTTTATTTGAAGCTGATAGTTTATACCAAAAAAGTTTATTAGTACTCTCAAAAATACATTCTTATTCTATTATGTCGTTTTTGTTAAAATTAAGTGTTATAAAAAGACAAATCAATCAATAATAAATTAGTATTAATTTAAAAGGTGAAAATAATGAATGATATAGTATTGAATTCTAAAAAAGGTTTTAAAATTAATCAAGATATGGTATTTTCAATACTAATTGCAGTGTTGTTTTGTCATCAAACATTGTTTTCATATTTTGTATATGTAATTGATAGAATTCCTTTAATTTCATCATTTAAATATTTTTTCTTTCCAATTTTATATATAACACTTTTTACTTTATCTTTTAATAAGAAACGCTTAAAATTCATCAAGATTTATGATTTATTATTAATACTTTTTTTTGTAATCTCAGTTTTTATTACAACAATTTTTTACCCAAATAACTATCCCTATATTGCCTCTTCATTAACTTCTCAAATTTTGCCATGTGTTCCATTCTTTTTTATCGGTTTAAGTTTTTATGCTGAAGACCAAACAATAAATACAGTATATTTATTTAGTTGCATTGCTATAATTATTAATATACTTTATGTTTTCTATTTCATTAGTTCTGGAAGAAATCTTGGTGGTGATAATGTTGGATATAGTATGTATTGGTCCTATTTATTACTACCTAATATAATGATTGTAATAGAATATGCATTTAGGGAAAGGAAGTTATTTTCTATATTTTGTTCAATTTTAGGAATCATTTATACATTTGCTATGGGTACAAGAGGACCGATTGTAATTCTGTTTTTTTATATAGTTGTATCATTTTGGATCAGTTTAAAAATTGATAAAATCAAAAAAATATTCTTATTTTTGATAGCAATAGGTTTTATTTTATTATTCTTTTATTCGCCCCTGTATTTGAATTTTTTATCTATTATCAGAGTTGGATTTATGAATAATGGTGTATCAACTCGAGTTATAGATTATCTGATTAATGGTGAAATAATTTCTTATACTTCAGGAAGATTAGATATTACTCAAAATCTATTAATTAAACTATGGGAACAACCAATTTTTGGTTATGGAGTTTATGGTGAATGGCCATTAGGTTATTATTCAGCACATAATATTTACCTAGAAATAGTATTTCATTTTGGAATAATTTTGGGTTCAATTATGATAGTTGGATATATTGTGAAATATTTGAAAGCTTTATATGTTTCAAACAATGAATTAGCGAAAAGATGGTTAATTATGTTTGGATGTTTAGTGTTTGTAAAAGGCATCTTTGGTGGACGATACATGGAATATACGTTGTTTTTTCTTTTAGGTTTTAGTTTAAAAGAAATCAGAAATGCAAAAATTATTAAGAAACAACGTCGCATTATTGAGGTAAGTTAAAATGAGTAATAATTTACATAGAGCATTTATTATATACGAAAGATATTATGATTTTGAATCAGATCATATTGTTTCAGGTGGAGTTCAAACATATATTTCAAATTTGATTCCAATTTTAATAGAGTCTGGATATAAATGTAATATATTTCAATATGGCGATAATAATTCAATGAATGAAAAAAGAATCCATAATTGCGATGTGATAAGTGTTCCAAATGCGAAAGTTAATGGAAGATACAAAACTAAAGTTGTTATTGATTATTTAAAAAGCGATTTTGACAGAATTAATGATCTATTAATTTTCGCTGATCATATATTAACTATTCGAAATAATGCATTAAACAGTATATCAATTCAACATGGAATTAATTGGGATATCCCTAAAGAAAAGAGTCGTAATAGTTTACATATGTTTTTGTCAAAAGCTCGATTTTCGTTTATGGAGAATCAACGTTTAAAATATGTTACAAAAATAGTATGTGTGGACTATAATTTTCAAAACTGGTATAGAACACAGGTGGATATTCCTAATAATAATTTCATTATAATCCCGAATTTTACGAAGATAGCAAAAATATATGATAAAAATGATTCTCCTCTGAAAATCATTTTTGCAAGACGATTTGTAAAACATAGAGGAACAAGAATTTTTGCTGAAGTTATTAATCGACTTTTGCCAGAATTTGATAACATTGATATTACAATTGCTGGACGAGGAGAAGATGAAGAATTCCTACATCAAAAGCTTGATAAATGGAAAGATCGAATTCATTTTACCCAGTATTTATCAGAGAAATCATTAGAAATTCATTCTGATAAACATATTGCTGTAGTTCCTACTATTGGTTCGGAAGGTACGTCTTTATCTTTATTAGAAGCAATGTCAGCACAATGTGCAGTTATTTGTACTGATGTTGGCGGAATGACAAATGTAATTTTAGATAGATTTAATGGAAGAATAGTAAAAGCTGGTGATGTTGAACAATTGTACTTTGTATTGAAAGAAATTATAGAAAACCCATTTGAACGCAAAAGAATGGCTTTAGCTGGGTATGATTCTATAAAGTATTCATTTTCATTTGATCGTTGGGCTACGCAATGGCGAGCAATTTTTGATGATATAAAAAGAACATAGTATGCATTCATTGGGGGGTTAAATGATTAATAAAGTAAAAAGGTTGTTTCCTTGGTTATATGATTATTATTGTCAATTATTACATTTAATAAAAATATTTAAAATAAAAAGGTTAAAAAAGAAAAACACTAAGCAACGTCGTCAAATTATATCGAAAATGTATTTTGAGAGAATTGGGCATACAATAGACTGGGAAAAATTACAAACTTATACTGAAAAAATGCAGTGGGAGAAGTTGAACAATCTAAATCCATTAAAAACTACATTATCAGATAAATATCTTGTTAGGGAATGGGTAATTAATAAAATAGGCTCAGAATACTTAATTCCACTATTAGGTGTATGGAATTCCTTTAATGAAATAAATTTTAATACATTACCAGATCAGTTTGTTCTAAAAACCAATCATGGTTCAGGTACTAATTTAATCATTAAAAATAAAAATGAAATCAACTTGAAGAAATCAAAACAGATGTTTGATAATTGGATGGAAATTGATTTTGCTTATACAACTGGGTTTGAGTTACACTATTCAAATATAAAACGTAAGATTATTGCTGAGAAATACTTAGAAACAAATTTAGGTGAACTACAAGACTATAAATTTATTTGTTTTGATAGTAAACCTTATTATTGTTGGGTGGATCTCGGTAGATTTGGGAAACATACACGAACAGTTTTTGATTTGAATTGGAATTTACAGCCTTGGACACAAGCATCATACGGAATTTATAAAAACAAAATTAATAAGCCGGAAAAATTCGATAAGATGATTGAATTAGTTACTATATTATGCCAAGGATTTTCCCAAGTTAGAGTTGATTTATATAATGTTGAAGGTAGAATTTATTTCGGTGAGATGACGTTTACTAATGGCAGTGGATTTGATCAAATAGTTCCAGAAGAGTATGACTTGATGTTAGGTAATCTTTGGAATATTGAATTGTTGTAACAAACTTAGTTATATTTAATAGTTATTTTAAAATATTGGAATTATAAGTTTATTTTATTAGTAAAAGTTTCATTAACAATATAGAATAAAAAATTATTTAACTAATAATAATCGGAGTACAAATTTAAAAGGCTCTTTGAAATGATGTAAAGGTAATAAAAAGTAAATGAATCGAGAAAAAATATTTTCATCACTTATATGGAAGCTTTTAGAGCGAGCTGGAATTCAAAGTGTAGGGTTTATTGTATCACTTATTTTAGCAAGGTTATTGTCTCCTAGTGATTATGGACTAATAACACTAATTATTGTTTTCATAAATTTAGCAAATGTTTTTATACAAGGTGGGTTCAATACTTCATTAATTCAAAAAAAAGATACTGATAACTTGGATTACTCAAGTGTTTTTATATTTAGCTTATTTACCTCATTCATTCTATACTTAGTACTGTTTTTCTCAGCACCATATATTGCTATTTTTTACAATGAATTAAAGCTAATAATGGTAATTAGAGTATTATCTTTAATACTTATTACAGGCGCAGTTAATTCTATACAAGTAGCATTTGTATCGCGAACTATGGAATTTAAAAAGCTATTTATGAGTAGTATTGGTTCAATTTTAATATCAGCAACAATAGGAATTGGAATGGCTTTAAATGGTTATGGAGTTTGGGCGCTTGTTTTTCAACAGATTTCAAATCAAATTTGTACTGTTATTATTATGTGGTTTACTATACCTTGGAGACCAAAATTATTGTTTTCATTTAAAAGACTTAAAAATTTGCTTGGTTATGGTTGGAAGATACTATTAAGTAATTTAACAAATACGTTATTTTTAAATTTGAGAAGTCTGTTAATTGGGAAGATTTATACTCCTGAAATGTTAGGATATTTCAATAGAGGAAGACAATTTCCTGAAATTATTATGACTAATGTAAATGGTTCGATTCAATCAGTAATGTTAGTTGCATATTCAAATGAGCAAGATAACACTTTAAAGATAAAATCGATGGTAAGAAGATCAATGACTGTTAGTTCATTCATTATATTTCCTATGATGTTTGGACTTGCAGTAGTTGCTGAACCTTTAGTAAGGCTACTTTTAACAGATAAATGGATATTAGCAATACCATATATTCAAATATGTGCTTTTACATATATGTTAATGCCAATCCATACAGCAAATTTACAAGCAATAAAAGCTATGGGTCATAGTGATATTATTTTGAAACTTGAAATAATAAGAAAAATACTTGAGTTAAGCATTTTGGTTTTTAGTTTAAAATACGGTATCTTCGCAATTGCAATTGGTGAAGTTATAACTACTGTAATTTCTCTAGGAATTAATTTATATCCCAATAAACGTTTTATAAATTATGGAGTGCTTGAACAATTAAAAGATATTTTTCCTTCATTTATAAGTTCGTTAATTATGGCGGCAATAGTTCTAAGTATAAATTTTATTAGAATGAACTTACTTATTGGATTTTTAATTCAAATTATAGTAGGAGTAGTAATATATGTTCTCCTAGCATATTTATTTAATAGAGTTACTGTTAATTATTTAAAAGATCTAATGCTTGGATATTTAAAAAGTTATAGAAGTAACAGAATAAAGGAATCTACAATATGAAGAAAATAATGGTTGTTTTTGGAACAAGACCTGAAGCTATTAAAATGTGTCCGTTGGTTATTGAACTAAAAAATAGAGAAAATTTAAAAACAGTAGTTTGCGTAACTGGGCAACACAGACAAATGCTTGATCAAGTTTTAGGTGCTTTCAATGTTGTACCGGAATATGATTTATCAATCATGAAGCAAAATCAAACTTTGTTTGATGTAACTTTAAATATACTTGATAAAATGAGAATTATACTTAAAGAAGTAAATCCAGATGTTGTACTTGTTCACGGAGATACATCAACTACCTTTGTTACTTCATTAGCTTGCTTTTATATGCAGATTCCAGTTGGACATGTAGAGGCTGGATTAAGAACTTATGATATTTATTCTCCATATCCTGAAGAATTTAATCGTCAAGCAGTTGGAATTATTGCAAAATACAATTTTGCTCCTACTAATATATCGAGAGAAAATTTATTAAGAGAAGGAAAGGATGAAGCGAGTATATTTGTAACTGGAAATACTGCAATTGATGCATTAAAGACAACTGTTAGCTCCAAATATACACATTCTCAATTAGATTGGGCATCTGATAGTAAACTTATTATGATAACTGCTCACAGAAGAGAAAATATAGGCGAACCTATGAAACATATGTTTAGAGCTATTAAAAGAATAATTGATGAACACTCAGATATAAAAGCAATTTATCCAATACATATGAATCCAATAGTAAGAGAGATTGCAAATGAAATTCTTGGAAATTGTGATCGAATTAGAATTATTGAGCCTCTAGAAGTCTTAGATTTTCATAATTTTTTATCAAAATCTTACTTAATACTAACTGATAGTGGAGGCATTCAAGAAGAAGCTCCAAGTTTAGGAATACCAGTTTTAGTAATGAGAGATACAACTGAAAGACCTGAAGGGATAAAAGCTGGGACCTTAAAGCTTGTGGGTACAAATGAAGCTAATATTTATAATGCGTTTAAGTTACTTCTTGAGAACAAAAGTGAATACATCAAAATGAGTAAAGCAAGTAATCCATATGGAGATGGGTTTGCATGTAAAAGAATTGCAGATATTTTAGAAAGTGTTTAGTTACTCATTAGAAAGGGATAAAATATGAAAATTACTATAGCAGGTGCTGGTTACGTTGGATTATCCAACGCAATCCTTTTAGCGCAACATAATGAAGTTATTGCGTTAGATATTATTCAAGAAAAAGTTGATTTACTAAATAAGAGAAAATCACCAATTATTGATAAAGAAATAGAAGAGTATTTATCAACCAAGGAACTTAATCTTGTTGCGACTACGGATAACTACATAGCGTTTAAAGATGCTGAGTACGTTATTATTTCTACACCGACTAATTATGATGTAGATAAGAATTACTTCAATACACGTTCAGTTGAAGCTGTTATAGCGAATGTTTTATCTATTAATCCAAACGCAATAATGGTAGTTAAATCAACAGTACCTGTTGGATATACTGAAAAAGTTAGATTGATGTTTGATACAGATAATATTATCTTTTCTCCAGAATTCTTAAGAGAAGGGAAAGCACTTTATGATAACTTATATCCTTCAAGGATTGTTGTAGGTGAGAAGTCTGAAAGAGCTAAAGTATTTGCGAATCTATTAAAACAAGGCGCAATCAAAGTAGACATTCCTTTATTATTTACAGGATCATCAGAAGCAGAAGCGATTAAACTATTTGCGAATACGTATCTTGCTTTAAGAGTAGCTTATTTTAATGAACTTGATTCATATGCTGAAGTACGTGATTTAAATACAAAAGAAATAATAGATGGAGTTGGTTTAGATCCTCGTATAGGAACACATTACAATAATCCATCTTTTGGATATGGTGGGTATTGTTTACCAAAAGATACGAAACAATTATTAGCTAATTATGCGGATGTACCTCAAAGCATTATGTCTGCGATTGTAGATGCGAATCGTACACGTAAAGATCATGTGGCTGAAATGATTCTTAAACGTAATCCAAAGATTGTTGGAATATATCGATTAACAATGAAAATGGATTCTGATAATTTCAGACAATCTGCTATTCAAGGTGTAATGAAACGTATTAAAGCAAAAGGTATAGAAGTTGTACTATTTGAACCAGCTTTAGATCAACCAGAGTTCTTTAATTCAAGAGTTATAAATAATCTAGAGGAATTTAAGGCTATTTCGGATGTTGTGGTTGCGAATAGAATAACAAATGATATTATTGATATTAGAGAAAAAATTTATACTAGAGATATATTTTGTAAAGATTAGATTTTGTAATAATTTTAAAGGTTTAAATTATTTTTAGATATAATAATTTCGGTAATTTTGATATGGTATTGGATGATTTAAATAAAGAATTAATTGCAAATGGAGACTTATGAAATATCGAATCAATTTAAGAAAAAATGCACAACATACACTTAAAGAATTAATCAAGAGTAATGGCAACCTACTAATAATTCATTATTCATGTGAAAGCTTTTATGATATTCCAAACGGAAGATCTCCAAGAATTACTTCAATAGCGATTAGATATTTCAAATCAGGACAAACAAAATCATTTTCAATCCATAAAATGGCTGAAATTAATAAAATTAAATTTGAGGATATTGAAGAGAATTATGATATTTTAGAGAAAAAAATGTTAGATGATTATTTCGAATTTATCAAAATTCATATTGAATATAATTGGGTTCATTGGAATATGCGAGATTCAAATTATGGGTTTGAAGCAATTGAATATAGATACACAGTTTTAGGCGGATTTCCAGTTGTAATAAATAATAAAAATAAATTTGATTTAGCTAATATTTTAATAGATTTGTATGGACCAAAGTATATAAGTCATCCGAGATTAGAGAATTTGATAAAGCTGAATAAAATTTCAACACAGAACTTTTTAAGTGGTAAAGAAGAAGCTGAGTGTTTTACAAAAAAAGAATTTGTAAAACTTCATCAATCAACTTTGAGAAAAGTTGATATTTTTCAGACATTAATAGACAGAGAATTAAATAATGAATTAAGAAATTATTCAAAATTTATTGATATTTATGGATTGACTCCACAGAGTGTTTTTCTGTTCATACAAAGTAATTGGTTGGCTAATTTGGTCTATTCTATAGTTTTGATTATTCTTGGTGCGTTTATCGGTCAAGCTATAGGATCATAAATATTATATTTACACTAAAATTGATTCTGATATTTGTATACTTTTAATTAATGAAAAAATGAGGTCATTATATGAAAATTGATTTACATTGTCATACCAAAAAAGTGAAGTCAGGCGATCCAATTACTAGAAATGTTAGCAAAGAAATATTTATAGATAAATTATCAGATTCATCTGTGTCTTTTGTAGCAATTACAAATCATAATCATTTCGATATAAGTCAGTATAATGATTTTTCTAATAATGATAAAGATATAATAATTTTTCCTGGAGTTGAGCTTGATATTGATGGCAAAGAAAGCTCTGGACATTGTTTGTTAATTACTTCTCCTAAAAATGTTCATATTTTCAATGAAAACTTATATAGAAAAATAGGTAGTTTTCTACCAGATGATTTCAAAATGGATATTGATGATTTGTTGAATTTTGTTAAATCTGGTGAATATATAGTAGTGCCACATTATGGTTCAAAGTCACATTCTCTTTGTGAGAATGATATTGACTACATTATTAAGAATATTAGTAAAGTCCCGGTATTGCTTGAACCTTCTAACTTAAGAAGTGCTGGAATTATGATTGCACATAATAAATCTACTATTATCGGATCTGATGTTAAAGATTGGACTAAATATAGCGAATCAAGATTACCTGAAATGAAAATTTTAATTAGTGGATTTGATCATTTATTGAAGCTTTTAAAAAAAGATATACCTACAATTGAAACATTTGTTAAAGGAAAATTTGCTGAAGAAGTTCATATAAACCCTGTGAAATATCCGGATTGTAATTTAAAGATAAATATCTATAATGACATAAACGTTATTTTTGGCGGTAAAGGTACAGGTAAGACTGAATTAATTCTAACTTGTATAAAAGACCATTTTGAGAGAAAGGGATATAATGATGTTTCAACATACTTTCCAAATGATAGTGATAAATTACAGGATTTTGACTCATTAAAAATAAATACACCTAAAGTAAATGATTTATCAAAATTAACAAACAATAATTTATCTAAAGAGTTTTCAATTGTCAACGGTCATAAAACTGTTTCAATTACTTCAACATCAGAATATTATAAATGGTTGAATTCAGAAAAGCTCAAAGAAGTAAAATTTGGGTTTGCTAATGCTGTTTTTAATGTTGCATTAAAAGTATATGAAAAAGAGTATGTGGATGAAAAAGTTCATTACCAAAATACAATCGAAACGAAAAATAAAATGCTAACATTAGTAGGTGAAAAATATTTAACATCTACAGAAATTGACCAACTTAAATTATTATTAGAGAAAATAGTTAATAATTCTTGGTTAGAATTAGTTAAAGTTACAGCAGATTATCATTCATTAATTTTAACAAAATGGAGTATTGAACTTTTTAAGAAGACTTATGTCAATAAAAAAGGAGTACATGTTAAACCTATACAAACTGGGTTTATCTCTTTATTTGAAAATTCTTATATGCTTTATAATTCTGCATGCTCAATAAAACTGGCAATGGAAACAAAACCAATATTTGAGAAAACTGCTATAGGTAACATAATAGGCAAAGGGGCAATTTATCGAGAAATCGAATATTCGATAAATCCTAGTTCTTATGTTCCTAAATCGACAAAACATATAAATCAGTCAATTACTCATCAAGGAATTAAGTTATATTCTTCAAGTATTAATAAAATAGTTCAAAATACATTCTCGGATCTAGAACAAAGTACAATTAATGATTTTAAAACAAGCTTTAATCAATGGAATATAAACGACTTGTCAGATTTACTTCTCTGTAATACAAGAATTATTGATGAAAACAATATTATATACGATGCTTCTCCTGGTGAGAAAGCCATGTTGTTATTAAATTATAAATTAATGGATGATACAAAAAATGTTTATATACTTGATGAGCCTGAATCCAAAGTTGGACATAAATATATAAACGATGTAATTATTCCACGTCTTTTAGAGTTATCTAGACAAGATAAGAAGATTATACTTACTACACATGATGCAAACATTGCTGTCCGAACACTTCCTCTCACTTCGATTTATCGTGAGCAATACAGGGTTAATTCAAAAGTTAATTATAGAACATACATTGGTAGTCCATTCCTAGACGAAATGAAATGCTATGAAGAAGATATTGAACCTATAGATTGGGTTATAACAAGTATGGAATCTTTAGAAGGGGGAGAAAATGCATTTTTAGAAAGAGGAGAAAATTATGGAAAATAGAGAAATAAAAGTTTTACTTTGCAAGCAAGAGAATAAAGATTGTTTAATATTTAATATTACAGAAACTGAAAAAATATGTATAGATTTAAATTCTGATGACCAAGCAAATCTCAAGAAATTATTTTATGATCTTATTAAAATAATGTTTGATACAAATATTATCTTAGAATTAGACTATGAAGAAGGTTATGATAAAAGTAATATTTTTGCCAATATAGCTGATGAATATATAAATGCTCTAAAAGCTGAACTTATAACTGTTAGAGGGATACTACCCAAAAAAATTATTGAATAAAACAATAAAGTAAACTAAGTTTTAAAATATTTAATTAATTCATTTCGGATGAGGAATGAACTCATGGATGAGGTTAAAACAAGTAGACAACAAGAAATGAAAGGGGGTATGAATATTATGAGTAAAATAGTATTTGCATTGAAGTGTATTAAGTTTAGTGGGTTTAGCATAGGTGTTGCCCCGTTTGGAGTCAACTTTATTGTTGATTCCTCATCCGAAGTGAATTAGTAATATTGCAATTTTAATTAACTTATTTTATTATATCGAAGGGATTAGATTAACTCCAACAATCATCAAGAAGAATTATGGCAAGTAAGAACTCGTATTATATACGAGTTTTTATTTTATCTAGATAACATTCCTTCGTTTTTATCATTGGTTTCGTTATAATAGAAACGCTAGGAGATTTAGTATGACAAATCAAAAGTTAGACCCAAAGTTTAATCCATTTAAACCAAGAGCTAAAAAAGAAACAAAGATAAAGAAGATGGTAGCGGTAGTGAGTGGTAAAGGTGGTGTTGGTAAATCAACGGTTTCAGCACTTTTGGCAACACATGCGCAAAGAGCAGGGTATCAAACAGGTGTAATTGATGGAGATATTATTGGTCCATCAATGGGACATCTATTCAATATACATCAGCCATTATTTGGGGATGAAAGTGGTATAGAACCAGCTGTGACAGAAACAGGTATTAAACTTGTGACTTCGAATATGTTGGTCAAAGATGAAAATACACCAATCTTATGGAGAGGTGCATTAATTACTAAAGCAGTTACTGATTTCTGGACTGAAGTAAATTGGGAAGAGTTGGATCTAATGGTTCTGGATATGCCTCCAGGAACAGGGGATATCGCGATGACTGTATTCCAGAGTTTACCTATAACTGGAATTGTGATTGTGACGAGTCCTCAAGACTTAGTAAGTATGATTGTGTCAAAGGCAGTAGAAATGGCGCATAAGATGAATGTTCCAATTATTGGGATTATCGAAAACTTTAGTTATTTCGTATGTGATGAATGTGATAAAGTTCATTATCCATTTGGGACGAGTAAAGGTAAATCCATTGCGGATAAGTATAATATTCCATTATTAGGTCAATTACCGATTAATCCATTGATCAATGAATTAGCGGATCAAGGAAGAATTGAAGAGATTGAAAGTGAAGATTTTACATGGTTAGTCGAAACGATTATGGAAGCATAATCGTTTTTCTTTTCAAAGTGTGATAAATTTGGTAATATGATAATCCTGAAGAGGAAACTATGTTCGATACTGCAAAGTCTATTTTAAAACGTGATCCTGCCACTAAATCTCTATTAGAGGTTATTTTATTGTATCCAGGGTATCATGCGATTCTATATCATCGCATTGCGCATTTCTTTTATAAGATTCATTTATTCTTTATTGCTCGTTTAATTAGCCAAATTAATCGCTTCTTTACAGGGGTTGAAATACATCCTGGTGCTACCATTGGTAAACGATTATTCATTGACCATGGAATGGGAATTGTGATTGGTGAAACTGCTATTATCGGAGATGATTGTTTAATCTATCATCAAGTAACGCTTGGTGGTATGAGCAACAAACACGAGAAAAGACACCCTACGTTGGGAAACAATGTGATGGTTGGGACAGGAGCTAAAATCCTAGGAAACATCCATATCGGCGATTACGCAAAGATTGGGGCAAATTGTATCGTTATCCATGATGTCGAAGCTGGAAAGACTGTAGTTGGTATTCCAGGCGAAGTATTGGTGAAAAAGTAAGTGAACGTCTTGAAAGACGTTTTATTTATGTTAAACTTCAAATAAGGTGAAAAAAATATGATATCTTTTCCAATGAATAGTGTACTAATAATTAATGCGGTCGTATTAACACTTATTGTAATCTCATTACTCGTAGGATACTTTACAGGCTTTATTAAACAATTCTTTGATCTAATAATACTTATCATTAGCTTATTTCTAGCATTTGTCACATCGACATCCATCGCATCTACAGTCCCTATATTAAGTCGTAACCTAGATATGTTTGATGATGTTATATTTGGACAATTCAGTTATGAAATAAGCAATATCTTTATTTGGTTTATTATCGTAGTAATACTTGTTAGTGTTGTATTACACCAAATCGTAAAACCATTAGTTAAACAAGTAAAACACTTAAAATGGATGAACCAAGTTGATAAAGTACTTGGGCTAGTAATTGCGCTAATCCCAAATATGATCTGGTTCTTACTCGCAATGGCAGTCGCATTAAGTCCAATCTTCATTAATGGTAAATCAACCTTAGAAGCTACTGTACTTAAACCGCTTGTTCCTATCGCACAATACTTATCCGATACACTTATCTCAAAAGTAGATCCATATGGATTAGTTGTGAAGGTTACATCTAATGAAGAATTAACCGATGAAGATAAAGAGAATATACCTGTATGGTTAGAAGAATTTGGCATACCAGAAGATAAAGTCGAAATCGTAGAGAAGTTTATTCAAGAAGAAGAATTTACAGAATCAGATAAATCCGTTATCCAAGAATACATTAGTGATAACGAAATTACAGAAACATCTGCACGTTTATTCTTAGAACAATTTGGATTAACCCAAGAAGAAATCGATGCGAGTATAAAATTATTTAGTTTCCAATAAAGTTAACATTAACCGATAGAAATATCGGTTTTTGTTTATTTATAATACATATCATGTATGTGACTAAACCTATAATATGCATTATAAAAATAGTTTTCATTATCGTTAGAAATCGATTGTTTATACGAAAAATGTATGATAACTTATAAACATTATATATGTACTAAATATTACCGGGGGGTAAAAAATATGAGTCAACGTGAATCGTATAATGATCACATTAATGGAATACATGAATCATTGGAATTAGGTAAAGAATATGAGATGTTAGTAACTAATTCGAGCATGACTCCATTGTTTAATCCATATGATACAAAGATTCGTATAAGTGCTATAAACGCGAAATATAAGTTAAATTATGGGGCTATTGTATTATACTCTCGTGTCTCACAAAGTGTTTCTATTCGTCGTATTGTACGCGTAGGAAACCACACGATCGATGTAAGAGGTATCTTACAAAGACATGTGGAATCGAAGTTACCTAAGAGTGGTGTTATTGGAGTTGTAAGTGCATATACAGTAAACGGGCATTGGGTTAAAACGAATTCAATTGTACATATCGTACTTTGTAGTACACTTGTCTTCTATTCTTTCTTCTATCGAATCTATCGAAATTTACTAAAACAAATACAGTATTAAAAAAAGACAGATTTCTGTCTTTTTAACTACGTTGTTTATTCTGACTAACCTTCAACAACTCATTATTGGTAAAGCCTCTGTTCTGCCATAAACGTGTACTCATATGGGCATCAACACATAAAGTCATTAAATCATCAAATGCATCACGTGATACCGTACAACCAAATTCATTTAATTGATCCGGAATTTCTTCTAGATTAAACGAATCCTTTAAGAAGTAAGTAAGATAATCAATGAAACTTAATATGCCAACTTGATCACCTTTAACATGTTTAATAATAAACTGTTTGAGTGCTTTTAAAGCGGTTGTTTCTTCTTGGTATAAATCTTCTTTATTTTTAAGTAATTCTTTCTTACTCGGTTGATAATATGGCATATCTTCTTGAAGCTCAATCAAATCAAGATATTCCATTTCTTCTAAGAATATCTCTAACATAAAGTATTCATTGACTAGAAACATCTGATTCGACTCCAATACTTCAAACTTTAACAATGGATAGAGTGTTGCGGGAATTAAATCTGTCTTTTCATAATGATTCAATATGTCACAGGCATCATCAATCGCAATCACACCATAAAGATTAATCATCGCAACTAAATCATCATGGATGTGTTTGATATTCATACTAATTTTGAACTTCTGTGAAGAATCTGTTCACGCTTAGGACCATTCGATACAAGAGTAATTGGTACATTAATCATACGCTCAATCTCATCCACATAATGTTTACAATTCTCAGGCAATTCATCGTAATTACGAATGTGTGAAATATCAGACATCCAACCCGGTAATGTTTCAAGAATAGGGGTACTGTTATCTAAACGAGTAATGTTAGGGAAATGATCACGACGTTTACCTTCGGTTTCATACGCAACACAAACCGGAATTTGTTCTAAGTAACCTAATACATCTAAATTCGTTAAGACTAAGTGTGTTGCGCCTTGAACTTGACATCCATAACGTGTCGCCACAACATCAAACCAACCCATACGACGAGGACGTCCAGTCGTTGCGCCAAATTCACCGGCATCGCCACCTCTTAAACGTAACTCTTGTGCAATATCACCGAAGATCTCACTCACGAATGGACCCGCTCCAACGCTGCTAGAATAGGCTTTCGTAACGGCGTATACTTCATCAATTGAATGAGGTAAACCAGCGCCTATCGGCCCATAAAACGCTAAGGTAGAACTTGACGTAGAATATGGATAGATTCCAAAGTCAGGATCACGTAAAGCACCTAATTGTCCCTCAAGAAGGATTTGTTTCTTATCATCCATCGCTGTTTGAAAGAACTTCACTGTATCATGAACAAACGGAGAAATTAATGTACGATATTCCATTAACTCATTAAAGATATCTTCTTTTTTTAATGGTTCTACATGATACAAATGTTCCATCAATATATTTTTAGCCGGTAAGATACGATCTAACTTCTCACTGACCCAAGTTTCATCAAATAATTCTGAAATCTGAAATCCAATCTTCGCATACTTATCTGAATAGAACGGCGCAATCCCACTCTTCGTCGAACCAAACTGTGCTTTACCTAAACGTTCTTCCTCTAACTTATCGAAAAGAACATGATAACTCATCACAATCTGAGCACGATCTGAAACAATTAACTTCGGCATTGGTACACCTTTTTCAACTAATTGATTCAATTCCTTAATAAACGCAGGAATATTAAGCGCAACCCCATTCCCAATTACATTAATAATATGGTCATAGAAAACACCAGAAGGCAACATATGTAAAGCAAACTTCCCATAATCATTAATAATGGTATGACCCGCATTATTACCACCTTGAAAGCGTACTACGATATCCGACTCCTTCGCAAAGACATCGGTTAATTTACCTTTACCCTCATCACCCCAGTTAGCACCAACTACAGCTTTAATCATGTTTTTCTCCTTTAAAATAAAATAGAACAGCTGTGTGCTGTTCTAGATTACACTTATAAAACTATCAAATCTACACCGTTTTGTCAATCGAATCTAACTTCTTTAAGTAACTATCCGCAACATACAATCCATGTGCTGCAGCTTGTGATAATGAACGCGTAAATCCAGCCCCATCCCCAATCGCATAACAATTCGTATATCCATTTAATTCGAAATTCGTCGTATCCGGACGTGCTGAATAATATTTACACTCAACCCCATAGAGAAGGGTATCCATATTCGCTGTACCTGGCGCTACTTTATCCAACGCAAACAATGTTTCAATAATATTGTCTAACTGACGTTTAGGCATACATAAGGATAAATCTCCCGCTACAGCTTTTAATGTCGGCTGAACGGTATTCGCTTTTAAACGCTTCTCATCTGTTCTACGTCCTTGTAATAAATCACCCAAACGTTGAACTAAAACAGAACCACCACTTATAAGATTACCCAAATGTGCGACATGACGTGCATAATCAATCGGATCATTAAATGGTGTTGTGAACTTAATCGTACTCAATAACGCAAAATTCGAGTTATCGGTCTTCTTATCTTCTTCTTTGAAGGAATGACCATTAACGGTAATAATATCATTCGTATTCTCCATTACCACATGTCCTCTTTCATTGAAACAGAACATACGCGTAATATCCCCATACTTATGACTTCTAAACCAAATCTTTGGTTCATAAATCACTTCTGAGAAATGTTTCCAAACCGCGTACGGTAATTCAACACGAACCCCAATATCCACTTGGTTATTGATCAAAGGAATCTTATTGTTCGTACACCACTTACTAAAGAAACGACTTCCCGCACGACCTACTGCGAAGATAACCGCATCACCTTGAATCTGAAGAGTTTCTTTCTTATTAATATATGTAACGATTTTATTTGTACCATCCGCATCAATCACATCCGCATTGGTAATAATTTCTATTTTATCTCTTAATGAATGAATTAAATCCATCATTGTTTTATAATTCGCATCCGTACCCAAATGTTTAACTTGAGCTTGTTGCATGTGTAAATCATGTTTTAAACAAAGTGTTTTCAACGAATCAGAAGGTTGGTACCGATCGGTTGTCGCACCATGTGCCACAAGAATTTGATCCGCTTGTTCAATATACTTAATAACGGTAGATTGAGGTAAGAAATCCGTTAACCAGCCACCATATTCCGTTGAAATAATATACTTTCCATCTGAATACGCACCAGCTCCCGCTAATCCTTCCATAATTCCACACGAAGGACAATTAATACACGTCGGAACTTTACCCTCAATAATCGGACAAAGACGACGGGTAATATCATGACCCTTTTCCAATAACGTAATCTTTAAATCAGGCTTCTGCTCAGACAAACGATACGCTGCCATAAGACCACTAATCCCACCACCAACAATGACTACATCAACTTTTCTCATCGTTATCCTCCTTAAATCCAGTCATAGTTTACATTATTAGATACACAAGTTCAATGATTATTTGACAAGCACCCTAAAACTCACGATAATACTCATATGGGACAAAATGTAACAGCACAACTAGAATTTAAAAAAGACTTTAAAGGCAAACTTATTTTAAGAGAAGGCGAAATAGGCATCGGAATTGAACCCAATGAGGCAAGACCCTATGATTTATTACAAGGTGCATTAGTATCTTGTTTACATTCTACCTTACTTGAAATACTCGTAAAAAAACGTATCGAAATCGAATCCGTTTCATACCGTGTCAGTGGCGAAAAAAGAGATGAAATACCAACGACTCTAAAATCTGTCACAATTGAAGCCGAATTCGTAACCCTCGCAAGTGAAGAACAAATCCGTAAATCCATGGAACTTGCAAGTAAATATTGTTCGGTATATAATACATTGGCTCAAGTCGCAGAAATGAAAATAAACCTGAGCATCAAACCATATGACAATAAACAAACTACGTAAAAAACTACGTAACTCTCTCAGCCCAGCTCAACAAATCGCCTTAAGCTTCGCGTCAGTCATCTTAACCGGCGCTTTTTTGTTGAATTTGCCCATAAGTAATCGCATCGAAGGCGCAACCTTTATCGACCATCTTTTTACATCCACATCCGCAGTATGCGTTACTGGATTATCGACAATCGTCGTCGCTGAACAATATACAACATTTGGACATTGGGTAATTATTGCATTAATGCAAGTCGGTGGACTTGGATTAATGACACTTATAGCCGTGTTTGTTATCTTCTTATCTGGAAAATTATCGATCTCAAATCGTTTAGCATTAAATGAAGCAGTAAACTTCTTTAATCTCAATGATTTCCATCATTTTATAAAGAATATTCTAAAATACACGATTATATTTGAATCGATTGGATTCTTACTCTATACAACACGCTTTGTGCCACAATTTGGATGGTCAAGTGGCTTGTTCATCTCATTATTTACAGCCGTCTCCGCATTTGTAAATGCAGGCTTAGATATTATTGGTCCAGTAAGCCTACAAGCATATGCACATGATCCAATTGTAAACTTTACAACCATGTACTTAATCGTAGTAGGGGGCTTAGGCTTTGGCGTTTGGTTTGATTTATCACAAGGAAGTAAATCCTTAATCCGTAAATCACATCCACTACAGTATGTAGTTAAACACTTAAAAGTACATACAAAGATTGTTATTACGACAACCTTGGCCTTAATCTTTGGTGGAGCACTCTTAATTTTACTCATCGAATTTAACAATCCGAATACCATTCAATCCTTTAGTTTCTTCGATAAAATCATGGCATCACTCTTCCAATCCGTCACAACACGTACCGCTGGCTTCGCTACACTCAATATGGCAAGCATGAAAGCTGCGACCTTGTTAATTATGATGTTACTGATGTTTATTGGGGGATCACCTGGCGGTACAGCTGGGGGGATAAAAACCACCACCTTCGCTATCTTAGTATTAATGATCGTATCTGAATTACGTAATAAAAAAGAAATTATCGTTTTCAATCGTAAAATCGAACGTGAACAATTCAGAAAAGCATTCGTAATCGCATTTATCTTATTAATGACTGTTACGACTGGTATAATATTATTGCTTATGACAGAACCATTTGATCTACTTAGTATCGCATTTGAATCAATCTCTGCGATTGCGACAGTAGGATTATCCATGGGTATTACATCAAGTTTAAGCTATATTGGTAAAGTAATTATTATTAGTTTAATGTATCTCGGTAGAATTGGACCACTCACTTTGATGTTGTCAATTGGACGCAAACAAAGTAGTAAGAAAGGGCAAGACATAAGTTATCCTTCAGCGGATATCTTAATTGGTTAAAACAATGAAACGTAAATCATTCGCAATCTTAGGCTTAGGAATATTTGGATCCACTATGGCAAAAACACTCAGTGAGTATGGATACGATGTCATCGGAATCGACCAAGACTCCGTAAACGTTGACCGTGTCAGTGAATTCGCAACCCAAGCTGTACAAGCAGACTTTACAGATATTGATCAACTACGTGCCATTGGAGTCCAAGACGTCGATGTCGCAGTTATCGCTACGGGTAGTAAATTAGAAGCCTCTGTAATGGCTGTTCTACATTTAAAAGAATTGGGTGTTCCATTCATTTTAGCTAAGGCAAAAAATAAAGTGTATATGCAAATTCTATTAAAAGTCGGAGCTGACCGTGTTGTACGCCCTGAAAAAGAAATGGGCGAACGTGTAGCGAAATCATTAATGAGTCAAAACATTATCGATATGGTCGATATTGACGATGATTACAGCATGATGGAACTCTCAGCACCTAAAGATTGGGTTGGTAAGAAACTTGTTAACCTAGATCTTAGAGCACGATTCGGCGTAAATGTATTAGGTGTACGTGCTACTGAAAACGCAAAACTTGATTTCGGTATTAATGCGGACTACATCATTCACGAAGAAGACACATTGCTTGTCATCGTTGAGAACAATAAGTTTGAAGAATTAGAATATCAAGGAAAAATCTAGAACAGCAATGCTGTTCTTTTTTATGACATTTCTTGTAAGTCACTGGTTAGAGCCTTATAATAGGAATGATGAAAACGATAAAACGAATTGGCGTAGTCCTAAAAGAAGGTTGCGATATCAATGGTGGTCAATACGCCATGGATGTTTTAAGTCAATCAATAAAATTAGATACTGTAATCAAAGTAAATGAAACATTAATCAAGGTCCAAAACCCGCTCTATTTAGATGCGGTAGTCGATCTAAATCAACGCTTAAAGAAAGAAGTTGAACAAACAATAAGTGAAGGAAGTTTTCCTTTAGTCTTTGGTGGTGATCATGCTTTAGCTATTGGTTCAATAAGTGCAGTTGCGCAAGAAGGACATGCGATTCTATGGATTGATGCGCATGGTGACTGTAATACAGTAGAATCCAGTGATTCTAAACGTATTCATGGTATGCCATTGGCTGTCCTACAAGGACACGGTCATCCTGATCTCATTAATCTCGTCCATCAAACAGTAGAATCAAACAATATTATGTTAATCGGCATACGTTCACTCGATGATGAAGAAGAACGCCTAATGAGTTTATGGGGTGTTCATTGGATTACCATGGTTGAAATACGTAAACAGGGTATTGATTGGTTAAACGAACAAGTAAACAGATTTGTCCAAGATAAGAAACATCTACATGTATCCTTCGATTGTGATAGTATGGACCCTAGTCTATTTCCTGGCGTTAATACACCAGTCAAAGATGGCTTTAAACCATATGAAATATTACCTCTAATCAAACATGTACTAAATCATCCTGGTATCAGTAGTATGGATATTGTCGAGTTTAATCCAACTCGTGATCAAGGTTCAACCCTTGACTTAATTAAAACATTAAATCAAATGGTGATTGAAACCATCGAGGTGTAAGTATGAGTTATATTTGTGCAATCGATCAAGGGACAAGCTCAAGTAGAGCGATGATCTTTGATCAAAATCTTAACTGTGTTGCGTCAGCGCAAACAGAAATAAATGCGTACTATCCACATCCTGGATGGGTTGAACAAGACCCACTCGAGATATTAAATTCAGTCATAAAGGTAGTTAAAGAGGCATTATCAAACGCTTCACTTAATGCCAGTGATTTAAGTTCATTTGCGATTACCAATCAACGTGAAACAACCATCGTATGGGAAAAATCAACCGGTGAAGCAGTTTATCCTGCAATCGTATGGCAATCACGTCAATCTGCTTTCTATTGTGAAGACCTTAAACAAAAAGGGTTTGAACCATTCGTTAAAAAGAAAACTGGACTTGTGATCGATTCATACTTCTCCGCAAGTAAAATACGTTTTATCCTCGATGAAATCAAAGATGGACAAGAACGTGCAGATGCCGGAGAGTTATTATTTGGTACAATCGACACATGGCTCGTTTATCATTTATCTATGGGTAAATACTTTGTGAGTGATGTAAGTAATGCGTCACGTACACTTCTAATGAACATTGAGAAATGTCAGTGGGATCCTAAATTGCTCGATATTTGGAACATTCCTCTATCCATGTGTGCTGAGATTGTCGATACAGCAGGGAATATCGCTGTATGTGATAAACATTGGTTTGGAATTGATGTGCCGATTAGCGCAATCGTTGGCGACCAACAATCAGCTTTATTTGGTCAACTCTGTTTAAATGCAGGGGATGTCAAGAATACCTATGGAACAGGTTGTTTCCTACTAATGAATACAGGTGATCAACGCATTGAATCAAAGAATGGTTTACTAACTACTGTAGCTTGGCGTAAACATGGTAAAATAACCTATGCGCTAGAAGGTTCGGTGTTTGTGGCAGGTGCCGCTATACAATGGTTACGCGATGGTCTACATCTTATAAGTACGTCAAGTGAATCTGAAACAAAGGCATTAAGTATTCCTTCCAGTGATGGAGTGGTTGTCGTACCGGCATTTGTAGGACTTGGTGCACCGTATTGGCAAAGCGATGTACAAGGCGCAATCTTTGGCTTAACACGCGGCACAACCGATGCACATATTGTACGTGCTACCCTTGAATCACTCGCATTACAAACCTACGATGTTGTCGAGGCGATGCAAGAAGATTCAATGATTAAATTAACCAAATTACAAGTTGATGGAGGCGCAAGTCAAAACAACTATCTTATGGAATTTCAAGCTGGCTTACTCGGAGTGGATGTCATCCGACCAGCGATTTCAGAAACCACAGCCCTTGGCGCATGTATGTTAGCCGGATTAGCGGTGGGTGTATTCAAAGATGAAGCAGAACTTTTCAGTAAATGGAAAACAGCGAAACGCTTCTTACCGGATATGACGAAATCGAAACAAATCGACATTCTAGAACAGTGGAAACGCGCCATCAAAGCTGTGTTGTCGTTTAAAGAACATTAACATGAATCGTTATGATAAAGCATTGGTTATATTCATCCTAATTAGCTCTGTAGTGCTCTATGGCAGTATGGAGTGGTTTGTGCGCGCAAGTACAAACGATAAGGTTGTTGCGGTTGTATCGTATCGCGAAGAAGAAGTTCTTCGTATCGATATGAGTGTAGATAATACCTATATCGTCGAAGGAACACTCGGTGATGTATTTATTGAAGTAAAAGATAAAGCATTACGTGTTGAAAAAGAAACATCGCCATATCATCTTTGTTCCATTCAAGGATGGGTTGAGTTTGCGAATGTTCCAATCGTTTGTTTACCCAATCATATTGTGATTATGATTGAGAATGCGGAAGTCAATCCAGATGGAGAGGATAGTGTGATTCAATGAGAAAACATAGTCCAACCCGTCGTTTAACACTTATTACCATGTTGCTCGCAATGAGCATTTTAATGCATATGATCGAACCATCTTTACCGATTCCAATTCCTGGGGTTAAACTTGGTTTAGCGAATATCTTGGGCTTAATCACCTTAATCTTATTTGATGTAAAATCAATGATTATGTTAAACCTAATGCGAGTTATCATTGCGTCCCTTCTTAGAGGGATTATTTTTGGGACAGGCTTCTGGTTATCCATGGGAGGCGTTGTCGCTAGTACACTTATTACATTAATTTTATATAAAACAAAGAAATTTACACCGATTGGACTCAGCGTTGCGTCCAGTGCTTTTCATGGTTTAGGACAAATCATTGTGTTGATCTTTATCAATCAAACCGCAATGATGATCTATTGGCTACCATTACTTTGGTTCAGCGCAATCCCAACAGGTTGGGTCACTGGTACCTTAAGTAGTCAAGTTCTTAAACGTTTAAAAGCATAAACAGTGTTAGCACTGTTTTATTTTGGGGTATAATAGAAAAAGATTTGAGGAACATATGACACTATTAAACTTGTTTTTAACGTATTTAAAAGGCTTAAGACTCCGCATGTTGAGTCTTTTTGGGATAGTTATATCCTACGTCAGCCTAACGCTCATTTCGCCACTCTTATTCGCATTCTTAATCGATAACGTCATCAATTTAGAACCGATCACTTCCAACTGGTTAATCTGGTATTCCAATCTATTCGGAGGTGTCGATCGTATTCGAACACATCTCTGGTTGGCAGCTTTAATGATTATCGCAGTAAACTTAATTATTTTCGTCTTAATGTATTTCAGAGGACGCTTAAACGGAGTCATCAGTGAACGCTACGTTGAGAAACTACGCAACGACCTATTCAAACATCTACAGTATTTCCCATATCATGCACATGTAAACGCAAAGAGTGGGGATTTAATCCAACGTTGTACATCCGATGTCGACACGATTCGTCGTTTCTTAGCCGGTCAAGTTGCGGAACTTATTTATGCGACATCCATGGCAATTATCGCCATGATTATCTTATTACAGATCAATCTACGCTTAGCTTTAATCTCAATGATAAGTTTACCGTTTTTAGTCATCTTCGCGTATGTCTTCTTTATGCGTATGCAAAAAGTATTTACGAGTAGTGATGAAGCAGAAGGTGAATTATCAACTGTCCTACAAGAAAGTTTATCTGGTGTGAGGGTTGTTAAGGCATTTAATCGCGAAGTATTCGAACTCAAGAAATTTGATGAAAAGAACAGTAAGTATAAGAACTTAACGTATAAATTAATCGAATTATTAGGTATCTATTGGGCAAGTAGTGATTTAGTTGTACTCACCCAAATCTTCGTGGTTGTCATATTCGGTATCTACGCAGCTCAAGCAGGTGAAATCACCGTTGGACAGTTCTTCGTATTCTTATCCTATGAATCGATGATTCTATGGCCAATTCGTAATATCGGACGTATCTTATCAGACTTAGGTAAAATGATTGTTTCATTACGTCGATTAAAAGAAATCTTTGATGAACCGATGGAAGATATTGAATCTGGCGATATCGTTGATATCAAAGGTGATATCGTATTTGAACATGTACGTTTCCAATATGAAGATGGAAATCAACCAGTCCTCGAAGATGTTAGTTTTACCATTAAAGAAGGTGAAACACTTGCGATATTAGGTCCAACAGGAAGTGGTAAATCATCCCTCGTACATTTATTAACCCGTCTATATGAATACAATTCAGGATCCATTAAATTAAATGGACATGAACTGAACACCATTCAGAAGAAACACTTAAGACATAATATAGGTATCGTTTTACAAGAACCTTTCTTGTTCTCTAAAACGATCCTTGAGAATATTCGTTTAGCACAACCCAATGCGGATGAAAGTGCAGTCAAGAAAGCCGCAGAAATGGCCGCAGTTCATCGTGTTATTCATGAATTTGATTTAGGCTATAAAACGCTTGTTGGGGAAAAGGGTGTCACACTTTCGGGTGGGCAGAAACAACGTATTGCGATTGCACGTACGATCTTGAACCAAACACCTATTTTAATCTTTGATGATTCTTTATCCGCGGTTGATACACATACCGATGAGAAGATTCGTCATGCCTTAAAAGAACGTGCGGCAGGTGTAACAACCTTGATTATTACGCATCGCGTAGCATCTGCGATGCAAGCCGATAAGATTATTATTTTAGAAAATGGAAAAATCAGCCAACAAGGAACACATGCGTCCTTGAGTGAACAGGATGGTTTATACCGCCGCATCGTGACCATACAAAGTCAGATGATTGAAGGAGGTGAAGAAGATGAGTGAACATTTTGAGGAACAAGAGTTTAATACGGATCATTTAGATACCAAACTATGGAGTAAAGTATTAAAACACTTCTTTATTTATAAGAAAGATTTAACAATTATTTTTATATCAATGATTTTAATTGCGTGTGTCGACATCGCATTTCCGTTTCTAAATAAAACGGCGATTGATTACTTTGTCTTACAGAACGGTGATTTAAGTCAATTATGGCCATTCGGATTAGGCTATGGATTCTTAATTTTAATCCAAGTATTCGTTGTGTACTTCTTTATCAAACATACTGGTAAAGTAGAAATGCAATTTGCGTATGATATCCGTAACCAAGCTTTCAAGAAACTCCAAGAACTATCCTTTAGTTACTTCGATAAAACACCACAGGGATGGATTATGGCACGTATGACCAGTGATATTGGTCGATTAGCTGATATTGTTTCATGGTCAATTATTGATTTAATCTGGGGATCTACCCTCATTATTGGGGTTAGTATCGTCATGTTAATTGTGAACTGGAAGTTAGCGATGTTAGTGCTGATTGTTGTGCCACTTTTAGCGTACATCAGTGTCATCTTCCAAAAGAAAATCCTACAACGTTACCGTTTAACCCGTAAGATTAACTCTAAGATTACCGCATCGTATAGTGAAGGTATCTTAGGTGCTAAAACATCTAAGACAATGGGCTTAGAAGATAAACAAAGTGCAGAATTTAGAGAATTAACGTATTCCATGAAGTCAGAATCCGTAAAAGCCGCAATCCTATCCGCCGCATTTATGCCAATTGTCATGGGTTTAGGCGCATTCTCTTCCTCGATGTTAATTTGGATTGGTGGCCAACAAGTCCTTGTTGGGACCATCGCATTTGGAACACTCGTATTGTTTACACAGTACGCAAGTCAATTCTTTGAACCACTACGTCAAATAGCACGATTATTAGCCGAATTCCAAATGGCACAAGCATCCGCAGAACGTGTACTAAGTTTACTCAATGCGGAAGTTGATTTAGTCGATAAAGAAGAAGTTATTAAGAAATATGGTTCTATCTTAGAACCTAAAACTGATATTTATGAAAAAGTAAAAGGAGATGTGACATTTGATCATGTAAGCTTCTCCTATAAAACAGAAGAACCCGTACTAACGGATTTCAATCTAACGGTATACGCTGGACAAACCATCGCATTGGTAGGCGAAACTGGTAGCGGTAAGAGTACAATTGTAAACCTTATCTGTCGATTCTATGAACCAACGGGTGGTGTTATCCGTGTAGATGGTGTAGACACCAAAGATCGATCCCTCGGATGGTTACACAGTAATCTAGGCTATGTCTTACAAGCACCACATTTGTTTTCAGGAACCATTAAAGAAAATATTCGATATGGTGACCTTAACGCAAGTGATGAGGCTATCATTGAAGCCGCAAAACGTGTATCCGCTGACGAATTTATCATGAACATGGAAAATGGTTATGATACTGAAGTAGGTGAGGGTGGCGGACGTCTATCGACTGGTCAGAAACAACTCATCTCATTCGCACGTGCTATCTTAGCGAATCCAAGTATCTTTATCCTTGATGAAGCAAGTTCAAGCATTGATACAGAAACTGAACAAATCATACAAACTGCGATTGAATCTGTCTTAAAAGATAAAACGACATTCATTATTGCGCACCGCTTATCAACCATTGTAAATGCGGATCGTATCTTACTCATCGACAAAGGTGTCATCGTCGAAGATGGAACACATGGTCAATTGATGAAATTAAAAGGTCGATATTACCGCTTATATACCAATCAGTTCAATGAAGATCGTCAGAATGAACTCTTAGATATCAAATTGGAAGGACGTACATTATGAAACTCAATCTAACTCAGCTTATCCCTTACCAAAATGAACTCGATGAGCGCATTATGAACCAACATCATGAAACACGTGTTAATACGCAATTAAAACGTGTCTTAGCCCTTGTGGTTGAGATTAGTGAATTAGCGAATGAAACACGTTCGTTCAAGTACTGGAGTCTTAAAGGACCCAGTGAAAAAGATGTACTATTGGAAGAATTTAGTGATAGTATTCACTTTATTCTTTCTCTAGGAATTGATTTACATAAACATGAACTTACAGTTGAATGCGATGATACAGCTTATGATCTAAGTCGTTTATTCTTAGAGTGGACAGAATCCGCAACACAATTAAAAGATCTATTTAATGAGGATACGTTTATTAACTGTGCGAATTATTGCGCAAAAATCGCATATACGTTGAATTTCAGTGAAGAAGAAGTCATTGCGACGTATTTAAAGAAAAATCAGAAGAATCATACCCGTCAAGACCAAGCGTACTAATACGCGTATTAAACTTGTTTCAGTAGGGTGTGAGTTGTATAATAAAACATAAGTGAGGCAGAATATGAGTGAAAAAGTACTAAAAATAGAAGAGGCATATGGTGATTTAAACCTTGAAATGATGAAGGAATTCACCGAAGTAAATGGTATTTCCGGAAATGAAAAAGCAGTAACACGTGTAATGAAGAAGTGGTTAAGTGACGTAGCAGATGAAGTCAGCTATGATAACTTAGGATCACTTATCGTAACAAAAAAAGGTAGTGGTTTAGGACCTAAATTAATGTTAGCGGGACATGTCGATGAAATCGGATTTGTCGTCCGTAGTATTGATGATAAAGGTTTTGTACGCTTAGCTCCAGTTGGAGGTTGGTGGGGACATGTTCTATTGTCTCAAGTATTAACCATCACTACACGCGAAGGTAAAGAATACATTGGAATCGTTGGCTCAAAACCTCCACATGGACTTCCACCAGAAGTACGTAATAAAGTAATTGATGTGAAAGACATGTTCTTAGACCTTGGGGTTAAAGACAAGAATGAAGTTGAATTATTAGGCATTAAGCCTGGTGATATGGTAACTCCACGCTCTGACTTTAATGTCATGGCTAACCCTAACTATTTAGCGGCTAAAGCATGGGATGATCGTATTGGCGCAATTATTGCGACAGAAGTTCTACTCCGCTTAAAAGGTGTAAAACATGAAGCAGATATCGTTGCGGTTGGGACGGTTCAAGAAGAAGTTGGACTACGTGGCGCGAAAACTGCGACATACGCTGTAAAACCTGATATCGGTATTGCGTTAGATGTAACCTTAGCGAATGATATTCCAGGGGCAGAACCTGGAAGTAAAATGGGGGCAGGTGTAACGCTTGCAATCCAAGATTCATCGCATTTAGGTCACCGTGGTTTCTTAAATTGCTTAACGGATTTATCCAAAGAATTAAATCTTGATGTTCAATATGATTTACTTTTAGCAGGTGGAACTGATTCAGGTGAAATGCATAAATCATTTGATGGCATTATCAACGTAACCATCTCAATCCCATCTCGTTATATCCATTCTCATCGTGCATTGATTCATCGTAAAGATGTGGCGGACACAATCACATTAATCACAGAATTCGCTAAACGCTTAAACTGGGATTTATTGGAAAGTATTCGTCAATCCAATCGATAAGCATCGCTTCCTTAACAGGAAGCTTTTTTCTGTTATAATGTACCATATGAAGATTAAAAAACACGAACTTCTCCTTGTTGGAGTGATTGTCGCACTGGATGCCATAACCAAAGCCACAATCTCAAGAGTATTTGAATATGGCGAACGCTTTGAAGTAATCAAAGATTTCTTTTGGTTAACGTATCTCAAAAACACAGGTGCGGCATGGAGTATCCTCGAAGGACAGAAATGGTTCTTCGTGATTGTTGCGTTTATCGCAATGTGTGCTATGCTATACTTCTTTGTTAAATCAGAAAACAAACAAACGATCTATCGATTAAGTCTATTGTGCTTATTTGCAGGTACGTTAGGTAACTTTATGGATCGAGCAATGTTAGGTTATGTTAGAGATTTCTTATCGTTTAAGATTGTTACGTATTATTTCCCCGTCTTCAATGTGGCGGATATTAGTTTAAATATTGGAGTAGGATTACTCATCCTAGATTCCTTATTAGAAAGTAGACAAACCAATGGAAAACTTTGAATATTGTGTATTAGAAACCCAAAACGGGACACGCATCGATAAATTATTAACGGAATTATTACCCGATTTTTCACGTTCACGCGTCCAACAACTGATTGAAGAAGGGTATGTGACCGTAAATGATTTAGAGACTAAATCAAACTATAAGGCAAAGACAAACGATATTATTACTGCAGAATGGCCTGAAGATGCGGAATTAGAAGTAGAACCTGAAGAAATGGATTTAGATATTCTCTATGAAGATAGTGATATCGTAGTCATAAATAAACCAAAAGGAATGGTAGTACATCCAGGTGCTGGAAATACAAGCCATACTTTAGTAAATGGATTATTAGCACATTGTAAAGACTTATCAGGAATCAATGGAGTATTACGTCCAGGAATTGTACATCGTATCGATAAAGATACCAGTGGTTGTCTTGTTGTCGCAAAGAATGATCTTGCGCACCAAGTCTTAAGTGAACAATTATCATCGAAGACCATGAAACGTACGTATTTAGCGCTTGTCCATGGTGTTTTAAACCATAACGTTGGGACAATTGAAGCCCCAATCGGTCGTGATAAAGGGGATCGTCAAAAAATGACGGTTACTTCAATCGGAAGTCGTCCAGCTGTTACACATTTTACGGTTGTTAAACGTTTCGAAAAAATGACACTGGTTGAATGTAAACTTGAAACAGGTCGTACACATCAAATTCGTGTTCACTTCCAATACATCGGTTATCCGATTGTTGGTGATCCTAAGTACTCCATTCGTAGTACATTAGATACCCAAGGTCAATGTCTACATGCCTATAAAATCGAATTTGTACATCCACGTACCCATGAATTAATGCAATTTAGTGCTGAAATGCCTGAAGTCTTTAAAAAGGTATTAGAGGAGTTAGTTTAAGTATGAAAGTAATTAAAGAACTTTGGTTATTTAAAGTTGCACAAGTTCTAATCGAAAAATACGGCTATAGTTTAATAGATGTACGTGCCATACAAGAAGAAATATGGTTAAATCATCCAGATAAACCTGAGTTTGGATTAATTCGATTATCCTTATACAAAGGCTTTGATCTAAAAAACATCAAAGAACGCACGATGAAAATCAAACAAGCCATTCTTCAAATCTTGCCCAATGTCGCAAAATTTTATGATGTAGAAATTGATGAAGAGGGTTCTTTACAAGAAGATGAAACAGAAAGAATACACATTGTAATTAGTCCTGATACCGAAAGTAAACTATTTGAAGTCTTTCCTGAGATTAAACTAGCGTTTACGCAAAGTGATGATCCAGAAAAAGAATTAGAAGAGTTAAAGAAACGTATCCAAGTTACGCATACCCCTAAGAAACCACTAACATGGCTTGAACAAGTAAAGCTATTACCTAAGATGACGGTTGGTATTTTAATCTTATGTACAATTATTACCCTCGCTATTAATGGTATTTCGTTATTAGGGTATGACATTATTTCAATTTCTATTTTGTTTGGGGCATATTATAAAACATTTATTTTAGCGAACTATGAAATTTGGCGCTTCTTTACCGCTGGATTTATCCATATCGATATCTTCCATCTCGCCATGAATGGAATGGCTCTAATCAATATCGGTTCATTTGTGGAACGTTTATATGGTCCTAAGCGATTATTATTAATCTTAATTAATGGGATTTTCTTTGGATCATTCTTCGTGTTTGTGGGTCAAGGAAATGTCTTATTAGTTGGATTAAGTGGTGGATTATATGCACTACTTGGTGTTATGTTAGTCTATCTCTATGAGACGGGATTAATCCGTCAACCGATGATACAAACACAAGTTCTACGCATGGTATTTATGAATGTATTAATCAACTTCTTACCAAACATCAGCGTATTAGGACACTTAGGTGGCTTAATCAGCGGTATTATGATTGGTATTATCTATGCGAAAAAACCATCATGGGCAGGATTACGTAAACATGCGATGATCGCATTAACACTAATGAGTCTATTTCTAATCTATTTTGGAGTTTCATACCCTAAAACAGAACCATACTATGTATTAACTGATGAAGAAGTTATAAAGATTGCGAATGAGGTTGGATTAGGTTTCTATGCGGATCAATTAACTACGTCACTAAATGAATACTATAGCGAGGTTGCACAATGAAACGAGACAATGTACTAAGCTGGGAAAGCTACTTTATGGGAATTGCCCATTTATCGGCATTACGATCAAAAGATCCTAACACACAAGTTGGGGCTGTTATCGTGGATGAAGATAAGAAAGTGGTTAGTATTGGTTATAATGGCTTTCCAAAAGGCTGTGATGACGATGCTTATCCATGGACGAGTGAGGGTACAACGCTTGATTCTAAATACGCCTATGTCGTACATGCGGAACTCAATGCGATTTTAAATAGTCCACGCTCCGTAAAAGGCTGTACAATCTATGTCTCATTATTTCCATGTCATGAATGCGCTAAGGCAATCATTCAATCAGGTATTACCGGAATTGTTTATGAATCCGATAAATACGCGGATAGTGAAAGTGTTCAAGCAAGTAAACGTATGTTAAATAGCTCTGGCGTAACACTTCGCCAAAGTACGAAAAAAGTTAATATAAACGTAAGCGAGAACTATTAGAGGTTCTCGCTTTTTTGTGTATTTTTGAAATGTGTCTTTGCGACTAGATTCAATTTATCTTTACCAAATTCTTGGACAAACCGTACAATCGCATGATCGACAAGTTCACCCGATCCTTTAGGAAAGGTAAATCCATATTTCTCTTCCATCTTATCCCAAACCAATAAGAAGGTATAACGTGCAATAATCGATGCACACGCTACCGCTAAATACTTACTCTCCGCTTTAGTCTCAAAGTGTAACGTTCGTATAACATCTTTCTCTTTCTTAAGATAATTGTAATAGAGATTTTCTGGAGTAAACTGATCTACGACATTCAGCTTAGGTAACTGTTTAATCTTCTTCTCTAAATGACGATAGGCTTGGTTATGTAATAATGCTTTAATCGCATTAAGATTGTATTGTTGGTGTATCTGATTATACTTAACATTATCGACAATTAGTGCACTATGCGGTAATACTTCGATTAATTTAGGCGCAATCTTACGAATTGTTGGATCATCCAATTGTTTGGAATCTTGAATAAACTTAGAATCTATTTTACTTAATAATTCTTGATTAACATAACACGCGACAACCACAACTGGCCCAAAATAATCACCCGTCCCAACTTCATCACTTCCACTGTGTTCATAGATTGTAGGTTGAAACATGGATTGGTAAGCGGACACATCTTTGCCTTGGAAGACTGCTTTCTTTGACTTATATACCGTAATCTTACAGTCACTTAAGGTAAAAATAGCGTCAATTGTCGCATTATCTGATTTTTCCATATTCGAAAAATTCGATTTTTTCAAATCTTGAATCTGTTTGTCCGTGAGAGTTATTGAGAATACAGCCATGGACCTATTTTAACATAGGTTTGAATTTAATCCCATTATCCATTAAACTAAAGAAGAGGTTTTAACAATGACATTTCCAGTAACATATATTCCATATCTAAATATCGCACTCCTTGTAATCATCGCATTTTTCGCATGGCGTGCATTTCATAAAGGATTTCTTATTCTTTTCTTAGAAACCGTAAGTCTAATCGTCGCATTAATCGTCGCTGGACTATTGGCTAAACCATTAGCGCTCGCTCTACCGTTATATGCAGTGGATGAAGTTCTATTAAGTTTACCTTTAATCGGTAATCTATTCTCTGTTCAAATTAATACCTTTATTTGGTTTATCATCCTATTTATCATAATTAGCTTAGTCTTATGGTTATTACGTCCAATCTTCCATGTAATTAGCAAGATACCAGTAATAAAAGGTATTAATCGTATCTTAGGCATGGGATTTGGAATTATTCAGGCAATCGTTCTTATCTGGGTATTAAGTCTATTACTCTTAACGCCACTCGTAAAGAATGGACAAGAAGTCGTACAGAATAGCGCATTGAAATACTATGATGTATTAACACAAGTTATTGTAGTAAATACAGATATAAAAGAAATAAGCATCTTAAAAGTAGTATCCAATGGATCAATAAACGATGAAGATCGTGAAAATATTAAAACATGGTTAATTGATTCTGGGCTTGAAAGTCCAGAAAAAGAAGTGGTGTATAAGATTCTCGTTCGCGATAGTTTAAATGACCAAGACATTGAAGTGCTTAAAGCATGGTTAAATGAACATCAAATCGAACAAGCTAAGATAGATGCACTTCTAGAAAGATTTAAATAAAATGAGTTGGGATGTATTAGAGTATCCATTAGTCTTAGAAGAAGTATCACGTTACACACAGTTCTCATTATCAAGAGAATTGATTTTAAACTTAAGTCCGCAGTATAAACCATTATGGGTTATCCGTGAAAACCATCGTACTGAAGAAGCGATGGAGTTTTTACGTATAGCGGGATCATGTCCGATGTCTGGTATGCGCGATATCTATACTCCTTTAGAGAAGGCGAGTAAAGATATTATTCTTGGCATCGAAGAATTAATGGAAGTTGCGGTATTTGGTAGAGGATTATCCCTCGCAAAATCGTATTATCAAAAAGCTGAAGTTAAGAAAGTATATTTAGCTGATCTATTTGATTCAATCCAGGAACATACACGAGTTAGTATCGAAATCGAGAAATGCATAAGTCCAAGTTTAGAAATGTTGGATAGTGCATCATCAACTCTAAAATCAATTCGTACACGTTATCGAAAAGCCCTCAGTGATCGCGAACAAGTAACACAACGTTTTATGCACCAAAACGCATCTAAATTATCCGATTCAATTAGCGCAATTCGTAATGATCGAGTTGTTGTGTTGGTTAAATCAAGTGAAAAGAATAGTTTTGGTGGATTAATTCATGGGGAATCAGCGTCTGGTTTATCTACGTATGTGGAACCACCTGTATTGCTCGATTTGAACAATAAAGTAAGTTTATTACTCGAAGAAGAAAAAGAAGAAATTATTCGTATCTGTAAAGAATTGAGTCATTTAATCAAACCGATTAGTGAAGATTATATTAACGCACTTGAAACGATGGCACTTATAGATAGTTATTTTGCGCGTGCTCGTTTCGGAGAAATCCATCAAGGAAGAGTAGTTGAGCTTGTTGAAGATTCCACAATCTATTTCAAAGGCGCACGTCATCCATTGATTGATCCAAAATTTGTCGTAGCGAATACCTATCATCTCGAATCATCACATCCTGTATTATTGATTACAGGGCCGAATACAGGCGGAAAGACAGTTAGCCTAAAGATATTAGGACTTTTCTGTTTAATGGGTTACAGTGGCATTCCTGTGCTCGCAGATGAAGCAAGCTGTCCAATGTTTGATCAAATCTTCGTAGATATTGGGGATGATCAATCCATTGTCCAAAGTTTATCGACATTCTCAGCCCATTTATCGAAATTATCAACCATCTGTGATCAAGCTACATCTAAATCACTTGTGCTATTAGATGAACTTGGTGGTGGGACTGATCCTCAAGAAGGGGAAAGTTTAGCCATTGCGGTACTTGATTATCTTAAACATAAAGGCGTTAAGGTTGTTGCGACGACCCATTATTCTAAACTAAAAGAATACGCACTAAAGAGTAATGATGTTTTAATGGCATCCGTACAATTTGATATGGAAGCCATGCGTCCAACATTTAAATACTTAGAAGGTATTGCGGGTCAATCGTATGCGTTTGAAATCGCAGCACGTTTTAATCTGAATCCAAGTATTCTTGAACAAGCACTACAACTTAAAACAGAAGCGAAGAGTGAACAAGCTTTACTCCAAGAAAAACTTGAACGCAAGATGATTGAACTTAAACAATTTGAAGAAACACTTCTTTCCCAACAAGCTGAGTTAGAAGAATTACGCGCTAAGTTGATTAAACAAGATGAATTATTTAATCAAGATAAAGAAAAACGCTTGAATAAGGCAAAAGAAGAAATTGATCAATTAATCGAAACAGCTCAAGAAGAAGCCCAAGAAATACTCGATGAAATGCGTGCCCAGAAACAAGCACCGATTCATGAACTGATTACCAAGAAACACCAAATCGATGCGAAACGTTTAAAAGTTAAACAAGAACCAAGTCTCGAAAACATCGAAATAGGGGATTGGGTTAAACTACGTTCTACCAACCAACAAGGACAAGTTATACAACTTAAGAAAAAACAAATCATTGTGAATATCAATGGTATACGTATGGAAGTCAGTACATCACAAGTAATGCGTGGTGAAGCACCTAAATCCGTTAAACAAGTTTCAATCAAACACGAAACCGTCGCATCCGTTCCACTCGAATTAAATGTGATTGGGTATCGTGTCGAAGAAGCACTTCCGTTAGTTAGTCAATACATTGATAACTGTTTACGTGCTAAGATGCCATTTGCACGAATTATTCATGGACATGGGACAGGGGCACTACGCCAAGCTGTACATACACTTCTATCTAAACAAGATCGCATTGATACCTATCGTTTAGGCGGTCAAGGTGAAGGTGGCGTTGGCGCTACAGTCGTGACATTTAAGAGTCAAATATGAGTAATATTAACTTAAAAGATAAATTATCGACATTACCAATGGAACCTGGTTGTTACATCATGAAAGACAAAGATGGTGTAATCATCTATGTTGGTAAAGCGAAAAAACTAAAAAATAGGGTAAACCAGTATTTCATGGGTGCCCATGATTATAAAACAACGAAACTTGTAAGTCAGATCGTGGATTTTGATACGATTGTTACATCTACAGAAAAGGAATCACTAATCTTAGAAATCAATTTAATCAAGAAACATCGACCTCGTTATAACATTATGTTTATGGATGATAAATCCTATCCATACATCAAGATAACCCAAGAAAAGTATCCTAAATTAACTGTAGTACGTGAACAAAAGAAAGATAAGAAAGCCAATTACTATGGTCCTTTTCCAGATGCGAGTGCTGCTCACAATATGGCAAGTTTACTTAATTCGATTTATCCATTACGTAAATGTGGAATCTTACCGAAGAAAGTATGTTTATACTACCACTTAGGTCAATGTTTAGGACCATGTGAGTTTAAAGTTGAAGATGATGTATACCCGAATATGATCAAAGAAATCGTACAAGTTCTTAAAGGGGATGATAAAGCCTTGAGAATTCGATTAAATGATCAAATGAAAAGTGCGACTGAAACATTGAACTATGAAAAGGCAATGATCTATCGTGACTTCTTACGATCTCTTGACCATGTCTTAGATAAACAAACAGTTAACAATGAGAATCGTATTGACCGTGATGCGTTTAACTATTATGAGAAAGATGGCATGTTAACGATTACCGCTTTAATCGTCCGTGGTGGGCAATTAATGGATCGACATCTATTAACTCAAGTCTTAGTTGATGACGCCTCAGAGAGCTTTGAAAACTTTATCCTACAGTATTATGAATCACAACCTCTACCAAAAGAAGTATTAGTCCCTTCAACATTCGATACAACGAATATTAGTTCGATCTTAAATACGAAAGTACTCCAACCACAACGGGGTGAGCTAAAGAAATTAATGGATTTAGTTCTTATCAATGCGATGAATCATCATCGTCAACACTCCACAATTATAAAGAAGAATAATGAATTACACGATAAAGCTCTAAATGAGCTTAAACTTAGATTAAATCTAGACTCTGTAAATCGTATTGAACTCTACGATAACTCCCATATTTCAGGACAATTCGCATCAAGCGCATGTGTTGTATTCATGGATGGAAGTCCAAGTAAGAAAGATTATCGATTATACAATCTACACAATGGCGCAGATGATGTGAAAAACATGGAAGAAGTTATCTACCGTCGTTTCTTACGTGCAATCAAAGAAAATCAAACATTACCCAATCTAATCCTAATGGATGGTGGTTATACCCAAGTCCAAGCTGCGATTCGTAGTATGGAAAGTTTGGATATACATGTACCCATCTATGGATTAGTCAAAGATGATAAACATACAACATCTGCATTAATGGATAAATATGGTGATCGTATTGAACTTAAAGACCAACAAGAAACCTTCTTCTTACTCAGTCGTATGCAAGATGAAGTACATCGTTTCGTTTTATCACATCACCAAAAACGTCGTTCAAAAGCACAGACGAAATCCATCTTAGAAGAGATTGAAGGGGTTGGACCTAAACGTCGCTTAGCACTCCTTAAAGCATTCAAATCAGTCCAAGGTATAATGGAAGCACCAATCGAAAAACTCGAAGAAGTCGTTGGTAAATCCCTCGCAAAAGACTTAAAGAAGCGTATTCAAGAAAAAAGAGAAATGGTATAATACACACATTATGACAATCGGAATTATCGACTCAGGTTTAGGTGGATATAGTATCTATCATGCCTTACATCAAGCTTATCCTAAAGCATCTTTTCATTTTTTAGCTGATCAAAGAAACGCACCCTATGGAAATAAAACATCCGAAGAAATAAAAACGATTGCGACTAAGAATATCGCATGGTTTGAATCCAATGGAATACATGAAGTTGTGATCGCATGTAATACATTAAATGCGGTTGCGCTTGAGCATCTAAAAATGACATTCCCGAAGATTCAATTTTATGACATCGTGTATCCAACCGTTAAACAAATGGATTTATTGAATATTAAATCCGTGCTTGTTGTCGCAACTCGATTAGCCATACAAAGTAATATCTACGCAAACACAATCCATCAACTTTATCCCAATTTAAATGTTCGAAGTGTTGCGTTACCTGAACTTGTGACATTAATCGAAGGACTATCACCTCAAGAACAAATGACATCTTATTTACAGAACTGTTTAAATCAAGAAGACTTAAATCAAGATGCTTTAATCTTAGGATGTACACATTATCCACTCGCAATGAATGCCTTTAAAGAAACATATGCACATCAAATGTTAGATTCAATTGAAGTGATGGTAAAACAATTCAAACATAAAAATTTACAAGAAGGCGAAAGTAGATGCTTTACAACGAAAGATAGTGATTTTGCGAAACATCAAGTTGCGGAACTCTTTCATATCAACGAAGAATTTACTAAAATAGAAGTATAGGTGAAGTATGATCTTAGTGGTAATTAGTGATAGTCATGGCAGAAATGAAGTTTTTAGTCAACTCAGAGAAATGTACCCAACTGCCTCTGCGTATCTTCATTGCGGTGATAGTGAATGTCCAGCATCTGAACTCGATGGTTTTGTCAGTATTCAAGGGAATAACGATTTGTACTTCGATTATCCTAAACAAATCATTCTTGATTTAGATGGTATTCGTGTACTTCTAATTCATGGTCACCAATATCCAATGTATGCCGTAACTGAAAAACTTATTGAAAAAGCAATCAATGATGATTGCCAATTAGTTCTTTATGGTCATACCCATGTCTATAAGGTTACTCAATATAAAGATATTGTGTTAGTTAATCCAGGTTCAATTCATTATAATAGAGATGGAAGTGAACCAACGTATGCGATTGTGACAATTCTAAATGGAAAGATTGATGTGGAACGAAAAACACTCCCACGTGAACATAAATCAAGAAAATGGTTTTGAATCTTGAAAACTAATGGTTTATTTGTTAAGATAATACAGCGTTGTCCTTGTAGCTCAGCTGGATAGAGCATACGCCTTCTAAGCGTACGGTCAGGGGTTCGAGTCCCTTCAAGGACGCCAATTGTAATTAAATCCTTATTCTATAAGGATTTTTTTATTATATAAAGTTAAATTTGATATACTTATTTTAATAAAATGGGGGATATAAAATGGCTGGTTTTCTAGTTTATACCGTATTTGGATTTATATTTTTTGGATTATTAATGATAATCTTAAAATATGTTATCAAATCCGCAATCATCGAAGCACATCAAGAAATAAAAAAATAAACCTGTAAAAGGTTTATTTTAAAGCTCAGCTCCACATTCTTTACAATATTTCGCATCTTCATCATTCAATGCTTTACACGACTGACAACGAATTTTAACAACTTCTTTCGATTCTGATTTCAGATCAACTTCATCTAGTACATCATGTAACATTCCACCAACTTGGGTTGAATACGGTTTTAAGTCTTCACGAGCTTGTTTAGGGTCAAGAATTAAACCAGAACCAGCTTTACCTTTTAATCCAATATTGGAAATAACCTGTCCAATAATAATCAACACAAAGCCAATAAAACTATTTGCCATTGGATTCCTTGATCCATCTATCATTCCACCTAGCATCCCAGATGGATTTATAAATGCGGTAAAGAATACGGACAAAAATAAGATGAAGCCTAAAACTGTGATTCCATTCCCAACATAGTACATAATCTTGCGTTCTTTTGAAATCTCTTTACTCATGTGCTTCTTCCTTTAATTTAAATTTTAGATTTACAGAGAAATGTTCTATTTTACGACCATCACGAACAACCGTTGCCGGTGTTATATCAACTAAACGATCAAGTTTATCATTTACTTTATTCATATCTAAACGTGGAATATAACCAATAAGCTTTTGTTTAAACATAACTTGAGTCATATTAATCCCTGATTTAGATTTTTGGCTTAACTCAAGAATACTATCATCAACTAACTTACGGATAATTCCTTGTGAAGTCCAACTATCAATACCAATAACACGTAACTCAATAATTTCATATGGAGTAGATTGACTAAAATCTTGTGTATCTTGATTATTCGATTTTTCACTTTCATAAGCATTCAACTTTATCTCTTGTGTAATGCTTAGATTAGATATAACAGGTTTAACTTCTTCAAACAGAGTGTTCTCAGATTTTGGCTCTTGAAGTATTGGTTCATCTTGAATGATTTTAATCGCATCCAACTCACTTATCTCAATATCAAGGTCTTCTTGTGTTTCAACTGGTAAATCTTTAACTGGATTAGATTGTGTACGATTAGATTGATCTAATTGATCAAATTCAGATTTACGATGTTTGGGTTTTAGTGCGAGTGGGAGTAAAAATAAAAAAGTTCCAAGTGTTAATAACACAAAGGATCCAGCTAGATATAAGCCAAGCATAAGTGTTTCATAAGAATCAAAATCATTGAAAACAGTATATGTTAGATAAATACCAGCAATAAATAAGAGTAAACCAACGAGTGACGATAGAATTTTCATAAGATTATTTTAACACAAGCATCAAGCGATGCAAGTAAATGGAAAGTATGGCATAATATTAAGGATGGAAGAAAATTACTACGAAAATCAGATTCGACTGATAAAAGAAAAGATTGAAAACGCAGAATGGGATGAAGCATATGCGCTAGTTTTAGAAGAACTTAGTATGCCTTATGTACCCAAATTAGCTCATGATCAACTCAAACGCTTAGAAAGTGAAGTAAAAGCGAATTTTAAGTTAAATCAAAAAGTTAACATAATCCAAGATGAAGAAGAATTAAAACAATTACTTAAACAAGATGAAATGGCTCAATTAAAAGCATTAGATCAAATGAGTCGATTAAACCTAAGACAATATGATACACTCGTTCAGGATACATTTAATCAACTAAATGATCGTTTATTTAGAAATCTTTTAATCCGTATTTGTATCGAGCAACAACTCACCGATGAATTTAGTTTTATGGATGATGGAGTTGAATATGCGTTTATTCCAGCAAGTCTTTGTTTACCGGAAGATAGTGAAGGCGTGGAAGGGGCAATCAAACTTCTTTCAGAGTGGTTAGATCAAAATCCTTCGTTATTGAATCTTTGTATCGAAAAAGTCCATTATGAAGCATTAATGGCACTTCCTGTCAGTTACAGTGAAGATGAAGCAGACGAATTAGCGTTTACAATCTTAGAAGAAACATTCTTACAAATCTCGGATAAAACAGAATGGGAACAGTTTAAACGAGAACATAATTTAGGTAATATCGGTCTTAGCACTCATTAGTTGACAGTGCTAATAACTGTGTTATAATATACAAGCAACAAGGAGGTCCTTATGAAAACTACATGGACAATGATTGAAAAAACAAAAGGTGAATTAAAAGTCGACATCGAAGGAGATGTTTGGCAAAATGCTCAGAAAAAAGCATTTAATAAATTAGCGAAAGACGTACAACTTCCTGGTTTTCGTAAAGGGAAGGCTCCTTTAGATTTAGTTAAAAAACAAATCGCTGAACAAAATATTCTTGTCGAAGCAGTTGAAGCTATCGCACAAGAAGCACTTGATTTAGGTTTAGAAGAACACAAATTAAATCCAATCACTCGTCCTGAACTTGGTATGGATGCGATTAGTGCAGAAAAAGTAAGTGTTAAATTTACATTTGAAGTACTAGGCGAAATCAAACTAGGCGAATATAAGAATTTAGGTATCACTAAGGAAGTTGCGATTGTTACTCCTGAAGAAGTTGAAGCTAAACTAGAAGGTTTACGTGCTCAATTTGCGGAATTAGTCTTAAAAGAAGAAGGAACTGTTGAACTTAAAGATACAGCTGTTATCGATTTCGAAGGCTTCAAAGATGGCGTAGCGTTCGAAGGCGGTAAAGGTGAAAATCACGCTTTAGAAATTGGTTCAAACACATTTATTCCTGGTTTTGAAGAAGCATTAATCGGTATGAAGAGCGGCGAAGAAAAGGATGTTACATTAACATTCCCAGAAAACTACCAAGCTGAGCATTTAGCTGGACAAGAAGTTGTCTTTAAGGTAAAAGTGAATGAAATCAAGTCAAAACAATTACCTGCTTTGAATGATGAATTTGTTAAAGAAGCTGATCAAAAAGACATTGAAACATTAGATGCTTTAAAAGCTAAGTTTGAAACTGATATTCTAGCAGACAAAGCGAAAAAGGCTGAAGATGATTACAATAATGCATTATTAACACGTGTTGTGGAAGGTTCAGAACTTGAAGTTCCTCATGTATTAATCGATGATGAAACAAATACAATGTTAGAAGACTTTGCGAATCGTCTTCAACAACAAGGTTTCTCATTGAAACAATACACTGAATTAACAGGTCAAACTGAAGATGATCTACGTACACAAATGCATATCGACGCTGAAGGCAAAGTAAAAGTACGTTTAGTGCTTGATGCGGTTGCGAAGGCAGAAAATATTACTGTTACACATGAAGAAATAGACAACGAATACAAGACGATAGCTGAAACCTATCAAATGGATTTAGAACGTGTTAAACAATTAGCACCAGAAGGAACAATCGCATATGATTTACGTTTACGTAAGGCATATGACATTATTCGCGAATCCAATCAATAGATAAGACGCTAAGCGTCTTATTCCTTCTCAAGGAGGTTAAGATGGAAAAATTAGAATTAAACATCCCGGTTATAGCGACACGGGGCGTCCTCATCTTCCCAGGACAAGAAGTCATGATCGAAGTAGGACGAGACAAAAGTATTAATGCGGTAGAAGAAGCAATGGCGTATTTTGATGGACAAGTCTTTATTGTTAGTCAAAAAGATGTCTTAGTGGATGATCCTCATAGTCAAGATTTATATACTATGGGTACTTTATGTCGTATTAAAACAACCAAGAAAAAAGAAGGCTTCTTAAGAGTTACATTCGTAGGGGTTCAACGTGCAAGTATCATTCGCTTAAGTGAAGATGATCGTATGTTATTCGCTACAGTAAAACCAGAAGTTGATGTACATGGTGATAACCTAGAAGAAATGGCGTTGGTTCGTCAAATCGCAAAAGGCTTAGAACAAATCACAAATATCGGACAATCATTCCCACCTGAAGTATTTAGTCAATTAACTAAAGGCGTTAGTGCGGAACAATTATCGGATCAAGTAGCTCAATACTTCCCAATGAATTTAGATGAACGTCAAGGTTTATTGGAAGAATTAGTGTTAAACCAAAGATTGTTGTTAATTATTTCAAATCTTAAAAAAGAAAAAGAATTAACGAATATCGAACAAGGTATTAACGAAAAAGTTCGTGAACGCATCGAAGAAAATCAACGTGAATACTATTTACGTGAAAAACTACGTGCGATCAAAGAAGAATTAGGGGATGTACCGAACTCTACGGATGATATGGAAACACTTCGTCGTTTAGTTGAAGACAATCCTTATCCTGCGAACATTAAAGCTAAAGCATTAGAAGAAATTCAACGTTATGAAATGTTACCAAGTTCATCAGGTGAAAGTGGTGTCATTCGTACATATTTAGATTGGTTATTGAATGTGCCTTGGTGGCAAGAATCGCATGACAATGAAGATTTAGTTGCGGTTCGTGCTGTACTTGATCACGATCATTATGGACTTGAAAAAGTTAAGGATCGTATCATGGAATACTTGGCTGTTAAAACCATGACGAAGAGTTTAAATGCACCAATCTTGTGTTTAGTGGGTCCTCCAGGGGTTGGTAAAACATCCTTAGCGAAATCCATTGCGAACGCATTAAATCGTAACTTTGTGAAGGCATCCTTAGGTGGTGTACGTGATGAAGCGGAAATCCGTGGACACCGTCGTACATACTTAGGTTCTCTTCCGGGTCGTGTTATTCAAGGGATGAAGAAAGCTGGAGTTACAAACCCAGTATTCTTAATTGATGAAATTGATAAGATGGCATCTGACTATAAAGGTGATCCAAGTTCTGCGATGTTAGAGGTGTTAGATCCTGAACAAAACGCAATGTTCTCTGATCACTACTTAGAAGAACCATACGATTTAAGTAAAGTTATGTTTATTGCGACAGCGAACTATCTAGAAGATATTCCTGCAGCACTTCGTGACCGTTTAGAAATCATTCATTTATCTTCTTATACAGAAGATGAAAAAGTGAATATTGCGGTACATCATTTAATTCCTAAACAATCCGCATTGAATGGTTTAAAACCTAAACAATTCAATATCGCAGATAAAGTTGTTCTACATATTATACGTAACTTCACTCGTGAAGCAGGTGTACGTCAACTTGAAAGACATCTAGCTGCACTATGTCGTAAATCTGTTCTTGGTATCTTAAAGGATGGCAAGAAGTCGATCACAGTTACCGATAAACTAATGTTAGAGTGGCTAGGTAAAGAAATATTTGAATATGGTAAAAAAGAGAAGACAGATCAAGTAGGTGTTGTTACGGGATTAGCGTATACTTCATTTGGTGGCGATGTATTACCAGTTGAAGTCACAAGCTTTGAAGGTAAAGGCAGACTTATCGTAACAGGCCAATTAGGTGAAGTTATGAAGGAATCTACTGAAATTGCGTTGGGTTATGTTAAATCAAATGCGAAGAAGTATGGTATTGATCCTAAATTCTTTGAATCGAACGATATTCATATCCATGTTCCTGAAGGTGCAGTACCTAAAGATGGTCCTAGTGCAGGTATTACCTTAACAACCGCTTTAGTTTCAGCGCTTACCCATATTCCTGTTTATTCTGATTTAGCAATGACAGGTGAAGTCACATTACGTGGTAATGTTCTACCGATTGGTGGATTAAAAGAAAAATCATTGGCAGCTCATCGTGTTGGAATCACTAAGATTATCATTCCGAAGATGAATGCGAAGGATTTAGATGAATTACCTAAGATTGTGAAGGATAATATTACGTTTGTCCCAGTCGAATCTATGGAACAAGTTCTTAAAGAAGCTTTGGTGAAAAAATGAATTGTTTTATCCCAGCCAAATTCTTAACAACTGCGGTTGAAAAGAAACAATTTCCCGAGACCGTCCTTCCTGAATTTGTTATGTCTGGGCGTAGTAATGTCGGGAAAAGTTCACTCATCAACGCATTGACCAATCAAAAGTCACTTGCGTATGTTGGTAAACGTCCCGGTAAAACACGTTACATTAATTTCTACTTAGTAGAAGACCGTGTAATGTTAGTGGATGTGCCTGGTTATGGTTATGCGCAACGTTCACGCTTTGAGTTAAAACAATATGGCAAGATGATGGAAGATTATTTCGAACTTCGTAAAATCAATGCGGTATTACTGGTTGTGGACTGTCGACATGGATTGACAGAAGATGATGAGGATATGCGTGAGTTTGTCGAAAGTAAGAATATTCCAATCTTGATTGTGGCAACAAAAGCGGATAAGTTAGCATACAATAAGAAATTACAGGTAAAAGCAGAGCTTAAACAAAAATATAAACATCCAGTTGTTCTATTCTCTTCGTTAAACCGATTAGGTTTAGAAGAAGTCGATCAATGGTGTATCGATCACATGTAAAAGGCAAGCAATTGCCTTTTTTTGATAACATTACTTGACCTTTATAAACGAGATGATTATAGTGATATATGTCACATTTGAGTGAACATCTTAATCGAATAAGGAGGATCAAAGATGAAGAAATTATTAGTCGTATTAATTATGACAATTGTACTTGTTGGTTGTGCATCTGGACCAAAAGTTTATAACAATGGTACGTTTGAAGGGACTGGCGTTGGTAAGAAAGGTGATGTAGTTGTAGCTGTTACATTTGAAAATGATAAAATTACTGCAGTAGAAGTCACATCACAAGAAGAAACACCAGATATCGCAAACATCGTTCTAGAAGAATTACCAGGTAAAATTATCGAAGCTCAATCAACTGAAGGCTTAGATACATACGCTGGTGCTACATATACCTATGACGCAATTATTGATGCGGTTAATCAAGCAATTGAATTAGCTAAAATCACAAAATAAAAACTCGTTTTCACGAGTTAATCATTAATCTAAATTGATTACCAGAAGGATCATTCACGATAAGTGATTGGTCCTTTTTTATATACGGATAGTTCAAATCATTAAGCTTAGTTTCAATATTATCTAATTGTGTCATCGTTGGAATACTCAAATTTGCGACAATCAATCCTGGCGTTGAAGAACTAGCTTGTTTAACACCTTTTCCATTCCATAGATTTATCGCAATATGATGATGATACTTACCGTATGACATAAATATCGCAGAATTAGGTATCTCAATCACGATATCTAATCCTAATATATCGCGATAGAATTTCTTTGACTCCACAAGTTCAGACGCATGTAAATGTAAGTGTCCTACAATTGTTGTATCAGGTAATCCATTAAATTCTAAGCCTTTAGCTTCATTTAGAACAGATTGTATATCCATTGGACCATTATCCGATAAGATATCTAGCTTATCTCCATTCCATTTCCACGTTGAATCAGGTGTATCTGCCGCAATCTCTATGCCATTTCCATCTGGATCAGCTAAATATATCGCTTCTGATATCCCATGATTACTTGCACCTTGTAGTGGCGTTCTTAATTCGATAAAGTGTTTTAGTATTAAGCCTAAATCCTTGCGCGTAGGTAATAGATATGCGACATGATATAAACCAGCAGTTCTAGCTTCTTTTGGATGACCATTTTCTATTTGGACTAAGCGTAATAATACATTATTTGTATTTACGCCAAAATCAGCTTGTGTGTCACTTTGACTTAGTAACTTCATACCAATTGTTTGCGTATAAAAGCTAATTGATTTATTTAAATCTAATACGCGTATCTCTACTGAGGATACATGTGCGATTTCATTACTGTGATAATTTTTCATTTAATTCACTTCCATTTAGTAAGTGAATTATCGTATATTATCATGTTCTTGTCTATTATTATGCTCAACGCTATTTTATGATGATTTATAGGACGAACTTATGTATAATTTGACTCATAAGGAGTTAAATATGCGACTATACCCGTATTTAATGAGTCTACTTGATAATCATATTAAAATCCGTTGTGCCGTGGCGTGTGCAGAAGATGAGGCAGTATTATCTGCTGTAATCCAAGCGTATAAACTAGATCTAATTCATCCTGTTCTATATGGAAATAAGCTTGAGATTGAGAAGATATTAAATGAATTAAAGTGTGTAGATAATATTGAAATAATTAATTGTGAATCTAAAGAAATCGCATGTCAGTTAGCCGTTCAATCGATATCATTAGGATTGAATCGTTTATTGATGAAAGGACTTGTGGATACGAGTATTTTCTTGAAGGCAGTTCTAAATAAAGAATGGGGCATTAAAGATAAAGCAGTATTATCCCATGTATGTGTTGCGGCACTTCCTGATTATGATAAGTTGTATTTTATATCCGATTCTGCGATGAATATACTTCCAGATCTTATGACGAAAAAGGCGATTATTGAAAATGCGGTGAGTGTTGCGCGTGCATGTGGAGTTAACCATCCTAAAGTTGCGGTATTATCGGCAATCGAAAAGGTAAATGAAAAGATGCCATCAAGTGTTGATGCGCATATGTTGAGTGATATGGCAAAACGTGGAGAGATACTTAATTGTACCGTTGATGGTCCATTTGCGTTTGATAATGCTATTAATAAAAGTGCAGCACATCACAAAGGGGTAACACATCCGAATGCTGGTGAATGTGAAGTGTTGATTGTACCGAATATTGAGTCCGGTAATATTTTAACAAAATCAATTACCTATTTCTCAAAAGGTGATGTGGCAGGGATTGTCGTTGGCGCAAAGATACCAATTATTGTGACATCACGAGCTGACTCAGATGCGGATAAATTAAATTCGATTGTATGTGCAATTTTAAATTTAGGAGAAAATTATGGCGCAAATACTCATTCTTAATCTTGGTTCTACTTCATCAAAAGGTGCGATTTATCATGATTTAGAACTTGTAAAAGAGTTCACCTTACGACATTCATCTGAAGAATTAGCACCATTTAAAAAGATATTGGATCAAGTCGATTTTCGTAAGAAGAGTGTAGAAACGTGGTTAGCTGCGGAAGGTTTTAAATTAGTTGATATTGATTTATTTTGTTTAAGAGGTGGATTGGTTAAACCAATTCCAAGTGGAATCTATAAAATAAATGAAACAATTGTCGAAGAAGTTAAAGAAGAAAAATATGGGGCTCATTCAAGTAACATTGGATTAGTTCTTGGGTATTTATGGTCACTTGAATATCAAAAAGATGCGATCTTTCTCAATGCGCCAGTGACAGATGAATTAAGTAATTTAGCTCGTTTTACCGGTTTAAAAGATGTTAAACGAAGAAGCGTATTTCATGCATTAAACCAGAAACAAATAGCACTTCAATATGCCAACTCAATTGATAAACCCTATGAGTCATTAAATCTCATTGTATGTCACCTTGGTGGTGGGATAAGTGTTGGTGCACATCAATTAGGTAGAATTGTCGATGTCAGTAATGCGCTTGATGGAGAAGGTCCATTTTCACCAGAACGTTCAGGCCAATTGAGTAACTTTATGGTTCTTGATTTAGTTGAATCGATGAAGGATATCCCAAGTATCAAGAAATTACTGGCTGGTAAAAGTGGATTAGTGTCACATTTAAACACAAATAGTATGATTGAAGCACTTAAAATGGCAGAGAATGATCCATACGCAAAAGAAGTTATCCAAGCGATGGTATATCAAATCGCAAAACAAATTGGGACAATGGCAACTGTATTAAAGGGTAAAGTCGATCAGATTTGTATTACGGGCGGACTTGCATATAACACTAAATTTGTCGAACAGATTATAGAATACATTGATTGGATAGCGCCTGTATCTGTTTATCCAGGTGAGGATGAATTGTATGCATTGGCGAATGGTGCAGTACGTTACTTAACTAAAATTGAAGCCTTAAAAGTTTACTAAAATTTCATCTGAAACCGCTTTCAGTTCGATAAGATATTTGATATACTTAAGGTACCCAATGAAAGGTCGTTACTCGTGCGCTTGGTGTACAACGTCTGTCAACTATCATTTACATAATTAACTGAATGACAGTCGTTTTATGTTAAGTAAACATAAGCGACTTTTCTTTTCGTAAGGAGAAAAAAATGAATAAATTTGATTACATGCAAAAGTACGGTTATGAACAATTAGTGTATTTACATGATCGTCATTCCGGTCTTAAGGGGATAATTTGTATCCATAATACAACTCTAGGACCAGCTTTAGGTGGAACCCGTGTTTGGGAATATGAAAACGAAGAAGATGCTGTATATGATGTTTTACGTTTAGCACGAGGTATGACTAAGAAAGCTGCATGTGCAGGCTTGAATTTAGGTGGTGGCAAGGCTGTTATTATTGGAAACTCTAAACAATTAAGAAAAGATACAGTACGTAGAGAAGCATTCTGGAGAGCATTTGGTCGCTATATTGAAGGACTTGGTGGTCGTTATATTACAGCAGAAGATGTCGGTACATGTCCTGAAGATATGACGCTAGTACGTATGGAAACGGATCATGTATTAGGTTTACCTACTACATCAGGTGATCCTTCACCGTTTACGGCATATGGTGTATTTAAGGGCATAAAAGCATGTTTAAAAGAAGAATATGGTAGCGCTAAATTAGAAGGTATTAAAGTTGCGGTATCTGGTGTAGGGCATGTTGGTAGTTCACTTTGCGAAATGTTAGTGAATGAAGGCGCAATTCTTACCATTGCGGATATTGATGATGAGAACGCAAAACGTGTTGCGGAATTAACAGGTGCTACTATCGTTTCACCTGACGCAATTTACGATGTTGAATGTGATGTCTTTGCGCCTTGTGCACTTGGCGCAGTGATTAATGATAATACCTTAGGTCGTTTGAAATGCAAGATTATCGCAGGTTGTGCGAATAATGTCTTAGAAGATAGTTTAATTCATGGCACAAAAGTACATGAAATGGGCATTATTTATGCGCCAGATTACGTTATTAATGCAGGTGGATTGATTAATGTTTATCAAGAAAAAATTGGGTATAACAAGGATGCGTCGATGAAGGCAATCGATCAGATATTTGATCGTGTACGTGAAATAATACGTGAATCTAAGGATACAAATACACCAAGTTATTTAGTCGCAGATCGTATGGCTGAACGCCGTATTGAAATGATGCGAAACATTAATAGTATCCATTTATCAAAATGAGTGAAGTAATTGTATTAACAGGGGCATATGGAGTCGGTAAGAGCGAGTTTGCGAGTCAACTCGCTCTACTTAAAGCGCCATGTGTACTTGCGGATTTTGATGTGATTAATCCATATTTTAGACCGCGTGAACAAACAACTTGGTTTGAATCAAAGGGTGTTAAAATAATTGGTTCGCAGATTAAGAATCATATTAATCAAGACTTTCCAGCATTAAGTGGTGATTTACCTTCATACATTAATCAAGGTAAAACAGTATTAGTTGATTGTGCAGGAAGTGAGAATGGTTTAAAACCACTCGCAAGTTTTATGGAGAGTTTAAAAGATGCGAAAGTATATCTCGTCGTTAATTTAAATCGTCCTGAATCTAATTTCGAATCTGTTTATAAAATGATTGAGTTATTTGAGTCGCGAAGTCACTTGAAAATAAGTGGACTTGTGCATAATACACATCTATTAGATGAAACAAATGCTGAGATGATTATTGACGCACAAACAAAATGTGAATCATTATCAAAGTCCATTAATATACCAATTATCTATACGATGATCGCAAAAGAATTGTACAATGAATGTAAAGATTCGATACACAATGAATGTGTTGTGTTTGATCGATTAATCTTAAGAGAGACTTGGATGAAGGGAGAAACCTTATGAAAGGTAAAGTTATTTTTAATACCGACACATGTAAAGGGTGTAGCTTGTGTGTAAAAGCTTGCCCAATGAAAATACTCGCTATTGATCAAACAACGGTTAATGCGATTGGGTATAATCCGGCGTATTGTGTTGATATGGATAAATGCATTGCGTGTACGAATTGTGCACTTATGTGTCCAGATACTGTTATAACAGTAATGAGGGTAGATCTATGAGTAAAATCTTAATGAAAGGGAATGAAGCGATTGCACAAGCTGCGATATCAGCAGGTTGTACAGCGTTTTTTGGATATCCAATTACTCCGCAAAATGAAATTTGTGAGTATATGGCGAAATACTTACCTAAAAATAATGGTGTATTCGTACAAGCAGAAAGTGAATTAGCTGCGATTAATATGGTGTATGGTGCGTCTGCAGCGGGAGCTCGCGTTATGACTTCATCATCATCACCGGGTTTAGCTCTTAAACAAGAAGGTATTTCTTACTGTGCAGGAGCAGAATTACCAGCAGTAATCGTAAGTATCAGTCGTGGCGGACCTGGATTGGGTGGTATTTTACCTGCTCAAGGGGACTATAATCAGGCAACGCGAGGCGGTGGTAATGGGGATTATCATGTGATAGTTTTAGCCCCAAATGGAGTCCAAGAAGCGACAGATATGGTACGCAAAGCATTCTATCTTGCGGATAAATATCGTAATCCTGTTATTGTGATGGCAGATGGTGTTATTGGACAAATGATGGAACCTGTTGAAATAAATAATGAAATTGTTCAAACATTTGAAAAACCATGGGCAAGTGATGGGAACTTAAGTCGTGGTTCACGTAATGTCATAAATTCACTTTTCTTAAATCCAAATAAACTTGAACAACATAATATCGATTTAAGACACAAGTATGATGTGATTGAAGAAAACGAAGTGGAATTCGAATGCAGTATGTGCGATGATGCGGATGTTTTATTGGTTGCGTATGGGACACCATCACGTATTGTAAAATCAGCGATTAATCAATTAAGAGAAGAAGGAATTAAAGCAGGGTTATTTAGACCTAAGACACTTTATCCTTTTCCATATAAACAATTAAAAGAAGCTTCAAAGAATAAGAAATTCGTTCTATGTGCAGAGTTATCCATGGGTCAAATGATTCAAGATGTAAAACTTGCGGTAGAAGGAAGTTTACCCGTCCATTTCTATGGTAGAGCTGGTGGTATTGTGTTTGAACCGATTGAAATTGTTAATGCGGTTAAAAAGAATTTAGGAGGACAATAATATGACAGTCATCTTTAAAAAGACTAAAGGATTAACGGATGCGCCATTTAGTTATTGTCCAGGTTGCACACATGGAATAATCCATCGTTTAGTAGCAGAATGTTTGGAAGAACTTGAAATATTAGATCGTTCAATCGTAATTGCGTCAGTTGGATGTTCAGTTATGAGTTATGAATACTTCAATTGTGATGCGATTCAAGCGGCTCATGGTCGTGCTCCTGCAGTTGCGACGGGTGTTAAACGTGTCAGACCTGAATCAATCGTATTTACCTATCAAGGAGATGGTGATTTAGCTTCAATTGGTACTGCAGAGATTGTACAAGCTGCCCATCGTGGTGAGAATATTACTGTAATATTTGTAAATAATGCGATCTATGGAATGACAGGTGGTCAAATGGCTCCTACAACGTTACCCAATCAAATCACCACAACTTCACCATATGGAAGAGATTCACATTTAACAGGTGAACCAATTAGAATATCTGAAATGATGGCTACGATTCCTGGTACTTATTATGTAGAACGCGTTATGGCGGCTGATCCTGTAAGTGTTCGTAAGGCTAAAATAGCGATTAAAAAAGCATTTAAGAATCAAGTCGATCATAAAGGATTTAGTATGGTTGAAGTATTATCATCCTGTAATATTGGTTGGGGATTAAGTCCAAATGATGCCTTAGAATACATTAAAAAGGATATGGCTTCATATTTTCCACTCGGTGTTTATAAGGATAAAGGAGCTAATCAATGAAATCTGTGAAACTCGTATGTGCAGGATTTGGTGGACAAGGTGTATTATCAGTCGGTCAACTTGTCGCAATGATGGCCATGGAAAAAGGATTAGCGGTTAGTTGGATGCCTTCGTATGGACCTGAAATGCGTGGTGGTACTGCGAATTGTCATGTCGTAATCGATGATTTAGAAGTTAGTTCACCAATTATTGCGGATGGTATAACGCATTTACTCGCAATGAATCAACCTGCATTGGATAAATTCTTATCTAAATGTACAAGTGATGCGAAGATAGTACTTAATTCATCTTTAATAAAGGATTACCATATTCCAGAATCAATGAATGTAATTCCAATGGATTTTAACCAAATTGCACAAGATGTTGGTAATTTAAAAGTTCAAAATATGGCTGCACTTGGTGCACTTACTAAAACAATCTCTGAGTTTAAATTCGAAGATGGTTTGAATATAATTGAGACTAAATTTGGATTAAAAGATAAAACAATTACAGAGCTAAATCAAAAAGCTTATACAATCGGATATGAAAAATAGTTCACGTAAGTGAGCTATTTTTTTATGTTATAGTATTCATCCCCAACTTTTAAAAGTTGAATGAATAGATTTAGATAATTCTCAAGCACCCATTTTAGGTTCTCATCATCACCTAATTCTTGTGCTTTCTCAAACGATTGAGAAATTCCCGCAAACAATGAATTCGCTAACATATCACAGAGTAATATACTCTTTTGATCATCAACCCCAACATTTGGGAACCATCGTTTAATAATATGTGAAATTAATTTATTAATCCAATCTACAATCTGGTTATTTATTTTCGAATATCTAAATAAGATTAGTAATTCTTTTTTTCGTTTCAAGAAGATTTTTACGAGATCTTTACTCATCAATTTTATCTGTGAATGAAAGTATTCATTACGATTCGCTAAGAGATAAGCATCGACTTCAATAGGGAACTCAATAAGTGGAATAATCGTTTGATTTAATGCGTATACAGTATCCGAAACAAGTGCGCTGAATAAATCCTCTTTATCTTTGTAATAGTGATATAAGTTTCCAACAGTCATATTCGCATTTTGAGCAATCTTACGCATCGAGGCATCATTAAACCCATGTAGAAAAAATTCATCTAATGCGGACTTTAAAATTAACTCACGATATTCTTGTTTAAGTACTTGTGCCATATTATTAGTATACATACGTTCATCTTTTAACACAAGCAAACTAACTTGTTATATTGATATGTAAAGGCTATGCTTAAGATATAAAGATTTTTCTGGGTATATTACTTGTCAAATTTTATTAGCAATCTATAATTAAATCAAAAAGAGGGTAAGACCATGGAACACTTAATAATCTTAACTATATTATGGTTATATTTTACAATATGGTACGTTGGCACAAGTATGGTTAAAAACTCTTCACTAATCGATATCGCATGGGGATTGGGTTTTGTGATTGTATCGATTGTGACACAATTATTGTATGGAGATACAACCACTTGGATATTCGTAGTATTAGTAGGTTTATGGGGATTACGTTTGTCCTATCATATATTTTTACGTAACTGGGGTAAACCTGAAGATTTCAGATATACGAATTTTCGTAATGAATGGGGTAAATCGTATGCACTACGATCATACTTTCAGTTATTCTTATTGCAGGGTTTATTAACGTATATCATTAGTTTAGCGTTCTTTATGGCTCAACAAAACACTCTAATCTCTTATCCACTCGTGATTAGTGGTGTATTAATTTATATCATTGGATATTTGTTTGAAAGTATTGGCGATGCACAATTAAAACGACATATTGAAACAAGTAAAACAAAATCGATTATCCAATCAGGATTATGGAAGTATACGCGACATCCTAATTATTTTGGGGAGGCAGTATTATGGTGGGGAATTTTCATTGTGGCATTAGGGTTTGGGGCACCACTATGGACGATCATTAGTCCAATCGCGATTAACTTCTTTATCCGATATGTATCAGGTGTACCATTATTAGAAAAGAGAATGGAAAAGTATCCTGAGTTTGCGGAATATGCGTCTAAAACAGCGATTTTTATTCCATTTATTAACATAAAAAGGGGAAATTAATATGAAATGGTTATTGTATTATGGGATTACATTAACAGTATTTATGGTGATTGATTTAATTTGGTTAGGCTTTATTGCGAAAGATTTATATTCTAAGTATCTTGGTTATTTAATGTCAGATAAGGTGAATTGGTTAGCAGCACTTGTATTCTATTTAATTTTTATTGGTGGAGTTTGTTACTTCGTGCTATACCCAAGTTTATTAGATCAGAACATAACAAACCTATTGATACGAGCTGCTTTATTCGGTTTTATAACGTATGCGACGTATGATTTAACGAATCTTGCGACGATTAAAGATTGGCCAATTAATATAACGATTATTGATTTGATTTGGGGTACTACATTATCAACGAGTGTAAGTGTTATTTCATATTTTATAATTAATTTATTGGGGTAAGAAACATGCTAATTAACGGACATGAGTTATATTCTTATATTGTTTCAGGCGCAAAAAACGTCATTGTGAATGAACAAAATCTTAATCGATTGAATGTTTTTCCTGTGCCTGATGGAGATACAGGGACAAATCTTGCGCTCACTATGACATCAATTTTGCAGGGTGCAGAGAAAAATGAAGATGCTGGACAAACAATGTTAAAAATAGCACGTTTGTCGATTGATAATGCCTATGGGAATTCAGGTATGATTTTTGCGCAATATTTCAACGGTTGGTCTCAAGCGATTGAGTCAAAATCGAGTTTATCACCAAGTGAATTGATTGAAAGTTTAAGATTTGCGGCGCAACATACCATTAAATCGGTAACACATCCTAAAGAAGGCACAATACTTACCGTTATGCGTGAATGGGCAAATAATTTTGATTCACGGGTAGATGAGGACTATGAAGCAATTTTCGAAACATCTCTAAAATCTTTACAAGATGGCGTTAATCAAACCAAGCAACAATTAAAAGTATTAAGAGACAACAATGTAGTGGATGCGGGTGCTCAAGCATTTTACTACTTCATTGAAGGTATTGTTCGATTTATCAAGAATCATAATCTAGAAGATCTTGAATATAAAGCCGCTATTCTAGATATTATCGAAGAGGATTTCAAGAGTGTTGATGTAGGTGATTATCGTTATTGTGCACAGTATTTAATTAAATCAGATAAATCTCAAGAGGAAATCGCTAATTTATTAGAAAAATTCGGAGATTCTGTTGTAGTGAATAAGAATGATTCACATATAAATATCCATTTACATACTAATGAACCTAATGTTGTAATGGGATTATTAGTCAAAGATAACGAAGTGCTATCGCATAAAGCAGATGATATGTGGCTTCAAGCAAACCTTATTCATAAGAAGAAAGCCAAGATGGTTATCATTACTGATTCAATAGCGGATTTACCTAAACAATTCATGGATGATGAACACTGTGTGTTGTTACCTTTAAATCTAATTATTGACTCTGTTGTATATATGGATAAAGTTACGATTCAAGCTAAAGAATTTTATGAAAATTTAGATAATTATCATTATAATCCTAGTTCATCTCAAGCAAATCCTAAATCAATTGAAAGAGCATTTAATCAAGTTTTACAACATTACGATGAAGTTATTGGAATTTTCGTATCATCTAAAATGAGTGGAACATATGACAATATACGTAAATCACTTAATAAACTTAAAACAGAAGGGAAACGAATCGAAATTATCGATTCTAAGAGTAATTCTGTTACAGAGGGATTACTGGTTTATGAAGCACTTAAACTTAAAAAAGAGGGTAAATCGTTTGATGAAATCGTAGATCGATTAAATACAATTATTCCGAATTTAAGAATATATGTAAGTGTAAAGGATTTGAAATATATGTTAAAGGGAGGAAGAGTTTCAAAAGTTACTGGATTTATACTTTATAAATTGAAACTTCAACCAGTTATATCAATTGATCCAGATGGAAAAGGAATTATTCCATTCAAATCACTTAATCAAAAGAGTGCAATACGTTCTATTTTGAATTGTATACGTAAAGATGAATTAGAGACTGGAATCGAATCGTATGCATTAGTTTATTCTGATAATCCTAGTGATTTGAATGAATTTAGCAAGAGTGTTAAATCTATTTTAAATAGAGAACCAGAATATATTGAATCGATTTCCCCAATTGTTGGACTTAATGCAGGTAAAGGCGCAATAGCGATTGGATATATTAAAAAGTCATAATTGTATAAAAAAATAATGAAAGTCTGTGTGATAGATGTTATTATTTTTCTGGACGGTGACTTTCATGTTAAATGACATCTTAGGTAATATTGTCGTAAATATTGCCATACTAATGATAATTGGATATATCTTACCGAAAATGAAGTTTTTTAGAAAAACTGTTTTTGAGCATCAAAAAAGCACAATTGAGAAAGTATTTTTGGGTATTCTATTTGGTTGTATAGGGATACTTGCGACATATACAGGTATTAGAATTAATGGCGCAATCGCAAATACACGAGTTATTGGTGTTATAGCGGGTGGTTTTTTAGGTGGTCCTTTAGTTGGTGTATTAGCGGGAATAATTGCTGGTGTACATCGCTTTGCGATTGATATAAATGGGTTTACTGGATTAGCTTGTGCAATTTCTACGATTACTGAAGGTCTAATTGGAGGATTCATGTATAAACGAATTCGATCAAGTAAACATAAGTATCGATTGATTTTTTATACGACATTTGTGGCAGAGATCATACAGATGTTAATTATTCTATTAATCGCTAGACCATATTCTGACGCATTAGAATTAGTTAAAGTAATTTCAGTTCCGATGATTGTTTTAAATTCGATAGGTGTAGTTATATTCGTTGATGGTATCTATACAGTACAAAAGAACCTTGATCAACAATCTGCTCTTCATTTAAAACTGGCGTTTGATTTAGCTGAAATGTGTTTACCATATTTACGTAAAGGTTTAAATCATGTTAAGAGTATGCAGGAAACGGTCAAAACAATTTGGTCTAATTCTGAATCATATGCTGTATTAATCAGTGATCAAAATCATGTTATTGCTTATGCAGGTGAGAATATTTTAAAATTACCAGAGTTTGATACAATGTTCGATATTGAGTTAAAACACTGTATGAATACGAATAAGACAATAATATTACATGAAGATGAGCTTCGAAGATATAAGTTAAATCAAGCGTTTAAACGTATATTGATTGCGCCTCTGGTTAGAAATAATAATGTGATTGGAACATTGAGTATTTGTGATCAGAAATTTAAAGAGAAAATTGAGACGGATTTGGAATTTATAAATGGTTTAACGAGTTTATTTTCTGCTCAACTTGAATTATCTGAAATAGATTATCAAAAGAAATTACTTGAAAAGGCTGAACTAAAAGCTTTACAATACCAAATAAATCCTCATTTTCTATTTAATGCATTAAATACTATAAGCGCATATTGTCGAGAAAATCCCGATCGTGCTAGATCGCTTCTATTAGCATTATCTTCATATTTTAGAAACACATTATCTACGCACAAAGAGATGATAGATATACATGAAGAAATTGAACATGTATTATCTTATTTAGAGATTGAAAAAGCCCGTTTTGAAGATCGACTTGAAGTTATTATCGATGTTTCCCCAGATTTACATTTTTTAGTTCCGAACTTTATTTTACAACCACTAATCGAGAATTCGATTAAACATGGTATGAAGAGTACATTAAAAGTTGAAATTAAAATTGTTGAAGTTAAGGATGTATTACATATTACGATTATAGATAATGGTAATGGTATTCAGAAACATATTATAGATAATTTATATAAGAACCAACAAGATAAAGATAAAATTGGATTAGCGAATACGCATCATCGATTAAAGAGCATTTATCCAAATAACGTTGGATTAGTAATTCAAAGTGTGCCTGAAGTACAGACTACAATATCTATGAATATTCCGAAATTAGGTATCTAATATGAAACTATTAATTGTGGATGATGAAAGAATATCAAGAAGTGAGTTGAAATTTTTAATCAAAGAAGAAGTAAATAATATCGAAATTCTTGAAGCAGATAGTGTCGAGAGTGCAATTGGTATCATAAAAAACATTGAGTTAGACGGTGTATTTTTAGATATGCAGTTACCTGATGGAATTGGTATGGATATTGGTCGATTTATCGATGAAAATTTCGGAGATAAGATTCCAATTGTGTTTGCGACTGCATATGATCGATATGCGGTTGATGCATTTTCGATTAGTGCCGTTGATTATGTCATGAAACCATTTAGAAAAGAAGAAGTGTTACGTGCATTAAATCGTATGATGAAAGTTCAACCTAAAACAAATGTCCCGATGTGTCCGGCAGACAAATTGACGGTTTGTACACACGAGAAAGTTATTGTATTAAACATACAGGAAATAACATATATTACAGCTTTAGATAAACATTCAATTGTAAATACGATAAAAGGGGAATATACGACGCATCTATCTTTGGATAAGTTAGAAGAACGCTTACAAAATTGTGGATTCATGCGTGTACAGAGAAGTTATATTGTGAATTTAAATATGGTGAATGAATTTGTACCTTGGTTTAATAATACATATGGTATGAAATTAATTGGTTTTAATCAAAAAGTAATCCCAATTAGTCGAAATAAGGTAGCACAACTAAAAACTCTATTTGATTTTTAAAGCGGGATTTATACATTTCATCCCGTTTTTTTTACATCTCGTCCATTTTGTAAGCGTTATCAAACAAAAATAAATATAATATGACTGTCCATTTAAAAGGAGGATAGTTATGATTACATTCTTTGTAGCCTTAGTGATTTTAATAATTGGCTTTATGACGTATGGCAAACTCGTAGAAAAAGTTTTCAAACCAGATGATCGTCCAACACCTGCGACTGAACTAGCAGATGGTGTCGATTTCGTTGAAATGAAACCTTGGAGAATCTTCTTAATTCAATTACTGAATATCGCTGGTTTAGGTCCAATTTTTGGCGCAATTGCAGGGGCATTGTGGGGACCAGTTGTATTCTTGTGGATTGTGTTTGGGACAATCTTTGCGGGTGCTGTACATGACTTCTTGTCTGGTATGATTTCAATTCGTCATAGAGGCGCAAGTATTTCTGAAATCGTTGGTATCTACTTAGGTCCACAAATGAAGACAGTAATGCGTATCTTCTCAGTTGTTCTATTAGTGCTAGTTGGGACTGTATTTATGACTGGTCCTGCAGGTTTATTAGCTCGTTTAACTCCTGATTTTATGACACGTAATTTCTGGTTAGTTATTGTATTAGTTTATTACTTCTTAGCTACGATTCTTCCAATAGATCAACTTATTGGTAAAATCTATCCATTATTTGGTGCTGCACTTATAATTATGGCACTTGGAATTGCTGGTGGTATGTTGTTTAGAGGTGTTCCTATGATGGAATTAACATTGACTAATTTACATCCTAAAGAATTACCGATTTGGCCTTTAATGTTTATAACCGTTGCATGTGGTGCTATTTCTGGATTCCATGCGACTCAATCGCCAATGATGGCTCGTTGTATGACTTCTGAAAAAGACGGTCGTAAAATATTCTACGGTGCAATGGTTGCGGAAGGCGTTATTGCATTAATCTGGGCTGCAGCTGGTGTTTCATTCTATGGTTCAACAGGTGGTTTAGCTACAGCTTTAACTGAATACGGTGGTCAGGCTGGTGTTGTGTATGATATCGCATTTAAACTTTTAGGTCCAGTTGGTGGTGTGCTTGCGATGATTGGGGTTATTGCATGTCCAATTACATCTGGAGATACAGCATTCCGTTCAGCTCGTTTAACATTAGCTGATTGGTTCAAGTTTGAACAAAAATCAATTTCAAAACGTTTATTATTAGCTTTACCATTATTAGGTGTTGGTGCATTACTAACATTAATCGATTTCAATATCGTTTGGAGATACTTCTCTTGGTCTAACCAAACTTTAGCAATGATTGCTTTATGGGCTGGTGCAATGTACTTAGTCAAAGAAAAAGCAAATCATTGGATCGCAACTGTACCAGCTACATTCATGAGTGCAGTTTCAATGACATATATTTTACAAGCTCCAGAAGGTTTCCAATTATCAACCGCTATTTCTTATCCAATTGGTTTAGCATTTGCGGCAGGACTATTATTATTGTTCTTATTCAAAGCTGGAATAATTGGTACTCCAAAAGTAGAAACTGCTTAAAAAATTATTATTTAAGAAGTATAATTAGAAAGGTTGGAAACGACCTTTCTTTAATGCATTAAAAAGGGAGATAAAAATGACTTTAGATGAGATAAAAATTCAAGCAAAAGAGAATATGACAATTTGCAAAATGTGTCGTACTTGTAATGGTGAAACGTGTCGTGGATGGACACCTGGACCTGGTGGAAAAGGAACAGGAAGTAGTTTTGTTCGTAATGTATCAAAATTAAAAGATGTGACAATCAATATGAAATTAATCCGTGAAGATTATGAAGTTGATTCTACGTATGATTTCTTTGGTTTAGATTGTGCAGCACCTGTATTTGTTGCGCCAATCGCTAATGTAGTGATTAATTATGGGAGTAAGATTGATGAACTAACCTATTTAAACGCATTGACTGAAGGTGCGCGTAATGCGAATTTACCTGTATTTTTAGGCGATGGGGCAAATCGTGAAGCATTTGAAATGCCACTTAAGATTCATCAAGTAATGAATAGAAGTACAGTTATGACAATTAAACCATGGACGATGGATTTGACCATGAAAAAGTTAGAAGAAGTTAAGCGTTGTGATCCAATCACTATCGCAATGGATATTGATGCGGCCGGACTTATCTTACTAAAGAAACAAGGCGTTCCTGTTGCGTATAAAACCATTGAAGATCTTAAAAAGATTCGTGAATATATGAATGTTCCATTTATTGTGAAAGGGATTATGTGTGTTGAAGATGCACAATGCGCAATCGATGCGGGGGTTGATGCGATTGTAGTATCAAATCATGGGGGTAGAGTGTTAGATGATTCCACCGCTACAATCGAAGTCCTAGAAGAAATCGCAACATTTGTGAATAAACGTTGTAAAGTATTTGTGGATGGTGGGTTCAGAAGTGGAGCTGATATTTACAAAGCTTTAGCACTTGGTGCAGATGCGGTATTAGTTGGTCGTCCATTTAGTCATATGGCAATTGGAGGTCAAGCTGAAGGCGTTCAATTGTATGCTGAAAAGCTTATTGGAGAATTAAAAGAATGTATGCGTATGACTTCATGTAAAACAGTGAGTGATATAAAACGCTCAAATGTTAAAGTTCATTTCTAAGATAAACAAACCACATTAAGAATAATGTGGTTTTTATAACTTTATTTTTGTTTTCTTCAAAGTCCCATCTTTTCCCATTGCACGAATCAATCCAATGACGGGTCGATCAAACCAAGGACGATCATGAACTGCCGCAACAGACCACATAATGCCGGTATATCCATTTGGATCGCGTCCATCTAACATATATTTATCGTTAAGATGGATGAGTATCTGTATCGCTTCTTCTGGTGATGATGTCCAATAGAGTACCATTTTAGCCCAATACATTCTTAAATAAGAGTGCAAATAACCATCGTTCACAACACGTTTTTGACACATATTCCAAACATCATCATGGGTTAATGCGTTTTCGAATTTTTCTAAAGTATATAAATAATCACGTATATCATTCCTGTGATTGTTCAATGATTGTCTTGCCCATTGCCATGCGCCATTTAATGAATCATATTCTTTACAATAATGACAATAATTCTCAGCTAACTCACGTCGAACTAGTGCTTCCTCTACAAATAATGGGGCGTTTATATGATTTGTATGTTCAACATCACGAATCATTTTTAAAGGTGATAACATCCCAAAGTGTAAATAGGCGGATAGATAGGATTGACCTTTTCCATTAAACTCGTTACGAATATGATAATTATCTAATCCATTTTTAATAAAATGATTTAGTTGATTGTTTGCTGCATCTTCACCTGGAATAAGCTTTGATAAAGACAGTTCATCAAGATTATGATCAATAAAGAGTTGATTGAACTGCTCGATATCAAATCGTTTAGATTCCAATGTTTGTGTATGAGCTAAGACAGGATATGTTTGATCAAGATAAGGTTTATATATTGAAAGTAGCTTAGGTCTTATCGTTTTAGCCGCATATTCGAGTTTTGGACTTGCTTTAGTGACAGGTATGACACAAGCGGTATTTATTGTATAAAACGATATTTTATTGGTGAAACAATAATCGGATACACGAACATGATTGTAAAGTATTGGTTTAAGAACTTGATGTTCAGTATAAATAACCGATATATCATACGTTTCTCTTAATTCTGAGAGTGAATCCAAGATATCACCTTGTTTGAAAATCAATGGGATATTAAGTTGATTTAACTTATCACTCATTTCAAGAAGTCCACTTAATAGAAAATGCATGTTTCGTTTGTTCGCATACGGGAAATTAGGGTAATAGTTAAACAAACAAATTAATTGTTGATTATTGTTTATCGCATATTGAGATGCGGCAAATAACGCTTGATTATCATTTACTCGAATTGCGCGTGAAACCCAATATAATACAGTTTGTTTCTTCATATTCTCATTATACCAAACTCTTCTTTACTTGATTAAAGTAATGAATTAAATTAAACTTTATTTATTGGAGAATTACGATGGAAAATAAGAGACAATATGCCCGATTATTCGATGCGATTCTTAGTTTAAAGTCAGAGAAAGAATGTGCTGAATTCTTTGAGGACTTATGTACCATTAAAGAATTAAACGATATGCGCGATCGCTTAGATGTTGCGCAACATTTAATTGATGGGGAAACATATGAAACGATTGGTAAAAAAACTAAAATGAGTAGTGCAACCATTTCACGTGTTAATCGTTGTATACAATATGGAACAGGTGGATATCGTAAGATTCTAGGAAGAATTAAATAATTTTTTTGAAAGTATTACTTTAACGCTTTACAATGGTAAAGTAATAAAGTATAATCGATTTTGTAATACAGGAGAACAAACATGAAAAAGTTAATATTCATTCTATTGAGTTTAATGTTAGTTGGGTGTCAAGCTAAGGAAGTAGAAGTTGTAGATAACAGTTTAAATGATATTGTGGAAGAAGGTAAAATGGTTGTTGGGTTTACTGAATATCCACCAATGGGATTCAAAGAAAACGGTGAAGTAACTGGTTTTGATATTGATATCGCAAAAGAAGTAGGCGAACGATTGGGTGTAGAGATTGAATTTGTCTACATTGATTGGGATGCGAAAGTATTAGAGCTAGATGCTGGTAATATCGATATGATTTGGAATGGATTAACGATCACTGAAGATCGTGAGAAAGAAATACTGTTCTCAAAACCATATTTTAACAATCGTATCGTAATTCTTACACTAAGTGATTCACCAATTAATTCCATTGCGGATTTAGCGGATAAAAATGTAGGTGTTGAATTACAAAGTTCAGGTCAAATCGCATTAGAAGAAAGTGCTGGTTTTACTTCATTAAAAGAAATGGTTAAGTACACAACAATTACTGAAGCAGTATTAGATCTAAAAGCAGGTGGTATCGATGCGATTGTCGCAGATGAAATATTCGCACGTTATGCAGTATCCAAAGAAGCGGATGCATATAAAATACCGGATGATGTATTTGGATCAGAAAACTATGGAATTGGATTTAGACTTGAGGATGTTGCGCTAAGAGATAAAATCGACGAAATCATTGATGATATGGCAGAAGATGGGACTGCATTAGAAATTTCATTAAAATGGTTTGGTGAAGATTTACTCTTACGTTAATGATTAATTATTGGCTACAGATCCTTCCAACAATATTGGAAGGATTTAAAGTTTCTCTTTTAGTATATGTACTAACCATGATTTTCGCCTTACCCATAGGTATGATTATTGGATTAATATCAGATCTTTATAAACCATCACAGAAATTCATTAGTATATTTACTTGGATTGTAAGAGGTACACCATTACTATTACAACTTTACATAACGATGTATGCAGTACCATTACTCATACCGATTAGAATGAATCGATTGGCTGCAGGTGCAGTAACATTTATTATTAATTACGCAGCGTATTTTGCGGAGATATTTAGAAGTGGATTAGCTATTATTCCAGTTGGACAATGGCAAGCTGCAGAGGTGTTGGGATTAAAGAAAAGTGAAACAATCCGGTATATAATTTTACCGCAGATGTATCGTAATACATTATTACCACTTATCAATGAAGCAATCACATTGGTAAAAGATACTTCACTGCTTGCGGCAATTGCGTTAGGTGAAATGTTAAGAAATGCGAAGGAAGTAGTGACAAATGACTTTAGAATTGATGCTTTAGTAATCGCAGGATTAATTTACTTAATGTTTAGTTTAGGTGTAGTACAAGTTGGTAAAAAACTTGAATTAAAATATTTGAAAAGGAGATAAGCATGATAAAGATAGAACAATTGAATTATGCTTATACGAATGTATCAGTCCTTAAGAATGTGTCATTTGAAATAAAAGAGAACGAGATTGTTGGTTTGTTAGGATTAAGTGGAAGTGGTAAAACAACGCTATTAAAAATATTAAGTGGATTATTACAACCTAATAGTGGAAGTTATACGATTGAAGGCTTAAAAGCATATGAAAAAGGGAAACGGAATCCTACACTAGTCAATGAATTAGGGGTAGTGTTTCAGGATTATAATCTTTTCATGCATTTAACGGTAATCGAGAATTTGATCTTACCGTATCGATTACGTTTTAAAAAGACTAAAGAAGAATCGTATCAAGTTGCGAAGGAGTTTTTAACACAACTCGGATTAGAAGAACACTTAAATAAGTATCCAAATGAATGTTCGGGTGGTCAACAACAACGTATTGCGATAGCACGAGCATTAATTTTAAACCCAAGAGTTCTACTGATAGATGAACCAACAGCTGCACTTGATCAAGAAAATACATTAATTGTCTCTGAGTTATTAAAAACACTTAATAAAAAAGGGTTAACCGTTGTTGTAATCACACACGATTTACCCTTTGCTCAAACATTATGTCAACGTGTAATAGAACTTAAACAAGGCGAGATTATACAAGATATTGATGCACAATTATACTTCAAAGCTTAATATTTGACTGGGCGAATTCGCTCAGTTTTTTTGCGTCAATTCGATCATCTTGTTTATCATAGAGATAGGTTGAACCATGATAAACTTTTGTTTTAAAGTAACTCGCATTTGGAAATTCTTCTTTATTTGCCCATAAATAAGGTGTTTGCATGTAACCATATTTAAATATGTCATATAGACCTTGTGCGGTATAAGGGTCATCAATATTTGTATCAATTGAATTAAGTAGAATACTTACTTCATGTATTAGTTCATTCGTTTTTTCATCGATTTCATTTTCAAATTGAACTAAGAATTCTGGATGTGTATCTTTGTACTTACGATAGTAGTCTAATGCGCTTAAAGTAATCTGTATACTTTCATTTATTATTTTTGGTGTTGCTAGATACAATGCCTCACTATAACTTACGACATGAATGATTTCTGGACTATTTACTTTCATAGGTTCAATATCGTCCATTAACATTGATACATGTGCTAATTGAATTTTTGCCTTATCAATATCTGGCGCAAAATAATCTAAACCTGCTCTTGGCTGTAAAATAACATTAAAGTTTGAATTGATTAATGGATTAATCAGTTTAAGTATTGCGCGTGCTTTTGCGATATCGACAATACCCCACGTATATCTCGGAGTATTTAACATAACTTGTAGAATAAAATCGTTTATTCCATATTTCTTAGCTGTACGTGCTGCAAGTACTGCAGATAATACATATGTCACATCATCACTTCCTCGAAACGCAAAATGATGCGGAATATTTGGTTCAAATGGTTTATTGGTTTGTGCAATATAGTTCAATGTTTCAATATGTTCTTGTAAATTCGTTAAGAGTGAATTTGGTCCTCTACCATCGAGTTGATTAAACCACCAGAAAGATAAAGCATGCCATGCGATGTTAATGCTTTCTTCATGAATGTGAGCTAAGTAAGGTACATTTTTAGTCCCAGAATACGTACGTAGTAGAAGAGGGCGTGAAGCTTGATAAATACGCTTGTATTCTTCTTTTGTTTGAATTGGTACACCACCACCATTGGTTAACCCAGTCCAATCTTCGTTAAAGTTGGATTGTGTTAATTGTGAAGAACCAATCGATACAATATCTAAATAATCTGTCTCAGCAAGTTCTTTACACCAACTTTCAAATAAACGAACAGCTTCTTCACGATCAGATAAATAAGGACCAACATGAACCCGAGTTAAAGGTAAATCACTTGTTAAATAGTGATTCTTTAATCGTAGGATTAAATGGTCTTTATGTGTCCCGAATTCCTTATATCTATTATTTTTAATTGGTTTAAACGATGCATACGTATCCGATTGAATAAACACTGTCGCAAGATTATTTAACTGATTATCGTAATTTGAACCTTCAAGTAGAACTTTTGGGATTTCACTATCCTCTAGCCCCATAATAGATAACGTTTCTTGTACACTTTCTGAACCAATAAAGCATTTAATCAATGGTCCATACTCTTCTTGGATTAATTGACAACTTTCGGGTAAGCCTGCGAAAAATATTCTTTCGATTAAACCACCATTGTCTTCCATAAGATTATGTTCACGAATTGTTAACATCAAATCGCGCATAATATAACATGCGTCCATTGGATCTAATCGATAAGAAATGCCTAAATGTGTAATCCTATTATCTTTTATCCATTTAGCAATTATATCTTGATTTTCTATTTGTTTAATTTCACGTAAAGCGACTTCGATTGAGTAATCACCAACACATACATTCTGTTTACATTCCTCAAGTTGTCCTCTAATCGAATTAATGCCCAATGTATGAGCATCCAATGACGATTTAATAAGACCATAATTTTTCATTATTCTTTTCCTTTAGGTTTGTACTGATTATAGAAATCTAGTACATCATTACGTCCGATTTCTCTAAAATCAATTCCATAAAGACTATTCGCTAAATCGAGGACAAGTTGCATGTATTTGTGTGGTGTATTCGCTAGCTTCGCTAATTCCAACATTGGGACAATTCCTGTTGGAATATCCTCATATATATAACGTGTAGTAATATCAATCGGTGAACCAATTTCATCGTATTGAGTCGTGTTTTGTAAGGCTGAATATAAATGTATACCTTCACTTCCATAAACATCCTCTAACCACTGTTTCGCATCATGCATCGGACATTCGAAATAATTAGCTAATGCGATTCGTTCTTTGTCTAATTTCTCTAAGAACTTTGCGACCATTGGTGTTATACCTTCTTTATAGTGTCGATAACTCTCACCACATTCAATGCGTGATAAATTCATTAGAGCAGGGAATGGATGAAAGATCATACCTATATTTGATAACGATGTAAATAATATCGATTTCTCCATTTTGATCATAGAAAATGAATGGATTAATTCATTGAAAATAATCTGACTATGTTCCTGATGAAGGGCAGCCACATGTAATACTTTTTTACGTGAAAATATTTGGCTGATACCTGGTCGAATTTTGCGTGATGTAAGTACGAATGTATCTGTTTCACCAATTGGAATATCAAGGATACAACCAGCAGCTTTTAGATATCGATCAAACATAAATGCACCAAGTGTTCTTCCTGGATTAATCACTACTTTATGATGTGTTTGTAAGAATGGAGCCATTTGATTTGCGATATCTTGATGAGCATGAGCTGGAATACATATCATAATTATTTCAGATTCATCAAGGGCTTGTTTAAGATTTGAAGTAGCTCTTATATCACTAACCATTGTATTAATCATTCCTTGAAGTTCAATTCCACCATATGCATTTATTTGATCAATAACCATTTTTGTACGATTGTATAATATGGTTGGATTGCCTAGATACTGTAGATATGCGGCTAATGCTTGACCACCATGCCCAGCCCCAATAACACAATAATTTTTGTTTATTCGTTTCGTCATAGATTCTCCTTTAGATTGTATGCTTTGTCTTCATAATACCATTCAAGGTTGAATTAACAGGTTTTTGACTGTAATTTTCGCTAAACGTTCACTTTAGAAATTTATATCAATAATTATGGTATATATAAATTAGTCATTATTTCACAATTAAGTTATCGAAAAACATTACCAAATAGGTTAAACTAAAATAGTGAAATTAGTAGAATTCGAATCGTATAAAACGAATATTAGAACAGGAAAAATATGCAATTAGCACTATTAGTATTAAATCAAGTTGCCATCATGTTAGTACTCATTTTTTGTGGGTATTTTGCGGTTAAGAAGGGTTATTTAACAACGCAAGGGAGTAGAGATTTAGGTAATATTTTACTCTATATCATTACACCAGCAGTCATTATTCAAGCATTTAGAATGGAATACAGTAATGAGAAAACATTCAATTTAATGGTTTCTGCAGGTTTAGCATTAATTGCGATTCTTATATCAATTCTTATAGCACATATTTTTTATCGTAAAAATGGTGTATTAAATTTTGGGGTTTCATTTTCAAATGCCGTATTTATGGGTATACCATTAATCTATAATACATTAGGTTCAGACGCAGTTTTTTATGCGTTATCGTTTGTTATATTTACTGCGATTGGACAATGGACTTATGGAATAATGGTGTTAACCCATGATAAATCTGTTGTTTCATTAAAGAATATATTAAAGAATCCAATTATCTACTATGTGTTAATCGGTTTATTTGTTTATTTTACTCAATTAAAATTACCCATTATTCTAACACAAACCATGGCTTATTTAGTACCTTTAAATACACCTATTCCTATGTTTATGATTGGTGGATTCATTGCAGGATTACCATTTAAATCAATATTTAATCAATTACATATTTATCGTGCAAGTTTCTTAAGGTTATTAATTGTGCCAGGCATTGTATTAATCGTATTAAAATTTATTCCATCGATTGGTCAGGATTTTGACACAATGAAGATGGCTGTTTTACTTGTCGCAAGTACACCAGTAGGTGCGAATGTCGCGATCTTTGCCCAACAATACAATCAGGATGTTAAGGAGTCTGCTCAGTTGGTTAGTTTATCGACCATATTATCTGTTTTGACAATTCCTTTGATCATATTAATCAATAGTTTATTTTAAAAAATAGGAGGAATTATGGACAATAATTCAGTACAGATTATCGAAAAAAGATTAGAAAGAGCAATCACAAATCTAAGAAATCATAAGTTTGAGGTTAGTGTTTGTGATACAAAAGAAGATGTTAATCCATTATTAGAAAAGTTGATTGAAAGAGATTCGACTGCGGCAGTGGGTGGATCAATGACATTAAATGAAACGAATACACTAACTTGGTTACGATCAGGTTATTTGAAATTTATTGATCGATACGATCCCGAATGTGATGTGACAGAAGTCTTCCATGAGTCGTTTAATGTGGATGCTTATATAACGTCTAGTAATGCGGTAACTGTATCAGGTGAGCTTGTAAATACCGATGGTAATGGTAATCGTGTTGCGGCTATGATTTATGGTCCTAAGAAAGTATATGTAATCGTCGGTTTAAATAAATTGGTATCTAATATAGAAGAAGGTCAAAGAAGAATCGAATTATATGCCGCCCCAATGAATTGTGAACGTTTAAATCGTGATACACCATGTCGAAAAGTTGGAGAGTGTGTTAACTGCAGTGTTCCAGAGCGTATTTGTAGTGTAAATGTTGTGTTTAATCGAAGTAATACGCCGAATCGGATTCATATAATATTTGTAAAAGAGAATTTAGGCTATTAATTATTAAGTTTGTTAATAAAATGATAGCGTTTTCTTATATAATAAAAATGTCATGTTTTAAACTTGACTAGATTGGGGATACATTTGATAGAGCTAAAGAATTTAGTAAAACACTATACGAGCCGTAAAGGTGTAGTGACCAAAGCATTGAATGATTTAAGTGTTACGTTTCCAAGTAAAGGTTTAATTTTCATTCTTGGTAAAAGTGGAAGTGGAAAATCGACCTTAATGAACATTCTTGGGGGATTGGATGTTGCGGATTCAGGTGAGTTTAAAATAGAGGGGAAGAATATTGAAGGTTTAAGTCAAATTGAACTTGATCATTATCGCAATTCACATGTTGGCTTCGTATTTCAAGATTTCAACATTATTGATACCTTTACGATTTATCAAAATATTGGTTTAGCATTACAATTACAAGGTCAAAAGGCAGATAAAAAGCAGATGGATGAAATGCTTGAATTTGTTGGTTTAAAAGACTTTGGAAAACGCAAAGGTAACGAAGTATCTGGTGGTCAGAAACAACGTATTGCGGTTGCGCGTGCATTAATTAAGAATCCAAGAATTATTCTTGCGGATGAACCGACTGGGAACTTAGATAGTAAAACGAGTGATCAAATTATGAAGTTACTTAAAAAAGTATCTGAAAATAATTTAGTCGTCGTTGTATCACATGACCCGGAAGAAGCTGAAGTGTATGCGGATCGTATTATTCGCATTAAAGATGGTAAGTTAGCGGATGACACCGGTAATCATTCAAGTGTGTTAGAAGCCAGACCATTTGAACTTATGCATAAACATTTAGGAATATTGGCAAGTCTAAAGTATGGGATTAATAGTATCGGAAAGAATAAAGGACAAATGTTAATTACTACGTTTGTTATATCGATATCATTATTGTTTGCGAATCTACTTGGATCGTATTTAACGTTTTTAGCGAATCCAAATCCAATCTTAAGTGAAACACTTGGTAAAGATGGATTGGCTTATATTATTAATGATTTACAAGGATATCTTTCGGTTTCTAATACACGAGATATTTTAATCGCAATGTATATAATATTGATTGCCGTTTCGTATGTTTTCTTATCCATGAGTATTAATCAAAGACGCAAACAAATAGGCATCTTTAAAGCGTTGGGTGGAAATACCAATGACATTTTAAAAATCTTTATTTGGGAAGGTATTGTCTTATCATTCTTTACTTGGGTATTCTCAACTTACTTAGGTTATTCTTATGTACTTGATACAAATCTTAAATTCTTCCAAGGATTACCTGTATTAAAGTTTAATTGGTTTCAAGCATCATTCAATTTTGTTTTACTTTTAGCGGTTATGTTAGGTTTTATTATACTAATGGTTATCAATACACTTAAAAATAACTCTGTTATTTCGATTTTAAAGAAGTAGGTAAAAAAATGATAGAAATCAGTAATGTAAATAAGAAATATCACAGTAAAGCAAATGAAGAAGTTGTTGCGATTGATGGTATAAATCTTAAATTTAATCATAATGGATTAGTGTTTATCCTAGGTAAGAGTGGTAGTGGAAAATCCACATTCTTAAATATACTAGGTGGGTTGGATTCTGCGAATACTAGTCGAATTCATATTAATCATAAGAAGTTAAATCGTTTTGATGAAACTACATGTTCTGAATATCGAAATACGTATATCGGATTTGTGTTTCAAGAATATAACTTACTGGATGATTTAAATGTTTATGATAATATCGCATTAGCGCTTGAAATGCAAAATCGAGTTGTTGATCGGGAAACAGTTCTTAATATCTTAAAAGAAGTTGATCTTGAAGGTTTAGAAGAAAGAGAATTAGATGAATTATCAGGTGGTCAGAAACAACGTGTTGCGATTGCTCGTGCACTTGTTAAGAAACCTGAAATTATCTTAGCAGATGAACCAACAGGGAATCTTGATAGTGAGACATCTGAACAAGTTTTCGAATTATTCAAACGTATTAGTAAAGACAAACTAATTATCTGTGTCAGCCATGATGCAGAGTATGCACATAAATACGGTGATCGAATCATTGAAATAAGTGATGGTAAGATTATTCGTGATACAAATCCTGAGGTATTTGAAGATGATGTTCAAGCACCAGAGATGATACGACCTGTATTACCTAAAAAGTTTATCTATCATATGAGTATTGGTAACATTCTCAATAACAAGCTTAGAATGGTTGTGACTTCGGTTATTGTGGCGTTCTTGATGGCGATTCTGACAGCTGTTTATACAACGCTTAATGTTTCAAGTGTTGTGGATGTTAATCTATTCAAAGAGAGTCAGATGAATCATTTGTTGTTAAAACCTAGAAATGTCGAATCGGCTGAACTAAATCAATCACAATTGTCTCTAATTCAATCGATTTTACCAGAATATGATGCGCATATGTACAAACGATTAGCTATTTTAAATGGTGAACAAACAGTAAATTTATCTACATTACCTTTCACTAATTTATCTGCTAGTTCATTAGATTCAGATAATACGAAATTCTTATCGGATAGCACCTTAGATACTATTAAAGAATTACCGTTGCAGTTTGTAGAGTTAGGTGTTAATAGCGAAGTTTATACATCAATTATAGGGACTCAACCGCGTGATTATAATGAGATAGTGATTAGTAGTTATTTAGCTGATTTGATTATTAATTCAGGATTAACGATCAATGGTAGCGCATTAAGCTTTGATTCATATCAAGATATTATATCTAAATCAGTTAGTTTGAATGTTGAAGGTAAAGAATTAAAGATTGTTGGTATAACTGAACATAAAACTCCAGTTCTAGATAAAGAAACGATTGTACTTGATACAGTTTATGCAAATATATATGTACAACGAGGATTTATTAATAATAGTACATATGTTACTAAACTCTTGAATTATGGTGTATTTATTACAAATTATGATACGTTACCAGAATTGATGAAAGAAGTTAAGAATGCTGGGTATATTAGTTTAACGCCAATCTATTCAGACGCGTTAGAAAACTTTACACGCTTCGAATTATCGTTGTTAATTTCTGTATTTGTACCGTTGATTGGTTATTTAGCACTCGTATTCTTAGCGAACTATGTTTCTTCAAGTATTATCTATCGTAAGAAACAAATCGGTATCTTAAGAGCGATGGGCAATTTTATTAGTAACGTTGAACATGTATTTAGATTAGAAGCGATTATCGTTGGATTAGTCATAATGGTATTAGCGTATTTCTTGACTCCATATTTCGTAAATATTATGAATTTTGCGTATATGGTACATTTTAGTGATAGCTTCATTTCGTTCTATCATTACTCAATCTTTAGTCCTGGTTTAAGTAATATTATTGAAATATTCATGTTATTGACAATACTAATCACAGTTTTAACCTTTACATTAACGCATAACATTAATTTAATTGATCCTGTAGATGTCATAAACGGAAGATAAGAAAAGTCACTTCAATGAAGTGACTATTTTTTTATGATAACGTTTTGATAAGGATGAGGTATTTCGATACCTTCAGAATCAAATCTTTTCTTAATATTTTCCCTAAGTTCCGCTAATAGATTAACTGAATCTCCATTATTCTTTGTCCAAACTGCCATTTTTAATTCAACTGTACTATCCGTTAAATTAGAGACAATGACTTTTAATTGAGGTACATTATCTTTTAAGTCTTTCTTAGATCTTTGATCGATTAATAATGGATTCTTTAATGCTTCATCAATCATAATTTGTTTGGCTAAATCAAGATTAGAATCATAGGCAATGGATAGGGTAAGTGTCTTACAGGATGTCTTATCGATAATATCGCGATTCTCAATGACTGCTTTATTTATTACACTATTAGGTACAATAATACGATTATTCTCACCCGTTTTTATTACCGTATGACGTAACGTAATATCTTCGATTGTACCTGTTATATTCTGACCAGGTAAATGGACGAGATGTCCAACGGTAAATGGTCTAAAAAATGATATGAAGAATCCGGATATGATGTTTGAGAAAGCTTCTTGTGCAGCGAATCCGATAATTAATACCGCAACACCTGAACTTGCTAGAATTGATAAGGCTAGTTCATTTAATGGAATTATCTGGATTGAAATGCCAAATCCAAGTAATGTATAAATAATTGTATTCAAGATACGATGTATAAACTTAAAATGAGTTTCATCTAACTTATTACGTGTTAGAAAGTTATTTAAGACACGTCGCGTAATAAGTAATAGAATCCAAGTACTAAGCCACATAAAGGCAATCGCAAATAAGAATGATGTTAAACCTCCACGAAGATAAGGTTCAGTTAATGTGTTAATTGATTTGTATAGTTGTTCCATATGAAAAGTTTAATGTATCCTTTAAATTAAAGCAATTTGAATTATAATAAATACAGAGGTTTTTACAATGTTAACAATCGGATTAATGTCTGGCACATCTTTAGACGGTATAGACACCGTATTATGTGAAATAAATGGTGAGTTTAATCACATTGAAGTTCGTCAAATAGATTTTTTCACCATTCCATTTGATGATAATTTGAAGAATAAAATAAGGCGAATTATTAATAATGAATCAATTAGTACTGAATTAATTTGTAGTGTTAATTTTGAACTAGGACATGCGTATTCGAATGCGGTTAAAGTTATGTTAGACAAAAATATGTTAAAAGGTTCAGATATCGAGTTTGTCGCAAATCATGGTCAAACGCTTTATCATTTACCCAAAGCTAAGAATGGCTTAGTATCATCTACCTTACAGATGGGTGAATCATCAATTATTGCGTACGATCATAAAGTAAAAGTAATTGATAATTTTAGAGTAATGGACGTAGCGGCTGGAGGAGAGGGTGCACCTCTTGTTCCGTTTAGTGAAAAAATACTCTATCGCGAAGAAGGAAAGATTATTGCTTTACAAAATATCGGTGGCATTAGTAATGTGACTGTGTTAGATGATGAATCAATATTCGCTTTTGATTGTGGGCCTGGGAATATGATGATGGATGAAGCGATGCGTTATTTTTATCAAAAAAATTATGATAAAAATGGGGAAATTGCTAGTACATCAAATATTGATGAATCCTTGTTTAATGAATTAATAGCTCATCCATATCTAAATCGTATTCCACCAAAGAGTACTGGACGTGAAGATTTTGGTGAGAATTTTGTTAAAGAAATAATCAATCGATATACAAACTTAGATTCTAGTTGTATTGTGTCTACCTTTACAGAATTTAGCGCTTATTGTATTCAAGATAGTTATCGTAAATTTTTACGTAAATTACCTGATAAGATGATTGTTGGTGGTGGCGGTGCATTTAATTTGAGTTTAATGAATCGATTAAGAAAATACTTACCAGAAGTTGAAGTGTTAACGCAAGAGGATTGTGGTTATTCGAGTGATGCGAAAGAGGCAATTGCGTTTGCGATATTAGGTTATGCATATATTAAACAAGTACCAGCGAATGAGTTAGGTGCAACAGGTGCACATAATCATGTAATACTTGGTAAATTAACACCAAATCCATTTGATATAAAATAATGCTTTTACTTTTTAAATGAAATGGTACAATAAGAACAAGTTTTTTATGAGGTAAAACTATGACAATGGTAAAAAATAACTTATATGTTCCAAATGATTATAATCATCCTTTAGATATTCGTGAAACAGAACATGCTATCAAGTATATTAAAGATTATTTCGAGAAAGACTTAGCATTAAAATTAAATCTAACAAGAGTATCGGCGCCGTTATTTGTTCGACCAAAAACAGGTTTAAATGATAATCTAAATGGGATTGAAAGACCGGTTGCCTTTGACATAAAGAGTGAAGTATTGGATATTGTAGAAATTGTCCATTCACTTGCGAAATGGAAACGCAATGCACTTAAGCGTTATGGTTTTGGTGTAGGTGAAGGCTTATATACAGATATGAATGCAATTCGTCGTGATGAAGATACAGATAATTTACATTCTATTTACGTGGATCAATGGGATTGGGAAAAGAACATTGAAAAAAAAGATCGAACAATTAATACATTAAAGGATACTGTCAAAACGATTTATCAAGTAATGAAAGATACTGAATTGTTTATTTTTCAAAAATATCGGGTATTAAAACCTGTATTACCACAAGATATCTATTATATAACGAGTCAAGAGTTGGAGGATATGTATCCTAACTTAACCCCAAAAGAGCGTGAAGATGCGATTTGTCTAGATAAAAAAGCTGTATTTGTTTTACAGATTGGTGATTTATTAAAGTCCAACCAAAAACATGATGGAAGGGCACCAGATTATGATGATTGGCAATTAAATGGTGATATCTTAGTCTATAATCCGATTCTTAAGAGATCATTTGAATTATCGTCAATGGGAATTCGAGTTGATGAGTTGAGTTTAGTTGAACAATTGAAAAAAGCTGATTGTTTAGAGAGATTGGGGTTACCATTCCATCAAGCTATTTTAAATCAGTCATTACCCTATTCAATGGGTGGTGGAATTGGTCAATCACGATTATGTATGTTTTATCTACAAAAAGCGCATATTGGAGAAGTACAAGCATCAATATGGCCAGAAGAAATTGAGATTCTATGTGAATCTAATAATATAAAATTATTATAAATAGTAGGTGTTAAAGTTCATGAATTGTTATGATCTTAACACCTTTTTCTTTGATTGCTTCACAATCACTCTTATTCGCATTACTATCGGTTATAAGATAATCAATTTTATTGAGTTCGCTACTTACAAAACTATGATTATGTCCAACTTTTGTACTATCAGCTAATACAAATGCTGTACCTGTACATTGTCTTAACATTAATTCATTAATCGCAACTTCCGCTAATACAGCAGTTGTTATACCAGCGCTTGAACTTATACCGCTACATCCCATAAAACACTTATTTGCGGTAACTTTTAATAGATTGTTATAGGCAAATTCACCAACCATTGATTCTTTGGGTTCACGTAATTCTCCACCGGTTAATAAAACATTGATGTTGTGATCTTTTTGAACAAATACCGCATTCGCATTGTTCGTAATTACATTTACTTTCTTATCTTTAATGTATTTAAGAATTAGTAAAGCAGTAGTGCTTGTATTAATAAAGATCGTATCACCATTTTCAACATACTCTGCAGCTTTTCGTGCGATTAAGTTTTTTCGACGTTCAATATCATTATCTCGTTTATCTTTATCACGAAATCCTTCGACTAAATGAACTCCACCATAGAATCGTTGTATACAATTGCGATCTTCGAGATACTGAAAGTCACGTCGAATGGTGAGAGGGCTTACATTAAAGTGTTGGGCTAAATCGATTGCGTTAAGTTTTGGATTCTCTTCTAATAAGCTTAATATTTCTTTTCTTCGTTTATCTAATATCGTTAATGGACTTTTCATATTAACCTCACCTTGTGATTATTGATTATATTTTAACATATAAAATCATAAAAGTTCATAAAACATTCATAAAATAAATAATGGTTGAAATTGAAAACACTTACAAAGTGTAAATAATCATAAAATGTCTTTAATGTTCATAAAACTCTATTGTTTTAGTTTTTATAAAAGGTTAAACTGTGCGTGTTAGATGAATAATTAAATAAAAGGAGGGTTTTATGGCAAAAATTGATGAAATTACACGTGAATCATGGATTATGGAAACATTCCCAGAATGGGGAACATGGCTTAATGAAGAAATAGATGAAGAAGTAGTTGAAAAAAATAAACTTGCAATGTGGTGGTTAGGTTGTACAGGTGTTTGGTTCAAAACTGAAAACAATACCAATATCGTAATTGATGCATGGTTTGGAAATGGTAAACGAACTAAAAAAGTTAAGGATATGGCACCGTTTCATCAGATGCGTAATATGACCGGTGGTAAGATGTTACAACCAAATTTAAGAGGTGTTCAATTCGTATATGATCCGTTTGGCGTTACGAATGTAGATGCGGTATTGTCAACACATTATCATGCGGATCATATCGATATGAATTTCGCAGCTGCAGTTATGAAGAATGTTAAAAAGGATGTTCCATTTATCGGCCCATTAAAGAGTGTTGAATTATGGAAAAAATGGGGAGTACCTGAATCACGTTGTATCGTTGTAAAACCTGGCGATGTGATTAAAGTAAATGACGTTGAAATTGTTGTATTAGATTCATTTGATCGTACGTGTTTGGTTACTGCAAGTCAAGATATCAAAGGTGTGTGTCCTACGGATATGGATGATAAAGCAGTTAACTATTTGATCAAGACACCTGGAGGTAATGTATATCATTCAGGTGATTCGCACTATTCAATCTATTACGCTAAACATGGTAAAGATCACAAAATAGATGTTGCGTTTGGTTCTTATGGAGAAAACCCAGTTGGTAACCAAGACAAGATGACTTCAATTGACATACTACGTATGGCAGAAGCACTTAAAACGAATGTTGTTATTCCAATCCATTATGATGTTTGGACAAACTTCAAAGCAGATCCAGCAGAAATACTAATGTTATATGATTTCAAGAAGTATGTACTTCAATATAAATTCCAACCATTTATTTGGGATGTTGGTGGTAAATTTATTTATCCAGATGATGCGAATAAACGTCAATTCCATTTTAGAAGAGGATTTGAAGACGCATTTGATGAAGAACAAAATGTACCGTTCAGGTCAATTCTCTAATATGCTAAAAACATTTGTAAATAACAAACATACAGCATATTATGAATCATTTAATTCATGGGAAGAAGCTGTTCAAGCAAGTTGTGAAGTCTTGTTAAAAGATAATACGATTACGCAAGATTACGTTAACTCAGTTATTAAATGTGTTAAAGAATTTGGGCCTTATATTGTCATCGCGCCTATGATTGCGATGCCTCATTCTACTGAAGGTGCAGTTGGAGTTAATGATACTAAGATAGCGTTTATGAAAGTTGAGCAACCAGTTCACTTTAAGGATGATGATCCTACGTATGACGCAAAATTATTCTTTACATTAGCGTCAATAAATCATGATCAACATATGAAAAACATTATGGAATTATCTGAAATGTTAATGAATGATTTGATTGTGGAAGAACTATTAAAAGCTACATGTGATGAAGATTTGATTCGTATACATGAAATGTATTTATAAGAACTAGATTCTTAAAAATAAATAAAGGAAAAAAGGAAAGGAGATTATAATGGATTTATTATTAAAAGTATGGACGTTCTTTGCACAGAATATTCTAACTGTACCAGCTTACTTTATCGGTTTGATGACATTGGTTGGATATATTCTACTCAAAAAGCCTTGGTATGAATCATTTGCTGGGTTCATTAAGGCAACTGTTGGATTTCTAATTTTAGGTGTTGGTTCAGGGGGGTTAGTTAATAACTTTAGACCAATCTTAGTGGGACTTAAAGATCGTTTCCAATTATCGGCAATGGTTATTGATCCTTACTTTGGTCAAAATGCAGTTACAGCTGGTTTGGGAGATTTGGGGCGTTCCTTCTCTGCTGTTATGATTCTACTGTTCGTAGCATTTATCTTCAATATTATCTTAGTTGCTTTACGTAAATGGACAAAGATTCGTTCGATCTTCACTACTGGTCATGTTCAGATGCAACAAGCTGCTATCGCATTCTGGTTAATCTTATTCGCATTCCCTAACTTACAAGATACTCAGTATCTAATAATTATGGGTCTTGTATTAGGTGTTTATTGGGCAGTTGGTTCAAACCTTACAGTTGAATATACACAAGATTTAACTGAAGGGGCTGGATTCTGTGTTGCTCACCAACAAATGTTTGGGATCGCAATATTCTCTACTTTATCTAAAAAACTATTTGGTGGTAAGAATTCCACTTCAAAACGTTTAGAAGATATTGAATTACCAGGTTTCTTATCAATCTTTAATGAAAATATGGTTGCGACTGCAGTTCTAATGACATTATTCTTCGGAATTATCTTATTAGTATTAGGTCAACCATACTTAATCGCTGCAGGATTCTTAGCTGAAGGGAAATCATTCTTCTTCTATATCCTAACTACTTCACTTAACTTTGCTGTATATTTAGCTATCTTACAACTTGGTGTACGTACATTCGTTACCGAATTAACGAATTCATTCCAAGGGATCTCAACTCGTTTACTACCTGGTGCTGTACCTGGTATCGACTGTGCAGCCGTTTACGGATTTGGTTCTCCAAATGCCGTTACAATTGGTTTCTTGTTTGGCGCATTAGGCCAGTTCTTAGCTATCATTACGTTAATTGTATTCAAGAGCCCAGTGCTTGTTATTGCTGGATTCGTACCTGTATTCTTCGATAATGCGACAATTGCTGTATTTGCGAACAATAAAGGTGGTGTAAAAGCTGCTATGTTGATGCCTTTCATCGCTGGTTTATTCCAAGTGTTTGGTTCTGCATTAATCGCTCATTATGTTGGTTTAGCGGTTTATGGTGGTTATATCGGTATGTTTGACTGGGCAACTATTTGGCCAGTATTCACAGTTATTCTTAAATACGGCGGCTATTTTGGTGTAGCGATCGTTGTAATTGGGATGTTACTTATCCCTCAAATTCAATATGCACGTAATAAAGAAACGTATTTCTTGATCACGGATGATTATGATGCATATGTTAAAAAAGTAAATCAACAATAAAATTGTCAGAAATGACATGTGGAGGAAATTATGAAAGTAGTAGTATCGTGTGCAAATGGGGCTGGCACAAGTCTAATGATGAAGATGCGTGTAGAAAAAGCATTAAAAGAGTTAAATGTTCCAGTAACAAAAATCCATCATTGTTCAATCTCTGAAGGTAAGAGTACTGCGACTACTTACGACGTTGTTTTCTGCCCTGCAAACTTTGTTTCAATGTTTAAAGACGCTGAAGCAAAGGGTGTCATTATTATTGGTATGAGAAACGTATTATCTGACGCTGAAGCGAAAGAAAAAATTATTGCTAGTGGTATAATCGAGAAGTTTTGTGTGTAAAATTTACCGGGATTCGTCCCGGTAAATTACTTTAAGAGGACGTTATGGAAATTACAAAAATTAAATTAGATGATTTATATCGTTGTTATAGTACGATGGCGATGGAACTAGACAAAGACTTGCATTTATTTTATGCAAGTGAAGAAAAGGGATATCCATGTTACGCATTTTCAGGAGAGAATTTTAGTGAAAAGAAAGTAGTTTGGGAGAATGGTGGTGGAACCATGTCAATGATTCCAGTTCCTAATCGTAAAAATGAATTCTTTGCGGTGATGGATTTTTATCTAAAAGAAACTCCTAGTCAAGCTAAACTAATATGGGTTAAATACTCAAAAGAAAATGGATTTGTACAAAAAGATCTATTCTATTTACCTTATTTACATCGTTTTGATCTATTTGAAGTTAATGATGAATTGTATTTTCTTGGCGCTACAATCGCAGAGAAAAAAGAACATAAAGAAGATTGGACATATCCAGGAAAAATCTATGTTTCGAAATGTCCGAAAGACTTTAATGATAAATTTGAGTTAGATATTATTTATGAAGGATTAACACGTAATCATGGGTACTGTCGTTCAAAAACACATAATGGTGGATACTTTTCTTCTGATAACGGAATTATGAAAGTAAGTGCTCCATTAACTGAAAAAGATGAATGGAAAGTTGAAAAAATACAAGACGGACAATTTAGTGAAATCGCATTTTCGGATATCAATAATGACGGAATAGATGAAATGTTAACGATTGAACCGTTTCATGGGAATTCAATTAAGTTATATCAATTACAAGATGATGAATATAAAGAAATATACGATTATCCATATGAAATCGACTTTGCGCATACACTAATTGGGACAAAAATATTTGATCATAATTGCTTTATTGGGGGAATTAGACGAATAAATCCAGATCTATTCTTAATGGAGTATATCGATAACCAAGTTAAATTAACGATAATCGATCAAGGTGTAGGTCCAGCAAACTGTAATCTATATTCTAATAAGGATATTACATTAATTCATTCAGCGAATCATACACAAAATCATGCGGCTGTTTATATAGTGAAAAAGTAGGTGAAATCATGTTAGAGGAACTAAAACAAGCTGTATTAGACGCAAATTTATGTTTACCTAAATTTGGTTTAGTTGTATTTACATGGGGAAATGTATCCGCAATTGATGCGAGTGGTAAATATGTTGCGATAAAACCATCAGGTGTTGAATACGATGAACTCAAAAGAGATGATATTGTAATTCTTGACCTTGAAGGAAATATTATTGAGGGAACACTTAAACCAAGTAGTGATACTCCAACTCATTTAGAATTGTATCGTAACTTTCCTGAGATTAAAGGAATTGTACATACACATTCACGATGGGCTACAATCTTTTCTCAAGCAAAACTTGATTTAAACCCAATTGGGACAACCCATGCGGATTATTTTTATGGAAAAATCCCTTGTACACGATTAATGAATCAAAATGAAATTGAAAATGATTATGAACTAAATACCGGTAAAGTAATTGTAGAAACATTCAAAAATATAGATCCGATGCAAGTTCCAGCTGTACTTGTTGCGAGTCATGGACCATTCACGTGGGGTAAATCTGCGATGGATGCGGTTCATCAAGCGGTCGTATTAGAAGAGATTGCGATGATGAATTGGCATGCGATGATGGCGAATAATCAATTAGGTTCGATGCAACCAAAATTACTTGATAAACATTTTTTACGTAAACATGGAAAGAATGCTTATTATGGACAGAAATAATAAATATTTATTAGGTTGTTACGAAAAGGCGATGCCTAATCAATTGAGTTTAAAAGAGAAACTATATTACGCTAAATCATGTAACTATGATTATTTTGAAATAAGTATTGATGAAACGGATGAAAAACTAAATCGTTTAGATTATTTGGATGAACAAATCAATCAACTAAAAATGGATATGATTGAGTTAAACATTCCAATTTTAACAATGTGTTTAAGTGGTCATCGTAAATATCCGCTTGGTAGTCATGATTTTAATATCCAAAATAAATCACTTGAGATAATGGAAAAAGCGTGTATCTTAGCGTTTAAATTGGGCATTAGAATTATTCAACTTGCTGGTTATGATGTATACTATGAAAATCATGATGAACTTACACAGAAGGCATTTGAATTGAATTTAAAACAATGTGTAAATATTGCGTCGAATTACGGAATACTTCTTGGTTTCGAAACCATGGAAACACCATTTATGGACACTGTCTCAAAAGCGATGCATTATGTAAACATGATTAATTCGCCTTATTTAAATGTTTATCCAGATTTAGGTAATTTAACAAATGCGAGCAGAATCTATCAAAAACCAATCGATTTAGATATTTATACTGGAAATGGTAAGATAATTGCGGCACATTTAAAGGAAGTTATTGAAGGACATTATCGTGAAATTCCATTTGGGACAGGGGATACACAGTATGATCTTGCGATTAATATTCTGCAAAAAATGGGAGTAAGATTGTATACAGCTGAATTTTGGAATGTTGGGAATGAAAAATGGCAGGATGATTTAATTTTTGCGAATCATTATCTTCGTGATAAATTAGCGAGATATTATTAATGCTTTCATATATAATATAAGATGTAAATTAGGAGAGAACTATGTTATCAAATCAAGAGCTTTCGGTCATCGCTAAACGCATACGTCGAAATGTCATCAAAATGGTTACTGAAGCTAAATCAGGACATATTGGTGGTGCTTTTTCTGCGACTGAAATAGCGGTTTCGTTATATTTTAATGAAATGAATATAACAAAGGATAATTTAACAGATTTAAATCGTGATAAATTTGTATTATCAAAAGGACATGCGTCGGCTTTATTGTTCGCAGTCTTATGTGAAAAAGGATTCTTACCAGAAGAAGAACTTCTAACGTTTAGAAAGATTAATTCACGTTTACAAGGTCATCCAAATATGAATTATGTTCAAGGTGTAGATATGTCTACAGGATCACTTGGACAAGGTTTATCGACTGCGGTCGGGATGGCGTTATCGTATAAAATTCATAAACAAGACTTTAGAGTGTATTCAGTTGTTGGGGATGGTGAAAGTGAAGAAGGCCAAATCTGGGAAGCAGCAATGGCAGCAGCTCACTTTAAATTAGACAACTTATGTGCTGTATTAGATATGAATGGTTTACAAATTGATGGAGATGTGACAGTAGTAATGAATCCATTCCCGCTTGATGAAAAGTTTGCGGCATTTGGATGGCATGTCATTAAAGTTGATGGTCATGATTATGATCAATTACAAAGTGCATATGCTGAAGCGCGTACTGTTAAAGGTAAACCTACAATGATTATTGCTCGTACGGTTAAAGGTAAGGGTGTCAGCTTTATGGAGAATGATTATATGTGGCATGGTGTTGCGCCAACCCCTGAACAAGCTGCAGCAGCATTAAAGGAATTGGAGGACTAATCATGGCAAAAATGGCAACTCGTGAAGCGTATGGTAAAGCACTCGCTCAATTAATATTAGAAGATCCAAAAATTGTTGTATTGGATGCGGATTTAAGTAAATCTACTAAGACAGCAGACGCTAAAGCTGTTTGTCCTGAACGTCATTATAACGTTGGGATTGCGGAAGGGAATATGATGGGAATAGCGGCTGGTTTAGCAAGCTGTGGAAATACTGTATTTGCTAGTTCTTTCGCAATGTTCGCAACAGGACGTGCATATGAACAAGTACGTAACTCAATTGGATACACACATTTAAATGTTAAGATTTGTGCGACACATGCTGGGATTACTCTTGGTGAAGATGGTGCAAGTCATCAATCCATTGAAGATATCGCTCTTATGCGTGCAATTCCAGGAATGACAGTTATCCAACCAAGTGATGATATTGAAACTAAACAAGTTATCCGTGCGATTACTCAATTCAATGGACCTTGTTATGTACGTTTAGGACGTTCAGCTGTAGATACAGTTAATTCAGAAGATTATGTATTTGAACTAGGTAAAGGTGTTGTATTACGTAAAGGTAACGATATAACCTTAATCGCAACAGGTATGATGGTTCAACAAGCTCTTATTGCGGCTAATACATTAAGTGAACAAGGAATTGAAGTAAATGTAATAAACATTCACACAATTAAACCTCTTGATGAAGCACTTATTCTTGAATACGCAAAGAAATCTAAACTCGTTGTGACATGTGAAGAACATTCAAAATTCGGTGGATTAGGCTCTGCGGTAGCGGAAACATTAAGTAAAAATCATCCAACAAAAATGGCGATGGTTGCGGTTAATGATACATTCGGCGAAAGTGGAACTCCAAATGCATTGATTGAAAAATATGGCTTAACTGGAAAAGATATTGTAAAAACTGTTTTAGAATCAATTTAACCCTGATATTCAGGGTTTTTTATTGCATAAAAATTGTAAGTTCATTAAATTCAGTTTATATTAATAATAGTTAACATTATTAATTAAATTAAAAAGGAGAATATATGGAACTATATACTGAGTTCTATTCAGCGTTTGAGAAACTTGAACAAGAGAAATGCATAAAATTGGCGCATGATGCATTAAAAAACGGGGATATTGATGTATATGATTTGTATGAATCTGTATTACGTAAATCATTAGCGAATCTGACAGACATTGAAACGGATTTAAATCATAAGATATGGAAAGAACATATTCAATCTGGAATTGTTCGTACTATCATTGAACAAGCAAATCCATATGTATTGAGTAAACGTAACAATACTTTATTATTAAAAGCCGCAGTTATTTGTCCTGATGGTGAACAACATGAATTAGGTGCACGAATGGTAAGTGATTATATCCGAATGATGGGATATGAGACTTTTTTTGTGGGAAGAGATACACCGAGAGATGAAATACATGATCTTATCGAAACACTTAAACTAGATGTAGTTGCGATAAGCGTTACAAATTACTACAACTTATCAAAAGCATTACAAATGGTTCAAGATATAAAACAGAATTTTCCAACAATAAAATTAATCGTTGGAGGTAGAGGATTAGATGTCAATTCTGAAGCGTTTCATGAGATTGGCGTTGATGTGACACGAAGTTTTGAAGACATTCAACGTGTTTTGGGGACTAATCTATGAAATTAGCGTTTTCGATCGCAAAGCGATTCATTGGTTACAACAAAGGTCAAACAATAATGATTATGGTTGGTATAGCAATTGGAGTCTCTGTACAAATATTTATCGGATTATTGATTACAGGACTACAAGAAAGTTTAATTGATAAGACTGTAGGCAGCACACCACATATCACAATCACACAAGAAGAGGATTTAAACTTCGGTGATTTCGAAGTAAAAAACGATTCTTATACAGCGGTTGTTTATCAAGCTGATGGACCAGCATTTGCCATTAGCGATAATGATGATGCGTCTGTTTTATTAAGAGGGTTAAGTTCTGAAGGGGATAAGATTTACAAATTAAACGAAAAGCTTATTGAAGGGAAACTTCCATCCAATAAAAATGATGTCATTATTGGTTCGGGTTTAGTAGAAAAATTAAACGTAAAATTAAATGATACTCTTACACTTAGAACAATCAATAATCAAACGGTTGATGTACGAATTGTAGGAATTGTGGATCTAAAGGTAGATGCGATAAACAATACGTGGATACTATCTACTCTACCAACAGCGCAAAGTCTATTCGAGTATGACGATAAGATAACATCAATAGCGATACAAGTAAAAGATGTATTCGAAGCAGATGTATTAGCTGAAGCGATAAAAGATGAAATTACAGTTAGCGATTTAAATGTTGTGAACTGGAAAGAACAAAATGATGATTTATTGAGTGGATTAAATGGTCAAAGTATCTCGAGCATTATGATTCAAGTGTTTGTATTAGTTTCAGTAGTATTAGGTATAGCAAGTGTATTAGCAATTACAGTACTACAAAAATCTAAACAAATAGGTATCTTAAAAGCAATGGGGATTCCAGATAATACAGCGAGCTGGATATTCTTATTTCAAGGTTTAATTCTAGGATTCTATGGAGCTATCTTAGGTGTATTGTTTGGATTGGGATTAATTATTTCGTTTACAACATTTGCTAGAAATCCTGATGGGACAGCATTAATCGCAATTAGATATGATATTCCATTCATTCTATTTTCTGGATCAATCGCTATATTCTCAGCATTAATCGCATCATTTATACCGGCTGCACGTTCTAAGAAACTAAGCCCAATTGAGGTCATTCGCAATGGATAATATTGTTCAACTTAAGAATATTACAAAAGTTTATGGAGATAAGATTAAGACCCAAGTTCTATTTGGTTTGAATCTTGAGTTTGAAAAAGGTAGTTTTAATTCGATTATCGGACAATCTGGAAGTGGCAAAAGTACATTATTGAATATCTTGGGTACGTTAGATGTTCCGACTGATGGTGAGATAATTATAAATGGTGTAAATACGAAATCGATGAATCGTAACCAGTTAGCGAAATTAAGAAATGAATCATTAGGGTTTATATTCCAATTTCATTACTTATTACCTGAATTTACCGCATTGGAGAATGTTTTGATGCCGTATCGAATATTGGGTAAGAAAATCGATGAGAGTGTACTAGAGCGCGCAAATGAATTGATTGATTTAGTTGGTTTGACAAAAGTCAAAAACAATCTTGCGACGCAAATGTCTGGTGGTCAACAACAACGTACCGCCATTGCTCGATCACTCATGAATAATCCAAGTATAATTCTAGCGGATGAACCAACAGGTAATCTTGATTCAGATACAACAGCGCAAATTTATGATTTAATGCGTACCATAAATAAGAAATATAATACAACGTTTATTATAATTACACATGATCAACATGTAGCAGAGCGCACAGATCGTATCATTGAAATTAAAGATGGAAGGATATTATTGGATATTAGAAAGAATAATGATTGAATTTGATTGATATTGATTGAAATTTAAAGAATGTGCTTGACATATTCTTTTTATTTTGTAATATATAAGTATAAACAGTCATAAACAATCATTACCAATCATTAACAATCAAATAAAGGAGACTATATGTTACTCAACGAAGATTCAATCATTCTAGATTGCGAACTAAACGATAAGGAAGAAATTATTCGCTATTTGGCTAATGTCGCATTAAATACAAATAAAATTGTACAGTCAGAACCGTACATACTAGCTGTTTTGCACCGCGAGGGTGAATTCAGCACAGGTGTTGGGTATGGAGTCGCAATACCTCATGGTAAATCATCAGTCGTTAATCATGCATTTGTATTATTTTGTAAAGTAAATGATGTGGATTGGAATTCACTTGATGGAACATCCGTAAATATGGTGTTTATGATAGGAGTTCCTGAACAGGATAATACGAATGAACATTTAAAGATACTTGCGATGTTATCACGTAAATTAATGAAGGAAGAATTTAGATTGGCTTTAATGAATTCAAAAACAAAGGAAGAAGTACTGTCTATATTTAGACAATATGAGTTAAATTAACATGCTAGTTGGACAAAGAAGAAATCGAATTATTGAACTACTAAAAGAAAATCACAGTATTAGTGTTTCGGATCTATGTGAAATTCTTGAAGCATCTGAAGCAACAATCCGTAGAGATTTATCTATTTTAGAAAACAGTGGGAAATTAGAGAGAACGCATGGTGGTGCGATTTATAACGAATCAAATCGCATTAATATTGAAGATGTTTTATCGTCAAGAGAAGGTAAATTTCTTTTAGAAAAACAGTTAATTGCGAAGAAAGCATTTGACTTACTTGAGAACCACGACACGATCGTACTAGATGCTGGTACTACAACATATGAACTAGCGTATTTAATTGGTCAATCAAATTTACATCTAACAATCGTGACAAACTCGATGATTGTATTCAAAGAACTAGCTAAGAATCCGAATGTAGAACTAATCATATTAGGTGGTAAGGTTCGAACAAACACACTCGCATCTGTTGGTAGTGCGGCTGTAGAGCTTATGCAACGATTATTTGTCGATAAAGCATTTCTAGGTACGAATGGAATCAGTTTGAATGAAGGATTTACGACAACTGATATGGATGAAGCGGGTATCAAACGTGCCATGATTCAATCTTCTAAACAACGAATTATATTAGCAGATAACAGTAAATTTAATAAAGTTTACATTAATCAATTTGCACCTGTATCGATGGTAGATGTTATCGTGACAGATAATCAAACGAATCAAGAATTATTGAATGAATTCATAGAACGATATGACATTAAAGTTATATAAGGAGTTACAACATGATAACTACAGTTACATTAAATCCAGCAATCGATAAAACGATATCAGTTGAAAATTTCAGATTAAACTCTGTTAATCGTGTAAGTAATGTGTATGAAGATATTGGTGGAAAAGGGATTAATGTCTCGAAGGTTCTTAATTTATTAGGCGAAAGAAATGTTGCGTTGGGGTTTATTGGAGAAAGAAATTATAGTTTAACTCAAGCTCTAATAAAAAAACAAAACATCGTATCAGATTTTATATTAGTTGATGCGTATACACGTATTAATACAAAAATTACAGATCCAGTTAATAAAACAACAACGGATATAAATGAAGCAGGATTTACAGTTCAATCGATACAAGTTGAACAAATTAAATTATTGATAAGAACCTATTCTAAGTCGAGTGAATTTGTCGTATTTAGTGGTAGCGTTTGTCAAGGAGTTAGTAATGATGAATTCAAGGAAATGCTAACGTTAGCGAATAATAGTAAGTTAGTCCTTGATGCGGATCGTGAAATACTGAAAATTGGCCTAACGTGTTCACCATATTTGATTAAACCTAATATTCATGAATTAGAAGATTTATTAGGCATCAAACTTAAAACTACGAATGATGTGATTAATTCAGCTAAAGATTTAATTAAGCAGTATGGAATTACGTATGTATTAGTTTCGTTAGGTGAAGAGGGAAGTATTTTAGTTTCTAGTGATATTACCTTAAAAGCAAATTCACTTAAAGTGGATGTTAAATCAACAGTTGGGGCTGGGGATTCGATGCTAGCTGGTTTCCTATTCGGATTATCTCAGAATAAGGGTTTAGAAGAAGCACTTAAGTATGCGAGTTGTTGCGGTGGTTTTGCAGTAAGTGGCGAATCGCTTAGTGAATTTAATCGAAAAGATATTAGAGAATCATTGAATCTAATAAGTGTAGAAGTAATCAAATAGGCCTTAATCCAATAGGATTCAAATAAAGGAGGAAAGAAAGATGAAAATTTGTGCAGTTACTGCATGCCCAACAGGAATAGCTCATACATATATGGCAGCTGAAGCGTTATCTGATGCGGCAAAAAAATTAGGGTATGAGATTAGTGTTGAGACGAGAGGTTCAGTTGGTGTAGAGGGTGAGTTGAGTAAAGAAGATATCAAAAATGCGGATTTTATCATATTAGCATGTGATACTTCAGTCCCAACTGAGAGATTTGCTGGTAAAAAAGTACTTACTGTATCGGTAAGTGAAGCAATTAAAAACTCAAATGATTTATTTGAAAGGGCAAAAAATGCGCCAGTTCAAAAATCTGATGAAGTTAAAGAAGAATTAAAATCAAATAAAAAACAAAATGATTTCTATAAACATTTAATGAATGGTGTATCATTCATGATTCCGTTTGTGGTAGCTGGTGGGATTGCGATTGCGTTTAGCTTTGCGTTTGGTTATGACGCATTCCAAACTCCGAATACATTACCTGCTTACTTAATGACAATTGGAGGATCTGGTGGATTTGGATTAATGGTTCCAATTCTATCTGGATATATTGCGTATTCGATCGCGGATCGTCCGGGCTTAGCTCCTGGTATGATTGGTGGCGTTGTCGCAAGTAGTATAGGAGCTGGTTTCTTAGGTGGTATGGCTTCAGGTTTCTTAGCTGGTTATGTTGTTAATTTTATTAAGAAAACAGTTAAATTACCTAAATCCTTACAAGGTATCATGCCAGTATTAATTATTCCTGTATTTGGTTCATTAATTGTAGGTTTATTGTTCTTCTACGTTCTTGGAACACCAATTGCCTTTATTAATACAACAGTTGCGAATTTCTTAACAGGTTTAAGTGGAGGAAGTGCAATTGTATTAGGATTATTATTAGGATTAATGATGGCATTCGATATGGGTGGACCAATTAATAAAGCCGCATATGCGTTTGGGACTGCTACATTAGTTGCTGGACAAGGTTCTGCAATTATGGCTGCTGTAATGGCAGGGGGTATGGTTCCTCCATTAGGTATCGGATTAGCAACACTCGTATTTAAAAAGAAATTCGTTGAAGCAGAATTAGATGCAGGTAAGGCAAACTTAGTATTAGGTGCAAGTTTCATTACTGAAGGCGCAATACCGTTTGCGGCAGCGGATCCATTACATGTTATGCCATCAATTATGGCAGGTGGTGCTTTAGCAGGCGCATTATCAATGGCGTTTGGAAGTACATTAGCAGTACCACATGGTGGAATCTTCGTTCTATTTGCGGTTGAAAACCTTGTTGGTTACGTCATTGCTATTCTAGCAGGATCAATATTAACAGCTGTATTACTTGGAATATTAAAAAAGGATGTTGAATAAATTAAACTAATATCTTCCGATTTGGAAGATATTTTTTTATCTTAATCTAGACTTAATCTAAACTGTGATAAGATAAAAACGTAATAAATCATAAGGAGGAGTAGTATGAACTTTTTAAAACGTGCATTTCTAAGTTTAGTTCGAAGAAAAGGTAAATCTTTAATTCTTTTAATCATTATCTTTATTCTAAGTAATGTTATGGCTGGTTCTATCGCAATCGGTCAAGCATCTAAGAATGTCGAAAAGACGATTAAACTACAATTAGGGGCTAACGCAACCGTTGAACTTGATTGGGAAAAGATGCAAGACTGGAATGAGGATCAATGGAATGCATTAGAATATATCACACCAGAAACAGCTGACCAAATTGGTAATTTGTCCTATGTTAAATATTATGATTATAGTTCGGAAACGTATATCAGTTCTTCAACTATTACACAATATGATCCAAACATGGTTGAAGTACCTACAGTTAGTTATTTCCCTATAAAAGGTGTTCAATATGCACCAATTTTGGATATTGTGAATGGAAATGCGAGCTTAACACAAGGTCGTACATTTAACGATACTGAGATTGCGAATGGTGATTATGTTGGGCTTATTTCTGATAAACTAGCTGAACAAAATAATATATTTGTTGGTGATATTGTCTATTTAGTGAATTCATTTCAAATATATAATCCTGATGGAACATTTGAAGAAATTAAACGTGATATCGCGATTGAAGTAATTGGGATATTTACACCTAAGGTTGAACAATCCACCGAAAACAATGGTGGATGGATTGACTATACTCCATTCAACCGTATTTATGTACCTAATGGAGTCGTTCATGCGGAAACTCGTTGGTTAAACGAACAATACGCAATCGCGTATCCTGATTCTAATGTAAGAGTAGATCAAATCTACATTACACCAACATTCGTTTTGAATAATCCAGAAGATGTAGAAAGCTTTAGAACTGAAGCTAAGAGCTTATTACCTGATTACTATAAAGTAACAGTATCAAGTGATGCGTATGATTCAGTAGCTGGTCCGATTAAGTTTATTGGATCATTATCGAACATTATTCTATATGTTGCGATTGGCGCAACAATCCTTATCTTAAGTTTAGTTGTTATATTATTCTTAAGAGATCGTAAACATGAATTAGGTATCTACTTAGCACTTGGTGAAAAGAAATCTAAAGTTGTTGGTCAAATTCTAATTGAAGTAGTTTCGATTGCTTTAATTGCGATAACATTATCCTTATTAACCGGTAATTCAATTGCGGAATCTACATCACAATCGATGATTGATTTAAGAAATGAAATCACTGGTAATACTGGTACAGATGGTGGCGTTATTTATAAAGATATGGGCTATTATCCTGGCACTGGCGTTACTGAAGATGATGTTATGGAAGCTTACAAAATTCAATTCTCATGGGATTATGTTATTATCCTTTATGGAGTAGGGCTTGGAACTGTATTACTTTCAAGTATCGCGCCAATGATTTATATCTTAAGATTAAAACCAAAGAAAATAATGATGTAAGAGGTGAACTATGGCAATCCTAAAAGCAAATAATTTAAAGTATTATTATCAAGATGGTGAGAATATAAGAACCATTCTAAAAGATTTAAGTATTGAATTTGAAAAAGGTAAATTTTATACGATCTTAGGTCCATCAGGAAGTGGTAAAACAACATTATTATCGTTGTTAGCTGCGTTGGATGAACCTAAAGAAGGTGTAATTTTGTATAATGATAAAGATATTAAAACCATTGGTTATGAAAAGTATCGTAGAAATATGGTAAGTATCGTATTCCAAAGTTATAACTTAGTACCTTATATGACTGCGGTTGAGAACGTAATGATTCCAATGGCGATTACTGAAAATGATATACCTAAGAATTCAAAAGAAGTCGCATATAATTTATTAGATTATATTGGAATTACTAAAACTAAAGCAGATCGTATTGTAAATAAACTATCAGGTGGTGAGCAACAACGTGTTGCGATTGCTCGATCTCTTGCTAGTAATGTAGATGTTATCTTTGCGGATGAACCTACTGGTAATTTAGATTCTGAACTTGAAGAAGAGATCATTGGAATCTTTAGAATGCTAGCACATGAACATGGTAAATGTATTATTATGGTTACTCACTCCAAAGAAATCGCGGATAAATCCGATGTATCTTACCATTTAAGAAAAGGAGTATTATTACAAAATGAGTGATTTTTTGAATAAATTTTCTAAACAAGATTACAAAGACGATCAAAAGAAAAAAGCGGAAGAAGTTGTTAAACCAGCTTCTACACCTGAACCAACTCAAACTGTAGTTAGTACTCCGATTGAGTCAATAAAAACAGTTGAGAAAGTGGAAACTAAAACAATTGAACAAACAGTCAAACATAAACCAAGAGGTTCTCATCAAGAACCTGAAGAAGTTCACATTGATCCAAGTTATCGTCGTAATCAACGGAATAAATTAATTGGTGGCGTTGTTGCTGTAGTGTTATTAATTGCGATTTCGTTTGGTGCGTATTATTTATTGAATCAAGTTCAAGTTCCAGATTATATCAATAAACCTTTCTCAGAACTCAAGACTTGGGCTTCAAGAAATAATGTTGTATTAGAAACTGAGTACGCATTCTCATTGGAAGTTTCGCAGGATTATGTCATTGAAATGAATCCACTCGCAAATTCTAACGTTCAAAAAGGTTCGATTATGCGCGTTATCGTAAGTAGTGGTGCTGATCCAGATGAGCTTATACAAGTTCCTGATTTCACAGGCAACTCATATGGACAAATACAAGATTGGTTAAATTCCAATAAAATAAATAACTTACGTATTACATATGAAAACAATGAAGACATTCCTGTCAATGAATATGTAAAGATTGTATTCAATGATAAAACTGTAACGAGTGACAATTATACGCGAAAAGACTATGGATTAATTTATATCTCAAATGGTCCAATTGTATATGAAAAGAATATCGAAGTACCTGATTGGTCTACGACTAACGCGAATGTTGGAGTTGTGGAAGCATGGGGCCTTCAAAATGATGTAAGTATCATTGTAAAACTTGTTAATTCATCAACTGTTGCGATGAATGGTGTAATTAACCAAAGTGTTGCGCCTAAAACAATGGTTTCGAAGAAATCATCGATTACAATTTCTGTATCATTAGGTCAAGTTGTAGTTGTGCCTGATTTCTCTAAGATATCTAAAGAAGAAGCCGCATCTGTAACACTTAATAATGCGATTGTTAAATATGTAGAAATGTATCAACCTGCAACTGGCGCTAAGTATGGTAATTATATTTGGCAAGATGTTAAGGCGGGCACAAATGTAAATCAAAGTAGTACGACTAAGTTAGTTATTACTGTTTATTATTCATTAGGTAGACCGTATTTAAATAGTCTATCTGGACAAAAAGAATCTGTAATACCTGATATTATTTATAATTTTAACAAGGATACAGCTAATTTTACCTACACAATAAATTATGTAAACAGTAGTGAAGAAAAGGGTAATATCGTATCCATGTCGCCTACTAATCAATACGTTGATCCAGGTCAACATATTGTGTTTGAAGTTTCAAACGGAACACCTTGATTTAATTCAAGGTGTTTTTTATATGTTTAATCGATGTACATGATACAATTTTGATAGGTTAAGGAGATTATATGAAAATTGGAGTAATTGCCGCAAGTGGTAAAGTAGGGAAGTTAGTTGTAGAAGAAGCGTTGAGACGAAACCATGATGTTGTTGGGATCGTGAGAGATGCTAATAAAGTAGATCAAACTATACGTGTTATAGAAAAAGATATTTTTGAAATAACAGCTCAAGATATATGTGATTTTGATGTTGTGATTAATGCGTTTGGTTCAAAAGGGGCAGATCCTGTTGTTTATCAAACTTCCACAAAACATCTAATAAATGTATTTGAATCATGTTTAAATACACGTTTAATCGTAGTTGGTGGTGCTGGTAGTTTATATACAGATTCAAGTATGACCCAACAAGTTTTTGAAACACCCGATTTTCCTTCTATGATTTATCCAACGAGTTCTAATATGGCGAAAGGGTTGGATATGTTAAGAAATAGTTCAATTAAATGGACATTTATGACTCCTGCAATTAATTTTGATTCTAAAGGACCTAAAACAGGAGAATATCAATTAGGTACAGAGTTTGTGATTTTAAATAAAGCTGGTAATAGCTATGTGAGTTATTTGGATTATGTAATCGCATTATTGGATGAAGTCGAAAACCAGAGATTTATCAATAAACGATTTACAGTAGTATCAGAAAACTAAACCCAAGGAATTATCCTTGGGTTTTCTTTATCTTATTTGTCCATTTCCATAAATCAAGTATTTATAACTGGTTAGTTCTTTTAAGCCCATTGGACCACGAGCATGTAGTTTTTGAGTACTTATACCAATTTCAGCTTCAAATCCAAACTCATATCCATCGGTAAATCGAGTAGACGCATTATGGTAAAGTGCTGCAGAATCAATTTCATTCATAAATCGATCTACATGATTTTGGTTCTGCGTGATGATTGATTCTGAGTGGTGGGTAGAATATTTCTGTATATGTGTTATTGCCTCATCGAAGTTTTTTACTGATTTTATCGCAAGGATTAAGTCAAGGAATTCATTTTCCCAGTCAGATTCTTGAGCCAATACCAAGTTTGGATACAACCTTAGAATATCTTCTGATACTCTTAATTCAACCTTATTATCTAAAAGAATAGGTACAATTAATTGAGTAAATTCATTAAGAATAGATTCATGAATCAATACAGTTTCAACCGCATTACATACAGAAGGTCTTTGAATTTTTGCGTTCAAGATTATTGATTTTGCCATAGCTAGATCAGCGCTGTCATCGACATATATATGACAATTTCCAACACCAGTTTCAATGACTGGTATCGTAGAGTTTTGCATAACTGTATTGATAAGTGATGCGGATCCACGTGGAATTAAGACATCGATAAATTGATTCATATGCATTAGTTCTAATGCGTATCTACGATCGGTATTCTCTATGATTTGAACGACATTTGGATTAACATTATTAATTTGTAATGCTTGTTTTATTAATGATGTGAGATAGATATTTGAATTAATGGCTTCTTTACCACCTCTCAAAATGACACTGTTACCAGTCTTAATGCATAGAATACTCGCATCGATTGTGACATTTGGGCGTGATTCATAAATAATAGCGATAACACCAAGTGGTACACGTTTCTTTTGAATTTCCAATCCATTAGGACGTATAAAGGTTTCCATGATTTCGCCGATTGGATCATTGAGCTGAATGATTTCTAACACAGAACGTGATAGAGCTTCAATACGTTTTGAGTCAAGTGCTAAACGATCTAATTGAGATACCGTATATCCATTCTTCTTTGCGTTGTTAAGATCGAGTAAATTAGCTTCTAAAATATCTTCTTGATGTTCAAGAATTAAATTTGAAAGAGTAAGTAAAATCTTATTCTTATCTTGGCTTGAACATAATTGAAAAGATAAAGAAGCTTCTTTACATGCTTTAGATTTGAGATAAACCTCAGAGAGATTATTTTCTATGAAAGAGTGTTCCAATTTGTTCTCCTTTCAATATCTGATATAAAATCTGTGGTGATTGACCATGAGCAATTATCATATTTATGTTCCCATCAAAACAAATTTTAGCCGCATTAATCTTTGTGGCCATTCCGCCTGTTCCTTTAGTACTAACAACACCTTTAGCAGATTGTGTAACTTCATCATTTAATTCGTAAATATCACTAATTAGTTTAGCGTTTTTATTTAAGTTTGGATCATCATTATAGAAACCATCAATATCAGATAATAATATTAATAGATCTGCATTTACCAAAACAGATACGATTGCGGATAATGTATCATTATCTCCGAATGTATGATTATCTTGAAACTCAAGTTCTTCGGTAGCGACTGAATCATTTTCATTAACGATTGGAATAATTCCTCTTGTAAGGAGCTCTTCAAATGTATTAATAACATTCTTTCTAGAATGTTCATATTCCACAACATCCTTAGTTAGTAGTATTTGACCAACAATATGACCGTATTCAGAGAAGAATTTACTGTATAAGTGCATGAGTTCTGATTGACCAACGGCTGCGGCAGCTTGTCTTTCGCGTACGGATTTTGGACGAGTATTAAGTTTTAATTTACCCATACCAACGCCTACAGCGCCAGATGTGACGAGAATGATTTCTAAACCTTGATTCATTAAGTCAGATAAAACTTCTGAGAGTTTATCAACACGTGCTAGATTTATCTTGCCATTTTCATGTGTCAGTGTACTAGTCCCAACTTTTACAACGATTCTTTTTGCTTGAGTGATATTTTTTCGCATATAAACACCTTTTTCAAATTATACACGAAAGCTAAAATAAAAACACTCAAGAAATCTTGAGTGTTAGTTATTTGATACAGCTGGATACGAATCCATTAAATAGGTTTTGAAAGGCAGGAATTGAGCACATACGTTCTGGATGCCATTGAACTGCTATAATTCGTTCACTTTCAATCGCTTCGATGAGACCATCTTCACTTTTAGCACTAATCTTAAAATTTGGCGCAAGTTTATCAATTGCTTGATGATGATAACTATTTACTTCAATTGTTTCATCAAGATAATTCGATAGAATTGAGTTCTTAGAAACGATAATTTTATGAGCGTTTAATGGCTTTTTGTATGTATAACTAAAACTATGATCAAGTGAATCCTTTTTCTGTAGGTTTATATCTTGAATTAATGTTCCGCCAAAAGCGACATTTATGATCTGTAATCCTCTACATATTCCAAATATCGGTTTATTCATTTTTTGCATTATTTCTATCGCATCAAGATCGAGTTGTTCAATACCTGCATCAATTATATGTGAGTGTTTATTCTCTTGACCATATAATGTTGGATTTATATCATCTCCACCTGGAATTACTAATCCATCGCATCGAAATAGTTCAATATAGAGGGATTCTTTGGATTGTGGTAATAATAATGAGATATCTGCGCCTGCATTTAATAGTGCATTTACATAATCTTGATTAACGGTATAACGTTCATCATTTAAGCGAGTTAATAGTGCAATTCTTGGTTTCATAACCTTATTATATATAACTTTTAGAATAGTGCATATTATTTCGTTAAAAAGTCTAAATAGTGTTAAAATAACTTTACCGAATATTAAAAACAGACATGTTAAGATAATTAAAAAGGGGAAATTATGCGATTAGGTGTAATAGACTTAGGTTCAAATACCATCCGTCTCGTAGTATATCGTTGGGATGGTCTACATTTAGAGACTTTATATAATATAAAGAGACAAACTCAGAGTATAAAGTATGTTAAGAATGCGATGATGAGTAAAGAAGGTTTAGACTCAGTTGTTTTATCTGTTAAAGAATTAATGGTTATTGCGCGTGCGTATGATGTTGAAAAATTAAATATTTTTGCGACTGCGTCACTTAGAAATATTAAGAATTCGGATGAAGCTGTTTCTTATATTCAGAATGAAATCGATTTTCCATTAGATTTACTTGATGGAAATGAAGAAAGTTTATTTGGATTTGAAGGAATGCGTAGAACGATAAATCTTCCTATGGAAGGAATTAGTGTTGATATTGGTGGTGCATCCACTGAGATAACTTATTTCAAGAATAATAAGGCAGTTTTTATGGGTTCATTACCAATGGGAAGTTTGAATCTTTTTATTCAACATGTCCATAATGTATTACCTACTGAATCTGAACAGTTCTTAATGCGATTAGAAATTCAGAATCATTTAGATTCATTAGTTTGGCTAAAATCAGTTAAAGTAAATACAGTGATTGGGATTGGTGGATCTGCACGTGCGATTATGCGACTACATCAAGCTAAATATGATATTAATACTTCAATTTATGATATGCAGTTAAGTGCTAAATTAATTAGTGGTTATGCTAATTTTATTGCGAATCAAAAAGATGAAGAAACACGTCTAATCTTAAAGGCAATTCCTGATCGTTTATCGACTGTAATTCCTGGTGCTATTATTGTGGATGAAATTATGAAGTTGGTGAATGCACAGGATTATATGTTGTCGTTATATGGTGTTAGAGAAGGGTATTTGTTTAATCGAATTTTGTCATTGGATACAAACAATTAGAAAGATCAAAATGAAAACTATATTTTTAGATATTGATGGCACACTTGTCGCGGATAAAGGTACAGTACCAGAATCTGCGATTGTCGCAATTAAAGAAGCTCAAAAGAATAATCATAAAGTAATATTGTGTACAGGGCGTGCTATGGCGGAAATCTATCAACCGATACTTGATATAGGGTTTGATGGAATTATCGCGTGTGGTGGCAATTACGTTGAGACTAGAGGCGAAATTTTGTTTGAACGTGCATTTAGTAGATATGAATTAGAAGAATTGTATACGTATTTTTATTCACATAACATACCATTTTATGCGGAAGCGAATTCGGGGATATACACAAGTATTGGATGTATGGACTTTTTAGGTAATTTAGCGAAACAAATTGAGAGTACATCTACGAAAGAATCAATTGAGCACTTTATGTCTCATCTAATTGATGGGACTGATTTATATCGAAGTGATGTAAATAAGATTTCATTCTTAGGTTCAAATCATCCATATAATGAAATTGATCAACACTTTAATTCGAAATACGAGTTATTCGATTTAGTTGTGCCACTTTTTGGAAAGAATAGCGGTGAAATATCGATCAAAGGTACTGATAAAGTAACTGGTATTAAAATGATAATGGATCATTATCAGTGTGATCATGAACATACAATTGCGGTTGGGGACGGGAATAATGATATTAGTATGTTAAATTACGTTGAAGTTGGAGTTGCGATGGGTAATGCGACTGATCGTTTAAAATCAATTGCGACACATATTACAGATGATGTAAATGATGATGGTTTAGCCAAAGCATTTCATTATTTAGAATTGTGTTAAGGAGGAAAAAATGGAGTATTTTACATTAGTAAATGGTGTTAAGATCCCGGCATTGGGATTTGGTACATGGCAAGTTAAAGGTGAGGATTGTTTCAATGCGGTAAGCGAAGCATTACGTGTTGGATATCGACATATTGATACAGCATGGATTTATCGTAATGAAAAAGAAGTGGGTAGAGCCTTAAAGGAAAGTGGTATCAAACGTGAAGAATTATTCATCACTACTAAATGTTGGAATGATCATAGAGGATATGAACGAACTCTAAAAGCATTTGAAGAATCGTGTACTAACTTACAACTTGATTATTTAGATTTGTACTTATTACATTGGCCAAAAGAATTAGATAAAGAGAGTTGGAGAGCGATTGAAGAACTCTATCAATTAGGCAAGATTCGAGCAATTGGTGTTAGTAATTATCACCAACATCATTTATTGGATTTATTTAAAACAGCTAAAATTAAACCAATGGTCGATCAAGTAGAATTCCATCCTAAATTGACACAAGCAAGTCTACATCAATTTCTTAAATCAGAAAATATTCAAATGGAATCATGGAGTCCATTAATGCGTGGACAAATTCTTGATATTCCAACTTTACAAGAATTATCGAAAAAATATCAGCGAAGTATTACACAAATTGTATTGCGTTGGAATATCCAAAAGGGAATTGTTGTTATACCTAAATCGATAACCCCATCACGGATTAAAGAAAACTTTGAGATATTTGATTTCGAATTAGACAAAGAAGACATCTTACTAATTGATGCCCTAAATGAGAATATACGTACTGGAGCAGATCCAGATAATTTCGATTTTTAAAAGCCGATTTCTCGGCTTTTTTATTTAATGTTCGTGATGTCTATGAACGTTGATATCACTGAAATCATACAGTTCTAATGTTTTCTTAATCGAACGTGTAATATCAGGTGCGTTTTCTTTATCAACTTTAACTTTAACTTTTATTGAGTTATCGATTACGGCTGGACCATTTGCACATCCACCCTTACAAGACATACCTTCACAGATATTAGCAGGATAACGACCAGCTTTAATAATCATCATGGCCTTCTTACATTCATGAATTCCATCTGCGTATTGAGCAGTAAACGGCATATTATCATCTTCTTTAAATGCTTGAACAAGTGCTTTTGAAACACCACCACCAAACGCAAAGTTACGTGCAAATATACTTGCTTCAACATTTTTTTCAACGACGAGTTCTGATAAGTAAATATGTTGCGATACGAGCATTGCGGCGATTTCTTCATAGGTTAAGACATAATCAACTTCATGACCATCCATACCTTCTTGTTTCTTCGCAACACATGGACCAATGAATACAACTGAATAGTCTGGATAACGTTTTTTAATATAACGTGCCATCGCAACCATTGGAGAAACCATCGTAGACATATTCTTTTCATAGACTTGAGGGAAATGTTGACGAGCTAGATTAACAAATGCTGGGCAACATGATGTCGTCATAGTTGTATTTTCAGCCATTTTTTCTTTAAGTTCATCTTTTTCATACCAAGCTACAATATCAGCCCCAACCGCAACTTCTACAACTTCCGCAAAACCAAGTTTTTTAATTCCAACTTTAATTTGATCGAGTGTTGCACTATCGAATTGTCCTTGAATGGATGGCGCTATCATCGCAACAGTAGGCTTACCTTGCTTAATACCATCAATGACATTAACAATCCATGATTGATCTTCAATCGCTCCAAATGGACATGCGGATTGACATGCGGCACAATTAATACATTTTTCTTCATTAATCTGCGCAATATTATGTGCATCTAATGTAATCGCATCGACAGCACAGGATGCTTTACAAGGTCTTGGTGTATCGATTATCGCATTGAATGGACATGCTTTAACACATGCACCACATTCAACACATTTTTCATGATCAATTACTGCACGATTTGAACCCATTGAAATGGCATCAAACTTACATGCACTACGACAACTCTTTGCCATACATTTACGACAGTTATCAGTAATTTGGATTCTTTCAATTGTACAACCATCGCATGCGGCTTCTAATACTTTAACAATTTGTTTTGGCTTAATTTCTGAGTTTAATTTTGGGGTAGGGTTTTTGCCCATAGCGACACGTACACGTTGACGAATTATTTCACGTTCTTTATACACGCAGCATCTAAATTCCGCATGATTATGTGGAATTAATTTATACGCTAATTCATCATCAAATTTATCTGTTAATGTTCCATCAAATGCTTTAATAGATACTTCTCTTAATACATCAAATTTAAACTGTCTAGCTTCATGATCGAATAGTCCCATTGTTTACCCCTTGTTAAATGTTTCACAACTATTTTATATCATGATTAAAATATCCAAACAATTAAATAAGGTTATGGAAACGCTAACATTTACATAAGTAATGTAAAATAATTGAAACAAGAATGAAATTTACTAAATTAATTATAAAATTCACAAGCACTATAATAATGTAGATATTTCTTCATTAAATAAAGTAATTATTGCATTATTTTCAAGCTTAACAATCAATTGTCCATTCTTATTAATATCAATGATTTGAACTAATTCTTTGTGATCATTTATTGTGATTTTAACTGAATTTCCTACAGGTATCATATGTTGTTTATAGTAATCGATGATATCTATTTTAGTTAGAAAATTATCGATATGATTGAAGAAATGTATGATTAACTTATTACGATCTAATTTATTTGTTGATTGTTCTTCAAGGGTTGTGGCAAAGTGTTTTAACGATTCGTTAAATACCTGATTATAAACATTTAAACCCCAACCAATAATAATCGCATTTAATGAAGTAGAAGACATATGATAATGTGTTTCGATTAATATACCAGCACATTTTTTCTGACCAATAATTAAATCATTTGGCCATTTAATTTGTGTATCAATATCAAAACATTCTTTGATACTAAAGTGGAGTGCACATGCTATTTTTAAGTTTATGAGATTTAATACTTCATCTAAGTTATCTTTTAATAGAAACGTACAATAAATACCACTATCCGTATTTGATTCAAATGTTCGATCAAATCGACCTCTACCTAAACTTTGATGTTTCGCTAGAATAATTGAACCATGATTTAATTCATCGATATGTTCTTTTACGTAAGAGTTTGTTGAAGTTATTGTCTCGAAAATAGGGTAAACAATATAACCATTAGTTAGTTTAGAGTTTATTAATTCAGCATTCAAAGGGGGTCTATTTTTGATGTTCACGTTGCCATTGTAGTCAAAAAAAGTTGGATTTGCAAACAATGTCACACAAATTTCACAATTACTTTCAACAAATTTCAATAAAGCACTTTACATTTAATGAACAATGTTTATAATTCAATTTATGTTTCGTTGTGAAACTAAGGAGAAATTTAAAATGTTAGAACAAATCAAAGAAGTATTAATAAATGCAATTCATGTAGAAGGTGAAAAGATTAAACCAGAAGCTAAATTACGTGAAGATTTGGATATTGATTCATTATCAGCGGTTGAATTAGCACTAGAACTTGAAACAAGTTTCGATATACGTATTGAAGATGAAGAATTAGTAAAACTCGTAACTGTTCAAGATGTCGTTGATATCGTTGAGCGTAAAAAGGCTTAATAGCCTTTCTTTTATATGGATATCAAAGCATTAGAGAAAATCTTTGAACTTTTTAATCGAAGTCAAGCGACGGAGTTCGAATTAGAAACAGAAGAATTCAAAGTTAAATTAAAAAGAGAGTATGAGTTTAACCATCAAGTCGTTAAAGAAGTTAAGATTGCTCAACCTGTAGCGGAAGTTAGTGTTAATTCTGGCTTATGGGTTAAAGCACCTTTAGTAGGAACATTCTATTTAAAATCGAATCCTGATGCGAAGCCATATATTGAAGTTGGTCAAAGTGTTATGAAGGGTCAGGTTCTGTGTTTAATCGAAGCAATGAAAGTTATGAACGAGATAAAAGCGGATCGTAACGGTGTTGTTAGAGAAATAAAGGCGATAAACGGGAAAATGGTTGAATTCAATCAAGACATTGTTTTGATTGAGGAAGAGGTATGATTCAAAAGTGTTTAATTGCGAATCGTGGTGAAATCGCTGTAAGAATTATTCGTGCGTGTAAAGACATGGGTATTAAGACAGTTGCGATTTATTCTACGGCTGATAAAAATGCATTACATGTTCAACTTGCGGATGAATCCGTTTGTGTAGGTGAACCAAATAGTAAAGATAGTTATTTAAACATTAATAATATTCTTTCTGCAGCACTTGCACTTAATGTGGATGCTATTCATCCTGGGTTTGGATTTCTTGCAGAAAATGCATCATTTGCGCGATTAGTTACAGCATGTGGGCTTATATTTGTAGGACCAAATGCGAATGTTATTGATCTTATGGGAAATAAGATTAACGCAAGAAATACGATGTTTAATGCAGGCGTTCCGATTATTCCAGGTTCACTTGAACCGATTCCGAATATTGATGAAGGATTGAAACAAGCACAAGCGATTGGATATCCTATTATCTTAAAAGCTGCGGCAGGTGGCGGTGGTAAGGGAATACGTATGATTGAAGATGATGAGTCTTTCTTACGTGCGTATAATGTATTACGTCAAGAAGCGAAGAATTATTTTAATGATGATTCGCTGTATATGGAAAAATTATTCGTTAACGCTAAACATATTGAAGTTCAGATTGTGGCGGATCAATTTGGTAATGTGATTCATCTCTATGAAAGAGATTGTTCATTTCAAAGAAGACATCAAAAGATGATTGAAGAAGCACCGTGTCATGGTTTAAGTCATGAAATACGTAATTCGATCTGTCAAGCTGCTGTTACAGCTGCGAAAGCAGTTAAATATGACAGTGTTGGGACAATTGAGTTTTTAATGGATGAAGAGTCAAAATTCTATTTCATGGAAATGAATACAAGAATACAGGTAGAACATCCTGTGACTGAAATGATTACAGGGATTGATATAGTTAAGCATATGATTCGATCTTCAGATAAACAGAAATTATCGATTAAACAAAAAGATGTAAAAATAACTGGTCATGCGATTGAATGTCGTATTATCGCAGAAGATTATCGAAATGACTTTAAACCTTCTGTTGGTAAAATTACTTTTTATCATGCACCAGGCGGTAAAGATGTACGGATCGATAGTGCTCTATATAGCGGATATGAGATTCCACCGTTCTATGATTCGATGATGGCAAAGCTTATTACAACCGGTAGTACGCGACTAAATGCGATCAAACGAATGCGTTCAGCTTTAGAAGAATTTATCGTAGAAGGGGTTGAGAATAACTTAGAGTTTTGTTACTTAACGATGTTTAATTCAAACTTTGTGACAGGACGCTATACAACTCAATTTGCCAATGATTGGATAAAGGAGCTAAACGAACGTGAACCAGCACTTTGATAAACGAAGAGAACGTTTGAATTTATTTCAAGCCATATTCTCGAAACCAAAAACAATAAAAATTAGTGAAAAAGAATTGGATTTTGTTGTTTGTCCAAAATGTAATAAAGCAATTGAAACAAATGAGATAAAGAAACACTTATCTGTATGTCCGCAATGTGACTATCATTTTCCATTGTCTGCGTATCAACGTGTAGAGACAGTATTTGATCCATCTAGTTTTTATGAAGTTTATGCCAATGCGACAAGTACAGGATTAAATAGTTTTCCTGATTATTTAAATAAACTTACGCGTTATCAAAAAGATACGAATCTTAATGAAGCAGTAGTCGTTGGGACCGCAAAAGTAAATGATATTAAAGTAGCGATAGCGATTATGGATTCACGTTTCATGATGGGAAGTATGGGACAAATCGTAGGCGAGAAAATTACACGCATTATTGAACTTGCGACACGTAGAAAATATCCATTAATAATATTCACCGCTTCAGGTGGTGCACGTATGCAAGAAGGAATAATTTCTTTGATGCAGATGGCTAAGACGAGTGCAGCACTAGAGCGTTTTAATCAAGCTGGTGGTTTCTACTTAACAGTTTTAACACATCCTACTACGGGTGGTGTTAGCGCTAGTTTCGCTATGTTAGGGGATATTATCCTAGCTGAACCGCAAGCATTGATTGGATTCGCGGGAAGACGTGTTATCGAAAAAACGGTTAAGGAACAATTACCAGATGATTTTCAAACATCCGAATTCTTACATAAAAAAGGGTTTATCGATCAAATCGTTCATCGCAGAGATTTGCGAGTTAAAATAGCTCAATGTTTAATGTTTCACCAGGAGATTAAAGTATGAATAAAATAAGCGCATGGGATCGTGTTACAACAGCTCGTAAACAAAATAGACCTAAATCTTTGGATATCATTCCATTGCTTTTCGATCACTTTTTTGAGTGTTCCGGTGATCGCCATTTCGGTGATGATCGTGCACTTGTGGGTGGTATCGCTATGTTTGAAGGTCAAGCTGTAACGGTTTTAGCGCAATCTAAAGGTCGTACGTTAGAAGAAAATATGAATTGTAACTTTGGGATGTTACATCCAGAAGGATATCGTAAAGCTTTACGTTTAGCTCAACAAGCTGAGAAATTCAAACGACCAATCATAACAATTGTAGATACAGCGGGTGCATATCCTGGTCAAATGGCTGAGGAACGTGGACAAGCTGAAGCGATTGCGAAAAGTCTACAGTTCTTTTCACAAATTAAAACACCTGTAATTACCATCGTTCTATCTGAAGGTGGTAGTGGTGGTGCACTTGCTTTAAGTGTTGCGGATCGTATCTATATGTTTGAAAATGCGATCTATTCAATACTCTCACCAGAGGGATTTGCGAGTATTTTATGGAAAGATGAATCACGTGTTAAAGAAGCAGCTGAGTTGATGGAATGTACAGCAGATGATTTGTTTGATAAACAAATTGTAGATTGGATTGTTCCAGAAGCTGAAGAAGGGTTTGAGCATAATATAAGTTATAGTATTTCGTTTATTAAAGATAAAATACGTACTGATTTATTGAAATTAAACAAATTAAAATTAAATCATTTACTCGATCAGAGATATGAGAAGTTTAGAAAGATTGGTTCTAAACTATGAGTGTAACGGTTGAAATAAAAGGTTATGGCTATTGTAAAGCAGATAAATGTGTAACAAATACAGATTTAATGAAAATTGTAGATACATCAGATGAATGGATTAAAGAAAGAACAGGCATCGAACAACGTTATTTTAGTACGATGGATAATACATCAGATTTAGGTGTAAAAGCAGCGAATATGGCAATCTTAGATGCTTCAATTAATCCAAAAGAGATTGATTTAATTATTGTAGCTACGATTACTCCAGATGCGATGATGCCATCGACTGCTAATCTTATACAGGCAAAACTTGGATTGAATAATCAAAAATGTTTAGCCTTTGATGTTAATGCGGCTTGTAGTGGATTTCTAATCGCATTACAGAATGCGCAGGCAATGATTCAAAGTGGATTTGCGAAAAATGCACTTGTGATTGGATCTGAAACATTGAGTAAGATTCTCGATTTTAATGATCGTACAACGTGTATTTTATTTGGTGATGGAGCTGGTGCTGTGGTGTTAGGTCAATCAACTAAACAATCAGTTATGAGCCATTATAGTCGTAGTGTTGGTGATTTAGATGAAGTACTAACAACAGATGGATTGAAACTAAATACAGACTATATACGTGATGTTAAACAATCAATATTCCTACATATGAAAGGTCAAGCTGTCTTTAGATTCGCGGTTAAAGCGATGGAAGATGCGATTCATGAACTTTGTAAACAAGAAAATCTTGAACTTAATGAAATTGATTGGATTGTTCCACATCAAGCAAATAGTCGAATCATACATCATGTTGCGTCAAAACTTAATATAAATGTTGAAAAATTCTATCTTAATTTAAATGAATATGGAAATACATCATCCGCTAGTATTCCTATCGCATTAGCGAATATGAAAGAAAAGGGATTCCTTAAAAAGGACCAAAAGATTATCTTAGTTGGATTTGGGGCAGGATTAACCTGGGCTAGCAGCTACTTTATCAGCTGAAGGAGAAAATTATGTTAAATCAAATATTACAAATTAAATATCCGATTATTCAAGGTGCTATGGCGAATATTGCGACCGCAAAATTCGCAGCTGCTGTTTCTAATAGTGGCGCATTAGGTGTAATTGGGACTGGCGCAATGAATGCGGATCAAGCACGTGCTGCGATTTTAGAATGTCGTTCATTAACAGATAAACCGTTCGCAGTAAATGTTATGTTAATGAATCCAAATAGTGATGCGATTATGGAAGTTATATGCGAACTTAAACCGCGTGTTGTGACGACTGGTGCAGGTAATCCAGGAAAATATATTGAAAAATTAAAACAAAATGGGATATTTGTTGCGCCAATTGTACCAACAGTTGCTTTAGCGATTCGTATGGAACAAGCAGGGGCTGATTTCATTATTGTTGAAGGTACAGAAGCTGGAGGACATGTTGGAGAATTAACGACAATGGTACTTGTACCTCAAGTAGTTGATGCGGTTAAACTTCCAGTCATTGCGGCAGGTGGTATTGCGGATGGTAGAGGGTATGTTGCCGCATTAGCGTTAGGCGCAATTGGTGTTCAAGTCGGAACATGTCTATTGGTTGCGGATGAATGTCCAATCCATGATAACTATAAGACTGCAGTTATCAATGCACGTGATACTGATACAGTTGTGACTGGTAGAAGTGTTTCTGCTCCTGTTCGCATCAAAAAGAATCGTATGAGTCAGAATTATTTAAAACTTGAAAAAGAAGGAGCAGATCGTGAGGAGTTAGAAAAATTAACCCTTGGATCACTACGTAAAGCTGTATTTGATGGAGATATCGAAAATGGTTCACTAATGATGGGTCAAATCGCTGGAATGATCAAAGAGACGAAACCACTAAGTGAAATATTTGAAAATATGGTTCAAGACGCACAAAAACATAATCTAAAACTTCAGTCAAAACTTGGAGTAAATAATGGGTAAAATACAAATTCGTAATAAAACACTAAACTTACCATTAATTCAAGGTGGTATGGGAATTGGTGTTTCATTAGGAAATTTAGCAGGACATGTGATGAAAGAAGGTGGCTTAGGTGTCATCTCTGCAGCACAACCTGGATATCGTGAACCAGATTTTAAACAAAATACGATAGAGGCTAATTTAAGAGCACTACGTCAAGAAATCTCAAAAGCTCGCGAAATTTCGAAGGGTAATGGATTGTTGGGTGTAAATATTATGGTTGCGGCTGAACACTATGATATTTATACGAAGGCAATCTCTGAAATGGATATTGATGTCATTATTAGTGGTGCAGGTTTACCGTTAGAATTGCCAACATTATCCGTAAATTCAGATATCGCATTAGCACCGATTGTTTCAAGTGCTAAAGCGATGGTATTGCTTGTTAAACGATGGATTAGTCGAGCGAATCGTTTACCTGATCTTGTCATCATTGAAGGTCCTTTAGCAGGTGGTCATTTAGGTTTTTCTTGGGATCAATTGAACAATAATACATTTCCAACATTAGAAAGTATCTTAAGTGATGTCTTACAAGCATTAAAAGATAATAACTGGGAATTTCCAATCTTTGTTGCAGGTGGAATCTATACACGTGAAGATATAGAAAAATTTATAGAACTTGGCGCAACAGGTGTTCAAATGGCTACGCGGTTTATCACGACATACGAGTGCGATGCGGATTTGAAATATAAAGAATATTTCATTCAAGCTAAGGAATCTGATATTCGTTATGTGATTAGTCCATCAGGATATCCTGGTCGTGCAATTGATAATGAATTAGTTACTAAATTAATGAATGCAGAAAAAGTTAAAGTAAGACATTGTTATAACTGTTTAAAACCATGTAATCCAGCCACAACACCTTATTGTATTACTGAAGCGCTTATTCAAGCAGTTAAAGGTAATATAAGTGAAGGGTTAGTGTTTACAGGTACAAATGGATATCGAAATAAGTCGATTATACATGTATCAGAATTAATCGACGAATTATTCCCAAATAAGGAGATATATCGATGAAAATAGGATTTCTATTTGTTGGTCAAGGATCACAAACAGTAGGGATGGGACTTGATGTTTATACAAATTATCAAAGTTCGAAAGATTTATTTGATTCAGTAAAATTAGATTTTGATGTAAAAGATGTTTGTTTTAATGGACCAAAAGAAGTACTGGATCAAACATACTATACACAACCAAGTTTACTCATCACTTCACTTGCGATAGCGAATGCTTTAAATGAAGAAGGTATTCGTGCAGATGTTGTGGCTGGTTTGAGCTTAGGTGAATACAGTGCACTTTGTTATGCGAATGGCTTGGATGTAAATCAAGCGATTAAGTTAGTTTCTAAACGTGCTGAAATTATGAGCAATGCATTACCATTAAACGTAAGTGGAATGGTAGCCGTACTAAGCGATAGAATTGATTTAATAAAAGAAGTTGTAAATCAAGTTCGAAGCGAAGGGGTTGGTTTAGTTGAAATTGCAAATTATAATAGTCCTTCACAAACGGTTATTAGTGGTGAAAATAAAGCATTAGAAATATCAGTTAATCGTTTAAAAGAGTTGAAAATTCGTTGTATTCCGTTAGCTGTTAGTGGTGCGTTTCATACCTCATTATTAAATGAGGCAAGTATGCAATTATCGAAAGAACTCGAAAATTATACATTTATTCAACTAAGTTGTTCGATGTTATTTAATATTAGTGGAATAGAAGAATTAGATGTAAAACAAGCACTCACAAACCAGATTTGTTCATCAGTACAATGGGTTAAAACGATTGAGAGAATGAATGAATTAGGCGTTGATTGTTTTATCGAAATAGGACCAAAGAATAGTTTACAGAAATTAGTCAAACAAATAGTACCAGAAGCGCGAGTATTCTCGGTTGATTCGAAAGAGAGTATTAAGCAACTCATAGGAGAACTCAATGGATAAATTAGTATGTCTAGTGACAGGCGCATCAAGTGGAATTGGTCGTCAAATAGCACTTGATTTTGCGAAAGAGGGATATGATTTAGTCTTGAACTATAGCTCAAATGCGGTAAGTGCAATGGAAGTAGCGAAAGAATGTGAATCGTTTGGAAGTAAAACACTTGTCCTTGGATTTGATGTATCAAAAGGGGATGAAGTAGAAAAGAATATTCAAACAGTAATTAGTACATTCGGAAAGATTGATGTATTAATTAATAATTCTGGAATTACACGAGATGGTTTAGTTCTTCGTATGAAGGAAAGTGATTTTGAGGATGTGATTGATATTAATCTTAAAGGTGCATTTAATTGTTCAAAAGCTGTTTTGAAGTATATGTTTAAAGCGCGTTCTGGGAAAATTATCAATATGACAAGTGTTATTGGTTTAATCGGTAATGCAGGACAAGCGAATTATGCGGCATCTAAAGCTGGACTTATTGGTTTGACGAAGTCTTTGGCAAAAGAGTGTGCAACACGAAATATTAATGTTAATGCGATTGCGCCAGGGTTTATTCAAACACGTATGACGGATCAATTAAGCGATGATTTAAAACAATCTATCCTTAAACAGATACCAAATGGTCGATTTGGATCTTGTGAAGATATCTCTAACTGTGCTCTATTTCTTGCGAGTAATAAAGCAAACTATATAAATGGACAAGTCATTCAAGTGGATGGCGGAATGGTGATGTAATATGAAACGAAGAGTCGTAATTACGGGTATGGGTGTTGTTAGTCCGATTGGGAATGATTTAGATACATTTTGGAAGAGTATTTTAAATCAAGAATGTGGGATTGATGAAATCAAAGCATTTAATACGGATGAGTATAAAGTTAAATTAGCTGCAGAAGTAAAGGATTTGAATGAAGATATGTATTTCACTAAACGTGAATTACAGTTCAATGATCGTTTTACTGTTTTTGCGCGTATCGCTGCGAAACAAGCTTTTATTGATTCAAAACTTGATTTAGAACAAATCAATAAAAAACGTTTTGGGGTAATAATTGGATCTGGAATTGGTGGATTAGCTTCACTTGAGAATGCGAGTAATAGCTTAAAAGAACGTGGACCAAGTCGTATATCACCGTATTTCATTCCAATGACATTAATTAACCTTGCGGCTGGTCAAGTCGCAATCGATAATAAAGCTCAAGGTTTATGTTCGTCGGTTGTAACGGCATGTGCAGCGGGTACAAATGCGATTGGTGAAGCATTCCATAAGATTCGTGATGGATATCAAGATGTGATGATTGCGGGTGGTAGTGAAGCTGCAATTACGCCTCTAGGTATTGCTGGATTTATGGTTATGCGTGCTCTTCATGCTGGAAGTGATAAAAATTATGCGAGTATTCCATTTGATGAAAATCGTAGTGGTTTCGTGATGGGAGAGGGTTCAGGTATTTTAATTCTTGAAGAGCTTGAACATGCCTTAGCACGTAAAGCAACGATTTTAGCTGAAGTTATTGGTTATGGTAGTTCATGTGATGCACATCATATTACAGCTCCAGTCGAAGATGGATCTGGTGCGGCGTATGCGATGGAAGAAGCAATTAATGATGCGAAGATTGAAAAAGAATCAATTGATTACATTAATGCCCATGGTACAAGTACACCATTAAACGATAAGACTGAAACTAAAGCGGTTAAATTAGCATTTGGTGAGTATAGTACTAAGTTAGCGATGTCATCCACAAAGTCGTATACCGGCCATTTATTAGGGGCTAGTGGTGCTGTAGAGGCAATCATTTGTGTTAAAGCACTTCAAGATGGATATATTCCTGCCACTATCAATTCAAAAGCACAAGATCCACTTTGTGATTTAGATGTAGTCTTAGGTGAAGGAAGACATCAAAAACTTAAAACAGTTATGTCTAACTCCTTAGGATTTGGTGGACATAATGCGTCGATCATATTAAGGAAGTGGGATTAATGAAATATAACATCGAACAAATTAAAGCGATAATTCCACATCGTTATCCATTTCTATTAATCGATCAAATCGATGACATTATCGATAATACGATTATTGGACGCAAAGCTGTCACAATAAATGAACCTTTCTTTCAAGGTCATTTTCCAGAGAAAGCAGTTATGCCTGGTGTTTTAATTATTGAAGCACTTGCACAAACAGGTGCAGTATTATTACTATCACAAGAACAATTCAAGGGTAAAATTGCATACTTCGCTGGAATTGATCAAGTTCGTTTTAAACAAGTTGTACGTCCTGGAGATGTATTAAGACTTGAAGTCTGTTTAACACGTCAAAGATCTTCCATTGGTTTTGCGTCTGCGAAAGCATATGTTGATAATCAAGTTGTATGTAGTGCAGAATTGATGTTCAGTGTAGGTGAGTAGATGACATTATATCGTCTGATTGTCTTTCTACTCTATTTACCTTGGGTATATTTGAAATCAATAAAGATCGATGATTTAGCTTTTCGTGATCGATTTTTGATTATACAGAAACTATGTAAAACAATCGTAAAAAATTGGAAAATAAATTTAATCGTTAATGTATCAGAGAAAATAGATTCAAATGAAACATACTATATTATTTCAAATCATCAAGGAACATTTGATCCAATCTTCTTAGTTGCGGCAAGTCCGATCGCAAATAGTTTTATTTCTAAAGAAGAGAACTTAAAATTACCAGTAATAGGGACATGGGGCAGAAAAATAGAGTTCATTACGTTTAAACGAAATGATTTCGATGAAAATGTACAAATGTTGAGACAATCGATGCGTTTTCTTAAAGAAAAAAAGTCTTTACTCGTATTCCCAGAAGGAACTCGTTCAAGACAACAATCCATGCTTGATTTTAAAGTAGGCGCATTCTTACCTGCGTATGGTTCAAAAGTGAAAATATTACCTGTTACCTTACGAAATTCCTACAAAATGGATGAATTTAACTCTAATGTATCAGAAATAGAAATAACCTATCATGATCCAATTGAAGTAAGTGAGTATTCTAAGTTAAGTTACTCTGAATGTGCAGATAAAGTGAAAAAGATTATTGAATCGGCTCTTTAATCGTTAAACTCTCATCTAAATAGATTATTTCATAGGATTCTATTTTGGATTTACATGATACAACAATACAGAAATCAGGGTTTAGTGATATTACTTGAAAATAAATATCATTTAACTCTTTTTTTAATAAATACGTTTTATCATCTAATAACTTTATTACAGATTCGCGTTTACACCAATCCAATAATGGGTTTGTAGAATCTAAATGAAGTTTGTTTATTAGTGAATTACTTAAAGGTCGAATAAACTCACAATCAATACCAATTGTATAAGTATGATAAGCTATTATTAGTAGATCTTTTGAATGACTAACAGAAATATACCCATTATCGATTAATGGTTTTCCTGTTTGACTGTAATGCAAAGTACCCCAATTAAATTGTTTAGTTAGTTCTTCTAAAATAACCTGGCTTTGGTTGTTTCTCCATAATGAATTTGATCGTTGTATTGCGTATATTAACATAGTTTAAGTTTAGCATATTTATCTTTGTCTATATTGCATTAATATTTGCTTACTGTATAATTGATACGTATTTCAGAAAGGGTATTACAATGAAAAAAATAGCTTTGTATGGGTTCAATAACCTAACAAAAACTTGCAGTTTCAATATTTATGACATCTGTTATGCAAAGACAGAAGAAGAAAGAAAAGATTATTTAGCGTATATTGATGAGCAGTATAATTCTACTCGTTTAACGAAAATATTAACGGATGTTACAAGTATGATTGGTGCACATGTTTTAAATATTGCGAAACAAGATTATGAACCTCAAGGGGCAAGTGTTACGATATTAATAAGTGAAGAACCAATTGATGAGAATCATTTAGATGCTTCATGTAATGTCGCCACAATCGAAAATGGAGTTGTTACACCACGTACAATTGTTGGTCATCTTGATAAGAGCCATGTGACTGTACATACCTATCCGGAATATCATCCAAATCACGAAATTTCAACGTTTAGAGTTGATATTGATGTATCAACCTGCGGACGTATATCACCACTTAAAGCACTTGATTATCTAATCGCAAGCTTTGATTCTGATATTATAACGATTGATTATAGAGTGCGTGGATTTACACGTGGGTTAGACGGTAAAAAGTTCTTTATTGATCACGACATTAATTCAATCCAAAACTATATCGATGTAAATACATTAGATCGTTATAATCGTATTGATGTAAATGTTTACGAATCTAATTTATTCCATACTAAAATGATGTTAAAAGATATCGTATTAGAGAACTATCTATTTACGAGTAATTTAAATAATTTAAGTGATTCGGATCAAGAAGAAATATATCATTTAGTTCATCACGAAATGACAGAAATCTTTAATGGTCGTAATATATTTAATAAGGAGGATGAATCATGATTGACCTATGGTACAGTGAGTTTCATTCAGAAACAATAAAGTTCTCAGTGCATGTTGAGAAACAAATTTTAAGTAAACAAAGTCCTTTTCAACGAATTGACGTGTTCGAATCGAAAGAATTAGGTCGATTCTTTACATTAGATGGTTATATTATGATTACTGAAAAGGATGAATTCATTTATCATGACATGATTGTACATGTGCCAATGCATGTTAATCCTGAAATTAAGAAAGTACTTGTTATTGGGGCAGGCGATGGCGGTACAGTTCGTGAGTTATGTCGTTATCCTTCCATTGAATCAATCGATATGGTTGAAATTGATGAAATGGTTGTTCAAGTATGTGAAGAATATTTTCCAATTACTGCGAATAAATTAAGAGATGAAAGAGTTCATTTGTATTTTGAAGATGGACTAAAGTTTGTTGCTTCAAAAAAGAATGAATATGATTTGATTATTGTAGACTCAACCGATCCATTTGGACCGGGTGAAGGATTGTTTACACGCACATTCTATGCGGATTGTTTTTCAGCTCTAAATGAGAATGGAATTCTTGTTAATCAACATGAAAGTCCTTTCTACGATCATTATAAAAAGAATATGCAACGTGCACATAAGCGTATCGTAGAATCATTTCCAATTGCCCAAGTTTATCAAGCATTTATTCCTACATATGCTTCAGGTCATTGGTTGTTTGGGTTTGCGAGTAAGAAGCTTGATCCAATTAAAGACTTTAAAAAGGATGCATGGAAATCATTAAATCTTAAAACAAAATACTATAATTCAAAAATTCATGAAGCATCTTTTGCTTTACCTAATTATGTAATTGATTTACTTGATGAAGGTAAAAAGCATGAATAATGTTAATACGATTTTATTTGATTTAGATGGAACGTTACTTCCAATTAATGGAGAAGCATTTGAAGCAATCTATTTTAAAGGATTATCATCCTATTTCTTAGATAAATATGAACCAAAAGAATTTATCAAGATAATTTGGTCAGCGACTAAAGCAATGGTAAAAGATACAAGTTCTAAGACAAATGAAGAAGCGTTTATGGAAGCTCTTCAATTGATTGTGAATGATGATATCACTTGGATGCAAGAACGTTTTAATACTTTCTATCTAAATGAATTCGATCAAATACGACAAGCTGTTATACCTAATGAATTTATTCAGAAGGCTGTTAAACTGTTAAAACAAAAAGGGTATCGATTGGTCATAGCGACGAATCCAATGTTTCCAAAAATAGCAATCGAGAAACGCATTGAATGGACAGGATGTAATCGAAATGATTTCGAGTATGTCACATCATTTGAAAAAAATCATTATTGTAAACCTCAATTAAAATTCTATGAAGAAGTATTAAGTGATTTGAATCTTAAAGCAGAAGAGTGTTTGATGGTAGGGAACGATCTAAATGAAGATATGATTGTTTCGCATTTGAATATGAAAACCTACTTAATTACGAATCATGTAATGCAAAATGAAACATTACCAGAATCAGTAACATATTCTGGTGAATATGAAGACTTTTATACGTTTGTAAATGAATTAGCACCTATTAAATAATAGGTGTTTTTATTGTGATTTTCGTTAAATAAAAGTATAGTGAAATTAAGGAGGATCATATGGCACGAATAAAACACACACCGCATAAATCATCATTAGGCATAGATGCAAATCTGGTTATATTAATTGTTTGGTTTGGCGCATTCGTTCTCAGTTTAATCGAACCTATTTCATTCTTATCATTTACGATTCCTTTTATAATTCTATTTATTGAGAAAGAAAGTGTATTAGTCAAACAACATGCGATTCAGGCAATTACACTATTCATTTTCAATATTCTTGCGACACTTGTAATATTTATATTCCCATTATTTGGATTATTATTCTGGATAATTGCGATGATAGAGCTTGGATTGATTGTAATTGCGGCACAACGTGGATGGTATTATCAAGAATATGAACTTCCATTTATTCAACCAATCGCAAAATTAGTTAAAAAGTTACTATTACGGTAAATCTAATTTGTTTATAAGATTAATTTTGTCTATAATTAAATAATGAAACCTATACGATACATTATCGCTTTATGGAGCGCCAAATTAGCAATCTTTACATTAAGAACACTTGGAAGAAATGGGACACATTTTCCGGGTGGTTTAGCTATGAAAATATGTCCCGATTTTCTTAGATATATACCAAAACCAAAGAAATTAGTTGCGATTACAGGAACAAATGGTAAAACAACAGTAACGAATTTAATTAGCGATGTGTTAGTAAAAGCAAATTATAAGATATCAAATAATGCGATGGGGAGTAATATCCAAGAAGGCATAATTACAACAATGGTAAATGCGACAAGTATCTTTGGAAACAGATCGATTGTCGATTATGTTGTGTTAGAAGTGGATGAGAGAATCTCACCGAAAATATATCCCTATATCAAACCAGATACGTTAATTTTAACGAATCTATTTAGAGATTCATATCGACGTAATGCACATGTAGAATTTATTAGTGATATTCTGGAAAAAACGATTCCTTTAGAAACGCAATTAATCGTCAATGCGGATGATCCATTAAGTTCATTTATTTGTGGTGGTAATAAGCGAATTAGTTACAGTTTAGATAAAATAGAGAATGAAATAGAAGTTAAAGATAGTCGTATAAAAGATTTAGTTAATTGTCCGAAATGTAATAATACATTAATATATGACTTTAATCGCTATCATCATATCGGTAAAGTACATTGTCCGCATTGTGATTTTAAGTCAATTGAAGCGGATATTAAATCTTATTTAGATGTTAGTACGAATGAACTTGTTATTCGTTTTAATGATAAAGAAGTACGTTTTAATGCGATTGGTGATAATACAACAGATCATTATAATCTATTGTCCTGTATAACGTTTTTACATACCATTGGTTTGGATTTAGATCAAATTAAAGATGAACTAAATAAACTAGAAATTGTTAAATCACGATTTGATATCGTGAAAGTGCAAGATAAACAAATCATTATAATGATGACCAAGGATCAAAATCCTGTCGCAACTTCACGTGTATTTGATTATATACGTAAACAGTCACATTTAAAGATTGCGGTTATACTGATTAATGAGAATACTGAACATCATACGTTAAGTGAAAACAACGCATGGTATTACGACACTGATTTTGAATACCTTAACCAAGAGTATATAAAACAAATCATCGGTGGTGGTCAACGTGTATTAGATTTAAAAATTCGCGTTTTATTAGCAGAAATTGAAGAGAGTAAATATACATATGCATGGGAAGAATTAGAAACAGCAGAATGCGTTGATTTTAATAAAGTTGATACAGTTTTTATTCTCAATGGGACTAAGAATATTCCTGAGGCAAAAGTGATTCGTCAACGATTAATAAATCGAATAGAAGGGAGTAATAAATAATGATTATTGAACTTCTATATCCAAGTGTTTCTGCACTTTATGGTGAAAAAGGGAATATCGACTATTTAAAAAAAGCATTTAAAGATGCGATTTTTATTGAAACAGAAATGAATGATGTTCCGTATTTTGTAAGTAATAAAGTTGATCTTGTATTTATGGGACCAACTACAGAACGATTTCAATCAATTATTATTGATAAACTACTTCCTTATAAAAATATTATTCAAAATAAGATTAATAATAACGATTATTTCTGGATAACAGGGAATGCATTAGAAGTTTTTGGTTCATATATTATTGATGATAATGGGATTAGAATACCAGCTTTAGATATCTTCCCATTCTATAGTAAACAAGATTTAATGCGTCGATTTAATTCGTATGTACTTGCGACCATTAATGGTTTAGAAGTTGTTGGGTTTAAAAGCCAATTTACTACGGTACATCCAATTGAAGAATTACCCGTATGGATGTGTATGGTAAGAGGAATAGGGTTTAATAAAGACAATGGTTTTGAGGGAATTAAGAAGAATAATTTCTATGGAACACATTGTTTAGGTCCATTCTTAATTCTAAATCCAATATTTACAAAACAATTATTTAAATCTCTCGGTTATGGTGAGGATAAGATACCATTTGAAGATGACTTAATGGCTGCGTATGTTCAAAGAGTAAAAGAGTTTAAGGATGAAAAAAACATTAACTATGCTTAATGTTTAATAATTATATTTGGAAGATGTGAATTAAGAGAATTTATATTTAGTTAGATGTATAATCTAATCGGTAAGAGGGAAAATAGTATGTATAATACGAAAGAAGTTTCAAAAGGTTTATATTGGGTTGGCGGAAATGATAGACGTTTACAACGCTTTGAGAATTTATTTCCATTGCGTTTTGGAGTATCCTATAACTCGTTTTTGATTATAGATGAAAAGACATGTTTATTAGATACTGTAGATAGTTCAATTAGTCAGTTATTCATTGATAATATTGAACATGTATTAAATGGTAGAACATTAGATTATTTAGTTGTGAATCATATGGAACCAGATCATTGTGGGAATATTGAGAATATTATTCGTCGCTATCCTGATGTAAAGTTCATTGGAAATGCGAAAACATTTCAATTCTTTGAACAATTTTATGCGTTTGATGCGAGTAAGAATTATAAAGTTGTTAAAGATGGCGAAGAACTAAATCTAGGTTCACGTTCACTAAGATTTTATACAGCCCCAATGGTACATTGGCCTGAAGTTATGATGACACTCGATTTTACGAATCATATCTTGTTCTCTGCAGATGCGTTTGGTACATTTGGAGCACATAATGGAACGTATTTTGCGGATGAGATGGATTATCGTAGAGATTATTTAGATGAAGCTAGACGTTATTATTCGAATATCGTTGGTAAGTTTGGAACACCTGTACAAGGGATTATGCGAAAATTATCCAATGAAGTTATTGAAATGATTTGTCCATTACACGGACCTATTTATCGAAATGATGAATTAGCTTTGATTCTAGATAAATATGATAAATGGTCAAAATATATTCCTGAAACGCATAGTGCTTTAATTATTTACGCAACGATGTACAATAACACAGAAAATATAGCGGATAACTTAGCAACGAGACTCGGTGAATATGGAGTTCGTGATATGCGTGTGTATGATGTGTCAGAATTTGATCCTTCATATTTAGTATCTGAAGCATGGAAGTATAGTCATATTGTTATTGCAACACCTACATATAATACGAATGTATTTTACAAGATTTATAATTTATTGCATGAATTAGCGAGTCTTAATCTACAAAATAGAAAATTCTCAATTATCGTAAATTCTACTTGGGGCGGTACAACTTTAGAAACAATACAATCATTATTAGAAAAGATGAAAAATGTTGAAATTATTGGCGAACCACTTATGGTTAAATCAACATTACGCGATCATAATTTATTGGAATTAGATGCATTGGCTAAAGATATTGCGAATTCGATTTTGAATAAATAAGTTAAAAGCGGATTTCTCCGCTTTTATTATTAATCTATTGGTGTGAAACTAGTTTTGTCTACGCCACAAAGTGGGCAGTACCAATCATCAGGAATATCCTCGAAGGCTGTTCCAGGAGCAATTCCGCTATCTGGATCTCCTACGGCTGGATCATAGATATAATCACAAGCCATGCATGCATATTTTTTCATGAATATCTTCCTTTCTTATAGATAAATTATAACAAAATATAGATTACAATACATATGAAATAAAGGGAAAAATGGTATACTATTGCCATGTCATACATAAAAAAACATAAAAAGAGAAAACTTAGAGTACAATGGGTAATTTTGTTGTTCGTTTTATTAGTATCATCAATCCTATTGTATACATATTTGAATCGTCCAATTGATGAAGAACCAATTGTAAATGAACCAATTGAAGAAGTTACTGTTCTTACTCCCATTGAGAAATTAATCCTTGGTGCACGTAAGGATGCTTTAGCAATGCCTGAGTACATTAGTGCATATTATGCTGGGGGATATCCACCTGATAATGAAGGTACATGTACGGATTTAGTTTGGCGAGCATTTAAAGAAGCTGGTATTTTACTTAAAGATTTAGTTGATCAAGATATTATTGATAATCGATCTAATTATACTAAAATTGCCTATCGTGATCCTAACATTGATTTTAGACGTGTTCAAAATTTAACCGTTTATTTTCAAAATCATGCTCAAGTTTTAACGAACGATATTTATGAAACAAGCGAATGGAAAACCGGAGATATCGTAGTATTTGGAGATGATGAACATATTGGGATTGTCTCTGATATTCGCAATGAAAATGATATTCCGTATTTAATTCATAACAATGATCAACCTCTACGTGAAGAAGATCGTTTAGAATATGGTTATTACACGATGGGTGTAACAGGACATTATCGTTTTGATTTCGGCCAATAATTATAAAAAAAATATTAATCGTAATTATCTGTTTGAGTTTTTTACAAGTTTGAATTTTACCCAGATAATTTGGATGACATATTTCGCATATAAAGGTTTAACATTAGTAGAAATCGGTCTTGCCGAGAGTATTTTTCATATGAGTTCGCTTGTTATGGAAATTCCAACAGGGGCAATTGCGGATTTATATGGTCGAAAAGTAAGTCGTTTGTTAGGTGTTATCGCTAAAATTGTTTATTTAACGACTCTCATATTTGTGAATTCCTTTGTGTTAGCGGCTTTTGCGATGTTCTTAGCCGCTCTTTCATACAACTTAGAATCAGGTGCAGATACTGCGTTTGTTTATGATACACTCGTTGATAATAATGCGGTAGATTCATTTACTCAGATTCAAGGTAATCGTGAAGTAGTTTTACAAGTGTCATCACTGATAGGTATTTTTATCGGTGGTTTTATTGCGGAGAGAAGTTATACTTATGCAATTTTAGCTGCGATTCTCGTGTTTGTAGTTTCGTTTATGATAGGTAGTACGTTAGTTGAACCCAAACAACGAACAAAAGAGGAAAGACCAAGTTTTAAACATCATTTAGTATTAAGTTATCAGGAGATAATCAAGCAACCTAAATTAATTGTATTAATGATTTTTGGATCACTCCTATTAACTTCATTAATTACAGCGCATTACTATATTAGTATTTATTGGCTTAATAAAGGTGTTTCGTTGACACTTATATCTTTCTGGTTTATGATTCAAAGTTCAGGTTCGATTCTTGGTGGATTAACTGTAAGTAAACTAATCAAAACAAATCATACTGTTTGGGTTAAGGGAATTGGTATTGCCATATCATTGTGTTTGTGGGTTATCATTCATCCTAATTTAGGGTTCTATGCATTATTTCTATTAGGATTTTTAGATTCATTATTGTATGTCACATTAATGCATATAATAAATGAATCAATTCAAAGTCATCAAAGAGCAACCTTGCTTTCAGTTAATAGTATGTTTTTCAGTGTTGTGATGATTGTTATATTTCCATTATTTGGGTACATTGCGGAACTTACGAATTTAAGTACAACGTTTAGTATTTTAGCTGTTTTTACGGGTGTAATCGCTTTAATTCTAACATTTATGAATATTAAACATATTTAGTTTTGACAGTCTATTTACGCTATGCCATAATAAGCAATATTAAGGAGAATACTATGTTAAATCGTGTCAATCATCAAGTACTTAAGTTTAAGAAAAGCGGAATTCGTAAATTCGCAGAAGCTGCGGCTAAAATAGATGGTGTTGTATCTCTTACAATTGGAGAACCAGAATTTGATACGGAATTAAACATAAAAAATGCCGCAAAGAAAGCGTTGGATGATAACTATACACATTATCCATCTGGGCAAGGAATTCTTCAATTAAGACAAGCAATTGCGGATTTTGAAGCTAAAAGTAATGCGATGCATTATACAGCCGATGAAGTAATTGTGACTAATGGTTCAACAGAAGGTTTAGCATCAACTTTTTTAGCACTTCTAAATGAAGGTGACGAAGTTGTTATTCCAGCTCCAATGTATGTTACATATTTACCGATGATAGAATATTGTAAAGCTAAATTGATCCCATTGGATACGACTAAATATAATTTCCAGATTGATGAAGACGCATTAAATGCATGTGTTAATGAGCATACTAAATTAATCGTAATAACATCACCCAATAATCCAACTGGTGTTGTACTAAATAAAGAAAGCTTAGATGCGGTTAAGAATGTTGCGAAGAAAAATGATATCTTCATTTTAAGTGATGATGTTTATCATCAACTTGTGTATACTGATAATTTTGAGAAATTAAGTGATGATGAAAGTATTCGTCATTTATTGATTGTTGCTCAAAGTTATTCAAAACCATATGCAATGACAGGGTGGAGAATTGGATATTTAATGGCGGATCAACCGATTGCGGCTCATATCAATTCAATTCATAGTTATCTTGTAACAGGTATTACGAGCTTCATTCAAGTTGCTGCGATAGAAGCGCTTAATCAAGATACAAGTGAAATTAAACGTGTATATTTTAATCGTTTGATTAAATGTAAAGAAATGTTGGATAGCGCAAATATTCAATATGTAAATCCAGAAGGAGCGTTTTATCTTTTTATTAATGTCGCAGAATTTGGATTTAAGAGTGAAGATTTCTGTTTAAAAGCACTTCATGAATATAAAGTTGCGTTAGTACCTGGTGTATATTTTAGTGAATTTACGGATAATTACATTCGTATATCATATGCAGTTAAAGAAGATGATTTATATGAAGGTATTAATCGACTTATTAAAATGGTTCAAGATTTAAGACAATGTTAAAATATTTTCAGTCGTTTTTATTTGTTATTTTGGTTCAATTATGCGCAAATATAATTTTTGCGTTATTTACAATATTCTTGAATTTGGATATAACACAGATTTTTAATGATTATAATTTTGCGTTTATTGTTCAAAATATAATTATTATATTAATCTATTTTATACTTACCCTTGGATGGGGATTATATTTTAAGAATAGTTATAAATTTAGTTTTAAAGCGCGTATATTAGGAAGCATTTTGTTGATCGCGTATTTAATTTCGTTCTACTTAAGTATTAATGATCTAAATTTCTTTAAATATTTCTTATACATACATTATCCAATTGGATCTTTATTTAGAACAGTCGTATTCTCTTCGTTTACTTTAGTAATAAGAATAAGTTTATTGATTTCTATTATTAGTGCATGTTTTGGAGTCTATCTTGGACATAGAGTAATCGTAATACGAGTTAAATTAAAAAAGAAGAGTTTATCTTCTTCCAAATAAGATTGATCCAAGTCTAAATATTGTTGATCCTTCTGTATATGCAATTTTATAATCACTCGACATGCCCATTGATAACTCTGTTATATCTGGGTATTTTTTTTGTGTTTCATCGAGTAGTAATTTAGCTTGATTAAACACGTTTCTAATTTCAATATCATTATCTGTATTTGGTCCTATAATCATAAATCCTCTACATCTAATATTATTAAGTGAATGTGCGTACTCGATTAACTCATTAACTTCATCTGGATTTATGCCTGATTTAGTTTCTTCATTTGTAAATTTAACTTGGATTAATACATTCATGGTTTTATTTAGTTTTAAACATTCTCTATTTATTAGTGATAAAAGTTTAATTGAATCGACAGAATCTATCCAAGTGGCTATTTTAGATACATCTTTTACTTTGTTGGATTGAAGATGACCGATGAAGTGCCAGATGATTTCTTTATTACAATCTTGTTTACTCAACAATTCTTGAACTTTATTTTCTCCGAAATGTCTAAATCCATTATTAAATACGGTTTGAATCGCATCACAATCAAACGTTTTACTAACAGCTACAATCTCATGTAAATTTGGATACTGTTCAATTAAATCAGTGTATTTCATTGTTATTCACTTTCTGTTTCGTGATAAACTCTAATTAGAGGTATACTTATGAAAAAATCATCCATTCATTCAGTTGTATATCAAATATGGCCAAGGTCTTTTAATGATTCAAATGATGATGGTATAGGAGATATTCGCGGTATTATTCTGAAGCTTGATTACTTAAAAATGTTAGGTGTTAATCAACTTTGGATTTCACCTGTGTTTGTATCTCCGAATAAAGATTATGGTTATGATATACAAGATTATTATAACATACAGCCTGAATTTGGTACGATGCAGGATATGTTGGAATTGATTGAAGAATCAAATAAACGAGGAATTTCTTTAATCATGGATTTAGTTGCCAATCATACATCTGATCAACATCCATGGTTTCAAGAAGCAATTAATAATAAGAACTCTAAGTATCGTGATTACTACTTTTTCCGTGAAGGGAAGAATCAAAAAGAACCTAATAATTGGATTAGTTTATTTGGTGGTTCTGCTTGGACTAAAGTAGATAACGAAGATAATATGTATTACCTTAGTTTGTTTACACCTCAACAGACCGATTTAAATTGGGAGAACGCTGAAGTTCGTAATGAAATACAGAATATATTAAGATTTTGGTTAGATAAGGGAATATCAGGATTTAGAATGGATGTAATAAATATTATAAGTAAAAAAGAGGGATTACCAGATAAAAATCCGCATAAGAAGGGATATCAATTTGCGGATTATTACATTGTTTCGAGAGAAAAGTCACATACGTATATCAATGAATTATATGAAAACTTGTTGAAAGAATATCCTGGTTTATTTATTGGGGAAGGATTACTTATCAATCCTGAACAAGCTAAACTTTATAGTGGTGAAACGACTAAAGAATTGGATTTAATGTTTCATTTTGATACTGTCTTAATTGGATGTGGACCTTTAGGTAAATATGATTTCAGGAAATTATATCGATGGACGATTCTAGAGTTTAAACAAATCTTTTTCAAATGGCAAATGTCATCCGATAAGGATAAATTTTATTTAGGTAATTTTTTATCAAATCATGATAATGGAAGAGCTGTTTCTCGTTTTGGGAATGATACAACGTATCATGTTGAAAGCGCAAAAGCTCTATTAACATTAATGTTTACAAGTCGAGGGACACCTTTCATTTACCAAGGCGAAGAAATCGGCATGACAAATATGAAACTTGAAATGGAAGATTGGAAAGATTTTGAAGCGATTAATGATTATGAAGTACTTCAAACAATGATGCATTTACCTAAATCAATTTCAAAACGAGTTATTCAAGCTATGACACGTGATCAAGCACGTACTCCAATGCAATGGGCTAATTCTGAGAATGCTGGATTTTCCAGTGTAAAACCATGGATGGTTGTAAATCCTAATTACACAACGATAAATGTAGATGATCAATTAAATGATACAAATTCTATCTTACATTACACAAAGGAATGTATTGATTTGTATAAAAGTGATGAATGCTTTGCGTTTGGTCATATTGAACCATTCTTAATAAAGCATACAGAGCTAGTTGGATATCGTAGATATAATGATAATAATGAATACTTAATTTTAGTAAATTTATCAAATAAGTTTATAAACTTTAAATTAGAATCGAAATATTGGCATGCAAAACCCATGATGTATAATGTTAGTTTAATTATGTTACAAGAAAAAATGGTATTTAGACCTTATGAAGCTATTGTGCTTAAGGTCAAATAAGTAGACTTTGCGGATTTAATCGTTAAGATTAAATTAAAGGAGATATACGATGTTAAATATAAAAGATAAAGCACCAGATTTTGAACTAAAAAACCAAAAAGGTGAAGTAAGAAGATTAAGTGATTATAAAGGTCAATATGTTGTGTTGTATTTTTATCCAAAAGATAATACACCTGGATGTACAACTCAAGCTTGTACATATCGTGATGCGATGCCAACATATACTAAAAATAATATAAAGGTATTTGGTATTAGTAAAGATGACTTAGATTCGCATAAAAAGTTTGAAGCAGATTTTGATTTAAATTTTGAACTATTAAGTGATGAATCAAAAGAAGTAATTATGGCATATGATGTTTGGAAAGAAAAAAATATGTATGGCAAAATGACGATGGGTGTTGAACGAACAACATTTGTTGTGAATCCTGAAGGTGAAATTGCACAAATATTTAGAAAAGTAGATCCAAAGCTTGATAGTGAAGTTGTATTAAAATCAATTCTAGGTTAATGAAGTGCTGGGTAAATACTCAGCATTTTTTTGTTTGCTCTATGAATTAGAGCCTAGCTTTAGTATAATAATCGTTAGAGGAATGGAGGATTTCCATGTTTTTAAAACGTATTGAAATACAAGGGTTTAAATCCTTCGCAGATAGAGTCAATATCATTTTTGACCATTCAGTAACAGGGGTAGTTGGTCCAAATGGATGTGGGAAGAGTAATATTGTAGATGCGATTCGTTGGGTTCTGGGGGAACAATCCGTAAAATCATTACGTGGATCCGCCATGACAGATGTAATTTTTACAGGTAGCGAGCTTAGAAGAAGTGTGAATTTCGCAGAAGTTACACTTGTTTTTGATAATAGTGACCGATCTTTTGACCTTGCTTTTGATGAAGTTGAAATAACTCGCCGTTTACATCGCGAGAATTCAGAAGCTGAATATCTAATCAATAAAACGCCTTGTCGATTGAAGGATATTTTAAGTTTAACGATGGACAGTGGAATAGGTAGAGATTCGTTAAGTCTTATTTCACAAGGAACAATAACCAGTTTCTCTGAAGCCAAACCAATTGATCGAAGAGGGATTTTCGAAGAAGCTGCTGGAGTTGCAAAGTATCGCAAGCGTAAAGATGAAGCTGTAAATAAACTTGAGAAAACTCAAGTCAATTTAGAACGCATAAATGATATATATCTTGAATTACAAAAACAAGTATATCCATTAAAGAAAGCTGCTCAAAAAGCTAAAATATACCAAGAGAAGAAAGCGCGATTAGAACAAATCGAAATTGCAGTACTTAGCGATCAAATTACACAGTTAAAATCAGAGTGTGAGAATGCTGAAAATGAGTTAAGTGAATTACATGCTAAAGAAGCACTTTTGGAAGCATCGATTCAAGTACACGAAAATAACAATATGTTGGCTAAATCAGAGTTACATCAACTCGATTTACAAATTCATACATTACAAGAAGATTTGATTAAAATAGTTAATGAAATTCAAACATTAGAAACACGTAAGATTGAAATTGATGAAAAGCGTAAATATACATTAGAAATTGGTAATCAAGAAGAAAAGACTAATCAACTATTATTATTACTTGAAGAAGCGAAGCGTGAATATGAAGATCGTGATCAACGATTACATCAATTAACGCTAGATATTCAAAATCTTACTTCACGTACGGTTGAAATTAATCGCAAACTGATTGATCAAAATACGAAATGTGAAGAATCTAATAGTAAATTAAATCGTGCTTCTAATCGATTGGAAGTTGCGAAGAATCTTGAATCAAGACCGTATATGAATCAAATGGGTGTTCAAGCAATTATGAATGCTCAACAAAGTCTTATGGGTGTACATGGTGTAATATCGAAACTATTAATTCCGCATGTCGGTTATGAAGAAGCAATCGGAGTTGCGTTGGGTGGCGCTTTATATCACATTGTGACTAAAGATGAAGAGTCAGCTCGTAATGCGATTAACTTCTTAAAACGAAATGAATCAGGTCGTGCAACATTCTTACCTATGACAGTATTATTTAATCGTTTTATTAGTCGTGAACATGAAATTGTTTGTGATAATACTAAAGGTTTTTTAGGTACTGCAAATGAATTTGTTAACTGTGACAATCGATTTGAAACCGTAAAGAGTTCACTTTTAGCGAATGTAATTGTATGTGATACATTGGAAAATGGTAACACATTAGCAAAACTCTTAAATTACCAGTATAAGATCGTTAGTTTAGAAGGTGATGTTATTCATAGAGGTGGTTCGATGACTGGTGGTCGTCAAAAAGATAATCATTCACCTTTATCCATCACAAAAGAAATTAATGAATTAAAACTTAAAATTGAAGAATATCAAAATGAACTAAAATTAAATCAAGATGGTTTGTTTGATTTAAATAGTAAGAAAACAGATTTAGATAGTGATTTACTTGAAAAACGAATAGCGGCTGCTCAACTTGAACCAGTACTTGATGCGAAACGTGCTAAATATGAACGTTTAAAAGATGATTTAGATCAAATTGCTCCTAATCTTCAACAGGAATCACAAAGTTTTGAAGAAGATTTAATCGATCTTTTGAATAAAGCATACTTTAAACGCGATGAATACACTGGTCAATTGAAGAGTAAGCGTGAATTACGTATGAAAAATGCTCAAGAATCAGAGCGTAGAGAGTTACAGATTCGACAACAACGTCGTGATTTAAATGCACTACAAATCGTTAAACGTGATATTGAGATTCAATCAACGCGTCAATTAACGAACATTGAAAACTTAATGAACCGACTAAGTCATGATTATCAAATGACGTATGAATTTAGTTTAACCATTGAAAAGGTTGAAGGTGTAGAAAACGCTGTCGAAGAAGTTAATCGTTTAAGAGCAGATATTGACTCTTTAGGAAACATCAATATGACTGCACCTCAAGAGTACGAATCGGTTAATGAACGTTACGAATTACTTAAGAAACAATATGATGAGATTAACGAAAGTAAAGATAAGATTCTTAACTTGATTCTTGAGTTGGATACGATTATGGTAGATCAATTCAAAGATATGTTGGATAAGATTAATGCGGAACTTCCTGAAGTTATACAAGCTATGTTTGGTGGCGGGAAAGCGTATTTAGCGTTGGAAAATCCTGAGGATTTATTGAACTCTGGAATTGAAATTCATGTACAACCACCAGGCAAATCAATTAAAAATATGCGATTATTCTCAGGTGGTGAGAAGAGCTTAATTGCGATAAGTGTTCTTTTTGCGATTCTTAAGGCAAGACATGTTCCACTTTGTGTATTTGATGAAGTAGAAGCTGCTTTAGACCAAGCAAATGTAGAAAGATTCTCTACTTATCTAAAGAAATTCTCAAGTACAACGCAGTTTATTGTGTTAACACATAGACCTGGTACGATGGCACAATGTGATGTTCTATTTGGAGTCACCATGGGCAAGAGTGGTGTATCACAAATGTTGAAAGTGAGACTCGCTGATGCGATGATGATGGCAGAGGAAGGAGTAGAAGCATGAGTTTGTTCCAAAAAATAAAAGATCATTTTAATAAAAAAAATCAGAATGCATATTTTGAAGGATTTAAGAAAACAGATGAGAAGTTTGGGGATGGTTTGAGAAAACTTCTTAATCTTAATAAAGGGTTAGATGATGCGTTCTATAAAGATTTGATGCAGGTATTAATTGAAAGTGATGTTGGGTTAGAAGCGTCACAGAATCTATTGAATCGATTGAAGAAAGAAGTTAAACAAAAATCTATCACAACTTCTGAAGATGCGATTGATCAATTGGGATCTGATATTCTAGAAGTATTAAATGACTATAATATAGTACTTGAAGATAAATTAAATATTATTTTAATGGTTGGTGTAAATGGAAGTGGAAAAACAACGAGTAGTGCTAAACTAGCGCATTTCTATCAATCACAAGGTAAAAAAGTAATGCTTGTGGCGGCGGATACATTTAGAGCTGCAGCTGTTAAACAATTACAAACGTGGTCGCAAAGAATCGATGTTCCTTGTTATGCAGGTAAAGAAAACCAAGATCCTGCATCTGTAGTAGTGGATGCATGTCGTAAGGCAATCGATGATTCTGTGGATGTACTTATTATTGATACTGCAGGGCGTCTTCAAAACAAAGTGAATTTAATGCAAGAATTACAAAAAATTCATCGCGTTATCGAAAAGACAGTTGGCTATTCAGCACAACACAGTTTCTTAGTTCTTGATGCTAGTACAGGTCAGAATGCTTTAAGCCAAGCAAGTTCATTTTTAGAAAGTTCTAACATTAATGCGATTATTTGTACAAAAATGGATGGTACCGCAAAAGGTGGAGTTATTATTGCCTTAGCATTAACCTTAAATCTACCTGTTGCGTTTGTTGGGCTAGGTGAGGGTATAAATGATTTGAAAGAGTTTGATAAAGAAGCCTATTTGGCTTCAATCACTCAAGGCTTACAATAATGTTAAATAAAAGTGAACATTATAATAATCTGTTAGATTTTTATGAATCACTATTAACAGATAAACAAAAGCGTGTTGCACATATGCACTTTAGAGAAGATTATTCATTATCTGAAATTGCGGAACATACATTAAGCAGTCGCAGTGCTGTACATGATAGCTTACAAAGAGTAGAATCAATATTGGATTCATTTGAAAAAGAATTAAAGTGTCACCAACATTTTATTGAACGTCAAGAATTATATACAAAACTTAAGTTATTAAACATTGAGACGGTTAATGAGATAGTGGATGCCTTAATAAAAATCGATTAAGATAAAAGGAGAAAAAAATGAGTAAGATTATGGCAGTTAATGCAGGAAGTTCATCACTAAAATTTCAATTATTTGAAATGCCAAGTGAAGAAGTTCTTACAAGTGGAGTTGTAGAAAGAATAGGGTTTAAGGATGGTATATTCACAGTTAAAGTAAATGGTGAAAAGCATACTACGACTCAAGCAATCATTGATCATAAAGTAGCGGTTGAATTAGTACTAGAATCTTTGATTAAGTATAATGTTGTATCAAGTCTTGATGAAATTGTTGGAGTTGGTCATCGTGTTGTACATGGTGGTGAACTATATGCAAAATCAATTGAAATCGACCCAACTGTTGAATCTGCAGTTATTGAACTTGCGGAGTTAGCACCTTTACACAATCCTGCGAATATGGTTGGTTATCGTGCATTTAAGAAATCATTACCTCATGCGCGACACGTTGCTGTGTTTGATACTGCTTTCCATCAAACAATGACAGATGATATTTATCTATATCCAATTCCTTACGAATATTACCATGATTATAAGATTCGTCGTTATGGGTTCCATGGAACATCACATTTCTTCGTCTCAAACCGTGTTGCGGAATTGATGGGAAAAGATAGTAAATCAATTAATGTAATTACTTGTCACTTAGGAAATGGTGCTTCTTTATCCGCAATTCAAGGTGGTGTTTCTGTTAATACCTCAATGGGATTTACTCCTCTTGCAGGGATTATGATGGGCACACGTTCTGGGGATATTGATCCAGCGATTATTACCTATATCATGCGTAAAACACATAAGACAGCTGAAGAAGTAATTGATGTGTTAAATAAGAAATCCGGTATGTTGGGTGTAAGTGGTTTATCCAGTGATGCGCGCGATATTGAAAATGCGATTCATGAAGGAAATACTCGTGCAGTATTAACACGTAAGATTTATGCTAATCGTGTTGCTCAAACAATTGGTAGTTACTTAGTTCAATTAGGCCATGTGGATGCTGTTGTATTTACTGGTGGATTAGGTGAAAATGACGTTGCTGCTCGTGCAAGTGTTCTTGAACTTATTGAAGAAGCTATGGGAATTAAACTTGATTATGAACTAAATAATAAGACACGTGGTAAAGAAGTTTGCCTAAGTACTGCTGATTCAAAAGTTCAAGTATGGGTTGTTCCAACAAACGAAGAATTAGTTATCGCTCAAGATACAGTAAATATTATAGGTTTATAGAATGAAAATAATTCTAGACAAGATTGAGAAATCTGAAATCATATGTGTGTTTCGACATCAATCTCCTGATCCTGATGCGTTAGGATCCCAGTTTGGACTTGTTAGTTGGATAAAAGAAACGTATCCAACAAAACAGGTTTTCGCTATGGGTTGGCATCGAGGTCAATCAGCAGATCTTTTTGGTGAATATGAAACTGTAAGTGATGAAATCGTAAAATTAAGTCTAGCAATTATTCTAGATACTGCTAATAAAGCAAGAATAGATGATGATCGATTTGAAATGGCAAGAGATTCTACTAAACTTGATCATCATCCATTTACTGATCAATATGCTCATTATGAATACATTGATGATACAGCCGCAAGTACATCTGAATTAGTCTGTCAGTTAATTCGTACTAAATCTGAACAAACACTGAGTACACAGACCGCAACCTATTTGTATATGGGAATACTTACGGATACTCTTAGATTTTCTACACAATCTACGAGTGCAAGTACTCTACACAATGCGGCGTTCTTAGTTAATAGTCATTTAAACTTGAATAAAATCAATGATGATTTGTTTGGAATGGAACCTAATGAGTTTTTATTTTCAAACTACATTCGTCATCATGCGGTTATTGAAGACAATGGATTAGTTTATATTAAGCTAGACCGAGTAACATTAAAAAAATTAAATGTAACAGCAGGTCAAGCAAAAGAAAAAGTAAATGAATTAGGCTTAGTTAGATCTTTTAAAATATGGGCACTCTTTATCGAACAAGAAGAAGATGGTTCCGTACACTATAATGGAAGTATTCGTTCACGTAATTTAACTGTAAACGATATTGCGAAACATTATAATGGAGGGGGTCATCGATTAGCAGCAGCTGTTAAGAAACTTGATGAAGTAACACTTGATGCTTGTATTAATGATCTTAGACTAAGAATCAAAGGAGAATTATGAGTAATCGATTCTATGGATTTGATATACCAAAGTCTACAAAAAAACTAAGTCCGCTACGTTCACTAATACAATCTATTGTGATTATTGGAGTATTAGCTTTTATTATAGATTATGTTTCTTTACCTGCTTATAACATTCATGACGCTGGTTTTATGTTTTTATTAGTGTTCTATTTCTTAATCTTTGGAACACTATATGCGTCTTTTTCACATCAATTTAATATTATAGTAAAAGGTTCATATGGAATCGCAATACTTATAGTATTATTTACGATTTCAATGACATTCTTGAGTAGTGAATTCTTAAATGCTTCTAAATATCGTGATCAAATAGTTATCAAAGAATCAGAAAGTTTTAATTCTGAATTTGATGCGATAACAATCGATAAAATTCCTCTTGTTGATCAAAACACAGCTCAACAATTAGGTGATAAGCAAATTGGTAGAGTTCAAGGTTTAGGTTCACAATTCAACATTAGTTCAGTCTATCTATTAATTAATGTGAATGAATCAATTTATCGTGTTTCATCGTTAGAATATCAAGATTTTTATAAATGGGTTCAAAATCGTGAACAAGGAATTCCTTCATATGTTTCTGTTAATGTGACGGACCCTACGGATGTAGAGCTTGTTGATCTTGTTGCTGGTATGCGATATGCACCTTCAGCTTTCTTTAATGAAGATTTACTAAGACATGTTCGATTTAAATATCGTACTGATATATTTGAAAGTATGAATTTTGAAATTGACGATCAAGGTAATCCTTATTATATTGTTACTGTTAAAGAACCTAGTATTGGATGGTTTGGTGGTTGGGATACTCAGTCATTAATCGTTGTAGATGCAGTTACTGGCGATATGAATAAGTATTCGATTGAAGATGCACCTGCTTGGGTTGATCACATACAGTCCGCAAATCTCGCTTGGTATCAAATTGACAATTGGGGTTACTACATTAATGGTTGGTTTAATACATTATTTGGTCAAAAGGAAATGATTCAAACAACTGATGGATATAATTATGTATCAATTGATAAAGAAATCTATATTTTCTCGGGTCTAACATCAGTCGGTAGTGATCGATCGATTGTTGGGTTCGCATTGATTAATTTACATACTAAGGAAGCAACATTCATTAAAATTGGTGGTGCTGATGAAACATCTGCAATGAATTCTGCGATTGGTCAAGTTCAACATTTAAATTATGTTTCAACATTCCCTGTATTACTAAACATAGAAGGTTTGCCTACTTACTTCATGTCATTAAAAGATAATGAAGGATTAGTTAAGTTATACGCAATGGTTAGTGTCCAAGATTATTCGGTTGTTGGGGTAGCTGCTACCGTTGAATTAACGCAAGCTTCTTATATTGAGCAGTTAATGGAAAAAGGCTTAATTACTGGTGATGTATTGACCCAAAACGAAATAAGTGGAACAGTTTCTACGATTGTTAGTACAATAATTAATGGAACAACTCAGTACTACTTCACGTTAGAAGGTATCAATACGTTATTTACAGCTTCATCAGAAATGAGTGTGGAATTAGCTCTTACAAAGACATTGGATCAAGTAAAAATACAATTTACTGAATCGAGTGAAAATGTTATGACTGTCATAACATTCGATAATATCAATTATAGTTATTAGAACAGCTCAGCTGTTCTTTTTCTTCTTAGCTTTGGTATAATAGATTAAATGAATCAGAATTTGTAGTTCTGAATGTAACATTAGAAGGGTGGACTCAATGAGTACTCATCTTTGTGTAAGAAGTGCTTATTCACTATTAAATGGAACAATGTCTGTTCAAAAAATAGTGAATCAAGCCAAAAAACTTGGATATAAATCAATCGCGTTAAGCGATGTTAATAGTATGCATGGTGTTATGGAATTTGTTTTTGCGTGTAAAAAAGTTGATATTAAACCTTTAATTGGAGTTGAAATTAAAGTTAGTTTCCAGGATTATCAATTTCCGTTATTATGTATCGCTAAAAATGATAAGGGATATAAATCATTATTAAATCTATCAAGTTTAATGAATACAGGTTATAAATCAATTGATTTAAGTTTATTAACAGCTTATCAAAATGATGTTTTCTTTATATTATATTCAGATGAGAGTTTATTTGATCAATTACTAATTAGTGGTAGTGATAAAGAAATAGAAGTAGCGATTGAAAAATTAATTAACTTTCTACCAAATATCGTTTTAGGTTTAAGCAAACAAGAAGATAAATTTATAAAGAATCAAAATAATCGATTAAAAGGGATATTGAAAAAATATTCTATTTTAGCGACTGCTTGTCATCGCGTTTATTACGCTGAAGCAGAAGAAGATGAAAATCTAAGAGTTCTACGTGCGATTGATAAACAATTAGTGCTATCAGATCGAAACTTAGTTAAAGAAAGTTTTAGATACATGTTATCTCAAGAAGAAATGCTTGAATTATATGGTAATGAAGCTTGTCTTAATAGTGATAAGATTGCGGATGAATGTGATTTAAAGTGGGAAAGTACTAAAACATTTTTACCAAAATTTGAAACACCTAATCATGTTTTATCATCACAATACTTAACACAACTGTGCTTAGTTGGGTTAGAAAAGAGATTGGATAATAATGAGAAGATTAACCAGTATCGTACTCGATTAAAGAATGAACTTGATGTAATCGTTTCTATGCAATATGAAGATTACTTTCTAATCGTGTGGGATTTTATACGTTTTGCGAAAACGCAAGGTATATATGTAGGACCAGGTCGTGGATCTGCGGCAGGGTCGTTAGTTTCATATTGTTTAGGTATTACTCATGTAGATCCTATCCAATATGATTTATTATTTGAACGTTTCCTAAACCCTGAACGTATATCATTACCAGATATTGATACTGACTTTCCTGACAATAGAAGAGATGAAGTAATTCAATATGTTTTGAATAAGTATGGTAAAGAACATGTCGCACATATTTCTACGTTTGGTACATTAGCCGCAAAACAAGTTCTTCGTGATGTTGGACGAGTTATGGAAATTAATACACGTGATTTAGATTCAATTAGTAAAACCATTCCTTTTACACCGAAAATTACGTTAAAAGATGTTTACGCACAAAGTCCACGATTTAAACAATTAATTGATTCAGACGAACGTTATCAAAAACTATTTACTATTGCGAGTTCTTTAGAGGGCTTACCTAGACATATTTCAACACATGCGGCTGGAATTGTCATGAGTAGTATCAATCTAACCGAAGTTGTACCACTAATACAAATTGAATCTGATATGTTATCAACTCAATTTACTATGGAATATCTAGAATCATTAGGTTTAATAAAAATGGATTTTCTTGGATTGCGTAACTTAACCATTATTGATGATGTAGTACAAGCAATACTCAAAGAGAAGAAAATATCACTTAATATATTGAAGATTCCAATGGATGATGCTAAAACATTAGCGCTTGTTAAAGCTGTCGATACAGTTGGTATATTTCAACTTGAATCAGAAGGTATGAAGAATCTATTACGCCAAATGAAGACGAGTCGTTTTGAAGATATCGTGGCGACAATTGCTTTGTTTAGACCAGGTCCAATGGAAAACATACCGGAATACATAAATGCTAAAGAACATCCAGAGAAGATTCATTATATTGTGCCAGAATTAAAACCGATTGTAGAATCTACATATGGCATATTAATTTACCAAGAGCAAATTATGCAAGTTGCTCAAAAGATGGCTGGATTTAGTTTAGCTAAAGCTGATTTATTGAGAAAAGCTATGAGTAAAAAGAATGCGAATGAGTTAACTAAACTTGAACAAGCTTTTATCAATGGTTGTATTAAGAACAATTACACTGAAGCAATTGCTAAGGAAGTATATGCACTAGTATTTAAATTTGCCAATTATGGATTTAATAAATCACATAGTGTTGCTTACGCGATGATTTCATATCAAATGGCATACCTTAAAGCGAATTTTCCAGATTATTTCTTTGTGGCATTGCTTAATAGTGTTATCGGCAGTGAAAGTAAAACTTTTGAATACTTACAAGAAGCAAAGAATCATAAAGTTAGTGTACTTGGTCCATCGGTTAATTCCAGTAGAGAAGGGTATTACATTGAAAATAACGCGATACGCTTCCCACTCTTAATAATTAAAGGTGTTGGAACTGTATTAAGTAGAGAAATCTTAAGTGAACAAAGTAAAGGTTTATTTAAAGATTATTATGATTTTGTAGTTCGTATGAATACACATCGAATATCTAAATCAAACTTTGAATCACTTATTGATGCTGGCGCATTAGATGAGTTCAATTTATCCCGAAATTCAATGAAAGCATCTCTTCAAGATGCGATCGATTATGCAAATATGATTAAAATTGAATATAATCAACAAATTTCAATCGATACTACATTAGTTAAACCTCTAGAGATGGTAATTGTAAAAGACCAACCCTTAGAACGAGTAGAGAATGAAAGAGCAGTTCTTGGATTCTATTTAAGCGATCATCCGCTTGTATATGTAAAGAAAAAGTATAATAATCCTAATTCAATAATTCTATTAAATGTCTCAAATTTAACACAAAGTTTTATTGGGATGATTAAGAAAGTTAAATCACATCGCACTAAAAATGGTAGTATGATGGCATTCTTACAAGTATATGATGAAAGTGGTGAAATAGATTGTGTTGTTATGCCAAATGTCTATCAGCTTGTATCAGAACGTTTAAAAAATGGTGAGTTAATTCTAATCGAAGGGATTATCGAAAAAGAGAAGTCGTGTTTTGTGAAGAAAATTGATATGATTGAACGATAAAGGAGATTAAATATGGCTAAATTACTAATTGTGGATGATGAAGCAAAAATCAGAGAAGTTGTAAAAGAGTATGCCATGCTCGTACATGAGTATGATGTAGATGAAGCAGAAAATGGTCATATCGCTCTTCAAAAAGTGGAACGTAATGATTACGATTTAATTGTGTTAGACATTATGATGCCTGTAATGGATGGATTTACAGCATGTAGAGAAATAAAGAAGATTAAGAACATACCGATTATTATGTTATCAGCACGTGACGAGGAATATGATAAGCTACATGGGTTTGATTTAGGTGTTGATGATTATGTTGTAAAACCTTTTAGTCCAAAAGAACTTATGGCAAGAATTAATGCAGTATTAAAGAGAAATTCAGAGAAGGAACACAATCGTTTTACATTTGAAGGATTAGATGTCGATGTCGACGCAAGAGATGTATTTATTGATAAACAAAAAATTACATTAACGCCAAAAGAATTTGATTTACTTGTTTATCTCATTCGTAATAAAAACACTGCGATAAATCGTGAAATATTATTGGAAAAAGTTTGGAATTATTCCTATTTTGGAGATGATCGTACGGTTGATACACATATAAAAATGTTGCGTCATAACTTAAAAGAATATCGTAAGTTTGTGATTACAGTTAGAGGAACGGGGTATAAGTTTGAAGTTTGATTTTCATAACATACGATTTAGAACATGGTTATACTTTTTCACCTTAATGTTAGGTGTTTTAGTTATGCTTTGGTTAATGCAAATTGTGTTGTTAAGTGCTTATTTCAAAGAAATGAAAATAACTCAAGTTAAAGAAGTTTCAAATGTAATCGAAGAAAGTATTGAAAATAATCAATTTAGTATAAAAGTCCAGATCAGTGCAGTACAAAACAATGTATGTGGTCTTGTTTATAATAGTAAAGGTCAATTATTATATCAAGTAGATGCATTAGGTTTAGGATGTGTTTTAAACTCAAATGCGATTGGTTTCACACAAAAAATTATGAATTACACGCAATTGGTTGATGAATCACCTGAGAAAGAATTTGCTTTAACCGTTACAAACTCAGTAATTCAACAAGATATGATAATATTTGGCAAAAAATTGAATTTAAATTTTGGGAGTTATTATATCTTCTTGAATTCTAGTTTATTACCAATCGATTCTACAATTTCCATTCTTCAACAACAATTTATATATGTTACAATCATCGTTTTTGTGTTATTTAGTATCGTTTCACTTATTATCTCAAGTCGATTATCAAAACCGATAATAAATATGAAAAAAGAAGCAATTAAATTGGCGCATGGTAATTATGATGTTAAGTTTGAGAAGGGTGAGTTTACTGAATTTACTGAACTTGCGGAAACATTAAACTACACATCAGAAGAATTAAAAAAGATGGATGAGCTGAGAAAAGATTTAATCGCGAATGTATCACATGATATTAAAACGCCATTAACGATGATAAAAGCATATGCAGAAATGATTAAGGATATATCAGGTGATAATAAGAAAAAACGTGAACAACATCTTGATGTAATTTTAGATGAAGTAAATCATTTAGATCATTTAGTTCAAGATATGACACAATTATCACAGTTCCAATCAAATGTAGTAACTCTTCAAAATAAGAATTTTAACGTAGTAGATCTTGTAAATGAATCGCTTAGATTATTGGATGGTTTAATTAAATCAAATAAAATTCAAGTTCAAATATTTGCGCCAAAAGAGGTAATTGTAATTGGCGATCCATTAAAAATTAAACAAGTATTAATTAATTTTATAAATAACGCCATTAAATTTATCGGTAAAGATAATCAATTAGTAATTCAAATATTATGTGAAGAAGAAACAGTAAGAATTGAAGTTATTGATCATGGCATTGGTATTTCAAGTGATGATTTACCTTATATCTGGGATCGTTATTTTAAAATTGATAAACATCATCATCGTAATGTTGCTGGAACTGGTTTAGGTTTAAGTATTGCGTCTGCGATTCTTAAGAGTCATGGATGTAATTTTGGCGTTACGAGTGAATTAGATAAAGGAAGCGTTTTTTGGTTTGAAATGAAATATGCTAAAAAGCCGGAACACGTACTATGAGAACAATAGATTTTATTCCAAACACTGAACTAAAATTAATGCAAGATTCACACCATTTTAAAATGACGTCTGATTCTATTCATCTCTGTGAGTTCATTAATGTGCGTAAGCGTGACAAAGTATTAGATGTAGGTTGTAATAATGGTGTTATTACAATGTTTGCTAAACTCAAAACAAATGGGTATTGTGTAGGGATTGATATTAATAATGAAGCAATTAAATTAGCCATCGAAAATGCGAATTTAAATCACTTAACAAACGTAATGTTTGTTAATTCTTCAGTTCAAGATTATAATGATTCCAATTTTAACTTAATAATCTGTAATCCACCTTATCATAAAGATAAAATGAATATTGATACTGCTAATTTTGATGGTAAGTTGACATTAGAAGAGCTTGCGCTAAATTCATTTAGATTGCTTACTGATAAAGGTCGCTGTGCGATTGTTATAAAATCAGAACGATTATCTGAATGCATCACAGTATTTAACAATTATAAATTTGGATTAAAAAGAATACGTTTTATCCATCATAGTATTAATCATCCATCGAGTAGTGTTTGTTTAGAATTTATAAAGAATGGTGTTCAACAAACTATTGTAGAAGCGCCAATCATAAATCATGTGGGGTAAAATATGAATGGAACAGTTGTAAATACAATAAGTATTATTGTTGGATCACTTATTGGCATAGGTTTAAAGAATGGATTTATTAAAGAAAAAAGTAATGCGATTATGGGGGCACTTGGATTAAGTGTCATTATTATAGGATTACAAGGTGTTATAAATTACAATGAACCATTAAGGCTTATTGTAGCATTAGCGCTAGGTGTACTAATTGGTGAAATGATTGATTTGGATAACTACATTAATCGATTTGCTAGACGTTTAGAAAAGCGATTTTCTAGTGGTGAGGAAGGGCGATTTGCACAAGGATTTGTCGGTGCTAGTATATTATTTGGTGTTGGGGCAATGGCGATTATTGGATCAATCCAAAGTGGTTTAGAATCCAATCAAACAATCCTCTATACTAAATCGCTTTTAGACTTTATTTCCGCGATTGTATACGCTTCTACATTCGGTTGGGGAGTAATGTTCTCTGCGTTTGTTATTTTCATATATCAAGGTTTTATAACGCTTTTAAGCGTTGTGGTTGCTCCGTACTTAACAGATAGTGTTATACTCGATATCGGTGCAGTTGGGTCTGCACTTGTAATGGCAATTGGCTTAAATATGTTAAATATGACTAAGCTAAAACTAGCGAATTTCTTACCATCTATTTTCGTAATGTTAGTGATTTCTTTGGTTTTGTTAAACATTTGACAACAAATATAATTATGCTATACTTACTACGTTGTATTTCCAGATGGAATGCAACCGCACGTTAAGGTTTTTAAGCGCCTAAAAGGCCACCGCACACGGCGAGTCTCAAAAACTGAAGGAGGTGCAAAAAATGTACGCAATTATCGAAACAGGTGGCAAACAACTTAAAGTAGAAGTTGGACAAAGTATTTTCGTTGAAAAACTTTGTGTTGAGCCAGGTGAAGTTGTTGTATTTGACAAAGTATTACTAGTCAATGCAAAAACCACAAAAGTGGGTACACCTTATGTGAAAGGTGCTACTGTTAGTGCGAAGGTAGAAAAACAAGGCAAGGAAAAGAAGATTATTATCTTCAAGTACAAGTCTAAAAAAGGTTCTACACGTCGTAAACAAGGTCATCGTCAACCTTACACAAAACTTGTCATTGAAGCTATCGAAGCTTAAGTATGATTAAAGTTGAAGTTGTAAGAAAAAATCAGTTGATCCAGGAAATTAATATTTCTGGACATGCGGATGCAGGTCCTAAGGGATATGATTTGGTTTGTGCAGCGGTAAGTAGTATCGCTACAGGTGCTCTCAATGCATTAGATCAAATATGTTCTAAAGATGTGCAATTATCATTAATTGATAATCCGGATGCAATGATTAAGATTAAAGTATTACAAAATCGTGACGATTTGCAATTGTTACTAAAGATGATGTTAATTCAGCTTAAAACAGTGCAAGAAAGTCAACAAAAATACATTCACATTAAGGAGGTGTAGTCATGTTGTTTAAGTTAAATATCCAATTATTTGCTTCTAAAAAAGGGGTTGGATCGACTCGTAACGGTCGTGATAGTCACTCGAAGCGTTTAGGTGCCAAGAAATCAGATGGACAATTCGCAACGGCAGGTTCAATTTTATATCGCCAACGCGGTACTAAGATTCATCCTGGTACGAATGTCGGACGTGGTGGTGATGATACCCTGTTTTCAAAAGTAGACGGTATCGTTAAGTTTGAACGTTTAGGCAAAGACAAAACAAAAGTTTCTGTTTATCCACAAGCATAAAATCCCGTTAAGGGATTTTTTTATCGGAGGGTTAACCCAATGTTTATTGATAGAGTAAAAATTAAAGTAAAAGCAGGTAAAGGTGGCGATGGTATGGCTTCCTTTAGACGCGAAAAGTATGTTCCATTAGGTGGACCATATGGTGGTGATGGAGGTAGTGGAGGAAGTGTTATATTCGAAGCAGATCCGAATAAATCAACGCTTTTAGATTTACGTTTTAACCGCCATATTGTTGCACAAGATGGGGCTAAAGGTTTAAATAAGAAAATGCATGGAGCGAGTAGTGAAGATATCATTATTAAAGTACCGATTGGGACGATAGTTAAAGATATTAAACATGACTTAATCTTGGCAGATCTAATAGAAGTAGGTCAACAAGCTATCATCGCAAATGGTGGTCGTGGAGGTCGAGGTAATTGGCATTTTTCAACGAGTCGTAATCCTGCACCAGATTTTGCCGAAAAAGGTGAAATGGGTGAAGAAAAAGAAGTTGAAGTTGAGTTAAAGTTACTTGCAGATGTTGGACTTGTTGGATTTCCATCCGTTGGTAAATCCACATTCCTTTCAGTTGTAAGTAAAGCAAAACCTGAAATTGCTGCTTATCCGTTCACAACACTTGTTCCTCAATTAGGTGTTGTTCAAGTTGCGGATGGTCGTTCATTTGTATTAGCTGATTTACCAGGATTAATCGCTGGTGCACATCAAGGTAAAGGTTTAGGGCATCAGTTCTTAAAACATATTGAACGTTGTCGTGTACTAATCCATATTATCGATATGGGGGCTGAAGATCATCGAGATCCAATTGATGACTTTAGAGTTATTAATGAAGAATTAGCTCAATATGAATTTAGATTAACAGAAAGACCACAAGTGATTGTTGCGAATAAAATGGATTTACCAGATGCACAAGAAAATTTAAAGAAATTTAAAGAAGCATATCCTGATCTTCCAGTTTATGAAACTGTAACATTAATCAGTGAAGGGTTAGATCAAGTTCTATACGCAGTTGCGGATATATTAGCTACTGCCACAACATTCATTCAAGATGAAATTCAAAATGAAGCTGTACATTACAAATTTATTGAAGAAATTCCGTTTGAAGTTAAACAGATTAAAGAAAATACATATGAATTATTTGGTGATCGTATCGAACGATTATTCCATCGTGCAGATATTACAACTGAGCAAGGTGCACAACGTTTTGCACGTCAATTAAGACATTTAGGTGTAGATCAAGCGATGCGTGCTAAAGGCGTTAAAAATGGCGATATTATTGTCATAGAGGACTACCAGTTCATATTTATGGATTAGTTGTTGTGTTATAATATTTCTATGATCGCATTTATAAAAGGAAAAGTTCATAGTTTTAGTTTAGATTGGGTTATTCTAGATTGTGGTGGAATTGGATATAAAATCTACTTCGCTCATCCTGAAAAACTTAAATTAAATGAAGATATGTTACTTTATACTCATCAATACATTCGTGAAGATGAACATAGTCTCTTTGGATTTTCAACACAAAGTGATTATGAGCTTTTCATTAAATTAATTAGTGTAAAAGGAGTTGGTTGTAAAACAGCCAATTCCATTTTCGCATCTAGTAGTACAGATCGATTGGTACAAGCTATAGAAGTTTCAGATATTGATTATCTAAAGAAATTACCTGGTATTGGAGCTAAAACCGCATCACAAATTATTCTAGATTTAAAGGGAAAACTAGTTTCTGAGCATAAAGATGATAGTAGAGTTCCTAAATCGATGAGTGATACATTTGATGCGTTAAAAACACTTGGATATAAACAAGCTGAGTTAAATCCATTAATTAAGATACTTGAAAAAGATAGTGATCAATCAACAGACGCATTATTGAAACACAGTTTACAGATTTTAGGTCAAAAGAGGAGTAAGTAAGATGGAAGAACGCTTATTATCATCCAATTTGATGCAAGAAGATGAGGACATGAATTTACGTCCTCAATTTTTAAGTGAATATGTTGGGCAAGAACATTTAAAAGAAAATTTAAAAATATTTATACAAGCAGCTAAGAATCGGTCTGAAAGTTTAGATCATGTATTACTTTATGGTCCTCCAGGACTTGGTAAAACTACTTTAGCGTACATTTTATCGCATGAAATGGAACGTAATATACGTATTACAAGTGGACCGAGTATCGAACGTTCTGGCGATTTGGCCGCAATATTAAGTACACTTGAAGCCGGTGATGTTTTATTTATTGATGAAATACATCGATTGCCTAAAGTTGTTGAAGAAGTACTTTATCCAGCAATGGAAGATTATGCGATTGATATCGTAGTAGGTAAAGATGCGTCTGTAAGATCAATTCGTTTGGATTTACCACCGTTTACACTTGTTGGCGCAACGACTCGTGCAGGTGATCTAACTGCCCCATTAAGAGATCGATTTGGGATAGTAAGTAAATTAGAGTACTATTCAATAGATGAACTTGGTCTAATTATTCGAAGAACATCACGAGTTTTAGAAACACCAATCGATGAAGAAGCGATTGTTGAGATTGCGAAGAGAAGTCGTGGAACACCTAGAGTTGCGAATCGTTTATTTAGACGAGTTAGAGATTTTGCGCAAGTTCTCAATGAAGGTACTATAAGCCTTAAAATCGCTAAACATGCACTAGATCGTTTAAAAGTTGATCATCTTGGTTTAGATGATGTCGATATTCGCTACTTAAAAGGTATAATAGAGCGTTTTAAGGGAGGCCCTGTAGGTTTAGAAGCGATTGCCTCTAGCATTCAAGAAGAATCAATGACGCTTGAAGATGTATATGAACCATATTTGTTGCAGATTGGTTTTATTAATCGTACTGCAAGAGGAAGAGTTGTTACATTAAAAGCGTATGAACATTTAGGTTTAAAAGTACAAGAGGGACTCTTTGAGTAACTCTTTTTTATTGTATTTTACTAATATTTTATTAAAATATATCAAAAACGAGGTTATATGAAAAAGAACATACTTTTTTTAGTTCTAGGGATATCAACATCTATGTTATCTAAACTATTACAGTTTTATACAAATTCAAACATTGGAGATATTATTGTATTATTTTCTGCTATATTCTTTGTTTGTGCAATCGCGTTCTCCATCAGACAATTTAATATGTTATTTGAGGGTAGATTGACTAAAAAAGACGCAATAAAGGTCTTAACTTATACTTGTATCGATGTATTGATGTTTCAAATTATGATGATATTGGTTGTTAATACATACTTAATCGGTTTGATATTAATAATTCCTATCATTGGTTTGAGTTATTTGAGTTTCATTAAATGGAAGACTATTTTAAGTATTAACTAATTCGAGAATTTCATATAATGCTTCAACATCCAGACATGCCTTATTGGATGTTTTTATTATATGTTCATTTAGTGTTTCATCAAAATATGCCCATTGAGCCCATATAAAATCAACACTAGCATTCTTAGCCATTTCATAACCAACAGGCATATCGTCAATTACGAGTATTTCTTCAGCTTTAATGTTTAATTCGTTAATTAGTGTACGAATAGGATAGATATGTGGTTTTAGATTCTCAGGTCCATGATCATACGCAAATACTAAATCGGGTTCAAACCCAAAATGATCTTTATAGTCTCTAATTATTTCTTTTGATTCAGAATATGAAACAACAACTATTTTACCGCCATGGTTACGAAACAAGTTTAAGAGTTCTTTCCAACCACTAAATGGTTGAGCTTGTTTAGTTTGAGTATGAGATTTCCAAATCTTATATTCAGTTTTCATTTCTTCTTCACTAAACTGATATCTAACTTTACATAAATGTTCAAATCCATAAACAAAACAATGATGATTAAAATCACTAAAAGAGATAGGTTCAATATTAGGTCTAAGTGTTTCTAATGTATGTAAAAAAGCAGGGTAGTGTATACTCTGTGAACTATTAACGACAGTATCATCGTGATCTAAAACTAAGCATTTATATTTCATTTCATATATTTTACCATAAGTTCAAACATTTGCTTATGGTATAATAACTAAGCGAAAGGAGACTTCAAATGAAAGTTTGTCTAATAGCAGGGGGAACAGGTGGGCATATTTATCCAGCTTTAGCGCTTGCACAAGCACTAAAAGATCAAGATTCCAATCATGAAATATTTTTTATTGGAAATCATGAAAGAATGGAATCAACGCTCATTCCTCAACACGGTTATGCATTTGAAGGTTTATCCACAAAAGGTATCCAAGGAACAATTTTCCAAAAAATATATGCGTTATATACACTTTTTTTTAATCGTTCTAAAGTTAAATCAATCTTGAATACATATAAACCTGATGTAGTGATTGGATTTGGTGGTTATGTTTGTGTTCCAGTAATATTAGAAGCTAAACGCTTAAAAATAAAAACATTTTTACATGAACAAAACGCAATCGCGGGTAAAGCAAATTTATTTTTGGCTAAACACGTTGATGCGATTGTCGCAAGTTATGAAAATAATCTTACTGAGTTTCCAAAGAACAAAACAAGATTATTGGGTAATCCTAGAACATATGTTTTTAAACAAGATAATGAAGTAAGTGATTTTTTTGAGTCTCATCAATTATCACGTTTAAAGAAAACTGTATTATTTGTGATGGGTTCTTTAGGTTCAGAATCAATTAATCACATCATGGGTGGTCTTTTGGAGTTGCTTGATCAAAGTAATATTCAATGTATATATGTAACTGGTAAAAATCATTATCAATCATTTATTGAAAGTAATGATGAAACAACAAATATAAAAATTATTCCATACATCGATCAGAGATGTGTAATGCAACAGGTTGATTTAATGGTTACACGTGGTGGTGCTACAACAGCTGCTGAAATTATGGTTACAGGTTGTCCTTCAATAATTATACCAAGTCCTTTTGTCCCGAATAATCATCAATTTTATAATGCGAAAGCATTAATGGATAAAAATGCTTGTGTATTAGTTGAAGAGAAAACATTGGATAGTCAAAAATTGCGTGCTTTAATACTGGATTTACTTGATGATGAAAAACGTTTAAGTAACATGAAAGAAAATGCTAAAAAATTAGGGCATCCGAATGCGGCAAATGATTTTATCGATTGGATTTATGAGGAAATTAAAGATGTTAAATCTTATTAATACATTAAATGAATTAGGTGAGGTTAAACATAATGTATCAATCAAGACTTTAACAAGTTTTAAGATTGGTGGTACTGCTGAATATGTCTACTATCCTACAGATATTACGTGTTTGAGCAAATCGATTAACCTATTAAATAACAACAATATACCTTATAAAATATGGGGTATGGGTTCCAATATCTTAGCATCCGATAATGATTATCATGGGGTAATCATTAAACTTGATAAAACACTTAATCATATTAATATCGATGGGAATCATATTAGAGTTGGAGCTGGGGCAAGTCTTATAGCACTTGCGTATAAAACATGTTTACTTGGATTATCTGGATTTGAATATGCGACAGGTATTCCAGGCTCAGTTGGTGGTGCATTGTATATGAATGCTGGGGCATATAAACATGATACGTATGAGATTCTTAGACGTATTTATGTGTATAAAGATGGTGAATGTGTGTGGATGAATAAGGATGAGATTGTTTTTTCTTATCGACATACATCCTTTGCGGATCATAAAAATTGGATTATATTAGAGGCGGAATTTGAATGTACATTTGGATCCGCAAGTGATATTGAAAAAATAGTGAATGATCGTAAAACACGAAGAACGCAATCCCAACCGTTAAGTTTACCGAGTGCTGGAAGTGTATTTAGGAATCCTGAAGGAATATTAGCTTGGCAAGTTATTGATCAAGTTGGTTTAAGAGGTAAAAGAATCGGTGGCGCAATGTTTTCTGAAGTTCATAGTAATTTCATTGTGAATGTTGATAATGCGAAGGCAAAAGATGTATTAGATTTGGTACAATTAGCACAAAGATTAATTACAGAAAAATTTGGAATAAGTTTAAGTCCAGAAATTGAACTGTTTAATTGGAGTGTAAAATGACAAATATACCATCCGTTGATGAGTTAATATCCGAATCTAGAAATGAGAAATTAAAGTCTAGAAAGAAAAAGATTGTTAAAGTTTTAATAACGATGATTGGTGTATTAAGTGTGGTGGGAATAGGTTATTTATATTTTTATCAGAGAAATTCTTCAATCCAAAAAATTATACTTCAAGGTAATATTAATGTAAGTCAAAGTGTAGTTGAAACTAACATCAATTCAGCTAAATCTAAGTATAATATACTTGATTTTGGTTTTATATTAAGCGAAGAATTAGAAACAAATCCATTAATTAAATCGTTACAAATGAAGTATAGTAAAGGTAATGAACTATTAATTACGATAGAAGAGCATGGAGTGTTAGCGTATTTAAATAACCAACAGAGTGTTTTGTTGGAGAATGGTAAATTATATTCATTTAATGAATATGAGCCTATCTCGATTAATGAATTGATCTTTGTGAATGGCTATGATGATGAATTAGCCTACACACGTTTAGCATCTTCACTGAATGAATTAACATCGAGTACAAAGTTAATGATTTCAGAGATTATACAAGATGAAAAAAGTTATGATGTTTATTATGCTAAGCTAATCATGTATGATGGAATAACCGTATATACTTCTCTTAGTACAATAAATGTTTTAGAGGATTATGCGTCTATTCGACAAGCTTTGAATCCAGAACATATGTGTATAGCCATTGACGAAATTAAAGCTGTACCGTATAGTTTTTCTTGTTATCCATGATTTTTGAATTAAACTCATTATTTGATATAATGAAAATGCAACAAAGGAGAAAAATATGTCAATCGAGCGATCAACGCAATTAGGTAATATTAATATTAGCCATGAAGCCATCGCGAGTTTAGCAGGTGGTGTTGTTACAGAATGTTATGGCGTTGTTGGTATGGCATCTCAGAAAGTATTAAAAGATGGGATTGCTGAACTTTTGAAAAAGGAAAATTACAGTAAAGGTGTTTTGGTTAGAGAAAGTACTCAAGGATTAGAACTTGATCTATACATTATTATTGGTTTTGGAGTAAAAATCTCTGAAGTTGTAAACGAAGTACAAAAAAAATGTAAATATGTTTTAGAAAAATCATTGGATTTAAAATTCAGTGGAATAAATGTTTATGTTCAAGGCGTTAGGATGATTGGTTAGGTGCAAAATGAATAAACTAGACGGTTCTTTATTTAAATCCATGTTGGTGAGTGGGGCAAATAACTTAACAAATCATCACCATGAAGTAGATGCCTTAAACGTATTCCCAGTTCCAGATGGTGATACTGGTACGAATATGAATTTGACATTTTCAGCTGGTGTAAAAGATACTCAAGCTATTTTAACAATGAATGTTGGTGATATTGCGAAAGTATTGTCCAAAGGCTTATTAATGGGTGCACGTGGTAATTCCGGTGTTATCCTATCACAAATATTTAGAGGATTTTACCAAAGTGTAGATGGTAAACCAGAGATTAATGCACAAGATTTTGCGGATGCGTTTGTCAAAGGGACTGAAATTGCTTATAAAGCAGTTATGCGTCCTGTTGAAGGAACAATTCTTACTGTTTTAAGAGAAAGTAGTAAACAAGCTTTTGATTATTTGGAGACATATCCAAATAAGACAATACTTGAATACTTTGATTTCTTAATATCTGCAGCACATGAATCATTATTGAGAACTCCTGATTTACTTCCTGTATTGAAGGAAGTTGGCGTTGTCGATAGTGGCGCTTATGGATATATTAAAATACTAGAAGGATTTAGATTAGGTTTAAAAGGTACACCTGTAGCGTTGCTTGAAAATATTGAAATGGGCGAAGGTGTTCAAAAGAATTTAGAAAATGAAGAATTTGGTTACTGTACTGAATTTATTATTCGATTAACAGACGAAACACAAAACAGTTTCAATGAAGATGAACTTAAAGATCGCTTATCTAGACTTGGTGATTCATTAGTTGTTGTTCAAGATGAAGAAATTGTCAAAGTACATGTACATACATTAACTCCTGGTGATGCTTTAAATATCGGACAACGTTATGGTGAATTCTTGAAATTAAAGATTGAGAATATGCAAGAACAACATGAGCATTTGAGTCACATGACTGTTGATACGAAAACTAAAAATGTTGAAAAGAAAAAGTATGCGATTATAGCTGTAGCGGCTGGCGATGGTGTTAAAGAGTTATTTGAGTCCTATCGTGTTGATGTTGTAATTAGTGGAGGGCAGACGATGAATCCTTCAACTGAAGATTTCGTGGCTGCCATTCAATCAGTGAATGCTGAACATATCTTTGTTCTTCCAAACAATTCAAATATTATATTAGCAGCTCAACAAGCTGAATCATTGATCGAAGATATGGATGTACGTGTATTACCAACTAAGAGTATTCCTCAAGGTTTGAGTGCATGCATTATGTTCAATCCTGAAGTAGATGTAGAAGAGAATGTTTCAGAAATGACTGAAGCGTATAAACATGTTAAAACCGCAATGGTTACTTACGCAATCAAAGACACAAGCTTTGAAGGTGTTGAGATTGTTGCTGGTGACTATATGGGCATACTTGAAAAATCTATTATATGTAGTACATCAGATAAACTTGATGCAACTAAACAATTATTAAAACAAACGGTTACTGATGATGATGGTCTAATAACTGTTATCGTTGGTGATGATGTTAGTGAAGAGGAACAAACTATGATTGAAGAATTCATTTCAACTGAATTTAATCATTGTGAGGTAGAAGTAACTAAAGGGTTACAGCCTGTTTATTCCTTTATCTTTGGAATCGAATAAAAGGGCATAATGCCCTTTTCTTTATATGGAACTAAGTACATTAAAACTAACTAAACTAATGATAGAGAAGTTAAACGAAGCTGGATTCTTTACAGTAGAATCCTTGCTTTGGTATTTTCCTATGCGATATGAAGAAATCACCTTAAAACCATATGAAGAATGGATGATAAACGATAAAGTTTGGTTAGAAGGTACGATCCAAGAACCATTTAAAATGGTGCGTTTACCTAAGAATAGAAGTGTAACGAGATTCATGTTTCAAAGTGAACAGGGACTATTTCAAGTAAGTATATTTAATCGACCTTGGTTAAAATCAAATATGCGAATTAGTTTACAAGCACGATATGATGGTCAGTATATGTTAACTGGTTTAAACTACAATGCTCAACCATTGCTTGAGCAAATAGGTATTGTTCCAATTTATTCTTTACGTAAAGAATTAAGTAATAAAGATTTAATTCAAGTTGTACATAAAGCATTGAGTAAACTTGATGAATCAGTAAAAATTGATATTCCACAAGAATTTAAGGAAAAGTATCGATTATTAAGTATTAAACAATCAATATATTACATGCATAACCCACAATCAATGCAAGCAATAATACAAGCTAAACGATGTTTAAAGTATGAAGAATTTCTTCGTTTTCAAACTAAGTTACAACTAAATAGAAGTATTAATTTTGGACAAATGTTTGGTAAAAATAAGATATTTGATCGAAGAGAAATTAATACTTGGATGAAAGAATTACCTTTTGAACTAACTATTAATCAAAAACAAGTTCTTAGTGAAATACTGGATGATTTACAATCCAAACAAAGAATGAATCGATTATTACAAGGTGATGTTGGCAGCGGTAAGACAGTTATTGCGGCATTGGCGATATATGCAAATGTTTTAGCTCATTATCAATCTGCCTTGCTTGTACCTACTGAAATATTAGCTAAACAACATTTTAATAGTTTAAAGGAATATCTACCAACAAATGTAAGAGTTGAAGTACTTTATTCTTCTTTAAGTACTGTTCAAAAGAGAAATATATTAGAACGATTAAGAAATAATGAAATTGATGTTTTAATCGGGACACATTCACTAATTCAAGAAGATGTTAAATTTTCAAACTGTGGGTTAGTAGTTGCGGATGAACAACATCGTTTTGGAGTTGAACAGAGACGCATGTTAAGTGATAAAGGGGATAAAGTTGATTTCCTATTAATGAGTGCGACACCAATTCCACGAACATTAGCTGCCGTATTATTCAATGATTTGAATATTTCTACGATTCAAACGTATCACAGTAGTAAACAAACAATTCATACTAAATTAGTTGAATCAAATAGTATAAAATCAATTTACACTGAAATAATTAAACGTCTAGAAATGAACGATCAGATTTATTTCGTTTGTCCGAGTATTGAATATGATGAAACGAGTAATGTGAAGAGTGTTGAGCAGATATTTGATGCATTAAAAAAGGGTTTACCAAAGCATGTAAGAATAGGTATGTTACATGGTAAATTAAATCAGGAAGATAAGGAAAGTATTTTAAAACAATTCTTGAATCATGAAATAGATTGTTTAGTAACAACAACGGTTATTGAAGTTGGGGTAAATGTTCAAACCGCAAATACGATGGTAATTTATGATAGCGATCGTTTTGGTTTGTCGCAACTCCATCAATTGCGAGGTAGAGTTGGTCGAGGAAGTGTTGAAGGATTATGTTTTCTATTAACAGATTCAAAAGAAGAATTGAGTTTAACTCGTTTAAAAGTTCTTGAAAATAGTCTAGATGGTTTTGAAATCGCAAATAAAGATCTTGAATTAAGAGGTCCCGGTGAAATATTTGGATTAAAACAATCGGGTATACCAAGTTTTTTAATCGCAAATGTTATATTGGATCAAGCTATTTTATTAACAGCGCAAAAGGATTCTCTTGAAATATTCGAGAAAAAGAAACAATTTTCCCAATGGATTGATTATTGTTTTAAAGACCTTGAGAATCAGAGAATGGATTAAGGTATAATAGAACTATGAATTTAAAAGAATGGTTAAAACAACACCAAATAGTCGTTAAGGATATTCATCAAATTGAATGTGCTTTTGTACATCGATCATATTTGCATGAACATCAGAATACTTATCCAGAGGATAATCAAAGACTTGAGTTTATGGGAGATGCGGTATTACAATTGTGGACTGCATCTTATCTGTATAATCTAAATCCGAAACTAACTGAAGGAAATATGACAAAATTACGCTCACAAATGGTTTGTGAGAGTTCATTAGCCAAGATTGCGTTTAAGCTTGGATTAAATGAATTTTTAAAATTGGGTCATGGAGAGATTCTTGAACAAGGACAAATGCGTGATTCAACTGTTGCGGATATGTTTGAGGCTTTCTTAGGCGCATTGTATCTAGAATCTGGATATCAATATGTAAGCCCATTGTTAGATGATATCTTTAAAGATTTAGAAGAATTTAAACAATTCAATAGTGTAATTGACTTTAAAACTGAATTACAGGAATATGTACAGGCAGATAATAGAAGAACGATTAGTTATGTGTTGTTAAGTGTAGATGGTCCATCAAATCAAAGAATTTTTGAAACAAGTGTTCAAATTGATGGTATAACATATGGCAAAGGTAAGGGCAGTTCAAAGAAGAGAGCTGAACAAGCTGCGGCAAAAGAAGCTCTTACAAAACTTGTTAAGTGAGGTAAAGAAATGAATACAAATTTATATAACGAAACAATCGGATTAAGTTACGAAGAAGCAATTAAAGAAGCTGAACGTTGTTTAAACTGTCGTCATAAACCATGTGTAGATGGTTGCGTAGCACATATGGAGATTCCTTCAATGATTAAAGCATTTTTAGAAGGAAGAGGGGAAGAAGCAAAACAAATTGCGGAATCCAAGAATAGTTTCCCAGAATTTTGTGGAAGAGTTTGTTATCAAGATATCCAATGCGAGGCAAAATGTGTTCGAATGAAAATGAATGCGCCGGTGAAAATTGGATTAATTGAACGTTATATTGGTGATCACTACAAATCAATCACAGAAGTTAAACCTGCGATCGATAAGAAGATTGCGATAATTGGAAGTGGACCATCTGGTCTTTCATGTGCTGTGACACTAAAACAAGCTGGATTTGATGTGACTGTTTTTGAAAAGAAATCAATATTAGGTGGAGTTCTTAAATTTGGTATACCTCCATATCGCTTACCAAATAATGTTGTAGATTATCGAATTGAACAATTAATGGATTTAGGTGTTAAATTTAAAATAGAAGAAAATTTTGGTAGAACACGTGATTATCGTTCACTTTTTGAAGAAGGTTTTGATGCGATGTATCTAGCGATGGGTGCTTCTAAACAAAACTTCTCGAAGATCGAAGGTTCTGATCATCCAAAAGTGATTGGTTGGAAACAATTTTTAAGTATCTTAAATATTGGAGAAGATTCCTTCCATGAGCATTTTAGTCATATTAAACGTTTATGTGTAGTTGGTGGTGGTAATGTCGCAATGGATGTTGCCATTAGTGCCGCAAAATATGGCATTGATACACATTTAGTTTATCGAAGAACAATTGATTTAATGCCTGCTAGAAAAGCAGAAGTTGAAGAGTGTATACACTTAGGTGTAAATATTCATGAACTTGTTGATCCTATTTCAGTATTTGATCATGAGAATGATTTAAGAGTTAAATGTAAACGTACTAAACTTGTAAAAATTGATGATAGTGATCGAGGAACAATAATTGATGATGAGGGTTATTTTGAGCTTGATTGTGATTTAATGGTTATGGCAATCGGTTCAAGTGTGAAGAAATTAAACTTTGAAGGATTAGCTACAGATTCACAAGGTAGAATTATTGTGGATGAACATTTTGAAACTAATATTGATCGTGTATATGCAGCAGGTGATATCGTAAGTGGTACAAAGACAGTTATTCATGCTTTATCAGCTGGTAAACAAGCTGCTCAACATATCATTGATAGATTTAATCGAGACAAAGAATGATTAATCAAGAGTTACTACAGAAATTAGATATTAAAGCACTTGATCGTGTCTATTTTAATGATTCAAGAATTGATAGAATTCGTTTTTATCGTGAAACGAAAATTTTAAATGTTGTATTGAAGTTAAAACAAACTATTCCATTCACGCTATATGAAAAGCTTGTTAGTTCTATCGAAAATAATACTAATGTAAAATGTGAGTTAGAATTAATAACTGAAGAGTGTGATTTAGTACATAAAGATTTACAACAATACATTAACTATTGTATCGATAAATTTAATTTAAATGAGTTAGATCATAATCGATTAAGTATTTTAGAAGATAGAACACTTTATTTTATTGTAGAATCTACTGATTTACACGAAAAACTAAATCTACAATTAATAAAATTACAGGAATTATTAAATCGATTTGGAATTACTTATTTATGTAAATCAAGATTAAACAATGATGAACCAGTAGAAATTGAATCAATACCACAAATGATATCAGCGGAACCTGAGTTTAATAAAGCGCAAATTAAAACAAAAAGAATTAAAAAGGAAGATAGTTTACTCGTACCATTAAAAGATTGTGTTTTAGGCCAACGTGGAATAAAAGTTCGTGGGAAGATATTCCAAATTGACAGTCAATGGATTAAGAATAATACAACACTCCGTCAAACTGTTTTTTTTCATGATGAAGAAGATGCATTATCATTCAGTCAGTTTTTAGATGAAAAGAGTCAGATTGAGAAATTTGGATTATTGAATAAAGGAGATTGTATCGAAGTTTATGGAGATACAATCTATGATAACTTTACAAAAGATATACAGATTCAAGTTAAGGATATACGTTTAATTCAAGACTGGATGGTCCGTAGAGATGAATCGAATGATAAACGTGTAGAATTACATCTACATACGAATATGTCAGAAATGGATGGTGTAAGTACCATTGAAGCGTATATTGATCAAGCATATCAATGGGGTCATGACGCTATCGCAATAACTGATCATCATTCTGTACAAGCCTATCCAAAAGCTCAGAAAGCTGTTGAAGGCTTAATTAAAAAGAATCCTACACGTACATTTAAAATGATCTATGGGATTGAGTTTAATATGGTTGAATCTAAATATAGTATCGTTTCAAATCCAAAGAACCAAAGTCTACATGATTCAACTTACGTTGTACTGGATTTAGAAACCACAGGTTTATCTACAGAATTTGATCGAATAATAGAGTTTGCGGCAATTCGTATACAATCAGGAATGATTGTGGATCGTTTACAAATGTTTGTAAATCCACACCAAAGCTTAAGTGCATTTATTACTGAAAAAACGCATATTAAACAAGCTGATGTTGATCAAGCCGCATCAATTGAAACTGTCATTGATGAATGGTTAAATTTCATTCAAGATGATATTATTTTAGCCCATAATGCGAATTTCGATATTGGATTTATCAATGCGAATTTATTACGCTTAAATCGGCCAAAATTAACAAATACTGTAATAGATACATTGGATCTTTCAAAAGCATTACTTAAAGATAAAAAGTATTATCGACTAGGTGTAATCGCAAAACATTATAAGATTTCATATGATGAATCAGGTGCACATAGAGCTGACTATGATACTGAAGTTTTACATCAAGTTTTCGGTAAAATGTTAATGTCTGATGAACTTAGTAAGTTGAAATCGGTTAATGATTTATGTAATCTTGATCAAGCTTTAGCTTTTCAAAAAAATATGAAAAAGCACGTTAATCTATTAGCGAAGAATCAATCTGGCTTAAAATCATTATTTCAACTTGTTACGATGGCACATACTGATCGATTAACGAATGGTTCAACTACCAAGAGTGAAAATGATGGAAGTATTAGTGAACCAAGAATTTGTCGTGAAGACATCGTTAATCATAGAAAAGATTTGCTTGTAGGAAGTTCTTGTTTTAATGGTGAAATATTTGAACTAGCCGCAAATCGTTCAACGCCAGAACTTATCGAGGCAATGAAGTTTTACGATTATATCGAAATACAACCACTTGAGAATTACAGACCATTAATTGAAAATAATTCGATTGTGAATGAAAAGCGACTCAAAGATATTATTCTAAGAATTATTAACACAGCGATTGAATGTAATAAGCTAATCGTGGCAACAGGGGATGCACATTATTTAAATCCTATGGATAAACGATTTAGAGATGTTTATATTCAAGCAAAAGGTGTAGGGGCGGGTCGTCATCCATTGTATATATACAATGAACAAAGAAGACAGATGACTGTTGCGCCTGATCAACATTTACGTACTACACAAGAAATGTTAGATTCTTTTAGTTACTTAGATAAAGATTTGGCATATCGACTTGTCATATCTAATCCAAAGTTTATTGTTAATCAAATTGAACCTGTTAAAGCAATTAAGAGTGAGTTATATACGCCTAGTATTGATGGAGCTGATGATAACTTACGTAAAATCGTTTATGATAATGCGCATGCCAAATATGGTAATCCATTACCTGAATTGATATACAATCGTATTGAAAAAGAATTAAATTCAATTATTACGCATGGTTTTGGAGTAATTTATTACATCGCACATTTATTAGTCAAGAAATCAATCGATGATGGTTATATGGTTGGTTCACGAGGATCTGTTGGTTCATCACTTGTCGCTACCTTAGCTAATATTACAGAAGTAAATCCACTTGCACCTCATTATGTGTGTCCTAAATGTCATCATTCAGAATTTATAAATGATGGAACAAGCGATAGTGGATTCGATTTACCGAATAAACTTTGTCCGAAGTGTGATACATATATGGACATGGATGGTCATGATATACCATTTGAAACATTCTTAGGCTTTGAAGGGGATAAAGTTCCAGATATTGATTTAAACTTTTCTGGTGATTATCAAGATAAAGCGCATGCCTATACAAAAGTATTATTTGGAGAAGACCATGTATTTAGAGCTGGAACCATATCCACTGTAGCGCAAAGAACAGCTTATGGTTATATTAAAGGATATCTTGAGGAAATGGGACTTCAGAATACACATCGTCAAGCCATGATGCTTTATTTAGCGAATGGTTGTGAAGGTGTCAAGAAAACGTCTGGTCAACATCCAGGTGGTATTATTGTAATCCCGCAAGATAATGATGTTCATGATTTTACGCCTGTACAATATCCAGCAAATAAGAGTCAATCTGAATGGTTAACTACGCATTTTGAATTTGCGGATATTCATGATAATGTACTAAAATTAGACATTCTTGGACATGTTGATCCAACAGCTATGAAGTTTCTAGAGAAATATTCAAATGTAGATGTTCGACAAATTAAAATGAATGATGAAGAAGCAATTTCCGTATTTTCTTCAACAAAAGCCCTTAAAATTAAGAATCCAAATTACAATGAAAAAACTGGTGCTGTTGGTTTGCCTGAATTCGGAACTGGATTTGTACGTCAAATCTTAGAACTAACTAAACCAGAAAAATTCTCTGATTTAGTTCGTATATCTGGCTTATCACATGGTACAGATGTTTGGTTAAATAATGCGAAAAGTTTAATTGAAACAGGCTATACACTGAATGATGTTATTGGATGTCGAGATGATATCATGGTGTATTTAATTCATAAAGGATTACCTGCAAAATCCGCTTTTGATATCATGGAATCAGTTCGTAAAGGCAAGGGTCTTAAAGAAGAATGGAAGTCACTAATGGCTTCTTATAATGTCCCAGAATGGTACATACAATCTTGTTTAAAGATTAAGTATATGTTCCCTAAAGCCCATGCGATTGCATATGTATTGATGGCTGTTCGAGTTGCGTGGTTTAAAGTTAATCGACCTTTGGTTTATTATGCAAGTTACTTTAGTCTTAGAGCTACGTCTCACGAATATGAAACATATGTATTAGGTGAGGCAAAAGTCTTAGAACGATTAAAAGACATACAACGTCGCTTAAATGATAATCGCTTAAAATCAAGTGTTACACATAAAGAAGAAGAGCTCGTTTCAAGTTTAGAAGTAGTTTATGAGATGATGAGTCGTGGTTATTATTTTAGCCCATTACAATTAAATATCTCACATGCGACAGAGTTCATTCTTGATTCTAAGAATCCAAAAAATCTAATTCCACCATTTACAATTGTCGATGGATTAGGTGATAACGTCGCAAAATCAATCGTGTCTGCACGTGAAAAGAAGGCGTTTATTTCTAAAGAAGATCTTGTCGCTAGAACACAAGTGAACACTTCAGTAATTAAAAAATTCGATGCGTATGGTTTATTAAATCATTTAGATGATGAAAACCAAATGCGTTTGTTTTAGACTTGTATTTTGAATGAAAAGAGAGTATTATATTATCCGTAGATAGAAAACAAGGAGTGGTTCGCCACTCCTTAATTATTGTTTAAGGAGAATATGGAACTAAAAGCAATCGAAACACTCATTTTACCTGTATTAGAAAAACATAAGTGTGAACTTGTGGAATTAAAATGGACGCAAGAGTCCTCAATGAAAATTCTTCAATGTGCCATTATGTTAGACGATGGATCAATGGATTTGGAAACTTGTTCAATGATTTCGACAGAAATATCACCGATATTGGACGAGAGTCCATTAAAGGATATGGTTTACTATCTAGAAGTATGTTCGCCAGGAGCTGAACGTGAACTAAATAGTGATCATGATATTACGCGATCAATCATGAAAGAAGTGAAGATTCTATTTCATCATCCAGTTGAAAAATCATTAGAATGGACTGGCACACTCTTAAATTATCAAGATGGTCTAGGTTCTATACAAGTACAAATTAAGTCTCGTAAAAAAGTATTAAAATTTGAAAAAGAAAATATCGCTAAAATTCGTTTAGCGGTCAAAATTTAAGGAGAAGATGAATGAATTTTAAAGATTTCTTAGCCGCTATGCAGGCTTTAGAAGGCAATCGCAACATTACTAAAGAGATTGTATTAGAAGCTTTAAATGAAGCTTTAGTTAAAGCATATCGTAAGCATATTGAAATTCCTGATGCGTTAGTTAAAGTAGACATTGACCAAAGTAGTGGTGAAGTTGGTTTATTCCAACAATACACTGTTGTGGAAGAAGTTGAAGATGATGAATTAGAAATTTCACTTAAGGATGCGCAAGTAATTAATTCTGAATTTAAGATTGGTGATTTACACAGCACTAAAGTTAATATTGATGAACTTGGTCGTGCAGCCGCATTACTCGCGAAGAATGTTATGAAACAAAAGATTCGTGAAGCTGAAAAGAAAGCTGTTTATGATGAGTACATTGATAAACTAGATGAAATGGTTATTGGGATTGTGGAATCAGTTGAGGAAAAATTTGTTGTTGTTAACTTAGGTAAAACACTAGCAATGATGCCAAAAGCTGCTCAAATTCCAAATGAAATGTATAAAGAAGGACAAAAAATCAGACTTGTAATTACTGAAGTAACTAAAGATACAAAGGGTGCTCAAGTTTTGGTGTCACGTGCTGATACGAAACTTGTTAAACGTTTATTTGAAAAAGAAGTTCCGGAAATATTCCAAGGAATTGTCGAAATTAAAGCGATTGCTCGTGAAGCGGGTGAGCGTACAAAGATGGCTGTGTTCTCAAAACGCGATGACGTAGATCCAATTGGCGCATGTATTGGCCCTCGTGGTTCACGTGTACAAGTTGTTATTGAAGAACTTAAAGGCGAAAAAATTGATATTTTCGAATGGCGTGAAAACATCATTGAATTGATCAAGAATGCATTAAGCCCAGCACAAATTCTAGCTGTACTTCAAAGTGAAGAAAAGCGTGGAATTGTTGTTGTGGTTGAAGATGATCAATTATCATTAGCGATTGGTAAAAAGGGTAAAAATGCTCGTTTGGCTGTTCGTTTAACTGGTATGAAGATTGATATTAAATCACGTACTGATATTGAAGTTGAAGGCCGTAATTGGCAAAAAGAAGCATCTGAGTTCTCACTTGAACAAGAAGCTAAGATTGTAGAACGTAAAGCACGTAAACTACAAGAAGAACGTCAAAAACAAGCTGAAGTTGAAGCAGTTAAACAAAAAGAATATGAAAACTTGAATGAAGATATTACGTTGAAGGATGATGAAGATACAACAGAAGTTTATGATGAAAAAGAATTCATCGCATCTGAAGTTACTAAATCTGTATCAAGTGATGAAGTTAAAGTTGAAAAAGTACCTAGTGTTAAAGTTGAAGAGAAAGTTGTTGAAAAGGTTGAAAAACCTAAGAAAGAACGTAAACCTCTTGAAGTTAGACATGACTATGTTTCTAAGTTTGAAGCGATAGCGGATAATAAACCTGTTCCTGAAAAGAAAGAAGTTTTAAAACGCAAGACGAAGAAACAAGAGGAAGAAGAAAGAAGATTAAGACCTTCAGAACTCAAGAAAGACAAGGATTACGATATTAAGATTGAGTATACTGAAGAAGAGCTTGCTGAAATCGCATTAAGAGATGCTGTTGAAAATAAACAATGGGAAGATGATGTTGATTTTGATGAGTTTGAAGACTACTATGAGGATGAAGAATAAGAAAAGGGAGGGTGTTTATGAAAAAAATACCATTAAGACGTTGTGTTGCGACGATGACACAAGTTCCCAAGAAGGATTTATTAAGAATTGTACGTACTCCTGAGGGAGAGATTAAAATAGATCTTACAGGTAAAGCGAATGGGCGTGGAGCGTATTTACTTAAAACCTTAGAAGCTGTTGATTTAGCTCAAAAAAAAGGCGCATTAAATCGTGCATTGGAGTGTCAAATACCTACCAATGTATATGATGAAATTAGAGCGCTAATTAATGATGCAAAATAATCTATCGTTTCTTGGATTAATTAAACGTGCAAATGCTTTAGTGAGTGGAGACCGTATGATTGAGGGTATTCGTAAGAAGAATGTTCATTGTGTTTTATTAAGCAATAGTGCTTCTGAAAGAACTCAAAAAGTCATTCGTAATAAGTGTGCATTTTATAATATTCCGATTATCGATTCATTAAGTACAATTGAACTTCAATCTGTACTTAGTGAGAATGTAGTTGCAGTTGGTATTACAAATTATGAAATGGCACAAAAAGTATTAAAAGAAATGAGGTTATTTAATGGCGAAACCGATGAGAAAAGGAAACAAGAAGACAACTAAAGGTCCAAGCACCTACCGTGAGTTTAAACCTAGAGCTGAACTTGTGACGCAAATAAGTTACGAAGATGGAATTACAGTTTCTAGCTTAGCTGAGAAATTGAATAAGAATTCTAGTGACTTAATTAAATTGTTATTTATGCTAGGGAAGATGGTAACAATTAACTCTAATTTAGATGATGAAACGATCCAACTTATATGTATGGAATATAACGTAGAAGCTACTAAACAAGAACCAGTTGATGAGAATAGTTTAGAAGATACTGAATTAGATGATCCAAAAGAATTAACAGATCGTTCGCCTATAATTACAATTATGGGACACGTCGATCATGGGAAAACAAGTTTACTCGATGCGATACGTAAAACAAAAGTTGCAGAAGGTGAGCATGGAGGAATTACACAACATATTGGTGCTTATCAAGTATCAGTTAATAATAAAAAATTAACATTCTTGGACACACCTGGTCATGAAGCGTTTACTTCTATGCGTGCTCGTGGTGCAAAAGTTACGGATATCGTAATTATTGTAGTAGCTGCAGATGATGGTGTAATGCCTCAAACGCGTGAAGCCGTAGATCATGCTAAAGCAGCAGGTGTACCAATTATTGTAGCAATTAACAAGATTGATAAACCTGGCGCAAACTTTGAAAAACTATACAATTCTATGGCAGACTTAGATCTTACTCCTGAAGAATGGGGTGGAGATGTTATGTTCTGTAAGTTATCTGCTAAAACAGGTGAAGGAATTCAGAACTTATTAGAATCAATTTTAGTTGTCGCAGAAGTACAAGGTTTGAAAGCTAATGTTAAACGTTTAGCTTCTGGATCAGTTATTGAAGCACGATTAGATAAAGGTCGTGGACCAGTTTCAACGTTGTTAGTTCAAAATGGAACGTTAAGAACAGGCGATATTTTAGTTGTTGGGGCTTGTTTTGGTAAAGTTCGTAAAATGACGGATGATAGAGGACGCGAAATTAAAGAAGCGAAACCTTCAACTCCTGTTGAAATTATTGGTTTAAACGATGTACCTGTTGCTGGTGACAATTTCAAAGTATTTGAGAATGAAAAACAAGCACGTGCATTAGCAGAACGTCGTTCACAAGTTAAGATTGATGCAGAACGTAAGGGAAGTAGTTCAGTAAGCTTAGAAGAATTATCTAAGGCTATTGAAGATGGAATGATTCAAGAAATTAATTTAGTTGTTAAAGCAGACGTTCAAGGTTCTGCCGAGGCAATTAAACAAGCATTAGAACGTATACAAGTTGCGACAGTTCGTATCAATGTAATTCGTTCTACTGTTGGTGCAATTAGCGAATCTGACATTATGTTAGCTTCCGCATCTAAAGCGATCGTTATCGGATTTAATGTACGTCCTGATGCAGTTGTTCGTAAGAAAGCTGATGAAGAAGGCATTGATATTCGTTTATACAACGTTATTTATGACGCTGTAAACGAAATGGAAAGTGCTATGAAGGGTATGTTAGCACCTGTTTATAAAGAAGTTGTTTTAGGACAAGCTTCAGTACGTCAATTATTTAAAGTATCTAAGATTGGTACAATTGCAGGATGTATGGTTACTGATGGTAAACTAGTACGTGATGCTAAAGTTCGTATCATTCGTGATGGTACTGTAGTTTATACAAGTAAATTAGGCACATTAAAACGTTTCCAAAATGACGTTAAGGATGTTGCTGCAGGATATGATTGTGGTTTAACCATTGACGGTTTCAATGATATCAAGGAAAATGATGTTATAGAAGCGTATGAGGACCAAGAAGTTCCTCAAGTGTAGGAGGTTATATGGCAATTAGACAACAACGAATCGCTCAAATTATCTTAAAAGAAGTATCTGAAATGTTACAATTTGAAATTAAAGATGCAGAAATTGGATTTGTAACTGTTGCAGATGTTGATTTGAGTAATGATTATTCTTATGCAAAGATATTTGTTACCTTTCTCGATAAAGAAAAAGGTGAAGAAAGTCAGTTAAAAGCATTAAATAAGTATGCTAAGTCAATTCGTGGTGCATTAGGAAAGAAACTTATGATTCGTAAGATTCCAGAAGTTAGTTTCCATATTGATGCTTCATTTGAACAAGGTAGACGCATTGATGAGATTATTGATTTACTAAACAAAAAGAAAATAAATTAAAGGCTGAATTTCAGCCTTTATTTATTAAATCTTAATCGATACGTACAACCCTGACAAAGTGTTTCAACACATTGTCTTTTTTTGAATCCATTTATAAAGTTCAAATATCGATCATTCTTTAATATTTGATTAAATGATGTTTTATGAATATTACCAACAGAAAGAATCCCATCAGCATCTAAACAACATGGACTAACATCACCATTTGATAGTATAGCCATCATTTTAGACCCTGAATGACATTTACCTTCAAACGATTGAAATGGTTGATTTAATGTTGGCCATTCAAACTGTGCATCTAAGTCGATAAATAAATTCTTTTTAACCTGTATTCTTTTGCCTTCATAATTTATTATATTTGGTGTAATAAGAGAATTTAATAGATTATTTAATTGATCATCTTTAAATGACCAAAGTCTTAAAAAAAGGGATAGATTTAATGTTTCAGTGGTTTCCACAAGTTGTTTGATTAATTTAAAATTGTCATCATTAATTTTAATTTGATTATTATGTAATGAGATACTTAGTTGTGCTATTGATGGATGTTTGAATAAATCAAATGAATAATTATTTAAGAGCGTACCATTGGTAACTAAATGAACTTTGAAACTTTTTGTAGAACAATCATCTAAAAATTGTAGTAGATCTGGATGTAATAATGGTTCACCTTGGACATGAAGATATACATGTTCTGTATATCCTTTTATTTGATCTAAAATATGATTAAACTCTTTACGATTCATTTGATATGGATTACGTGAATTTTTCATACAAAATGAACAATTTAGATTACAACTATTCGTTATTTCGATATAGATTCGTTGAAACATAATACTATTTTATCATTTATATAAAAAAAGTAGGAGATTGATTTCTCCTACTACTGAGTTCTGAAACGTGACAAGAATTCTTTTGTACGATCTTCTTTAGGATGATTGAATATCTGATCAGGACTTCCTTCTTCAAGAATAATTCCTTTATCCATAAATAGTACTCTATCAGAAACTTCTTTAGCAAATGACATTTCATGGGTTACAATAATCATTGTGCGATGTTCAAGTGCTAACGATTTAATAACATTTAATACTTCACCAACCATTTCAGGATCAAGAGCTGATGTTGGTTCATCAAATAACAATACCTTTGGTTCCATACATAGTGTTCTAGCTATCGCTACACGTTGTTTCTGACCACCTGAAAGCGTCATAACAGATGTATTCGCAAACTGGGATAATCCAACCTTATCAAGTGTAGAATATGCTAATTTTTCTGCTTCAATACGAGATTTTTTTAGTACTTTCATTTGACCAATTACACAATTCTCTAATACAGATAAATGTGAGAATAGATTAAATGATTGAAAAATCATGCCTACTTGAGCTCTATAACTATTAATTCCTTTTATGCTTGAAAGAATATCATCTCCTTCAAACTCAATTGTTCCACTCTGATACGATTCAAGTAGATTAATACATCTTAGTAATGTGCTTTTACCACTACCACTAGAACCAATAATACTTATGACTTCACCTTTATTAACTGAAAGATTAACATCCTTTAATACTTCATTTTCTCCAAAACGTTTAACTAAGTGATCAATTTTAATAATCATAGTGATTTCTCCTTAGCAACATAATGTCCTTTTATGAGTGGAGTTGTTTGACTGTGAGGCCCATCAAATCCACCTAAGTTCATTTTATGTTCAACGTATTTTAATACTAAAGTTGTTGAATAGGTTAAGAATAGATAAATTAGCGCAGTAACAAAGAATGTATCACTAAATCGATAGATAATTCCAGCAACCGTTGTGGATTGGAAGAATAATTCAGTAACACCAATTACATTTAGTACTGAAGTATCTTTTATATTAACTACAAATTCATTACCAATAGCAGGGAATGCATTCTTAATAGCTTGAGGTAATATAATAAATAACATTGTTTGGAAATTATTCATTCCAATTGATCGAGCAGCTTCATTTTGACCTTTATCAAGTGATTGAATTCCAGCACGGATAATTTCAGCCATATAAGCGCCTGTATTAATTGAAACAATAACGATACCAGCAAATATTTTAGCATTTCTAAACAATGGAAGAAATACGTTATATATGAATACAGCTTGTACCATCATCGGTGTTCCACGGAATATTTCAACATAAATTGAAGTAAGGAAACGGATTGTTTTAACAAGTGTATGCTTTAATTTTGAATCATAATCGTAAACTGGAAGAGCACGCAATATACCAATACCAAGTCCTATTAACAAACCAATGATTGTTCCACTTAGTGCGATTATAATTGTGTTTCGAGCACCAAAGAAAAACAGGGGAGCATATTTTGAAAATATGTAGACTGAGGCTCCCCATAAATCAGTTGGTATTTTTGTTAGTAAGGTAATCATTCACCCTCTGGTTGACGTTCAATCGCGTCTCTCATCCATTCTGAGCGTGTTTCTTCGGTTAAATTAGCAAGTACAGCATTTACGGTTGTTAATAATTCGGAATCGTCTTTGCGAACTGCAACAGAGACGGTTGTGTCTTCAAAACTAGTTGCAAAACCATTTCCAGCAGTAAATGTAATAATTTTTAAATCAGGATTTGTACCAACAATACTTAATGCGACTGGATATTCAGATACCATAGCATCTGCTTCGCCAATGATGACTGAGTTTGTTAATAAAGCAAATGAACCTAATGGTGTCATATGGTCAACTGTAGGAATTTGATCAACTACAGTATCGTGGAACGTTCCTTTTTGAGCAACAACTGTTGCGCCAGTAAAATCAGTTAGGTTAGTTGCGTTCGCATATGTAGAATCATTACGAACAATTAAGACTAAATCTGATTGATAATAAGGGGTTGAGAAGCTAACGGATTCACGACGTTCAGCAGTATCTGTCATACCTGCCACAATCATATCGATTTCGCCATTGTTTAAGCTATCAATTAAGCCTTCCCAAGCAATCTTTTTAACAAGTAAATCTTTGCCTAGTTCATCCGCAATAGCCTTAGCAATTTGAACATCATAACCATCGCAATAACCTGTTCCTTCTTCATTGTTAATTAAGAAAGAAGTATCACTTGATTCAACTTGTGTCCAATTGAATGGTGCATAAGCACACTCCATTCCTACTACAATTTGATTTACTTCTTCAGCTGGAGCTGAACATGCACTTAATACTAAACTTAATAATGTTACTAAACTAATTAATCTTTTCATGATTTCTCTCCTTTAGAAATAAATAAAAGTCACGTCTATAACGTGACCTTAGTAAATACAGGTTATGTTATAGCGCCCTACAGTTTATGTAGGAGTGTTATGAATTTTCTTCATAACCCCACAATTCCAATTGCCATTGGTTTCGTTCGGCGACGGTTACCTTTCCCGTGGATCATTGCTTGCCAGCTCACCATGGTACTCTTTTGCGTCGCTACCTCTATATCTTTTATTCTTTTAGAGTATATTCACAATTTATTCTTTTGTCAACACTTTTGTCCAAAGTTTAGTTTGATCACTATTATGTAACATCTTTATAAAGTTATCATGTGCAGTAGGGAAGTTACTATAAAGTTGCGTTAATAATTCCTTCATATCTTGTCTACGTGTATTACCATCATTTGGACATCCTGATTTCTTGATTGGTAAATCATTAATTTCTGCATTAGCAATAATCTCAGATTCTTTAACATAAACAAATGGTCTGATGAAATTTATCTTCGATTCACTCATGTACATTTCTGGATCAAATGTAGCTAGTTTACCTCCATAAATAGCATTTAGAAGTAATGTCTCAATAGCGTCATCCGCATGATGTGCAAACGCTACTTTATTACAACCAAGTTCAACAGCTTTTTGTATAACAATTCCTTTTTTAAATTTTGAACATAACGAACACTGAATTTTATCATCTTTCTTATTTAGCTCTAGAATTTCAGCAACTTGAGTTTTGTAGATATGATTTTCGATATTCATTTTATCAAAGAAATCTTTTACTGGTGTATAATCCTCACCATTAAATCCTAAATCTAAATGAATACCAATTATCTTAAAATTCTTCCTGGATTTGATACGATAATGTTCTAATGCGAATAAAAGTAATGTAGAATCTTTTCCACCACTTAAACCTATAGCGATAATATCATTATCATTTATCATGTTATAATCTTTATCTGCTAATCCTATTTTTTTAATCAATGTTTTCATGGTTATATCTTTCTACTAATTATCCTAAACTATTGTATAATAGGTAAGTAAAACTCACAACAATGAACGAACTATTACTGATAAACAAACCGCAAAACATGACATCATTTGATGTTGTGGCTATTGTAAGAAAAGCACTAAATATTAGAAAAGTCGGGCATACTGGAACATTAGATCCTAATGCGGAAGGCTTGATGATTGTATTAATAGATAAAGCTACAAAAGCTTTACCTTTTATGCATCTTAATCGAAAAGAATATTTCGCATCATTAAAATTAGGAATAAAAACAAGTACAGGTGATATTTGGGGTGAGACGATTGATACAGATCAAGTACCTGAAATAGATAAAGAATTAGTCATAAAAGTTCTAAATAGTTTTCTAGGTAAGACAATCCAGACTCCTCCAAAAGTTTCAGCTATTTCAGTTAATGGTAAAAGATTATATGAATATGCTAGAAAAGACCAAGAAGTAGTGATTCCTAAACGAGAAATAGAAATATTCGAAATTGAATGTATTGGTGTAGATGAAGAAATTCATTTTAGAGTACAATGTTCAAGTGGGACATATATTAGAAGTTTATGCGAAGATATCGCTGAAAAACTTGGTACGATTGGTACGATGTCAAAATTGACACGAACGAGAATTGAATCGTTTGAATTAAAAGATGCTTATACAATTGAACAAATTAGAAATAAAGATTTTAAGTTCGGTGATATTAGTAAAGCGTTGAATTATCCAATTATTCAAATTGAAGATCCAACTGATGTAAAAAATGGTAAGAAATTAGAATTAGATTCTGATGAGAAAGTAGTTTTGTTAAAACATAATGAAGAAGTATTAGCGATATATGAGAAAGATGATGAACAACAAAATTATCGTTGTTTAAGAGGATTATGGTAGATGATAGAATTAAAATTAACGCATGAAGATTTAAATTGGAACGAAGATTTGGCCGCATGTATTGGCTATTTTGATGGTTTTCATTTAGGACATCAGAGCTTATTTAATAAAACGTTAAATTTGGCTAAACAAAAATCGATAAAATCTGCACTTATATCATTTGATCCAGATCCATGGGTTGTTTTACATGGCGTACCAAACGCAAATCATTTAACAACAATAGAAGATCGAAAACGATTAGCAGCAAAATTAGGGTTTGATGTTTGGATTAGTATTGAGTTTGATGAAAAAATGGCTAATCTTGAGCCAAATGAATTTATTTCTAAATTAAAATCGATTTGTATTGTAGATTTAATTTGTGGTTTTGATTTTAGATTTGGGGCAAAAGGTTCTGGGAATATTCAGACATTAAACGATAATCAAGATGAACATTTTAAAATTCATATAATTGATGAATATCGTGTTGATCATGAAAAGGTAAGTAGTACGCGAATAAAGATAGCATTAAAGAATGGCGATATGGAGTTAGTTAAACAACTATTAGGACGTTATTATGAATTAAACGGTGTTGTAGTAGGTGGTCGTCAAATAGGTCGTAAAATTGGTTATCCTACAGCGAACCTACAAATAAATTCAGAATATGTGTTACCAAAAATGGGTGTATATGCTGGTTATGTAGTGATTGATAGTTTACGTTATCAAGCAATGATAAGTATTGGATTGAATCCAACTGTAAAAGATGATCGGATTGTCTCAATTGAAGCACATATATTTGATTTCGATAAAGATATTTACAATCGTGAAGTAAATTTCGTATATGTAAATTATTTACGTCCTGAATTGAAGTTTAATTCATTAAATGGCTTAATTGCTCAGTTAAAAGATGATGAATTTGAATGTAGGAAGATTTTAAAAGACATAAATATTTAATGTAAGAATGAAAATATCTGCAAATCTATGTAAAAATACTTGCAATCACAATTTCTTTATGTATAATGTGTTAATAAGCGATGAACAAAAGTAGTAATCGGTCAACTTATAACGAGCGACTTGTGTATGGTGTGAGACAAGATATAAGAACGATGAACGTGTTTGGGAGCTTATGATTCGACGAAAGAAGGGTCATACGTAGCACAGCGTTAAGGTGTTGAGATGCTAGAATTTATTCTAGAATTAAGGTGGTACCGCGTTTCTATAACGTCCTTTGTTTGGGGCGTTTTTTTGTTGGAGGAAAGACATGAAAGTAAATTTTGGAGCTATAGTAGAGTATATTCCATATCTCTTAGGAGGTATATTAGTTACGTTAGAGATCGCGATTGCGGCCGCATTACTTGGATCTCTATTAGCATTGGTTTTTAGTTTATTAAGTCGTAAGAAGGGAATCCTTCAAACTGTGATTAAAGCATTTATTGATTTCTTTAGAGGGACGCCTTTATTGTTTCAATTAGCTTTCTTCCATTATGGGATACCTCAGATTACAGGTATTGTACCAACACCTTATGTATCAGCATTAATCGTGTTCTCACTTAATTCAAGTGCTTACTTAGCTGAAATACTACGTGCAGGTATTGAAAGTATTGATAAAGGTCAAATTGAGGCCGCTCATGCATTAGGAGTTAAATCTTGGGATATTTCATTCAGTATTATTATTCCTCAAGCTTTACGTAATGTATTACCAGCTATTATGAATGAGTTTATTACTTTAGTTAAAGAAACATCTGTTGTATCAATGATTAGCTTGACAGACATTATGCGACGTCAACAAATCGTCAGTGCCGCAACATATCGATTCTTTGAACCATTATTGGTTATCGGTGCCATCTATCTTGTTATGAATATTGTATTAAGTAATGTTGGAAAAGTTTTAGAAAGGAAGCTCAAATATGATTAAGTTAGAAAACATAAGTAAGAAGTTTGATAACACGGTTGTTTTAAAAAATGTAAATGTTGAGTTTGAACCTGAAAAAACTTATGCCATTATTGGATCTAGTGGAGCTGGTAAAAGTACATTATTAAGATGTATCAATCTACTTGAAAAGCCTACTACTGGAAAAGTTATTGTTGATGGAGTTGATTTAATCAATGATAAAGCATTACTCAATCCGATTCGTGAAAAGATTGGTATGGTATTCCAAAACTTTAATTTATTTGCGCATATGTCCGCAAAGAAAAATGTAATGTTTGCTTTATTAAAAGTCAAAAAGATGAGTAAGGATGAGGCAGAAGAAGAAGCTGTAAAACAACTTACTAATGTAGGTTTAGCACATCGTTTAGATAACTACCCACATCAATTATCCGGTGGTGAAAAACAACGTGTAGCGATTGCTAGAGCTCTTGCGATGCATCCCAAAGCAATCTTATTTGATGAACCAACGAGTGCTCTTGATCCAGAAATGACTCAAGAAGTTCTAAAAGTTATAAAGTCATTAAATCATACAGGAATGACAAATATTATCGTAACGCATGAGATTAAATTTGCTCAAGAAGTAGCAGATGTCATAATATTTATGAATAATGCTGAAATACTAGAAGTAACAAACACAAAAGAATTCTTTGAGAATCCAAAAACGGATCGTGCTAAAGAATTTTTATCGAATATGATTTAGATAATGAAAAATGAGAGGGAAAAAACATGAAAAAATTATCAATTTTATTTATATTAATCGCTTTATTTGTATCTGCATGTTCAGCACCAACTGATAAAGTAACTGTATTAACTTCACCAGATTATCCTCCGTATGAATCAATCGACCCTACAGGAAATTATGTTGGTTTCGATATTGAATTAATGGAAGCAATTGCTGAAATCGCAGGATTTGAAGTAGTTTGGAAAGAACAATCATTTGATGGAATTATTGCTGGATTGACAGCTGGTCAAGGTGACATGGCTATATCTGGTATGAATGTTAATGAAGAACGTAAATTATCTGTAGACTTCTCTGATATCTACAAAGCTGGTGAAGCACTATACACTGCAGTTGTGTTAACTGAAAAAGGTTATGCAACTGTTGAAGATTTAACTGGATTAAAGATTGGTGTTCAAACAGGAACTGTACAAGAAGCAGCAATGAATTCAATTGCTGCAAAATATAACATTACTGTTGAATCGAGAACTTCTTTCTTAACAATCATTGAAGATATTAAATTAGGAAGACTTGATGCATTAGTTATCGATTATGAAAATGCAACCCAATATTCAATTGCTAATCCTGAACTAGGTGTATTCGTAATTGAAGACGCTGATATTGATGGTGATAGTGGAACTGCAATCGCATTCCCTAAAGGATCTGAATGGGTAGCGAAAGTTAATGAAGCGATCGCTCAACTTAAAGAAGATGGAACTTTAGAAGCATTAGATGCTAAATGGTTTGCTGAGTAATTGTTGAAATTGAAGGTCCTGTGTTATAATGTTCTAGGAGAACACTATGGCACAGGACTTTATTAAACTAACACACCCAGAACAATTAGGTTTTACTTCTATCAAGAAGGAAGTTTTTAATTCAATCGCATTCATTGCATGTCAAGATGAAAAACATGCAGTATGTGAAAAGAATTCATCCGTAACGAGTAAGATTACTGACAATCAATTATTAATTAAAATTGATGTTAAAATACAATATGGTCAAAATGTAACTGATGTTTCAAATTCGATACAATCGAAGGTGACACAATCCATTGAACAAATGACTGGGCTTCTCTGCCGAAATGTTGACGTAAATGTCATCGGCTTTGTTTTTAGCGCCCAATAGGGCGTTTTTCTTTGATAATTGAGAAAGTGAGATTAATTTTATGAACCGTCACATGCAGCGACAAAAGGCAATTGAATGCTTATATATCCATTTATTATTGAATAAACCCTTGAGTTTAGTGATGGATGAGTATGAATTTGATATTAATCAAGATGAAGGGAAGTTTGTTCTTTTAAACCTTGAATTTATCGAAATAAATGAAGAAGTATTAATTGAAAAAATTAATCCATTTTTACAAACTGACTGGACATTTGAACGATTAGCTTATGTAGATCAAGCTATTTTACTTTTGGCTGTTTGCGAATTAGAGAGAAAGCTAAGTGAAAAAGCTATTGTTATCGATGAAGCGATTGAATTAGCAAAATTATATTCGGATGATGATGCATTCAAATATATAAATGCTGTTCTAGATAAATATGAGTAACAATGTTTGGTCTGTCTCATATCTTTTAAATACAATTAAGTCAACATTGGATCAAAATGTTTTATTAAAATCATTCTTGATTAAAGGTGAGATTTCTAATTTTACAGCGCATAGTTCAGGACATTGGTATTTTTCATTGAAAGATGAACAAGCTAGAATTAGTTGTGTAATGTTTCAGGGCTACACCAAGGATGTATTATTTAAACCGAAAAATGGAGATAAGGTATTAGTAAGAGGTGCAATTACTGTATACAATTTGCAAGGCCAAATCCAATGTTCGGTTTTTTCTATGCAAAATGATGGATTAGGTGATTTGTTTATACAGTATGAATTGTTAAAGAAGAAACTTTTTGATGAAGGTTTATTTGATACTAATCATAAGAAACAGTTACCAAAGTTTCCAGAATCAATTGGAATAATTACAGGTAACAATACAGCTGCGCTTCAAGATATATTAAAAACGATTCAACATAGATGGCCTATAATAGATGTGACGATATATCCAACACTTGTTCAAGGTGATTTAGCTTCGAATTCTATTATAAAACAATTACTAAAAGCGGATAATCAACACGATGTATTAATCCTAGCAAGAGGTGGGGGATCAATTGAAGATTTGTGGGCATTTAATAATGAGAAATTAGCACGTATAATCTATCAATTAAATACACCAATAATTACGGGTGTAGGTCATGAAACTGACACAACGATTGTAGATATGGTTTCAGACTTTAGAGCTCCAACGCCTACAGCCGCAGCTCAGATTGCTGTACCGAGCTTAGAAGAAACGAAACGAATTATTCAACAAAACAAAATTGATCTAGTAAATAGTATTAGTCGTAAACTAGTAGTTAAAAAGAATAGTTTTGAACAAATTAAGCTGAATCGTTATTTTGTAGCTCCTCAGAACTTATGGCAACATCATCAATTAGAATTATCAATTTTATCGAGCAAACTATCCCAACAAAACTTAGTTGTACAAAGATTAAAATCTAAGTTAAATCAATACCAAAGTACACTAAATCAATATGCACTAACATATACATCAGAATATAATCAAGAGATTAACGGATTAAAGTTACGTTTAGAACATTCATTGAAAAATAAAATTGATAAACAAAGCTATGAATTTAAGAATACGATTAATTTGTTGAATGCATACTCACCTTTAAATAGCTTAGCAAGAGGGTATAGTATTTCCAAACAAGATGAACATATATTAAAATTAGTTAATGATGTTGATTATAATAAAGAAATAGAAATAAGATTATACGATGGAATAATCAACGCAAAACCATTTAAAAAAGGAGAACATAATGAGTAAAAATGTAAGTTTCGAACAAGCTATGATTCGATTATCAGAAATTATTGAATCATTGGAACGTAATGAAAAGGATTTAGAATCTTCAATAGAGTTATTTGAAGAAGGTTTAACCTTAGTAAAACAATGTGATAAACAATTAAAATCATTTGAAACAAAAGTTTCTGAATTAATGGTGAAATATAGCGATGACACAGAATCTAAATAGTTTTATTAATGTATTTAATAGTAAGTTGGAACATTCACTTGATCATGTATCAGAGTCATTTGTTAAAGATGCGATGCAATATGCAATACTTTCAGAAGGGAAGAGATTAAGACCCTATTTAATCTATTGTGTATCTAATAGAGAAATGTCAGATTTATTGTTACTTGAAGTTGCCTCAACAATTGAAATGGTGCATACATATTCGTTAGTTCACGATGACTTACCAGCAATGGATAACGATGATTATAGAAGGGGTAGACTTACAACACATAAAGTGTTTGATGAGGCTACTGCTATTTTAGCGGGTGATGCATTATTAACACATGCATTCACACTACTTTCTAGATTGAATCTTGATTCTTCAAGTAAAATTGAACTAATTGAAATTCTTTCAGAAGCATCTGGACCTGATGGTATGATTTTAGGGCAAGCACAAGATATGTTGAATGAAGTAAGTGCTGATTTATCGGTTGATGAACTAAACCGACTTTATGTAAATAAAACTGGAAAATTATTTGCAGCTTCTTTGAAAATGGGTAACATTCTAGCAGGAAAACCAATTGACCAAAAACTATTTGATTCGATTGGGCACAAATTAGGAATTGTTTTTCAAGTCCAAGACGATTATTTAGAACAAACTCAATCATCTGAACAACTTGGAAAATCAAATAAAAGTGATTTGAATAATAATAAAAATACTGTAGTTTTGAGATTAGGTTTAGACGAGTCAAAACAATTAATTTCCAATTTATATGATGAGCTCAATCGTGATATAATAAACCTGTCGCAAAATTATCCTAATCTAATAGGAATCATAAATTGGATGAAAGATCGAAATAAATAATATGATAAAAATTCATGATATAGATAATCCAGAGTTTCTTAAAAATTTAAGTATAAATGAGCTAAAACAACTATCAAAAGATATTCGTTCTTTTTTAATTGAAAATGTTTCTAAAACTGGAGGACATTTATCAAGTAATTTAGGTGTAGTCGAACTAAGTGTCGCATTGCATTATTTGTTTGATTTTAAAGAAGATAAACTTGTGTTTGATGTAGGCCATCAATCGTATGTTCATAAAATTTTAACCGGTCGTGCTAAAGACTTTAATCGTTTAAGACAACTACATGGTTTATGTGGTTTTCAAAAAATGAGTGAAAGTGAATATGATGTATGGGAAGCTGGGCATGCTGGTACTTCTTTATCTGCCGCATTAGGAATGGTCATTGCACGTGATTATTCGAATGAGAAACATTCAGTTGTAGCGGTTGTTGGGGATGGTGCGATTCCAAATGGTATGTCATTTGAAGCTTTAAATCATATTGGTGAATTAAAGAGCAATTTAATTGTTATCTTGAATGATAATAATATGTCTATTTCACAAAATGTTGGGGCTTTATCGCATACAATTGCACGATTAAGAAATAGTAAGCCTTATGTTAGTGTTAAACATGATATGAAGGAAGTTCTAAATAAAAATATTGTAGGTTCAACTGTTTTAAAAGGTATGCGAGCAGTCAAAGATTCAATTAAACGTTCAGTTGTTAGACCTTCCATATTTACTGATATGGGATTAGAATACTTAGGTCCTGTTGATGGACATAATTTTCATGAATTGTTTAACGCCTTGCAAACAGCTAAAGAACATGATGGACCAGTTTTAGTCCATGTAATTACTACAAAAGGAAAAGGATTTAGTTTGTCAGAGAATGATCGTAATGGTCGTTGGCATGGTGTAAATCAATTTGATCCAGATACTGGGAATAATTTAGGTGAATTACCATCTAACCATTTATCCTGGTCTGAGATTTATTCAGATACATTAATTAGATTAGCAAAAACTGATCCAAAAATTATGGTTTTAACACCTGCGATGTGCCAAGGAAGTAAACTTGAAAAGTTTTTTGCGTTATATCCAAATCGAAGTCTTGATTGTGGTATTGCGGAAGAACATGCGGCCACTCTTGCGTCATCTATGGCATTGAATGGACTTAAACCATTCTTATCAATATATTCTACATTCTTACAGAGATCGTATGATCAAATAAATCATGATATTGCGCGTATGGAAAGTCCTGTAGTTATTGGGATTGATCGTAGTGGATTAGTTGGTGAAGACGGACCGACACACCATGGTGTATTTGATGTGGGTATTTTAAGACCTCTTCCTAATATGATTATTGCTCAGGCTAAAGATGCGGATGAAGCTCAAGATTTACTTTATACTGCATTCCAAATAAATAGACCTTATGCAATTCGGTATCCTCGTGGAAGTGCTGTCTTTAACGAAAAGACTAATCTGAATTTAATTGAAACTGGAAGTTGGACAATACTTGGAAATTTAAATGATGCGAAAGTAATTGTTCTATCTTATGGTCCAGATGTAGATAAGATAAAAGATAAAGCTGATTCGAATTTACTACCAATAGCGGTAATAAATGCACGATTCTTTAAGCCACTTGATGATAGTCTATTATTTAGATTAGTATCATTAAATAAACCATGTATCGTATATGAAACAGATATGTTGAGTGGTGGACTAGGAACTGCGATACTTGAATGGTTAAATCAAAACAATGCAAGTTTGAATTTAAGACGCATTGGGATTAAAGATCATTTTGTAACACATGGTTCTTTACCAGAACTTAGAAAATATGAGAATATTGATATTAGTTCATTATTTAATTTAGTAAACCAATTATTAGCTTAGGAATTAAGCAAACATTATCATATATATAGGTACTCCAATGCTACAGTCACTTTACATTAAAAACTATATTTTAATTGATGAATTAAGACTCGAATTTAAGTCTGGTTTCAGTGTGTTCACTGGTGAGACTGGGGCAGGGAAGTCAATACTTATTGATGCTATTGGATTAATTATGGGAGAACGATTTAGTTCTGATTTGATTCGACATGATACGGATAAATCTGTTCTTGAAGCTGTTTTTAATACTTCAAATCCAAAAATAGTTGAATTACTAAATGAATTTGGTTTTGAATTAGAAAATAATGAACTTATCATTACCCGCGAATTAACGAGAGATGGAAGATCTACGAATCGTTTGAATAACCGAAGTGTAACAGTTAATGTTTTAAAAGAATTATCACAATATCTTGTTGATATACATAGTCAAAATGACACGCAATACTTACTTAATAATAAATATCATTTAAGTCTTTTGGATGCATATAAACCGAATGTTAGTTTATTAGAAGAAGTTAAGAAATTATTTCAAGTTTATGATGGTTTAAAAAAAGAACTAAGTCACAAGGAAAAGAATGAATTTAATCCAGATGACCTAGAGTTTTTAGAATTTCAGGTTAATGAAATCAATCAAGCTAATTTAGAATTGAATGAAGATTTAGAGCTTGAATCCAAACAAAAAATAATGATGAGTTTTGAAAAAATATCATTACGATTGAAAAATGCTTTAGATTTGCTTGATGAAAATGATGGCGTTTCGATAAAACTTCACGATAGTTTAAAACAATTACATTTTATTGATGAAATTGGAGAGATTAAAAAGAGTACTGAAGAATTAAATGAACTTTATTATCTTTTACAAGATAAAATTGGTGAACTAAAAATTGCTTATAATTCATTAAGTTTTGATGAAGATTCATTTAATGCGATTCAAGATCGATTATTTTTAATCAATCGACTAAAGAAAAAATATGGTAAATCCATAGAAGCTATCTTTGAACAAAGAGATAGTTTCATTGAGCGTATTAATTTGATTCAACATCGTCAAGAAATCTTAGATGAGCTGAAATTGCGTTTAGAAGCCTCTTATAAGGCATTTAATGAGAAGGCAATATTGTTAAGTGATTACAGAAAATCACAAGCTAAAGGTCTTAAAACGGCTATTATCAAAGAAATACAAGAATTATACTTAGATAAAGCTCAATTTGAAATAGATTTTAAAGAAACTCAACCTTCAATACAGGGAATTGATTCAGTAGAGTTTTTAATTTCAATGAATCCTGGAGAAAGTTTAAAACCATTAATTAAAGTAGCGAGTGGTGGAGAATTATCCAGATTAATGTTAGGTATGAAAGTTATATTTAATCAACTTCAAAAAATAGAAACAATTATTTTTGATGAAATAGATTCAGGTGTATCTGGTCGTGTCGCAACCGCAATAGGACAAAAAATGTCTAGATTATCAAAAACTGCACAAGTATTTTCAGTAACTCACTTAGGTCAAGTTGCCGCATGTTCACATAGTCATTACTATGTTTCTAAGAAACAAACAGCACACTTAACACATACGCATATACAAGAACTTGATGAAATTGGTCGTATTAATGAATTATCTATGATATCAAGTGGTACACTCAATCCACAGTCAATAAAAGCAGCGGAAGAGTTGTTTAAGACAAATCAATCGTTAATAGAGGCTATATGAATTGGGAAGATGCGATAAGGAGTTATGAATCACATTTAAATTTTATCGATCGAAAATCAAAACGAACAATTGAGAGCTATTTAAGTGATTTAAAACATTATCATACATATTTTAATGATAAGAATATTGAATTATCTGATATAAAAACATCATTAATTAATACGTATCTACAAGAATTTAATAATAGTCATTCTAATTCAACTGTTTTAAGAACAAAAACAAGTATTGTTTCTTTCCATAAGTTTTTAAATCAGTATTATAAACTTGGATATAATCCAGCATCCGCGATTCAAAAAATTAAAAAGATTCATCGTTATCCAAAAACAATAAATTATGATCAAATAAATAAAATACTTAATCCATCAAATTCTGTGCATGAATCATTTTTCATTGCCATGTTTGATGTATTATATTCTTGTGGACTTCGTGTTTCTGAATTAGTTGATCTCAATTTAAATCAATTATTTCTAGAACAAGGCTACATTCGCGTATTAGGAAAAGGGGATAAAGAAAGAGTTGTCCCGATGGCAGATATAACGCGTAGAAATTTGAAAAGTTATATTGATAATGAGAGATTTCTGTGGTTAAAAAACAAATCAAATTTAGTATTTATTAAGCCAAATGGTAAACCTATAACACGACAATATGTATATACTCAATTGAAACAAAGATGTTTAGAATTAGGAATTAATATAGAAATTTCACCACATAAATTAAGACATAGCTTTGCGACCTCATTGTTAAATGGAGGTGCAGATTTGAGAATTGTACAAGAATTATTAGGACATAGTGATATTTCGACAACACAAATATATACGCATGTTGAAGGTAAACGTATGCATGAAGCTTACAATAGGTATCATCCTATGAATAAAAATAAAGGAGAGAAATAATGGAAAAATATAAAAGAATTATTACGGTTGTTTTAGATAGTGTTGGGGTTGGTGCAGCAAATGATGCGATAGATTATGGCGATGTTGGATCTGATACATTAGGTCATATTGCGGACGCAAATAATGGTTTAAATATTCCAAATTTAAGAGAATTAGGAATTGCGAACTTACATAATTTGAAAAACATTACACCGGTAACTCAACCAAAAGCGTATTACACAAAACTTAGTGAAATGAGTTTGGGTAAAGATACGATGACTGGTCACTGGGAGATAATGGGTTTATTTATTGATACTCCATTTCAAACATTTACAGATACTGGGTTTCCAGATGATTTAATTCAAGTATTAAAAGATAAAACTGGTCATGATATTATAGGCAATAAATCTTCTAGTGGTACTGAAATACTAGATGAATTAGGCGAAGAACACATGCGAACAAATGCGATGATTGTATATACATCTGCAGATTCAGTATTACAAATTGCGGCACATGAAGAAACATTCGGATTAGAAGAACTATATCGTTGTTGCGAAATAGCGCGCGAATTAACGATGGCTGATAAATGGAAGGTTGGTCGTGTCATTGCTAGACCATTTGTAGGGCCAAGAAAAGGCGAATTTAAGCGAACAAGTAATAGACATGATTATGCATTAAAACCTTTTAACAGAACGGTATTAGATGAATTAAAGGATAATCAGTTTGATGTAATTAGTGTTGGTAAGATAAATGATATTTTTGATGGGGAAGGGGTTACAAAAGCAATTAAATCGAAGAGTAACCATGATGGTATGGAAAAAACGATTGAAATAGTAAAAAACGATTTCCATGGTTTACTATTTACAAATTTAGTTGATTTTGATGCACTATGGGGCCATCGTAGAGATCCAATCGGATATGGTAAAGAAATTGAAGCATTTGATGTTCAATTAAAGACATTAATTGAAAATTTAAGAGAAGATGATTTACTAATATTGACTGCAGATCATGGCAACGATCCAGTTTATCCAGGTACAGACCATACTCGCGAATATGTACCATTAGTTATGTTTAGTCCAAAACATAAAGGTGCTGGTTTATTACCATCACACACATTCGCATCAATTGGTAAAACAATTGCAGATAATTTTAATGTTAAACTTCCTGATTATGGATATTCTTATTTAACTGATTTAATTTAAAGTATAAAAGAGAGGATAATTTGAAAACCTCTCTTATTTAATAATTATCTATATTAATTACATAATATACATTATGCGAAGTTAAGTATTAATATGATTTTTTGTATTATTTCGATAAAAGTATGTTTTCTATGATGTATATATAGTCTTTCCAAATTAAAGGTATTGTTTCTTTGTAGAATAGATTATTATTTGATATCATTCTAAATTTATCGTACATATCATTATTTGTGTAAATCTCAATATTAACGCATTTAGTTATGTTTAAACGATTAGAATCTTCTACATAATAACATTGCTCAAATATTCCTAATATGCTAGTATCTATCTCATTTAATACGATTATTTTATTCGTAATATTACCATCTTCAGTATCAAATGCACTGACATAACTAAATGGATCGAATTCACTGTATTGAATTATTTTTAAGTCTTCTACATAAATTATTGGATTATCATTAGGTAATGCTAAAACATTCACAAATACTGTTGTATGCGAGCTTAAACCTTGTACATCAGTAATTTGTAGATTTATCTGATAATTTCCAATTTTATCTTCGTAATTTGAAGATAATACAACAATTTTGTGAGAAATATTCCCCTCTTCATAATCTAAAGCTTTTACATAGTCTAACAGTTCAAATGCTTCACCTTTAAATATTGTTATATCAGATTTTTCAAAATATGGTGCTTGATTCACTAAATTACTACTTATTTGTAATGGAGTTCCGCTATATACCACATAAAGACTTGAAATCCATACTGGGCTTATAGATGTACCTTCAATTATCCGTCGTCTAGGGCCATCACAAACACTTAATTTTGCTGAAACATTATAGAATGACGTATAATCAGAAAATACTTTAGATGATACGTTTTTATAGATTGAATTTAATAGAAAAAACAATTGATTTGTATAAGATGCCGAACAATTTGTACCAGAATACCAATAAGTACTTACTTTTGAAGGTTGCTTTCTAGCGATAACAGTTGTTGAATTAACTTTAATTTCTGTATCATTTAATCTAGAAATAATCCTATATTCCTTATTATCTATCTTAAAATTTAAATCTTCTGGAATAGGAAAATAGACCGGAGTTTTAAATATTAGATTAGACTTAAGAGCATAACTTAAAATATTCGTTTGATATACTGTATCTATTTTAAATTTACTTAAAGGAATTGTAGCGATAAATCCAACGTTTTCATAATTGTAATTGCACAATTCTGGTGCCTGACCAATAGCTACTGGGGCACATTTAGGTGATCCAAAATACTCCATCTGTTTTGTTAGAGATATGTTAGTTAGTTTAGCTTGTACTCTAAATGAATCATTAACACTAAAAAATTCTAATTCAGTCTTATGATCTGAATCATTAAGATAGTGTTGCTTATAACTTATAAATACCCAACCTTCAATAACAATAGAATTATCAATTAATGAGATATTAAGTATTTCATATGGTATTTGTTTTTTATTAACCATAGTTTCAACAGCTGCATGAGCATTTATTCTAAAATAGCTTAAAGATCCTAATATTAATATTAATTTGAGTATTTGATTTATTACCTTCATTTCTTCCTCCTTTTTATTCGTAAACAAATAATTATACATATTAAACCTACTCCACTAATTATTATTGGAACGTAATTTACATTATTAATTGGTAATTTATTGTCAATTAAACATTTTGTTTCCCAATCTAACTGCAGATTATTGATGATATTACCATTACTATTCACAACATAGAAATGTGTAAATCTTGAATCAATCCCAATAAGCATTCCATTCGTATTTTGCATAAAACTAGGATTATATGAAAATAATACCTCCCCTTCTTTTAACCCTAAAATATAGATGTCTTCATACATACAAGGATATTCGAATGCTTTATCTATTAAATTACCATCAATATTTTGAAAATTAGCCATATTAGTTTATACGTATAAACATTGATTAGTCATAAAAAAAAGGTCCTAGGGACCTTTATCGACGTCTATTAGATATAAGTATCAACCTTAATATCTGGAATACCGTTGATATTAAAGCGGCTACATAAGTCATTGCTGCTGCGCTAAGCATAGATTTTGCATCAGCTTTTTCATCCATACTTATATAATTACCATTTTCTAATTGAATTAATGCACGTTTCGATGCATCAAACTCGATAGGTAACGTTATAAGTTGGAAAAACGCAATTATAATTAACATTGTGATTCCAATATAGAATACGCTTGCTAAACCTGAAGCAAGACCAATAATTGCAGCTACCCAACCTAGATTTCCAGATATAATAGCCAATGGTAATACTTTATTTCTAACAGCGATCATAGAATAATTTTCGGCATACTGTATAGCATGACCAACTTCATGTGCTGCAATAGCAACTGAAGCGATACTTGAATCATTGTATACTTTGGGTGATAAGTTCACAGTGTTACTTTTAGGATCAAAATGATCGCTAAGTAATCCACTTTGACTTAATTGCACTTGTACGTTTGATAATCCATTAGAATCAAGAATTTTACGAGCAATACTTGCTCCATTTATTCTTTGATCTGTTTGAACAGTACTAAAGTGAGAATAAGCACCTTTGACTTTGAATTGAGCCCAAAATACTAAACCTAATGCAAGTACATACAAAATAATATCCATGTTTATTATTTAACAGCGTCTTTTAGAGCTTTAGCGGCTTTAAATCCAGGAACTTTCGATGATGCAACATGGATCTTTTCCATAGTCTTAGGATTGATACCTTCACGTGCATTACGAACTTTAACTTCAAACTTACCAAAGCCAGCGATGTCTACTTTTCCGCCTTTGCTTAGTTCAACTTTTAAACTATCAAATACGAAATCGATGATTTCACCTGCATGTTTTTTACTCAATTCTTTTTCTTCTGATAACAAATCAACTAGTGCTTTCTTATTAAATACATCACTCATAGTAAATTTCCTCCATTTAGTACATAGTAACACTATAAAACTTCAAATACAAGGATACGGAATTCTATTCTTCTTCTGACTTAAGTTCTTTTTGCATTAAGTTTACAGCTGATATTGAAGGTATATTGTTCTCGTATAGAACTTTATAAACCTCTTCAGTTATCGGCATGTATATACCTTTAAGTTTTGCTTCTTCATGAATAATCTTAGCTGCTTTTACACCTTCAACTGTTTTTGTGTTATTTTCCCAAAAAGCTTTTGCGGAATCATTCTTACCGATCATTAATCCAGCTTGGAAATTTCTTGAATGAACACTTGTACACGTAACGATTAAGTCACCAACTCCTGTCAATCCTAAGAAAGTTTCAGGTTTAGCACCCATTGCAAGACCATAGCGCGTAATTTCTGCTAAGCCTCTAGTTATAAGCGCTGCTCGTGCATTATCACCATAGCCTAAGCCTTGGATCATACCACTAGCTAATGCGATAATGTTTTTAACAGCAACACCAATTTCTGCACCAATAACATCGGTATTTCGATATACTCTAAAATAACGGTTTGAGAATAATTCTTGAACAACTTTAGAATATTCTTCATTTTCACATACAGAATTTACAATAGTTGGTAATCTTAATATGACTTCTTCAGCATGTGAAGGACCAATTAAAGATACAACTTCTTTCAATATCTCAGGTTTAACTTTTTCTTTGATATAAACAGATAATCTTTGATGTGTTGTTGGATGAAATCCTTTTGAGACATTAATAACTATAATAGGATGTTTAACATTTTCATTTAATGTATTACATACATCTTCAATTGCTTCTGAAGGTATAGCTAACAAGAAAACTTCTGCATCTAGTAACGGTGTAATTTCAGTACTCGCCTGTATATTTTCATTAATTGTTACTCCAGGAAAGTACTTTTCATTCATATGATGAACTTGAATATCTACTAGTTCATCTAAATTTCTTCCCCAAATTGTAACATCATGTTGGTTATCAGCAAGAACTTGAGCTAAAGCAGTACCCCAACTACCACTACCAATAATAGCTATTTTCATTTTTCTACTCCTTTATTCGTGCAATAATACGAATTGGTGTTCCTTCAAATATAAATGCTTCGCGAAGTCGATTTTCTAAATATCTACGATATGAGAAATGTAATAGTTTAGGATCATTAACAAATAATACGATTGTAGGTGGCGCTACAGCTACTTGTGCAGCGTATAGAATCTTCAAACGGTTTCCTTGATGTGTTGGTGGAGGCGTAATAATCTGAGCATCCATAATAACTTCATTTAAAACATTTGTTTGAATTCTTAAATGACTATATTCATATAATCGATTAATTGTAGGAATAATTAAATTAATACGTTGTTTATTCTTAGCAGAGACAAATAAGATTGGAGCAAATGATAGGTAAAGGAATTCTTTACGAATCTCTTCAGTAATTCTTATCATACTCGATTCATCTTTTGTAACAACATCCCATTTATTATAAACAATAACTATAGGTTTACCAGCTTCATGAGCATAACCTGCAACATGCTTGTCCTGGTCACGAATACCTGTTACTCCATCGATGACAAATAAGATTACATCAGCTCTCTCAATCGCTTGCAACGCTCTTAAAACAGCGTATTTCTCAATATTTTCATAAACTTTACCACGTTTACGAATTCCCGCGGTATCTATAACAACATAGTCACTACCTTCATGTCTAAACACACTATCCACTGCATCACGTGTAGTACCTTCTATATCAGATACAATGACACGTTCTTGATTTAAAATCGCATTTACTAATGATGATTTACCAACGTTGGGTCTACCAATAATAGCGAATTTAATTGTGCCTTCTTTTTCTTTTTGTGATTTAGCTGGAAATTTAGAAATAATGTTATCTAAAAGATCCCCAATCCCAATCCCATGCACACCACTTACTGCAATAATCTCTTCAACACCTAATGCATAAAATTCATAGATATTGTGTAACAAATCCTTATTATCTGTTTTGTTTACTGCACAGATAATCGGCTTGTTTGTTTTATGTAACATTTTTGCGATATAACGATCATCATCTGTTATACCCTCTTTACCATTCACAACAAAAATAATGACATCAGCTTCATCAATAGCAATTTCAACTTGTACACGAATTTCTTCTTGGAAAGTCGCATTTTCAACTTGAATACCACCTGTATCGATAATTCTAAAATCTTTGGTTAACCAATTTGCTTTAGAATATATACGGTCTCTAGTAACGCCAGGACTGTCCTCAACAATTGATAAACGTTCTCCTATAATGCGATTAAATATTGTTGATTTTCCAACATTCGGTCTTCCGACAATCGCAACTACACCATCAATCATATCAATCACTCCTCTCTTTTAATTTTAATAATACAATTTCATAAACCTTCTCAACAGATTCTTCAATATTTAAATTAGAAGTATCTAATAAATAAGCATCATCTGTCTTAATTAAAGGTGAATGTGTTCTATTTTGATCTTGTGCATCTCTTAACTTAATTTCATCGTATATAGTTTGATAATTTATTTCAATACCTTTATCTATATAATCTTTGAAACGTCTATTTGCACGAGACTCAATACTCGCAGTTTGGAATATCTTAACTTCCGCATCTGGTAACACAACAGATCCAATATCTCTTCCATCTAAAATATACCCTTTGTCTTTTGCTATGTTTTGTTGGATATGAACAAGACTTTCTCTCAATTTAGGAAATTGTGCGATAGTTGATGTTAATAAATCAATATCCTTTGATCGAATTTTCGAACTTATATCTTTACCATCTAAATGTATATGTCCTAAATCATCAAAAGTAAAATGGCTATCATTAACCATTTTTACTAAATCATCCTCACTATTTGTATTAATTTTGTTTTTTAATGCTTTATAAGTACAAGCTCGATACATAGCACCAGTATCAAGGTGAGTATAATTTAATCGTTTGGCCAAAGCTTTCGCAATCGTACTTTTGCCCGATGCGCTTGGTCCATCAATTGCTATATTTAATTTCATCAATAATATCCTTTTGAATATAATACCCAATAAACCGCAAAACCTAACATAACCACTAATACTAATACCAATATGAATACCACAATATTCAAAACACGATGTGATGACATAACAGATTCATTCATATCAATTAACTCTTTTTCATAATCATTTAATTGAATTCTTAACTTTTGAGTTTCTTCGAGTACTTGATTTATATCTTCAGAATCATTTTTTATGTTTTCTATAGGTAAATCATTAAAGTCATTTTCTATAATCATTTTAATTTCTTGAGTTAAATCAGCTTGATTCTTCTCTTCGAAAATTGCAGATTTTATCGGTTCGGCTTTTAGTTCTTTAACTTCACTCTTTTTAAGAACTTCTAAGTCAGTATCAAATTCACTTCGATACCCTTTTTTTAGATTATAATTTCTAACTTCTTCTAAGAAGTCATTGATATATTCTGTTTCAACTGTGTTTGTTTTGATTGGTTTAGTATCAAAATCCAATGATTTTTCTCTTCTAGAATGTAAAGCTTGATAAGGTTCACTTGAACTTAACACACTCGTGCGAGTTAGCATTGGATTAATTTTATTCAATCTTTCCGCATATGAAGAAAGAGCTGGTGAAACCAGTTCTTCTTCGCGGTCATTTTCAATTGTATTTCTTAATACTTGATTTTTTTTGACTCGTGATAGGGTTTCCATGAAATAACCTCTTGTTTATTATAACATAGGCAACCAATCACGCGTATTCAAACATCTATTTCAATAAGAATTTACTTAATCTAGGATAAATTAGAAGTGTAACAATCGCTAATAATACACCTTTAAAGATATTAAATGGTGTAATAGCATTAACAAATGCCCATTTCTCAGGAGTACCAGTAATACCATATAGTGGTAATGTAATGTTGAAATTAATCCAAATCATTACTAAAACCATTAAACCAGTACCAATCGCAAATAGCACAATATTTTGAACTAATTTGAATTTCTTATTATTCTTATTAAAGAAATAAAAGAGTGAGATTGGTAAGAAATATGCAATACCTGCAAAGAAATTAGCAATTTCTCCTGAAGCAGCAGGTGTTTGAGACTTGAATACAAAGTGCAACACATTCTTAAACAGACCAACAATGATTCCTACAAAAGGACCATATGCAATACTTAAAAGTATAGCTGGTACATCACTGAAATCGATCTGTAAAAATGGAGCACTCGGAAACAAGAAACCAACTGGAATTTCGATTAGATACAATACGAAAGACAAAGCAGTCATGATACCAATTAAGGCAAGTAATCTTGTGTTTTTCATTTTTTTCCTCCTTATATAGAAAAACCCGAGACTCCGGGCTTTACGATAAAAAGAAAAATCTTCTTCCATCCAGACTTTACTGTCGCCACTGGAATCGAACCAGTTCTGCCTTACGGCTCGCGGGGTTTACCGCCGGTCGGGAATTTCACCCTGCCCTGAAGTACATTAGTATAATAAATGATTGTTAAAATATTGTCAAGCAATTATGCTCTACTGTGATATTTTCCATCTATAGTATTAACAATAACCATTTCATCTTCTTCAATAAACATAGGAACTCGTATTTGAAGTCCAGTTTCAACTCTAGCATTCTTCAATGCATTTGTTGCTGTATCACCTTTAACTGCAGGTTCTGTTTCAATAATTCTTAAAGTTACTTTGTCTGGTAAAATTAGTCCTAAAATCTCATTTTCATACGTAGAAATGTTAACATTGTCATTTGGTTTTAAGAAATTCATTTCCCATGTTAAATTAGTTTTTTGGATTTCAATTTGTTCATAACTACTTGTATCCATAAATACTAATGCGTCACCAGCATCATAAAGATATTGCATTTCCTTTTTATCAATATGTGCAGCTTCTACTTTATCTCCTCCAGTAAATGAAAGTTCTACAATAGTTCCAGATCTTAAATTGCGAACCTTTGATTTTACAATCATTTGGCGCATTGCTGTTTTATTGTGCGTAGTTTCAATTACACTATAGATATTATTTTCATATTCAAACGTTATTCCTGGTCTTAAATCGTTTACGATAATCATATTTTATCTCCTTTAGCCATATTAATTTTAGTCTATGATTTTATTTTGTCAACTACAGGAAATAATCCTTCATTTATTAACTCATAATTGTAGCAACTATCATATACTAAATCATAATCTAAACGAGCATAAACAGGTGTTTCAAAATCAAAATAGATATACGAAATTTCATCAATAAAGTATATATATGCAATTCCTAATTCAGTATCAATTTCAAAATCCTCCATTTTGTATTTATGGAATTTATCTATTATTGCGATAATAACTTCTGATTCCGCAAAAGAAAACTTAGTTAAATATTCAATATGATTATATTCATATGTTTTTTGTTGAAGAATTTTGATATTTATCGAATACAATTCGATGAATGAAATAAAGAAAATCAAGAATATGAATAATACATTAGCTTTCTTCACAACGTATCAACCTATATTCATAGTTTCTATTAAGTGATTGAAAATTGATATATAACCAGCCTTCATTAAATTCAAAATTCAATTCATCTATATTTATTAAGAAATATTGAGTTCCTGGTGTTGCAATAAGATTTGAATCATTTAATTCAAAACACATTTCATCATCTTTAAAATTCATACAAATGGAATCATTTTCAATAACATGATTTCTACCTAAACTTAAACTTCTTCTTAATTGAAGTATTCCAATATTATTTTGTCTAACAGTAAAATTATTCGGATAATTTAGTATAAATTTATACGTATTTAGAAAAATTGGAGTTATTAGAAATAAGAATAACGCTGATATTAATATCTCAACTAATGTAAATCCTTTATTTATTGTAATTCCTCCCCTTCTAAGTAATATTTATTTTCAATATGAGAATCTAAACGTATGAGATTAATAAGTAGATTCATCATAATTGTTAATATAAATAGAATTAATAATGTCTCAATTAAAGTAAATGCTTTATTCACGAATTCGACCAGTATGTAACATAATTTTAAATGCTTCGTTTGATCCATATATTTCTACTGTATTAGCTTCATTAACATTTCCACTCATATTGAACCAAATGGTATCTTGGATTAAGTGATGATCAATATCGACTCTTTTATGATATTCAAATGCATGGAATTGTTCGTTAATTATATAAGAAATAATTTCATCTTTTTTTGAAATGTAAGGTTTCTTTAATACAAAAATAGAACTTATGCTTGTCACGATAAATAATATTAAAACTGTTTCTAAAACTGAATATGCTTTAATTTGCATAAGCTTGACCATCTTCAATATCAATTGCTCGATTATCTTGACAAACTGTTTGAGATTCATTGATATATGATTCACTCACTAAATCATCAACTGTCATTGGTTGTGTTTGAAACTCAAGCTCATATTGTAGGATTGCCGCATCAATCAACTTTAACTGTGCATCACAACCTTTTGAATGGAGAATATTCAAAGATTTTTGAATATTAGGAATAGTTAACATAAAAATCAAACTAATAACTGATAAAACAAAGATCATTTCTAATAATGTAAATGCTTTTTTCATAAGTTCATTCCTTCTAAAAGTTTAAGTGGATATAAAAGTATCGAGTAAACAATTAATACCATTACACCTATTTGTAGATATACAAATGCGGTATATAGATTCGCATATTTTTTTATACTTATTTCTATCTGTTTTCTTAGTACTATTAAATAATTATTAATCCGTTCTTCCATTTTCCGTTCATAATCTTCAATCGCAATAATCTTTAAAAATGTAGAATCTAAATATTCAAACGCATGTTTAATTGAAATTCCACTTTTAAGATTATCGATAACTTTATCACTAATATTTAGATACATTGGAAACTCAATTTGCTTTAATATATTCATTTGTGTATCAATGTTTAGATTTAAATTCATTAAACTTACAAGATCGATTAAATACAAATAACTTATTAAATAAACAAAGATATTCTTCTTATTATTTTTAAAAAACTTTAAATAAATGGATGTAATTTTTCTATATTTAACAGTAGTTATTACAAACATTAGTATTAGTATCAATCCCCATTGAACCCCTATCAAGAATTGAATAACTAAAATCAGTATATTCAATGAATTATTTACACTTGAGAAAGAATTAAATGTGTTAATTGTGGAAGGCATAATATATAACATTAAGAAAGTAATTAAATTTAAACTCATAAGCCATAAGAAAATCGGGTATATAAATGATTTATTAAATTGTTGGATGAGTAATCTCTTTGTGATCGTTCGATAAATTAACCAATATATACGATCTGCCTTATTAATTTTGTTTATGCAGTATTGATTGATTTTATATGCGTTTTTATCAATTCGATCTAGTATTAAATTTTCATTACTTGGTAAACTTAGGATCTCTAATATATGTTCCCAGTTTAAATGATTCTTGATTAATTCTAGAAACAACTCAAGTTCATAAATATCAAGCTTTTTATTAATTTTTATAAATCGTAAATTGAGCTTTTCTAACATTATTTACCTCATCTACAACTAATTCTTGATAAACAATTAATTTAACTAGTTGATTAAGCAAATTTATATCCACTCCCATATCTTTTAACCTTTCAATTGTCATCAGAGTACTGTTAGCGTGTATTGTGGAAATAACTAAATGTCCGCTTAGTGCACATCTAATCGCCGCATTAGCTTCAATTTCATCTCTAATCTCTCCAATTACAATAATATTTGGATCATGCCTTAGTACTTGTTTAATTGCGTCATTAAAACTGAATGAATGATTCGTATTAACCTCCAGTTGTACTAGATTTTCGTAATAGAATTCTATTGGATCTTCAATGGAATATATTTTGAAATTACTAAGTTCTTTTAAACATGTAAACATACTTGTTGTTTTACCACTTCCTGTACTTCCTGAAAATAATATTAAACCACTCTTATGTTCCAAATATGTTCGTATTATAGATGAATTTGTTTTACCAAATAATAGATCTATCGATAATGGGAATTTAGGATTAAGTATTCTTAATACGATTGTTTCAATTAAATAGTTTTTAAAGTATGCACAACGTATAAAATAATCTTTGTGACTTATTTTAATCTTAATACGTCCTGATTGAGGCTTTAATCCAGTTAACAAATCTATGTTAGAAACATATTTAATGTATTCAAAAAATTCATTTGTTATTTTCACAGAATTATTATGAATTAATCCGTTAAGTGTACGAAATTCACATTTAAAATTATTCTCAGTAATTTGCATGTGAATATCACTCGCATTAAGATCAAGCGCATTTACGATTAATTTTTTAAATTGTTTTTCATAATCCATACTTATTTATATGAATATAATAATTACTTTCCTATAAAAAAAGAAACAAATTAATTGTTTCTATAAATATGGATTTCTTTTTAATTCATCAAATAATTGTGTAATTCCATCATGCCCTGGATATATGGTTAAATCTTCATTTAATGATCGAATGAAACGTAAACTTTGTTTCATATCTTGAGCACTAGCTCCATATAAATCTGTCCGTCCAATACTACCTTTAAATAAAGTATCACCTGTGAACAAATGCGTCCCAAATCTTAAACATACAGATCCCTTTGTATGACCAGGCGTATGATATACTTCAAATTCAATCGATTGAACAATCATATGGTCTGTATAAGGTGTTAATTTAGATTTCAATTTAATCTTTTTTGTTTGAGAATAATTTTTATCTGGATCCTGAGTCATCTCAATATCATCGTTATGAATAAATACTGGACAATGATAAATATCGACTAAATCATCAACAGCACCTATATGATCAAAATGTCCGTGGGTTAAACATATACCAACGAGAACTTCATTCTCTTTAATTAAACTTTGAATTCGATCTGCTTTAGATACAGGATCAATAATAATAGCTTTATTATCATGAACAATACAATACGTATTCGTTTGGTACATACCAAGCGTTAATGTTCTTATTTCCATAACCTAACAAAAAAGCCCTTTCGGCCTTTTTATTTTTTCTCCTTGTGAACGGTTTGCTTATTGCAACGAGGGCAATATTTATTGACCTGCATACGTTCTGGATGTTTCTTTTTGTTACGAGTGTTAATATAATTTTCTTCTTTACACTCTGTACAAACTAAAGTTAAATTTTCTCTCATTCCATTTTCCTCGCTACGCTATATTAATATAGCACAAATATATTAAATTTGTCATTAGTTTTTATTTGAATCAAAATAGTATGCATAAATTTCGTTACTAATCTTTAAACAAAGATTCGATTGCGTGGTTGAATTCCATGCATGAGGGATTGCACAAGCAATAGAAATCTCAGGATTGTCATAAGGTGCATAAGATACTAGCATTGAATTTGGTGAATCAAAATAATTACCTTCTTCATCCGTCATAAAGGATTCTGCTGTACCAGTTTTAGCCGCAACTTCTACTGGCAAACTGTTTAATGATGAACAATATCCATCGGTAACACATAATCTAAATCCTTGTTGAACACGTTCTATGGCTGGTATATCATCTAGTACAGATAATACAGATACAGGATTTTGATAGGTTGTAATTTCGGAATCAGTTTGGATTGCTTCTAATAATAATCTAGGTTTAACTCTTACCCCATCATTTGCGATTGTATTAATGTATTGAGATAACTGCATTGTTGTATAGGTGTCAAATTGACCAATTACAAAGTCCAACAGATGTCCACCTAATGTTGATGTCCCAATGTATCCCAATGTTTCATTTGGAACATCTATTCCAGTTAAAGTTCCAAGTCCAAATTGACTAAACGTATTACGAATCTTATCAAATGCTGAAACATTAATATTTAAAGGACCATTGTACACATAATTAGCTCCGCCTAATCTCATCGCAATATGGAACATATATACATTACTTGATTTAGCTAAAGCCATTAAATCATTAACTCTACCTAAATTATTCAAACTCTTTTTTATTGGTGTATCTGCTATTTTAATCGGTTCATCCACGATAACTTCATTAAATTTAACAAGACCTTCACTTAGACCTAAATACATTGTTGCGCCTTTTATTGATGATCCAGCCGCTAATGATTCAGTATAGGTTGCGACAGGATTATTATAGATAAGTTCTTCATCCTTTTTCATCCCTGCCATACTCAAGATATCACCTGTACTCGGATCACTCACAACTACATATATCGTATCCATATATTTTCGGTTAACATTGTTCGCTTCATTTACAAATACATTCGTTATGATTGATTCAACTTGTCTTTGTAAAGAAGAATCAATTGATAGTTTTAAATTCTGCCCTTTTTGTCCAACAATCGCTTCTTCAAATAAAGCGAGTCCTTCACTGTTATACGCTACTTCATATGCAGTATCTTGACCTTTTAATAATGCTTCATATTGTAGCTCAATTCCACTTCTTCCCATAGAGCTGTTTCTTGAATATCCTAGGGCCAAATAATAATTGAGTCTTTCTGATAACAAACCTTGTTTTGAGCTCGTAACGGTCCCTAAAAGGCCTTTTAACAGCGAATCATAAGGATATGACCGATCAAAATATACAAATACGTCAAAACCCTTATAAGATTTAGTATTTGCGATTAAATATGCCACTTCATCAACCGTCGCATTATCTTTAATAATCTTTTGACTAAACCGTGGTGTTTGATTCATTGCTTGTTTAATTTGATAAGCTTTAATTTGAATCTCAGTCAATTTTGAAGTATCACTAGTGGTAATACGTTGTATTTTTAATTGATAAATTCCATCATCCGTAATCTTATCATCATAATAATCATCCCATTCACTATCCGTAATAAGTGCTTTAACCTCATCAGGATAATTAATCATATAGACATCTTTTAAATCACGTTGATTTAAAGTGCTTATATCAACTTCAAAATCATTAGCGAATTGATAAGCTAAATTCCATTCTTCAGATGAAGTAATATTTAAAGGCGGATAATAAATAATCGCTAAACGTTCTTGATTCGATACGAGTATTTCACCATTTCGATCCATTATTTCACCACGTGGTGATGCAATATATTGATAGGTCTTCGTGAAATTTATAAGTTTTGTGGAATATTCATTATTTCTAATAATCTGAATCGAAAATAGATTTAACCAAACGATTACAAATAGAAAAAGGATTATTGCGATAAACACATTTAATCTTGGTTTAAATTGTTTTATATAATCATCCGACTTTTGTTGGATTCTAAATTTTTGTGCTTGAGTACTCTTTTTCATAACCATTTGTATTATAATGCATTTAAGTATAAATTAACATAGATTATACTTGGTAAAGGAGCATATGAAAAGATTAAATACTCGTCCAGTTATGGTAAAGGATGTTCAAATTGGTGGTCAGAATAGAATCATTATTCAATCCATGACGAATACAAAAACAAAAGATGTAGAAGCTACTGTAATGCAAATTAAAACATTAGCTGGGAATGGTTGTGAAATTGTACGTGTTGCGGTTCTTGATGAAGAAGACGCAATGGCAATCAAAGAAATAGTTCAACAAGTAAATATACCTGTTGTAGCAGATATACATTTCAATTATAAATTAGCTCTAATCGCGATTGAAAATGGAATTCATAAGATACGATTAAATCCAGGAAACATTAAAAATCCGGATCATATAAAACAGGTTGTTGAAGCGTGTAAATTAAAAAAAATACCAATTCGAATCGGTATTAACTCAGGTTCAATTGAAAAAGATATTCTATCTAAATACGGAAAACCTTGTGTTGAAGCGATGATTGAAAGTGCAACATATCATGTAAATTTGTTAAAAGAAAACGGATTTGAGGATATTGTATTATCATTTAAATCTTCAGAAGTTCCATTAACAATTGCTGTTTATCAAAAAGCTTCTGAAGTATTTCCATATCCTCTGCATTTAGGTGTAACCGAGGCGGGTGCTTTATTATCAGCTGCGATTAAATCATCCGCTGCTCTTGGGACATTAATTCATTTAGGTATTGGAGATACAATGCGTATTTCTGTGAGTGATGATCCTAGTGAAGAATTGAAAGTAGCGAAACAATTACTAAAGAATTTTGATTTATACGATAAAGTAGCTAATTTAATTGCTTGTCCAACATGTGGTAGAATTCAATATGATATGTTACCGATCGTAAAAGAAATGGAAACATACCTTGATCAACTAAATGAAGATATAACTGTTGCGATTATGGGATGTGCCGTTAATGGTCCACAAGAAGCATCACGTGCTGATATTGGAGTTGCAGGTGGTCATAAAGAAGCGTTATTGTTTAAGAAAGGTGTTTATATTCGTTCTGTCCCACAAGAAAAAATAGTAGAAGAATTAAAAGCTGAAATTCAAATGATGATAAAAAACAAGGGTAATTAATTACTCTTGTTTTCCTTTTTCGATTTGTTTCATTTTAGACTTAAATTTTTGTTGCTCTTTGATACTGTTTTGAATCATTTGACGTTTCTTTTTACGTTTCAATTGTTCAATTTCAATTGTAATTTTTTTCTTATAACCTGGTTTAACTTTTTTAGGTCTGTTCTTCACAATTGTCGCAATTTCGATGTCTAATGGACTTGCTTTATGTTGATGCTTATAATCGATTGGTTTAAGTTCTCTTAACCCTGTTTTGTTTAATGCCTTATGGTTAAATTTAATTCCATTCTTAATTAATTGAAGTACTTTATTTACATCTTTATCAAAATAGAACGCAAAAGCTCTACCTGATTTCCCTGCACGACCTGTACGTCCAGCACGATGTGTATAGAAGCTTAAATCATTTGGAATACCCAATGATATTACATCAGTTACTTGTTCCAAATCCAACCCACGCGCAGCGACATCTGTTGAAATAATATAGGTATATTGTCCTTCTTGGATTTGACGTAATACTTGATTTCTTTCACGAGCACTCATCTTACCGTGAATAACTAAATGACGAATACCCTCTTCATCAAATTTAGCACTTAATGACTCAATTTGACTCTGATGATTTACGAATATTAAACATAGAGCAGGATTAATATGCGGTAATAATTGTAATACTTTTAAATGATCATCGCTCTTAAATGGGATTAAAATATGTTCAATATTTGGATCAAATTTTAAATCTTCATCAATTTTTATTAATTTAGGTTGGTGCATATACGAGCGCATAAATGCATTCATATTATCTGGAATCGTTGCACTAAAGACTAACATTTGTAAATGTTTATCCATCTTACCAGCTAATGCATCAATTTCTTCTAAGTTACGTGGATCAAGCATCATATCAGCTTCATCTATTACAAGAATATTGGCTAAATCAAGCCTTAAAGTAGACTCATCTACAAATAATGAACTTAATTTCCCAACAGTTCCGATAATAATATGGGGTTGATTGTTATCTGCCTTTTCAAACTTTTTACGATCTTCCCCTTTTGTAACTCGCATAATACGAATTTCAGGAAAGTAAGCTTGTAGTTCTTTCGCAACAGTAAAGATTTGTTGGCTTAATTCTTGTGTAGGAGAAAGTATCAAAGCTTGAATTCTACCTTCTTCAGGTTGTATACGTTTAAATAAAGGCATTAAATACGCTAATGTCTTTCCAGTTCCTGTTTTTGAAATCGCAATTACATCTTTGCCCTTTACTATACTAGAGAAAGCTTGTTTTTGAATTTCTGTTTCATCCTTAAAATGCTTATCATTTAAGAATTGTTCTAATCGTTTATCTTGTCTTATCGTCATAGAGATACCTCGTACACATTATAGTGTTTTCAATCAAAATATAAAAGTATGCTATCATATTAAAAGAGGTGAAAAATGGAAATTATAACAGTAAACCCTCGTGGTTTTTGTAAAGGTGTTGTTAAAGCAATCATGATTGCTAAAGAAACTGCTAAACAATATCCAGATAAGAAGATAACAATTCTAGGTGAATTGGTACATAACCGTTATGTTGTAGATGCATTGAAGGACTTTAGAATTCAAACCGTTGAATCAAAAGGTAATACTAGGTTTGATTTATTAGACCAAGTTGATGAAGGTGTTGTAATCTTTTCTGCTCATGGAATTAGTGCTAATGTTATTGAAAAAGCTAAACAAAAGGGCTTAATTACAGTTGATGCTAGTTGTGAAGATGTAATTTCTACACAAAATTTGATACAAACTTACCTTGACCAAGCATATACTATACTCTATATTGGCCAAGAAAACCATCCTGAAGCTGAAGCAATTTGTGATATTGATCGAAATAACATACATTTTATCAAAGATTTAAGCTCTATTAATGAATTATCCTTTAATTCCGACAAGATATTTGTGACAAATCAAACTACGATGAGTATTCTTGAAATCAAAGAATTACTTGATTTTATAAAAGAAAAGTATCCTCAAGCAATCATTAGTGATGAGATTTGTAATGCAACTCGTACACGTCAAGAAGCAATACTTAAATTAGAAAATATCGATTGTTTAATTGTGATTGGTGATCCTAAATCTAATAATACACGTATGTTAGCACGCATTGGTACAAATAAAGGTATTAAAAATGTTTATCAAGTTGAGACTGTCATCGCATTGTTTGAAAAAGATTTAAAACAATTTAATCGTATCGCAATTACAGCAGGTGCATCTACCCCTTCATATCTTGTTAATCAAGTAATCGCATACTGTAACGCATTACGTGATAATCAAAATCCTATAGAAGCGATTAATGCGATAAAAGTATTTATTTAGAGTTTAATAAAGAATTAATTAATTGAATCCTTTCTGAGGATTCTTTTTTTTGTGCGATTCGAATTTTATCTTCAACAGTTTTTTTAAATAATAAATAGTTAATAAATACATCGCTATTCTTCTTAATTAAGATTGGTCCAAACAATATTTCTTTTTCATCTAATTTTTGATGAATTAAATCATATTTAACTTTAACTATTGGATAATAATATTTTCTATCTTTGATTATAGATTCATCAGTTATTCTAAAATTATTATCATTGAGATATTTTCTTAACTCTTCAATTTTTGTATTTGATTGAATAATAATCTGTGAAAATTCTTTAAAACGATCTTTATCTTGTTCGATTATTGATTGAATTGTTTCAAAACCCATTCCTGCAATAACAACACAGTCTATCGGTTCAACATACCCGTTTATACCATCTGATTGAACAAATGTTGCGTTTAAGGATTCATAATTTATAAAATTCTTCTTAGCTTGATCAAGTGGTCCAATATTAAGATCTCCAATAATCGCATGTTTAACTATTCTGTTTTGTAATAAATACATAGGTAAAAAGCCATGATCACTTCCTACATCCATTAGGACATCACATGGCTCAATTAATTCTGAAACTGCTTGTAATCGTTTATTAAGCATTATAATTTATCGTTAAAATCTTTTAAACGTTTTGAACGAGTTGGGTGTTTTAATTTACGTAGAGCTTTTGCTTCTATTTGACGAATACGTTCACGAGTAACATCAAATTCTTTACCAACTTCTTCAAGTGTACGTGTACGTCCATCATATAGTCCAAAACGTAATCGAAGTACTTTTTCTTCTCGTTCAGTTAAACCTTGAAGAATATTGTTAATCTCATCTTTTAATAATTGGTTGTTTGCATATTCATCAGGTGACATTGCGTCTTTATCTTCAATAAAATCACCAAGATGTGAATCATCTTCTTCACCAATTGGTGTTTCAAGTGATACAGGTTCTAATGCGATTTTTTGAATTTCTCTAACTTTATCTGGAGTTATATTTTCCATCTTAGCCGCAATTTCTTCAGCACTTGGATCACGACCTAAATCTTGAACAAGTTGTCTTTGAATTCGAGTTAGTTTATTAATTGTTTCAACCATATGAACAGGAATACGAATTGTACGTGCTTGATCCGCAATTGCACGCGTAATTGCTTGTCTAATCCACCAAGTCGCATAAGTTGAAAATTTAAATCCTTTAGTATGATCAAATTTTTCTACAGCTTTGACTAACCCCATGTTACCTTCTTGAATTAAATCTAAGAATAACATTCCTCTACCAACATATTTTTTAGCGATTGAAACCACTAAACGTAAGTTCGCAGAGATAAGTTCTTGTTTAGCGAAATCACCTGTATCAATAATTTTTAAATCAGCTTCAATAGATGATTTAACTTGATCAAATTCATTCGATAGGTTAAAGATTAAATTCTTAAATGCATATACTCTATATGGTTCTGTATCAGGTTTGAAATCATGAATTAGGTTAGCTAATAACGGGAAGTGTGGTGTTAATAATCGATAAATTTGAACTGCTGTCATATTTGCTTCAATTTTATCAAAACCATTGAATTCCTTAACTTTAATAAATTCTAAATTTAAGGTATCTAAGCGATACATAAATGTTTTTAAACGATTTGTGACCGCAAACAAAGTAGTATCAAAAGAACTGTGATCCGCTTCTTTAAACGACTCATAAAGATCAAAATCAATGCTTAAATGAGAAGATGCTTGTACGAATGTTTCTGATTCAATTGAATCAAAACTTAACCAACGATATAATATTTTCTTTAAACGATTATAAACTTCGACTCCATCTCTAATCTCAATCGCATATTTTGTTTCTAATGTAGAATTTAATAATTCAACACGTCCGATTTCTTTTAAATATTGCTTAACCGGATCATTAACTCTAGCTTGATTCGATGAAGCATAGTTCATATTGTAGTTATCGTCGTTTGACTCTTCATCTTCGTCCGATAAATAATCTTCTTTTAATTCAATATCTTCAACAACAAGTGGATTATCATTTAAATCAACATCATCTTCGATAATAACTTCATCGCTTAGTTTTACACCCATCGTTAAAAGAGACTCAATAAATTCAGTGCCTTCTTCATCATTTAGATCATAAATAGATAATTCCTTATCGACATCATCTTGGGTTAATACCCCTTTTTTCTTAAATTTATTTAATAACTCTTTCTTTAGTTCATCGAGTGTCTTGATGCTATTTGCCATGATTTCGATCCCCTTTCATCTGGAATAATTCACGTCTAATCTTTATTAATTCTTGGAATTCATTCAAACGAGATTGATTTAAATTGAGTGATAAGTCATCTCTGTACGTAGTTTTGAAATTCTCTATCTGAATGTCCAGGTTATTAATTTTAACTTGTAGGATAGCGTCCTGTAAAGCCTCAATTGAGTAATTACGATAATAAATATCACTTTCAACAATCTGAGTAACTAATTCTATCATAGACTTGTCATCTAAAGTACTTATAAAATCCGCAATTACTAATTCTTCATGATTTCTATAATAGTTTATTATGGTTAAAGCAAGCTTTTGATACTCATCAAGTATGAAATATCCAAGTTCTTGTCTAAAATCAAGAACTGCTTGAGCACTAAATAACATCTGTCCAATAATTTCTTTTTCAGCCCATTGATTTAAATCAACTTTTTTAACGTTTGTTGGTTTATAAACCACTTTAGGTTGAACAGGTTTATCTCTTAATAAATCTAATTGATCACGTGTAAATTGAGTTACTTGCATCAATCGATCTAGCATATGTTCTTGATCGAATTTATCTTTTAAATTATTAATCTCATCCAAGATTATTTTTGTAAATTCTTTCTTTTGATTATAATTCTCTAAATCTAAACGTTTGATACTGTAATTGAAGAAAAAATCTAAATAAGAAGTTTTCTGTGACATCAATCGAATTAATGCATCTTTTGATTTTTGTTCAATAATCTCATCTAAATCTAAATTGGTATTATTTTGAATAATCGATACATTTAATCGATTCGCAATTAACAATCGAGCAAGCTTAAGCGTTGCGGTTTGACCAGCTGTGTCTGAATCATAACACAAGACAACATTATTACTTGCGTTTTGAATTAAACTAATTTGTTCCCTTGTACAAGCAGTACCTAATGTCGCAACAACATTTTCTATATTTACACGATCTAGTGCGATTACATCCATAACACCTTCAACAATAATAATTTCTCTAGTCTGTTTTATCGATTTAATTGCACGATGATAATTGTATAGTAGATTTCCTTTTATATAGAGTGGTGTTTCTGTGGAGTTTATATATTTACTACTCTCACTAGGATTCATTGTTCGCGCTGTAAACGCAACTGGTTGACCTTGTGGATTATGAATTGGGAATACAATTCGTTGATTGAAGACATCCTTTGAACCAAATTCATTTGTTCGAGAAATATTAGCTTTTACACAAGATTCTAGAGTAAATCCCTTAGCTAATAAAAATTTAGTACTTTGATCATTATTTAAATTATAACCAATTTCAAATTTTTGAATGACTGTATCATCTAACCCACGTTTATATAAATACTTCTTTGCTTCACTAGCATCTTCAGTATTTAAAATATAACGTGAATATTTAACATATTCATTCAATACATCATAAAGAGATTGTAGTTTTGGATCGATTTTCCTAGGTGCAATCAAGTATTTTTCATCTAATGGAAATGAAACATAATTCGCTACTTTTAATATTGCGTCATTATATTGAATCTTTTCAAAATCTTTTACGAAATTAAAAACATTACCACCAGCTCCACAAACAAAGCATTTATAGATCTGTTTATCTTCAGATATCGACATTGATGGGTCATGATCATCATGAAAAGGACAAACAGCTACATAATTTTTGCCCTTCTTAATTAATGGCAAATAACGTTGAATAATTTCAACGATATCTGCTTTTGCTCTTATTTCTTGAATCAGAGATTCGTTCATACTTAAAATGTTAGGTGTTTTGATATGAATCCTTTTAAGTCAGTAATTAAAACTCTTTCTTGTGCCATCGTATCACGATGACGAACAGTAACCATATTATCGTTTGCTGTATCAAAGTCGACAGTTATGCAGAAAGGTGTACCAATCGCATCTTGTCTTCTATAGCGTTTACCAATACTACCTGCTTCATCGTATTCAATCATAAATGATTTAGATAAATCACCAAATATTTCATCTGCTTTACCAGAAAGTTGTTTACTTAATGGCATAATGCATGCTTTATATGGAGCTAAATAAGGATGTAAGTGTAAAACAACACGAGTATCTTTTTCTAATTCCTGTTCTTCATAACTATCAGTTAAGAAGGTTAAGAATAATCGTTCAACCCCTACCGCTGGTTCGACACAAAACGGAATATATTTTTCATTTGTAGTTGGATCGAGATATTCCATATTAGAACCAGAATGAATTTGATGTTGTTTCAAATCAAAATCAGTTCGATCGGCAATTCCCCAGATTTCATCAAATCCCCATGGGAATCTATATTCAACATCGGCAGTTCCCTTTGAATAATGTGATAGTTCTTCAAGATCATGCTCACGTAAACGTAAATTTTCAGGTTTAACATTAAGATTGGTTAACCAATTCATACAGAATTCTTTCCAATATGCATACCATTTTAAATCCTCACCAGGTTGACAGAAGAATTCCATCTCCATTTGTTCGAATTCACGCGTTCTAAATATAAAGTTACCTGGAGTAATTTCATTTCTAAATGATTTACCAATTTGTCCGATACCAAATGGTACTTTTTTACGACTTGTACGTTGTACATTCTTAAAGTTAACAAACATACCTTGAGCTGTTTCTGGACGTAAATAAATTGTATTCTTCGAGTCTTCCACAACCCCTTGGAATGTCTTAAACATTAAGTTAAATTGACGAATGTCTGTAAAATCTTCTGCCCCGCAATTAGGACATGCAATATGATGTTCCTTAATATAGTTTTGCATCTCTTCATTCTTCATTGTAGACGCATTAACACTACCTTTTGAAACTTCATCAATTAATTTATCTGCTCTATGACGCGTTTTACATTTCTTACAATCCATTAAAGGATCACTAAATGTCGCTAAATGTCCACTTGCTTGCCAAACTTTTGGATTCATCAAAATCGCAGATTGAATTTCTACGTTATATGGACTCTCTTGTATGAATTTTAAACGCCAAGCGTTTTTAATATTTTCTTTTAATAAAACACCTAGGGGACCAAAATCCCAAGTATTTGCTAAACCACCATATATTTCAGAACCTTGAAATACAAAACCACTATTTTTAGCATGATTTACAATTGTTTCAAATTTAATATCCATATTTATCTCCTATTAACTACATTATTATAGACCATTTACGTATAAATTCCCAAGACTTTAGAGTGATACCAGTGTGATATTCAAGGAATTTTACTAAAAGTAGAATTAAATCATGACTAACATCTTTATACGCAAGATAATTTTCAAAATTCTCTTGATTTATTTTCTGACTCAATCTAAATTCTTTAAGAAATTCTACTTGATATATGGGAGAATGTAGTTCTAATTGACAATCACTACAAATTAAACCACCCTCTTCTATGGATATGCTGTTAATCTTCGTAGAGTCACATAACACACAAGAATCTACATGAGGAGATATTCCATAGTAATTCATATAGGAAGTAAGCATAAACGCCATAATCGCATTTAAACGTGTTTTACTTTCAATTTGATCAAATATGAATTTAGTGAAATCATAATGTTCATGTAATACATCTATATCATTTTCATCATGGATAAGATTTTCAATTAACTCTACACACAATGATGCAGCTCCACTTTTTTGTAGGTCCTCATGTATTTTATAGTGATTTTGGATAATTTGTCCTTGAAGTAAAGATTGAATTTGATTGTTTTCATGATAATTAAACATAAATTCACTTAACGAATAAGGCATACATATACTTCTATTTTTACTATTAATTTTCCGAATACCTTTAGCATGAAACGTCATTAATCCATAATCATAAGAAAATACCTTAATTAAAGCATCATTTTCTTTATAATCCATTTGATTCAATACAATTACTTGAGTAATATCATTCATCTAATTCCCAATTGTTATACGTATTTAAACGCTTTTGTATATTACGCCAATTTTTATCAACTTTTACCATTAAATCTAGATATACTGGTTTATTAAATCGTTTCTCTAATTCTAAACGAGCATTTTGCCCAATTTCTTTAAGCATCGTACCTTGTTTACCGATTAGTATTCCTTTTTGAGAATCTCTATCCGCAATTAAACTTGCTTGAATAAAGATAGATTTTTTGTCTTCTTTAAAATTATCTAATGTAACTGCGACTGAATGTGGAACTTCTTGATTCGTTAAATGTAATACATGTTCACGGATAATTTCTGTAATATAGAAATATTCAGGAAAATCAACCATACTATCATCACTAAAGAATTTCTCTTGCTCAGGAATAAAGTTACTTGTTACTTCTAATAAGCGTTCAATATTATCATTGTTTTTTGCACTTACGGGAATAACTTCTTTAAAGATTTCCATTGCGGAAAATTGTAATAATAACTCCATTAATTGCTTCTTAGGAATTAAATCAATTTTATTAAGAATTAAGAGAATTGGTAAATTCTGTTTTAAACATAAATCTAAAACAAATTGATCTCCTTTTCCAAAGGGTTTAGTCGCATCAAGTAGATAATAAATCGCATCTACCCCTTCTAATGCTGAAAAAGCTAATCGATTTAATTGTCTACCCAATTCATGTTGAGGTTTATGAATCCCAGGAGTATCAATAAATATAATCTGATAATCTGAAGTCGTTTTGATACCACGAATCATATTACGAGTTGTTTGAGCTTTATTTGATACAATAGCAACTTTATGATTCAAAATTTGATTTAGTAAAGTGCTTTTCCCAGCGTTGGGACGACCTATTAACGCTACAAATCCAGCTTTAAAACTCATATTACATCCTCTTGTGTAAATCTCATTGGTAACAAGTCATCAATTGTTTTCTCAATTGTATCTACTCCATTTGATAAATAAATAGGTGTAGTGTCTTCAAGCAATTCGGAAAGTACTTGTCTACAAATACCACAAGGTGCTCCAATTCTATGGCCATCCGTTACAATTGCGATGGATTCAATATCTTCTTTACGATAACCGTTTGAATATGCCGCAAATATTGCGCTTCTTTCACCACAATTTGTAGCTCCAAAAGAAGCATTCTCAATATTTGCACCTAAAAATGTATTGCCATCTTTAGTAACTACACATGAACCAACATGATAATTTGAATAAGGTGCATATGCATTCCCCATTGCTTTAAAAGCCAGTTTTAGTACTTCATCTTTATTCATAATTCCTCCTATAGGTGTTGACACACAAATATAAAACCAATAATTAAACTAAATATTGCGGATATAAGCACAGCTGCAGCACCTAAGTCTTTAGCTTTCTTAGTAAGAACATGATAACTCGGATCTAATCGATCCATCATGTTTTCAAATGAACTGTTTAAGTATTCTAATGCAATTACCAATGAAATACAAATCAGCCAAATCGACCATTCAATATACGTAAAGTTAAAAACAAACGCAACAATCAATGCACATATCGCAAAGAAAAATTGTAATTGAATACTAAAATCAGATCTTATACCTTCAATTAGTCCATAAAACGCTACACGAAATTTAAAGTATAGCTTTTGAATTGGATTACCGTTTTGCGATTTCATCCAATATTTCCTCTTGTAAACGAATCATTATGGCCTCTTCATCGGATTTCATATGATCATAACCTAAAAGATGTAAAATTCCATGCGTGATTAGAAAACAAAATTCTCGCTTTAGACTATGGCCATAATCATTCGCTTGTTCTCTAATAGCTTTAACATTTACAAATATATCACCTAATTCAATTGATGATTCTGGTGATATAAAACTATCTTCATCTAACGACGCAAAACTAATTACATCTGTAACTTTATCAATATTCCGATACTCAGAATTTATTGAACGAATCGTTTCAGGTTCGACAAGAATAATTGAAAAATCATAATGCTTATCTAATTTAAGTACAGTTTCAACTCTTGCAGTAATTTGATTTACAAATTGCTTATAATTTTTCCATGACAATTCATGGCTTTGGTTTATAAATTCATAGTTCATCATAACGTTTTAATTATACCATAGTCTTTTATTTGAATTAACTTAAAACAGAAAAGTAAGAAAAAGAGCAAATTGCTCTTTATCCGAAATCATATCTTTGATTAGTCACTTCGTAGATTAAATGTTCAAGAATATTCTTAGTATGATCTCCAGCTCTTTCAAAATTTCTTAACATACTTACAAATGGAACAATATTTGCCAACTCTTTATGTTCAATGTTGTTCTTCTCTATTTGTTGATATAACTTAGAAATTGTAACATCAATTTCTTCGTCTAATTTTGACAATTCCATTGCTGATTTAACATCTTTGAGCTTATATGCTTCCATTGTCGCATCATAGAATTTAATAAAACTATGATTTATTACTTCAACATAAGGTAAGAATTCCTCATCGATTTTATCGTTTTTAATAACATATCTTGCTACACTTTTAGCATAATCTCCAATACGTTCTAAATCTGTCGCAATTTTAATTCCAACAACAACTTTACGTAAATCTGAAGCTAAAGGTGCAAGTAAAGCTAATACCTCAAGTGCACGTCGATTAATCATTTCTTCATCATTATTTACATATTCATCTAATTCAACGATAGCTAAAGCGCGTTCTTTATCACCTGTTTTAATAATTTCCATCGTCCATACATGCATTTTTCTAACCTTTTCACTCATTAAAAAGATTAACTCTTCAAACATCTCTAATTCAGTTGTAATTCTGACCATTTTATCCGTACCTTCCTGTTATGTAGTCTTCTGTTCTTTTATCTCGCGGATTAGTAAACATATCCTTTGTAACTCCAAACTCAATCAACTCACCATTCAAGAAGAAACCTGTATAATCTGAAATACGTGCTGCTTGTTGCATTGAATGAGTAACGATAATTACAGTATATTCCTTTTTTAATTCCTGTAGAAGTTCTTCTATTTTAGAAGTAGCAATTGGATCCAAAGCTGATGTTGGTTCATCCATCAATATAACTTCAGGTTTTGTCGCAAGTGTTCTTGCAATACATAATCTTTGTTGTTGACCACCTGATAACGAGAAAGCTGATTGATTTAGTTTACTCTTAACTTCATCCCATAATGAAGCTTTTCTTAAGGATGTTTCAACAATATTCTTATAATCAATTTTATCTGCATCACCATGTCTTTTAACTGCATAAAGAACATTTTCACTAATAGATTTTGGAAATGGATTTGGTTTTTGGAATACCATTCCAATTCTCTTTCGAAGTTCTACAACATCGACATCCTTCTTAAGTAGATCCATCTCATCGAAAAATATGTGTCCATCCGCTTTAGTATCTTCAATTAAATCGTACATACGATCAATTGTTTTAATAAAAGTAGATTTCCCACATCCAGAAGGACCGATTAATGCCGTAATCTTATTTTCGTGTATATCAATATTAATATTTTTTAATGCTTGAAAACTACCGTAATAGAAATTTAGATTTTCAACTTTAACTTTTATTGTCATTTTATGCTCCTAATCTACTCGAGATTGTGTCTTATTACGAATAATGATTGCAGTTAAATTAGTTAATAATAAGAGAATTAACATTACTAGAATACCTGATGCTGCGATTTCTGCAAAAGCAGCTTGTGGACGAGATGTCCAATTAAATACGATTAATGGTAATGCTGAATAACGATCTAATAAGTTTTGAGGTAAGAATGTAACAAACCCTACAGCACCTACCATGATTAATGGAGCAGCTTCACCCATAGCGCGTGATAATGCAAGTATTGATCCAGTCATTATACCTGGTAATGACATTGGTAATATGACACCTGTTATCGTTTTCCAACGTGTAACACCTAGAGCATAAGAACCTTCTCGTATAGAGTTAGGTACTGCTTTAATTGCCTCTGATGAAGAAACAATAATAACTGGTAAAATCAATAAACTTAAAGTAAATGCGCCAACAATTAAGCTTGGACCTAATCTAAGTAGTTGAGAGAATACAGCTAATCCAAGAATTCCATATACAATCGCAGGTACTCCAGCTAAATTTGATATATTTAATTGAAGTAATTTGAAGAATTTTGATCGTTTATCTGCATATTCTTCTAAATAAATTGCTGTACCAACACCAACAGGAATTGCGATTAAAGCTGTTAGTCCTATTACTCCCAAACTACCGATTAATGCTGGGAGTATACCTGCTCTACTAGCCCTTCCCGAAGGCATATTAGTAATAAAATCCCATGTGAGAGTTTTATACCCTTTTAGAAAAATATCAACTAATAAAGTACATAGGATAAAAATTGACATGAATATTATGAATATAAGGAAATATTTAAAAATATTATTAATAAGATGTCTTCTTTTAAGTTTCTTCTTATAGTTATTCATTAATATACCTCCCTATTCTTCGCAATTACATATTTCGCAAATATATTCATTAATAATGTAATTAAGAATAAAACTGCTCCAACCGCGAATACTGTCTTAAATTCGATTGATCCTTGTTGAATATCACCCAAAGCCATATTTACCATAAAACCAGTCATGGTTTGAATACTACCAAATGGATTTAAAGACATAGATGGAGTTTGACCAGCAGCGATTGCTACAATCATTGTTTCACCAATTGCACGAGATATCGCTAACACAAAGGATGAAGCTATACCAGAGAATGCAGCTGGAACAATGACATGTATTGCTACTTCAAGCTTAGTTGAACCTAATGCATAGGCACCTTGTCTTATTGAATTAGGTACTGCCATCATCGCGTCTTCACTTAAACTAGCGACCATTGGTAAAGTCATAATACCGACTGCAATACTTGCACTTAGAGCATTAAAAATATCAGTGTTTGGTAAAAATGTTCTTATTAAAGGAGTTATAAATGTCAACGCAAAGAATCCATAAACAATGGATGGAATCCCAGCTAATAATTCAATGATTGGTTTAATTATTTTACGTGTTTTTGATGTCGCAAATTCACTTAAATATATTGCACTTCCTAATCCTAATGGTAAAGAAACTAAACTTGATAATAGAGCAATCAACAATGTACCAGTGATAAGTGGTAACACACCAAATGAAGGAGGATCAAATACAGGTGACCATCTTATCGAGGTAAAGAATTCTAAAATCGAAACTTCTGAAAAGAAAATAACTGTTTCGAACATTAAGCTAAAAACAATTCCAATAGTTGTAAATATTGAAATTGACGCGAATAAAATAAGTATAATTTCTATGAATTTTTCTTGAAGAACATATTTCTTTTTAGTCATTCTATCTCCTTAACAAGGCTAAAGACGCCTTATATTCAGGCGCCAATAGACCATATTTTGTATTTTTACTTATTTTAATTTAGCTAATGCTTCAGTATACAATTCTTCAGGCAATGAAACATATCCAACTTCTGCAGCTAATTCGCCAGCATTTTCAAGATAGAATTCTACGAAAGCCAATACTTCAGGACGTTCAAGTTCTGCAGCATTCGCATAGATGAACAATGGTCTTGATAATGGGTATGAGCCATCCATGATTGAATCATATGTTGGAGCTACTGCAACTGCTTCTTTTTGTACAGGTACAGCTTTAAGTTTATCTGCATTTTCTTCGAAATAAGCAAATCCAAAGTAACCGATAGATCCAGCATCACCAGCAACACCCGTTACTAACGCATTATCATCTTCACTAAAGAATATTTTAACTGTTTCAGAATCTTGACGAATAACACCTGCTTTACCATTTACAGCCTCAGTGAAGTAATCAAATGTACCTGAGTCATGTCCTGGAGAATATAACTTGATTTCTGTATCAGGGAATCCTACACGAATATCGCTCCATTTAGTAGCTGTTGCTTCAGCACCCCAAATCATATTTAATTCTTCTATTGTTAAATAATCAACCCACGTATTTTCAGTTGAAACTACAACTGATAAACCGTCATATGCAACCATTAATTCAACATATTCAATTCCAGCTGCTGTTGTTGCTTCAGCTTCAGCAGTCTTGATAGGTCTTGAAGCACCAGAAATTTCAATTTCTTTAGCCGCAAACTTTGTAAAACCACCACCAGTCCCTGAGAAACCAACAGTCAATTTAACATCTGGGTTAATCGCAATAAATTCTTCCGCAACTAATTCTGTAATAGGGAATACGGTTGATGAACCATCAATCGATATTGTTCCTTCTAATTTATTTTCAACAACTGGTGCTTCTGCAACACATCCAACTAATCCTAAACTTAAAATTAATCCAACTACCATTAATCGAAAAAATTTCATATTTCCTCCTAGGATAAATCCTAAGCATAGTATATGAAATTTATTAAATGAGTTAGTTTCTGTCGTGTTAATGATTCGTTAATTATTCTTAACAATTGAATTCGGGAAAGTTAATACAAATGTAGAACCAACATTTAAATTACTAATTGCTTCTATTTGACCTTTATGTGCTTGAACATATGCCTTTACTATTGCTAAACCTAAACCACTACCACCCGTCTGTCTTGATCTTGACTCATCAACTCTATAATAACGATCAAATATGTATGGTATTTCGTCTTGATGAATTCCAATTCCATCATCTTTTATAAATAGTTCGAATTTACTATTCGAGAGATTATCGTATAACTTAATAACCCCCTTATCACTTGACTTAATCGCATTACTAATCAAGTTTGAGATAATATGGAAAAATTTATCCTTATCAGCGTATATATAAATGCTAGGATTTACTTCATTATCTAATTTCAATTTCTTCTCTTTAATTAATGTACTATAACTACGATTTACTTCATTAATCAATTCATGAAGATTAAATGTACTTAGATCCAATAATACATTTTTCGAAGAAAATCGAGATAAATTTAACATGTCATTTATAATATTTTCCATTCGCTTTGATTCAATTTCAATTTGCTTATGGAAATCAATTAAAGTTTCATTATCATTGAAATCAGGTCTATTAATGATTTCAATCATACCTTTAATTGCTGAGATAGGAGTTTTTAATTCATGTGAAGCATCTGCGATAAATCGTTTTTGTATACGCTCACGTTCTAATATATTAGTAATATTTTGAAATATAAATAATGTTCCTACAAATCGATTATTTTCATAAATGGTTATTGATAAAGCATTATAATCTTGACTATTTATACTTAAACTTCTTTGTAGATTGCTTTCTTTTAAATATGATTCTCGCATAAACGCTTTAATATCGTTATTCAAAGGACTATCATCTTTTAAAATAGAAATAGACGTAATCTCATTCATACGTAAGAAACTATCATTCGTTAATAAGAAAGAAGACTTATTATCTAATAAAGCTAAAGGGAAATTTATGTTTGAAATAATTGTTTCGAGTTGTTTATAACGAAGATTCGATTGTTTGTTTATTTGAAACATTTGTTCCTGATATTCATACAAAAGTCTTTCAGATTTAATCTTTTTTACATTTACTTCATCAAAAAATAAATATAAAATTGTGAAGAAAACAAGAATTATTAAAATGTTTTTATCAACAAATTGTACATTTTCGTTTATTAATAAAAGAATAAATCCAAATACGATTTTTAGATAAAACTTAATGCTCATTATGAACCTCTAGACTGTATCCAACTCCACGAATTGATTTAAAATCGAATAATTTCGATTTAACTTTTGTTTTAAGTTTAAATACATGTACATCCACAATCCTTGTATCTCCATCATAATCAAAATTCCAAAGTTCATTTAAAATATCATCGCGGGATAAAACTTTATTTTTATGATCAATAAAGTATATAAATAAATCAAATTCAACTTTAGTTAAAAAGATGGGTTCACCATTAATCGTACACGTACGTTTATTTAGATCAATTAAACAATCACCTATATTACGACTTTGTGAATGTTCTTGTTTCAATCTCTTCAAATGAGCATTTATTCTTAAAATTAATTCTCTTGATGAGAATGGTTTACGCATATAATCATCAACACCTGCTTCAAAAGCCTCAACGATATCCTCTTCTTCATCTTTTGCGGTTAACATAAATAATATTGCGTCGTATGATTCTTGACGAATCTTCCTTACCAATTCAATACCACTTAGCTTTGGCATCATCCAATCGATAATACATACATCATATGTATTTTGATGAATTAGATCTAATGCCTCTTGTCCATTTTCACATACATCAAAATCATATCCAGCATGTTTTAAATCATAACTGACTAATTTACGAATATTTACTTCATCATCAACAAATAGTACTTTAGCCATTTTTTTCGTCCTTTTCATATGATTCAATAATTTTTTGAACTAATGGATGTCTTACAATATCCATTTTAGTCAATTCAATAAATTTTATTTCAGATATATCTTTTAACACTTTTTTAGCATGTGTAAGGCCTGAACTTTGTCTTAAATCTATTTGTGTTATGTCTCCAGTAACAACCAATCGAGTTCGAAATCCCATACGCGTTAGAAACATTAACATCTGCGTTTTAGTCGTATTCTGTGCTTCATCTAGAATAACATATGAATCATCAAACGTTCTACCACGCATATACGCTAATGGGGCAATTTCAATTACACCCTTCTCAATCATTTTATCTACGGTTTCAATTCCTAAAACATCATTTAATGCGTCATATAATGGCCTTAGATATGGATCAATCTTTTCTTTTAAATCACCTGGTAAAAAGCCTAAATTCTCTCCAGCTTCAACAACTGGTCGAGTAAGAATTATTTTCTTAATTTCAGCTTTCTTTAATAATGATACAGCATACACTACAGACAGATACGTTTTACCAGTACCAGCAGGTCCTGACGCTATTACACATTCAAAATCCTTAAGTGCATCTATAAATCTACTTTGGCCTAATGTTTTGGCATAGATTGGTTTGCCACTCACCGTTCTACCGATTAACTGATTTGAAACTTTAAAAAATTGTTCCTGAGCATTTTCAATAACACATTGTGATAAATAGATAACATCTCTTTCATCCAATGATTGGTTTTGTTTAAGATGTCGAATTAATGCGTTAACACTATCTAATATTAATTGTGCTTGTTTAGCATCATGCGTATTGACATGTAATATATTATCTCTAAGTATAAATTCTTGATTAAAAGCTTGTTTTAACAATTTTAAATTCTGATCTTGTAACCCATGTAACAATTGTGTTTCTTCTAAAGTAAGTGCTTCAATTTCAAATTTATAATTCTGTGTCATTGTTTACCTCTAATTCAATTTTATCTATGTTCAAGCAAATGTAAACAAAAAGAAGCTTTCGCTTCTATTTTGAACGTCTTGCTTTTCTTGCAGCTTCTTGTTTTAATTTACGTTTAACTCCAGGTTTAACGTAGTATTCTCTTTTACGTGCTTCAGCGAGGGTACCATTGCGCGATACTTGGCGTTTAAACCTACGTAACGCTTCATCTAAACCTTCATTCTCTTTTATAACGACTCTTGGCATTCTCTCCCCTCCTCTCTAAAGTTACCGTTGTAATTATAAACAGTATACGTATAAATTGCAAGTTAATATGTAGAATTAGCTTCTAATCCCTGAATTAACTTAACACCACTTGATGTTCCAATTCGATCAGCCCCAGCTTCTATCATTTTTCTTAAATCTTCTGATGACTTAACACCACCAGCTGCTTTAACTTTACAATGACCTTTAACTGTATCTTTCATTAATTTAACATCTTCAAACGTTGCGCCAGCAGTTGAGAAACCAGTAGAAGTTTTTACGAAATGAGCTTTCGCAATTACACACAATTCGCAAGCGCGAATTTTCTCTTCTTCGGTAAGTAAACATGTTTCTATAATAACTTTAACAACTTTACCATGAGCTGCTTTAACAACCGCTTTAATATCATTTAGTACAACTTCATCTTGTCTATCTTTTAATGCTCCAATATTAATAACCATATCAAATTCTTCGGCACCTTGATTCAAAGCAGTTGTTGTTTCAAACGCTTTACTCTCAGTTGAAGTAGCACCTAATGGAAACCCAATTACAGTACATACCTTTACATCAGAATCTTTAAGAGCTTCTTTACACAAAGGAACCCAAAATGGATTAATACAAACAGATGCGAATGAATATACTTTAGCTTCATCACAAAGTTTAAGTAATTCCTCTTGTGTTGCGTTTGCCTTAAGTAAAGTATGATCTATATATTGATTGTATGTCATAGTTGTTCCTCCTTTTGAACAATGTATTTCTTGAGAATATCTTTTGTTGCAGAATCGTCACCCATCCAATACTCTTTACCGAATTGGCGGGTTATATAACGTTCATTCCCTTTAGCTAAGATTAACACAGTATCATTTTTATTAGCTAATTCTAGTGCTTGTAATATCGCATCATAACGATCTAACACAATAATGAAATTATTTTGTTTAATTCCATTTGATATTTCTTGCGCAATTTGTAACGCGGATTCATTTCTTGGATCTTCTTCAGTTAATATTATCATTTGACAATATTTATCACTGATACTACCAAGAATTGGTCGTTTTTTACTATCTCTTTTACCTGCAGAACCAAATACACTAATAATTTTATTGTTTGGTGGAGTAATAGAATCCGCAAATTGATATATTTTTTCAAATCCATCGGGTGTATGTGCATAATCTACAATCACATTAAAACTTTGACCTTCTTGGATAACTTCCATTCTTCCATCTACTTGTGGAAGATGCGTTAGTTGTTCTGATATTTGTTCAATTGTAAATCCCGATTGGTGTAAAGAAGCAATAACAGCTAAAAGATTCGATAGATTAAATTCAGAGACAAAATTAGTTTCTAAATGATACTCCATATCTTGAACAATAAGCGTAAATTTTGTCGATAATGCACTTAATTCAATATCTTTTGCTTGATAATCTGCTGTTTCATTAATACTATAACTATACTTTCGTGACTCAATTTCATTGAATAATCGTGCGCCATAAGCATCATCAATATTTATGATTGAACACCCTTTTGGTTTGATTAACGTAAATAATCTCTTCTTAGCTTGAAAATAACTTTCCAAATTACCATGATAATCCAAATGATCATGTGTTAAGTTCGTAAAAATCGCAATATCAAAATTCAACGCATCAACTCTATGTTGATCCAAACCTTGGCTAGATATCTCAAGTGCAGCAGCTTTCATATTAGCTTTAATCATACGATTAAGCATTTTTAATAATGGTACAGTTTCATCGGTTGTAAAATCAGGTTTTTCCTTATTTGGACCATATTCAATTGAGATTGTTCCACTATAACCACAAGGTGACCATAGACTATAAAGTTCTTTAATCGTTTTTGCGATAGTACTTTTACCATTTGTTCCCGTAACTCCAATTAAATTTAATTTCTGGCTTGGATTTTGAAAGAAAATAGCCGCAACACGATTTAACTCCTGTACAACATTTTCAACTTTAATGTATTCAATACCTTCTTCAAACTCAATCTCATCACTATATACAATCGCTACAGCACCATTTTTTATCGCTTGGTTGACAAAAGTATGTCCATCATGAACCATACCTTTCAAACAAAAGAAAAGAGACTTCTTAAGTTCAACTCGTGAATCAGTCATAAATTCTTTAATATCCAATGGAGTTGCATCTTTAAATAATCGATTTAGCTTCATATTAATCTTCTCTTTCCGCAATTAAATATTCATCTTTTACGCCTATTACTTTACAACGAATTATTTTATTTATCAAATCAGAATCACTTTTCACAAGAACAGGCAAATATTGACTTGAATATCCAAATTGATATCCACCTTGTTTGTTCTCACATAATACATCAATTTCTCGGTTAATCCATTGATTTAAAACTATTTTATTGTTTAAATCAGATAATCTTTGAGCTCGATGTACTCGATCTTTCTTAACTTCATTCGATAAATCATCCATTTGTGCTGCTACAGTAAATTCACGCTTTGAGTATGGAAATACATGCATAAATGAAAATGAGCATTTATTTAATTTCTCTAATGAATCTTCAAACATTCTATCAGATTCATTGGGAAAGCCAACAATTAAATCAGTACTAATGCAAATATCAGGGATTAAAGCGCGTATATGCTCAATTCTATTAATGTATTCTTCTATGCAGTATGGACGATTCATAGCCTTTAAGACATGATTGTGTGCGGCTTGAATGGGAATATGTAAATGTTTGGCAAAACGTGACTCATTTTTGATAATTTCAATTATTTCATCAGTAACTTCAGTAATTTCGATAGATGATAAGCGAATTCTACTTATTGTTGTTTCTTTAATAATTTTAACAAGTAAAGAATAAAGTGAACTATTAGAGTCAATTCCGTATCTACCACTATGTATCCCTGTTAGCGTAATTTCATTATGATTAACAAATGAATTTATTTGTTGAATAATCTCATCTTGATTGAGTGATCGTTCCCGTCCACGAGCATATGGAATGATACAGTATGTACAAAATTGATTACATCCATCTTGGATTTTAATGTATGCCCTTTTATGATATTTAAATGTTTTTATTGGTAAAGACTCAAATATTTTAGGAAATTCAAACACTTCATGTTTTTGTTTAGACTCGATTAATTTTAAGAAGTGGTCCTTATCTTTAGTACCTATAAGCAAATCTATATCAAATGTTTCCTTAAGATAATCATGATGTGTTTGCACATAACAACCTACTGCAACAATAAAAGCATTCGGATTTGAACGTTTCGCATGCGTAATTTTTTGCCTACTTTTATGACTAGCAGTATTTGTTACAGTACATGTATTAATTATGACGATATCAGTAGATTCTTTTGGTAAACCTTCTAAGTAACCTGCATTTAATAATGTTTGTCGATAAAATTCAGATTCATATGCATTCACTTTGCAGCCAAGGGTTTGAATCTGAAATGTTTTCATTTCTTATTTTTCTCAACTTTTAATTTATATTTCTGAAGCTGTTTCTTAACTTTATCACTGATTAACATTGAACTAATAAATGATTCGAGAATAATTGATTCATCTTGAGATAAGATACTATTGGCAATTACTTTTAAATCATCCTTTAAAGGTTGAACTTGGCATAATTCTTTTGATAATGGATATCTAATTAATTTAAAATCATGATTAATATAATATAGACTCTTAGTTAAATGATAATAGAAAACAAGTGAATCATCGTTATTAACAAGATGTATAATTGGAATAAACTCATTAATAAATGGTTGTAGTCCATACTCCTTAACCGATATTAATCGATCAGAGAACTGTCGATATAATTTGAAATATTGCGGTAATTCTAATATCGCAATTTCGTTATTATAAAGTGAATTAAGTAATTCATCAAAAAACGCAATCCATATCGGCTTATTGTTAAATTTAAAGAAATGACTATTGTTTTTTAATACATTAGTTTGAAGTAGTACAAGTCTATTTCTTTCCTGATACGATAAATTATCCCAATAATCAAATAATTCAGTTCTTGCGTCTTCAAAACACTTCTCGAATGATTCTTTATTCTTTAAACTTTCAAGTTCTATTAAACCAATAAAAAAATCTAATTCTGTTTTAAATTTACGTTCGATTTTATATCGATTAAACTTAGATTTTATTTGATCAACGATATCTTTTGTTGCTTTATTAGTATAAACATCGATTTTATTGCCTTTTAGTAAAATTTCATTAATCATTGGTATTTCCCTCAAACATAAAATCAATTCCACTTAAGATATATAAACCAGCAGTTTCTGCACGTAAGATACGTTTACCTAAACTTACAGATATAAAACCATTTTTTAGTAAATATTCAACTTCTCGCTCATCAAATCCACCTTCAGGTCCACATATAATAGTGACAGATTGATTTGATTTTATATAATCACGCATTGGTTTATCTTTTTCATTCTCATACGCAACTAAGTTTATATCTGATTTATATTGATCAATTTCATTTAATTTAATAATTGGTTCGAGTTTTGGAATAAATGTACGTTTTGATTGTTCTGCAGCTTCTTGCATAATTTTCTGATATCGTTCCATTTTATTCTTTGATTCATTCTTTTCCCATTTAACAACATTTCGTTTAAGTTCGATAGGAACGATTCGATATACACCTAGTTCAGTTGCTTTTTGGAGTAAAAATTCCCAGCGTTCTTTGCGTATCAAAGCTTGAATCAATGTGACTCTAATCTTCATTTCCGAATCATTTTCAATAATTTCATTAACTAATGCATACACATCTTCATTATCAATTCGAATTGAACACAATCCAATATTTCCATTAAGATCAACACATTTTATTTGTTTACCATTTTGATAACGTAAAACATGGACACATTGATATGCAATGTCTCCGTTTAATTTTATTTCCTTATTTTGTTCAATCGGTTCCAAAACAAAGAATTGTTGCATTATTTTATCACTCCACTAGTAGCGAATTCTCTTAGTTGTGCGATCTCAGATGGTTTTAAGCTACGATATTCACCAGGATTTAAATCCTTACAATCAATAAAAGCCATTTTACTTCGATGTAGACGAGTTACGGTATACCCTAAAGCTTCCATCATACGTTTAATTTGGCGATTTTTACCTTCTTGAATAATTAATTCAAAATCAGTTGTATTCTTCGCTAAACTCTTATTAATAACTTTTAATTTTGCTGGTAATGTGACTGTATCATCATCAATTTTAATTCCACTTTCAAGTTGTTTAATTTCTTGTGTTGTTAAGATTCCATCAATCTTTACTTCATAGGTCTTTGGTAAATGATAACGTGGATGAGTCATTTCGTTCGCAAAATCACCATCATTGGTAAGAAGTAATACTCCACTCGTATCATAATCAAGTCTTCCTACTGGGAAAACACGTTCATTACTATCAATTAAATCGATAACTGTCTTTCGATCACGCTCATCCTTTAAAGAACAAATAACTCGTCTAGGCTTATGCAAAAGAAAGTAGACTTTATTTTCGCCTTCTACTTTTTTGCCATCAAATTTAACGACACTTCCATCTTGAACAACAAAACCTAGTGTTGTTATTATCTCGTCATCCACAGATACTCGACCCGCAAGAATTAAATCTTCAGCTTTACGTCGAGATGTTATCCCTGCTTTTGCTAATACTTTCTGTAAACGTTCCATATTTTTTACTCAAATAGCTGATTTTCGCTACTTTCCTCTTGATACGTAGGAAGATTTGGTAATTCATTTAAACTCATTAATTTGAACAAATCCAAAAATTCTTCTGTAACTTCATATAATATAGGTCGACCAGCAGTTTCTGATCTACCAACATCTCTAATCAAATCTTGTGCTTGTAATTTTTTAAGCATCATATCACAACCAACACCACGAATTTCTTCGATTTCAGTACGTGTAATCGGTTGTTTATATGCAATTATTGCGAGTGTTTCCAATGCAGATTGCGATAATTGACGAGATTTCGTTAAACTTATTATCCGTTGAACAAATTCATGAATATCTGCTTTAGAAATAAATTTATATAAGTCATTTGCACAAACTAATTCAAAACCATGATGTTCATCGCGATATTCAAGTACCATCTCATCGAGCAAACCCTTGATATGTTCTTCTTCAATCGATATGGCATCCGATAACTGTTTTAAACTAACCCCTTCTTCTCCAAACACAAAAATAATTCCTTCAATAATGGCTTTAAGCGTCAAATCCATATGTCTTCCCCCTCTTAAAATATATTTCAGAATTTTCTACCCAGAATTCAATAACATCTCTTCGATTAAGTTCTAATATTGCAAGAAATGAGACAATTAACAATGATTTATCCTGTACATCTTGAATCATATCTTCAAAACTGAATGGTTCTTTCAATGTAGAAATCATTATTACTAATTGATCACTACGATCTTCAATCGACATTTCAGTTTTCGTAATTCTTACTTGATTTGGATGAGCATAATTGAAACGTACTAAGCATTTTTGCATAGCTTTCAATAAATCATTTTGATCCGCATGTACAAACTTAATGTTTTCATCGTCCGCGATATCCATTAGTTGCTTTTCCATCGGTTTTTCAAACTGTTTTTGACGTTCAATAAATCTCTCATTCAATAATTGACTGATATCTTTGAACTGTTGATATTCGATTAGTCTACGTACTAATGCATCCTTTGTGTCTTCTTCATAATCATTGACTTCTAAAGGCTTCGGATCAACGGGTAAACATTTTTTTGACTTATATTCTATTAAAGCTGCTAACTCATATAGATATTCAGTTGCGATATCTAATTTATTTTCGACTGAATCAAGATATTTAATATATTGATCAATTAATACATCGATTTGTAAGTTAAAAAGATCTAACTTTTTATCTTTGATAAGATGAAGCATTAAATCGAGAGGCCCAGTGAATTGATCGAGTGTAACATTGAAATTTTGCATAGCTTGTCCATTATAACAAATATAAAACCTAAAGATTAGAACTAAATTATTTTGAAGCTAAAAGAATACGATCTTTAATTTCTTTTAAACAATCCTTCTTAGACATTGATTGATACTCTTCATAATGAAGTGGTAAACAAACATCGACTAAAACTTTATGAAATCTACCTTTTTTCATAATGTTTCTAGATCCATTAATGCTTAAAGGAATTAAAGTCTTTTTTGTATAATAAGCATAATCAATAAAACTCATTAATGATTCAATCTTCTCAAGTTGATTTAAGTAAACAATAATATTTCCAGATTTAATCATTAAATTTTCAATGACATCGACATTACCTACAAAATCATAATTTGGTTCAATGTAATGTGTTAATATCCGTTTAAACCAATTCTGAAGAAATGGAATTTTAGTTGTTTTATTTAAAATGAAACTTATATTAATCGGAAAAATACTTAATAAAACAATTGAATCATATCGATTTCTTTCGTCCGCAAGAAAAATAAATCCATCTTCTAGCGGAATATGATTAATGTGTTTAATTTCGGTTTTTACATTTACTAATTTTAAGATAATCGAAGACCACATTTTTGCGGTAACTTGGTTTAAATCAAAATCATTACGATTGATATGTAATGGACTCAAAAGAATTGATGGATAATAGATAATCATTTTAATAAAAAGGACAATGTGTTTCATTTTTTATTTCTTTTCTAATAGTAAAAATATAAATTCATCAAACTCTAATTTTTCTATTTCTTTATACATATGAATATCAAATTCTGGAAAAAATGTATCACAAGGATATTCTTGTTTAACATAACTTAGTGCTAATTTATGGGCAAATGGTAATGCTTGTTTATAAATATCTGCGCCACCTATTACATAAATGATTTCATCTGAACATTCATTCTCAACTAAAAAATCATTAAAGTTATTGATAACTTTTATTCCTTCTACAGATCGATATTTCTCATTTCTACTTACGACAAGATTAACTCTTTTAGGCAAAGGTTTTCCAATACTATCAAAAGTTTTTCGACCCATAACTATTGTATGGTTTAACGTTCTCTCTTTGAATAATTTCAAATCTTCTTTAATATGCCAAGGTAGTGTTCCACTAATTCCAATCCCATTATTTGGATCAAGTGCCGCAATTAAAATAATCATACACTTACCTTTGCGGAAATTAGTGGATGTGGATTATATCCTTCAAGGATAATATCTTCATACTTAAAATCCTCGATATTTTTTATTTCAGGATTTAGTTTCAATTTTGGTAAAGCTCTAAAATCACGATGTAATTGAGTATTTACTTGTTCTATGTGATCTTTGTATATATGCACATCTCCAAATGTATGCACAAACTCACCTACTTCAAGGTTACATACTTGTGCAATAAGATGCGTTAATAATGCATAGGATGCGATATTGAACGGAACGCCGAGAAAAACATCCGCAGAACGCTGATAAAGCTGACAAGAGAGCTTTTTATTATCAGATGATACATAGAACTGCATCATCATATGACACGGTGGTAATGCCATATTTTCAAGCTCAGCAGGATTCCAAGCATTTAATATATGTCTGCGTGAGAACGGGTTCTTTTTTATTCCATCAATTAATACACTTAATTGATCAACTCCATTAAAATTACGCCATTGTTTACCATATACAGGACCTAAATCACCATATTTAAGCGCAAACGCTTCATCCACTTTTATACGTTCTACAAACTCTTGCATGGTTTCTTGTTTATATTCATCTGATTTCATAAACTTCGCAAATGGCCATTCATTCCAAATTCGAACATCATTTAAAACAAGTGGTCTTATATTCGTAGAACCCGTAATAAACCATAATAATTCATACGCTACAGATTTAAAATGCACTTTTTTTGTCGTAAGAAGTGGAAATCCTTCATTCAAATCAAAACGCATTTGATACCCAAATGTTGATATTGTACCAGTAGAAGTTCGATCCATTCGATCAGTTCCAGTATTTAAGATATGTTGTAGTAATTCGTGATATTGTTTCATATTTCTTATCCCTGCATTTATTATAACAAAAAAAACGGTTTTCACCGTTTTAGCTTTACTTAGTTGTCAGAAAAGATACTTTTTCAGCAACAACCTCACAATAATAGAATCGACCATTCTCCTTAGTCTCAAAACTATTTGATTGAAGTCGACCTTTAATTCCTAATAAAGTACCTAACTCACATTGTTCAATTGTACTTTCTGCTACTGTCCTCCAAAGTGTACATAAAATCGTATCATTCTCATATTCACCTTGACTATTTTTAAAATTACGCTCAACTTCAATTAAAACATCCGCAAACTTAACACCACTACTAGTTTCTTTTAATTCTGGTAATCTTACAACTTTTCCTACGAGTACTACTTGGTTCAACATGAATTCCTCCTTGGAGAGGATTATCGCAAAATAAGATCTAAATTAAAAATGGACTTATTTGTAATTCTAAATAAAAAAAGGCAAATATGTATATACCATACTTGCCAAATAAACTAATTTGACTTCTTATTCATTTTTACAAAAGTTGTGTCCAAAGATAGTATTTCATTACTTACAGTCAATAAATCACTAAATTTAATATTCTTTAATGCTTGAATTGAATCAGTTATTTCAAGTTTACTAAATTTAGAACGAATTAATGTTAAAGCATAATCATCTTGATCATCAAACTGTCTTAATAATTGTGCGAAATATCGTCGTTTTAGAAGTTCGAAATATGTCTCAAAATGAGTAATATCTGTATTCAAACCTTCATTTACTAATTTCTTAAAATCTACTACATCTTCATTTTCTCCGAAGAACAAGATAAAACCATATTCATTATTCAATTCAACATCATACCCAAAATAATCATGAATTCTATTTTCATTCATCCATACCTCATATGTCGGATTCATTGGTGAGAAAATTAATTCTAAGAATAAACGATATTTCCATTCTTTAAATAAATTCTCTTTATTATCATTAGATAATTCCGTTAGTTTAAATGAATATGTCATTTTTGATGATTGTATATCCATTTCAAATTCGAAGTGTTTTCTAAACACCTTTTTATTCTCAGTTTCAACAATTCGTTCAATTTCATGCGTTGTAGAGAAACTCTTAGTTTTTTGATTTTCAATGACCCAATCCAATACTACTTGAGGTGAAGTTGGTGTAATACATACTAATAACGCATTAGAAGGATGGTAATTCAGTGCATAACAACGTTCTAGTATTTCTTTCGTGATTGATGTGACAGATTCTTCATTTCCACCAATATCCAAACGAATTGGATGTTTCTCATACAATGATTGATATGTTTCTAACATTAATCGTTGTTCAGGCATTTGCATATACATTCTTAATTCTTGGATTATAATTCCCTTTTCTTTTTCAACCGATTGTTCAGTAATGGATAATTGTTGAACAAAATCCAATAATAGGTTCAATGGTTTCTTTATATTTTTTTTACTAGAATTAAAATAGTAAACCGTTTCAGTATGTGAAGTGAATGCATTTACATTTGCCGATAAATGGCTAAATGTTTCCATAATATCTAAACCATTATTATTCTCAAACAGTTTATGTTCTAAAAAATGTGCTATTCCTGATGGATAATCCTGAATTTCGTTGTTGATTTTCTGTTTAATATCTAATGAACCATAAGGAAATGCCATAAAACAAGAACTCGATTTATAATCCTTTTTTTGTATGATAATTACTTTTAAGCCATTCTCAAGACTAGAGATATAATGTGATTCATTTATCTCAGGAAAATGTACAATTTCCATTAGTTTTTACCTCTTATCATAAATTCAGATACAAGAACGAGTTGGTTCGCAACTTGTATAATATCTTCTCTACTTATGTTCTTAATTAATTTGATCGATTTATTTAAATCAAAATCTTTATTTGTATATGATCTTTGATATAAATAGTTTAAATAAGCATTTTGATCATCTTCCATCGAATCAAGTCCATTCACAAACATTTTCTTTGCGATATCTAATAATCGTTTGGAGAACTTCCCTTTTTTTAGTTTAATAATTTGTTCTTCGATTAACGTTTCAACAATCTCTTTTTTACTGTGTTCAATCCCTGTTTGGATAGACATAATTCCATCAAAATTAAATGATCCTGCACTGATTGAATAACACAAACTACGTTTCTCACGAACTTCTTGAAATAACAAAGAATTTGGTAGTTGACCGAGCATTATAATCATAATTCGCATAGGAAAGTACATCTCATCTCCGTATAGAACATTAGTTGTATACAGTTGTGTAAGTGTTGATTGATCAAATTGTTTAGTGATGTTTGCTCTAAAATTATGTTTAGGTACAAATCGATAGATTGAATTTACTTTATTACTATTTTCCGAGAATTTTAATCGATTTAATATTAAACTTCTAGTCTTCGAACTAATATCACCCATCATTAATATTGTAGGTTTAATCGTTTCAATTAACGTTTTATGAAATGCTTTAACATCATCAAGCGTTAATTTTTCTAATATTTCTTTATTACCTTGACTAAAAACAGATAAGGTTGTACCTTTCCCGATTCCTTCACATGCGCGTAATATACCTAAATACGATGGTTTATCTTCAATTCGTTTTAAAGTGGCTTCTAAGTTGATTTTAGCTTCATTAAACGTCGTTTCATTCAATAACGGGTTATTGACACAAGAAAATAAAAACTCTGTAGCATCCTTTAAATGAGGGAATTCAGTATATCTTTCATTAAGTGTCTTAATTCTAATCTCTAGCGTATGTGCTTCTCCAAATGAACTCGTTTTAGCATTAAGACTTAAACCAAAAAGCTCATCCATTTTGAGAGACATATCTTGTTTACTTGGATACTCAACTGAACGATCAGTAATCATATACGATAATAAATTACTTATCGTTACATTTGGCTCAACATTTGGATAAGAAAAACGAATTGAAAGAATAAAATCTTTAAATTTATCGGTATTGATTGATAAACAACTATCAGAACTATTAATTTTGAACATTGAAAACTCCTTATTTAGACATGCGTGTTATAATGAAATAACTAGTAAATATCATACCATAGAACAGGAACGATTAAGAAATGGACGCTTACTTAAACTCACCTTTAATAACAGACTTATACGAATTCACAATGGCATATACATATTTTAAACAAAACAAACATGAAGATATTGCGTATTTTGATATGTTTGTAAGAACGATTCCAGATAAAGGCGGTTATCTTATATTCAATGGTTTAAACCAATTAATTGAACAAATTAATCACTATAAATTCTCAGTAACAGATATTGAATATTTACGTTCAACAAAGCTATTTGATGAAGATTTCTTAAATTATTTATTAAATATGAGATTATCTCTTGATATCTGGTCAATTGAAGAAGGTACACCTGTATTTGCGAATGAACCATTAGTTACAGTTCGGGGTCCTTTAATACAAACACAATTAATTGAAACACTATTATTAATCTGCGTAAATTACCCTACTCTAATTACAACAAAAGCACGACGAATTGTTGAATCCGCAAAAAACAAATCAGTCATTGAGTTCGGTGTGCGTAGAGCACAAGGTATTGATGCGGCAGTTGAAGGTGCTAGAGCTGCTTATATAGCCGGATGTATTGGTACTTCAAATACATTAGCTGGATTAAAGTATAATATACCAACTTCAGGTACAATGGCACATAGCTTTATACAAATGCATGAAAACGAATATCAAGCCTTCTTAGAATATGTAAAAATACAACCCAATAATGCGGTATTGTTAGTCGATACCTATGATACATTACATAGTGGTGTTGAGAATGCGATACGTGTTGCGTATGATTATTTAATTCCAAATGGTTATCGATTAAAAGGTATACGATTAGATAGTGGTGACTTAGCTTATTTATCTAAAAAAGCACGCTTAGCATTAGATCAAAATGGTTTGTATGATTGTAAGATCATTGCGTCTAACGCATTAGACGAAGATATTATTGATGATTTATTGGTACAAGATGCTCAAATAGATGTGTTTGGAGTTGGTGAGAATTTAATCACTTCTCGTTCACAACCAGTTTTAGGTGGAGTATATAAAGTGGTTGCCTATGAAAAAGGCGAAGATATTATCCCTACAATAAAACTAAGTGAAAATATTGAGAAAATTACAAATCCTGGATTTAAGAAATTAATCAGATTCTACGATAAAGATACTAATATGGCAATTGCGGATTTAATTTGTTTAGCAGATGAAGTAATTCCCTATGATGAATATACAATATTTGATCCAATCTCACCTTGGAAGAAGAAAGTAATTACGAATTATGTATACAAACAACTTCAAAGACCAATTTATGTAAATGGTTCCTTGGTATATAAAACTAAGTCGACCGAAGAAACTAAAACTTATTGTACAGAACAAATGAATACAATATGGTCTGAAGCAAAACGTTTACGCAATCCTCATAAATATTATGTCGACTTATCACAAAAGTTATACGATTTAAAAAACGAGTTAATAGAAAAAAACAAGAAGGTCTAAGACCTTCTTGTTTATCGTTTACCTGGATCGTAAGGTTCACCTGCAGCTTTAGGACCTGCAGATCGTTTAGAAGTAAATGTTAATACGATTAATGTCGCAACATACGGCATTATTTGATAGAAATATTTATGTATTCCTAGATTAATAAAGAAGTTTAGTCCACTCGAATTAGAAATCGTTTGCATTAATCCAAAGAATGCGGCAGCCATAATAATCTTTGATGGCTTCCATTGACCAAATATTAGAACTGCTAATGCTAAGAACCCATAACCAGAGACAACACCTGTATATTCTACAGTACTAGGAACAACAAGGATTAAACCACCCATTCCTGCTAAAGCTCCTGAAATCATAACACCAATATAACGCATACGATTTACATTGATACCTACTGAATCAGATGCTTGAGGATGTTCACCACATGATCTTAAACGTAAACCAAAACGCGTTTTATACAGTACAAATGAGGATATCGCAAGAACAGCTATACCAATAAAGGTCGTGATATATGTATTTGTGAATAGAATTGGTCCAATAAACGGTATATCCGATAGAACTGGAATTGTTGCGATTCTAAATACATTATTGAACTTAACACCTTCAACACCCGTAGGCGTTACCATACGTGCAATAAATACATGGAATGAAGTCGCAAATAGATTTAAAGCTGTACCACTAATAACTTGATTTGCCTTAAGATTTACCGATGCATATGCATGTAATAGTGAGAAGATAACTCCACTAATTAGAGCAACCAATAAGGCTAAAATTAACATAATTTGTGGAGGGAAAGTGCCCTCAAAGAAATAGACAAAGAATATACCAATAGATGCACCAAATACCATAATCCCTTCTAAGGCAATATTTACAATCCCACTTCGCTCAGAGAACATACCACCCAACGCAACAACTGTTAAAGGTATCATGTATGGAATCATATTTTTAAGTAAGAATAATACTGTATCCATTATTTTGCCTCCTTCTTAGTAAAGAACTTTTTAATTTTATCTTTGAAAAGTAAAGAGAATGCACTCGCATAGATAATCGTTGAAGTCATAATACGAATAACTTCATCATTAAACCCAGCACGTGATAAGGATGAACCAGCATTTCTTAACATACTTATAAAGAAGCTAGAGAAGATAATTCCAAGTGGACTACTTAAACCAAGTAACGCTACTGAAATACCATCTGTTCCTTCTCTTTGTAATGTCAAAGATTGATCAAACACTTTCGTAATACTCGAAATATAAACTAGAGCACCACCAAGACCTGCTAAAGCACCCGCAATCGTCATTGATAAGATAATACCCTTCTTATCATTAATCCCTGCATATCGAGCTGCTTCACGATTATATCCACAAGCTTTAAGTTCATATCCAAAGCTTGTCTTCTCTAAAACAATATAGATTATTATCGCAACAAATACAGCGATAAATATTCCGAAATCCACAGTATTCTTACCAAATATCATATCTAATCCAAATGTAGGAATTTGACTTAATGGAATTTGTGAACGTGAAGGATTAAATTTATCTTTAATCAAGAAAACAAGATTACTGACAGTTATCATCCCAATGTAATTAAGCATTATAGATGATATTACTTCATTTACATTTCGATAAGCCTTTAACACTCCACTTATCATACCCCAGAAACCACCAACTACAATTGAACCCAAAAGAGCTACAATCCACAAATATTCAACTGGAATAAATGTCCATTTAATTGCGATATAAGCTGCCGCATAAGCACCCATTACAAATTGACCTGCAGCACCAATATTAAATAAACCTGTTTTAAATGCAAAGCCAACAGATAAACCAGTCAATAAAACCGGAGTAGTATAACGTAGTATAATTCCTAATCCTTTAATTCCGTTATATCGCATACCACCAGTGATAATCGTAATAAATCCTTCAAGTGGGTAAGTCGCTTTATCTTTTATCATTGTCGCAAACAAGAGAATTGCAAATCCAAAGATAAAACCAATAAGAATAGCCATTAATGAAGCAAGAATTTTTTGAACATTGTCATTTAATAAGTACTTTTTCATTGGACAACCTCTCTCTTAGAACCTGACATAAACAAACCAAGTTCTTGTTGAGTAACAACTGCGGGATCAGCTTGACCTACAATTTCACCTTCATACATAACCAAAATGCGATCACTAACAGTCATAACTTCACTTAATTCAAGCGAAATTAAAAGTATAGCTTTCCCTTTATCCCGTTCTTGAATTAGAATTTTATGGATATATTCTATTGCCCCAACATCTAATCCTCGCGTTGGTTGAACTGCAATTAATAAATCAGGATTTATTTCAAGTTCACGAGCAACAATCGTTTTCTGTTGATTACCACCAGACATACTACGTGTAATCGAACGTGCTCCATTTCCACTTCGAATATCATATTTCTCAATCAAATCATCAGCATTCTTGTAAATCGTACTAAATTTCAAAAATCCGTTTGATTGAAATTTATTCGTATAATAATCTTGTAGAATTAAATTTTCTGCCACATTATAATCTAAAACTAAACCATGTTTATGTCTATCTTCTGGAATATGTGCTATCCCTTTTTGAGAGCGATGACGTATCGATTTATTTGTGATATCTTCACCTTTATAAATGATAGAACCTGAAGATAATTTTTCTAGTCCAGTTAAACCATAAACAAGATCCGTTTGACCATTACCTTCAATACCAGCAATACATAAAATTTCACCTTTACGTAATTTGAAGCTAACATCATTTACAACATTCTTCTCATGATGTTTAGATTTAATCGTCATATTTTTAACTTCTAAGATTACATCTGTTGGGACTGCAGGTTGCTTATCAACTTCTAATAAAACCTTACGACCAACCATTAATTCAGATAAAAACTCTTTTGAACTTTCACTTACATCAACTGTCGCAATATACTTACCTTTTCTAAGGATTGTTACGCGATTTGCAACTGCTTTTATTTCATTTAATTTATGTGTAATAAAGATAATTGTTTTACCTTCGTTTACTAACTCACGCATGATATTCATTAATTCATCAATTTCTTGCGGTGTTAATACAGCTGTAGGTTCATCAAAAATAAGAATATCATTTTCACGATATAACATTTTTAGAATTTCTACTCGTTGTTGCATACCTACAGATATATCTGAAATTAGACGATCTGGTTCGATAAATAAGTTATAGCGTTTTGATAGTTCTATTACTTTCCTACGCGCCTCATCCATTATTAATCTACCATTTTTAACAGTTTCAACACCCAAAATAACATTTTCAAGTGCAGTAAAATTATGAACTAATTTAAAGTGTTGATGCACCATACCAATCCCATAACGATTCGCATCATTTGGATTTTTAATGAACACTTCCTTTTCATTAATTATAATCTGACCTTTCTCTGGTTTATATAAGCCAAAAAGAACACTCATCAGTGTAGATTTACCTGCTCCATTTTCACCAAGCAAAGCATGAATCTCACCTTTTTTAATCTTAAGGCTAATATCATCATTTGCGATTATTCCTGGAAACATCTTGGTGATGTTTCTCATTTCTATAACATACTCCATTAATTTACTCCTTTGAAGAAATTATACATTAACGAGTTAATTATGTCATAAAGTTAAAAAAAAAGGTGAACTTTCGTCCACCTTTTTATAATTATTCAGTACCTAATAATGTAACTGTTGTTTTAGTAACAGCTAAGTCAGCAACAGAAGCAGCGTCTTTAACAACAACAACTTCACCACTAACTAATTTAGCATATACTGCATCGTAGTCAGCTTGAGTAAATGTTGCGAAACGTGAGAAGTCAGCAGGTAAGCCAACACCGTTCTTAGTAACATCTAAAGTATCGATAACTCCGCCTTTAAAGCTTCCAGCGTAGAAATCAGTTAATGCACCATATACTGAAGTTGTTAAGCCCTTCATTGCGGAAGTAATAACAGTTTCAGATAAGTTGGATTGATCAACGTCAACACCGATAACTTTAGCGCCAGCTTCTTCAGCAGCAGCCATAACAGATAAGCCAGCACCACCAGCAGCAACGAAGATTGCTTCAACACCTTCTGAGTACCAACCTAAAGCTTTAACTTTATGATTGTCATCTGGTGCGAAACTATTTAAGTATTCATATTTAATTGTTACATCAACGCCTAATTCAACAGCTGCAGCTTCTGCACCTTGAACAAAGCCATGACCGAAACGTACTACTGCAGGAACAGCCATACCACCCATAAAGCCTAAGTTAGTATAACCATCTTTAACAGCAGCGAAACCAGCTAAATAACCTGATTGTTCTTCAGCATAATAGATTGAGTATACATTACTTTCAATTTTGAAAGTTGCATAGTCATCAGTATGTGGATCAGCATCTAATAAAATAAAGTTAACTTCTGGGTACATTGTTTGTGCTTCATAGATTGCACCAGCAAACATAAATCCAGGAGTAACAACAACTTTAGCACCACCTTCAACAGCAAGAGTGATAGCTTCAACATAGTCAGCAGTTGTAGCTGCAGCTGGTTGATAGTATTGGTAAGTCAATCCGTTTTCTTCAGCGTATTGAACAACACCTTCCCAAGCGCCTTGGTTAAAGGATTTGTCATCAATTGTACCAACATCAGTAACTAGACCGATTTCATAACCAGTTGGTTCTTCTTCCACTTCAGCTTTAGGTGCACATGCAGCTAAAGAACTAAGTGTTAGAAATGCTATAGCAAATAAAACTAAAAGCTTCTTCATTTCTTTTCCTCCGTAGTAGTTAAATCCTACATTTCAAGTTTAGACAAATTGATACTCAAAGTCAAATGATTATTACTTATGATAGTAGACATCACGAGGTTTACTACCCTGTGCAGGTCCAACTACACCTTGTTCTTCTAAAATATCAATTAAACGAGCTGCTCTATTATACCCCAATCCAAATCTTCTTTGAATGTTCGACGTAGAGGCACGTCCTGTCTCAATTATATAATTTTTTACTTCTTCAAATAATGGATCTTCGGAAGCCATATTGCCGGATGATCCACCCTCAGTTTCATTAAGAGTTAAGAATGCATCATCAAACTGTGGTTTTTGTTGCTGATTTACAAAATCAGTAACTTTACGTATTTCTTCATCAGTTACATATACACCTTGTACTCTTATCGGAGCAGGTTCACCAACTGGGAAAAATAACATATCACCATATCCTAATAATCGTTCAGCCCCTATACCATCGATTATTGTTCTTGAATCGATTCCACTAGATACAGCAAATGCGATCCGTGACGGAATATTTGCTTTAATTATACCTGTGATTACATCAGTACTCGGTCTTTGTGTTGCTACAATTAAATGAATTCCTGCAGCTCTTGCAAGTTGCGTAATTCTTTGTATGCTTGCTTCAACTTCTTTTCCAGCAACAATCATCAAATCCGCTAATTCATCAATAATTACAACAATCCAAGGCATCGGTTCAAGTGTTTGATCTGTATTCTTCTGTAACATCTCATTATAAGTTTGAATATTTCTAACGCCAACTTTTGAGAATATTTCATATCGATTCTCCATCATCATAACGATAACTTTTAATGCTCTTGCCGCTTCAGAAGCATCAGAAATAACAGGAGAAATTAAGTGAGGTATTTTGTGATAAGGAGTAAATTCAACTTTTTTAGGGTCAATAAGTACTAACTTCAACTCATCAGGAGAAGTTCTTAATAAGAAATTAATGATTATTGAGTTAACACAAACGGATTTACCACTACCAGTTGCTCCAGCAATGAGTAAATGAGGCATTTTATCTAATTCAGAATAGACTGATTTACCCATTAAATCTTTACCTAAAGGAAATAATAGTTTCTTAGATTGTTTATCAGGACTAATATCTTTGATTAATTCTGACATTCTAACTGGAATCATTTCAACATTTGGAATTTCAACTCCAACTGCATTTCTTCCTGGAATTGGAGCTTCTAAACGTAATTCTTTAGCTGCTAATTCCATCTTTATATTATCTTGAAGTGATGCTATTTTCGATATTTTAACGTTACTATCAGGTCTTACTTCAAATTTAGTAACAGCTGGTCCAATATGCGTACCAACGAGTGTTGCATTTACACCAAATTCACCTAAAATTTCGATAAGTTTTCTACCCTTTTGATTTGCTGCATTTGAATTCGCATTCGATTTATTTTTAACTACAACTTCATCAAGAACATTTAAACTCGGTAATGTATAATTACCAATTTTATGAATTGTTGCTGCTGATTTTGTTTTTACTTCTGAATCAATAAATTTAGTTTTTGATTTGGATGGTTCATCCGGACTTAAGAATACAGTTTTTGATTGTACTGGTTCGTCATATGATTCATCAATGTAAGTTTCTTTCTTAATTTTGCGTTCAGTTTGTTTAGTACTAAACCAGTCTGATACAAACGAGAAATTAAAACTGAGTAAGAATAAAATAATTAAACTAATAACTAATGTAATTAACGTACCAATTCTGTCTAGTAAGTACGTTAAAATTGAATATAAAATTACTCCAAAAAATCCACCTTGGGATGAGAATTGCATTGAATAAATAAATCCAGAATCTTTAATCCATTTGTTTAAGACTTCAAATCCAATATCTGTTGTTGAATAACTAAAATAACTTGTTCCAACAAATAGAACTACAAATGTTAATCCAATTATTATTTTATGTTTCAAAGATAATGTAGGTTTTTTGCGAATAAATATACGATATAAGGCATATATTGATAATGTTGCATACAGAATATCACGTCTAACACCAAAAAAGAAATTAATAAGTTGATCTAATTGTTCTCCGATAAATCCAAGTCTTTGAAAAGAGATGAAAATGATTGCTAATATAATTAGACAAATCATAATCACCTGACTGTGTTTAAAACTTACTTTACTTCGCTTTTTTGCCATATTATTCAGACAAATTAATCTCTACAATAACAGGTAATATCATCGGTCTTTTACCTGTTTCTTTGAGAATATATTTTGTCATCTTTTCCTTTGCTTCATTACGTGCATTCATATTATCATAGCGATTAGCTTCAACCATCGAATTAATTGTATTTTCCATTATATTCCCAACTTCTTTAACAATATAATCCGCATCTTTTAGATAAATAACACCACGTGATTGAACATCAGGACCACCAATTACTTCTTTAGTATTGAAGTTTAAGACAACACCTATGACGATAACTCCATCTGTCGATAACAATTCACGATCTTTTAAGATTAAACCGCTCGAGTCTAAATGTGCATTTCCATCAATTAATATTTCTTCCAACTTCAATATATTAGCTGTATTATTTAGTTTACTATCTTTAAAAGTCGCAATTTGACCATTGTCCAATACTACAATTTTATCGGCGTAATAGCCCATATCCAGTGCAATCGTCGCATTATTAACAAGATGTCTATATTCACCATGAATTGGAATAAAGTATTTAGGTTTCAATAAGTAAACTAACATCTTAATATCTTCAATAGAAGCATGCATTGACACAACTTTTTTACGATCAAGCGAGAATACATTTACATCTTCTTTATATAATTCATTCTCCATTCGTCCAGCTTCACGTTCTGTTCCAGGGACAATTGGGGATGCAATAATCACAGTATCACTTGGACTTAAACTTATTAAGTCATCTTCACTCATTGCAATTTTATGCATTAGCTTAAACACTTGAGGACCACTACCAGATACGATGATCATCAAGTTTTCGATTGAATTATTGAATTTACTTTTTGGCAATTCTAAATCCAATGGCATTTTATAATAACCTAACGATTCAGCTAAACGTAATAACTCTCTTTGTTCATCATTAAAGAACATAACTTTACGTTTGTACTTTTTAGCTAGTTCCAATAATTCGATTAATCTAAATAGATTTTGTTCATACATCGTAACGAGAACTCTATTTTTTGTATCTTCAAGTATATCTTCAACAAATTCAGTAATACTGTGGTTTGGGGCAGTATAACCAGGTCTATCAGATCCAACTGATTCTGTTAATAATGCAAAAACACCCTTCTTACCAATATCCGCAAAACTTGTAATATCGCATGAAAATGCTTGATTACGTGTATTAAAATCAATAATGTATTCACCAGCATATACGATATATCCAAAAGGACTTTCAATTGCTACACCAAATGCATCCGCAATTGAATGTGTCAAACTAAAAGTACGAATATTAATTTTATTAATAGTTAATGTATCGTCTCTTTTTAGAACTTTTAATTGATAATTCGTAATCTTCTCTTCTTTAAACAATCGTTCAATTAATTTAGCAGTTAAAGGTGCTGCAAAAATTGGTAAATCAGCTTGTTTTATTAAGTAAGGTAACGCTGACATAGCATCATCATGACCATGCGTTATAAATATTCCTTTAACTCTATTCTTATTTTCTATTAAATAAGTAAAGTCAGGAATTATAATTTCTACACCTAAACGATCCTTGTCAGGATATTTTAAACCTACATCAATAACAAAAATATCTTGATTTATTTCAACAACGGTTAAATTCTTCCCGTCTTCATCTAATCCACCTAACGCAAAAATGCGTACTTCATTCATTATATTTCCTCCTAAATAAACTTTAATTTAATTATAGCGTATAATCTCATCGATTAAATAGAAATTTCTTCCCCTTTTAATGTCCAAGTATTCGCATTCGTTATTTTTACTTTTACAATCATACCAGTTTTAGCATTCTTTGGTACAAAATTGACCAACTTATTTCCTTCAGTATAACCACTATACACATTTGAATCCCTTTTTGAGGGACCATCTACTAAAATACTTTGAATTGTATCAATCATTTTCTTGTTGTTTGCTAATGCATAAGAAGAGACTTTTTGATTCAATATTTTTAATCGATTACGTTTAATCTCTAAACTTACATTATCATCCATTCTACTTGCTGGTGTACCAGAACGAGGTGAATAGATAAAAGTATAAACATTATCAAATTTACAATAATCAATCATCTTAATTGTATCTTCGAATTGCTCATCAGTTTCATTAGGGAAACCAACAATTATGTCAGTCGAAAACGTAATGTTTTTTATCTTATCTTTTAATTGATTAAATACGCTTAAATACTCATCTATAGTGTATCTTCTACCCATTATCTTAAGTATTTCATTATTTCCAGATTGAAGTGGTAGATGAACAAAAGGCATTATATTGTCATATTTAGCGATAATATCAACCATTTTATTACTAAAATCCCAAGGATGACTGGTCATAAAACGAATTCGTTCTATATTTGTTTTCGCTACATCTTCAAGCAACTCCGCAAAAGAATAGACATCTCCAAGATCTTTTCCATACGCATTAACATTTTGACCTAATAAAGTAACTTCCTTATAACCATTTTGAATTAAAACGTTTATTTCTTCGAGAATATCATCCTTTAATCTTGAACGTTCTTTTCCACGCGTATAAGGAACAATACAATATGTACAAAATTTATCACAACCATAGATTATATTAACCCATGCTTTTGTGTTCTGTTGACGAATAACAGGTAGATTTTCATAGATTTCACCTTCTTTAGAATACACTTCCACAACACGCTCTTTGTTAAAATGAGCTTGAATGAGTAATTCAGGGAATCGATGTATATTATGCGTTCCAAATATAATATCGATATGATGATATTTCTTTAATATTGTCTCTACAACAACTTCTTCTTGAGCCATACATCCACATACTACAAACATTAAATCAGGATTCTCATATTTTAACTGTTTTAAATGTCCTATTTCACCGAATACATGATTTTCCGCATTCTTACGAATCGCACATGTATTCATGATGATTAAATCAGCGAATTCAGGTTCTTTAACTTCGGAATATGACATTAATTCAAGCATTCCACGTAACGTTTCAGAATCTCTTTCGTTCGCTTGGCATCCATATGTTCTTAAATAGTATTTTTTATTAAAACCTAAATTCTTATATTCATCAGGTATATTAAAAAGTGAACGATCAATAATCGTTTCATCTTTCGATCTCTTTTGCGCATTTTTTAAATCTGGTTTAATAAACAATTGATTCATCGTTGGTTCCTTAAAAAAACCAAGCAGCGCTTGGTTACTTTTGACTAATTGCTTGTGTTGGACAAACTCCAATACATGCTAAACAATCAATGCAGATAGATTCATCACATTCAGCTTTTCCATCGCCATCAAGTGATAATGCTCCAACTGGACAAACCCCTACACAAGCACCACAACCAATACAAGTATCTTTTGCTACAATTACAGGCACAGTTAAATCCTCCTTTTTATTGTTCTAATTATACCACTATTAACTTCATCTTCAATAACTTTCAGGTCTAAATTGTAACCTTTTAATTGATAAGGCACGAAGTGTTTTATCATCAATATCAATTACAACTGCACAAACTTGTGCAACATTTTCACTCACTGTAAATCGAGTTACAGTATTTCCATTGAAGCGATCCAATACTTCATTAATATCTCGACCAATAATACTCTTAAACGGCCCAGACATACCAACATCACTTATAAATGCACAACCATCGATAATTTGTTCATCTGCTGTCTGTACATGTGTATGTGTACCAATTACTGCAGTACATTCATCTTTAAATTGATACGCAAATGCTATCTTTTCACTCGTTGCCTCTGCATGTATATCAACAATAACAATCTTATCCGGATTTGATTTATGTAATTTCTTCATCGATTCAAATGGACTCTCTACTACTTTATCCATAAATACTGAACCAATTAGATTTATAATTCGAATCGTTTTACCTTTTACATAAAAGTCGCGTACACCTGTTCCGTATTCATTTGGATACATATTTAGCGGACGTATTAGACTCTTACTATGTTCAATAAATGTTAATATATCTGCTTTTGAAAATGCATGATTACCTAAAGTAATCGCATCAACTCCATTTTCAACTAACTCATTGTAAAGTTTTTGTGTAATCCCTTTACCATGTGCAACATTTTCACCATTAACAATCGTGAAATCAATACTATATTCTTTCTTAAGCAAACCAAGTCGAGCATAAACTGCTGCTCGACCTGCTTTACCTACAATGTCTCCAATAAACAATATCTTCATTATTTTGCGACTTCAGACGTACGTGTTTCACGTATTACAGTAACTTTAATTTGTCCAGGATAAGTCATTTCATTCTCAATCTTTTCACGAATTTCACGTGCAACTCTATGACAAGCTAAATCATCTAGTTTATCAGGAACAACCATAACACGAATTTCACGACCAGCTTGAATTGCATAAACTTTTTCAACACCATCAAATGATGTCGCAATTTTCTCAAGTTGTTCTAAACGTTGAATATAATTTTGGAATGATTCAAAACGTGCTCCAGGACGTGCAGCACTTAATGTATCTGCAGCTTGAACTAGAATTGAGTAAATACTATTTGCCGGAACATCACCATGATGTGATTCGATACCATTTACAACTGCAGGATGTTCACCGTGTTTACGACAAACACGTGCTCCAAGTTCTATATGACTACCTTCCATCTCAAAGTCAAGTGCTTTACCAATATCATGAAGTAAACCAACACGTTTTGCTAAAGTTTGATTTAAACCAAGTTCAGCAGCCATCATACCAGTTAAATGAGCAACTTCCATACTGTGTTGAAGTGCATTTTGACCATAACTGTAACGATAACGCAATCGACCAATTAGTCCAACAATTTCACGATCTACTTTTCCAACACCTACTTTAAATACTGCATCTTCCCCTGCTTTTTGAATTGTTTCATTTAACTCGTTTTGTACGCGAGTTACTACTTCTTCAATTCTTCCAGGTTGAATTCTGCCATCTTTTAATAAAGTTTCAAGTGCTAGACGTGCAACTTCTCTTCGAATTGGATCAAAACACGATAATGTGATTGTTTCAGGCGTATCATCTATCAAGATATCTACACCCGTTGCTTGTTCAATAGCACGAATATTACGACCTTCACGACCGATAATTCTGCCCTTCATTTCTTCATTTGGTAATGCGACAACAGAAACTGTACGTTCAAGTGTTTCTTCTTGAGCATATCTTTGAATTGCTAATCCAATAATCTCTTTTGCCATACTTGAAGCTTTAGCTTTCGCTTCTTCTTCTTGATCACGAATAAACGCCTCAATTTCATTTTGAGTTCTTACACGTACGATATCAAATAATTCATTTTTAGCGTCTGCAGCTGTCATATTTGCAATACGCTCTAATTCAACAACCTGACCATCAATCTTCTCTTTCAGGTTGGCTTCCATCTTCTCTAGTACATTTAATTTTTCGGTAACTTGAAGATTCTTTGTTTCAAGCTCTTTTTCTTTTGAGGTCAACGTCTCACTACGAAAATTTAGACTGTCTTCACGTCGATTTAACTTTGTTTCAACATCTTGAAGAACCTGTTTAGATTCTTTAATTTCTTTTTCCGCTGCTAACTTTAAATCATAAGTTTGCGTCTTCGCATCTAAAATAGCTTGTCTTAATGTGCTATCTGCTTTGATTGACGCTTCTTCTAAAACTAATTTCGCTTTTTGTTGATCTCTATTTAACCCAAACTTTGAGAACATTATCATAATAACGATTCCCAAAGCAAAACCACCGATACTAGCTAAGACGAAAAAGTATGTATACTCTCCCATATTTTTTCCTCCAGCTCGAGTGTTAAACTCTTATCTATATAATACTTAATTTTCAAACATTTCACAACTAAAGACATAGAAAAAGGACTATTAAGTCCTATTCTTCTACGATATCTACACTCGGCGCAAACATTATTTGTTTTAATTCAGTTTCGACAGTTTGAGCGATAACAGGATTTGCCGTTAAGAATGCACGTACTGCTTCTTTGCCCTGTCCAATCTTCTCACCCTTATATGAGAACCAAGCACCAGCTTTTTGAACAATATCACGATCAACAGCTAATTCAATAAGTTCTCCCATACGTGAAATACCTTTACCATACATAATATCAACCGTAGCTGTCTTAAAAGGTGGAGCCACTTTATTCTTAACAATCTTAACGTTAACTTTATTACCAATAATATCTGTGCCATTTTTTATAGCTTCACTCTTACGGACATCAATACGAATTGATGCGTAGAATTTTAATGCTTTACCACCTGTTGTTGTTTCAGGATTACCAAACATAATTCCAATTTTTTCACGTAATTGATTAATAAAAATAGCGGTACAATCACTACGATTCATTACACCTGCAAGTTTACGCATCGCTTTTGACATTAAACGTGCTTGTAAGCCCATATGAGAATCAGACATTTCACCATCAAGTTCAGCTTGTGGAACAAGTGCCGCAACTGAGTCAATTACAATTAAATCAATAGCACCACTCTTTATGAGTAATTCAGTGATTTCCAACGCTTGTTCTCCGCTATCGGGTTGTGAAAGAATCAAATCTTCAATATTTACGCCCAATGCCTTTGCGTACATTGGATCAATTGAGTTTTCAGCATCTATAAAAGCTGCTTTCCCACCCTTTTTTTGAATTTCCGCAATCGCATGTAAAGCTAAAGTAGTCTTACCACTTGATTCAGGTCCATAAATTTCAACAATTCTGCCTTTAGGATATCCACCAACACCAAGTGCATAGTCAATCGCAATTGAACCACTACTAATTGAATCAACTTCAACATTAGCGCGATCACCTAAACGCATTACAGATCCTTTTCCATATTGTTTTTGAATCTGTTTTAATGCTTCTTCTAATAATAAATCTTTCTTATTTTCCATAGTTCCCTCTTATCAAAAGTATGAATACTTATTAATAGTTCCTAATAATATCATGCAATATTTTAAAAGCTTTGTTTACTGCATTCAATCGAATATCTTCACGTGATCCAGAATCTTGAAATTCGTATACAAATGTATCATTATTAAACGCAACTCCTAAATACCATAAACCTACTGGTTTATTTTCCATATTACTTGGACCAGCATTCCCAGTGAATGAAACACTTAAGTCAGTATTAAATATTTCTCGTGACTTAACGCACATTTCTAACGCCATTTTATCACTAATTACACCAAACTCTTCAAAGATATGATCATCAATATTTAAAACATCTTTTTTAATTTCGTTTTGATATGAAACGATACAACCTTTAAAGATTTTAGATACTCCAGGATATGCAGTTATTGATGATGCGAATAAACCACCTGTAAAACTTTCGCAACTAGATAATGAAATATTTTTTTGAATTAATAAATCAACAAGCTCTTGCATTACATTGATTCCAATATCATTTCTTTTGCTTGTAAGAAATACGAAACACCACTAACTACTGATATTGTGACGGTAAACCACAACATTAATTCATGTACAGGTAATTGAACTAATTCAAACGGAAGATTTGAAACTAAATACAGAACAATTGTAATCATTTGTGTAACTGTCTTGACTTTACCCAGAAAAGCAGCAGCGATTGTCACACCATTACGAGCCGCAATCATTCTAACACCCTCAATAGCTGTATCACGCCATATCATGATTAAAACCGCAAGAACAGGCATAATACCTTGATAAGCAAATAAAATAAACATCGTATTTACTAATAATTTATCTGCCAATGGATCGACAAACTTACCAAAAGTAGTAACTAAATTATGTTTACGAGCTAAATAACCATCGAGAAAATCCGTGAAACTTGCGATAACAAATAAAACTAAAATAATTATGTTTACAACAGGTACACTAACAAAATCAACCATGATATAACCAAACACAATGTTAAATTGAGCAAATGGAAAAATCGCAAAAAATACAATAACAGGCACAAACATTAAACGAATTAATGTTAATCGATTTGGAATATTCATGAATTATCTCCCACTAATTTAAATTTAAGTGTTACTGAACCATTTCTAGACGCAATATCACTATTAATCGGAACTACAATATCATTGATAGTAATTGTATTCCCATTCATCCATCCTATATATACTTCAAGAACTGAATCATTTAAAGCATTGAATTTAAAATCTAAAGTAGTCCCTACATTATAAAGTTGATTCGGTAAATTAACCGGTGAATCTCCATCAACTCTGATTCTAACATATGCATTTGATTTGAAATTGATTAACATTGTCAATTCTTGATTCGTATTAAATCCTGTAATTTCATAATTAACATCATCAATTTGATTAAGCGTTAAAACTTGTGGTACTTCAACTACTTCTGTTTCTTCTTCATCGATATTTTCAATCGGTGTTGGAATGTTTGGATTCACAACTAATGGTTCTTCTTTTTTATTTAAATTAGGTAATATTAAAAAAATAAATACTAAGATTAATGTAATGATTAACAATGTAATCGAAGAAACAAAAGTAATGAAAGATATATCGATCTTTCTTTTATTTGTATTTTTACTAATTATCGTACGATCTTTAACGCGATCTTTTACTTCATTTATTTCACTTAATTTAATCATTTTACTTGTATTCGAAAATTCATCTAAAGCTTTATCTAATAAATCTCTATAGATCTCGAAATCTAAATGTAATGCATTACAATAGTAACGAATGTAAAACTTTAAATACGTAAAGTCATTATCAAAATAACTTAGATTTCCATCTTCTATAGCTTGTAGTTTATTGACAGGTACTTTAGTCTTTTCACTCATTTGTTTAAGTGAAAAACCTAGCTCTTCTCTTCTATCTTTTAGACTTTTCCCAATTTCTAGCATCACTATACTCCTACTTGAAACATTATAACATTATTAAATCTTTTTATAATAAAAAAATGGAACCATGTTCCACTTTATAATACATCGGTAAGCCATGTTCTGTCCTGTTGCCAGTGGCAATCATTTATCTACATTTCTGTCCTATCAAACCTTCGTTTAGGTCATCAAAGTTCCCCTACCATATTTGGGTTTCTCGCTTATGGGGTTTACCGCGTTCCACTCTCAATGTTTCCAAAGAGACTACGTCACTGTGGCACTTTCAAGAGCGCTTCCATAGCCGAAGCCTTAGGATTAACTCTGCCGTCAGTTACCTGCCTGAATTTATTTTTTCATTCAGCATAATCACTACCATCATCACAGATGGTGCGAGCATGGACTTTCCTCTAACCTTGGGGCCAGCGATTGCCTGATGTACTCACTTATTATAGACTTCTTGTTCTAGTTTTGCCAATCTTTTTAATAAATCAACCTGATTCGTATTACTTGCATCAGGTGATAAAAGTGCATCATTTTTACCTTGAGCTTCAATTAATCGAGCTTGAAGCTGAGTATTCTGTTGTTGCAAAGATTGGATAATTTCTTTTGATTTTTGTAATTCAAATTGAAAATACTGATAATCTAACATGATTTGATCTAGAAAACTATCAACTTCAATCATTGAATATCCTTTGAATTCTACATTAAATTCTTTGTTATAAATTGTTTGCTCATTTAGTTTTGACATAGTATTGTTTCCCTACTTTTCATATTAAAACAAATTATACACTCTTTTACAAGTTGATTAGATTTTAGATAACTAGCAAACTACACCTTATTCTTATATAATAAGACTTGGAAAAAATATGATAAATTACCCAAACCGTAAACAAAGCACTAATTCAATCACCAAAATAAAGTCACATTCATATCGTGGAGCTAATTTAGAAGATGATTTAAATCAAACAAATCAATATTATTTAGATTTAAATAAAGCAAATATTCATAAAAAACCTACTCCTATAATGGTAGTAAAAGTTGATTATCCTTCACGAAATAAAGCTAAAATTGTAGAAGCATATTACAAAGTGCCAAGTACAACGGACTACAATGGTGTTTATCGCTCCAAGGCAATAGATTTTGAAGCTAAAGAATCACAAAGTCATACTGCATTTCCATTAAAAAATATTCATCCTCATCAACTAGATCATATGCGCAATGTAGAACATCATGGTGGAATATGTTTCTTAATCATTCGTTTTGTATATTATAATGAAACATATCTGTTGTATTTCCACGCTTTAGATGAATTTATTAAAACGAATGATAGAAAATCGATTCCATATAGCTGGATAAAAGAAAATGCTTATTTAATTCCATTTTCACTAACTCCACCTATTCATTATTTAAAAGTACTAGATGACACTCTTTTCAATGGAGAAGCTAAATGAAAAAACTTAAAATACTAAAAGCATTTAAAAAGAAACCGAATGATCCGACGAATAAAAAAACAAGAAAACCACTTAAAGATAAGTTAGCAACAATTGTATCTGTATTACTCGTATTAGCAATTTTAGGAAGTACGAGCGGTATCGCATATATTGCGGTTGTAATAAGTGGAGCACCTACCTTAAATAGTAGTGATTTTGTTGCTTCAGATAGTTCAAAATTATTTGATTCTGAAGGAAATATTATTACTGATGTTGGTTATCAGATTAGAGAAAATGTTAGTTATGATGATATGCCACAAGTACTTATTGATGCTTTTGTCGCAATCGAAGATTCACGTTTCTTTGAACATAATGGATTTGATATTCCTCGTTTCACAAAAGCAATGTTTGAGAACGTATTATCAATGAGTTTCTCTCAAGGTGGTTCAACATTTACCATGCAGCTTGTCAAAGGTACTTATTTTGAGACCGAAGAAGCAACTGCAGTACGAAGTGGATTAGCGGGTGTTAATCGTAAAATTAAAGAGATTTATGTAGCTCTTCAAGCTGAGAAAGTATTAAGTAAGAAAAGAATACTTGAACTATATTTGAATCGTATAAACTTTGGAGTACCGGGCAATAAGCGTGGCATTCAAACTGCTGCACAATACTACTTTGGCAAAGATGTACAAGACATTACACTTGTTGAAGCAGCGATGTTAGCTGGTGTTATAAATGCACCAAATGCGTATAATCCGATTAACAATTTAGAATTAAGTCAAAAACGTATAAATACTGTATTAGATTTAATGGAACGTCATGGTTATATCAGTAAAGTTGAGTTAGATTTAGCTAAGTCAGTTAAAATCGAAAATCTTTTAGTTGGTAATACAAACGCTAGTTCTAGTAGCTTCCCATATCAAGCATTTGTCGATGCCGCAATCGCAGAAGTAAAAGAACTTACTGGATTAGATCCAGTTGATATTCCAATGCGTATCTATACTACGATGGATCGCGATACTCAAGAAACCATTGAGAAAATTCAAAATGGTGAAATAACAAATGTTGCTTTCCCTAACGAAATTATTCAAACGGCAATGATCACAATGAATAATTCAACGGGTGAGATATTAGGTATTGGTGGAGGTCGTTTCTATAATGGTGAACGTTTATTAAATCGAGCAATTGATATGAAACGTCAACCTGGATCTTCAGTAAAAACATTCTTAACTTACCCTCTTGCATTTGAACATCTTGGATGGTCAACGCAACATATGTTAGAAGATAAACCAATTCAATATGCTGGGTTAGATGTTATTGTTAAAAACTTTGATGGTAATTATCGTGGTGATATATTAGTCCCTGCCGCAATTGGTAACTCATTAAATATTCCTGCAATACAAACATTACAAGCAGTTGTTGATACAGTAGGTTCTAAAAAAGTTGTTAGTTACTTAAATAGTATTGGATTCACAGATGTTACAAATGAGAAATTTGACATTGGTTATGCAATTGGTGGTTCAAGTTTCGAAGCATCACCACTTCAACTAGCTGGTGCTCAATCAAGTATTATCAATGGCGGTAATTACATACAACCTCACACAGTCACAAGAATTGAGTTCTTAGACGGTAAAGAGCCAATTACTCCTACTTATACCTCTACAGCTACACTATCAGCTGAAGCAGCTTATATGGCTTCTAGCATGATGGAACAAAACGTTCAGGGTCCTTATTTTAATTTCATGCAGATCTTGAAACGTAATTTCTCAGTATATGCAAAAACAGGTACATCGGATTGGGGAAATACCGGCGTTGAATATGGTATTCCTGCAGGTGCTGCAAAAGATAAATGGATGTTAAGTTCGACAAGTGAATACACTACAGCCGTTTGGGTTGGATATGATAAAGCTGTTAAAGATCAAGTATCTTACTTAAATCAATCACAGATAAACTTAAACTTACCAGGTAAGATAAGTAATGAAATCTTGAACTCACTCTATAAAGATAAAGCAAGTCCAGCAAGTATCGTCCGTCCAAAAGATGTAATAAATGTAACGCATGTTATAGGCATATATCCGTATGTTTCTCCAAATTCCAGTACAAACCCTAATTTAATTGTTACTGGATTAATTAAGTCAGAATATGCAAATCTTGGTAGTTTAGCTAATCCAACTATTTTATCTCCTTCATCATTTAATCGAACCGTTACAAGTAATGGAAATAATCGATCCTATACCTTTACACTTAATGCTTATCCAGATGCGAACGCATTGATTGTAGCTCCTAACACAAAAGATTATTACTTAGAAGTTGCGGGTAAAGTTGTACAAGGTACAGGACAGAGATTATTTGATTATTCATGGTTATATGGTCCAATTGTATATAAAGTAAAAATTAATGTAGATGGAACTGAATACAAGATTAAATCAAGTTCCGCTACTCTTACGACAACAGTTAATGCAAATCCTACTTCTACCGTTACTGTATGTGGTTATTATGGTTATGATTTTGTAGAAGTAAACAGTACAGAAATTTGTAAAACAGATAAGATGAATGAAATGTTCTTAACTATCCCGACATTTGTTGGAGAACCCGTAAGTACATTAAATACATGGATTAGTGCTAATTCATTAACTGCATCTAAATTTCCAATTGTTGAAGAAGAAGCAAGCGATAGTAGCCAAATTAACTTAGTAGGAAAGATTGCTAGAATCTCACCTGATGTGCAAAATACAAGTATTGAGATTGTAAATAAAGAAACTCTAACATTTACAGTTACAGTGATAAAAGAAAAAGTGATTAACTTAGCCGATTATATTGGTAAAACACCAAGTACATTACCAGCTGAATGTGGTAAGTATAGTGGTTTATGTTCAGCACATAGTACCAGTGCAACAACTGGCGAAATAACCAAAATATTTATTGGAAGTACAGAATATACGAGTGGAAATGTAAATTTAAGCCAGCTTTACTCTGATGGCATTAAGTATTACATTCCAACAGCTACACCATAAAAGAAAAGTAGAATCAAGCAATTGGTTCTACTTTTTTATAATATCGACATATGTCTGATAATGGACAAATACTACATTTAGGATTACGTGCTAAACAATGATAACGACCAAAGAATAAGAGTGAGTGATGTGAAACAATCCATTCTTCTTTAGGTATTTTTCGTTTCAATTGTAATTCTGTTTGTAATACATTTGCTTTAGCTGTAACTAACCCAAGTCTATGACTTACCCTATCTACATGCGTATCTACCGCAAGAGCTGGTATATTAAATCCTACTCCAAGGACTACATTAGCTGTTTTCCTTCCAATTCCTGCTAGATTACGTAATTCATTTTCATTATTTGGTAATTTTCCATTATGTCGTTCAAGTAATTGTTGAGCAAATAACTTAATGTTCTTTGCCTTATTACGATACAAACCAATCGAGTGTATACAATCCATGATATCTTCTTCATTCCCATTCGCAAGATCTTCAATTGTTTTGTATTTTTCAAATAATCTAGGTGTAACTTTATTAACGGATATATCAGTCGTTTGTGCACTTAAAATAACAGATATCGCAAGCTGTTCGTTTGTAGAAAAATCTAATTCACATGTTGCGTCTGGATACATTTGATAAAGTGTATCTAAGATACGTCTTACTTTATCCGTCATTTCTCTTTCCAGAATTTAATTGTTCCAATGTAACATTCTGTTTTACCCATTGCATTAAAATACGATCAATGTAATTGAAGTTTAATTTACGATATATAACTGCTTCTCTTAACGCATGAATTAAAAAAGCATATTCAACTTGGGTTAACCAATAATTAAGCTTATCCAATTCCGATGCACTTAATGGTCTCTTAAACTCATTCTCATAAATTTCTACAATATTATTTGCGCTTTCATCTTGTTTTAAATGTGTTTGTTGGTAGAGAGATTCTGTATTATAAATTACTTTATCTTGAACCATTTCAATTTTTAAGTAACCTTTTTGTATTAATTGCGTTAACGATTGATCAATCTCTGTTTGATTTGAATGGCAAACATAAGCCAATTGATTTAAATCGATGGGTAAATCAAACATATTGAAATGTTCTATGTTTAAAAGAACAAGTGTTTCTATTGGTTTTATGTCTAAGCGATAATTCTCTTCTAATATCCAACTCTTACGATCAAAATATCGTTTATCCCATAATTTGTTCATTTAAAATCTCACTTTCATCAATACTTCATGATTTTCATATCCAATAACATACTCATACGTATCAGATTTAACCATATACGCAACTTGATCTTCATAATATACAATACTAAAATCAGAATTATGTAAATCATATTTCTCGATAATAATAGAATAGTCCATTAATTCTTTATCTTGATTAACTAATACCTGTTTATAGATAATACCATTCTTATCTAAAAAGAAATAATAATTCTTCTCTTTAATTTTACAGTTTGTCACAAACATTTCTTTATCAATATAGAACGATTCAAAGTTAATACATGATTCTATTTCAAATCGTGCATACAACTTGCTTAGTACTGTATCATTGCGTAATGACACTTGATTTACAGGTCCCATAACAAATGCCGCAACTAAAATAATTGTTAAAATAAGACAAATAAAAATCAGATTTAATGTTGGTAAACGCTCTTGCCATTGTTTCATGTTTTTATTATACCAAACTTAAACGAGTTTGATTAAATGCTTATCTCATGTTAAACTTTGATTCGTACAAATTATGAAAAATCTCGTCAAACTTTCCATTTTAGCTTTAATATTAATAATTGTAGCAAGCACAGTTCTATTTTATTATTTCATGCCAACTGAACAAGAATTGGATATATTTAATAATTTAAATGAACAAAAACTAGAATATTCAGAGTTAAATAACCATTTAAATGAAAATATTCAAGCTTATTTCTTCTGTCAAGAAACAAACCAGAACTGTATTTATACACAAAATGAAATTATTAAACCTCTTATCTTAAGCGCTAGTGCTATTCGATTTGAAAGAATATTTTATGTTAATTCGAATGAACTTGATGAAAATGTATTACCATCCGCAATTAAGAGTCGATTAGGGTTTGCACACTTTCCTGCTTTTGTCACATTATCAAAAGTAAACGATAAGGTTATTGTTCATTCTGTATTAGAATGGAATGATGATATGAACTTTACGAAAGCTGATTTACAAGATTGGATGATACAAAACGAATTATGGTTAGATGAATATACGGATTAGTTCTTATTAATTGAATCAATTCCACTTTCCCTTCTAATGTGGGTTGATAAGTAATAGGCAAACCCAATTACGATTAAACTCAAAAGAATATAAATAGGATTTTCTTGAATTTGACCAATCGAATGTCCAAATAGACTTAATGTCGCAATCATAATGAATTTACCTAAGGCAATACTTATCACGAATTGTCTTTTTTTATAGCCTGATAAACCAAAACTCATATTAACAAAAGCACTAGGTGTGAATGCTAAACAACTAATTAAGAATAGAAAAATTGGAGCTTGTTTTTCGACCCAATTTAAAATATGCCGTAATCGTTGACCATGATAGAATCGATCAAGAAATCTTGGTTTGATGATTGCTCGAAAAAACAGAAATACAAGTATAGAGCCAATGATATTTCCAAGATAGGAATATATAAATCCAAGTAACAATCCATGTGCATTTGTATTAATTGCGACAATCGCAATAAGTGGTAAGGCTGGAATAAACGATTCTAACATCGCAAAAAAAATCGGTATAAAGATGCCTAATTCTTTATACTGATTTAACAAATTAATCCATGTATCTAAATTAAATAATTGGTCCATTATATTAGTGCAACAAAATCAAAACAGAATTGAGCACTTCTTTCACTTGCTTTAATTAAATATTCATCAAATGTCATATTATTCTTAGGATTACGTACTAAATCAGAGATCGAACGTATCACAATAAATGGGCAGTTAAAGCTTGAGGAAACATGTGCTATTGCGGCACCTTCCATCTCAGCCGCAAGTGCATCTGGAAAGAGTTTATCGATTAAGTTAATTTGTTCATCTGAATGAATAAATTGATTACCAGAAACCATTGGTCCTATCCATACTGGATGATTTTGTTGGAGTGATTTAAAAGCTCTGATATATGTTTCGTTTGAACTAAATACATAACGATTATTTTCTGAAAAATCACGTGTATTCCCAAATGGTGTAATATCAAAATCGTGATATGTAATCTTATCACTAACCACAATATCTAAAACATTTTGGAAGTCTTTTAATCCACCAGCAGTGCCAATATTGATTACACCTTGTATTGCATAATGACTTAAACAAATACTTGTACTCATCGCTGCCATACTTAATCCAATACCACTTTTAAATAATACAATCTCTTTATTGTTTAATGTACCAAGGTTAAATTCAATTGGTCCAATTGTTTCTTTCTTAATATTTTGCATTAATGCTTTAAGTGCATTTACTTCTTCATCCATTGCGCCAATAATTGCTAACATATTACACCTTTCTAGCTCGATAGTAGAGTTTTTCATCAAACACGAATTCAGTATCACTTAAATCAGAAACACGTTCATACGCAAAGGAAAGACTATCTAATAAAGAATCTATATCATCTGGATTAAAAACTGTTTGTTCAACATGATTTACAACCATTTGATCATCTTCATAGAACACAATATTATGATGAATCTTATTATCATCAATCGTCTGAATCGACCATTGATAAAACGTACCTAATAATTCACCTTCTTCAACATATTCATCTCTAAACTCTTCTAAACGATTTGGATGATGAATATCAAATAACAGTATTCCATTATGATTCAAATGTTCATACGCTTCAGATAAGAATTTCTTAAACTCAACTAAATCTAAACAGTAATTAAGACTATCTAAGAATATAATAATTGAATCATATTTTCCTAAATTAGATAAATCAAACATAGTTTGACAATAATAATTAATATTCGGTAATTTATTATTTAAGTTCGCATATTCAATCATCGACTCATCTAAATCTAATGCATCAACTTCATATCCATTCATTCCTAATCGATAACTTAAATGACCAGGTCCACAAGCACATTCTAAAATACGATTCCCTTTTGTTTCACGAATCACCCAGTTTTGATAATGAATATAAGCTTGTTCATCATAAACAAGCTCATGATAATATTCCGCAAACGTATGTCTCATAGTTTAATAATTTTGTCCAACCATAAATCTTCTAAACGATAGAATTGTCTTGATTGCGTTAAAAACAAATGAACACAAATACTTCCAAAATCGATTAAAATCCAATCACTGTTCGCATCACCTTCAACATGATGAACACGTAAATCAATTGATTTTGCGAAATCAACACAATAATCTTTTAGTGCATTTAATAATCGTGTATTTCCAGCCTCAGCGACAATCGCATAAGACATCATTGAACTTGTACCTGTTAAATCTAATACTTTAATATTTTCTGCCTTTTTATCATCTAAATAACTTACTATTTTTCTTACGTTATCCAATCTGGACTCCTTCTTTCTCAAGCCATTTAACTTGAGTCTTTTTAACTAATTCATATGCTTTATTTAAATCTGTCATCGCAAGATTAATGTAAATTGAACTATCGTAGTTGCGTGTTCTTTCACATTTATCTGCGATGTATACAATTTTAGAAATTGGATCATTTGAACCATTCACATGATGCGCTATCGCATTAATAATTGTTTTATCTTTTATTTGTAAATAGCGTCGAGCGTAAGCAGCTCCACATTTTTGGTGCCACAGTGCTTCGTTCATACCTAAATACTTAGGTTCAACAAACTTTAACCATGCCCTTGATTTCACTGTGTTCCATTCTTTTGCACAATCATGAAATAATGAGGCAATATATACTTGATGTAAATCTACATCATGCGAACTTCCTATGGATAAAGCTAATTCACAAACACTTTTTACATGGTTAAAACGTTTTTGACTTATCATAGACGCTGAAATACTCTCAACGTATAATTCATTCTCCATCATATATTGAACAATATGAGGATGTGTTAAATGTACTTGTCCATCGCGAATCTTTTGACTAGCGTTATCAAATAATTCATCTATTTCTATCTCAATAAATCGTTTATCTACTTTATCTTTGACATCTCTTCGATATACCGCAAATTTAATTCTTTCAAGTAATTCTTCATACTTATACCATTTATCAAATTGATTCGCTTGATCAGAACCCATTAACCAAATAAATTCAATATCTTTATACTTTTTTATCAACCGATCGACAGTATTATACGTATAACTAATCTCATCTAATTCAGCTTCAACTCTTGATAGTTTCAACTTACGATATGGTTTAATTAAAATTTCAATCATCGCACAACGATGTTCAAAATCAGCTAATTCAATTTCTTTGAGTGGACTCTTTAAACTTGGGATAAACCATAATTCTGACGCATTTAAATACTTTAAACTATTTAAAGCAAGTTTTAAATGTCCTAAATGTGGTGGATTAAAGCTACCGCCAAAAAGAATTACTTTCATCATACTAATTGAATTTTCTTTTTCTCACTTGCTTTATAGATTAAAATACTACGTCCGATAACTTGAACTAACTCACTATGTGTCATCGATACGATATCAAGTGCACATTCCATTACAGGAGTTGCGCAAGACTTTAAAACGCTTATTTTGACAAGCTCATGAGCTCTTAGTGAATCCTCCAATGTATCGATAAGATTAACACTTATGCCATCTTTTCCTACATTAAAAAGTGGTCTTAATGTATTTCCTAAGCTTTTCAATTGTTTCTTTTGTTTGGTGTTTAACATTATATTAATGCCTTTCTTGTGATTACTTGATCAATTAAACTTGTTTTTACTTCTATCATCTCAAACTCACCTTGTAAACAGAACCAACCTAATTGTTTAAAGACTAAATCAAATTTATCAAGTTTGTCTGTAATTCTCTTTGTCTTAATATTTTTAGGTAATACTTCTGGATGTTTCTCTAAATATGTTTCAAGGTTATCGTACTTAGTACGATGAATTGGTATTTGAGTAGAGAAATAAAGTGTGACGGATGCTTCACCTTTTGGGATTAAACTAATTACGCCTACTCGATCAATAACAAATGATTGCGCTGAATCTAATTGATATGTCTTAGGTTTAAATGGTGTTTGAATACTGTATTTTTCAAAATCTTCGAAATCTAATGTATCAAAGAAACTATTCTCGATCTTAATCCCTGGGGTGTCGATAATTGTACCATAATCCCAATCAATTTTATTTAATTCTAATGTTGTATGTGGATATGGAGAAATCGTTAAATGATCTTGTTTACCAATCATGGCATTGATTAATGTACTCTTACCCATGTTTGCATAACCTACCGCTATAAGTTGTTTAATTTTTAAACGTTTAATTTGTGTAATTAAGCTTGTAATACCCAATTGACCTTTATTACTGCTCATCGCAATCCCTACAATATTGATTGGATAATCTCTTAGTTTACTTAATAAATAGGATTCTACTTTTTGTTTAGATACAGTTTTTGGTAAAAGATCCCATTTAGTTAATACAATAATAAAATCTCTTTGCGCTAAATGACGTTGGATTCCTGTAAACAACCCTGAATCAATATCTGTCACATCAATGACAAGTAAGATTACCCCTTCACATTGATTGACCGCTTCAAAGACTTTATCAGATGAAACCGCATGTTTCTTTAGTGAAGTATAATCACCATAATGTTTAATTCGATAACATCGTTTACAGTAGTTAGAATCTAACGAATTTGTATATCCTAATAGGTTAGGATCTGATATTTGTAATTCAATTCCACAACCAACACATTTATTTGACATTTTCTTGCTCCAATAGTTTATTTTCTATTATTCTAAACAACTTCGTTAACCCGTAATCTTTTCTATTATTCGATTGGATTAATACGGTATGTATCCCCAATCTTTTCCCTAACCAAATATCTGTAAATAATTGATCTCCGATAACACACGCATTTTGATATTGAATTCGATTTCGTTTAAGAAATTGATTAACCTTTATTTTAAATGGTTTCAAGGCTAGATTAAAGCCATAACAAGAATATCTTTTTGATAGACGATATGCAACACTTCTCGTGTTATTTGAACAAATTAAGACCGTTTTACAACTATTTCTAAGATTTCTTAACCACATATCCGTCTTTTCATCGACAATATCTGTTCCTTTAACGACTAATGTATTATCTACATCAAGTATAATAAAATCAAAATTATGCGATTTTATCCACTCAATGGATATATCAGATACGTTATTTTTAATTAAGTCAGGTTTGAAATAGTTTTTTAACATGTCAACATTATACCATTGAAGTTTTTTGAGTGTATATTAATACCATTTTTAACTAAATTATGGCAAAATATTTTTATGACTTTAGAAAAAACACTTATTATTACCCTCGATGATTTTGTATATGACTTCTATTCTATTAAGAAAGATCTATGGGAAAGAATCGCACAAGATAACAAACTTCATTTGCCTGAACACTTTATTATGTCTTGGTATGATGCTCATTTAGAAAAACGGGAGAAACTTGGACGTGAGCATCCACAACTTGCGCCTTATTTTAACGATGTAGAAACTCAATTTCAATCGTATTTACAATCAAATAAAGAATCAATTAAGTTAATCGATAATCATATCGAGCATTTATCTCAGTGGAACAAAATTTACAAACTTGTTTATTGCACTAATTTAAAAGTAGAATTAATGCGAGATTTATTAAAATCTACAAAATTTCCATTAGACGTCGATATATTAGTTAGTAGTAAACAAGTCTTAAACGCAAAACCAGAAGGTGACATTTACCTTAAAATTGCACGATTATTAGGTATAAAAGCTAATACATTAACGATCATTGATTCTACGCTCAATGGGATTCAAGCTTCTTATTTAGCGAATTCAAAAGGGCTATATCTAGCCCAGTTTCATGAAGCAAATTCTACAATTAAGAAATTCGCATATGCACATTTTAAACAATCCGAAGAATTAAACCATTATGTTTTGAATCTTATAAATCAAAGTGAATAAACTCAACATCTCCATGTTGTTCTTCACTATTGGTTTGTTCAACCTCTTCACTGATATTTTCATCATTAAGATTTAAACTACTTTGATCATCTAAATTATTAATTAATTCATCTTCAAGATCCAATTTACTTAAAACTGGATCTTTTTTAATTACTTCTTTAAAATCAACGATTCTTACTTCTTCAATTGTACGCACTAAGTAGAATGGTTTCTTAGGATCAATAATTTGACTGAAAGTCTGTGTTTTATCCATAAACGGAACATCTTTTGCCTGTATCCAAATATTTGAATCATGCGTTAATTTTATCTCATCATAGACTTGTACAGCTTGAATAAAGTGAATATTCTGAGGATTTGATTTAACTTTCTTCGCTACTAATTCACCTTTAGCAGGACGATTAAATTCGTTCAACTCTGCTTGTTTAATGCGTTTCATTAAACCATTCTCAGTAATGAATAACACGGCATTCTGTTGATTTAAACAACATGCATGCGCAACTTTATCAGTAGAACCTAGATTCATTGCTTTTACACCCTTTGATTTAGGTTGAGTACTTGGAATCATTTCAAATGTATAACGAACCGTATACCCTTCATGACTTGCGATAATAATTTCATCTTCATGGTATGCCACAAAACTACCCACAATCTTGTCATTCTTTCCTAAGTTCATCGCATCGTATGTCTTCGATGTTCGTGTTACTTGGAAATCCTTTATCATTGATTTCTTAATAAATCCTTTTTCAGATACACTTACAATATAAGCATCTGTATTAAATGACTTAACAAGAACCGCAGAAATAATCTTCGTGTGATCTTCAGTCTTTACATAATTACCGTAATGATTGCCAATATCTTTCCATTTCATCTCTTCAAGCGTATAAAGTGGAATAATCGCATATGATCCATTATCATTGAACAACAGTAAATTATCATATGTTTCAGCTTCACTGATTCCAATCAATTGATCGCCTTCTTTGATTGAAGGTATTATCCCTTCACTTGATTGATATGAACGCATAGAAACACGTTTAATGTATCCATCACGACTTACTGTTACAACTGTCTTTTCATTTGGAATCATACTCATCTTATCAATCACTATCTCTTCAACTTCACTTTCAATCTTAGATCTTCTACGTGTATCAAACAGTTTGATTACCTCTTGAAGTTCTTTTATAAATACATTATTCAATAAGGTTTCATTCGTAAGAATACCCTTTAAACGTTGCATTTCAACACTTAACTGAGCTAATTCTTCTTTGATTTCAAGAATATCCGTATTGGTTAAACGATACAATCTTAAACTAACGATTGCCTCAGCTTGTTCATTTGTAAATGCAAATCGCTCAATTAAATTGTTTTTCGCATCTGATTTATCACTTGATGATCGAATAATTAGAATAACTTCATCTAAAACAGAAATCGCCTTAATTAATCCTTCTAAAATATGTGAACGCTTTTGCATTTCTTCAAACTGATATTTAGAACGACGAATAATAACTTCTTTTCTGAATAATGTAAATGCATCCAACATATCAATAACACTACACAAAACAGGTCTTTGATTTACAATCGCAACCATATTGTAGTTGTAGTATATCTGACAATCCGTATTCTTATAGAAATAATTGAGAATCAAATTTGCATCCGATTCTTTCTTAATATCAATAACAATTCTTAATCCATTACGATCAGATTCATCTCTGACATCGATTATTCCATCGATTTGTTTATTGATGCGAATATCATCCATCTTTTTAACTAAGTTACTCTTTATTACTTCATATGGTATTTCAGTAATAACGATTTGTTGAATCGTTTTACTTTGAATAATCTCTGCTTTAGCACGTATAACAACTCTACCTTTACCCGAACTAAATGCATCTAAAATACCCTTTTTACCTTGAACAATTCCACCCGTAGGAAAATCTGGTCCATGCATTATTTCAAGTAAATCAGCGATTGTACATGTTGGATTGTTTAAACGATAGATACATGCATCAATGACTTCTTTTAAGTTATGTGGAGGAATGTTTGTTGCATAACCTGCCGCAATACCCGTTGCGCCATTAACTAATAACTGAGGTACAAGTCCTGGTAAAACCGAAGGTTCTGAACTCGTATCATCAAAATTTGGCGTAAAATTAACTGTATTTTGATCAATATCCTTTAATAAGAATTGGCCAAATGCAGATAATCGTGCTTCTGTATATCGCATTGCTGCAGCTGGATCATCATCGATTGAACCATTATTCCCTTGCATATCAACTAAAGGAATATTCATTTTCCAATATTGACTCAAACGTACCATCGCTTCATAAACACTTGTATCCCCATGTGGATGATAATTACCAATTACTAAACCAACTGTTTTCGCCGATTTACGATATGGTTTTTCAGGTGTATTTCCATCCGCATACATTGCATATAAAATACGTCTTTGTACAGGTTTCAAACCATCACGAACATCCGGTAACGCACGTTCCTGAATAATATACTTTGAATAACGACCAAAACGATCAGCCATTATACTTTCTAATGAATTATGGGTAAACTCTAACTTATCCATGGTTTGACTCCTTCGTAAAATCATCTTCTAGAGTGAAAGCGACATGTTTCTCAATCCAATCACGACGAAGATCAGCTTTATCACCCATTAACACTGAAACAACTCTTTGTGCAATAAGCGCATCGCCTAAATTTAATTGAATTAAACTTCTCTTACTTGGATCCATCGTAGTTTCCCATAATTGATCCGCATTCATTTCACCTAATCCCTTATAACGTTGTATTTCAACTTTGCCCCATTCTTGCATGACTTGTTTTAATTCATCATCCGAATAGAGATACTTAAATTGTTTACCCTTACTAACACGATACAAAGGAGGTTGAGCTAGATAAACATACCCATTCTCAATTAACGGTCGCATGTATCGATAGAAAAACGTTAATAATAAAACTTGTATATGTGCTCCATCTGTATCCGCATCGGTCATAATTATAACCTTATTATAATTCATGTCCTTTATCTCAAAATCACTTCCAACACCTGCACCTAAAGCATGGATTATTGTATTTAATTCTTCATTCTTTTCAATATCAGTAATACTTGCTTTTTCAGTATTTAAAACCTTACCTCTTAGCGGTAATATTGCTTGTACTTTACTATCTCTACCCTGTTTCGCACTACCACCCGCTGAATCACCTTCTACTAAGAATAACTCAGTTTTACGTACATCTTTAGATTGACATGGTGATAGTTTACCTGACAATAATCGTTCAGACTTACCATTCTTCTTACCTTTACGTGCATCTTCACGAGCTTTACGTGCTGCTTCACGCGCTTGCGAAGCACGACTTATTTTCTTTAATATTACATTCGCTAATTCACGATGTTCTTCAAGATAGTAGCTCATCTTTTCACTTACGAAACTATCAACTGCAGCCTTAGCTTCATTTGTACCAAGTTTGCTCTTAGTTTGACCTTCAAACTGTAATAAATTCTCAGGAATACTTACAGATAGTACCGATGTACATCCTTCACGTACATCATTACCTTCAAAGTTTTTATCTTTATCTTTTAATACACCATTTTTACGTGCATAGTCATTAATTACTTTAGTTAATGCGGATTTGTACCCTATTTCATGTGTACCACCATCTGATGTACGTACTAGGTTTACAAATGAATAGGTATTTTCTTGATAATCATCGGTATATTGTAAAGCGAATTGAACACCAATTTCGCCTAAGTTTCCTTCGAAAGTAATTGGTTCATGCATAACAATTCGGTCTTCATTTAAAAACTCGATAAAATTATATAATCCATTATCATAATGAAATACTTCTGTTTTATTCGCTTTTTCATCTTTTACGGTTAACTTAATACCTTTTAATAAAAATGCACTTTCTTGCGCTCTTTCATTAATTAACTCTGTATCAAACTGTGCTTTACCAAAAATCTTTTCATCAGGTTTAAAACAAACAGTACTTCCTGTTTTATTCGTTTTACCTAAATTCTCCAATTTCGATATTTTTGATCCACCATTGGTGAAAACCATACGATATAAGTTGCCATTAAATGCGACAGTTGCCTCCAACCATTCGCTTAATGCATTAACAACAGACGCCCCTACTCCATGCAAACCACCAGCTCTTTTATAGCCACTTTCTGATGAAAACTTACCACCAGCATGAAGCACAGTAAAAATAACCTGTAATGTAGAAACACCAGATTGGTGTAAACCTACAGGCATTCCTCTACCTTCATCTTCAATCTTTATACTATTATCCTTGCCAATTGTGATTGTAATATTTTTACCAAAACCATTCATAGCTTCATCAATGGAATTGTCTAAAATTTCCCATACTAGGTGATGTAAACCACGACTATCTGTCGATCCAATATACATCCCAGGACGCTTGCGAACAGCATCCAAACCCTCAAGAATTTGAATACTTTGTTCATCGTATTGTCTTGTTGTCATAATATAACTCCTATCTACCACACTATTATACAATAACTAAAAACGCATTGTAATGTACAGGTTAAAATGATTTGATATAATATGACAGTAAAGAGAGGTAAATCATGTTTGATCTAAATCTAGTCTTAGCAATTATATTCGGATATTTATTTGGTTCAATTCCTTTTGCGCTAATTATCGGTAAAGTCTTTTACAACACAGATATTCGTACAAAAGGTAGTGGAAACTTAGGGGGAACAAATGCTGGTAGAGTATTAGGCAAAGCAGCCGGTATCTCAGTCACAGTTTTTGATACATTAAAAGCAACTATCGTTATCTTACTCGTATTTCAATTTGCGCCAGAATATGCCGCAATAGCCGGAGTATTCGCAGCTGTAGGTCATAGTTATCCGATATTCGCTGGATTCAAGGGTGGTAAAGCTGTTTCATCCGCAGCCGGATATTTATTAGGTATCGCAATTATTCAATCAAAAGTTATAGAGTTATTTATTATCCCAGCTTCACTCTTCTTCATTCTATTAAAACTAACAAAATATGCATCATTATCATCAATGATTGCCGCTACAGTTTCAATCTTCATTGCCTATTTTGTTACAAAAGATTTTGTATTAACATTCTATTTTGTTCTAATTGATGTTTTAATTTTCTATCGTCATCGCGAAAATATAAAACGATTATTAAACGGAACAGAACGAAAAGTTACATGGATATAAAAAAAGGACATTGTCCTTTTTTATTTGTACTGCTCCATTGATTTCATGATTTGTTTAATTTGTACTTCAGAAGGTTTACGTCCCATCTGCATATACATTGCACGAATCATTTTTTCATTGATTGGTGGGTTTTCTTTAAGTTGTTTCATGAATGATCTACGAGTGAAGTAGAACCCTAAACCACCACCAATTAATATACCGAAAATTAAACTTAAGATTGACGATAGAAATTCCATAACCGAACCTTCCTTACTGTTTACTTACTGCTATAGTTTACCTTGTTTTTAAATATTATTCAATAAAAAAAGGAGAGTATTTAACTCCCCCAGCAATCATCTAGTCAATTCACATGGCCTGTAAATTGAACAGACATTCACCTCCCATCCATAAAATAGGATATCAGATTAAAATATTTTGCATACTATTGTGGACATTTATTTTAAAACCACATAAATAAACGTATTTTAATAAAATGTTTAATTATTCTAAAATGAAATTTAGAAGCTTTTGGAGATGTGACTTACTTCTAATCTTTGGATAAACTTGTTTAAGTATTAATTCATTTATTATTCTAGGATATGGTTCATCTTTAATCAGAAAGAGTAAACGATTAATATCATGACTCATTTCTAATGAATTGTGCTTAAGAAAACTAAATATACATGTTTCAAACAAAGATTCATCAGAATAATCTTTAATAACAATCTTATGCGCTAAATTCATATACATTAAATTACCGAACATTTTGGAATTATGATTAAATTGATTTTCAAACATAAGTTTCAGAGGAACAATCGTTTTCTTTAAAAATCCAGATTCATCGATTAATTGTCTATTTCGATAAAATGTTCTAAAAATAGTGTTAGGACGATGGTTAAACAGATCATCAAACACACACAATAACTCATGTGAATTGTATTCATCTTTAATTAGTTTACTAACTAATTCATGTTTAGACCACAATTCAGGGTTAAAGTATACTGAGAACACAAGATAGAAAATTAATATATCTTGAGCTCCTTTATGATATATTTTAAATTTCTGAACGTATTCATCAAACTCAACTTTTTGAATTAGTTTAAAACATTTAATCCAATCAATAATTTTTAATAATAATTTATAGTCTTCATCCCATAAAAAATCACCACTTATTTTATTATTTGTATCGATTAAAATCTTATTTAGATAGTATATGGAAAGATTATCATTCTTAAACACATACGTATGAAATGTATTAATTGTAGAATCAATCAATTTTTGATTAACTTCAATAATTCTATATCTTTTATTAAATCTTCTTAAAAAGAATGTTAAAAGTTTTGCTTCATAAACAACTTTTCCATTTTCAATCCTTGATAATGTTGAACGTGAACAAATCATATCACCAGGAACAAAATCCATGAATATCTCATCTTCGTGCAGTAAAATAAATTTCTCTTGACGATATTTAGTATCATTATTATTATCAAAACGTTGTCTTCTCTCATATCGTATCCAATATCCAATTCTAGAATGTATTTTAGTAATAGTATTTTTATTCATAGTGATTTTGTGATCCAATCTTATCGAAATTGAACAAATACAAATTAAAACCCGAGTTAACGGGTTTAATTAATGTCCCAAAAGGTGATATATTCCCTGAGAGTCAGGTGGGTAACATGTGCATATTCTTAGGATTCCTAGCAATGCTTGGCTTTCACACAAATAAGCAACTTCCGTTTCCCTTATATCGAAGTGTCGGAAATAACGTTGTCCTTTTGGGTAACTAAATTATATCATATTTTACTTCTTATCAATCAAAATGTGTAATTCATTTAGTTGTTTTTCATCAACTGGACTTGGTGCATTTGTTAATGGGCAACGAGCAGACGCATTCTTAGGGAACGCAATAACTTCTCTAAGTGAATCTGATTCTGTTAATACCATCGCAAAGCGGTCTAATCCAAATGCGATACCACCATGTGGAGGCGTACCGTATTTAAACGCATCAACGAAGAAACCAAAACGTTCATCAATTTGTTGGTCTGTGAATCCAATCATTTCAAACATTGCTTTTTGCATATCTTGATCATAAATTCTTAGAGATCCACCTGCTATCTCATAGCCATTTAAAACTAAGTCATACGCATGCGCCATGATTTCTGCAGGATTTTCTTTAAGATATTTAATATCATTTGTCTTAGGACGTGTAAATGGATGATGTTTTGCTAAATACTTTTGGCTATCTTCATCAAATTCAAACATTGGGAAATCAACTACCCATAAATAAGAGAAATCTGATTTGCTTGTTAAGTTAAGTTTGTCGCGAAGTGCTAAACGAACTGAACCTAATGCATTCGCAGCTCTTTCCCAATGATCAGCAGTAATTAATACTAAATCATTTTCTTTTAAATTTAAGACTTTGATTAAATCTAGTATTTCTGTTTCACTAAAGAATTTAGCAGCTGGTCCATCAATTACACCATTTACATATTTCAACACTACTAATCCTTTTGCGCCATTCTTCTTAGCGACATCAGTTAATGCATCTGTTTCTTTACGCGTAAAATGTGCGCCATTTTCAAGCACGATTCCTTTAATTGAACCATCTTTGAATTCTAAGGCTGATTTAAATACTTGAAATTCGGAATGAGCAAATACAGATTTCAATTCATTGAGTTTTAATCCAAAACGATTATCGGGTTTATCACTGCCATAGAAATCCATCGCATCTTGATATCTAAGTTTTAAGAATGGTGTTTGAACATCTAAGTCTAATACGCGTTTCATAACGTCTTTAGTCATAGATTCAATGATTTCATGGAATTCAATTTCATCTAAGAATGATGTTTCAATATCGATTTGAGTAAAGTCTAATTGTCTATCTGCACGTAAATCTTCATCTCTAAAACAACGAGCAACTTGATAATAACGTTCAAAACCAGCGACCATTAGCAATTGTTTAAAGATTTGTGGTGATTGAGCAAGCGCATAGAATTCACCTTCATGTACACGTGATGGGACTAAATATTCGCGAGATCCTTCAGGTGTAGATTTCGTTAACATCGGTGTCTCAACATCGATAAATCCATTGTCATCTAAGAAGTTACGCATCGTACGTACAATTTTAGCTCTTTGAATAAGTTTCTTTTGCATAACTGGACGACGCAAATCTAAGTAACGATATTTTAATCGAGTGTCTTCAAGTGCATCTGTTTCATCTTGAATAATCATTGGTGTAAGTTCAGCCTGATTAATTACGACAAATGAGAGTACTTTAACTTCAATTTCGCCAGTGCTCAATTTAGGATTCGCATCTTTTCTTAGAATTACTTCACCTTTAATTTCAAGAATGTATTCATTTCTAATATCTTTGATACTTTCGCTTAGAGATTCATCAAATACACATTGAGTAATCCCTTCTCTGTCTCTTAAATCAATAAATACAATCGATCCAAAATTACGTCGTTTACTAACCCACCCTACAAGAGTGACAATTTGATTTAAATTTTTTGGTGATAATTCACCACAATTGTGTGTTCTATTCATGTTCTTCTCCATGATCATGGTCACATACATGATCTTCATTTAACCAATGGTCTAATTGATGCAATATTTCATTTTCTGATACAGTTACTTGTTCCTGTGTATCGATGCGTTTTAAGACAACTTGGCCTTTTGACATTTCATCTTTACCCAATAAGATTACGATTTTAGCTTTCTTACGATCAACACTCTTAAACTGCGATTTAAATGACTTACGATAATAATCGTATTCTGCTTTATATCCATTTAAACGTAAATAGTTACTTAAATGATATGCATAATCAAGTGCTTCATCATCTAATGTGATACAGAATACATCTAAACTATTATCTTCAGCTAAATCAATGCCTTCCGCATTTAATGCGACGAGTAATCTCTCAATTCCCATCCCAAAACCGATACCACTCATTTCTGGACCACCAAAATCTGATACTAATGTATCATAGCGTCCGCCTCCAAATACGGTAGCTTGTGACCCCATATCTTTGTTTACACTTACGACTTCAAACACTGTATGTGTATAGTAATCTAAACCGCGAACTAATCGATCGGATACTTCAACTTCAACTCCGCTATCCTTTAAGATTCGAATTAAGTCTTCAAAATATTGTTTAGATTCTTCATTTAAATAATCTCTTAATTTTGGTGCATTTAACAATGAAGGATGTTGAGCATCAACTTTACAATCCAATATACGTAGTGGATTTTGTTCATAACGTCTTTGACAATCTTCGCATAAGGTATGTAAATCAGGTTTAAAATGTTCTTTTAAAGCTGTTTTATAAGCTTGTCTACTCTCTTGATCACCTAGCGTATTTACAAGTACCTTAAGATCATTTAATCCTAAAGTACGTACAAATGTTAATCCTAATCCAATTACTTCTGCATCAATATAAGGTGTTTTATCGCCTAAAATCTCAACTCCGAATTGGTGATGGATACGCATACGACCTTTCTGAGGACGCTCATACCTAAAACAAGGACTAACATAATAGTATTTAAACGGCATATCAGGTTGCGTATACATTTTGTTCTCAACAAATGATCGGATTAATCCTGCAGTACCTTCTGGTTTCAAGCTTAAAGAACGATCTCCGCGATCTTGAAATGTATACATTTCTTTATTGATGACATCACTTGAGTCATTACCACGCGCAAAGACTTCAGTGTGTTCAAATTCTGGTGTTCGAATTTCTTCGAAACTATACACATTCATCATTTCTTTAATCAATGCTTCAATTTTATGCCATTGTCTAACTTCTTTACCAAACACATCTTGTGTTCCTCTTGGAACTTGGAACTTACTCATACAGTTTCCTCCTTTAAATAAAAAAAGCCTCCTAGATAAGGACGCTTTCACGTGGTACCACCTTAATTTGTATCGAAATACACACTCAACTGGATAACGGCAGCCCGTCTAACCCTACTCTATTCAGGTCAGCTTCTCCTAGGTGTCAATTTATACCCTCAAATAGAACTTTCACCAAATCGTTCTTCTCTATAAAATGAAGCGTATAAACTTCCTATTCATTGAATTTATTAAATCTTATCACAAAACATTCTACAGAACAACTATGTTTGTGAACGATGAACTTCAAAAACATTCTCAATTTTCTTAAGATTCGCAATCACAGTTTGAAGATGGCTCGCATCACTTACGACAACACTTAAATATGTAGAAGCGGTTATTTTATCTTCATTTACAGTCGAATTAACTGCCACAATTCCAGCTTTACATTGGCTTATTATTGTCACAATATCTGAAATCAAGAATGAACGATCTTGTGCAAGTATATAAAGTTTAACTTCATATTTACCTTCTTTACGATCCTCATCCCATTCTACTGTAATTAATCGTTTAGTCTCATATTTTACATTTATACAATCTGTACGATGTACTTTAACCCCTTGTCCTTTGGTAATAAACCCGACTATTGGATCTCCGGGAACAGGTGAACAACATCCTGCTAAACTAATCATCATAGAATCAACACCAGAAACACGAATACCTGATTTAGAGATTGTTTTCTTTGCTTGAGAACTCTTAAACATTCTTTCCAAGCTAAAATTATCTAAAATACCACGTTTTTGTTGAATGTTTAACTTTTCAAAAATCGCAGGTAATGCAAGTGATTTAACCGCAATCGCATAATAGAAATCATTCACATTATTAATCGCAAAATTCTGAAAAATACTTTCTAAGCGTTTACTTCCAATAAGTTCTTTATCATCAATTTCACGACGTTTACATTCTTCTCTAAATAGATGTTCACCTTTCTCAATTGTTTCAGATCGATCATCCATTTCTTTCTTCTGCAAGAAATTACGAATCTTCGATTTCGCATGAGCTGTTTTAACAATCTTCAACCAATCTTCTGAAGGACCATTTGATTGTTTAGAGGTACGAATACTTACAACATCACCTGTTTTTAACGGTGTATTTAAAGGGACTAGTACATTATTAACAATCGCCCCAACGGTAGAGTGACCAATTTCAGTATGGATACGATAGGCAAAATCTAAAGGTGTAGCACCATTCGGTAAATCAATAACTCTTCCCTTTGGCGACATAACATAAACATTAGCCTCAAATACATCATGCGTAAGAATATCCATGTATTCATCCGCATCTTTACTTTCTTGAGTTAAGTTACCGAAGTCTTTAAACCACGATAAACGCTCTTCAATCTCTTTTTGAGCTCTTTCTTGATTGTATTTATTTCCTTCTTTATAACGCCAATGCGCCGCAACCCCTTTTTCCGCAATCGCATCCATCTCTTCAGTACGTATTTGTACTTCATAGATACTACCTTCTTCACCAACAATTGTTGTATGTAACGATTGATACATATTCATCTTAGGCATTGCGATATAATCTTTTAAACGTCCAGGAATTGGACGATATTTAGCATGTATATATCCCAATACTTCGTAACAACTCACATCATCCATCGTGACAATACGAATCGCATGAAGATCTAGGATTTCATCAAAACGTTTATTTTTAGTCGTCATTTTTTTATAAATACTATACAAATGTTTAGAACGACCAAAAATTCTGAATTTAAGACCATTTTTGGTTAATAACTCAGTCATATCTTTAATCATTGTCACAACTTGTCGATCACGTTCTGCTTTACGTGTTTCAACTAAATGTGCAATTTCATAATATTTATCAGGATATAAATAATAGAAGCTTAAATCTTCTAATTCATTTTTAATTTCACTAATCCCTAAACGATGAGCAATTGGTGCATATACATCCAGTGTTTCAGCCGCAATCTTCTTTTGTTTAAGTTCAGGCATAAACTGTAATGTACGCATGTTATGTAAACGGTCAACTAATTTAATGAGAATTACACGAATGTCTTTCGCCATCGCAATGAAAATCTTACGATGATTAACCGCCATGTACTCTTTTTCATCTTTGAATTCAATATTACCAATCTTAGTAACACTTTCGACTAGGACGGTTATTTCTTCATCAAACTCACGCACCATTTCATCTCTTGGCACAGCACAATCTTCAATCACATCATGTAGTAACCCTGCCGCAATCGCTTTAGGACCAAGTTTTAAATCCGCTAGGATATATGCAACATTCAATAAATGGATAATGTATGGTTCTCCACTCTTACGAAATTGTGTTTTATGTTTTTCTTCTGCATACTTAAAAGCCTTAAATATTAAATCTAAGGATTCTTGATCTGGATAATATGTTTTTACCAAATCGAGTATTGCTTGTATCGTAATTTCTTGATTTTTTCCTTGCATATATTTCTTCTTTTAAAAATCGAAGACAAGTCTTCGATTAATCATAATTTACAAGTGTGAATATAGGGTAATTCTTTAGAACATCACGACCTTTTAAAGCGTTAAGTTCAATTAAGAATGCACAACCAACGACGTCTCCACCAAGTTGTTCAACTAAGCGAATGGTTGCCTCTACCGTTCCACCAGTAGCTAATAAGTCATCGACAATTAATACTCTTTGACCTTTTTTAATACTGTCTTTATGCACGTGTAATTCATTTTTACCATATTCTAATGCGTAACTAAAACTCACAGTTTCTCTTGGTAATTTACCTGGCTTACGAACTGGGACAAATCCAATATTCAATTCAAACGCAACAGGACAACCAAAAATAAAACCACGAGATTCAGGGCCTACGATGATTTCCGCATTAACTTCACGAGCAAATTGAACAATTTCTTGTGTTGCTTGATGAAATGCTTCACCATCCCCCATCAATGGAGTAATATCTCTAAATAGAATCCCTTCAATCGGAAAATCTTGTATATCTGCTATAAATTTTTTATAATCCATAACTATCTCCTATAACAGGTTTATTATAACAAAATATACTCAAATTACAAGAAAGTCTCAATTCTACACGTCTTATTCAAAGCTTTCAATTAATATTTTAAGTTTAGTTTGATTTCTAAAATTATCGACTGAAACTCGTCCAATTAGGCTGTTAAAATTCGAGCGAATAAGTCTTTCATCAAGTGTACTTTGGAAATAGACGGCACTTACAGTTCGATTGAATAAGGATAAATCAAAACTAATTCCTCCTCGTATAATTCGATTCGATACGATATTTATTTGGTTAAATCGAAATGATGGTATTTCGAAACCTTGACCAAATGGTCTGAATTTATATAACTCGACAAATGACTCTATATTAAACCAATCTTCTTCCATCTCTATGTCATTTGAAACAACTTCATGACGATTTAAGACTTCACTGTTCGCAAACATTCTTTGTTTGAATGTTTCTATATTACTTAGATCAAGTTCTAAACCAGCTGCTTGTGCATGACCACCAAAGCGATTAAGTAAATCACTTGCAGGTTCTACGAGTTCTTTAAGATTTATTGCGCCATATGAACGTGCACTGCCCTTTAAGCGATTACCCTCTTGATTAAGTACAAATACAGGTCGTTTTAATTCATTCGCTAATCTTCCTGCTGTAATTCCGACAATACCTTCATGAAACATTGGATCATAGAGCACTAATACAGGTTCATCTGTAATTAATTCAAGTGCACGAATATACATTTTTTGATTAATTTCTTTACGTAACTCATTGATGCGTATTATTTCTTTAGAGAATATATCAATAGATTGATGATCTTCTGAGCATAGATACTCTACTACTTTATTCACATTGATCTTATCAGCTAATCGTCCAATCGCATTCAACTTAGGTACTAATTGAAACGCAAGGTCTGTTTCTGTAATGTTTTCATTTGAATTCAACAAACTCATAAAAACTTGTCTCTGGTTCGTGTTTATTTCTTTCAATCCTCTGATAACTAAACTACGATTAAAGCCCCACAAAGGCATTAAATCAGCGATTGTAGCGATTCCAGCTAAACTTACAAGGAACGAATCATATCCAATTAAACGTTCGGCAAGATTATACGCCAATCCACTACCACACATATCCTTATAATGATCATCTAATAGATTTGGATGAACTAAACAATCACATACAACTTCACCTTCATAACTATGATGATCAAGAATAAGTGCTTGTGCTTTACCTTCTTTTATTTTGTTTAAAGAACTTGTGGCACTAACACCATTATCAACTAAAATGAAAAGCTCATACCCTTTTTTAAGTGCTAAATCAACCGTATTATCATTTAATCCATATCCCTCAGAAAAACGATTTGGAATATAATATCCAACATTCGCATTCAATTTTTTTAACATATAATACAAAATAGATGTCGAACAAATACCATCCGCATCATAATCACCACATACAATAATTTTTTTATTCAGTTTAATCGCATCTAAAACAATCGTCTCAGCTTGAACAAATAATCTATGATCAGAAATCTTAAATTCTATTGGATTATTTAATTGTTCAATTTGATTTTCATCCAATTTATTGAAATCTATTACTCTGCTTATCAGTGAATTTTCATTTAACATACGTTAAGTTTAGCATAAAAAAAAGAGTAGTTTCCTACTCTTAATCATTAATTCCTAAAATTACCATTTCTTCAGGTTCATTCTTGTTCTTCTTAGCTTTAACCTTAACCGCTTTTGGTTTGCGATTAATTCTTACCCAATACCAGAATTGAGCCGCAATGAAGATTGATGAATATGCACCAGCAATTAATCCAATTAACATCGCAAAATTAAAGTTAAAGATTGCTTGTGAACCTAAACTAATTAAGAACACGATTGGAATAAGTGTTGTGATTGTGTTGTATAAAGAACGTTGAACAGTTGCTTGTAGAGATTCGTTAACAATCTTACGATATGCCGCATTTGATATATGATTTGAACCAAACGCATTAACATTCTCACGAATTCTATCAAAGATAACAATGGAGTCATCGACAGAATAACCAATGATTGCTAATAACACCGCAATTAATTCAATGTTAAATTCTAATCTAAATACCGCAAACACCGCAAATACGATGAATACGTCATGGACAAGCGCTAAAATTGTAGAGAATGCATAGTCAAATTCGAATCTAATAGTAATAAACAATAGAATGAATACCCAAGCTAATAACGAAAGAATTATCGCATTACGAATTAATTCATTTCCAACAACTGGAGTAACAACACTATCATTCATTTCTAATCCGTACTTGCTAACCATAGTTGATCCGATTGTATCAATTTCGGTACGATCTAAAATCTCACCTGTTGTAACATACGCAACTTTATCACCCGATAACTGTACTTTAAATTCAGATAAACCTAATTCATTTAAATCATTAATTAATACTTCTTCAACGATTGGTTCAACTGAATTAATTGTTAATTTAGAACCTGAAGTAAAGTCGATACCTAAGTTTAGGAAGCCATTACCTTGTGCAAAATTGATAATTCCAAAGATTAAACCAATTGTTAGAATAGAGATACTTCCAAAGATAAATCCTTTTGAAATTTTAATAAAGTCAATTCCAACAAACAAGCCAAAGTAACGTTGTTCTTCGCCTTTGTTTACATCTGGAACATCTTTTTCTTTTACACCAAAATAAGATTTTTTATTATCAAACTTACCCGATTTAACAAGTAAACCTAATAAGAATTTAACAAAGAATACATTTAACATTAATGTTGAGAAAATTGTGACCATTAACATTGTCGCAAATCCCTTAACAGCACCCGTACCATATAGATACATCAAGAATGCCGCAATAAATGTTGTAAATTGTGAATCGAAGATTGTACGCCAAGCTAAATGGTGACCTTCGTCAAATGAAGTTCTTAATGTTCGACCCATTAACAATTCATCTTTAATACGTTCGAATGTAATAACGTTCGCATCGACCGTCATACCAACCCCAAGGACTAATGCCGCAATACCAGGAAGTGTAAATACACCACCCATTGAGTTATAAATTAACATTGTCACAAAGACATAAAGAAGTAACATGATTGCGGATACAATACCAGGTAAACGATATATAAGTATCATAAATAACGCTACACCAAGAATACCTAGTAACCCAGCAAATACAGTTACTGAGAATGCATTTAAACCAAATTCTGCACTTACTACGTTAGAATAAATTTCATTCATTTTAACCGGTAATGAACCAGAATTAATTAAGTTTGCTAATTGACGTGCTTCTTCATCTGTAAATGATCCTTTAATGACCGCATCGCCATTAATTCCTCCATTTACATTCGCAGCTGAGATATATTTAGGACTATCCTTCGCAACTTCAGCTTTATATGAGTCAACACCTTCTTCAAAGTCTAACCATGTCACGATAATGTTATTACCAGCAGACATTTCGGACACATTTGTTGTTAATTCAAAAAACTTGTCAGTGTCATTAATCTTTAGACTAACAACGACAAATCCATTTTCATACGCAAGTGATGCCCCACCTTCAGTTAAAATATCAGCTCCAGCTAATAAGTTATCATTAACATCTCTAAAAGTTAGATTGGCTGTTGTTGATATAATCTTACGCGCTTCTACTTGATCCTTAACCCCAGCTAATTGAATACGAATACGATTATCACCTTCAATTGAGATTTCAGGTTCATTAACACCTAAAACGTCAATACGTTTACTAATACTTTGTGTAATAGCACCCATATCAGGTAAAGCAGCCCCATCTTTTAATGGGCTAACTTCGTATACGATTTCAAAACCACCTTGTAAATCAAGGCCAAGTGTCATTCCATTCTGAATATTTGGATAAAAGCCGATAACTGTCGCCAATAATACGAGAACGGTTAACCCAAATATAATTAATCGACTATTTTTTTTCATTCATTCCCTCCAACCATATAAGCAAAATCTGCTAATGATTTCTTTCTACCATCAATTACAGCCTTCTTGGCTAAAAACGCTACTATCTCATCTTCATTACATGACATGATATCTTCGATAATATCATGGAGTTTGGTTGGCATTCCTGCTTTCCATTTGATTGCTACAAGCGTTTGTTTAAATTGCTCGTAACTAAGATTTGGTAAACTATTCTTTTGAATCATACCAAGTTTTAATGCAATTGTTAATTCTATTTGTTCACTCATTAAAAAAAAGTCGTTCATTGTTTCACCACACTGCTGTATTATTATAAAACATTATAACCACTAATTAAAGTTAATCTTTTAGAGAGTTAACGTAGGACTTAAATAATTGTCCTCTTTGTTCATAATTCTCAAATTGATCATAGCTTGCACACGCTGGTGACAAGACAATTTTATCTTTACGAGTTGCTAATGAATTAGCTAATTTTACAGCTTCTTTCATATCATTTACGAGTATTGTATTCGGGAATAATTCTTTAAATTGATCACGCGTTGCTCCAAACGCAATCAATGTTTTTACTTTAGATAAATACGGTCTTAATACTTCAAATCCTGTTTTCTTATCATAACCACCTGCTAATAGTATTACTGGTTGATCAAACGCTTGTAATGCCGCAACCGTAGACTCTGCAGTTGTTGCTTTTGAATCATTATAGTAATCTACATCATTTAATGTATCAACATACTCTAAACGATGCTCTACTCCTCTAAACTCTTCCACAATTAATTTAATATCTTCAACTTGTACACCCATTAGGTAAGCCATACTCGCCGCAACCATCGCATTGCTAATATTATGTTTTCCAGGAACTTTCAGTTTTGTATGATTGAATAATTCAACTTCTTTGAAATAGACATAATCACCTAATATATGAATATCCGCATTCTTCTCAACACTTAAACTATATACATTTGCTTTTACGTCTTGCGTCAATCTTACGATATTCTCATCATCAATATTTCTTATGAAAACATCACTTTCATTTTGATTCATATAGACTCTACATTTAGCTTGATAATATTCTTCTGGGTTGCTAAATACATCGAGATGATCTGGTGCTAAATTTAGAATAGTACTAATCTTAGGTTTGAATGTATCACATCCAATAAGTTGAAACGCAGCTATCTCAAGTGCACAATCAAGTTGCACATTACCATTTTGATAAACAACTTCACTCATTGCTAAACCAATATTTCCACATGCAACATTTCTAGTATCTTTACACTTTAACATTTCAGCTAATAATGAGGTTGTTGTAGTTTTACCATTCGTTCCAGTAATTGCGCCAATTTGATAATTTGGTGCGTAACGTAATGCAATTTCTATCTCGTTGTAGATAAAGTAACCCTGTTTCACAAAACCCATCACAAACTCATTTGTATGTGGAATGCCTGGATTCTTTACAATTAAATCAAAATGTTCATCCCATAACGATAATGGATGTTCACCTTCAATAATTCGAATAGAGTGATTAAGATTAAATTGTGATTGATCTACTTTTTTTTGATCAATTAATGTGCATTCATATCCTTCTTTACACAATAATTTCGTAATAGCAATGCCACTTCTTGCTGCCCCAATAATTAATGCTTTCATAGATTAACTCCTAACCATAAACCAACGATCATAGCGATTAAACCTAATCCCCAGAAGAAATAAACAACATTCGTTTCCTTCCAACCAGATAAGGTATAACTGTAATGAATTGGTGTATATTTGAACACTCTACGTTTAAATAATTTTACAGACCCAATTTGAATAATGACACAAAGTGTTTCATAGATGAATACTGCCATAATAAACACAAAACTAAATTCTTGTTTAAGGACTAACGCAATCGCAGCTAATACAGCTCCAAGTGCTAATGCGCCTGTATCACCCATAAAGATTTTCGCTGGATGTTTATTGAACCATAAATATCCAATTAGTGATGAAATAAGAGCGATTATAAATCCAAATAAATATATTTCATTTTGTAAATACGCAAATATCGCAAAAGGTATTAGTGCAATTAAACTTGTTCCGCCTGCTAAACCGTCCATTCCATCCGTAAGATTAACCGCATTACTTGAACCAGTAAATATAAATAATACAAACACAGCGTATAAACCATTTAGATTAACTGAAATATTAATAAATGGGATTGAGATTGCGGAAGATAATTCTTGTCTAAAAATTAAGTAAAAGATGATAGCTAAGACGAGTTGCATAAAAAACTTAACCCTAGCACTTAATCCCTTATTATTTCGTTCTAAGATAATTTTATAATCATCAATAAACCCAATTAATCCGTACGCAAGATACACAAGTAAAACTAACATGATACGTGTATCAGATATACTTGAAGGATATATTACTAATAGACTAATAACAGGAATCACAACAAATAAAACACCGCCTAAACTCGGTGTTTTCGCTTTTGATTTAAAACTATCTAAAGAATACTCACTAACGATTTGTTGGTGTTGTCTTTTGTTTAAATAATTGATGAATAATGGGTATAGTACAAGACTTAACCCAAGGCTTAATAGTGATACGAATAATACTTGCATAAAACACCCTCTAACGACAAACATTATAGCATATTATTTAAACTCAACTTCAATGACCTCATTGAGATTTAATGTTTGTCCAACTTCCACATTGCACGTAGTCGCTAAACCTTCACCGATAAAATTATACTTAACTCCAATTAATTCAAAATAAGCGATTAAATCTTTTTTGTTTAATCCTACATAGTCAATCATCGTAAGATTTTGATAATCAGTTAATAAGAATAATGGTTGATTGCTTAGTATAGTATTCGTTTCTTTAGGATATTGATTAATAATCGTCTCACCTGTTCCTAACACATAAAGTTTATTCGATTTGTTCGATAAATCAGTTAATGCATAATCTATGCTGTGATTAATATAGTTTTTCAACTGATAATCATCAATGGAAATCGTAACTTCTAAATTAGTCGCATCAGTTTGATCCTTACGATAATTGTTTACTAAAGCTACTTGTCGAATTAATTGTTTGATTGCGGTTGTTTCTACATGCGCATTATTATTCACTGGAGCTTTAAACGCATAATAAATCATAATTTCTGGATCATCTGCAGGCAAAGCTACAACAACCGAATAAATATACTCGTCTTTCGAATACGCTGAATCGACGATTAATTGAGCAGTCCCTGTTTTAGCCAAAATATCAACTTCATCAACTTTATAAAAACGTCCAGTTCCTGTTTCATAATTAACAACTAAGTTCATTAAATCTTGAACCTTTTGTGCTGTTTCAGGTTTTATCGCTTGTCCAATAACGGTAGTATCATTTTTCTCAATAATCTCGTTTGTTTTAGAGTTTATAACTTCTGACACAATATATGGTTTTACCATAATTCCTTCATTAAAAATCGCAGTATACGCTTGTAATAATTGAGCCATATTAATCGATATACCTTGTCCGTATCCTACAGTTAATTTATCCAATGGCCATGTATAGTTAATCGAACCTATGGTCTCGCTCATATTTTCAATATTTACTTTATTTTCAAACCCAAAACGTACAAGATAATCCATAAACACATCCGCATCAAGATAATTAGTTAATAAACTCGCGACCCCAACGTTAGATGAATGAGCAAATCCAATGTCATAACTAATATTCCCCCAACTACGACTATTCGCATTACGAATTGAACCAATACTATTTGTACTACTCGATAATCGAATCGCATCCCCATTTTTATCTAATCCTACAATAAATGTATTACTGTTAAATGTATCATTTCCTTGATAAACACCAGAATCAATCGCAGCCGCATACGTAAATGCTTTTAGTGTTGAACCTGGTTCATATATTTTTTGTGTTAAATAACTTTGATATTCTGTTATATCTTTTTTATTTGGATCAAAACTAGGATATTGACCGGTTGCCAAGATTTTACCTGTTTTTACTTCCATAACTGTTCCCCAAACTTCATATGCACTATAGGTACTTTGTGTCATTAAAAAAGATGATTCTAATTGTTCTTGTATGGAACGATCAATTGTTAATATGACATTATAACCATCTTGAGGATTCACAATCTCTTCAGGATAGCCTGGCAATGAATAACCATAGCGATCCACAACCGCTACTTTATTTCCATCTTTACCGGCTAATAGTGTGTTATAACTTGCTTCGAGTCCCATCATACCGATTGTTTTAGTTTCTTCTTGATTCACAAATCCAATTAAGTACGACGCAAAATGATTTAAAGGATAATATCGACTTAGTGTTTTAGAAAAACCAATCCCTGGTAATTCTAACGCTTCAATTTCTTCCTTTTCGACGAGACTTAAAGAACTTCCATATAGTCCAAATTCTGTTTGATATGAAGCACTAAGTAATCTTTCTTTAATATATTCAACTGGCGCATCCAGATAAACAGCTAAGCTTTGTGCAGTAGAATCCACATCTACGACATACGCTGGCTTATCTTTATACGAAGGACGTGAAGAATCTACAATCGCATAAATTGTATAAGTTTCATTATCTTGTGCGATTATTTCACCGTTGCGATCTAAAATATATCCTCGTTTTGCCTGTAATGTTTGATTTACTGTATTAACGTTCGCACTATAAGCCTTTAAATCTGTTTGACTGTTAATATGAATTCCAACAATGCTCACGAAAAATAGGTTTATCGCAATTATGGATAACACTATTCCAATAATAAATATAGTAAAAAGAAGCATATTACGACTTCTTTTCATGTTATTCACCTTTAGTAATCATCACAACATTCTCTTGATTGACACTTAATCCAGCATCTGTCGCAATCGCCATTACGCGTTCTTTACTACTCAATGACTGTATTTCTACATTAAGCACTTCATTCGACTGTTCGAGTAAAACGATTTCATTTCTTACACTTTGTATGGAAACACTTAATTGCACATTATATGCTCTTAGGAAAATCGAAGAAGCTATAAAAGAAATCAGCGCAAATGTAAACGCAAGGATAAGTACACCTTGTAACTTAATATGTTTACGTTTAATGCGCGTAATTTTCTTTGCCATACTTATCTCTTTCTTATCGCTCTTAATTTTGCGGAATGTGCTCTTGGATTCTGATTTAATTCCTCTTCTGTTGATGTAATTGCTTTTTTAGTGATTAATTCATAATCAGCTAATGGTAAATTCTGGAGTGGTATTTTAGCTGGTACTTCGATAACACTTAGTTTGGTAAAATATTGTTTCACGATACGATCTTCTAATGAATGGAACGTTAATATGACGAGACGACCATTTGGATTTAATAGTTGTGTTGCTTGATCTAATACAGATTTAAGAACTTCTAATTCCTGATTAACTTCTATTCTTATAGCCTGAAATACTTGTTTAGCAGGATGTCCTTTTTGTTTAAGAACTTTACTTGGATAAGCGCTACGAATGATATCAACTAATTCAAAGCTTGTTTCAATTGGTTTAATTGCTCGTTGTTTTTCAATGTTACGTGCAATCTGTTTCGCAAACTTTTCTTCTCCATAAACGTGGAAGATATACATTAACTTCTCGAATGGATAATGATTAATAACTTGATAAGCATCTAAGCTTTGATTCAAATCCATACGCATATCGAGTTTTGTATCGAAACGATAACTGAACCCTCTACTTGGATCATCAAATTGTGGTGATGATACCCCTAAATCCAATAGAATTCCGTCAACTTGTTTAAATCCATGATTATCTAACTCTTGATTTAAATGTGTAAAGTTTGATTTTATGATTGTCATCTTATTTGGATATTCTTGACTTAATAGATTCGCTGTTTCAATCGCTCGTTCATCTTGATCAAATACAACTAAGTGACCTGTTGTTAATTGATTAAGAATTGCTGTACTATGTCCACCTCGTCCAAATGTACAATCAACATAAATTCCATCTGCTTTAATATCTAATGCTTCAATCACTTCATGAAGCATGATTGGTAAGTGTTCCATACTACTTCACATACTCCGTTAACTGTTCCGCAATTTCTTCAAATGAAGCACTTGCGTTAGCGTAATAAGTATCCCAACGATCGCTTGACCAGATTTCCAAATGATCCACAACTCCAATCACTACGCATTCTTTATCAATCGCGGCTTCTTGGATTAAACTATTTGGGATTAAGACACGTCCTTGACCATCAAATTCACATTCTGCAGCTTTCGCTACTAACATATGTACATACATGCGGGATTCACGTTTAGTGTTCGGTAAGCTTCTTAATTCGTTTAAGATCTTTTCCCATTGTTGGTGAGTGTAACCAGTGATACAGCCATCAAGACCACGTGTAAGGATAATACTATTTCCCAACTCCTCACGAAAACGAGCCGGAATGATTATTCTTCCTTTACTGTCTGTGTTGTGACGATATTCACCCATTAACATAGATTCACCACTTTTACCCACAATATGACACTTTCTACCACCATTATATTCCTATGTCCCATAAAATAAAAGAGATTTTATCTAATTTGATAAAATCTCTAATTGATTAAATAAAAAAAGCGATATTCGCTTCTTTATTTACTTTCGTAATGTCCGCATGCTTCACAAACATGATGAGGCAATTTATACTCACCACATGAAGGACACTTCACCATAGTCGGTGCAGCCAACTTATAATGCGTTCTACGTTTTGCTTTTCTTGTTTTAGAAACACGTCTTTGTTGTACAGCCATGAATCACACCTCCTCATCATCTTGTGCTTTGTACTCCAAGATTTTTGATAATCTTGGATCAGTCTTTTGATATCTGCGACGTCCAAATTCCTCTTCACTCAAAACTTCCCAACCATCCCCTGAAGGTAATTCTTTTATTCTTGGCGATATGACGACGGGTGGAACTTCTAACCAGATTAATCCTAAGATTTCTGGGTCAAAATCCAACACTTCACCTTCTACCGGAATAATATCAGAATCATCATCGACAGGTTCAAAGCTATAAACAAGTTTTGACTTCGTCTTAAATGAAATAGGAACATCCACAAAACTAATCGAACAAGGAACAATCATCTTCCCTTTTACTTTAAGATTCGCAATCAATAGATTTGAATGCTCGTCATAACTCAGTTTTGCGACACCCTTACACTCTTCAATTCGACGTATATTCATATACGTTGGAATCTCATCTTGTGTAAAGTTTAAGCTTAGTTGGATCTCTTCACCTTCCATTGGAAGTCTCTGACAATCACGTTTCGCCCATTTCATAAAAATCACCTTTTCGTCAACGGACTTATTATAAAGATAAACCTTATAAAAGTCAACGCTAATTCACGTTTACGACATTATTCAACCATTTCACAACATCTTCAATCACTTCATTTTGCTTAATATCGTTTAGTATTTCATGTCGACAATCTTTTACTAATCGATACTCCACGTTATTATACCCTAATTCGCCTAATCGGTGTGCAGCTCTTTCTAAGCCATTTGGTAAGAAACATGGATCAAACTCACCACTAACGAAATGGATTGGTAAATTTGGATTAATAACGTTCCAACCATCCCCATGATAGACTTCATTAATACCGCCTAACATATCGACATAGGCTTGTGTTGTGAAGTCATAGCCACATAAAGGATCTTCATTGTATTTCCGAACATTATCTTCGTCTACACTTAACCAATCATTACTTGTTTTAGGATTTTTAACCGATTTATTAAAACTTCCAAACGATAATTTTGTCATGAGTGGAGACGCATGTTTTTTACCGTTTACAGCTCGTATTACTTTCGCAAGGGTTAATCCCATGCTTGCCATAGGACTTTCATCAGGTGAACCACTTAGATATAAGCCCGATAATTCATTACCATATTTCTTTAAATATGAGCGTGCAACTAAGCTTCCCATACTATGACCAAATAGAATGAATGGTACATTCTTTGGCTTTAACATGGTAATTATCGCATGTAGATCATCAAGATTCTTATGCCATCCATCTTCATCCGCAAAGTATCCTTTTAATTTCCCATCAAATAAACTTTCACCATGTCCACGATGATCAATCGTTAATACATTAAATCCATTATCATTTAATATATGTGCGAATTTTTGGTATCTCAATTGATGTTCAGCCATACCATGAAAGATACAAATAAATGCTTTTGGATTCGGTATTTGGTAATAATACGCTTTTAATTTTTGCGCATCAAATTCAGATGTATAGATTATTTCTTGAACAGGCATATCATATCCTCGCTTAAGTTCATCATACACCATATCTAGTTAATAGTTAAAGCCTATGTTATAGTAATTTACATGAAAATAGCTGGAATAATTGTTGAATATAACCCTTTGCACAATGGTCATCTCTACCACATTCAAAAGACGCGTGAATTAACGAACTGCGATTTGTTGATTTGTGTCATGAGTGGCCATTTTGTACAACGAGGTGAACCTACAATCATTAATAAATGGATACGTACAGAAAACGCATTAAACAGTGGTATAGACCTTGTTTTAGAGTTACCCTACCCATTTGTTGTACAAAGTGCTAAACACTTCGCAAATGCGGCTGTGCGCATTCTAGAGCTTGCTGGATGTACTGATATCGTGTTTGGAAGTGAAAGTAATGACATTGAGAGTTTGAAACTTATGGCTGAATTACCAATCAATGTGGATGGACTAAAAGAAAACCTAAATATGGGTATGGGCTATCCAAAAGCATATGGTCTTGTTCAAGGTTCTTTTCATCCAAATGATATTCTAGGTATTGCGTATATGAAGGCAATTAGTGAAACAAACATAACCGCACATTGTATCCAACGTACAAATCATTATCATGATGAAACATTAAATCATAGTATCGCAAGCGCCACCGCAATCCGTAAAGCGTTACTTGATAAAAAAGATGTTAGTGCATATACGCCTATGGCAATTGAATTATCCAATAATAAGAATATTAACTGGGAAGATTACTTTGATTATCTTAAAACGAAATTACTGACTATAAATAAAGATGATCTCCAAACCATATTCCTTATGGATGAAGGCTTAGAAAATCACTTTAAGAAACAAATCAAACAATCAAATACCTTTGAAGAATTCATGCAGAATTGTATTGGTAGACGCTACACTAGAGCTCGTATTCAAAGAGCTTGTGTACATTTATTAACGCATACGAAACGTACAGATATCCCAAACATTCATTCATTGAATAGTATTCGTGTCTTAGGATTTAATCAACTGGGTCAAAATTACCTAAAGACATTGCGTGAAGAAACAGTCAAAGTTGCGTCACGATTTAATCAATACCCTCTAAATTTAAGAGAAATAGAATTAAAGGCAACCCAAGCTTATGCGTATGCGGTAGATAAAGAAACAAGAAATAGATTGATTCAACGCGAAATTGAAGGACCTGTTATACATAAATAATTAACACAAAGATCTAAGCAATTGCCTAGATCTTTTTAAATCATTTAATTAAATAAATATATTACTAATCTTCATCTACATTATGGTATACGTTTTGAACATCATCTAATTCATCAATCATCGTCATGAAACGATTAAATAAATCCGCATCATCGCCTGTTAGTTTAACTGTGTCATGTGGAACCATAGTAGTTTCTAATGCACTAAATTCTACTTCAGGAATGATTGTTTCAATAGCAGTTTTTGCCTTATACAAATCATTTGGATGAACCGTTACGTTAATTGTTTCATCTTCTTTTTCGACATCCACTACATCGACATCATGTTCGATTAATGTGTCTAGGATTTGTTCCTCATTGTCATACACAAACGCTAATATACCAATGTGATCGTATAAATGAGATACCGAACCCGATACACCAAATTTCGATTTTGTTTTAGTAAAACAATTACGTACATCACTAACTGTACGATTAACATTATCCGTTAAACAATCTACGATTAAAGTACAGTTACCAGGTCCATAACCTTCATAACGTACACTAGAATAACTATCTTCGGCACCACCCTTAGCTTTATCTATCGCACGTTTAATTACGTCTGCAGGCACTTGATTCGCCTTTGCACGTTCAATCATGCGTTTTAAGCCTTGGTTCATTTCTGGATCAGGAATCCCAGCTTTAGCCGCAATAAATAATTCTTTACCAAATCTTGAATAAATCTTAGTCTTTGAGGCATTCGTTTTTTCTCTTGCCTTTTTTCTTACTTCAAATGCGCGTCCCATGTGTGCACCACCTTTATATTACTAATACCACATCTAATTCTAAGCGATACGTAAGTCCGCATTCAAGCCTTTTTTGCATGCTTCAATGGTTTTTTGATATAAACCTGTAATTTCTTCTTCACTTAGTGTATGATCAGGCGCTTGATAAACCACTTTTAACGCAATTGATTTCTTGCCCTTCTCAACTTTATCACCTTGATAGATATCAAAGATTGTGACGGATTGAATTATGTCTTTAGAAACAGAACGTATAACTTTTTCAATTTCAGAAGCTAATACAGATTCATCACAGACCAACGCAATATCACGTACTACAGCTGGTAGTTTGTTTATTACATTATATTTAATTTTAGCTGTTTTTAACACTAAGAGTGTTTCAAGTAAGATTTCACCCATGATAACTGTACTTACATCGTATTTCTTAGCAGTTTTAGGATGGATTTCACCAATCACTCCAACAACTTTCTTATCAATTGTGACAAGTGCTGAACGTAATGGATGGAAGAAATCAGAACCTTCATTTGATTCAAACTTAATACGATTGGATGTGAATCCTAATTCTAATAAAATTCTTTCGGTTATTCCTTTTGCGCTATAGAAATCATAAACAGAGTTTTGTTTCTGCCAAATGGAAACTTCATGATTTCCACTTAACACAAACGCTAAACGTTCTTGCGTTTCTTTCATTGTGTTAAGATTCGAAATCTCAAATATCTGGAAATCTTTTATCTTATGCGCTTGATTATAACGTGCGGTATCAAGCAGACTCGTTAATAGATTGTTACGCACATAACGACGTTCTTCACTTAGAGGTGACATTAAGCGAGCTGGGTTCTCTAAAGGATAAACCCCTTCTGAACATTTATCTTCATGTACGAGTGTGTAAGTTATAACTTCATTCATACCGAAACCAACTGCTAATTGACGAATCTTTTGACGGACAAGTTGGCGAGGGTTATATCCACCTTGCGTGCTCGGCATAATTGGTAATGTACCAACTAAATCTGTATAACCAATAATACGTCCAACTTCTTCAATCAAATCTTCCGCAACTTCGATATCTAAACGATAACTTGGAATCGTACAACTAATCCATTCGCCATCAATTTTAGGATTAAAGAATAAACGCGTAAATATTTCAACACAGGTATCAAGTGATACGCGTGTTCCAAGTAATGTCTCAATGTGTGAATGTGATACTTTTACGACTTTTAACTCTGAATTAAGTGAACCATGAACTTTAGTTTCTTCAACTAATTTCGCATCCGCATATTCAACTAAAAGTTCTACCGCACGATCCATTGCCTTATACGCAGCCATTGGATCAAGTCCTTTTTGGAAACGAAGACTTGCTTCAGTTAATAGATTTACACGACGTGATGTATGACGAATACGTGTTGGATTGAATTGTGCTGCTTCGATTACGATAGATTGCGTTGATTCATCAATCTTACTATCATCGCCACCCATAATTCCTGCTAAACCAATCGCTGTATTATTTGAAGTAATGACGATATCATTTTCTTCTAACATTAAATCAGAATCATCTAATGTTTTAAGTGATCCAACTTGATGATCTTTTACGATAATTTCTAATTTAGCTAATTTTGAGGCATCATAGAAATGTAGCGGTTGACCTGTTTCAATCATGACATAGTTTGAAATATCAACGACATTATTAATCGACTTCATGCCTACAGCTTCTAAATCACGTTTCATCCAAACTGGACTAGGTCCTACTTTTACTGAACCTATGTGTTTACCTAAGAATAATGGACACATAGCTGTTTCTGAACCAATATTAAGTGAACTTACTGATCCATTCACATGATAATCTTTCTTCCATGGAATTGTAATATCACGTTTTAGTAGAGCAGATACTTCATACGCAACTGACCATAATGCATTACAATCATTACGATTTGGTGTTTGTTTAATATCAATAATGACATCATCTAGACCTAATGTAGATAATGCTTCTAAACCAACTACAGTACTTGGATCCAATACTTCTATTCCAGATTTTTGATCATCGGTTAGACTCTTTGCATCTACACCTAATTCTAAGAGCGAACAAATCATCCCATTACTTTCAACACCTTTGATGCTCGCTTTTTTAATCGTGATTTGAGGTAACACAGCCCCAACTTTTGCGACAATAACCTTTTGTCCTTTACGTACATTCGGTGCTCCACAAACGATAGACACTACTTCATCCCCAACATTTACAAGTGTTTTAGATAGATGGTCTGATTCAGGATGTTTTTCACATTCTAATACTTCCCCAATCACAAGGTTTGTGCCATGCGCAACTGGTTCAACACTCTCAACTTCTAATCCCGCTAATGTTAGTGTATCCGCTAAATCTTGAGCTTTGATATCTTTTAAGTCGACATAACGACTTAACCATTTTAAACTTACTTTCATGTTTTTCTCCTACTCAAAACGACGGAATGTCGATAAGAAACGTAAATCGTTTGTATAGAATTGACGTATATCATCAATACCATATTTTAATAAGGCAACACGTTCAACGCCTAAGCCAAACGCAAAGCCACTTACTTTTTCAGGATCATATCCAGCCATTCTTAAGACATTTGGATGAACCATTCCAGCCCCAAGTATTTCAATCCAACCTGTGTGTTTACATGTAGGACATCCCTTACCATTACAAATATGGCATGAAACATCGACTTCTACACTTGGTTCAGTGAATTGGAAATACGAAGGTCTGAAACGAATAACACGCGCATCCCCAAACATATGTTTAGCTAATTTTTCTAAAGTACCTTTTAAATCGGATAATGAAATCTTATCCCCTACGACCAATCCTTCCATTTGAACGAATTGATGAGAATGTGTCGCATCGTCATCATCTTTACGATAGACTTTACCCGGACAAATTACTTTGATTGGGACTTCACCTTTATACGCTTCTAACGTACGTGTTTGAATCGCAGTTGTATGAGTTCTTAACAACCATTCCATGTTGATATAGAACGTATCTTGCATATCACGTGCTGGATGTTCCTGAGGTATATTTGCACGTTCAAAATTATAGTAATCTAATTCTACTTCAGGTCCTTCTTCAACGAAGTATCCCATTCCAATAAAGAACTGTTCAATTTCTGTTTGAACAACGGTTAAAGGATGTAGATTACCAACTCTTGGTAAACTTGATGGTAGTGTAATATCGATTTTACCTAATTTTAATTGTTCATTTAATTTCAAATCTTCGAGTTCTGCTTCTTTTTCTTTGAATGCATTTTCTAAAGTTTGTTTAAGTTCATTTACTTTAGAACCAAACGCAGGTTTTTCTTCTACCGGTAAATCCTTCATTTGAAGCATTAACTGTGATACTAAGCCTTTTTTAGATAAATACTCATTACGAACTAAAGATAACTCATTTAAGTTCGTACATACTTGAATCGCTTCTAACCCATCTTTTCTTAATTTTTCCACAATTTTTCTCCTTAAAATAAAAAAATCGCCCCTACAGGAACGAAATTCGCGGTACCATCCTGCTTTGTCTTGCGACACAGCTTAATCCGATAACGGTGGGACCGTGAGTGATTAACTCCTCTTTGGGGTGAATTCACAGAATATGAATAACTTTCAGCAGTTGTTATTCTCTCTACAGTGTTCTGTTACTATGTCCCAGCATTGATTTACATGAATAGTATACCAAAACCAACCAAATAATCAAATTTATTTTCTAAAGTAATGTAATAAGATTCCAGTCGCAACCCCAACATTCAAGCTATTAAACTTACTCGTTTCGATACGAATAATCGCATCGCTCTTACGTAAAAGTTCAGTTTTAACGCCTTTGCCTTCATTACCTAAGATAACCGCAACTTTTTCTGATTTCTCTACAGATTCAAGTGGAACGGATTGATTAAAACCTGTCCCATACACTTTATAGGATTTAGATTTTAACTCTTCAATTGCTTTAACACAATCCAAAGTCTCAGTTGGGATATGAAATATAGCACCTTGTGATGAACGAATAACTTTTTCATTGTATACATCGACACAATCTTTTGAACAAATAATCTTATCGAATCCAAACGATAATGCCGTACGAATCATCGTACCCATATTCCCTGGATCTTGAATTTGGTCACAGATTAATACACGTGATTCTTTTGATGTCTTAAGATCTGGGAATGTACATAAAGCGATAATGTTTTCTTTAGATTGTGTTGCACAAAGTTTATCAAACAAATTATCCTTTAATTCAAATGTACTTCCCTTAAATTTAGGTTTATACCCAAAACGAACAATAACTGCCTCTACGCAATTTGCCTTTAATGCCTCTTCAAAAAGATGTTCGCCTTCAACTAAAAAACGTCTATATTCACTTCTATATTTAGATTGATGAAGTTTCATCCATTGTTTATACGTACTATTTTGATTTGATGTGATTTCCATAGACCAAGTATAACAAAAAAGTACTCTTTCGAGTACTTAATCCTTTAATACCGCTATACAACGATCACATAACCCATCTTCTTGATGACTTTGTGTCACATTCCAACAACGTGGACATGTTAGACCTTCTGCTTTTTCGACTGTTACTTTAGTTTCTTGCGCAACCTTTATTTCGGATTGCGAAACAATTAACCATTGTGAGAAGTTTGGTAAATATGCTTTAACTAATTGATCCACATCTTCACTGACTTCCACAAACACTTTAGCTTCTAAACTCTTACCAATGACTTTATCGGCACGTGATAATTCAAGTGCTTTGAAGATATCCGTACGTAACGCAAATAATTTATCCCAATCTTCTGTATTAACACTTGGTAATTCCATATGAACTGGTAATTCTTTTAAATGTACAGAATCTTGATTTGGATAAAGCGCATCATGTACTTCTTCCATTGTATGTGAAAGTATAGGAGCTAAGATGCGGTTTAAACTATCGACTACAGTATGTAAAACCGTTTGGACTTCTAATCGACGTTGACCTTCTTTTTTATCAATGTATAGTATGTCCTTCGTAAAGTCTAAGTAATACGCTGACATTTGATTGGTCATGAAATTACTGACTGCACTGACTAAATTCTTATAGTCATATGTACGATATACGACATGCGCTAAATCAATGATTTGATTGAGTTGGTCCAAGATGTATAAATCAACTTTTGGTAAATCACTAAATTTAACTTTTTTATTTACATCAAATTCATCTAGATTACCTAATAAGAATCTAAATGTATTCCTCATTTTCTTATAACTTTCAATAACTTGTTTTAAGAGATCATCTGAGATACGTACATCTGATTGATAATCAATTGAACTTGCCCATAGACGTAAGATATCTGCACCAGATGTCTTAACAACCTTATTAGGTTCAACTGTATTGCCTAATGATTTACTCATCTTTTCGCCTTTACCATCCAACACAAAGCCATGTGTTAAGACTTCTTTATATGGCGCATGTCCGTGTACTGCGGTTGAAACGATAAGTGAGCTATTAAACCAACCACGATATTGGTCAGAACCTTCAAGGTATAAATCAACGGGTAATTTACCACCACGGGCAAGAATTACACCTGTATGGGATGATCCAGAATCAAACCAAACATCCATGATGTCTGTTTCTTTTCTGAATAGTCCTTCTGGACTTTCTGGATGAGTATAACCTGATGGTAATAAATCTTTCGCATCTTTATTAAACCAAATATTTGATCCTTCATTCTTAAATAATTCAGATACATGTTTGAATACAGCTTCATCCATGATTGGTGTGTTTTCTTGAGTATAGAAAATAGGAATTGGAACACCCCACGCACGTTGACGTGAAATACACCAGTCACCACGATCTTTGATCATATTATGCATTCTGAGTTTACCCCATTCAGGAACCCATTTAACATTATCAATTTCATGTAATAATTGTGTACGAATCTTTTCAATTGACGCAAACCATTGTGTTGTGGCACGGAAAATAACCGGTTTCTTTGTACGCCAATCATGTGGATAACTATGCACGATATGTTCAAGTGCTAATAAAGCATGCTCGTTATCAAGATATTCAATAACTGTTTTATTCGCAACTTCGACAAACTGACCTACTAAGAAATCACCAGCTTCTGCCGTCATACAACCACGATCATCTACTGGACAGAACGCTTCTAACCCATATTTACGACCAACATTAAAGTCTTCAACCCCATGTCCAGGAGCTGTATGGACACAACCTGTCCCATCTTCATCTGTGACATGATCGCCTAATATTACAATAGAAGTACGATCATAGAGTGGATGTTTGGTTTGGATGAATTCACATTCAGAACCTTTAAATGTCGCAAGAACACCTAAATTAACTAATTTGAAACGTGTTAATAAATCTTCCATTAAACGTTTCGCAAAAATCAAGTTACCCTTTTCAGTCTTAACTTTTACATATTCGATATCCGCATTTAAACAGATCGCAAGATTCGCAGGGATTGTCCAAGGAGTTGTTGTCCAGATGACGAAATAATCACCTTTATCAACAGGTCCTTTAGCTTCAGTCACTTCAAAACGAACGAAAATAGTTTCATCTTTTTTATCATGATATTCAATTTCAGCTTCAGCTAAAGCACTTTCACTACTTGGACTCCAATAGACTGGTTTTAAACCTTTGTAGATTAAACCATCCATCGCCATCTTACCGAATACTTCGATTTGTTTAGCTTCAAACTCTTTTTGAAGTGTCGCATAGTAATGGTCATAATCGCCAATTGTACCAAGAGCTTTCATATCAGCCATTTGTGTTTCAATTTGTTTACGCGCATACGCATCACAAAGTTCTCTAAAATCATAGGTACTCATCGTTTTACGATTATGTCCTAATTTAGAGATTGCGGTTTCAATTGGTAATCCGTGTGTATCCCAACCAGGTACGAATAAACTTTGATACCCTAACATATGATGGCTCTTAACCACGATATCTTTAAGGATCTTGTTTAATGCATGACCGATATGGATATTACCATTTGCGTATGGAGGACCATCATGTAGAACAAATGGTGTTCTATCTTTATGATGTTCTTTCATCTTCTCATAAAGATTTTCTTCTTTCCAACGCTCTTGGAATTTAGGCTCTTTCTGAGTCAAATTCGCACGCATTTCAAATTCTGTTTTAGGCATTAATAATGTGTCTTTATATTCCATAATTCCCTCTTTCTCATAAAAAAAGCATCCTAATCTAAGGACGCTTAGCGTGGTACCACCTTAGTTCATCTTGCGATGCACTCAACACAATAACGGTGTGTTCCGTCATTCCTTTTAATCGGAATACGACTTCCAAGTGATGTCCAATGTTTCATTCAGGCTTTTTTTCACCAACCAAAAGCTCTCTAATTCTGAATATCAACAGGCACGTCTTGTTCCTTGTCTTTATCATTAATATACTTTACAACTGGAATCCTTGGCACTTCAAATGCCTCAATGGATTCAGTTAACTGATGCAACTTCTCAAGCATATCTGCTCTAACACCCTGCGCATCTTTACTAATTCGGGCAATCTCGACTAATACTAGTTTGGCTGTTGATAAAGCCTCTTTGACAATTGAATCCGCGTTATTCTGTGCTGAACTTATGACAGAATTCGCTTCTCTTAAGGCTAATCGTGCGATATCATCCGCAGCTTTTTCACGAACATTAAGTTCACTGACTAAACTTTGATATCGATCTTTAATCTGATTTAACTGGTCGGACGCAAACTCAGTTTGTTTGATGTAACTCTGAAGTTGTTTATCTTTAGAATCCAACTCAAACTCAAGTCTTTCAAAGGCATCATCTACCGCAAATCGGTCATAGCCTTTTTTCATGATCCGAAATTTCGGTTTTTTTGCCTCCATAGTTTCACCCAACCCTTGTTAAAGATGTTCTCATTATCACACAATCATTTTGACTTGGCAAGAACCTAATTCTCTTCTTCCGCATCAATCGAAATCTTACCATGAACACCTACACTTTTAGGTGCACAGAGTATAACATTATGTCCAATTTTCTGAATTGAACCATCTAACGCAAACACAACACCTGTTAAAAAATCAATAGATCGTTGCGCATATTCACGATTCAAACGATGTAAATTGACGACTGCTGCACGACGATCTTTTAAGTGGCGAGCAACTTCTTCAGCTTCATCAAATGTACGTGGTTCGAATAAAACCATTTTAGTATCCATACTTACTTTAGAAAAACTCTTATTGGTTGGTTCTTCATAATCACTTAAACGTGATGCTTCTTCTTCGTCTAACTCTATTTCTTCTTCCATTGGGACAAAGAAATTCTTTATTTTTCCAAATATTGCCATAATAGACCTCCGACATAGTATTAGTATAGCACTATAACATAAAAAAATGGATGGTTTCCCATCCATTTGTTAATTTGCAGGTGAGGTTTCGAGTAAGCCATATCCACCATCAAGTCGTTTGTATAAAACTGATATATGGTGATCTTCTTCATCTGTATAAATGAAGAATGAATGACCTAACATTTCCATGCGCATAATCGCATCATCTAAACTCATAAGCTCTGCGGTAATCGTTTTAGTCTTTACCACACCTTGTGGTACTACTTCGTCAACCTTATCAATTTGTTCAATAAATGCTTTAGACAATTTCTCACGATGTTTCTTAGATAATCGTGTTTTTTGTTTGCGGATCTGATCTTCTATTTTATCGATGGCAAGATCGATTGCCGCATAATAATCTTCGTGACTTACCTCTGCTCTGAGTATCGCAACCTTACTTAGGATTGTGACCTCTACTTTCAAATTCTTTGGATTCACCTTAATCGAGATATTCGCAGGTGTATCCTCCTCTATCAAGAAGAACTTTTCAAGAAAGGCTAGTTTCTTCTGTGTGGTTTGAAGCATTGCTTCGGTTATAGTCAAATTCTTTCCGTGGATATGAAGTTTCATCGTCACTTCCTCCTTACACTCATTATACGAGCTTTTTTATAAAGAAGGAGTCTTTTTGACCTGAAATTTTTGTGATACACTATGGGTAACGTGCTCAGGCACTTTTTTTATTTTAAATATGTTTGTAAGAATTGACTTACATTAGAGAAAGTAATCTTTTCTACTTCAGTTTGTGTAAATCCTTCTTCAAATAACGCTTTTACGAAGTTTTGTGATTCACTCGCATCCTGTAAATCAGACGCCATTGAGAAACGTCCAAAATCACCTTCAAGGAAATCCATATAATCAAACCCAATCGCTAAATTATCTATTCCACCCAACGATTTAATATGACTGGCATGACGTGCTAACTCTTTCGCATTTTGATATGTATCATTCAAACTCACAAACTTCTTAGCCGCAACCAATCCAATTAAACCTCTATTTCTAATCAATGCGAGGATTTGTTGATCTGTAAGATTACGATCCACATTACTTAAATTACGTGTATTACTATGTGTCGCAATTATTGGTTTACTCGATAATGTAATGATATCCCAGAAACTCTTCTCATTTGTATGTGAGATATCAATAATCATATTCAATTGATTCATACGTTTAATCGCACGTTGTCCTAATTCAGTTAAACCTCTTAATGGATTACCACGAACTCCAGTTGATAACGCATTTTCATCGTTCCATGATAATGAACCAATACGAACTCCCTTTTCATATAACCAATCGATAATCTCTTCCGGATTATCTTTAATAAAGCACATACCTTCTACTGTCATCATCGCATTAATTCGCGTCTGATCTAATTCCCCACCTCTATATGCATATAGTGTATCTGGATTAGCTTCAATCTCTGATTTAAGCGATTCAACCATTTTTATCGCAGTTTCAAGTGTTTCATGACCCTCAAAAAAACAAGCCATCCCAACACCATATACTTCACCTTTATGCAATTTATCGATGTGGTATCTTTTCAATATATCCGTTTCATTCTTCTCAACTTGGGTTAAAACATGCAACCCTATATCCGCATGCAAATCAAATAGTTTCATATTAATAGATCGAACGATAGAATTTTAACTCCATCTCATTCGCCTTTCCTGTATCGTATCCTAAATCATTCAAAATATTATCTAAAGTCACTTTTTTATTTTCATACACAATATCATTTAATCGATACAATACAGCTTGTCCAACTAGGACTGCTTCATCGTATAAATCCACAAAACTTTTCGTACTAATCGCATTGTCACATGGATGTTCCCAAGGACTATGCTTTAAGTTCAATACATCATGTTCTGTATCAATTTTACCAATTACCATATGACTCGAATATTTCCATTCTAATCCCATTGCTTTTTCTGCAGCTTGTATCAATGGAAATAGGGTTGTATTTGGATCAAATAACATCTTTGATAACTTATGCATACTTGCAAAACATTCTTCATAAATTTCAGTACCGAAATCTAGATTATAAACACTTAAAACAATCTTACGATAGAATTCACCAATAATTAAACGATGTTCAGGAAGTGAATCGACAAACTCATAACTCTTTGTTTCATTTAATCGATACCCTTTTATTTGCTTAACCATCATTGTATCAATCATTGATTCAAAACGATAATGCCAATATTTAGTATCACCCGCAATCTCTCCACTACGATTAAATACAAATGGATGAGCTTTGTGATCAAGTGACCAATGCATTAAGTGTCCTGCTAGAAACGCAATTAATACTTCTTTATTTTCGGTTTCAGCTTGAATTAATTCAACTGCTTTTGCGTAGAAACGATTAATCCATTTACGATGAATTATATTCCCAACTTCATGAACTGGTTTTGCGTCTTTATCATCTTGAAATGGTAAAGCTTTGTAATAGAATAAGAAATCAGGTCCGCTTGTTGCCATAGAAAAAACGCGAGGATATTTTTGTATAACTCGCTTAATTTCTAAATTAGGTAATTGTTGTAATACATCATTCGCACATAAAGCATGAGCAATTATATTCGGCATAAATCCTCCTTAGATGAGTGATTCTAACCATTGAAATACTTTAACCATCGCTAAGGTATCCATTCGACAGTAACTTAACAATGCGGCTCTAACTTCATCTTGTTCTTCATCATCAACTAAATTTCGATAATGATAAACCGCATCCATACCATGACTTATTGCCAGATATTCATACGATAATTCAGGATGAATTGCTTCAATAATACGTTTAAGTGAATAAGCACCCTTCATTCTCTCATCATAGACTAACCCATCAATAAACACCTGAGCTAAATCGACAAATCGATCGATTATTTTAAATAATTCTTCGCTGTATTGAGGTAATTGAGTTGCTAACTGTCTTAAACGAATCGCTTCTGCACCAAACGCATTGTATGCAATAATCGGGCCATCACTCGGAATATGCTCTAAGAGTGACACAATAAACGCTTCTCGGCAATCACCTTGCCCAAGAAATTCACGATGATGAACCAAATCATCTTCTATAAAATGCAAAGAATATTGAAATGGTACAACATCAAATGGATGCATTGAATCAAACGGAGGAATACCGTATGTATCCCATTCAAAATCAATGAAAGACATGACTGGTTTCTTAATATCATTAATCCATACTGATAAGGCCCTTTGATCCACAAAACGTCCATCTAAACGTGACGCCATAATCTGAGCGTATTGTGCTTTACTTAAGACTAAATCATCAAGTGGAATGTCTTGAATCTTTGTTATTCCTTGTTTCAACCATTCTTTTTTCATTGGATTTGAGAAATGATAAATTGAATTCTCACCTAAATCTAATCCTTTAAAACAAATATTGAACTTCTCACATTTAATTGGATTAGGACATTCTTCTAATGTGATTGGATATGTTTCAAGTTTAATAACCTTTTCCATTTCATTTAGATTATTCTCTAAATTTCTCTCACGTTTTGAGACAATACTTAATATATCACCTTGAACATGTCCACTTGGTTTAATAAAGTTAGATGTTAGAATAAAACAATCATCAATTGATAAATCACCTTGTCTTAAATATTCTTTATTAAAATACATTGAATGAATCTTTGTGACTGTAATTCCATTTTGTTTAAGAACCCAATAATGATTCGAAAAATAACTCGCATCTTCTACTCTGGATAAAACAGACATTGTATTAAAATACAATTCAAAACCATCCTCAGTTTTATGTAAACCAGCAACTTTTATTCTTAATCCATTCGCTTCAAAACGTAAGTTAAAACACCACTCATGTTTAGATAGAGCATCAATAGATTCATCCATCGTCATACCTTGTCTTCCAACAAAGTAATCTTTCGCTTGCGTCTTAACAATCAAAGCTTGATTCATAGACTGAATCATTTGTATAAACGGATTAAAAGTTTGTCTTTCACCAGTTTGGTTTAACCATAAAATACGTGGACAATTTAAATACTGTCTTAAATCAGAGATATGAAACATGCTTAGTAAGCCTCAAATGCCAATCCAAACGCTTCCGCTACTGGTGCATTTGTGAGTTTACCTTGATATGTATTTAAAGCACTTATTAAGCACTTATTCTGTTTTAATGCTCCATCAAGACCAAGATTCGCTAATAATAAGCTGTATTCAAGCGTCGCATTATTCAAACCTAATGTAGATGACAAAGGTACTGCCCCTGGCATATTCGCAACACAATAGTGAATAATTCCATCAACGGTAAAGATTGGATCTAAATGCGTTGTTGGATGAGTTGTTTCAAAACAACCACCTTGGTCAACCGCAATATCAACCATAATACTACCCGGTTGCATACGTTTTAAATCTTCTCTTAAAATTAACTTAGGTGCTTTAGCACCTGGGATTAAAACTGCCCCAATCACAACATCTGTATCAGGTAATAATTCTAGGATTGTTGAGTGTGTTGAATAACGTGTTTTTAATTGGAAACCAAACTCACTCTCTAATTGTTCTAAACGCGCAATATTACGATCAAGAATTGTAACATCAGCTCCCATACCTATCGCAATTTTAGCCGCATTCTTACCTGCAACGCCAGCCCCAATAACCATTACTTTAGCTTTTTTAACGCCTGGCAATCCGCTTAATAATAAGCCTTTACCACCAAACGGTTTTTCCATATATTTCGCAGCTTCTTGAATGCTCAAACGTCCTGCAATTTCACTCATTGGTTTAAGTAATGGTAAACTACCATTCACATCAAGTGTTTCATACGCAAGTGATGTTACCTTACTATCAAGTAACGCTTTCGTTAATACTTCATCAGCCGCAAGATGCAAGTATGTAAACAACATTAAACCTGGTCTAAAGTAAACATACTCACTCTTAAGTGGTTCTTTAACTTTAATCATCAAATTTACATTATCCCAAACTTCTTTTGCGGTATCACAAATCGTTGCGCCATATGCAACATATTCCGCATCACTAAATCCAGACCCAATACCAGCATCTTTCTCGATTAATACAGTATGTCCTTTATCGACAAAGCTTTTCACATATGCAGGTATTAACCCAACTCGATATTCTTGATTCTTAATTTCTTTTACACATCCAACAAACATAGCTTTAGACCTCCGTGCCTATATTATTCTAACATAGCTTCTAATTTCAAATTTCTATATTTCACATTTTTTAGATAATACTCATTTTAAATTCAATATTTCAACTTTATATCTCAATTATTTAAACATTTTCTCACTTTTTTAACTTAATTATTCAATATAATTTTATTTTTATATATATATTTCAATTTATATCAATAAGTTAGAATAAATCATCAATTCATATAACAACCAATAACCTTTAATGAAATACTAAGTTGCCTATACCTTTACTTGAAATGGATCAAAATGGTCATGTTTAATCCCAAATATCACTGAATTAAATATAACATATTGGCATGAATGGTTATAAGCATTTTCGCAAGAAATAAATATGTTAATCTTTTAACAAACTACTTGACAACAATTTCACATAGGTCTACGATACAATATGAAAGGTGATTCATATTTCAATATGTAACGTGATAATGAAACAAGGAAAGACAATTTTAGAATTAGCAGTTGGAGATTTTGCGGAATGTAAGAAAGTATTGTTAGACAAAGATGTAGTGTTATTCTCAGAAGTTAGTGGTGATAAAAATCCAGTCCATTTGGATGAAGAATATGCGTCCACAACACGTTTTAAACATCGCATCGTTCATGGACATTTAGTAGCGTCGTTGTTCTCTGCCCTTCTTGGTACTGAGCTACCAGGACAAGGATCAATTTATCTAGGACAAACAATTAAGTATTTGAAACCTGTCTATTTGAATGATGAAATTAGAGCTGTCGTTAAAGTTGTAGAATGTGATACTGAAAAGAATAGAGTGAAACTAGAGACAAATGCATATAACCAAAATAATGAAATGGTTATTACGGGGATGGCAGAAATAATGCCTCCAAGATAGGAAATTTATGGATAATCGACATCAATTACTAAAAAAGCTATACAAACAATTTTCTGATACATATGTTAAACCAATTGCACATGATATCGACGAAGAAGAGCGTTTCCCAATCGAAACATGTGAACATATGAAAGCATCTAAAATGTATGGTATTCCCTACCCTGTTGAATACGGTGGTAGTGGTGCAGATACATTAGCGTATGTTTTAGCTGTCGAAGAGTTAAGTAAAGCCTGTGGGACAACTGGCGTTATCCTATCCGCTCATACATCACTTGGTTCATACCCTATTTATGCGTTTGGGACAGAAGAACAGAAACAGAAATACCTTATCCCGATGAATAAAGGTGAATTATTAGGTGCATTTGGATTAACAGAACCGAATGCAGGGACAGATGCGGCAGGTCAAAAGACAGTTGCGATTCTCAAAGACACTTATTATGAAATTAGTGGTTCTAAAATATTCATCACAAATGCAGGTTATGCGGATGTCTATATCATATTCGCAATGACGGACACAACCAAAGGAACACGTGGAATTACAGCCTTTATTCTAGAAAAGGATATGCCTGGATTTACAATTGGTAAGAAGGAAAAGAAATTAGGAATTCGCGGATCTAGTACATGCGAACTCATCTTTGATCATGTCAAAGTACCACTTGAAAACAGATTAGGTCAAGAAGGAATGGGCTTTAAGATTGCGATGGCTACACTTGATGGTGGAAGAATTGGAATTGCGGCTCAAGCTCTTGGGATTGCGCAAGGTGCACTCGATGAAGTTGTTCACTATACAAAGAACCGTAAACAATTCAATCAATCCATCAGTCATTTCCAAAACACGCAATTTAAGATTGCGGATATGGCTACACAAATTGAAGCTGCTCGTTGTTTAGTATATAAAGCCGCTGTCGCAAAAGATACACAAAAGAACTTTTCAACTGAAGCTGCGATGGCAAAACTCTTCGCATCCGAAACCGCAATGGCCGTCACTACCCAAGCTGTTCAACTCTTTGGTGGTTATGGTTATACACGAGAATATCCAGTAGAACGTATGATGCGTGATGCGAAAATTACAGAAATCTATGAAGGGACATCTGAAGTACAACGTATGGTAATAAGTTCTTCAGTATTGAGATAAAACGATGAAAATAATAGTACTAATGAAACAAGTTCCGAATACAACGAATATGTTAATCGATAAAGAAAAAGGAACTTTAATACGCACAGGTGTTGAAAGTATTATGAATCCAGATGATACGAATGCGTTAGAAACAGCTCTTCAAATCAAACAAAAAATTGGCGCAACAGTAATCGTAATGACGATGGGTCCATCACAAGCTGAAGAAATGTTAAGAGAATGTTTTGCGCGAGGTGCCGATGAATGTGTATTAATTTCAGATAAAGCATTTGCAGGTTCTGATACATGGGCAACTTCTAACACACTATCTGCCGCAATTCAACGGTATAATCCAGACTTAATTTGTGCTGGTAGACAAGCAATTGATGGCGATACTGCACAAGTAGGACCACAAATTGCGGAACGACTTAATATCCCTCAGATAACTTATGTTAGTGAACTTATTGATATTAAGAATGACTCAATTACGGTTAAGAAAGAATACGAAGATTTTACCGAAATAATTAAATCCTCATTACCATGTTTAATCACAACACTTGATCCTACGAATCCACTAAGACAAATGAATGTGACAGATACTTGGAATGCGTACACTAAACCAATCACTTATCTAACAAACCTAGATTTAAAACTTGAATCAAGTATGATTGGACTCAATGGTTCCCCTACTCAAGTTAGAAAAACATTTACACGATCTGTATCTGGTGAAATCACATTAATTAATAGTAGTGGTGCTGAAGCTGTGAATTCTATCGTATCAGCTCTAAGCCCATACATGAACTAGGAGTCAAAATGAACAATTTAGTTAAAGATATCTTTGTTTGGGTAGAACTCAGACACAATAAGATTCAAGATGTGAGTTTACAATTGCTTAGTGAGGCAAATCATTTAAAGGCTCAGTATAAAACAAAAAATATTGAATTTGATGTTGTAGGGGTTGTGACTGGCTATCAAGTCGATAATGTAATCGAAGAATGTTTCAAATATGGCGCAGATCGATTAATCGTATGTGATGATATTAAACTCAAGGAAGTCAGTACCCAACATACCACAAAGGCTATTTCAGACATCATAAATCATTATCATCCTGATAGTTTATTGATCGGAGCTAGTGTTATTGGTCGCGATATTGCGCCACGTATTGCGGCACGTATGAATACTGGATTAACTGCAGATGCGACATTAATCGAAGTTGATGAAGCACCTGAATCTACTTTGTTATTGGTGACTCGTCCAGCGTTTGGTGGAAATTTATTTGGCACAATCGTATGTCCAAATACACGTCCACAAATGGCAACGATTCGTCCAAATGTATTCGAAAAACGTGAATTAAATCATCCTGTACAAAATATTGAAACCTTTACTACATCATTTGATTCAACAGATTGGGTTAAGGTGATGTTACAAGAAAAGAAACTAGACCATTCAGTTGATATCAGTAAAGCACGTATTATAGTGTCAGCTGGTCGTTCGATGGCGAAACACATGGATTTAATTGAACAAATCGCAAAAGAACTTGGCGCTGAAGTAGGCGCATCGAGAGGTCTTGTCGAAACAGGTTCAATTACTAAGGATCATCAAGTAGGTCAAACTGGTAAAACTGTACGTCCTTTAGTTTATATCGCATGTGGTATTTCTGGCGCTGTTCAACATACTGCTGGTATGGATAAAGCAGAGTGTATCATAGCGATAAACAATGATCCAAATGCGTCTATCTTTCAAATTGCACACATAGGTATTGTTGGGGATGCGGTTGAAATATTACCTAAATTAAAAGCAGAGTTATTAAAACTTAAGGCATAAAAAGAAAAGGACGATTGTCCTTTTTTTATTCAAATACGACACATACACTCTCAGGAGCGTATACATCTTTCTGTAATAAACTCAATATTCCCGTCTCAACACATCGTGCAAATAACGTTAAGTTGTTTGTATCATGATTTGCGACTACACAGAGTTTACCACAAGGACTTAAATTAAAATCTCTTGGTTGAATCCCTTCTGTCGAAATATTTTGGATTAGTTCTAAACTCAACCCGTCATCACTTACCTTAAATACAGATAATGAATCATGTCCACGATTACTTACATATAAATATTTCGCATCATTTGATAATCGAATTGCGGCACCCCATTTAGGTCCTTCAACTCCATCAGGTAAACAATTTATCTTAGAAACTAACTCAACACCTGTCTCCCTCTGTTTAAGTACTAATACTTCACTACTAAGTTCAGTAAAGACATAAATTATTGGTTTATTTGGATGGACAACTAAATGTCTAGGACCTGTTTTTTCTTCCGCATTATATTGGTGTTTTAAGACTAATTTATTATTTTCATCGTACCCAAAGAAATAGACACGATCTAAACCTAAATCACAGACAAGTACTTGGTCTAACATTTCATTGTATTGAATGTAATGTGCTTTAGAGCCTTGATCAAACACAAGTTTCTGATAATCAACTAATCCATCTTTTGTGATCAAATACGAATTAACTCGACCACCATGATAATTAGCACTAAAAACTAGATTACGATCTAAATCATAACTAACATAACAAGGAGGTGCACCTTCTTCTACAACTTGATTGATAAATCCGTTGTCTTTAAAATACGCAATTCCACCTTTACTTCCATCTTTCACTACACTAAACGTATCGTTATTTAATCGTGCAAGATAGGTTGGATTATCTACATTTAATTGTAGTTGAAGATTGACTAATTCATTATTTTCGAATTCAATCGAGTAAATACCTTTACTCTCTTTTTTTGTGTATGTACCTAGAAATATTTTCATGTGTTTACCTCGTTTCAATGATATCGATTGTATTAATTATTATCAAGTATTGTACCTTGTTTCATAAATTCAAGTATTGAATTCTCATCTCTTACACCACTTCTTGCCCCAATTTCAGTAATACTCATTGCGGCAGCGGCACTTGCGAATAATCCAACTTCTTTAAATGGCTTATTTTGATTTAACGCATGTAGGAATGACACGTTGTATGTATCACCAGCACCAGTTGTGTCCTTAACATCTACTTTAAAGGCAGGTATATGAATAATTTCTTCCATCGAATAGATTGTACTGCCCCTTTCTGCTTGAGTAAGTACAACTAACGTTCCTTGTTTGACTAATGTATTAATATAAACCCGACTAATCTTTTCCATTAATGTTTCATGCGCTTGTTCGTTAATAAATAGAATCGAAGCTTTCGATAAATCATCATATAAGTTTTTTGATAGTGATAATGCGTTCTTTTCAATATCTAATACAAGTTTTACACCTTGTTTTTTTAGATTTGTAAATATAATCTCATAATTTTCTATTTGAATCATATCTCCTAAACTTGTATAAACATATTCACTTTTTGATAAGCATTCTATTTGTTTGTCTGTTAACGTATGGACAATGTGTGTATTGTCCATAATATAAATAATTCTTTCTCCATGATTTAACATAATCATGCATTTTGAATCAGGATATTTATCATCAAAGCTTATATATTCTGTATTAATTTTCGAATTAATTAAATCATCTAATAATATTTGATTACTTGCGTGATGATTCATAAAATCGATCATAAATGTATCATTATCGTATCCAGCATACACACTTGCGGCGTTCCCTATCATCCCACCAATTTTAGAATCCATGTATCGACATAATGCTTTATCCCCAAGTTGCGGAACTTCATCAAGTTGATAATACTCATCGATACAATTACTCCCAATAAAAGTAATTGGGTGTCTCATTTTAGCGCCTCGATTTGTTTTGCCATTTCTAATAAATTATAGTGATTCACTTTATTGATTAGTTCTAGATATTCATTTGGAAATGCATCACTTCCGTGCATTGCGCCAAGTATTCCACCTACCATTGTCGCAATCGTATCGGTATCATTCCCAATATTTACTGCTGTTGTAATGGATAGAATCGGATTGCCTTTACAAGCGACGATAATTCCAAATACGGCTGGTACAGCTTCTGCCGCTGCCAATCCAGTCCCAACAATATCACTGATATCATCCATTATTTCTATTAATGGTTTATCTTGTTTACCTAATTCAACCGCTAATTCAATACGTCGTTTAACACTTGGTCCAGCAAGTGTATCTCCTTGTATTCTACCTAAACGTTCACCTTCACTCGCGCCATATCGTCCAGCTTGAATGATGTCATCGATTGTAACATCATCTTTTAATGCACAAGCTGTGGCAGCCGCAATCGCACATGCCCCTGAGATTGAAATATCATTATTGTGTGAAACATTACTAATCATACAAGCATCTTGGATTGCTTTATCATAATCCCCATGGCTAAATAATGCGATTGGGCTCATTTTCATGGCAGCTCCATTGGTAGCTTTACTATTGTCGTTACATAATTTAAATCCATGGTATTCAGGTATTACTTCACCTAGAAGTTTACGTACTGCGATTTTTGTCGTAGGTCCTGCAAACTTCAAATAGTAATTATCAGCTCTTCCCCAATTAATAAGCGCTTCGCGCGCAACCGCATAATCAATGCGTCCTTGATGTTTTAATATCATTTGAACTGTATCATGCGCAATACTAAAATCATCGGTTACACAGCCTATTTCACAGCCTCGTGCGAATGTATCATCAGGCGCTTGAATAAACGTACTAACATATCCAAACTTCTCAAGAATTTGTGCACGTGTACGCATTTCTGTTGCGGCTCCCATCGCATCACCAATAGCTGCCCCTAATAAACATCCTAAGTATTTATTGTTCATAGTTAAACCTCATTAAATCTATTGTATCAAATAATACACATTTATAATGTTTGTGATAATAAAAAACCCAGTTTCCTGGGTTTAAGATTATTTATTCTTTAATGCCGCATGCGCTGCAGCTAAACGAGCGATAGGAACTCTAAATGGAGAACAAGACACGTAGCTTAATCCAGCACGATGGAAGAATTCCACTGAGCTTGGATCACCACCATGTTCACCACACACCCCTAATTTAATATTAGGACGTGTTTGTTTACCTAATTTACATGCTAATTCTACAAGTTTACCAACACCATGTTGATCTAAACGAGCAAATGGATCTTGTTCGAAAATCTTCTTGGAATAGTAACTATCTAAGAAAGCACCTGCATCATCACGGCTGAATCCAAATGTCATTTGTGTTAAGTCATTTGTACCGAATGAGAAGAACTCTGCTTCAGTCGCAATTTCATCCGCTAAGATTGCGGCACGTGGAATCTCAATCATTGTACCAACTTGATATTCAAGTTTAACACCAGACTCCGCAATAATGCGATCTGCTGTTTTAACAACAATATCCTTAACGTATTTTAGTTCTTTAATTTCTCCAACAAGAGGAATCATAATTTCAGGTTTTAAATGCCATTCTGGGTGTAATTTAGAAACGTTAATCGCAGCTTCAATAACCGCTTGCGTTTGCATTTCTGCAATTTCAGGGTAAGAAACCGCTAAACGACATCCACGATGACCCATCATTGGATTAAATTCATGTAAGTTAGAAATAATTTGTTTTAAATCAGAAAGACTTAAATTCATTTCATTCGCTAGATTTACGATATCTTCTTCAATCGTAGGTAAGAATTCATGTAGAGGAGGATCTAAGTAACGAATTGTGACTGGACGATCTTGCATCTCCATATAAATACCTTCGAAATCACTTCTTTGCATAGGGAGTAACTTAGCTAATGCTAAACGACGTTGTTCCTCAGTACGAGCCACAATCATCTCACGCATTGCTTTAATACGATCGCCTTCAAAGAACATATGTTCAGTACGTGTTAGACCAATACCTTCAGCCCCAAACTCAACCGCCTGACGCGCATCCTTTGGAGTATCCGCATTTGCACGAACTTTTAGTGTTCTAAACTCATCTGCCCAAGCCATTAATTGTGAGAAATCACCAGTAATACTTGCAGGAATCGTTTTAACTGCTTCACCATAAATATTACCAGTTGAACCATCAAGGGATAAGTAATCCCCTTCATTGAAGGTTCTTCCACCTAATGTAAATGCTTTATCAGAAATAAACTTAATATCGCCACAACCCGATACACAACAAGTGCCCATACCACGAGCCACAACAGCCGCATGGGATGTCATACCACCACGTGCTGTTAGAATACCTTGTGATACATGCATTCCTTCGATATCTTCAGGTGAAGTTTCTAAACGAACAAGAATAACCTTTTCGCCACGATTCTTCCAATCAACCGCATCTTGAGCTGTAAACACAACTTTACCACTTGCTGCACCAGGTGAAGCAGGTAAAGCACGTCCAACAATTGGTGCAGCTTTTAATGAAGCAGGATCAAATTGAGGATGTAATAAAGCGTCTAATTGTTTAGGATCAACCTGTAATACAGCTTGTTCCTTCGTAATCATACCTTCACTAACTAAATCAACCGCAATCTTAAGTGCAGCCGCAGCTGTACGCTTACCATTACGTGTTTGTAACATAAACAATTTACCTTTTTCAATGGTAAATTCCATATCTTGCATATCACGATAATGTTCTTCTAATTTGTCACAAATCGCAATAAATTCATTATATGCATGAGGCATAATTTCCTGTAAACGATCAATGGTTTCAGGTGTACGGATACCCGCCACAACATCTTCCCCTTGAGCATTCATCAAGAATTCACCCATCAATTTTTTTGCACCAGTCGAAGGATCACGAGTAAACGCAACACCTGTTCCTGAATCATCACCCGTGTTACCAAATACCATCGCTTGAACGTTAACTGCAGTACCCCAATCACTTGGAATTTCATTCATTCTACGATAATAAACTGCACGAGGATTATTCCATGAACGGAATACAGCTTTTACAGACTCAACTAATTGCTCTTTAGGTTCCTGAGGAAAATCAGTTCCCTTAACTTTCTTATAGAATGCTTTATAACGAACAATCATTTCTTTTAAGTCTTCAGCTGTAAACTCAGTATCTAATTTGATACCTTTTTCTTCTTTCATCTCATCAATTATTTCTTCAAATTTCTTCTTGGAGATTTCCATAACAACATCAGAGAACATTTGAATGAAACGACGATATGAATCATACGCAAAGCGTGGATTATTGGTTAATGTCGCAAACCCTTCCACAACTTCATCGTTTAAGCCTAAGTTTAGGATTGTATCCATCATACCAGGCATAGAAGCTCTTGAACCAGAACGTACAGATACTAAAAGTGGATTATGTTTGTCCCCAAATTTCTTATCTGTTAATGCTTCAAGCTTTTCTAGATTTGCGAAAACCTCCGCAATGATCTCTGCATGAATCTCTTCCCCATCATCATAATAGCGGGTACAAGCTTCAGTGGTTACTGTAAAACCTTGAGGTACTGGCATCCCTAAATTGGTCATTTCTGCCAAGTTAGCTCCCTTACCACCAAGTAAATTCTTCATTTTACCGCTACCTTCAGAGAATAAGTAAACGTATTTAGTACTCATCTTTCCTCCTGTGGCAAAAAGCCATCTGTAAGCGCTTTTATATTATACTAAAAGTTCAATTAGATTTCTAGCTTTTACGCTAGTTTAGCTAATTCTTCAAGTACTAAAGCATACTGTCTTTCGTATTCATTTAACTTATTCTTTTCTTCTTCTATTTTATTTGCAGGCGCAGAAGACATAAAGCGTTCATTTGCCAACATATTTTTTGAACGATTAAGTTCAGCTTCTAACTTAATTTTTTCTTTTGATAAACGAGCTAATTCTGCTTCCTTATCAACCAATTGACCTCTTTCAATTTGAAGTGATCCATTTAAAATTGAACGTGTGATTAACTCACCTTCTAATGTTTCAACCAATTCAGCTTTAACCATTTTCAATAGACTTTCTTGATAGATTTGATCAATAGAATACGATAATTTGATTTGTAGAGGAATCGATGGTTTAACATTGTATTCTGTACGGATACTTCTAATCTCAGAAATGATTGAAATTAATGACGCAACATCATGATGCGCTTTTTGGTCATTGAATTTAAATCCAGTTGGCCATGCACTTAGACATAATGGTTCATCACTTAAACTCGCATAAATCGTTTCAGTCACAAATGGCATCGTAGGATGACATAGTTTTAAGATACCTTTTAATACCGATACTAATGTATTAACTGTACCCTTCACAATTTCAGGATTTGTACTATTTAAGTTTGACTTACTAAGTTCGATATACCATGAACAATAATCATCCCAAACGAATTCATATAAGAAACTTCCCGCTAAAGCGAAATCAAATTTTTCCATCGCTTGAGTAATCTTTTCTTGATTATCATCAAATCTCTCTAAAATCCAATGATCAATCGATGATAACTTACATTGATGAAGTGGTGTTTCTTCAAAGTCCTCTGGAACATTCATTAATACGAAACGTGACGCATTCCATAGTTTATTGATAAAATTCCATGCGGCTTCAACTTTTTCTGTAGAGTAACGTAAATCTAAGCCTGGTGCTGAATTGGTAGTTAAGAAGAATCGTAGTGCATCTGCACCATATGATTCAATCACTTCCATTGGATCAACGCCATTGCCCAATGATTTACTCATCTTACGGCCTTCACTATCACGGATTAATCCATGGATAAGTGCTTTTTTAAATGGAACTGTTTTAGTAAAGTAACGTGCTTGGAACGCCATACGCGCAGCCCAGAAGAAAATAATATCGTACCCTGTAACTAAGACATCAGTCGGATAATAGCGTTCAAAATCAGCTGTTTTCTCTGGCCAACCTAGTGTAGTGAATGGCCATAGAGCACTTGAAAACCAAGTATCTAAAACATCCTCATCTTGAGTGTAATTTTCGATATCTAAAGGCGCTGTTTCACTTACGAAAGGTATACCTGTTTCTTTGTTATACCAAACAGGGATACGATGACCCCACCATAATTGACGTGAGATACACCAGTCTTCAATATTTTCCATCCAATGTTCGAAAATACCTTCAAAACGATCTGGAATGAAGTCAATGCGATCGTCTGTTTTTTGTGCATCAAGGGCTGCTTCTGCCAATGGTTTCATACGTACAAACCATTGTTTAGATAGATATGGTTCTACAATCGCATCTGTACGTTCACTGTGTCCTACTTGATGAATATGTTTCTCGATCTTTTCTAAATGTCCTTCAGATTCGATACGTTTAACAAGTTTCTTACGACAATCAAAGCGATCTAATCCATTAAATTCACCTGCTAATTCATTCATAGAACCATCTGGATGCATACAAATAATCTTATCTAGATTATATTTTTCTGAAAGTGTAAAGTCATTTGGATCATGGGCTGGTGTACATTTCATCGCACCTGTCCCAAATTCAATATCAATGTAATCATCCGCTAAGATTGGTAATACTTGATGATTCGCAGGATTAATAACCTGTTTACCAATTAAATGTGTGTATCTAGGATCTGTTGGATGAACAAATACACAAACATCCCCAAACATTGTTTCAGGACGCGTTGTACTCACTTTCAAGTATTCATCACTTCCAACAATTGGATATTTAAACGTATAGAATGCGCCTTCTATTTCTTTATGGATAACTTCGATATTACTTAGAGCTGTTTTAGCTTGTGGATCCCAGTTAATAATGCGTTCACCTTGATAGATTAAGCCATCATTGTATAGATCAACGAATACTTTATTAACCGCAAGATTCAAGCCTTCATCCAAGGTAAAACGTTCACGTGAATAATCAAGTGATAAACCAAGTTTTGCCCATTGTTCACGAATATGTGACGCATACTCATGTTTCCATTCCCATGCTTTATCCAGGAATTTTTCACGACCTAAATCATAACGTGAAATGCCTTGTTCTTTAAGACGTGCATCAACTTTGGCTTGAGTCGCAATCCCTGCATGATCCATACCAGGCAACCACAACATATCAAAGCCTTGCATACGTTTAAAGCGTGCAATAATATCTTGTAATGCGGTATCCCAAGCATGCCCTAAATGTAACTTACCTGTAACATTCGGTGGCGGAATAACGATTGTGTAAGGTATCTTGCTGGTATCTCCAGCGGTAAAATAACCTTCTTCAATCCATTTTTGATACGCACTTTCTTCAACCTGTTTAGGATTGTATTTGTTTTCCAATTGTTTTTTCATAGTTTTCTTCTCCATATTTCTCTTTTACAATTTCATCATCTTTACATAAACCATAATAGATATAGTCTGCACGATGACCATCACGTTCTCTTTTACGTTTTCTAAACTGCCCTTCTTTTATAAACCCAGCTTTTTCAATGACTTTACCCGATCCGATATTATCAGCACAGTGATTGATCTCTAAGCGATAAAATCCACAATAATTGAATAGGATAGAGATAAGTGTTTCAAGTGCTTCTGTCACATAACCTTTACCCCAATAATCTTTATTAATCACATAACCTATGACACCTACTTCATTGAAATAGACTTGATTGACATCAATAGTGCCAATCATCTTATTTGTACTCTTAAGTACAATCGCATACGGTTCAGGAATACCCACATTATTTCGGTTCATATAAAGTTTCTCGATAATATATCGACTAAATTCAACAGAATCATGTTTCTCAAACCAAAGATATTTAACGACTTCATCATCGCTACAATATTCATACATATCTTTGTCATCATCAAGTTGAATCGGCCTTAGAATAAGTCGCTCTGTTTCTACAACAGGCATGTTGAGTTTAAGCATTTCCTTTACCTCCACAAAAAAACGTCCTACAAAGGACGTTGGATAAACGTGGTACCACCTTAATTTCACTACTGTGCTCAATGTTATAACGGCACAACCGAATTTTCTTACTCAATTCAGAAAATTAACTCCCGAAGGACAGGCTTATCTTTCTTGGCTTTGTTTCATCTACCCAAAGCTTTCTACATTCCCAAAAAATAAGTTTATTTCGTTCATTGTTTTGTAATAAGTATAGACAATAAAATGTCTATAGTCAATTACACATCAAACTCTTTTTCATGGATGGAATATTCACACCCACAATATTCTTGTTTATAGATTCCTAAACTCTTCGCTGTACTTACCGCAAAATCAATCCCTTTATTTTTTTTAAAGTTTGAATAGAAGTATTTAACATTAGGATACCCATTTGCTAAACGTCGTGCTATTCCATTGATTTTATCGGAGTTCTTTTGGCGTGATATTGTCATTACTGTAGTGACATATTCATAATCATGCTCACTTGCGTATTTCATCGCTTGATTGATACGTAATGCATAACACATTCCACATCGATTCGAACCTTCTTTATCAGTTGCTCGTTTTTCTAAATAAAGCAATTTATACGCATCATAATCATATGGTTCTTCCACAACTTTAATTTCAGTTTTATTTCGCTCATTAAATAATTTTACATAGTTTCTTAACTCAGTTATACGCATATCATATTCAGATGCTGGATAAATATTTGAATTGTTATAGTAGATTGTAATATCAAAGATTGGATATAGATATTCCAATGGCCAACTGTTACATACTGCGCAACACGACTGCATTAAAAGTTTAGGTTTATCCTGAACGTTTTTTAATTCTTCAATCTTTTCAATTTCCCATTGGTAATCGGTTAGTTTTCTCATTGTATGATCATGGAATCGCCAAAGCTAAAGAAACGATACTTCTCTTCAATGGCACATTCGTATGCCCTTATTATATACTCACGATTCGCAAATGCACTGACTAACATCACTAAAGTTGATTTTGGTAAATGGAAGTTTGTGATTAATGTATCGATTGCCATAAAGGTATACCCTGGTGTTATGAAGATTGATGTAGAACTTGTCTCTTCGATAAACTTTCCATGTTTCTGCATTTGTGATTCAAGTGTACGAACAGATGTTGTCCCTACAGCCACAATTCTACGTTTCTCTGCTTTTGCTTGATTCAATAAATCTGCACTCAACTTAGATACTTCATAGATTTCTTCATGCATAATATGTTCAGACACATCATCCGCATCAACGGGTTTAAATGTACCTAACCCAACATGTAATGTTATATAACAGAGCTCTACACCTTTAGCTTTTATTTTTTCTAATAGTTCAGGGGTAAAGTGTAATCCAGCAGTTGGGGCTGCGGCACTACCATTATTTTTAGCGTAGACCGTTTGGTAACGTTCTGGATCATCGAGTTTTTCTTTGATATATGGAGGTAATGGGACTGTCCCAAGCTCTGCTAAACGTTCTAAGAAAACACCATCAGAGATTATCTTAAAACGTCTTAGTCCTTGATCTAAAAACTCAATACATTCAAACTTTAATCTACCATCCCCAAAATTAACAATCGTCCCAACTTTTACAGCACGTGCATTACGTACCATACATAGAACAGTATCTTTTTCATGGCGTAAGATTAAACATTCGATATGTGCATTCGTATCTTCTTTTATCCCAAATAATCGAGCTGGAAGAACACGTGTATCATTCAGTACTAAAACATCACCTTTATTTAAATAATCAGTGATATCACTAAAATGTTTATGATTAATACTTTCATCTTTTCGATTAAGCACCAATAAACGTGATGCGCTACGATCTTCTAAAGGATGTTGAGCAATCAGTTCATGAGGTAAGTTAAAGTCAAAATCACTGGTTTTCATTAGAAACCTCTTGAATCTACACTATTTAAGCTATGTTTCTTGAAATAAGCATCTTTGAAATCTAAGAATCGATCTTCTTGAATCGCGAGTCTTACTTCTTCTGTTAAATTAATTAAAAAACGTAGGTTATGAATGGATAAAAGTCTTTGACCTAATCCTTCATTACAACGAATTAAATGACGTAAATACGCTCTTGTATAGTTCTTACATGTATAACAATCACATTTTTCATCAATTGGTCTAAAATCAGCCTCATTCTTCGCATTACGAATATTAAGTCTTCCTTCTGAAGTCATTAATGTACCATGACGTGCAATTCGGGTTGGTAATACACAGTCAAACATATCAACGCCACGTAAAACCCCTTCAAGAATCGCATCAGTTGATCCTACACCCATCAAATATCGTGGTTTTTCTAGAGGTAAATATTTAATCGCATAATCAATCATCTTATACATGGTTTCTTTGGATTCTCCAACCGATGTTCCACCAATTGAATACCCTACAAAATCCATATCGACAAGTGACTTAGCAGAATGTTCACGTAGATCTTCAAACTCTCCACCTTGTACAATTCCGAATAATGCTTGGGCAGGATTATTGTGTACATCCTTACCACGTTTTGCCCAACGTAAAGTACGTTCAACACTTTGTTTCATATATTCATAGGTCGCAGGAAAAGGAGGACATTCATCAAAACTCATGATGATATCAGCCCCTAAATCATTTTGAATTTGGATAGCTTTTTCAGGTGAGAGGAATAAAGAATCACCATTTAAGTGATTCTTAAAATAGACACCTTCTTCTGTTATCTTACGATTATCCGATAAACTAAAAACTTGATATCCACCAGAATCCGTTAGAATAGGATTCTTAACATTCATAAATTTGTGTAAACCACCGGCTTGTTTAACGATATTCTCACCAGGTCTTAACCATAGATGATAGGTATTCGCAAGAATAACCCCTGCATTGATTTCTTCAATTTCTTCAGGAGAAATGTATTTTACAGTTGCGAGTGTACCTACAGGCATAAACATTGGGGTTAAAACGTCACCATGCGGAGTATGCAAAATTCCGGTTCTAGCCCCGGATTGTTTGCACACATGTGTTATTTCAAATGAAAATTCACTCATATTATTCCTCGTTTAATGCGTTTAATGCGTCTTCTTCATCATTACGTTGTTGACGACTAGCAGATTTACGTTCATGCCCTTTTAGGTACTTCTTACGAAGACGTATCGCAGCTGGTGTAACTTCAACTAATTCATCATCATTGATAAATTCTACCGCGTATTCAAGGTTTAATAGACGTGGCGTTACTAAACGCATTGCCTCATCATTACCCGCTGAACGAATTGCAGTTAACTTTTTATTCTTAGTAGGATTAACTTCCATATCCGCATCACGTGATGCCATTCCAATAATCATACCTTCATACACATCAGTTTGAGGACCGATAAAGAACATACCTCTTTCTTGAAGGTTGAAGATTGAATATGTCATCGCAACACCTGCTTCAGTGGAAATCATTGCGCCATTTGAACGCTTAGGCATTTCACCAACATATTCAGTATACCCAGCAAATTGACGAATAATCGTACCTTCACCACGTGTATCATTGATAAATTCACTTCTATAACCAATTAATGCACGTGTAGGGGCTTTCCAAGTAATGGTCACGAAACCACCCTTTTCATCCATGTTTTCCATTTGTGCTTTACGTAGATTTAATTTAGAAATAACTACGCCATTGTATTCTGCAGGAACAGTTGTGATAACTTCTTCAGTTGGCTCCATACGTTTTCCATCAATATAACGATAGATAACTTCAGGACGACTAACTGCTAACTCAAATCCTTCACGACGCATATTTTCAACTAAGATAGTTAGATGTAATTCACCACGACCAGATACCTTAAATTTATTCGTTGATTCAAGTGATTCAACTTTTAAGCCAACGTTAACTTCTAATTCTTTCAATAAACGTTCTTTAATATTACGAGATGTTACGTATTTACCGCTCTTACCCGCAAATGGTGAATCATTAACTAAGAAGTTCATCGATAATGTTGGTTCTTCAATGGTAATTAAAGGCATCGCTTGAATATTATTTGGATCGCATAATGTATCTCCAATATAAACATCTTGAATACCACCGATAATTACGATATCTCCACTATGTACTTCTTGAACAGGAATACGTTTTAATCCTTCATAGGTAAATAATTGTGAAATGGATTGACGAATACTGGATTGTCCTCGAACAACCATGATTGATTGCCCTACACGTAAAGTACCCTTGTATAAACGACCAATCCCTAAACGACCAATGTATTCATCATACGCTAATGAACTTACTTGCATTTGTGTTGGTTCATCATCTAAATCAGGATATGTCCCAATATGTTCAATGATTGTTTCAAATAATGGGTGTAAATCATTATTCGTATCATCTAAGTTACGACGAACAATACCTTGACGTGCGATACCATAAAGAATTGGGAAATCCAATTGTTCATCTGTCGCATCCAACGAAAGGAATAGATCATATACTAAATCAACCACAACTTCTGCGCGTTGATCTTGTTTATCAATTTTGTTAATTAATAGAATAGGCTTTAAACCTAATTCAAGTGATTTTTGTAAAACAAATCGTGTTTGAGGCATTGGACCTTCACTTGAATCTACTAATAGAATTACGGTATCAACTGTACGTATAATTCGTTCTACTTCGGATGAAAAATCCGCATGTCCTGGCGTATCCACAATATTGATTTTTGTGTCGCCAACCATGATACTACAATTCTTTGAATAGATCGTAATTCCACGTTCACGTTCTAAGTCATTTGAGTCCATGATTTGTTCAACATGCACTTCATTTTGTCTAAATACATTTGATTGATCTAAAAACGCATCTACAAGTGTACTCTTACCCGCATCAACGTGAGCGATTACCGCTATATTAATAATCTTTTTATTTCTCATTAAGGTCCTCTTTTACTAAACTCAAGTATTGTATCACATTTGAGTAAGGCATGCGAATTATCTTTCACACAGGTTTCACACTGCTCTCTATAATATTTATTATAATTAACTCAGTAAAACTTACAAATGAAATCCTTCTGAATCTTCATTTCCCTCCCTTATTAACAGAAGGAACCGAAAATATTTATTAAAAGCGAGTAATCTCGCTTTTAAACTGTCTTTTATTTATAATAGGACTATGCAAAATATCGAACATAAACTCGTACATTGGTACTTAGAACATAAACGTGAATTACCTTTTAGATTGAATCAAGATCCATATAGAGTTTGGATCAGTGAAATTATGGCTCAACAGACACAAATTGATACACTTATTCCTTATTATGAACGTTGGATGAGTAAATATCCTACATTAAATGATTTAGTAATTTCAGAAGATGATGATTTATATAAGTTATGGGAAGGTCTTGGTTACTATTCACGGGTTAGAAATATTAAGAAAGCATCACTAATGCTCGCAAATGAATTTAATCTATTTTTTCCTACGAATAAGAAAGATATAGAATCACTTCCAGGAATTGGTGATTACACATCAAGCGCAATCGCATCCATTTGTTTTAATGAAAAAACAGCCGCAATCGATGGGAATGTTAAGCGTGTGATTAGTCGATTATTCTGTATAGAGGAATCGGATGATAAAAAATTATTTTATGGTTTTACTAAATCTACGATTGAATCTTGGATGGAACATGTAGAACCAACACATCTTACACAAGCATTAATGGAATTAGGTGCACTTATTTGTAATAAACCTGCGAAATGTGAAATTTGTCCATTGAATAAGAACTGTAAAGCATATTTAACCGATACCGTTAAAATGTATCCAATCCCAACAAAACAATTAGTTAAAAAGGAAGAGGATATAAATGTATTATTAATCGTTAATGAGGATAATAAGTTCGCATTAACCTTAGATCATAATGATTCATTGATGAAAGAATATTATCGATTACCTAGAGTTGATCAAATTCAAAATATAAACATTACATTTGATAGAACCATTAAACATGTATTTAGCCATAAAATATGGAATATCAATTTCTATCGTGGTGAAACGGATACATTAATCGATAATTTCATTTGGGTCACAAAAAAAGAGAGTGAATCACTCCCTATTATTACTGCTCATCGAAATTATCTAAAAGAAAAATTTCTTTAACGTATATTTGAACTCAAATATACTTTTTTTATTTAATATCGCTGTTTCATAGCCTAATTTAATTGCGGCTTGACCATTTCCAAACGAGAATATACCGATTTTCTTATCGAAAACATTAATGTTGTAGTCAGTTAAACTTAACATCGCATTCGTGGATTGGTTTGCCATTAAATTAATAATGCGACCACCTATTTCGGTAACCTTAGTACTCATTTGATAATCATTGAAATCATCCATAGATATCGAAAGTATTTTATTGAATCCCATATCACGCATTGGCGCAACAGGTACATTCATTAATACTCCACCATCGACCAACTGCATATCACGATAATCCATTGTCGCAAATACCATTGGGAAAGAACATGAAGCACGTATCGCATCAATTAATAACACATCATCTAAGATGATAAAGTATTTGAAACGCGTTTTAATTAATTCTTTTTGATTCGTAAAATAAACAATCTTTCCACTTACAAGATCAACAGATGTTATAACAAGCGGTAATTTAACATCCTTGATGTATTTAATATTATATTGCGCTAATTCATCTTCAATAATCTTCACAAATCGTGTTGGATCGATAAGACCTGTAATGGTTCGCGTTAACAATGGAAATACTTGTGCATTCGATGCGTTCAATAAATTCTCATCCATTATTGTTTTCTCAAGATTAAGCAAAGATTTTTCAATCTGATCAATCGGAATTTCTTGCGCCATTAATGTCGCCACAATCGATCCCATACTTGTTCCAGAAAAACCATCAAACTTAAAACCACATTCTTTCAAGTAGCGTAATACACCTACCTGACTAAATGCTTTGATTCCTCCACCACTTAACGCAATACCTAAATTTTTACGCATAGTTCCCCTAGTATGTTACTTCATCTTCATCTAACCACTTAAATCCATCTTTGTGAAGCATAATGTCTGCTTCTAGTGGACCTTGTGTGTTCGCAGGATAATAAACAAGCTTTCGACCCTCTGTTTTTACTTTCGTTCTCACAGCTTCTCCAAAACGCCAACACATCTCAACCATTGGCCATGGTGTAAATAATGTATCATCATGTCCAAACGCATCATCAATTAATCGTTCATATGCTTCAGGTGTATTGATGCGATTTTCTAAGATACAACTTTGACAAAAATCCATTTGTACATCTGTAATTGTATTTAATGTCCCTGGTTTCTTCGCATTAAACATTAAACTAACCCCTTCATCAGGTTGAACTTTGATGGTTAGTACTTCGCGATGTAAATTCTCATAAAGTTGTGATGAGGATGGTTTAAATACGATTTTAATATAAGTCGCACGATTCTTTAATCGCTTACCCGTTCTTAAATAGATTGGAATCTCTTTTAAAACGCCTTTTCTAATATGTATTTTAACAGCCGCATACGTTTCGATTTTAGAATTTGGATTAACATTCGTTTCATTACGATACGCTAAATAGTCTTCATTTGTATCATATTGTCCTAGAACTAAATCGTTTAGTTCAATTTCTTCGAGTACTTTCATCTGTTTTTCTAACATATCTGTACTTGTAAGTGTCTTTGGTTTTTCCATTAACACATAGCTCATAATCTGCATTAAATGATTCTGTAACATATCTTTCAATGCGCCGGCTTGTTCATAATACGAACCACGTGTTTCAACCCCTACGATTTCAGATGCGGTAATTTGAATTTGTTCGATATCATCAGAATTCCAAACTGATTCAAATAATCGATTCCCGAATCGTATCGCAAGGATATTCTGTATCATTTCTTTACCAAGATAATGATCAATATGATAAATATTCATTTCGCCAAATAATTCACTTAAATGTTTATTCACTTCTTTCGCATGTTCTAAACTATCTCCAAATGGTTTTTCAAGAATTACTCGATGTTTAAAATCTTGGATATAGTTCACATGATTAAGTCCATCCGCAATCGTATTGAAATACTCTGGCGCTACCGCAAAGTAGTATAGATTATCAAGACCGATTGGGTAATCTAATAAAGTTATATACGCTTCTTTTTTAGTGAACTCCATTTTTATGTATTCTATCTGTTGTACAAATTGATTAAATGTTTCTTGATCAAAGGTAAAACGACTTTGTTTTTTAACCCATGGTTCAATGATTGCGATATATTCTTCTTTCGTGAAGTCTTTACGCCCAATACATCGAATGACATAATCTTCATTTAAGCGTCCGCGATGTTTTAAATGATACAGTGCAGGTAAAAGTTTGCGATATGTTAAATCACCTGTTGAACCAAAGATGGTAAATACTAAACTTGGATTCTTAAACATCTTTTCCCCAGCTTTCAAAATGGAATGATCCATCACGATCTAAACGTTCAAAGGTATGTGCTCCGAAATAATCACGTTGTGCTTGAACTAAATTAGTTGAGAGTGAACTACTACGATACGCATCATAATAACTTATTGCGGAGTTTAGTGCAGGTACAGGAATTCCTGAAAGTATCGAAATAGCGTTTACTTCACGTAATGCGCTTAATCCTTCTTTTACGATATTCATAAAGTAATCATCGAGTAATAAGTTTTCTAGTTTAGGATTCTTTTCATATGCTTCCGCGATACGATTTAAGAATTGTGCACGTATAATACATCCACCTCTAAATATTTTAGATATTGCCTTAAAGTCTAAATCCCAATTGTAATGTTTTGCGGCTTCTTTTAATAATACAAAGCCTTGTGCATACGATACGATTTTAGCTAAATATAACGCTAAACGAACTTTTTCGATAAAGTCTTCACGATTTACTGTTTGCGTAATTATATTAACTGGTAATACCGTTTGAGCATGTAGTCTTTCGTCTCTTCTAGCTGAAATAAAACGAGCAAATACAGCACTTGTAATAACTGAAGTATGGATACCTAAATCCATTGATTCTTTAGTAGTCCATATACCTGTACCCTTTTGACCTGCATTATCCTTTATTACATCGATAATGTCATTATCAGATAAATCGTCTTTTGTTTTAAATATTTGACTAGTAATCTCAATTAAATATGAATTTAAATCACCTTTATTCCAACTCGTAAATACATCAGCTAATTCTTTATTGTTTAAACCACCAACATCTTTTAAGAGTTGGTATGCTTCAGAAATCAATTCCATGTCTCCATATTCAATGCCATTGTGCACCATTTTAACGTAGTGCCCTGCCCCATCACTTCCGATGTAGGTTGTACATGGTTCTCCATCAACTTTAGCAGAGATAGCCTCTAGAATCGGTTTTAAGTAGGTATGTGCTTCAATACTGCCACCAGGCATGATAGCTGGACCAAATCGAGCTCCTTCTTCACCACCTGAAACACCCATACCAACAAAATTGAACCCAAGTTCTTTATAATACTTTTCACGACGAATGGTATCAAGATAGAAAGAGTTACCAGCATCTACGACAATATCACCTTTATCAATTAAAGGTATAAGTTGATCAAGAATCGCATCAACAGGTTTACCTGCTTTAACCATTAGAATTATTTTACGAGGACTTTCTAGTTGTGCCACTAAATCTTCTAGGGTTGTTGCGCCAACCAATCCTGAATTTGGATTTTCATTTAAAACTTCATTCATAACATCCGTTGTACGGTTATATATAACAACCGAATAACCATGATCTACGATATTTAGGGCAAGATTCTTACCCATTACTGCCATTCCTATAACTCCAATATTTTTTTTCATACTTGATCTCCTTATATTTATTGTATCGTAATTAGTAATAAATTCATTATTCTTTTATAATAATTTCTTCTAAATTCTTTCTGATTCCTGGAAACTCACGTGCTTGTTGAGATTCACTTAATGAAGATGATTCACCATGATATCCAACCGCAATCATAAGTAAGACACTAAAGTCATCACTTATTTTAAATGTATTACGAATCATTTCTTTATCAAACCCTCCCATACTATGTGCGATTAATCCGCGTTTTGTGGCTTCTAAACTAAGGAATGCAAAAGCGGATCCAGCATCAAATTGATGATAAGAATTTTCTTTACCATTCTTAGTATGTGTACGTTTAGAGATTAATGCGATTAAAAGTGGTGCGTGTTGAGCCCATTCATAATTAGATGGTGTTAGTGATGATTGTAATAATTTTAATGTTTCTGGATCAAATCCAATAATAAATCGCCATGGCTGTTCATTAACCGAAGATGGCGCATACGATGCGGCTTCAATCATCGCATAAACATCTTCTTTTGTTACTTGTTTTGTACTAAATGCTCTAGCAGACCATCTTTCCTTAATTTCTTTTAATATTTCATACTTAAATGTTCTCATTTTTACCTCAAAGTTCAATGGGTTGATTATACCATGACGCATCTTTCGTCTTATTTTATATGCTCAATTAAAAACCAAAGAATAGTATCTTTGGTTATAAGTTAATCAGATTTTTTACACGTATAAATGCTTGAACTGCTACATCTAATTGTTCTTTCGTATGTGATGCACTAACCATAACTCTTACTCTTCCTAATCCTTTTGGGACTGTTGGGAAAATAATCGGTGAAACATAAACACCTTCAGTTAAAAGTGTTTTAGAGAATAAAACAGTTTTGGCTTCATCTCCGATAAATACAGGTGTAATTGGTGTTTCAGAATGACCGATATTAAAACCAGCATCACTCATTTTAGCTTTGAAATAATTCGCATTATCCCAACATGCCTTAGTATACTCATCAGACTCACTTAACATTTTAACAGCTTCAAGTAATGGTCCAACGACAGCTGGAGGTAAATAGGTTGAGAATAATAATGGACGAGCACGATGTGCTAACCATTCTTTCATAACTTTACGACCTGCCACATATCCACCGATGACACCGAATGCTTTTGATAAAGTCCCAATCGTGAAATCAATACGTCCATGTAAGTGGAAATGATCGACCGTACCTCTTCCATTTTCACCTAGAACACCTGATCCATGCGCATCATCCACATAGGTTAAACATTGGTATTTTTCTGCTAATTCAACTATTTCAGGTAATTTAGCTAAATCACCATCCATTGAAAATACACCATCTGTAATGATTAATACTTGATTATATTTATTACGTCTTTCCAATAAAACACGTTCTAAATCTTGCATATCTGAATGTTTAAATACAGCTTTATCAGCACGAGATAGACGTACTCCATCAATAATTGACGCATGATTAAGTTCATCAGAGACAATTAAATCACCAGCTTGTGTAATTGCTTGAATTACGCCCGCATTACAATTAAATCCCGATTGAAATAACATAACTGCTTCTTCTTTTTTAAACTTCGCAAGTGCTTCTTCTAGCTCTTCATGAATGTTCATGTTGCCGACAATTGTTTTAACCGCACCTGCCCCAACACCATATTTTTCGATTGCTTCAATCGCAGCTTTTTTAAGCCGTGGATGATTAGCGAAGCCTAAGTAATTATTTGAACAAAGATTAATGACTCTTTTACCATCAATCGTTACTTCTGCTTCATTAGCGGATTCGATAACAGGAATTTTACGATAAACACCAGTATCTTTTAATTCTTGAACTTGTTTCTGCAAGAAATCTAAATCATGAATATTCGCCATTATTTCACCTCTTGATTAAACATTAATACAACTTTACCGCAATTCCCACTCTCCATTAAACTCATAGCTTCTTCATAGTCTGTATACGGTAATTTATGCGTTACGATATCATTTAAGTGTAATTTACCGCTTTGGATTAAGCCTTTAACTTGGAACCATGTTTCATACATTTTACGACCTGTAATACCATGGATTGTAATTCCTTTAAATACGATATGGTTTGTTACATCAATCTCAACCTTTTTAGTTGGAACACCTAAAATGGATAAATGACCACCTAGTTTTAAATATTCAAGAGCTTGATTAAGTGCATGTCCATTTCCTGACATTTCACAAACAACATCTATTCCAGCTCCATCGGTTAAATCGAGGATTTGTTGGACTAAATCACTATCTAGTGCATTAAGACAAACATCTGCCCCAATTTTCTTAGCTAAATCTAAACGATATTGATTAACATCAATCGCAAATACACGAGCTGCCCCAACTGCTTTAGCTACATCTACTGCCATAATTCCAATTGGACCCACTCCAACTATGGCAACTGTTTTACCAACTACATCTTGCGCTAATACAGTATGTACCGCGTTGCCTAAAGGTTCTTGAATGGATAGATATTCTGGAGGAACGGTTGGATCGTTCTTCCATGCATTGACTGCAGGGATTGCGATATATTCCGCAAATGCACCATCACGATCAACGCCTAGTACGGATGTATTTTTACAGATATGTGATCGACCAGTTAAACAGAATTCACATACACCACATACAATATGCGTTTCAGCAGAGACAATATCTCCAACTTGAATGGTATGTACACGTTTTCCTACTTTAACAACTTCTCCCGCTAATTCATGTCCCATGGTTTGCGGTATCATTTTAATTCTTGATTCTGCCCATTTATCCCAAGTATAAATATGCACATCTGTACCACATACGGATGCGGCGTATACCTTGACTAAAATCTCATCTTCGAGGATTTCTGGAACATCTTTAACTAATATTTCCATCCCTCTTTTTCGTTCAATTTTACTCAAGGTTATCATTTTAGTGTCCATGCCATTACTCCATTCATTTATGTTTCTATTGTATCACAAACCCATATTATTCAATTTAATCTAATAAAAAATCGTTCAAGAACGATTCTTAATTTTGATAGAATTGATAACTTAACATTAAGCGCGTAAATTCAGACACAAAGTCATCTTCACTTCCCCAATCAAAGCTAAACAATACACTTTGACTTGCTCCAGACGCAATTGCGACAATCTGTGTTTTTCCCTTAACTTCACTTACCATAATACTTAAACTTACACGATTGCTCACACGCATAAAGTACTTTTCATATACGATTAAATACGTTATTCCTGTTTCACTTTCAATAAAACCTTCATCCACAAATTCAAGTGAAATACCTAATTTTGGGACTTCATCTTTGATTATGTTTAACGTTTGATCTAATGTATAATTTCCAACAAGTTGTACAAGTGACATTGTTTTACCTTAATTTATAATGAATTGAATGCCTAAACAATCAAGTCCTGTATGAGATGCGATAACAGCCGCGATTGCTTGAATTTGAATACTCGATTCAGAATATCCTTTTGAAATAAGTAATTGTTTTGTTAATTCACAACGTTCATCTGCTGCACTATGAATAATATAGATACTTACTGATTTACCAGAGAACGTATTATCTAAGGTTTCAATTGCGCTTTCCAATGCTTTTCTTTCCGTTCTTACTTTGCTTAATACATCAATTTTACCTGCAACACTTTGATTTAATTGGAGTACTGGACGTATTTTAAACATACTCGCAAGTGATGCGGCTAATGGCGTTAAACGACCACCTTGTTTTAAGTACTCTAAATCATTTGGAAGAATAATTGTATTTGAAACCGATATTACACGATTTAATTCAGAAATAATCTCATCAAGTTGTTTATCTTCATTAACCAATCTTTGAGCTAATTTTGCACAATGATTTTGAATCATACATGTGCTATAGACTTCAATTAGATGATGATTCAGATTAACTTCTTGGCTAGCAAGAGCGATGGATTGATATGTACTTGATAAACCGGACGATAATGGTATTGCGATTACATCGGTATAGCCTAAGTTCTTAATTTTTATTAACATGTTCTCGATACTTTGATATAACGGTGTCGATGTTTTAGGATGTTTCTTCTCACTTAATAATGTATATAGTTCATTGAGTTGTATTTCTACACCATCTAGGTATGTTTTACCATCCACAACAACTAATAGTGGTAATACAAATATACCTAATTCTTTTGATTCTATTTGACTAATTCCACTTCCGGAATCTGTTAGTACGGCAATTTTCTTCATTACTATCTCCTGATTCAATAAAGGTTATTATACACTAGTCCACTTGATATAAACCTAGATTTCTTGCGATTTTAACATTTTATAGAGTTCAAGAGCTTTATCTAAATCTTCATAATGGATATGACAAGAATCAATTAGATGATAGTACGTTCCTTGAATACAGTTAACTCGTTCTGATAAGTAGGTATGAAAACTCGCAAATTCAGATAAATTCATTAAAAGCTTTTTATACGCATCAGATGAATGTGCATGCGTATGAAATTCTAACTTACCGTGTTTACGTCTAGCCCAGAGTACTAATGTACATGGTGAGTAAAAGAAATCTTGGTCTTTTGTTTTATCCCATAATGAAATCTGTGAATCACCCATTGGCTCATCGTAATTCAATACTTTTACCATGTATTCTACTTGCGAGAATGGTTCATCAAACATACGATGATAATAAATTTTCGTCGTTTCATGTACTACTTTATCTTCATTATCTCCTGTACGCATAAAACGATTAATTATCTTTAAATCTTCATCGCTCATAGGAAAGTATGGATCAACATTTTTTTCTGACGCGTCCATTATTTCAAACGCAATAAATTCATCACGATAATATTTAGTATTATCTGTTTTTGACCCTTCTTCCATGAGTGTAATAAATGCTTTACGCCATGCTTCATTTAAATTATTTGCTTTAATTGTGATCATATCTCTATTATGTTTAACTCCATTAAAAAAGTCTAGTTAATCTCTAGACTTTGTTTCATATATGTCTTTTTTTCGTTTATCTTCATACATACGTTTATCCGCTACTTCAATCAACTCATTTAAAGAACTGCCATCAATTGAATAAGACGCAATCCCAAAACTAAAGTGGAAATATACTTTTTGATTATCAACTACCATCGGGTTTAGATTTACTTCATTCTCAATCGCATGAATCTTAGCATGAATCGCATCATAGGTTGAACCAAAGAATAATCCAACAAATTCATCACCACCATAACGTGCAATAATATCACTTTGACGAGTACGTTCTTGTATTTCTGACGCAATACGTTTAATCACAACATCTCCAGTTGAATGACCATGTAAATCATTCACTACCTTCAAATCATCTACATCAAATAACACTAAGTGGAATTTCTCGTCATAACGAATAGCTCGTCGTTTAAATACATTAAATTGTTCATCAAAGTAATGACGGTTATAGAGTTTTGTCAAAGGATCAAACATTGCCAAACGTGATTTCTCTAAATATAACAATTGATTTGTGATTGCTATCTGAACATTCGTACTAATGAATTCCATCGACGCAACATCATCGTCGTTAAATGCACTTTCATCCAATGAATCTAGATTTATCATTCCATATAACTCACCATTTACATAAATCGGTGCACTTATTTCGGATTTTAAATAAACATTATCGCCTGCATAGGTTTTAACAGGATAGAACTGATCATCAACTTGTATCTTAGATAAATTAGAAATACGATCCATTAAACCATCTGTATTACGATACAAAAATGAATCAACAACAGGAAGTTTAAACTCTTCGATTGACTTATCAAAACCAATGTATGAAACAACTTCAAATACATCGTTATTTTTAATGAATATTGAACCTAATGATGCATTCTCTAACGCTTTTAATGCGTTAACTAAGATTAAGTAGAATGTACGTTTTAAATCACTTACATTTACGATTGATTGATTAATTTCTAACATATATTGTCTCAACTTAGACAATTTTAAGATGTCACCATCATTTTGTTTCTTTTCGACTTTATCAAGAATATATAACAAAACAGCTTGTTCATTCTTATATTCAACTAATTCACCAACTGTATTTAACCAAATTTTCTCTAGTTTAGGATTTAATAATATCAGTTCTTTTTTTGTAGGTGTGTATGCTTCTTTAAAGTTATGATAAATATCTAAATAAGAAATATCATAGTTTTCACCACATAAAAGCTCTTTTGATTTATCATCAAAATAAAGTGGTCCAGATTGATTAAAAATAATCACTGGAAAAGGAATGATTTGATTTAGCATTTGAAGTGTAATGTCATCAATCTTCTTTATGTTAAGATTCATCGTATTTAACCTTCTCCATGTATTATTTATATTAAGATATTAGCAAATATGATTTTACGCTTAATCATATATTATTTCAATCAGAATTTTGTCATCTATAAAAATAATCATTACTAAATTGAATTAATAAAATAGTATTATAAAAAAAGAATAACTTTTTTAAGTTACTCTTACGTTTTATTGATTGTATACTAATCCCATTTTAATTAATCTCGGTTTAACAAATCGCATTATACGATCCAATAATGGCCCGAATAACAACATACCGATAACAGTACCTTCACGTACAGTAATTGTATCTTTAAAGCTAATCGCAACAACTAAGGCAATGATAATCGATAGAATATCTGCACCTTGTCTTACTTTACCAAAATTAAGTTTGAATCGATCAGAGATGACAAGACATGCGCCTTCTAATGGGAAGCTAATGAAGTTCATAGCCATTATATTCGCAACACCGATTACGATGATAAAGATCGATAAAACAAATAGAATTAAATTAACAAAGTAGTTATTAATAATAATATTGGCATAAATTGTGTAGTACATGAAATTCACAACATAACCCAATAAGATAGCAACAAATACTTGTAATAATGCGATCGGTTTGAATCGTTTACCTAACATTAGAAGTTGTAAAACAACACAACTAATATTTAGCAACATTGAGAAAGTCCCAATTTTCATACCAATTACAGTTGATATACTTTGTGATAACGCATCCCATGCGCCAACACCAACTGCAGCTTTAATCCCAAGACTTGCGCCAATACCGGTAATCACAATATTTACGGATATAAACAATAGACTTAAAATCATTTTTTTCATAATTACTCCCCTAACCAATTTGTAGACTTTATTACTATACCATTACAAATCGTAAAATAGGTATTAGAAAGCTTAAATTTCGAGTAAGCTTTCTGCCGCAAACTCATTTTCTTTATGTTGAATGCTTAAATGAGTTAAGTCTTTTAAGATATTAATAAAGAAGTAACCAGTTAAGATAGCCGCAAGTAAATCTGCGAACGGAGCTGCATACAGTAAGCCTTCAACTCCCCAGAATTGTGGGAAAAAGATGACTGCAGGAATTAAGAATATAATCTGTCGTGTTAATGTTAAGAACATCGCGGATTTTGATCGACCAATCGCTTGAAAGAAGTTTGCCGCAATAATCTGGAATCCAACAACTGGCAACATCATAAACCATGAGCTAATTGCCATTGTACCAAATACAAGTAATTCCGCATCACGATTAAACATAGATACTAATAGTTCTGGGAATAAACGCGTAATAATGAATCCTACCACAACGATTGATGTGGCAACTGTGATTGCTAGTTTGATTGCCTCTTTTACACGATCAAACTTTTTAGCCCCAAAATTGAAGCTTATAATCGGTTGAACACCTTGGTTTAATCCAATAATTGGCATTAACATTAATGTCTGAATACTATTGATTACACCCATTCCGGATACCGCAATATCGCCACCGTAAATGTATAAGTTACGATTAAGTAATGTGTTTAATAAAGAACTTGCAAGTTGTAATAAGAAACCAGGTAATCCTAGTGATACAACTTTTTTAACAATCGCAGAATCTAAAATAAGATTCTTAACTTGTAATTTAGCCTTACTATGTTTGCCTAAGAAGTGTAATACTACCCAAATTGCGGATACACCTTGTGCAATGATCGTTGCGAGTGCTGCGCCCATCATACCCATACCAAATCCAAAAATGAAGATTGGATCTAATATAATGTTAATTCCAGCCCCAATAAACATCGTCATCATCGCGATCTTTGGACTTCCATCTGCACGGATAAAATGATTTAAACCCATACTTACAATTTGGAAAGTTGATCCAAAGAATATAACACGCATATAATCAATCGAATAAGGTAGAACAGTTGGACTTGCACCAAATAGTTTTAATAATGGTACTAAGAAAATTTGACCTAGGATCATATAAATGATTCCAGATACAACAAGTAACACAAACGCATTACCAAGAACTTTTTCCGCATCAACTTCTCTTTTTTGACCTAAACGTATGGAGAATAATGTAGCCCCGCCGACACCAAATAAGACCCCAACAGCTAACATGATTAACATGAGTGGGAATCCAATTGTAATCCCTGCTAATCCATTTGCCCCAAGTTCTGGCGCATTCCCGATATAAATACGATCGACAATATTATACAAAGCACTAACTAACATACCTACAATTGCAGGAATTGAAAACTTAATTAAAAGCTTACTTATTTTTTCTTCACCAAGTGGATTATGATATACCATTATTTTAATTCTCCATTTCGATTTCGTTCTACTTTTTCAACCATCTTAACTAATACATTTATGACTTGTTCAACTTCTTCACTACTTAAATCTTCACGTAAATAATCACTCCACCGATCAACTCTTTGTCTTAATTCTGGCATTAACGTGCGACCTTTATCGGTTAGATAAATATGATTACAACGTAAATCATCTTTACTCTTTTCGCGATAAACTAATTCTTTTTCTTCAAGTGATTGAATACTTCGCGTAACCGCAGCTTTATCCATTCCATAGAAATTAACGAGTGTTTCTTGAGTCACACCATCTTTAGAGTTTAGATACAATAAGAATGGGAATTCACTGGAACTAACATTAATGTCTTTCAGCTGTTGTGTATGAAACATTTGAGCGTGTCGATGAAGTATCGATATTAATCGTCCAATGTTATATTTGATTTGTGGTTCGCTTTTTGTCATGATGATTATTATATAAATAATTAGTTGACATGTCAATCAATTTAAACCATAAGAAAACTGTCGTTTAGACAGTTTAGCGTATTATAATACTTCACCATTTGTTGCGATAACATTCTTATACCAATCAAATGATTTCTTCTTAGAACGATCGAGTGTACCATTACCTGCATCATCACGGTCTACATAGATAAATCCGTAACGTTTGCTCATCTCACCTGTTCCAGCTGATACTAAATCGATACAACCCCAAGGTGTGTAACCCCATAGTTCAATACCATCTAATTCAACCGCATCCATAAATGATTGAATGTGTGCTTTTAGATACTCAATACGATAATCATCAATTACTTCACCATTCTCAGTCTTTACATCCTTAGCGCCTAATCCATTTTCTACGATAAACAATGGTTTTTGGTAACGATCATACATCGCATTCATTGTGATACGTAAGCCTAGTGGGTCAATCTGCCATCCCCATTCGCTTGCTTTAAGATGTGGATTCTTCAAACTCGCAAATATATTACCTGCTGTTGTCTTATTTATTTCAGGATCTGCACTTGCTGTACGACTTGAATAATAACTAAATGAGATGAAATCAACGGTATTTTCTTTTAATACTTTAATATCATCCGCAGTCATTCCTACATCAATCTTTTCACGTTCTAATTGTTTTAGTGCATATTTTGGATATTCACCACGTGATTGAACATCGATAAAGAAGTAATTTTCACGATCGAGATTCATCGCTTTGAATACATCTTCTGGATGACATGTATATGGATAATAATTACCAGCCGCTAACATACAGCCAACTTTGTTTTCAGGATCAATTTCATGCGCAATCTTTGTCGCATAAGCACTTGCGACAAGTTGATTATGTGCTGCAGTATATTTGATTTGTTCTTCGTTATCACCAGGTTCAAATACGATACCGCCACCAATAAATGGCGCATGTAGAATCATATTAATTTCATTGAAAGTTAACCAGTACTTAACCAATCCTTTATAGCGATTAAATAGTACTGTAACTAAACGTTGATAAAATCCAATCAACTTACGATTTCTCCAACCACCATATTCTTTAATTAAATGGATTGGACAATCAAAATGAGTGATTGTTACTAGCGGTTCAATACCGTATTTATGACATTCTTTGAATAATTCTTCATAGAATTTCAAACCTTCTTCATTAGGTTCTAATTCATCCCCATTTGGAAATATACGTGTCCATCCAATGGATAGACGATATGTCTTAAATCCCATTTCTCCAAATAGTTTAATATCTTCACGGAAACGATGAAACATATCGATTGATTTAAGTGCTGGATAATAATGTTCACTATCCAACTCTAACATTTTCATTTTACCAGCAAGAACAGGATAACGATCTTTGCCATGTGGAGTCACATCCACATTCGCTAAACCTCTTCCACCTTCATTATAACCACCTTCACATTGATTAGCGGCAGTTGCGCCACCCCACATAAAATTCTTATCGAGCATAGTTCCTCCTTGTCGATCTATTAATACAAGTATATCATTACGCTTTTAACCCATTTAATCAAATTTAGAACAAATTATTGAAACAATGTTCCAATTAGATTTCGTAGATATCGAGTTTAGCCCCTTCAATGTAATCTTCTTTAATATCTTGTAGTTTCAAGAAATGCGGCATTTTCTTATGTAATTCTAGTCCTTCTTTGGACTTCCAAATTTCTAATAAAAATAGATGATTACTTGAATCTACAGGAAAGAAATAATCATAACGGATATTATCTTCCTCTTCGCGTGATTTCTGGGGAATTTCTAGTTTATTAAGTAACTCAAAAAACTCATCTCTTTTGCCCTCTTTCACGGTATACAAAACATGTAATAGTATTGCCATTTTTCCTCCTTATTGAAATGATTCAATCATTTTTAGCACAGTATTTCGATTTCGGATTGTCGTACTTGTTTTAAGTCTACGTTCAATCCAATTATTATTAAATTTAGTCAAATGATATGGCGTTGAATAGTTCATGATAATACATTGTTCGACTACTTCAAATTCTTCTGTTATTTCTAATCTTAATTGATTAATTTGATCATCTGATATTATTTGGTTTGTGAATACTACCATCGAGTTTTCTTTAAAGTTACAATGTTCAACAATCTTTTTAATTTTATTAAAATCCGTTAGTATTATTGGAATCTTGAATCCATATCGTTCAGATAATTTGTTTTCTAAATCACTTATATCAAGTTTAGCGGATTCAACGTAAACATTACCTGATTGTAAAAGTGTTTTAACATTAATAAATCCTAATTCAGCTAAATACTGTTTTAAATCAAGCATTGGGACTTTATTAACCTTACCAAGATTGATTGCACGTAATAATAGTATTAGTTTCATATTTTTTTATCAGATAGACCATGAAATCGAAGAAACGCTAATACATTATTATTAACAAGTTTCTTTGTGAATAACTCTCTAAATTGAACTGTTTTTTCTTTACCTTCACTTCTCAATTCATCAAGTTGAAGGGATATCTCCGTTTGGGCTTTTTCTATTTCATCATAAAATGATTCAAACTTCGCTAAACGATCAATTGCTTCACCACTTATATATCCATTCTCTATTTTTAATTCATCAATTAATAATACGTTAGTATCATCTATTTTATGTGTGTAACGTTTCATAATTCCCTTATTATTGATTAATTAGATCAAGAATTTTTGCGCTCATTTCTTGACTCATTATCGGACTTTCAATTAATCCTTCTTCAATACACTTTGCGAAATGTTCAATTTCAAATGTAAATTCACTGTTAAATTCGAATTTAACAGTTTCTTCAGGTTGACCATATCGTTCAATAAAATAATATGGACTCTTTGAAAATTTAGGACACTTTATCTTTCCTTCTGTTCCATAAATCGTAAAATGATTTTCTGTATCGAGTCCTATTCCACCTTTTATACTTGCGATTTTATTGTCTGTGAATTGAATTAACATATGCGTTAAATCATCTGATCCTTTTTCATTAATTATCGACATTTTCTTCATTTCTTTGATATCTAAACCAAATAGATAAAGTGCAACAGTTAATGGATAAACACCAACATCAAACATTCCACCTCCCATTTTGGTTGGGTCAAATACCCAATGATCCATTGTTGGGAAACGATAGGTATATGAACCTTCACAATACTTTACTTCACCGATTAAATGTTCATCAAGTTTACGTTTTATATCAACCCATGTTGGCGTAAAGACTGTTTTGTTCGCTTCCATCAGTACTAAGCCCTTTGATTTTGCGAGCTTAAATAATTCATCGGAAATAGCTCGGTTATAAACAAATGGTTTTTCTGAGATGACATGTTTGTTGTGATTCAAACATAAACGTATTTGCTCTTCATGCATAAATGGTGGCGTTGCGATATAGATTGCTTGTACATCATTATTTAAGACTAAGCTTTCATAATCACCATAAACATTACTAATATTATAAAGACTTGCGAATTCTTCAGCACGTTCTATTTCACGCGCAGCACACGCTATTACACTCGCATTACTTGACTCCAAAGCACCTTTCACAAAACGATGGGCTATTTTACCACATCCTAAAATTCCAAATTTTATCATGTTCATACCTCATATAAATTTTAACACTAATTACTCTTACATTTAATCATTTATCGATTTAATAAAATAAGTTAATAAACTTTGATATAATAGTTGCGTGCGCAACGATTGGAGAACTATGATCCCGATAAATAAATCAATAAGTATCATTGAAAGATCGAATATTTTATATCGAAATGAAGTATTCAAAGACTATGGATTAAAAGGTTATCAAGCGAATTACCTTTTAGAAATTAAACGTAATCCCGGTATATCGCAGGAACAATTAACGAAAGATATGCATATCGATAAAAGTAACGTGGCGCGTGGATTAATGAATTTATCTGAATTAGGCTATATAACACGGATTCAAGACACAAATGATATGCGTTTTATCCTTCTTTATCCAACTGAAACAGGAATTGCTTTAGCAATCAAAGTTGGAGAAATCTTTAAGTCGCAACGGAACTATCTCTTACAGGATTTTAATGAAGATGAACAACTTAAATTGATGGAATACTTAGAAAAATTAAAGATTAGAGCTGAAGAATTGTTAGATATCGAGAAAAAAATATGAAACGAATTATTAAGTACTTATCACCTTTTTCTAAACAAATTGTATTTGGTTTAATCATAAAAAGTAGTGCAACAGTTATGGAACTTCTTCTTCCATGGTTACTAGCCTATGTCATTGATACGATTATCCCAACTGCGAATATCTCGATGGTGTTTTTATATGGGTTCTATATGTTAGTCAGTTCAGGTTTGGCGTTATATGGTAATGTGACCGCAAATCGATTAGCTGCGAAAATATCATCTGATGCGATTGAAAACTTACGAAATGATTCTTATCAAAAAATTATGAGTTTCTCAAATCGTAGTGCGGATCAATTCACCATTCCATCCTTAATTTCTAGAATGACGAGCGATACATATCATATTTATCGAATGTTCAATGTAATTCAACGAATTGGTATTCGTGCTCCTATATTACTGTTAGGTAGTATCGTAATGATGTTGTTTATTGATCCATTCTTAGCATTTGTATTAATTGCTTTATTACCAGTAATTACGATTGTTGTAATCTACATTTCAAAGATAAGTATTCCCTATTATGATCGACTTCAAAATTCACTTGATCAATTAATTCGCGTTGTACGTGAAAATATAACGGGTATTCGTGTAATAAAAGCTCTCGCAAAAGAAGATTTCGAGAAAGACAAGTTTAAACATGTCAATGATGATGTATCGAAGCGTGAAAAGACGGCTGGATACATTATTGCGCTATTGAACCCATTAATGAACTTAATCTTAAACCTAGGATTGGTTGTGATTGTTTATATCGGTGCATCTAGGGTAATCGATGGATTAAGTAAAAGTGGTTCGATTATTGCGTTTCTCTCTTACTTTGGTTTAATATTAAATTCATTTTTAGCAATCAATCGTATATTCTTATTATTTTCAAGGGCTAATGCGAGCGCAAATCGAATTAATGAGATATTAGATCAAGATGATACATTAATCAAAATAAATAAAACGATGAAACAAATTGAGGATCATATCCAATTTAATCATGTTAATTTCTCATACAATCAAACTAAAAATGATATTGATGATATAAGTTTCAAGATTAAACGACATAGTACATTTGGAATCATCGGTAGTACAGGATCAGGTAAATCTACAATTGCGCAATTATTATTACGTTTCTATGAATTGGATAGTGGTGAGATTCTAATCGATGGTCAAGATATTCGAAGTTTTGACGTAAATGACTTACGACGTAAATTTGGTGTCGTCTTCCAACAAGATGTGTTGTTTTCACTTAGTGTTAAGGATAATATCCAATTTGGTCGTGAGATGGATTTCGATTCAGTTATTGATGCGGTTGATTTAGCTCAAGCACGTAGTTTTGTAGAACAATTGAGTGATAAATACGATGAAAAAGTACTTCGTCAAGGCGCAAATTTCTCTGGTGGTCAGAAACAACGTATGTTAATTGCTCGTGCTCTAGCGAATAATCCAGAAATTATTATATTGGATGATGCATCAAGTGCACTTGATTATAAGACTGATGCGGATTTAAGAGCTGCGATTAAACATCACTCGAATGCGACAACAATTCTTATTGCGCAAAGAATAAGTACTGTAATTAATGCGGATAGTATTCTTGTGATTGAGGATGGCAAAATGGTTGGACTTGGCACACACCTAGAGTTAGCTCAAAATTGTGAGTTATATAAAGAATTAATTGAATTACAGTTAGGAGAACAAACGTATGAGTCGTAGATCGAGTAGCCCAACTGTGATTGAAAAACCACAAGACACCAAGAAAACACTTAAAACGTTATTTACATACGTTAAAGAAGTTAAATGGTTGTTTATCTTAGCAATTCTATTAACACTCATTGCGAATGGTCTACAGTTACTTGGGCCATATCTAACAGGTAATGTAATAGATTTGATATCCGATCATACACAGAATAATGTTTGGGATAAAGTTGTAGAACTTGTGGTATTAATGTTTATTGTGTATTTAGTATCGTCTGTTTTAATGTATGCATTATCTAGCTTAATGATCACAATAAGTCAGAAGATAGTCGTAAAAATGCGTCAAGATTTGTTTAATAAGTTTGTCGATTTATCGATAAGTTACTTCGATCGTCATCAGATTGGAGATTTATTAAGTCGTATTTCATACGATATTGATACAATTAATACGTCATTATCATCTGATTTAGTTCAGTTATTTGGATCATTTGTTGTCGTAATTGGTGCCTTTGTGATGATGTTGTGGATTTCATTGCCGCTCTTATCCGTTTTCTTTATCACAATCCCCTTATCAATTCTAACCACACAGTATCTAACGAAACGTACTCGTCCTTTGTTTAGGGATCGTTCACGTAAATTAGGTGATATGAATGGATTTGTAGAAGAAACAATTTCAGGACTTAAGACAATTAAAGCTTATTCCCAACAAGATTCTATGTATGATGACTTCAAACAAAAAAATAAAGACGCATCTGATGCGTATTATAAAGCTGATTATTATGGAAGTATTGTTGGTCCTACCGTTGGATTCATAAACAATATTTCATTAACACTTATTTCAGTGTTTGGATCAATCCTTTTCTTATTCAGTTTTATAACGATTGGGAATATTTCTTCTTTCCTACTCTATTCAAGAAAATTCTCAGGTCCTATCAGTGAATCCGCGAATATGGTTGCGGAGTTACAATCAACACTTGCGGCTGCTGAACGTGTCTTTAGAGTGTTAGATGAACCAATTGAGTTGGATGTCGAAAATCCGATTCAATTACATAAACCAGTTCAAGGAGATATTGAGTTTAATAATGTTAATTTTGGATACTATCGTGATAAACCAGTTTTAAAAGATGTTAATTTAAATATAAAAGCTGGAAGTCTTGTGGCAATTGTTGGCCCAACTGGAGCTGGTAAAACTACTTTAATCAATTTATTAATGCGTTTCTATGCGCCGAATAGTGGTGAAATTTATGTCGATGGGAAAGATATTTCACTCTTAACATCGCATGATTTAAGATCATCCTTCTCCATGGTTTTACAAGATTCTTGGTTATTCCATGGATCAATCTATGATAATTTGATTTATGGAAATGAACATGCGAGTAAGGAAGATGTTATACGTATTGCGAAAGAAGTTCATATCCATAATTTTATCGAGAGAAGTAAGAATGGTTATGACACACTGATTAGTGATGATGGCGTTAATTTATCAAAAGGACAACGACAACTTATTACCATTGCACGTGCTATGTTGGCGAATAAGCCAATGATAATCTTAGATGAAGCAACTTCAAATGTGGATACATTAACCGAAAAACGGATACAATCTGCGATGAAGAAGTTAATGCACGATAAAACGTGTTTCGTTATTGCCCATCGATTGAGTACGATTATCAATGCGGATATTATACTGGTAGTTCATGATGGAAATATTGTAGAACAAGGTACACATCAAACACTGATGTCACATAAAGGACATTATTATCATCTATATATGGCACAATTTGCATAAGAAAACTACTTTTTTCAAAGTAGTTTTTTAATTCTATTTTCCAAGAACAATCATTGCGCCTGATGCGATCGCTAGAATAGATAAGATTAAATCCATTGATGGAATTGGTAAGACTACAACTTTCATCAAACCAGTTAAGATCAACCAAACCCCTAATAATAGAAATCCGATATTTTTTGTGATTTTCATAGTTCCCTTTGATCGAATTCTTTAAAGAATTCGCTTTCCTTGTATAACTCTTAATAAGAGTATGATTACTGCAATAACCAACAAGATATGAATAAATCCACCAATTGTTGTTGAAGTAACAATCCCTAATAACCATAGAATAACGAGAATAATTGCGACTGTAGTTAACATTATAGTATCTCTCTTTCGTCTTCAGTTGTTTGTTTAACAGCTGTAAATTCTGTTGTGTTCTTCTGAACACTTGTATCCTGATTCATTAATTTAGATATTCCAAGTGCGATTAGAGCAACTACGATCATTGCGATGATTGTGCCTGGTTCAATAACTGATACAGTTTCTAAACCATCTGCTGTAGCTGGAGTGAATATACTTGCGAATATTGCGACCATAAATTGGGTTGTATCATATAATATCTTAATCAATGTATTCTCTGGATTTGCACCAGCTAATTTAAAGATGAATCTAAATGCTAATAAAGTTTCAATTAATCCAAACACAACAATCAATATTCGTCTTGTCATCGATTGATCAAACTGAGTACTAGTATTTATACGTTCTGACTTCTTATTTAATTCGTTCACGAAATACCTCCTTGTGAAACACAAAATCTTCTGTAAATAATACAGAGTAATTTTTTATTCTTTAATTTAATAATTTTAATCTTAAATAATTTTATTCGCATCCTCAACGACTGAATTAACATCATCCATAATCGCATCAGATGTTTCACGAACTAAATGATCTCCCTTTTTAAGGGTTCTCTTAACAAACTTCTTACTATCATCTAAAATTTGTTTAGGTGATTTATCGGTATTTTGAATTGCACAATACATTAATGACATTGTTCCAATCGTCGCGAGTGCGCCTAAGACGAAGTATACTTTAGAGCTGGTTTTCATAGAATAACCTTCTTTCTGTATTAACATCTTGTATTTGGATTAGATTCTATTAATTTATTGCGAATTTAGTGGTTATCAATCACAAAGTGTATGAGATTTTTTTCTTTTGATCTTGGATCGTTTTAAGAATAAGTTGTATCTCATCTACATTCATTGAATCAATTAATTCTAATAAGTCCGCAATCTTTTCAAACTCGGAAATTGAGAACAAAACCGCATCAGGTTGATTGTTTTTAAAGACGAATAATTTTCCCATAATTTCAGCTTTATCGCGTTGTGATTTATAATTTTTTATAATATCAGAATTCGATACAATGGCTTCTTTTGGTATTTTCATTTTTCTTCCTCAGTTCTTTGTCTTCCACAGTATACTCCTATTATACTATTTATGCAAATAATCATTCTAATATTTATTATAATATTTATTATTATTTTTATTTGCATTATTTTTAGAATTTAAATTACATGCTATAAGAAAATAATATACTGTAAATAAAAATGACATTTTACTGTCATTTCTTTTTCCTCAAAAACCACTATACTTAATCAATCTTTCTAATTGTATTACGATGTCTATCCTTTTCTGCTTTAATAAATTCTGTAATTATTCTAATATTCTCAATACTTGAATCGTGTTTATATGTAGAGACGACAAGCTCTGTAGCTTTTAAATCTCGTTCATGTATTAACTTCTTTATCTCTTTATGAGCTACATCTAAATCTGATTCGTATTTTGCGATATTCTCCATATTGAGTAATAAACCATCAATATTTTTATTTAGCTTTCTTATTTGAAATTCTGATTGAAGTTTAATTTGACTTAGTCTTATGTTCGAATGAAAATGTTTTTTATGCATAGAATTAACCTCCTTCTTTATAAAAAGATTGTTAAGATATGATTCTTTGCTTTGAGATAACTTCATACTAGTCTTTATCGTCATATTAAGCAAACGAATAAAAAACGATTAATCGAAGGTTCGATTTAATCGTTAATGTTAAGCTTTACTATTTTTTAACATGATCTAATTAAGCGTTTGCTTTATTTTCTATCATGTTCCCGATATAATCAGGAATTTCATTTTCATCTAATTCTAATGCATAAGCCATTTCTTGATTGAACAATGATTCAGCTTTTTCAAAATACTTCATATCTACGATAGGTAATGGTTTAGGTTTATCACTTTCCCTATTTTCTTTACGCATGATATAGATTGACTTAATGACTTTAACCCATTCTTCCATCTTCCAACTTGATATCAATGATTTAAACAATAATTCACGATCTCTAACATCTTTTACCCATACAGATTCTACTTCGGGTAATGATTCGATTAATTTTAAAGCGTCTTCTTTAGATATAACTTGACGCATAATGTTATTCGTATCAACTGGTATTTTAATAATTGTGCTATCACATTTATCAAACATCTGTCTTAAAAAGTAATATTTCCGTGGTTTGTTATTCATAACTGTTAATGATTTTATGTCAATAATTTGACATATTCCATAGTTTTGATAACACACGACATCATTGATTTTGTACATACAACCTCCTCTTAGTCCCCTTCATTCTACTCTACTATTATAAAACATTGTGAAAATTCGCATAAGTGAAACTTTTAAAGGTTAAAAAGATATCAACTTATCGTGTTAATATCTTTTGATTTCTACTCTACGGCTTTTAGTGATTCGACTAATTGTATTCTTCTAATTTTGATTTCTAAGATTAAATTTGTGATAAATGTGATGATAAATGCGATAAAGACAGAGAACAATAAAACATTAGGTTCTATAACATCTGGCATATAGAATTCGTTTGTAGATACCATATGTGATATCCATTGCGATAAGAATGAACCTACAGGTAAACCAAGAATGGATCCTAAGGTTAATAAGACATAGTTTTCTGAATTAATTAATCGTTTGACTTCACGATGTGTATATCCTAAGACTCTTAATGTAGCGATTTCACGTTCACGTTCTACAATGTTAATCGATGCTAGGTTGTAAATAACTGTAGATGTAAGCGCAAATGATGAGATTAGAATGATTAATATAACTTGGTTTAACATCGATAACATTTCATTTGATCGTTCGATAATTATTGATTTAGTATCAATCGATTCTATTTGATCACTCTTCAATAAGACATCTTTTAGTGAATCATTAAACTCATGAGATGTTTTCAGATAGAATCGTTTCGTAATCTTTTCTACACCTAATTGATTTAAACGATCCATACTAATGTACATTGTCTTGCCTAGATATTGATTACTTACATCAGTGATAATAAACGTATAGTCTTTTTCATCGTATGAAAATGTAAATTCATCGCCTACTTTAAGTTGATTCAATATGGCAAAACTTTGTGGAATAATAAAACTATTTTGATTAATATCGACAAGTTTACCATCGAGATTCGTAATAGATAGTAGTTCTTGATGATTTGTTAATGCGTTTAATTGGATTATTTGATTATTAAAGTCCGCGTTTACAGAAATTGTTGGCTCAATTTTTTCGGTTGATACAGGCAAATCAGGTAACTCATCATACGGAACTTCTTCACTTAATTGGATACTCGCATCAAAGTTATAGGTGTTAATCGTATTTTGGATTGTTGTATTGGCAGAACTACGAAGTGACAGACCGATTACGAGTAACGCAATTGCGCCGACTACACCGATTGAACTTAAAAGTATTTTCATACGTCCAACACTTAAATTACGGATCATCAACTTATTCGCATAACTTAGTTTACTCCAGAACCATTTAACTTTTTCTAATATTGAACGTTTAGCATTTTTAGGTGGTTTTGGACGTAAGCCTTGTGCAGGTGTTTCTTTTAATACAGATCGTAGGGCAAGTAATATCGCAACACTTGAGAAAAATAGCGACAATAAAATTGCGACTAAACTTAAACCATGATAATAAACAATTTCAATTAATGGGATACTAAAGCGTGTTGTAAAGATATTAAAGAGTACAGTTGGGATTAACCAGTTGCCAAAATAACCGAAGATAAGTGAACCACTTATTGCGGCTAACCAACCATACATTAAGTAACTGAGTGTGATTGTTTGGGTTGATAGACCGAGCGCTTTCATAATCGCAACTTGAGTACGATCATGTTCAACCATTTTCGCCATAGTGATTAAGATTAGAATTGCGGCTACCATAAAAAACAATAATGGAAAGATTGTCGTCATAACTTTTATTGGAGAAAGGATATTTTCTAACATGGCGTTGCCAGGATATGCATCACGATCTATCCAAAAAATATACCGATCATCTGCTTTTATAGAGTTTTCTAATTCAATTTTATCTTCACCCTTTACAAGGATTTCATAATAGTTAAATACAGATTCATCTAATTTTAGATATGCATCATTCTTTTCATTATTGAATTCAATTAATCCTTCTTCATATTCTTTTATGCCATCATTTAATAGTTTTTGAGCTTTTGCGAATTCTTTATCCGCTTTTAGATATGCATCATCTATTTGTACGAGACCATCTTCTATTAAGATAAACCCTTCATTGATTGAACGAATACCATACTCTACTTGTGCTTGTTGGTTTAATACTTCAGTTCTTTGTGCATATAACGGATCTAAAACATAAGCACGTTCAATGTTTAATTGTGTTTGTTGGGCTTGTAGAGTCGCATAGTTTGCGTCCCACTCAACTTGTGTTGGTAGACCAGGATTAGCGTTTAAACTCGCAAATGCATCATCTATTGTAGATTGAGCTAAATTGAAATTATTTTCGGCTTGATTTATGCCGAGGTTTAATTGACTGAGTCCATATTCGATACTCCGTCGGGCCTTCAATAATTCATCGTATTGTGTATATAACTCATCTTGTTTACTTAATAAATCCTTTTTGTTCGTATCGATTTCGTTATAAACGTTTACTTTTTCATTCGCAAAATTCTTTTTCTCTTTTAGTAAAGTACGATATGCATCATCTATCTCAGCTTGAGCTTCACTTAATTTATCTTCTATCTCAACTTTCGCATCGATATATGTTTGATCCATTTTAAGCATACTTACGATGTTTTCAGTACTAGTATAAATTACCCCAACACCTTCTTTATTACTCGCTCCATCCGCATTATCTTTTGATTTATAACTAAATTCTGGGCTTTGAAATAATCCAACGATTTCATACTCAAAAGACTCATTGAGATTTACTTTAATGGTAGATCCAATTGATAAGTTATTCCTTTGCGCAAAACTTTCATCAATTATGATTTGATTCGAACTTAAGACGGATGTCCCTGACATTATTTGTACTTGATTGATATCTGTTTGACTTAAGAAGATAAAATAAACAGATTTTCCATTCAGAACAGAATCTGTTTTATAGGTATATCGACCTTCAATTTCTAAGTTTGGATATTCTTTTTGAAGTGTATCAATCTCATTGGATGAATACCCTTCAACATATACCCATGAATCGGCTAGATTGTTATCCTTATAATATTCAAGTAACCAGGTATCAAGAATATTTATTGTGCTTAAGAGTCCTGTGAAAATTCCACTCCCAATCGCAATGATAAGAATAATTGCCAAAAATTGGGTTAATGTACCTCCGATAATTCTGAGCGTACGTTTAATTAAATACTTCATTGCCAGTCAATCTCCGCAACACGTTTTGGATGTTCAACCATATGGATGGAATCTATTAACCCATTACGAACATGGATTATTTTATCCGCCATTTCAGCAATCTGAGCATTGTGTGTAATAAGTATTACGGTTTTATTAAAATCACGATTAAGATCATCGAGTAATGTAAGAATACTTCGACCGGTAATATCATCTAATGCGCCAGTCGGTTCATCACAAAGTAACAACAATGGATTCTTCGCAATCGCTCGCGCTATCGCAACACGTTGTTGTTCACCACCTGAAAGTTGTGTAGGAAAATTATCTGTGCGATGACTTAAGCCTACCTTCTCAATAATTTCTTTGGGGTTGAGACTATCCTTTTTTATCGATGACGCAAATTCCACATTCTCTAATGCGGTTAAATTATTGATTAGATTATAGAATTGAAAAACGAAACCAACTTTATTACGACGATAGGTCGTAAGTTCTTTATCGTTGTATTGTTCAATATTAATATCTTCCACAATTATTGAACCTTCACTTGCACGATCCATTCCACCAAGTAAATTTAATATCGTAGATTTGCCTGCACCTGATGCGCCCAATATAACGACAAACTCGCCTTCTTTTATTTCAAAGTTAACGCCTTTAAGCGCTTCTATTTTTACTTCTCCAATTTGATAGTATTTTTTAACATTTCTAAATTCTAAAATTGTTTTCATATGTACCTAACTTTATGTGTGTATTCTAGTATATTATTGTAACTCTTTATAGATACTTAAGTAAATGAATTATATATTAATCTTAAAAACCCTTAGTCTGACTCTTCCAAGGTTTAGGTTTATTGTGATTAAATTCATCGATACTTGGTCCATTAAGTTGTTTAAGTCGAATCAATCCGTAGATATAACTTATACCGATAATTAGAATGGTAAAAGGTAAACCAATAAATAGATTTAAGATAACCGCATTTGAATAGAAAATGATTATAATTTGTGCACCAGTCTTAAAAATAAAGAAGATTAACCAAAATATACTAACTTCAGTATAAGCAGGTCTCACATCATTGCGTAAATACCATTCAAGTGGCCATGCTCGTGTTAAATGGCTCGCATATGCCGCGAGTGGTTTTTTTATGATTAACAGAAATGAACTTAATAGGACAAGTATTACATTAGTCAAGAGATCAGGTAAGAAATAACTATTAGGATTATTGGTTAATACGGCAAGTAAACTCGCAAAGCTTAACATCGCGAAACCGATTAATGCGTACATTACGTTCTCTTTACGAATTATTCGATAAATTAATATTAAGAGTGAAAAAGCGATTGAACAAACAATCGCTATCGTTAAGTTGAACATTGAATTTAGACCTACAAATAATACAGGTGGTATAAGTGAATCAATTGTTTTACTTTTCAGAAATACTACTATTTCGTTTATTAGGTCTTTTAACATAGACTTATCTTAACAAATTAATGTAAATAGTATGTACTTATGCTCAAAATTCTATCCATTTAACCATTCACTAGGGTTTTTGCGCCATTTATTGAGTGATTCTAATTCATCAGGTTTAATGTATCCAATTTCTTGGGCTACTTCAATAAGGGTAGAATAATTACTTAAGGTATGTAATTCGATTTGTTTGTCCGCAAAGTTATTTATTCCTTTTGAAAGTTGATAGGTAAATATTGCGGCTACACCTAATACATCTGCACCTTCATTTTTAGCCGCATCACATGCATCAAGTACACTTCCACCTGTTGAAATTAAGTCTTCGATAATTACCATTTTTTGGCCTTGATGGATTACTCCTTCAATTTGATTGCCTTTTCCATGATCTTTCGCCTTAGAACGAATGTATACCATTGGTAGATTCATGAGATCCGCAACCCAACATGCTTGTGGAATACCTGCAGTCGCTGTTCCTGCTATAACTTCAACACTTGGATAGTGTTTACGAATGAGTTCAACTAATGCGAGTGCGATATCTTTACGAACCGTTGGATAACTCAAAGTGACTCGATTATCACAATAGATTGGACTTTTGAGTCCACTTGCCCATGTATATGGTTCATTGGGAGATAATGTGACAGCCTTAACTTCTAATAAATGTTTCGCAATTCGTGTTTCTGTGTTCATCTTACTTTTCCCATTCCTTTACAATCGCATCATATGCCGCTTTAGGATCATTTGCTTGTGTAATTGGTCTACCTACTACTATATGGGTAGAACCATATGCTTTAGCGAGTGATGGCGTTGTGACACGCTTTTGATCATTCACATCACTACTTAATGGTCGAATACCAGGCGTTACTTTTAAGAATTCTTTAGGTAGAACTGTATTAAGTGCTTCTACTTCAAGCGCAGAACATACTACTCCATCTGCACCTGCAGAATATGCAATTTTCGCGTAATGAATTACACTATCAATTAATGAAACTGGAATTAATTGTTCGATTTTCATCGATTCATTTGTAGTGGATGTTAATTGTGTTACAGCGATTAATAGTGGCACAGTATTACCAACTGGTGTGCCTGTTTCTAATCCTCGTTTAGCAGCCTGAATCATTTGACTTCCGCCTGCCGCATGAACATTGACCATATCTACACCTAACTTCGCAATCCCTCGCATCGCACTTTCTACTGTGTTTGGAATATCATGTAACTTCAAATCTAAAAATATCTTATGTCCTTTTGATTTAACATAGGACACAATACTTGGACCTTCTTGGTAGTATAGTTCCATCCCTATTTTGACAAATAATGTTTCATTTTCAAATTGTTCTAAGAATTCTTCAACTGCTTTACGACTTGAAAAATCTAACGCAATAATTGGTTTACTCATATCGTTTTTCCTTTGTAAGTTTAATTAATGATTCAATTGATTCAATGTTTAATTCATCTAAGCGTTTTTCTAAGCCATCGATAATTGTTGGACATATCATTGGATCAATAAAGTTCGCAGTCCCAATTGCTACAGCACTTGCCCCTGCCATTATCATCTCTAATACATCATCTACACACATTACCCCGCCCATCCCTATAATAGGTATATTTACAGCTCGAGATACTTCATAAATCATACGGATAGCAATTGGTTTAATGGCTGGTCCTGATAATCCACCTGTTTTGTTTGCGAGGATTGGTTTACCTGTTTTTAGATCCAAACGCATACCAATTAATGTATTAATCATTGTTAATCCATCTGCACCTGCAGCTTCTACAGCTTTTGCGATTTTGACAATATCTGTCACATTTGGAGATAGTTTGACATAGATTGGAACGTTTGATACTGCTTTAACTGCTTTAACTAATTGATACGCAACTTCCGCATCTGTCCCAAATGCGATACCACCATGTTTTACATTTGGACATGAGATATTAAGTTCTATTGCCTTAACATTATGTACTTTAGAGATTTCTTTACATACTTCGACATATTCTTCTTCACTAAATCCCGCCACATTCGCTATGATTGGGACATCAAATTGATTTAAATAAGGTAATTTTTCGTTTATGACTACTTGTAGTCCTGGATTTTGAAGTCCTATTGCGTTTAACATACCGCTCGGTGTCTCAGTAACTCTAGGACTATTATTGCCTAATCGTTCATCGAGTGTTGTGGCTTTAATCATAATTGCGCCTAATTGACTTAAATCATAATAGTGTGCATATTCTTGACCAAATCCGAAACAACCACTTGCGGGCATAATTGGATTCTTTAATTCTAAACCTGGTAATTTTACACTTAAGCGGCTCATATAATTACCTCATTTGTTTTAAACACTGGTCCATCTGAACACACTTTATAATTATTGAGTTTATTTACTTTTGTGACAGTACATCCAGCACATGCGCCTATTCCACACGCCATTCTCTCTTCTAATGAGATGTACGCATTAGGATGATCTTTATAGTGTTCATTAACCATTCGTGTTAAGCCTGTTGGACCACAAGCATAGATCGCATCAAATGTTAAATCTAGTTTATCGATGATTGTTTTTACATTTCCATGTGTCTGATAACTACCATCATCTGTCGCAATCAATACTTCACCATAATGTTTAAATTCTGATTCATAAAATACTGCACTTTGATTGATAAACCCTAAAACGATCGTACACTTTACACCTTTTTCGACGAGTTGTTTAGCACATTCTAAGAGTGGAGGTACCCCAATACCGCCTCCAATCAATAAAACATTATTATCCTTCTTGAGAAAGTCGATTGGGAAACCATTTCCAAGGGGTCCCATCACATTCAACGTATCACCAATCTTAGTCTCTACAATCGATTGAGTACCTTGCCCTGAAGCACGTAACACTATTGTACACGTTGAATCTGCCTGATTAATTTTCGCTAGACTAATAGGACGTCTTAGGATTAAATCTGGTCTTGGGACCTGTATGTGTATAAATTGACCTGGAGTATGCATTTGATTAACTAAATCACCTTTAAGTACAAGTTCATATACATTATTGGTTAATTGCTTATTCGATATTACTGTTAGTTTTTGATTCATTGTGACCTCACAGAGATTGGGTATTAAACGAACGAGATTCAAGGACACGGACAATTGCGGATGCGGTATCAAGACTTGTAAATAATGCGATTCCATGTTCAATAGCTTTATGTCGAATAATGAATCCATCTGAATTCTGATCTTTATCTTTGCCCATTGTGTTGATTACCATATCAAACGCATTACGTTCGATTAATTCAAGTAGATTATGTGAACCAACTTCTAATATTTTTGAGACGAGTTCAACTTTTAATCCATTTTGAATGAATAGATTATATGTACCCTTTGTCGCAAAGAGTTTAAATCCAATATGTGATAATCGTTTTGCGAGACGTGTAGCATCTTCTTTATTTGTATCATCGATGGTAAAGAGAATGTTTCCATGATCACTTAATGTATAACCACTTGCGGAGAACGCTTTATAGAGTGCTTTATCTAAGGTTATATCAGAGCCCATAACTTCACCTGTTGATTTCATTTCAGGTCCTAAATACGAATCGACTGATTTTAATTTGGTAAACGAAAATACCGGTGCTTTTACATGAACAAGTTTTGATTCTGAATATAATCCATTTTGATATCCCAACTCAATTAGCGTTTTACCAAGAATAACTTGGGTCGCGACTTGTGCCATTGGGATATTGGTTACCTTACTTAAGAATGGTACTGTACGTGAAGCACGAGGATTAACTTCAATAACATATACATTCTCTTCATGGATAATGAACTGTATATTCATCATACCGATGCACTTTAATCCAAGAGCGAGCTTACATGTAATTGTTTCTATTTCTTGTTTGATTTTTTGACTTAGACTTTGCGGAGGATATACTGCCATCGAGTCACCAGAATGTATACCTGCACGTTCGATGTGCTCCATAATCCCTGGAATTAAAACTGTTTTCCCATCACAAATCGCATCTACTTCACATTCTTTACCTTGTAAGTAACGATCGATTAGAATTGGTCGATTTGGTGATGCGAGCACTGCATTTATCATGTAATGTTCAAGATTGGTTTGATTTTCTACGATCTCCATAGCTTGTCCTCCAATCACATAACTTGGACGAACCAATACTGGATAACCGATTCGATTTGCGACAATGATTGCCTCTTCTGTTGTCTTAACTGCTGCACCAAGTGGTTGATCAATGTGTAATTCTTGAAGTGCTTTTTCGAAGAGTTTTCGATCTTCTGCCACATCCAAATCTTTAACAGATGTTCCTAGTATTTTAATGCCTAATTTATCGAGTGGTTCTGCAAGGTTAATCGCAGTTTGTCCTCCAAATTGAACAATTACACCGATTGGATTTTCTAAATCGATTACATTTAATACATCTTCTAAGGTTAATGGTTCAAAGTATAATTTATCCGCTATTGAGAAATCAGTTGATACTGTCTCCGGATTAGAGTTAATGATAATTGCCTCATAACCAGCTTTTTGAATTGCCTTAACACAATGGACTGTCGCATAATCGAATTCAATCCCTTGTCCAATTCGAATTGGACCTGATCCTAACACAAGTACAGATGGCTTATTACTTACGATACTTTCATTCTCAAATTCATAGGTAGAATAGAAATACGGTGTTTCTGAACTAAATTCTGCCGCACAGGTATCAACCATTTTATAAACAGGAATTATATTGTTTTTTAAACGTAGCTCACGGATAACGTTTGTCGTAGTTCCCCAACATTGTGCAATCATTCGATCTGAAAAACCATATCGTTTTAAATCAATTAATAAATCTATATTATTAATATTTATGATCGCTTCATTCTCTAGCTCAATCACATGCGAAAGTTTATCTAAGAAGAATAGATCAATTTTCGTAATTGCATGTATTTCTTCAATTGAATATCCGCGTCTTAGTGCTTCCGCAACATAAAACAAACGATCATCTTCAGCTTTAATAAGTTTAAACGCGATCGTTTCATTGGATACGTGTTTTGTCTCTTCAATTTGAATATAGTACGCTCCAATCTCCAGAGATCGAACTGCTTTTAATAAGGCTTCTTCGAGCGTTCTACCCATCGCCATAACTTCGCCAGTTGCTTTCATCTGTGTGCCTAAGCGACGATCACCCTTCGTGAACTTATCAAATGGCCAACGTGGTATTTTAGCAACGACATAATCAAGTGTTGGTTCGAATTGAGCGAATGTCGTTAGTGTTACAGGATTCTTGATTTCGTCTAACGTTAATCCAACCGCAATCTTCGCCGCAATTTTCGCAATAGGATAACCTGTCGCTTTAGATGCGAGTGCAGATGAACGTGATACACGAGGATTAACTTCAATTACGTAATAGTTATAACTGTTTGGATCTAGTGCTAATTGAACATTACATCCCCCTTCTATTTTAAGTGAACGGATAATCTTTAATGACGCATCACGAAGCAGTTGGTATTCGACATCCGTTAATGTCTGACTAGGCGCAAATACGATTGAATCACCGGTATGGATCCCTACAGGATCGAAGTTTTCCATATTACACACGACAATCGCATTATCTGCTTTATCACGCATTACTTCATATTCAATTTCTTTATAACCGGCAATACTGACTTCGATTAAACATTGATGAACCGGTGATATTTTTAATCCATTTTCAACAATCGTCTCTAAGATTTCACTTGTTTCACAAATGCCACCACCCGTTCCACCTAAGGTATAAGCAGGTCTAACGATAACTGGATAACCAATTTTATTCGCAAAGTCTAACGCTTCATTAATTGTATGTACAATTGTGCTTTCTGGCACAGGTTCATTGATTTCTAACATCAGTGATTTGAATAATTCACGATCTTCTGCTTCTTTAATCGCTTTGAGTTTAGTCCCTAATAACTCAATCTTTAATTCATCGAGAATACCAGATTCCGCAAGTTCTAACGCCATATTCAAACCTGTTTGACCACCAAGGGTTGCGAGTATCGCATCAGGTCTTTCTTTACGTAATATTCGTGACATAAATTCAAGAGTTAAGGGTTCAATATAAACACGATCTGCCATTTCTTTGTCCGTCATTATCGTTGCAGGATTTGAATTAACTAAGATAACTTCATAGCCTTCTTCACGCAATGATAAACATGCTTGTGTCCCTGCATAATCAAACTCAGCAGCTTGTCCTATGATAATTGGTCCTGAACCAATGACAAGAATGCGATGTATATCAGAACGTTTAGGCATGTTTTTTCTCCTTAAATGTATCCATCATTTCCATAAATTCATCAAAGATATGAACTCCATCATGTGGACCTGGCGTCGCATCTGGATGAAACTGCACACTAAAAGCAGGATATGTACGATGACGTATACCTTCTACAGTGCCATCATTTAATTCTGTATGGGTAATAAATAGTTTTGATTTATCAATACTCTTAGGATCGACTGTATAACCATGGTTTTGTGACGTAAAGTTAATCTTACCTGTCGCTATTTCAAGTACTGGATGATTGAATCCACGATGTCCATATTTTAGTTTAAACGTATCCGCATCATTCGCTAATGCAAGAAGTTGATGTCCTAAACATATCCCAAAGATTGGGACTTGACCCATTAACTCACGAATCATTTGTATCGCATGTGGGACATCTTTTGGATCACCAGGACCATTTGTTAACATAACTCCATCAGGATGTTGATCTAATACATCGCTTGATGTAGCGGTGTGAGGTAGAACTGTACAATCACATTGACGTAAGCTGAGTTCTCTTAAGATACTGTGTTTTAATCCAAAGTCTATAACTACAACACGTCTTCCTGTACCAGGATTTGGATATGCAGTTCTTGTCGAAACTTGTTCAACATTGTTTATTGGTAATATTGTTTTTTGTAAGTTTGATAGCACTTCATTTACATCGCAACTTGCGTCCACAATACACGCTTTAATCGTTCCTTTTTCTCTTAATTTACGGGTTAATGCACGCGTATCAATTCCAGCAATCCCAACTATTTTTCTACTTTTAAGAAAACTATCGATATCTTGTGCACTTCGCCAATTAGATGGTACGCGTGCATATTCCTTTACCACAATCCCCTTACACGAAGGTGATATTGATTCATTATCATCGCGATTAATTCCAGTATTACCAATTAATGGATAGGTAAATGTAATAATTTGTCCATTGTATGATTGATCTGTTATGGATTCCTGATATCCTGTCATACCTGTAGTAAATACAAGTTCACCAACACACATTTCAGAATGTCCAAATCCCTTACCTTTAAAGATTGTCCCATCTTCTAATATTAGATATCTATCCATTACATTTTCCTCCATTTAATTTCACCATGCACAAGTGTCATAACACAATCTCCATAAACAGATTGACCAATGAATGGCGAATTGCTTGATTTAGACACAAATTGATTTGTAATTTCAACCTCAGTATCTAAATCAAATACTGAAATATCTGCTTTTTTACCTATTTCTAAACTTCCACAATCGAGATTAAAACATTGACTGGGTTTTATAGTCATCCATTCAATCAATTGATTTAATGTAAATACACCTGTTTTAACTAATTTCGTGTAGAGTAATGCGAACGCATATTCAAGTCCAATGATTCCAAATGGAGCTTTTATCATACCGAGATTCTTTTCTTCCATGTGATGAGGCGCATGATCCGTTGCGATACAATCAAGTGTTCCGTCCATTAGTCCTTGGATTAGTGCTTCTTGATCTAATTTACTTCGTAACGGTGGATTCATTTTATAATTCGTATTTAATTCTTTTATATCTTCTTCACTTAACAACAAGTGATGTGGAGTAACTTCAGCACTTACTTTAATCCCAGCTCTTTTCGCATCTCTTATAATTCGCACGGTTTCTTTTGCGGATACATGACACACATGGTAACGAGCATTCGCAGCTTCTGCTAATAAAACATCTCGAACTACCTGTGTTGACTCAGAAACAGATGGAATACCTGGAATATTTAATAAATGGGCAACGTTTCCATCATGTAAAACACCATTCCCTTTTAGGCTATCATCTTCCGCATGTGCCGCCACAATCGTATTATTTAAACTTGATTGTTTCAATGCCTCAAACATTGTGTTCGCATCTTGTACACCAACACCATCGTTTGTGAATGCGATTGCGCCAGCGTGTAATAATCTTTTCTGATCACTTAATTCAGCGCTTGTTAAACTCAGAGTAATAGGCGCATACGTATATACATTTACTTGTGCATCTGTCTTACATTTTTGATAAAAATCATTAATTAATTCAGGTGTTTCAGGTACAGGTTTAGTATTAGGCATTGCACAGATAGTCGTAAATCCTCCACGTGCAGCGGCTTGTGTTCCGGTTAGAATTGTCTCTTTATGCGTAAATCCTGGTTCACGTAAATGTACATGTAAATCAACTAATCCCGGAGTTATTAGCTTACCGTTTAGATCGATTTCAATATCGTTATTGTTTAGTGTGTTTGGTAAATCATAGGAAATGATGATTCCATTTTCGATGATGATATTACGTGTAATTAATTCTCCATTAGAGATAGATTTTCCGTTCTTAAGAATCAGTTTCATTTGATTAATCCTCGATACGTACAAATCGCTTCAAGTACTGCCATACGCATAAACACACCATTTCGCATTTGTTCAACGATTCTGGATTGAGGTGCTTCGACACATTCACTAGCTAGTTCAGAATCACGATTGACTGGGGCTGGATGCATTATAATACAGCTAGGTTTAAGTTGATTATATCGACTTATCGTTAATCCATAATTAGAATGGTATGTTTCTTTACTAAACGAATCATCGTTATCATGACGTTCATGTTGCACACGAAGTAACATCACCACATCTAATTGATCAAGGATATCATCAAGATTTTCACGTTTTCCATATTGGTTAAATGACTCGTCGTACCAAATCTCTGGACCACAGAAACTAACAATTGCGCCAAGTCGATTTAATAGAATCGCATTTGAACGTGCAACACGAGAATTACGAATATCCCCAACAATTGCGATTCTTAAACCTTTGAAATTCTCAAATTCATTTTGAATTGTCATCAAATCAAGTAAACATTGTGTTGGATGTTGGCCACGACCATCACCCCCATTTATGATTGAACATGTAATACCATTTTGATTAATCAATTCTTTATAATACTCTTCTTGTGAATGACGAATTACTGTAATATCAATTCCAATCGCACACATTGTTAATACTGTATCGTAAAGTGTTTCCCCTTTGTTAACAGAACTTGTGGACGCATCAAATTGGATAACTTCCATGTTTAGTTTTCGCTCTGCCATTTCAAAACTTCGATGTGTTCGTGTTGAATTCTCAAAAAATAAATTTGATGTGTACACAGGTCGATTTAAACTTAATGTCTTTCGATTGTGTTTAAAATCGTTTGCGCTATTGATTAATCTTAATACTTCATCAATACTCAAATCTTCTACCGATAATAAATGTTTTAGTTTAATGGGTTCCATGTTTCCTCCTAATAAAAACGTATTGCGTAAGATACTCGCAATACGTAGAAGGTCCTTCCAAAGGAAATAACTTGGAACTGTTTCACGCTTACAAGTATCTCGTACTTGTTTAAAGTCGTTTAATCAGTTTTCTTTAATTATACTAACCCGATCTAATCCATCATTTTCTTTTAATTCTACACGTATATTTTCATCACTTGATGTTGGTATATTCTTACCAATATAATCAGGTCTTATTGGTAATTCACGATGACCACGATCAATCAATACAGCTAATGCGATACTCTTAGCACGACCCAGACTCATAATCGCATCTAAGGCGGCACGAATTGTTCTACCGGTATATAAAACATCATCGACTAAAATTACTTGTTTATCAACAATCGAGAATGGCAAAGTTGGTTTTTCAGTGCTTGGATCACGAACGATATCATCTCTAAAATAGGTAATGTCTAATTCACCTACTGGTATATCAAATGATTCCAATGCTTTCATACGTTCCGCAATTCGATATGCAATGGTAATACCTCTTGTTTTAATACCGACTAACACGACATCTTTCAATGACTTGTGTTGTTCAATCATTTCAAATGTAATACGTGTTAAAGATCGTTTAATTGTTTCTTCATCTAATACAACTTTTTGGTTCATGTTTCCTCCGATAAAAAACCTCAGTACGTACTGAGGTTATATTTGCATAAAAAGAATGGGCTTACCCGATTGTCTCCTTAGTCGTCTCTCAGTACGAATTTAAAGGATATTTTATTGTTGGTTCTACTTTAAATCGTTTCACCTAATATGTCAAGTCTGATCTATGGCCGCAGATGCGATTGAATCGGTATTATTCGCTTGGATTACCGTACTGATTAGTACCAATCGTTCCTCTTAAGCACATGAAGATAAATAGTACAATTGCGCCAAGATATGGAATTAAAACAATTAAATACCATGCGCCAGATTTGTTCTGATCATGTAGACGTCGAATTGCGATTGCGACACTAGGTATTACAATATAAAGTCCATAACCACATGCGACAAGGATATAAATAATCATTGGAATATACGGATTTTGTGTAATCAAATAGATAATCAAACTTAACACGACAAGCGCTAAACTACCTACAAAACCAATAATCATATTGGATAACACAAAGTACCAATATTCATATAATGAAGCTCTTCCACTGAATGTCGCATATTTACTTAATGCGTCTTTATAATAATCAAATATACCTTTAGGACTACGATTCTTAGTATAGGTTGGTTGTTCAACATTTACGCCACAATTTGAACAATAGACTGATCCAACTCTTAACTCTGTACCACAATTACTACAATATTTCTGTTCCATAAATCCCCCATATTTTCGAATTTTATTATACTATAAATTTATTTGTTAATTAAACATAATTCAATATCTAGTTATGATGAACATTCTTTATATCCAATTGAATTTGTTTAATCAACTCTTCATTTAACGGATATTTTCTTAAACTTAGATACGCAAATACGAAACTAATGATTGTCCCAAGTGCTAATATCAAACCTAAACTAATTAACGTAAATTCTGATTGTACGACAAGTGATGAATCAAACTTAATTAAATCAAGCAATATACCAATTATAAAGATTGCGATAGCTTGGGATAATTTATAGTAGAACGTTAAACTACCAAAATAGAACCCCTCGAATCGATAACCTCTTTTTAATTCATCATAATCAATTGTATCGACTACCATTGATAATGGTATGGTAAATAAAGCGCCTGTCCCAAAACCTGCTAACATCGCATATGGGAAGAAAAATAATGGTTGAGATAGTACGGAGTTCTTAAACGTAATAAGTAAAATAAAGAAAAATCCTGCGATTAAACTTAATCCTAAGCCCATATTCAGAGCAGGTTTTTTATCATACTTACGAGCGATTTTCATCCAAAATGGTTGCGATACAATACTCATTAAAAATTGAACCCCAAGAATAAGAGCGATTTGTTGACTCGTTAAAACGAATGTATAGGTAAATACATGAAGACCCATATTACTTAAAAACGCAGACGCTAAGTTGGTAAACATATAACATAACGCTACTGATATAAATGCTTTATTTCGTAATGTGCTTAATAGTGCTTGTTTAAGATTGCTTAATTTATTTCCACGCGTATCACTTAACTTATACCGATTAAGTTGTGGGATATATTTTTTTGTGGAGATATAACATACAAATGAGGAAATTAGAATTATTATTGCGGAGATTATCCCAATTGTTCGATATGAATCAGGGTTTAATTGACCATGTGGAAATTCAATCGTAGGTTTAAAAAATAGATATAAACCCGCAACCGAAACAAACGCCAAACCAAATAGAAAAAATACGGTCTTAATACTTTGAATGGAAGTACGTTCATTGTAATCACTGGATAATTCTGCACCCAATGCGGTATATGGCGTTACATAAATAGTAATAAATGTTTTGAACAATATAATATCCGCAAACAATAAGAAATATTTTAAATTAGTATCCATATTAGATGGTATTAGCCACATGAAATAGATACTCATAGAAACACCGATTGAGCCAATAATCAAATACAAATGACGACGACCAAATAGTTTAGAACGTGTTACATCTGATAAGTATCCCATTAGAGGATCAGTAATCGCATCCCAAAATATACTAATACTTACCGCTAATCCAACAAGATATCCAGGAATACCAAGAATAACTGTCGCAAAGAAAACTAAATACGTCCCAACGACTTGCATTGCGATTCCAACACTTAAGTTACCAATTCCATATCCAATCTTATCTTTGACAGGTATCAATTGAGATGATTGTTTAGTCATTGGATTTCCCCCTTATTTGATAACTATATTATAACGATAAATTTAATATTATTTTAAATATTCATTACATGAACATTCTCTGTTAATATCTCTCCCATATAAATTTCTTCTTTAACCGATTGAATGGTTGTGCCCATCTTAAGATAGAAATCATTCGCTGAATTACCAACAAGACAATCTAAATATAGTCTTTTAAAGCCAAGTTTCTTAAGTTCAGAAAGCGCTAAATTAAACAATACCTTACCAACACCAATTCTATGATACTCATCAAGAATACATAGTGCTTGAATGACACCGTAATCTTCAAAATCCTTATTATTCGATTGAATATACTGAATAAATCCAATAACACGATAATCAATCTCAGCCACAATATAAGTATTATTCGTATTAATTTGAACAATCGCTGTTTCAATACGTTTGTCATTCGTTAAAAACCTAGCTTCTATTGTTTCTGAACTAACTAATTTCTATATGTAGTACGCCACATTTGTAAATTTATCTCAACAATACTCTGTGCATCTTCTACAGTAGCATTTCGAAAAATTACATCATTTATATTTATTGATTTCATTTTTCACCTCATTTGACACATAAGATATTATCAATGATCTTATCCTATTTTTGACTTAAAGATACTTCTCTAAACGTATATCTGCGCACCATTTACCGTAAGAGTACGTAAAATGTTCAATTCGTGTGAATTCTTTGTATCCTAATGATTTATATAAATTGATTGCCTTTATATTGTTTTCAAAAACACCTAACTCAATACGATTAAAACCCATATCTTTACACGTATTATCAAGAAACATCATAGCGATTTTAGATATACCTTTACCCCAATAATTTTGATCACCAATTAGAATTGAAATCCAAGCGCTATTTTCATCCTTTTTCATTAATAGAAAAAAGTCTTTTGTGATTGATAATTCACCAATTGGTAAATCCCCATCTAGTATTACGTATCGATATACATTCGTTTGGGGATGTAGTTCTTTAATGACATCACTTATTGTGTATTCTTGAGGGTTTTCTTCTTTTCGATTAACGTGAATAAAATGTGCAATTTCAGGGTTGTTATACCAAACAACTATTTTATTAGCTAAATCTAGATCGTTTTCGATTAATTTAAATTTGATATTCATATGTAACTCTTTCTATATTAAAAAAATGTAAATATTTTTACATTTTCGAATAATTAATTACTTGCGCACCCTGCACAACCGCCACTTGAGCAAGAACTTGTACTAACTGTTTTATCATCAACTAATAATTGTCCGTTCTGTACGATTATAGTTACTTCTTCTGCACGTTTTAGTGCAACTAAATCCATGATAACAGGAATATTGTCAATCATCATTATCGTATCATCTTCTTCTTTCATCGCTAAGGCAAAAGATAATGATTCTCCGCAACATGAATTCTCTAATTGTACATATAATGCGTCAGCGCTATTTGTTTGTAGTGCTTCCTTTAATAAAACTTGTGCTTCTTCTGTAATTCTCATATTTATCTCCCTACGAATAATCGTATTTCATTTATCTGTTTAATTTTACGATTATCTTATCGTTTGTGCAATAACCTTTAAAAAAAGAAGCACAATGTGCTTCTTGATTAATCTCGATATTCTAAGATATCCCCAGGCTGACAATCCAATGCTTTACAAATCGCTTCTAAAGTAGAGAAACGAATTGCCTTTGCTTTACCATTTTTTAAGATTGATAAATTCGCGATTGTGATCCCAACCTTTTCAGTCAATTCAGTCACACTCATTTTACGTTTCGCTAACATGACATCAATATTAATGATTAACATAGTTATATCCTCACACCGTTAAATCATTTTCAGATTTAATCCGGATGGCTTCTTTTAATAATCGTTCAAGTAATGCCGCAAATACTGATATGACAATAGGAGTAAAGACAATCGCAGCCCCAATCAAGATAAGACCTGGCGCATCATCAATGTCCGCAACATAATAGACGATTGGCATAAATGTTGCGAGTACAACACTTATTGAGAATGCACTTAGTTTAATATTTTTTAATGCACTAACAGATAAATCAGAGAACGCATCATTCGCATCGATATTATCGAGTAATCTGAATCCTTGATATAACGCAAAGAAATACAACAATGATGCGATATAAAGTGCTATTAAATATGGGAATCTTAAATACGCAAATTCCGGTAGTATTTCTGATCCTCTTAAGGTAAAGATTGGAAATACATAGAAACAGGATGCTAAGATGGGTAATGCGAGTACAAATATAACGATACGTAAGAATAAAGTAGAACTTTGTTTCATATTAACTCCTTGAATCTAGTTTATACCTATATTCTAGCATAAATTTATTGTTTATCAATAACTATTTATTGTTTATACATCTAACATGCTTAATGCGACTTTATTCCGTTCTAAATCAATTTCGATTACTTTAACACTTACGATATCTCCAACAGCGACTTTTTCATAGGGTGAACTGATTTTATCTTTGCTTAATTTAGAGATATGAACAAGTCCATCATTTTTTAAGCCAATATCAACGAATGCCCCAAAGTCAGTCACATTTCGCACTGTGCCTTCAAGCGTTATCCCTACTTTCAAATCTTCAATTTTTACAATATCACTGTGCAATAATGGTCCATCAAAACGATCACGATAATCTCTAAAAGGAACAGATAATATACCAAGTATATCTTTGACTGTATAGATATCCGAGTTTAAACGATTTGCGATGGATTGAGCATCTGCTGTACTTAATGCGATACCACGATTCTCATCAGTAAGTGATTTAATCCCTAATTCACGCATAATACTGCGTGCTAAATCATAACTTTCTGGATGGATTGCGGTACGATCAAGTTCATCTTTTGCCTCAGGTATACGTAAGAATCCTGCCGCTTGTTGGTAGGCTTTTGCGCCTAATCCTTTAACTTTATTTAATTGTGCACGACTGTTAAATAATCCATTTTCATTTCTGAATGATACGAGTGATTTTGCGACATTCTTATTCAATCCAGCAATATGTCTTAATAATTCTTCACTGGCAGTATTCACATCTGCCCCAACACGGTTTACTGATTTAACAACCGTAAAATCAAGTCTTTCTTGAAGACGAGCAGGTGCTAAATCATGTTGGTATTGCCCTACCCCAATACTCTTAGGATCAATTTTTATGAGTTCTGATAGTGGATCAAGTAAACGACGTGCGATAGAAACAGCTGAGCGTTCTTCGACATGTAAGTCTGGGAATTCTTCACGTGCTAAATCTCCTGCACTGTAAACGGATGCCCCAGCTTCGGATACGATGGCGTAACGTGTGTTGAGCAATGGGTTATCACGTAGTATTTCTGCCACAAACGCTTCCGATTCACGACTGGCAGTCCCATTACCAATAGCGATAACATTAACATTATATTTTTTGATTATTTCGATTAGTTTTGCGGTTGCGTCACCTTTTTTATTCACAGGAGGATGTGGGAATATAACACTGATATGTAATAGCTTGCCTGTACTATCAATGACAGCAAGTTTACAGCCAGTACGATACGCTGGATCAAAACCTAATATATTTGAACCTTTCAAAGGTGCTTGTGATAACAAACGTTCAAGATTGGACGAGAATACATCGATTGATTTTTCTTGTGCCATATCGGTTAAATTTGAGCGTATTTCACGTTCAATGGATGGATAAACTAAACGTTTTAATCCATCGCGAATCGCTTCATCGATTAACAGAGATGTGATTGTCTCTTTCCCATTGGTTAGTATTTGGAATTCATATTTTGCGAATCTCTCACGATTATAATCCATCGATACATCCAGTATTTTCTCACGTTCACCACGATTAATAGCCATAATTCGATGTGGAGCTAATGTGACACAACGTTCATTGTAGTTGTAGTACACTCGATACGTCTTTTCTTCATCCACCGCATCTTTCTTAAGTTTGACGATTAATCTTGCCTCTGTTGACACATATTCACGGATACGTTTACGTAAATCTGCTTCATCACTTACCATTTCCGCAATAATATCTTTTGCGCCTTGGATCGCATCAACAGTATTTTCTACTTTATCATTTACGTATTTCTGAGCTTCTATTTCGATATTCCCAACTTTAGGACAAGTTAAAATCCATTCCGCAAATGGTTTTAATCCTTTCGCAATCGCATCTGTAGCACGTGTCTTACGTTTCTGTTGGTAAGGACGATAAATATCATCCACAAGTGATAATGTCTCACATTTATCAATCTGTTCAATTAACTCTGGTGTTAATTTACCTTGTGTTTCGATTAATCGTTTAACATCTTCTTTACGTTTTGCTAGATTTTTTTGGTACTGATATTGTTCATCAATATAACGAATTTGTTCTTCATCTAAATCTTTAGTAACTTCTTTACGATAACGTGCAATAAACGGAATCGTATTTCCATCTGCTAATAATTCTAATGTGTTTCTTACTTGTGAGACTGAAATATTTAGCGTTTTCGCTATTGGTACGATTAATTTTTCCATTATTTTACCTCTTTTAGATTATAAAAGGCAAAGTCCTTGGACTCTGCCCTTGTCCTTAAAAATCGTAACCGATTTTACTTTATTATTCAAGTTACTGTCTTATCTGTTTGTTCAATTAAACTCTTTAATCATTACATTTCGTATGAATAAATCAATTATTTATCTTATTTCTTATCTTTTTTAACTATTTAAGCTAGCTTAAATGATAATAATCAGGAGTATAATGAAATTGATAGGAGGCCTCAAAATGAAAAATGACTGGACCAAAAAGTTATTGAGTATCATTGGGATTACCATCGGAGCATTTATTGGATTTAATTTATCTTTTATGTTAGCTGCTGTTATAACATTAACCGTAGCGAAACTTACTGGACCTTTGGGTTATACAATAGGTCGACTTATTTTCTTGGTTGTTATTTATCTTATTTTCGCACTAACTAAACAATTAAAAATTCCTGTATGGATTAAGGCAGCTGTCTTCACAATGCCAATGATTAGTAGCTTAATTTTAATTGGTGTTTATGGATATGGATTAGCTCAATGGATGGTACTTGGTGGTGGGGCATTATTTGTATTAGCTGTTCTATACTATCTATGGCGAAATAAGTGGGATTGGACCTATTACTATGCACTTGGATTTGTGAGTGTTGTTGCGGCGTATGTCATTATTGCAGGGATTGATATTTAAACGAAAGAAAAGTGTGACGAATTATCACACTTTATTTATCCCAAAATAAGGGTAGTTTTTCTAAATAGATAATATCTTCGCGATCTGCCGCATCACCTTCTGCTAGGATGGCAGCTTTTGCGACAATAATTCCACCTGCTTGTTCAACAAGTCGTTCCAGTGCGCTTAAGGATGCACCTGTACTTATTACATCATCAATTAAGCCAATACGTTTCCCTTTTATGCGTTGAGCATCTATTTCATCAAGCGCTAATATTTGGGGTACTTGTGTAGTGATGGATAATACTTCATCCACAACTGCACTTCCCATATATGGTTTAATACTCTTTCGTGCTATTACGTATCGATCTATATTAAGTATTCTAGATAGTTCATGAACTAGCGGAATTCCTTTTGCCTCTGCACCTACCAATAGATCAAGTTCTGGCAATTTATCTGCTAATAATGGGGCGGATTTTACGACAAGTTCGGTATCCCCAAGTAAGACAAAACTTGCGATAGATAACGTATCATTTAAGCGAAGTATTGGTAGAATACGTTCTATTCCAGCCACGTGTAAAGTATAGTAGTTTTTCATTCGTTAAATTCCTTTTCATTATTTTATCAAATATCCAGATTACTATTAATCATAGTTATAACTTAGATTTAACTTTAAGATAATGTATTAATTGGAAATATAACATGAAAACATGATTTATTACAGGAAGTTCGAGCAAAATTTGAAGATATCTGAAAATTACCCTTGTATTTACTTTTATTATTTTAAGACAAACATAAATAGTGGAATTATTAGTAACGTAAAAATAGTTGTAAGTGTTGTGACAATCGTCGCATACTCATAATCCGCTCCAGATTCCGCAGCTAATACAGTTGTGACAGTCATAGCTGGCATTGCGGATTGAATAAGAAATACATTACGCATTAGTTCGGGTAATGTGATGATACTTGTTAAGAAATACACTAAAAGTGGAGAAATCAGAAATCGACTAATCAATATAAACGTCATTGATTTATCCCAAACGACTTTCTTAAAATCAATCATATAAATGGTTATACCAATGTATAACATTGATAATGGTGTTAGTATATTCCCCATATATTTGCTTGTATCCATCACAAACTTTGGAAGTGGTATTTCTAGAAATATAATAAGGATCGCAATTAGAAACGAGATTAATGGCACATTGAATATTTTCTTAAGATTATTCTTTGATATTAATTTCCCTTTTAAACCACCATCGCGACTAATTCCCCAAGCACCAATCGTCCAAAAGAAACTAACATTCACAATAAAATAGATAAACACATAAGGAATACTATCTGTACCATATAACGCTAAATTGATTGGAAGACCAACAAATAATGTGTTAGAAATTGAAACTGTTGATGAGAATATACCCCTACGATTTTCGGGAACTTTTAGTAGTTTCGCTAGTATGTAACCAAATATATACATAATTAACATCGAAGTGAATGGAATAATAAATCCACCTGATACTTCGATTAATTTTGATTTACTAAAGTTAGTAACTAAGTTAGAAATCATAAATCCAGGAACTGATATATTCACAACTATTTTAGAAAATAATGATGCGGTATCATGATTGAACCATTTCTTATAGCTGAAGAATATACCGATTAATATCATTGCGATAATTGAAAATATACTTTGTAGAGAATCGAATATATTCATAAATACTTACTTTCCACCTGATAGTTGATAGTAATGATTTTCTCTAATTGTTTCTGTATTTACACCCAAAGATTCCGCAATCATAAAGGCAAATGGATATGGTGTTGCAGGTCCTTGACTCGTAATAACGTTTTGATCCTCTACTGAAACTTCATGTTTAAATATTCCACCGATAAGCTTTTCTTCATATCCTGTATAGCCAGTTACTTTTTTACCTGTGATTACTTTCGAATCTGATAAAACGATTGTACCAGCACACATAGCCGTAACTTTTTTATTCTTCAGATCAAAATATTGAACCATTTCGATAACTTTAGGATTATCTCTAAGATTTTGACCTCCAGGTCTACCACCTGGTAAGACGATACAATCGTAATCTTTTACTACATCACTAAATGGTTTATCCCCTTTAATAGTTATATTTTGCATACCCTTTACTACCTCGTCGTTAAAGAAAAATGTATGACATGTTAATCCACATTCACGAAGAACTTCTACAATGATAAATGTCTCACTTTCTTCAAAACCTTCTGCCATTAGTACCGCGATTTTTTTCATTTAATTCACCTTCTTTACATCAAACGCATTATAGTAGACCATTCTTTGTTTAATCGGTTCACTATCAACTCTTAATAATTCTAAACAATGATAGATAAAAGCATAAGTTGTTGAGAAGCCTTTATTAAGCAAGATATTTTCTCGTACTGAAAATAACTCATTCTCTAAAAGTGGTTTTGTATTAACGAGAGAAATTGAATCTCCCATTAAACCTACCCATTTTTTATGTTGGATTAAGTCATTTATCATTGATGAAATGGATGTTTTATGATTAAATCCACTTGGAATAATAAGCATGTCATATTCAAAAAAATCAGTATTCTCAAATCTTAGATTGGATAGTACTGTTATCTCATGTTTACCGTGTACTTCAATATCATCTAATGATATTATTCTACAATCAATTTCAGCTCTTCGCATGATATCAACTGTGAGTAATAATTCACTTTCTTCAAATCCATTATCGATTAAAACAGCAACTTTTTTCATATTCGTTTCCTCCTATGAATGTAAGTATACTGAGTATATTATTTCTATTATTGTATTTCCAAAATCTGGAAATTATTCTTTATTAAAATGATTATATTCTTGGGCAATTAAACTACTCACAAAAATAAGTTGATATGGATGTGAGATTTGATCCAATTTAGAATTAAAACAGATGTTTTTATAGATATATGGATTTTCTTCACAGACGTTTCCTGAGATTAGATATATTTTAGGAATATTATTCAGATTCTTTGTGAAACGTAATCCTTGATCAAAATATGCACCAGTATAGCTAAAAATTATGACTAAATCATTTTGGTTCGCATGTGATATGAATTCAAGTTGATCATTATAGGTTAACTTAACATTGACTAACTTGCCTAACATCAATAAGTCTACTTGTAGATTAATCGCAGCACTTGACGCTTTTAACAAACCAAGTATCGTGACTTGTTTATATTGATGTATATCTTTTACGAGTTCAAAAAGTACTCTAGTATCAAGTGTTTGTGCAACTTCATTAATGGATTCTTGAACCTTTGAAGCGTGTTCAAATGTTCTAATTTCATTATCATTAGAATTTGATGCGACTTCAAACTTAAAGGTTTGATCATTTAAACTTTCTTTTAATTCGGAAAAATCATTTAAGCCAATATTACGACAAAAACGAGATATAGAACTATTGGATACATTACATTTCATCGCAAGTTCTGATATTGAGTCATTTTGAATATCATCTAAATGATTTAGAATATAGTACGCTATTTGACTATCAGTTGTGTCATTTGGCTGACTCGCGATTTGTGTTAATAAAATAATCGATAGTTTATTGTATATCATCGTATACTCCTTAAATTTATTGAATATGATTTATTTCAAATTTTTATTTAGAATCTTCCATCTCCAAATTAACATCCAGACGATTAACAACACATGTAATGTGTCATTTTCATTAAACCAGATATTGAAATTAGAATACAAGAATGGACCTTGGTTAGAAAATAAGGCAATGAAATATGCAACATTTACACCTAAGAATAGTAGCCAAATAGTCCATAATCGTTTGTGCAAAGTATTGCTTAAATTCTTATAATTGATCCACATCATGATAATGATATTAGGACTCAGAAATAACAACATTCCTTCATATGAAATCATAAATTGGTTTGGTAGTACTATTCCAATACCTTGAAATAATGAGTATAATACAACACTTATTATTGCGTAATTCTGTAGATTATCCTGAACTTTTTTATTATTTATTAAATAAGAGTAAGCGACTAATAACGCATTAATACTAATTACAGTAAATGTCATATAGAGTAATTCTACCCAATTTGTGAAGGTACAATACTCCAAATTCGTACATTTCAAATAATATCCAAAAGCTTGGTAACTTAATCCGGCCAGAAAAGCACCAATTCCCCAAAATATAAAGTTAATCCCTAACCATACACTAAATTTATTCTTCTTATTTTTTAAATAATATAAACCCAAACCTACGGTGATGATTGCTAAAAGAAGGATAATGAACGTTGAAGTTGGTTGTTGGATGATTAGATTATTAAGTTTGATATAAGGATATTGAGAAAGAAACATATCACCTTTAATTAGAGGTAGTATAAGTAAACGATCAATTTGACTGAATTGAAATAAAATAATAAAGCTTATGATAGAGAAAACTAATACCATTTTACTTTTCATTTTAAATGACATAGTTTCATCCTTTCGAAGATATTAACCTTATTTCAATTATAATGTTATCTTAACTTATGTATATCAAATAATGAGCTATCATCAAATTAAAAGGTACAGAAAATCTGTACCTTAGTAATTTTTTTATAAATTATTTGATTTAAGAATATCTAAATAAGATTTTAAATCGACATACAACTCTTCTTTTAATGGATTACGTTTTGTCTTAATCATAAGATAAATCTGATACGCAAAGACTAAACCATTTGAAAGAATAGATAGTATGCTTAATATTAACATCGGAGTTGTATTCAAGGTAGAGGTTATCGAGAAGAACGCTGTTGTGGAATAAGTAGGAAATGTCACAGAGAACATGGCGAATAATGCCAAGATTTGAGCTCTGTGTTGAAGCCATACACCTTTAGAAGTGAATAATCCTGCAATTAGAGATAAAGACAGAATGATTACACCGGCATAGAATGCTCTATTAGGAATGCAATTATAGACATAAGATATATTCCAGATACAATACGCCACAACATAGAACCACTGCATATCTGGCCAAACCATATCTTTAAATTTATTATTAGATACTCTGATTCCAACCCATCCTGTAATGGTTAAAATTGATAGAATCCCAGCAATACCATTAAAAATATTCCAAATTCCTCCCTGTATATACAAACCATTGACAAGCTCATTGGATAAAGAGGAACATTGGAAATCTCTAAGAACAGCCTCGAAAATATTTACAGCAAGGATTAATGCGGGAAACACTAACATGAATCGATTCTTCTGTAATTTCGGGATAAAACGTAATGCCATAAATCCGATAACACCCGCTAGTGCGGAATAGGTTTTTATCCATGCGAACCAGTTACCAGACACGGTACTAGATTCACCTGTCTTTGGCCAAACAAATAAAGTGAGGATGATTGGTAAAAGAATATAGATAATAATCGATAATATTCTAGATCTTCTTGTTGCTTCATTTAATATAAATAAACCAATTGCAAGTATGAGTGCAGATAGTAGGTTAATGATGGTGTAATTTTCAAAAAAGAACATATTAATCTCCTTTGTTTATTGCCTTACAATAATCTCTTTAATGAGAAATTCTCTTCCTCGTATGATCGTAAAATTGGATTTTGAGCATCGAGGACAATGATTATTATTTTCGACTAAATTATAGATAAATTCACATTCATTACATTTCCCTATACCAGGATTGATCTCTATCTCGAGATTCGTATTCCTTAATCGAGAATTTTCGACTGCGATAGGATAAACGTCTTTAATGTACTTAGGATATACACTGGATAAAGCTCCAATCTCTAGCACAACTGTTTCTATCTGATCAATGTCATTTGATGTCATGTAATTTTCAAGTTGTTTAACGATTTGAATAACAATTCCTAACTCATGCATTGTTATTTGCCTAAAATGCTTGTCTTAATATTTTTCGCGACAATTCTAACTTTTCGTTTTATGACGTGTTTTAAGACAATTGGTTTTAAATCTGGGAAATCAACCCCAACCGCATCATATTTACGCACGAGCTTAATCGCATCAAACTTACATCTGGTTGTGCATGCCCCACATCCTACACACATGAATTCATCTACAACAGAAATACCACACGATAAACAACGCATCGTTTCTTTTTTAACTTGTTCTTCGGTTAGTACTCCACGAGGATCTTTAAAATCTCCTTTAATATTATCTAAATGAAGAGTATAAACACGTTCACGACTAACTTCATCATAACCACTGAAATCAATATTGTTTTTATCTAGAGAGACAAAGTATTTATTATTTCGTCCGTAGACTAAACTTTGACCACGATTGACAAATCGATGAATTGAAATTGCTGCTTCTTTACCGTGTGATATAGCATGAATAGCATACTTAGGTCCTGTCGCGACATCTCCTCCCGCAAATATATCACTTACACTGGATTGTAACGTTTGAGGATCAACACTGATGGTTTGATTTGGGTTTAATTTAACATCTATTCCATCAAATAGATTTCCCCATTGAATTTGTTGACCTACGGAAAGTAATACTGTATCAGCTTCAACTGTCATACAATCATTCTCGTCATAGATTGGATTAAATCGTTTGTTTTCATCGAGCAATTGAATGCATTTTTTGAATTCTACACCGACAACTTTCCCATCTTTTACAAGGATTTTCTTAGGACCGTATTCATTATGTAATACGATTCCTTCATTCAAAGCTTCATGAACTTCATCTTGAAGTGCTGGAATCGTATCTCTTGATTCTAAACAGAACATACTGACACCGATATTATTTAAACGTACTGCAGTACGTGCGACATCAATCGCTACATTACCACCACCAATTACAACCACTTTGCCAAGATTCATATCTTTTTGAATTTTTGTATTTCGCAAGAACTCAACGCCTGTTATAACATTTTCAGCATTTCCGTTTTCAATATTAATTTTTCTTCCATCTTGTGCACCAATCGCAACGTAGAATGCTTTAAATCCTTCTACTCTAAGTTGATCAATGGTAATATCTTTCCCAACATTTACACCAGTTTTAAATTCAATACCTAATTCTCTTAGAATTTCAATTTCAGCTTTGATAACATTTTTCTGAAGTCTAAACTCTGGAATACCATAATGCAACATTCCACCTAATTCTTTTTGTTTTTCAAATACAGTAACTTTATACCCTTCAATTGCTAAGAAGTACGCACAGGTTAACCCTGAAGGACCTGCTCCAATTACCGCAATCTTTTTATCGTAATTATGTTTAATAATTGGTACAAAGCGACTTTCTTCATGTAAATCAAGTTCTGCAATAAACTTCTTTACATCATCAATCGCAACAGAACAATCTAGATTATTACGTGTACAAGCACTTTCACATAACGCAGGACAAACACGTCCACAAACTGCAGGAAATGGATTTTCTTTTTTAATCATTTCTAATGCTTCACGATATATTCCTTGCGATGCAAGTTTTAAGTAACCTGGTATAGATATATGAGCTGGACACTCTGTCTTACATGGAGCAGTACCACTCTCTAAAGATTCTTTACGATTCACACGATAATCTGGATTCCATTTATCTGCACCCCATTCTGTATCGTATGGGAATTCAGTTCTAACTTGATTCCTAATTTCATTGATTGTACATAGTTTTTGACCCAAACGAATCGCATTGGTTGGACATACTTCTACGCATTCACCACAACCTACACACTTTTCTGGATCAATGGTACTCACATAATTAGAACGAACCATGTCTGGGTTATTGTACATACCTGCAGCACGCATCGCATAACATGAACAACCACAACAATTACATATGGCATGGGTATGTCCTTCACCCTCTGTATTAGGGATTTGATGCATTAAACCATCTCGTTCAGCTCTTTGAATAATATCAATCGCATCTTCTTTGGTGATTTCTCGTCCGCGACCAGTTCGAATGTAATATTCAGCCGCATCACCTAATTGGATACACATATCTTCTTTAAGATGACCGCAACCTTGATTCATTTCTTCACGTGATGTACGACAAGAACAATCTGATACTGAAAGTATTCTTGCCTCGTTAATATACTTCGAAACTTCTTCATAAGAAGCTCTTCTTGTATCACCATTAATCGCTGTTTCAATTGGAATAACTCGCATCAAACCATGACCCATGGGAATATTACCCGCCGCAACAGGATTTCTCAAAAGTCCATAATCATCAAAAGCTTTACCAATTTGAGGATACTTTTTTACATTCTCTTTATTATTTACAACCATTTCAAAGATACCTGGAACCCAAGTTTCATACCAGAATGTATCTCCATCATCTTCACGTTTAATGGTTGCGACTCCTGCCATGGCTAAATCCCATAATAATTCCTTTGTTCTTTCAATAGACTTGCCACATTTCTTCGCAATATCTTCTGCTTTTAAATGCACGCGATACTCAAGTGCTAATGCGACTTCTGCCATTTGTTCTGATACTACTTTTTCTAAAAGTTTAAACCGAGGATCTTCTTCAGTTAATCCTTTTTTAGTCCCCATTTTTGTCATCGATACTTTATTAACAAACTCTAATAGTTTTACTTGATCAGTCATATTTTCCCTTTCAATTCCTAATATCCATAGTATTGAGCTGTATTTTTAACAACATAATCTTTATTTCTTAACTTAAAGAACCAATAGATTAAATAAGCAATATGTAAGCCTAAGTTAATCGCACCCCAAACATAAAGAAATGTTTCATTATACCAAGCAGAAGAATCCATTATTGGCGTAAAAATGTCATAACACGCTCGTATGAGTAAATGAACCGCTAAGGTATACACTCTACCCATCAACCATAGATCCGTTCTTTTTTTAGTAAACATCCATATTTCCGGTATAAGAAGAATGCATAAACTAGACGCAAAATAACTAATATTTTCTGCATAAACAAATGCCGCATTCCAAGTTACATATAACAAACACCACGCCAATGGTAAGTCTGCGATAAGTTCCGCAAATGAATTCTTTTGGTCATTATTACCAATTCTCCAATGTTTATTCGCTAAAGGAATCGTAATGCATAGAATGACTCCACTTATCGCATTAAACATATTCCCTAAGGTAAAATCTTTTAAACTCGCTTCCGCTATATTTAGGATTAATACTGCATAGAGAATCCACATTGGCCCCTGTTTCTTAAATGAAAGAAGTAGAAGTGGATGATGTCCATCATTTGATATTCTTACAAATGTTAAGAATAATAATGGAATAAGAATACTAATTGTCTTTGCCCATCTGAACCATGAACTTAAATTGAGAAACCATAATGGTATGGTCATCAACGCAATGATTGAAAACCATTTATAAAACCCTTGTTTCTCTCTTGTGTACTCCAAAAATAGATACAAAAACAACATATACACTGCCATTGACACGAAAATACTTAAATTAGACATATTATCTTTCTCCTAAGTGAATGATTTCACAAATATCTTAACGAATGTAACATAGCTTAACAATAGATTATCCCTCTATCTCCTTAGCAAGATTGTCCTATTTTTATAAATAAAATATAATTTGTGATAAAATGGACAAGATAAAACTATGATACAAACATGTATAGATGAATTTGAATCCCTTGATCTTCCTTTCTCTACTTTCATATGCACATTTTTAGATCATGAAACTGAAGCACATGATGAAATGGAGTTTATTTGGGTGATTGATGGAAATGTCACCATAGTATGTGAAAAGAAAACATATGAATTATGTTCTGATAATGTTTTTATGATTTATATCAATCAAGTACATTCAATCAAGTCTTCATCTAATTCACTTATGTTTTGTTTTAGATTGAAAAAACAATATATATTAGATCATCATCTACGATTTGATAAACTACCCTCTCCTAATCGAATATTTTCATTTCAAGAACTCACTCAAAAGTATCATGCAGTTCCACTGATTATTTCTCAAATTATTTTATTATTAAAAACTCAAAATCCGAATCCCAATATTCGTTATAAGTTAATTGGTTATTACAATATGTACATTTATGATTTATATAGTGTACGTTTAAAAGAACGATATTTAGATGTTAAAAAGAAGAATTATGATATTTATTTAATTCGATTTCATACGGTTATTGATTACATTAATAAAAATTTTAAAGAACCAATTTCGCTAAATACATTGGCCAATTTAGTTAATATCAGTCCCTATCGTTTATCTCATTTTATTCAAGATCGACTCGGTATTTCATTTCAAGAATACCTTCAAAATATTCGTTTTGAGCATGCATTAATCGAGCTAAAAAATTCAGATTTACCCATTAGTAAGATTGTTAGAAACAGTGGATTTAGTGATTCAAAGTATCTCAATCAATTAATGAAGAAAAAGTTTCATGTGACCGCTTTAAAATATCGTTCTTTGATGAAGATTAGTGAGAATGAGGAAATATATGATTTTAGTTATCCTAAGTTATTAGAAGAATTGTCGGTAAGACTTCATCAAATCGATAAAGGTTTATATATGCGCGATACTTTTGGTTTGAAAGAAAATGTGAACATTATTCATAACTCTTCAGATTAAATAAAGCGATTAAATTATATTGGAAAGAAAAATGTTAATATAAACACAAGAAAATATAGGTATATTAATGAATAATAAAACACTAATTTCTCATCAATTGCCACATTTTGATGTCATTGTGATTGGGTCAGGTTTTGCAGGATTAACAGCCGCAATAGAATGTAAGATGAATGGTGGAAATGTCATTGTATTAGAGAAAATGAAGGCCATTGGTGGTAATTCAGTTATTAGTGATGGAGGAATTGCGGCCCCAAATACACCTGAACAAAAATCACTTCAAATTGATGATTCAGCTGAGTTAATGTTTGAAGATATGATGAAATCTGGTGAAGGATTAAATAATCCTAATATTACAAAAATGGTATGTGATAACGCAAAAGATGCATATCAATGGTCTAAAGATGTATTAAATGTCAAATATATGTCTAGAGTTGATATCTTTGGAGGACATAGTGTTCCACGGTGTTACTCACCAGACCCACTTTCTGGATATACGATTATTCAAAAGATGAAACAGAAATGCGATGAACTTGGCATTGAGATAAAACTACAAGCGTTTGTGGAATCCTTTATCTTAACTAACAATCGTTTTGTTGGTGTAAATTTTGATTCAAACTATTCTATTGATCCAACTCATCAAAAAGAACTTTCAACATTATACGCAAACAAAGGCGTAATCATCGCAACCGGTGGTTATGCGGCAGATGCTAAGTTCATCCAAAACCATGTGCCAAACTTCCCTTCTTCATTTCTAACCACAAATAAAAAAACAACCAGTGCGGAAGTTCTTGAAACGTGTATGAGTATCCATTGTGCTACAGCTCATTTGGATCAGATTCAATGGATGCCATGGACTACACAAAATGAAAGTGGTTATGGTATTGGAGGACTATTCGGTGATTATATCGTTTCATCAAATGGTATTTTAATTGATTGTAAAAATGGATTAAGATTTGTGAATGAATGTGGTAATCGAAAACACGTAACACATGAAATTCTTAAAGTGAAGAATGTTATTGGATTAGTTGATTCTGTGAGTGTTATTAAGTCTGGATGGAATTTAGATCGTGCATTAAAAATGAAAATTGTTCAAGAATTCAATTCAATTGATGAAGTATCAAACTTCTATTCAATCCCTATTAAGCCGTTATTAAACACAATAGATTCCTATAACACAAATCTATTATCAAAAAAATTAGATACATTGGGTAAAGTGTATGAACCATGGATGACGCCTATTCAAAATCCACCGTATTACGCAATGTCGATTACTCCAAAAACACATTACAGTTTAGGTGGATTAGTTACAGATATTAACACTAATGTACTCGATTTAAATAATAATCCTATTCCTGGATTATACGCGATTGGTGAAGTTACAGGTTTAACCCATGGTGCGAATCGTTTAGGGAGTTGTTCAGTTACAGAGTGTCTTGTGATGGGACGAATTGCAGGTAAAAAGATACTCGAAGTATAAGTATTACTTAACCACTTCAATCTGTATGTGACTTGTATCATACATAACTTTCGCATGATTTACTTTAATACATTTTACATCTTGTACTAATCCAGATAATTTGGATATTTTCTTACGTAAGATGGTTCCGTTTCGATATACACTTCCATTTTCTTGAGAGAAATACTCATTCTCTACTTCAATGTGATATTTATGTTTTAACTGCGTATCTGTTAATATTTCACCTTTAAGATACTCACCTTCTACCCAAACAATTAATTGATATGTTTGATTCGTATTATTCTTAAATCGATAGTCTAGATAATTAAAGAATATGGAAGTCCCTGTCCCAAAAGGTATTTGACGTCCAAAATCCGGGAATAAATCAATTCCATCATGGTGATGATGTTCGATAATATCTAAGTCAGTGTGTAAGATTAACCAATGGATTAGATTAGTAAATTGACACATTCCTCCTCCAATTGCTTGAGAGGTTTGTCCGTTCTTTATTGTTAAACCTTCTTTATAGCCATCTTTCGCTTTACATTTACCAACTAATTCCCAGAAAGAAAAAACTTCATTCGGTTTTATTAATATATGTGATATTTTTGGGGCCGCAATTGATAAGTTAATTGCTTTGTTTTCCTGAAGTTGTAAGTTCACATTACCAAGTTTGCGTTTGATGAGTGAGTTGTGTTTATATACACTGTACTTTAAACGAATTATTTGTTTAGTCTTACTAAATGTATTTGGATTTAATAGATTTTTAAAATGACGTAAATAAATCTCCTTATAAACGGAGATTGTGTACGTAGTATGATTGATTTCACTAAAAAGTTTTCGCCCCATATATTTCCCCCGAAACATAGTTATAGTTTATCATTGAAATAGTAATTGAACATAGAATTTAATATTAAGTATAAAGAAAGAGGTTCTAATGATGAAAAGTCATACGTTTCAATCCATTAAAGCAGGATATCGCCAAAGTGTTGGACTTAGATCAGATGGGTCAGTTATCGCTTGTGGTGATAATAAATATGGACAATGTGATGTAAGTAATTGGCTACATATTACGTCTATTTCAATTGCGAATGCACATACAGGTAATTCACATACCTTAGGCTTAAAGAATGATGGGACTGTTGTATCAACTGGATGGAACGTATATGGTCAGTGTGATGTGCAGGATTGGAAAGACATTGTGGCAATTGAGACTGGTTGGCGTACTTCTTTTGGGATTACGCTAGATGGTCATGTAAGATCAACGGGTCGTAATCACGAGGAACAATGTAATGTAGGTGATTGGACTAATGTGGTAATGATTTCGGCTGGTGATTGGCATACGATTGGATTAACAACGGATGGAAAACTTTTAAGTACTGGGAATAATATTTATGGTCAATGTAAGATACATGATTGGTTAAACATAAAATCATTATCTGCAGGCTATTTACATACACTTGGATTAAGGAAAGATGGGACGGTTGTATCGACTGGTATTAATACATACCATCAATGCGATGTCAACGATTGGGTCACTATTATTCGTATATCAAGTGGTAGTCATCATTCTGTTGGGTTAAAAGAAGATGGGACAGTTGTTGCGTGTGGTCTAAATGATGATGGACAATGTGATGTTCAATCTTGGACGAATATTGTGTCTATTTCTGCAGGTTGTTCACATACCTTAGGGTTAAAAAATGATGGCAATGTTATATCAACTGGAAACAATAAATATAATCAATGTGACACAAACAATTGGACTAATATAAAAATCTAACATATAAAAATCAAAGCTTAACTTAGATTTTTATTCGATTATCTGTCTTAATTCAATTTGCCCTTCACCATTTCCCATAGGATCTGGCATTTTTCTAGCCCATTCAACTGCTTCTTCTTTTGATTTAACATCAATCAATATAAAACCTGTAATCAATTCTTGGTAAGGTTGAAATGGTCCAACTGTCACAACTGGTTCTTCACCAGGTTTAACATATGAGAAACGCATCCCATTTGAACTTGGGTGAATTCCTTTTGCCATAACTCTTACACCAGCTTTAACTAATTCTTCATTGTACTTCGACATTGCGTGATTATGTTCTGCGTTTGGACGTCCTCCATTCTCAGAACTATGTGTCGCTTTTACGATTAACATAAACAACATATACTTTCCTCCTTATTGGATATAGAAATACTACTTTTAATTACTATATCAAAATCATTAAAAACTTATACGAGTTTTGCTTAGAAATATATATTTTTTATTCTTCCGCAATCATTTTACCGATAATACTAACTGAAATAGTATTATAAATTACTCCAAAGTTATCAACGACAGACTGATGCATTTTCTGAACAACACTAGATATTTCATCTTTAGTTGTTATTTCTGTATACGATTCTAGTATTATTTTCTCAATAATTTCATCTAAATATGGACGTGATGAGATTAATGAATTAAATTCTTCTTCGCTACTAATTCTAAAATATACTTGTACTTGATTACCATCAGGTGTGATTACTGTGGGTCCAAATTCCGTAAATGAGTAAGTGTCTAAATGGACATATTTTTCATCTGATGTTTCAATTAATAAATCAATGTCATCTTCGTTCGTTAGAACTTGTTTTATTGTCAGCTCTTTAATATCATCATAGCTTAAATCATTTCGGTCGGTTACAGAGCTTATTTTGTTATATTCTAAGAAATATTCCAATGAAGTCTTATCGTTGATAACTTGCGTAATTGGTTCACCAGTATCTGGTGTTGAAGTTTCCAGAATTTCAACCTTTGTTACTTCCATGTTGATATTCATTTTTCGCATTGTCTGATTTAAAATTTCGATTATTCTATTTTCCGATAGATCTTCTAGCGTTTCAATTGTTTCAAATTGGTCAAATGCTTCCTCAATAAATGATTTCTCGTATAGCTGTTGTTCAATGTTTAATACATCTAAAACGGTTAACAGTTCCTGATTTTTAATTCTATAATCAAAAAGAAAATTAAATGTTGATCTGTCCTCATTCAAATCGATTCGTTCAATAAAGTAATTCATTTGGTTTGAATAATTACTACTTTTACTCGCGAAACTTTTGGTTAAATCAGTATAGTAATAAGTGATTTTATGGTTCGACGGATCTCCGATGAATTCTTTATAACTCATATCAAAATAATTATTTAAAGTTTCAAATTCAGAGTAAAATTGATTCGCAAATGTATCCTTTACTTGATAGATTTGAACTGGTTTAGAATAATTATAATTATGATTTTCAAATTCAAGTAGATTACCAAGTATCAAGTCATCTTGATAGCTAACATTAAAGTATCGATCATATGTAGTCGAACATTTTGATGTGAATGTTTCTATATCAGTATCTGAATTATTTAGTGTAATAAAAGTGGATCCAAAGATCGCTGGATGATACACAAAACCATATTCCTTCTCTACTACACTGCACGCCAATACATTATCTTCTTCAAGAAGAAATGTAGTGTATTGGTTGTTCGAACTTAATTCTTTGATATCTGGATTTTCAAGAAATATTATTTCTCCAAAAACTTTTGCGACATCCACTGGTGTAAATCGATATTGTTTTGTATAACCAATGATCAATATTATAATTACAATTAAAAGAATATTACGTATTAGTTTTAAACTTCGTTTCATGATGGGACCTCAAATTGGTAAGTAATATTATGAATTGATTCGTTATAGTTAAATGTAAATGATTGCGGTGTAGATGATCCTACTTCAAAAAATAATGTTTTGAAACCGAAATACGACTGATTTAAGTCAACAGGAGGAATTAATATCGTGTTGTCTTGTAAGATAATTTGTGTAAAATTTGATAAATTATGGTTAAGTAAATATGGTTTAAAAAGATTATAGGGTTCTATTTCTTGATATATGATAGCCATTCTTCCACTTGGATGAAAGATTACATGTTCCAAGATAATTGTTGATTCTCCGCACTTAAATCGTTCATGTATATCGTACTTAATGATTCCACTACTATCAATAGAATCATAATACATATTAAACAAGTAAGTCATATCTAATGCTTTATCTGATATCTCTTGAGTATGTTCTAATACTCTTAGATTAATCGTATACATATAAATGCCGAAATATATTATCATTCCAACTAATGCATATCTCGATACAATCCAAAGCCACCCTAACCAAGGCTTATGCACTTTATTCAATTCTCTACCAATGAGTTCAGGATCCCCCATTTCTTGAATCACTAATTCCTCATTTTGATTATGATCGATATTATTACGATTGATTTCGTCTTGCAAATCTTCCATATGATTCAGTAATTCTTTTCTAATAGAATTATGATCAAAGACAAAATGTACATGTTTTAATACCGAACGAATATATTGTTCCTTAGTACTTAAATTCATACGAAAAATTATTGAGTACTTTTGAAATGGATGATTGAAAAAGCTCCCAGTTTTTTTGTTCAAACGCGAGGTGTTTTAGTCCTTTGTTTGTAATTTGATAATACTTACGTTCTTTATTATTATCTGCACGTTGTGAATATGAACTTACATATCCATTGTTCTCTAATCGATGTAAAATCGGATAAAGCGTTCCTTCTTTTAATTGAAATACATTCTCAGATAATATTTCTAAATTTTTGATTATTTCATATCCATACATATCTTTACGACTGATTAATGTAAGAATAAGCAATTCAGACCCCGCCCCAATATAATCTTTGTTCATACATAGTTCTCCTAGGTATATTATACATAGACGTTCTATGCATGTAAAGACTAAGCTTTAATATATTTTAGTTATGAACATATACTATTCTTATTACACTAATTTCTACATTATCAATTATCTGTTATCATATAGACGCATCATTTAATAATTTGTATATTAAATACATAGAAATGGAGATCATTTTGAAACATATCGTAATCGTAGGAGGCGGTCCATCAGGTTGTATGGCCGCAATATCATGTAAAAGAAATAACCCTGATTATAAAGTCACCTTAGTTGAAGGCAATGATCGTATAGGCGTTAAATTAAGACTTACAGGTGGTGGAAGATGTAATCTAACAGCCAATGTTAGTGCAGATGAAATCATTCGTCATACGCCACGTAATGGGCGTTTCCTGTACAGTAGTTTAAGTCAGTTTGATGCTCAATCAATTATGCAATTCTTTAAGGATAGAGGTTTAGCACTAAAAGAAGAAGATCATCATCGTATCTTCCCGGTTACCGATCGTGCAGAGGATGTAGTAAGAGTTCTAGAAAAAGAGCTACATGCACAAGGTGTTCAGATTAACTACAAAACAAGAGTCAAAAAGATTGATACGCAACATCGTAAGTTGATTACGGATCAAGGTGAGATTATTTTCGATTATTTGATACTTGCGATGGGTGGTAGTACTTACCCACAAACAGGTTCAGACTTCGAAGGTTTCGATTTGATTGCGTCATTAGGTCATACAGTTACAGAACTTAAACCAGCAGAAGTCCCATTGGTGAGTAATGCGGCGATTATTCAGTCCAAGGAGTTACAAGGATTATCGTTTAAAGATGTATTAATCACGACTTTTGTGGATGATAAAAAGATTATTCAAGTAAAGAATGATTTATTGTTTACACATTTTGGATTATCTGGCCCAGGTGCTTTACAAACAAGTAGTTATTTAACCGATGCGTTTAAGGATGATCATAAAGTACATTTACTTATCGATTTCTTACCTGATATTCGTTTAGATGATTTACAAGTTCAAATAAAAGAACCAGAAACAGTATTACAAACACATGGTATCCCTAAGCGTTTTATTCAAGTGATAAAACTTCATTACCCGACGATTGACTTATATACATTAATCAAACGTTTCCCATTAGAATTACATGGAACTCGAGGTTATAATGCGGCATTTGTGACGTGCGGTGGCGTTAATCTAAAAGAGATAGATCCTAAGACATTACGTTCTAAACTTTATCCTTGGTTATCGATTTGTGGGGAGTCTTTGGATGTGAATTCATTGACTGGTGGATTTAATATGACAGTAGCTTTCTCTACTGGTTATACAGCTGGAATGAATATTGATAATTAACTAATCAACTCAATTGAGTTGATTTTCTTTTTAATATTAAAACTATAAACTATTAACGATAAATTAATAAATAAAAGAATATGATGAAGTTAGGAGGAGACTGCCATGAAATTTAGAAAAATACTAATGATTGTTTTAATTGTATTCCTATTCAACGCTTGTTCATCCTTTTCAAATCCTAAAGAAACAAGTACAGATGATAATTATGGTAATACTACTGAAGAAAGTGAAGGAATGATCCCATCGTTTACTAATGATGGAATTGATCAAACTAACAAAGATACGACTGGATCACCAAATGAAAAGCTTATCCAAAATATAGGTTTAGAACTAGAGACTAAAGAATACACAAAAACTGTTAATGATATTGAGGCTTTAGTTAAATTATTAAATGGTTATATACAGAGTTCTTATGTACCTCGACCTCGCAATGATGTGGAATTTAATAATCTAGAGGCAAATTTAACAGTGATGATTCCAACATCAAGCATAGAAGATTTTATTCTTAAAGCTGGTGCGACTTCGAACATCGTAAATGAACGTCGTGAAGTATACAACGTTACCGATGTTTATCGTGATACCGAATCGCGTATTACTACACTGAAAGCTAAAGAAATACGTCTTCTTGAACTACTTCAACAATCTGGTTCATTATCCGATTTATTAATGATTGAAACTGAGTTATCAAATACACGTTATGAAATTGAACGTTTAGAATCTTCTATTCAGGACTATGATACACGTATTCAATATACACAATTCAACTTAATTATTCGTGAAGTATATGAATTCTCACCTTCTGATCAAGCAAGTTTATGGGAACGAATTGTTGAGGGATTCTCAAGTAATGCACAAAGTTTTATACGTACACTTGAAACAGGCTTTGTCTATATCGTTACTACCCTTCCATTCTTAATTATTCAATTGTTACTATGGTGTACACCATTAATTATCATATTCTTGATTTATCGTAAGTTATCTAAGAAGCATAATTTTAAAAATTGGTTTAACCAAAAAATATCGCCAATTAATAAAGATGAGAAAAAAGAATAATTAAGATATTAGTTAATTATGTGCATTTATAATCTATAATCAAAAAAGTCTTAACGAAGCAAAACTTTCTGCTTAGGTAAGACTTTTTTATTGAATTAAATAATTTATGATACTTAAATATAAAAGTAATTATCGATTTAAATATTTTATTGAATACTCATATTTTATCGATTTATATAACGGAAAGTTCAATTGTTTAATATAAATCGTACGTTTAAATTAAAATGATTTATTTTAATCTATATCGATTAAGTTACTTGTGTACTTAATTTTTCCATTCTCAACATCTGTATAATATTGATTTTTTTGTTCAATATAGGCTAGACTTTTATCGATTTCATTTCTCGTTTCCAACAGTTTAACTTTCTGTAGTTCTAACATGCTCTTACGTTTGCTTATGGTTGATGGACCTTGCATAGCTAGATCTAAGTAGACTTTCAATTCTTTGATACCTAAACCACATTTACGTAAACATTGTAGACCTTCTATCCAAGCTAAATCTCTTTCATTAAACATTCGATAATTATTATGATCGCGCTTTACATTAGGGATAAGACCTTCATTACAATAGAAACGTAGTGTTTCATACGGCATTGAATATTTGTCACATACATCTTTCATTGAATACATTTAATTACTCCTTGACCTGTAGTTACTACATGGTTGTACAGTATTAGTATAATTGAAAGCGAGTAAAAAGAAAATGGAATATATCAAACTTAATAATGGCGTGATTATGCCACAAATAGGTTTTGGGACAATTGGTCTAACAGATGAGGTAGAAGCAAATGAAGTAATTCTAAATGCAATAAATGCTGGCTATCGTTTATTTGATACAGCACAAGGTTATGGCAATGAAGCTATCGTGGGTCAAGCCATCAAGAATAGCCCTATCCCTCGTGATGAACTCTTTATCACTACTAAACTTTGGTTATCTGATGCGACGTACGAGAGAGCTAAGGTATCCATACAAGGATCATTAGATCGACTTCAACTAGACTATATTGATTTATTTCTAATACATCATCCTTACAATGATATTTATGGAGCTTATAGAGCACTTACAGAATTCTATAAAACAGGCAAAATTAGAGCGATTGGGGTAAGCAATCTCTATCCAGATCGTTTGATTGATTTTGTTAAATTTAATGAAATAACACCACAAGTAAATCAAGTTGAGATTCACTTACTTCACCAACAAGATAGTGCAATTGAGATAATGAATAAATATTCAGTTCAAGCTCAAGCATGGATGCCTTTAGCAAGAGGACATAAAGCTATTTTTGAAAATCCTTATGTACAAGGGTTAGCAGCTAAATATCACAAAACCGTTGGACAAATCGCGCTCAGATTCTTAGTTCAAAAAGGTGTCGCATTAGTTATGAAAACAACAAAAAAAGAGAGAATGATAGAAAACATGGATGTATTTAATTTCATGCTTACAGATGAAGAAATGTTAGAAATTAAGAAATTAGATACGAAGAATTCAATTGTCTTTTCTCATAAAGATCCAGCACAAGTAGAACGATTCGCTGCGTGGGAACGCAAATATTAAGGAGATAAAAATGGAATATATCAAACTTGGGAATACAGGATTAGAAGTCTCACGCTTGTGTATAGGGACTATGACTTTTGGTCTACAAACAAATCGTGAGGAAGCATTTAAAATATTAGATGAGGCAAAAGCTGCGGGTATCAATTTTATCGATACCGCTAATGTCTATCCAATAGGTAGAGCTTCATACAATGAAGCTGGATCGACTGAAGTGATTATTGGTGAATGGTTACAAACTCAGAAACGAGAAGATTTTGTGATAGTCAGTAAATGCTTTGGTACGATGGGACCTGATTCAACTGATAAAGGTTTAAGCAGAACAGCAATTTTAAAAGCTGTGGAAGCCAGTTTAGAAAGACTTCAAACAACTTACATAGATCTTTACTTAGCACATCAGTTTGATGAAAATATCGATTATATGGAAACACTCTCTGCTTTTAATGAATTGATTCAAAGTGGTAAAGTTAAACATATTGGTATTTCTAATTGGCGTAGTTGGCAAATCATGAAAGCGAACGGATTAGCATTAGCTAATAAATTAACTCCATATACTGTAATTGAACCACGCTATAATCTACTCTTTAGAATGATAGAAGATGATTTGCTTCCTATGGCAATTGAAGAGAACATGGCTGTAATTACCTATAATCCCCTCGCTGCTGGATTACTTACGGGTAAATATACAAATAATGAAGAAACAATTGAGGGTACTCGCTTTACCTTGGGTGGTGCGACAAGTGCTCTATATCAAGAACGTTATTGGCAAAAAGCACAATTTGATGCAGTTGATGCATATCGAGTTTGGTGTGTAGAACAAGGATTGGAAATGATACCAACAGCGATAAAATGGGTTCTTCAACAAAAAGGAATTACCTCTGTCATTATTGGAGCAAGTCGTGTACAACAATTAGCTGATAGTTTAAAGGTAGTTAATATGCAAGACTTAACACAATCACAACTCAAATGGCTTAATAATCTTTGGTATAGTCTACCAAGAAGAAATGAAAATAGATAATGCTTGACCTGTAGTTACTACAATGATTTAAAATGAAATTAAGGAGGTAAATATGAATCACATCCACACTTTTTCGCGGCAGTTATGGAAAGCAATACAAGATAGAGATGTTGAAAGCTTTTTAGAGATGACCTATGACAATGCACGTTTTGTTCATATGGGAATTACATTTACACGTGATCAAGAAGCAGAAGTTATTAAAGAAGGTCGTATCCTTTATCAGAAAATTGAGTTTGAAACTGAAGATATCCAGAAGATGGACTCAACATGGATTGTATTAAATAAGATTAAGTTAGAAGCAGTTGTTAACGGAAATGTTGTCACAAACCCCTTTGTCGTTACAGAAGTATACATTGAAAAAGATGGTGCGCTTCACTGTGCTTCCCTATCATTTACAAAAATTACATACTAAAGGAGAAAAAACATGGAATATGTAACATTAAATAATGGATTAAAAATGCCTATACTAGGCTTTGGTGTCTTCCAAATACCAAAAGAAGAAACTGAGAAATGTGTCTTAGACGCAATTGAAGTTGGATATCGCTTATTCGATACAGCACAATCATACGGAAATGAAAGAGCTGTTGGTAATGCGATTAAAGTAAGTGGTCTTGATCGTTCAGAGTTTTTTATCACAACTAAACTTTGGATCAGCGAACAAGGTTATGAAAAAGCTAAAAAGTCTATCGAAGGATCCTTAGAAAGACTTCAAATGGATTATGTTGATTTACTACTCATTCATCAACCATTTGGCGATTATTATGGAACGTATCGCGCCATGGAAGAACTTTATAATGAAGGTAAATTAAAAGCAATCGGCGTTAGTAATTTTTACTCAGATCGTTTAATTGACTTAATTAAGTTTAATAAGGTTGTGCCAATGGTTAACCAAGTTGAAACACATCCATTCCATCAACAAGTTGAAGCAAATGAAATCATGAAAAAATATGGTGTGCAAATCCAAGCATGGGCACCTTTTGCGGAAGGTAAGAATGATTTATTCAGTAATGAAGTCTTGGTAAGTATTGGGAATAAATACAACAAATCTTCTGCTCAAGTTACTTTACGCTATTTGATTCAACGTGGTATTTCTGTTTTACCTAAATCAATCAAAAAAGAACGTATGCAACAAAACTTTGATGTCTTTGATTTTGAACTCAGTCAAGAAGATATGGATGCGATACTAAAACTTGATCAACCCGTTAGTTCATTCTTTGATCATGCTGATCCAGCCATGGTTGAAAGACTTACAGGATATACACGTAGTTTTGATTAATATAGATTGACTAACCACTCAAACGAGTGGTTTTTTTATGTGTTTTACAAGATATTTAATTACTCACAATAATGTTTAATGATTTCACAAAATTCAATTCTTTTTTTGTAAAATAAACATAATAAACTAGCATAAAAACCTACTAATATTATTAATTGTTCTTCTAAAAATACTAACTTTAAATTAAACATTATTCCAAGTAAAATTGAAGGCATTTCTATTATTTTCAACCATGCTAGTGGTGTAAAAATCGTAATTAATATAAATAATATAATCCAAACAAATATATGAATTCTTACTGATTTATAATATAAGATAACTTTTGAATTATGTGCGAAACGATATAAAATGACACCAAGTAAGAAAGATAATAAGAATCGATATATAAAATTAATACTATCGTAAGTATACAAACCTGTTGTAATTATTGTTAGTGAACGAAGAGTAATTAGAATTATTGGATATAAAAACGACAATAGAATAACTTCAAAATGATTCTTTATTAGTATTTGATTGAATTTCATTTTATCCCCCGATATTAATAAAATTATATACTAAAATTAACATATTCTTTGTTTATTCAAAAAAGGTTTATGAATTAATGAGCTGAGTTTGTAGCAGCCGCATTTTGTTGGGACATCACTGCATCAATTGCTAAAACAACTGCCAAAGCATTTAATTCATCTCTAGGATCAATGATATCAAGCACATAAGTATCACCCCAAGTAAGCCATTCTTTCTTGATAGAAACAACAACTCTTCCTTGACTAAGAATTTCATAATCATGTGCCCACATATTTCCATTAACTTCCCAGTCTAAACCTAATACAGAATATCGTGGTTTAAAGAAAGAGAACTCCTTTACGATTTCAGCTACTTGTTGTCCATCAACATTCACAAAAAATCGAGGTAGAAAACTCCATACTTTTTGTTGAAAGTATATACGTTCTTCTCGATTTTCATCATATACATGGAGTTTCTTTCCTATCGTAAAAATTTCACCTTCAACGAAGTAACGATCAACTCCTGATTCATCTTTAACCGAAAATTTGTCGTTGAACGATAATACTTTTTGTTTAATATATAATTTCATACTATCCCACCTTTATCTAATATATGTATATTTTACAGTAGTTCTTGTAATTTTATCTTAAAAAATTATTTAACTATACACAACTCAAACGTCTGATATAATGATTAAATTTAGATTACTAATTAATCTATAGAGATTAAGTGTTTATATTCCTCGTTATTTAATCATGAAAATAGAATGCTTGCCTTTGATCACAAACCATTTGTAAATGGAAATCAAATAAATCCATAAGTTTAATAATATAAGAATTAATTTTTTCTATTTTTTTGTCATTTTCATATTTACTTATAGAATATTCCATTAACGAGGTATGTAATCAATGATTATCATATCCTCATAAATGAGTATTAAGTACAGATATCCACCATCTTTCATTTCGTGATTATAGGTAAAATATCTGAAACAATCACACTTCAGATTAAAAGGAAGAAGTTCTACTTTAGAAATCTCATTAACTGTACCATCCTCAAAAAGATTAAGAACAGGCGCAATACCATTAACAACTTCATATTCAACGGAAAGTTTGTCCATTTTTAATTCATTCACATAAAAATCTAAATCACTTTGTTCATTGAATTTTAAGATCGAAAAATACTCGAATAATTCTTCTTCATAGCTAGTAATGGTATATTTATCACTTTCTACATAAGGAAGATGATATACAACTCTAAAATAATCTGTTGGTGGTTTCTTGTGTACTGGATTCTTCGGCAAATAATAGACAATTACAGCTAATATAAAAATAGCAATACATGCTAATATTAATTTAAAAATTGTTGTTTTCATAAACAAACTATTTTCCCACTCCCACTTAGAAATAATTCTATCATAAAATAAATGAACGAGATTATTAACAGTAAAATTGAGAAACCATAAATATTTCATGTAGTTTAATGAAGTTTTATATCACTTAATAAATAAAAAAACATCAATTTCTTGATGTTTAACGAATAAGTTAATGGAGCGGATGATGGGATTTCTATATATCCTTACGTAAAATTTCTTAAAACGCACTATAACTGCATATAAGCTAACATAATTATACAAGATTGCATAAGAATTTAATATAAAATTGATATTCCGTGACCCAGTTGTGACCCAGCTTATGTTTCACACTTAATTTATAAATTTCGATAAATATCTATATATAAAATTACACTAATCTCAAGTTTAAATACTCAATATACTTTTGTCGGTTAAATATTCATTTTAAATAAAATTCAATCAATCATTGTTGGGATATTTTAAATGCTTATTATGTGTTCTAAATATTTCTAGGTGTGGTAAATAGGTAGTCGACCTTTTCTATATAAGACATTTTGAGACATTCAATAATTGATGTTTGGTTGGACGTAATGCTATTTCTTATTTTTAACAGCAGTACAAATATACCAATAAACTTCCATGTCATTGATTTCCAAATTATCAACTGTATCGGTCCCCCCTAGAAATAGTGGTATTTTGTAACCAACGCACTTGTCTTTCTGTAAATCATTTTTATTATTAATTCTCCAATTATTAAAGAATGACGAAGCTAAACAAGCATCATGATAAAGTGGGATTTCTTCTTCATGAAAATTCATAAAGTTACATGGGATTTCAAGAACATCTGCTGTTCCTATTTCGAACATCAAAACATTACCCTTTGTCCTACTTCGAAGATCTAAAGCAAAACAATTACCCAACCAATCATAAGCAAAAGGCTCAAAACAGTTTTCAAAATCTGGATAACCCTCAGTGATAATTCGTTTCCATTTGTCTATATTTGTATCATCAAAAACTCTATAGACTCCGTTCCCGAATGACATTCCTTGATATTATCTTCTGAAATTTTCCAAATCGTTACTATTAGATATTTCACTCTCACTTATTTTAACATCGAAATATTTTTCAAAGTTTATAAACATTTTTTTACTATCTCCTTATTATATAGTTATTTAACAGATGTTTTACACTCAAAATTAGTACTATAAGTATTTGATAAACTATAAAATTTAAAAACAAAGTATATGACAAATTATCTTATATTTAGACCAACAAAAATTACATCTATTTTTAAGCTTTTAACTGATTACGTACTTCCATTAAAATTATACCTAACATATTTTTACCTGAACCATTGGTTCCACATCCCCAATAATAATCCGTTGATGTACCTTCTACAATCACTTCATTTTTGGTACTTAGAAGTATATCTTTAATGCTTTCATTTTGAGAAAATTTTTCAAAAACTGCTTTCCTCATTATGTCATCTTTAACTTCTTCCCAATCATTTCTTAAAGGTAGACTTTTATCTCTTCCCTTAATAGCTACATCCATTGGATTTTCAAGATGTCTAATAATTTCTTCAAATTCAGTACCTTCAAATTTTTTCGCTTGAAAATAATGCTCTGATGTCATCCAATATTTCCCTTCAAGTGTAAAACCATAATTCGAGAAATTAGAGAAGCATCCATACTCTTCATTTACCTTATAGAACTTTATTGCCATTTACTTTACCATAATCTAGTCTCTTTTAAATATTCTACTTAAATAATTCTCAACATTTCCAAGTTCTAAGAAGAGAGGTTCAGGGTATCTAGAATGATAGGCTTCTGAATTCATTGATTTATAAATAAAGAATAACTTCCCAGAAAGTTTAATAGGTATGTTTTCTTCATCTTTAAGTATCACCAATATCTCATCAAGCAGAAAATAAAGTTTATCAAAATTTGCTCTACTTATCGATTTTGATGTTCTAATTGGCACCAATAAGCCAACTATTAATGAATCAATCTCATTACATATCTCATTTAATCTTTGATTTTTCATGGTATAACCCTCCCTCGATTTTTCTTGTATACTCTCAAATATTGATTTCTCTTGTTGCCAAACTAGTATAGGTAAAATTTTTACTTTAACTTCAATTATCCTTGTTATGTATTCAATCTTACTTATAGAAATGCTAATCATCAAATCTTTAATATATTCATTACTGATACTTACATTAGCTCTATAGTATACCTTCTTGATAATCATTATTTTAAATTATTAAACTTTTCGCTTATTTTCTTACATTTATGAGAGAGGCATGCCTCTACCTTTTAAAATATAAATCCTTATTCTTAAATATCAAATTAACATATACATAATTATATTATAAATACATTTTATAAACCTACAATTTATTACACGAATACAATTTAATATGAAGTAAAAACTAATTCGAAGACTACAAATTTGATCTGATAAATTTTATATGAATGTTTATGAAGTTTTATAAAATTTTACATATAAAAATACCCAATTAAGGGTATTGACATTACATATGGAGCGGATGATGGGATTTCTAGATACCCTTACGTAAAACTTCTTAAAACGCTATATAATTGCATATAAGATAATATAATTATACAAGATTGCATAAGAATTTAACATAAATTTGATATTCCGTGACCCAGTTGTGACCCAGCATGCAAATTACAATACTAATATAAATGGCAACCATATCCTACAATGTTTTTCCACTGTATACAGTATAGAGTATTAAATCAAAAACAAGAATTAAGAATATAAAAGATGCCTAAATCTAAATTATAAAATTTATATTCTCTTATAATCTTACCTGTCAAAGATTCACATCATTTTCTAGATATCCTTTTTAATTGTTTGACTTTATGTTCCATCATTCAGATTATCACCGTTACTTCGAAATAATTTAAATTAATGATAAGAATTTTATATTTCTTTTAAAATATCATAATAAAAACGAGAAAACACTCATTATTTGCATCTTCTCGTTTTTGAAATACTACAATATGATTAAAGCACATATTCATAAATCTTGAGAATTCAATTCATTAGAATAGTTATTTTTTATTCTCAGAATGAATTCCAATTAAAACAAACATAATTCCTATTATTGTAAAAGAAATATATGTTAACACACGAGTATAAATATAAAGATTTTGACCATATAGGAAAATTCCAATTTTATAAACTACTGAACCCATCAATTGTGATAGAAGAATTATCATTATACCAAATAACATTTCAAAGTTTAGCTTTCTCATTTTAACCTCTTTTACTATTTAAAAAAATATATAGTTCAAACCTCAGTTTAAAACAAAAAAATTTCTCAAGTATTTAATTAAACAGAAGTTTAGCTTTTAATATTGAGTTTGTATATACTCTTCTCTATAAGCATATTCATAATGATTTGATGTATAACTTGCTGAAAAATTTATTGTAACTGAAGATCCAACTGCAACATTTACACCACCACCATAAGTAGTAGTTCCGTTATCAAAGAAATCACCATTTACAATAAAAAATATTTTATATGCCGATTCTAAATTTGCATAAACTGTTCCGCCAAATTGTTTTGACATATTATCATAATTTCTGTCCATAGAAACATTCAAAATTCTAACAATTCCCCAATAACCGCCACCTTCAGATGTTTCACAATAAAATCTCATCTGAATTTTGTACAAAGAAGTTATTTCAACCTGTTTTGCAACAGTTCTATATGTAGCCGATAATGCTCCTAAAGCACTTCTTGAAGTTGGTAGTGGCATTTGTAATTTAGCCTCTTCAATTGATATTCTATTGTCTTTAGCAATTGCTTCAACAACTTGATCATATGTCATTACTTCACTTATTACAATGTTTTTATCATTTATATTTATACTACTATTCTTAGCTGAAACCTCTTGTGGTATAAATAGAAACAAACACAATAATACAACTTTGATAAAAATATTTTTCATTTTATCACCTTTCTTTTTTCAATTACCACCTATTTAACTAAATCCAAAGAAATTTATTATATTTAGAACTTACTTAATAAAATAGCCTCAATCTTTTACCCCCTTTCTTCCCATTAATAACAATGCTGAAGTACTTATTAATACATAACTAAGAACTAGATATATTGGATTCTTAAGAAAATATAAAACTAATGTTAATAACATTAAAACAAATGAAATGATTCTGCTTGTAATTTTGTGAAACGATTTTTTCTCTTTACTCATTTTTTTATTCTTATGTTCAATTGGAGCTAGGAGAAATATTATCACTATTGACATGATCACAGTTATAAATAAACCTTCATATGAAAACATAATGTTACTTCTGTAATAGATAAAAATTAAATATACTGTTATAAATGAAAGATTACATGACAAATATGTCTTTGAATGATATCCTCCAGTACATTGGCGAAGCAGTATGAAACATATAAGAAATACGAGCGAATCAAAAAATGTATTCGACAAATAGCCAATTATTAATATCAAACTTATTCCGATTAGAGAAGAAATTAGTAATTCAAAACCGTACTTGTATATTTCAAACTTATCTTGAATTACTCCAACTTTTTGTAATCTTAGTGTGATTGTGTTTGTAAGTTCATTTATCATATTTCTATATACTTAATTTATCAAAATATATTTAAAAACCAAGTACTCTGGTGCACTTGGTCATATTAGTGGTGTATCTGGTATTTTTAATAACACTTCTGCATTAAATACTTTGCTATTTTCATAAAAATCTATACTACCTTCATATTTATTCACTATGCTCTTTATGCTCAAAATTCCATACCCATGATTCTTTTTATTTTCTTTTTGTGATTTAAACCAGAAATTTTTCTCTTTGACAGAATCCTTAATTGTATTACTAATTTTTATGAATAGGTATTCGTTAATAATCTTTAATTCAACCTGTAAATGTTTATCATTAGGATCAATATTCTCAATCGCATTATCTAGCAGATTCCCTAGACTTATCGCTAGATCTCTATCATCAATATTTATTTTATTATCTATGTTTATAGTTATTTTGGATTTAATGTTTAAAGAATTAGCTATACTTATTTTTTGATTTAATATTGAATCTATTCCTTGAATACCAGTGAAAATATAATCAGAATTGTTTGTAACCTCATTAACATCTCTAAAAAGTTGATTTAATTTATCAAATTCTTTATTTATAATATATTGATTAGCTAATACTAGAATATGTTTCGTATCATGTCTAAGCTTTTGTAGTTCGAAGTTCAATGTTTTTAACTCATTGTAACTTCTTTCCCTTGCATGTAGATCTTGAATAACTTGTTCTTGTTCAAACTTAATTTTTTGATCAAATTGAATTTTTATGAAAATATAATATACAAATCCAAACTGTAAAATAGCTGCAATAGTCGCAATTCTAATGGTTTTATAGTCAATTTGATGAGTGAAAATAATCCCATAAAGCAATACTATAATGCTGTAACTTAGAATTAAAACAACTAATATTAGAAACCAACTCTTCGAATCAACATTATAAGATAGACTTTTCTGACCTTTTATACAGATATTCAATATAATTATTAATATGAGTTTAGATAGAATTATCACTATCCACTTGCCATAAGTAATATTATTCAATAAATAAATTATTTCGACATTCAACAACATTGAGATAATAAGCAAACTAATAAAATTCGTAATTGCTATCATTAATATAACAAAGACACTAGAAAAAACGCGTTCCAATTTTGAACTTATTGTTGTATAGCTAGTATATATGTAAAGAAATAATGAGACTAATAGTGGTGAAATACCATCAAATTCGTAGTAATAATTAGAAACAGACAAAGTGATAAAAATTAGTGTTCCAAAAAGTATAGTAATACTCAAAGAATTCTTCTTACTTTGTTTATGAAAATAATTAACAAAATAAATTAAGATCAATACTTCTATTACATTAAGAAACAAATTTAAATACAGTTCCATTAATATTTATTCCTTAAATAGTCAATATACTTACTCTTAACATAATTAAATTTTAATCTTGAAACAGGTAGTTTTAAATTATTATGATCAATGTACAATTCATTGTTTTCAATTTTATTAACATACTGTAAGTTTACCAATATAGAGTTATGTATTCTAATTAAACGAGTATCATTAATCTCTTCTTCAAATTTTGAAATACTTTTTCTATATTTGTATTCTCTATTTTTGTTACACTTTATCACAATGTAGTTCTTCATCTTTTCAATGTAAACTATCTCGGTGATTTGCAAACTTATGATTTCATTATTTACTGTAATTAATACAGTCTTACGTTTCTTATTAATATCTTCAAGTAAAAGATCTAACGCTAGAATTAAGTCATTCGTCAATGCACTTTTTCTAACAAAATAAAAAGGGTTTACTTTAAATGAATTGAAAACTAGATTGTCGTGATTTGTAATAAATATAATATACCCGTCAGGATTTAACTTTCTAATTTTCTCTGCTAATTCAATACCGTTCATCACTGGCATATCAATATCTAAAAGGTAAACATCAAAAAAATCTTGAGTAATTTTTAAATCTGTTGAAAGTTGAAATATTTCCAAATTTAATTCTTGATCTATTTTTTCTCTGACGATTAAACTAATACAATTAATATCGTTAATGTTATCATCAACAATTGCAATACGTAACATAAATCCCCCGATGTCTAAATATTATAGTGAAATTATACCATAACCAATCAAATTAGATATTGATCTAAGGAATTCAAGCAAAAATGATATTGTCAGTAAGAAAAATCATAAGTGTTTTTTACGTTATTTTGAGAAGTTTTATAACATTTTGCATATAAAAAACTGAAACTTCAAATATAATATATCAATATATCTTTGAAGTTTCAGAGTAATAAAATCACTTAAATTAAAATTATACTTAATTAGTCAATTGCACTAATCAAAAGTAAACCCAGCAGCTTTTTGTATCGATTTGATTAATTTGACTGTTTTATCGTAACTAATCCCAATCGAAACATCCAATCCATTATTCGCTTTACTAATTACTTCTAACACAAACTCCTCAACATTAATTTGAGATCTCAAGTCCTCTGGGACTTCAATATCATGCTCGATTAACCAATTTTGAACATCATCATATTTTAAATTTAAAGCAACTTCTTTTAGTTCTTCATTAATATTTTTACATGATGTTAAAAAAAATGAGATAAATAGTATAACCAATATTAAACTTAATTTTTTCATCTTATTCAATAGAACCTCTTACTTGCAGAAATCCAACAATATAGTATATAGAACTTGTATATGTTGTACTTGGTGCATAAGTTACACCATTAAATGAACCTTCATTTGTCCAAGTTGTATAGCCTGGTGATGTAAATTTCCATGTTAATATATTTGTATTCCCAGGTTTATGTCTCCATGTATTTACCGTTATTGCTTTCATAACATGAAAATCTGACATACCTTTTCTTATCGCTAATACAATATTTGATCCAGAAATCGTTGTAGGTTTAGTTGTTGTTTTATATGCACTAAAGCCCATTTGTGTTAAATCATTTATTACTAAGTCAGCCATTTGAGAAATTGACATATCTATTGAAAATCCCCCACCACTTAAATCCCCAGGAGTAAGCCATTGGGTAGTATTAGATAACCCATAAGAGTAACAATTATAATTTAGAAATGTATTACTCCAACTTCCATAAACTGTACTATTTACTAAAGTATATGCAGCTAGTTGTATATCATTAGTTTTGTATGAGTATGCAGTTAAAAGTTCATTATAGAGTTGTTGAGTTGGCAAATAGTTGTAAAAACCTGGTTCACCTCTCTTAGCATGCTCATTAAGTTCTTCCAAGATAGCATCTCTATTTTCCGAATATTTTATTTCATTAGGAATATCAACTCCTAGCAATTGAATTTCATCAATTATAGGGATTGAATTCTCTATATATGCCTTTACTGGAGCAGTAAAAATTGAAATAATAATCATCAGAATTGCAAACAAACTTTTCTTAAAAATATAACTTATAGTTTTTTTCATATTTTTCCTTTCATTTAGCAATTAATACACACATATTCTATGAAATGAATTAGATTTCTGGTTCTTCAGCTTGATATAAGCCAAAGAATGAAGCGCTTCCTGCATTTATATAAGCTGTTCTTAATGCAATTAGCGCGAATAATCTATAAATACTATCAATTATCTTCAATCTTTTACCTCCTTTCTTCCCATTAATAACAATACTGAAGTACTTATTAATACATAACTAAGAACTAGATATATTGGATTCTTAAGAAAATATAAAACTAATGTTAATAACATTAAAACAAATGAAATGATTCTACTTGTAAATTTGTGAAATGACTTTTGTTCTATATTCATTTTTTTATTCTTATGTTCCATTGGCGCAAGGATAAATATTATCACTATTGACGTAATCACAATTATAAATAACTCTTCATATGAAAATGCTATATAATTTCTGTAATAGATAAGAATTAAATATACTGTTATAAACGAAAGATTACATGATAAATAAGTTCTTGAATGATACCCTCCAGTACATTGGCGAAGTATTATAAAGCAAACAAGAAATACTAGCGAATCAGAAAAAGTATTCGACAATAAGCCTATTATTAATATCAAACTTATTCCGATCAAAGAAGAAATTAGTAATTCAAAACCGTACTTGTATATTTCAAACTTATCTTGAATTACTCCAACTTTTTGTAATCTTAATGTGATTGTATTTGAAAGTTCATTTATCATATTTTCTTTATACTTAATTTATCACAATACATTTAAAAACCAAGTGCTCTGGTGCACTTGGTCATATTTCTGGTGTATTTGGTATTTTAACAAGAATTTTGAGATTTTTTAAATGAAAATTAAACACTATTTCAATAGCAACTCATTTAATTATTAAAGCCAATACTATTTTCTTCATGCACTTAGAACTTCAGTGTTAAAAACAAATACGTAACTATTGCGAGTAAAATACAACTTATATAGCACTTTCCTCTATATTTAGTTGTAGTTGGAATAATTTTCTCAATGCTATTAATAAAATTAATAAGAAGTAGAGTACTAATAGATATTACAAAACTCAACTTTGGATAGTCATATAAGGCATAATAAGATTGCGTCAATGTCCATGCCCAAACAGAAAGAAGTATACCAAGTAAGCAATACAATTTAATTAAAAGTTTTTTTTCCTTCTCCATTAATTTCCTCACAAATTAGTCGTGTTTGCTAATAGCTTAATTTAAACAACATATAAGTACTTTATAAATATCTAATTTTGTATAGAAGTTATTTCACAATCAATATCTTATGACTATTTGGCTTTTCTTTTAAATTATCTCCACAATTATTTCATGGCCCACCTGGTGTTGTATTGGTAAAGTCATAGTATTCATATATAGGAGAACCACTATAATCGGCATGAAAATAACCCTTAGAGACACAGTTCATCCAGTACCAACCAACAAAATATAAATTCCCATTCAAATCCATAGCTAGTTGTTCGTATGTATCTACTTCTGTTTTAAACCATATCCCACTTCCAGTATAACTCACAAATGTTGCAGAAGAAATAAGTGAAGTTGCAAACGATAACGCTTCAACCCAAGGCATTTTTTTGATTTTTGCGATAATAGCCAGTGCTAATGATGCTGTACTCATTCCGATCGAAAACCCACCAATATAATGATTAAATGTATTTGTACCAACATATCTATCATAATAGCCATTTGCCATTGGCTGAACTAAGCTAGGAGTACTTTCACTTCTTTCAATATAATCCATTTCTCCACTATATTTCTCAATATTACCATTTTTATTCACAATCAGAATATATTTATTGTTAGGAAAATATTCTATTCTTGATTTTACTACGACACCTTCTTCGATGTAATTAGCTTCTTCTACAAAAACTTCACCAATTAAGTATCTTTTCTCATTAAATGTTCTATTCACATTTGAACCAATTTTCATTCCATTTACGGGTTGAATATTTATTATTGTAATCATAGCTATCACAAATAATTTTATAATTTTACTCATATCTTTGAATTCCCTTTCCTCTTTTGATTTTGGATTTTACTATTTCTTATACTTAGTTTTTATTTATCCCAAAGAATTGCACTTTCAAAACTCTTATTTAAAAAATGCTTAGTAGAAATCTTGTTAATTCCAACATAATTTCTCTCTGTTTTTCATGATAAACTTCTTTCATTCAATGAAATTAAGACTAAAATTATCATAAATTTTTTTTGAAACAATAAGTAATACAAAATGTACTTATAAATTTCAAACTTTTCTTTAATTACTCAAATTTCAAGTAATCTTAGTGCTACTATATTTGAAAGTTCATTTATCATATTTTCTCTATACTTAATTTATCAGAATATATTTAAAAACCAAGTACTCTGGTGCACTTGGTTATATTTGTGGTGTATTAGGTATTCTTTCAATTATTTCTAGATTTTTTAATGGAATATTTGAACATATTTTTATCTTAGATCATTTATTATCTGAACTATAAATATCTTAAGTAATAAGAGATTAATTTTATTTTTTTATTTGTAAAAAAATATTGTTTGAGTTTAAGAATACTTTAATTTTGTATAAATGACAATAAAATTATGTTTAAATAATAATTCCGAATTGTAACTATGATTATATATTCATATCTAATATGACCCATCCGTGACCCAGCTGGGTCACGTAGATAGAAATTTTATGAAGTTTTATGCAATTTTGTGCAATTTTACAACAAAAAAAGCCCTTTTATAGGCTTATGTTACGGATGGAGCGGATGATGGGAATCGAACCCACGTAGTCAGCTTGGAAGGCTGAAGTTCTACCATTGAACTACATCCGCGGTGGTAAAATTGGTGACCTGTGGGGGACTCGAACCCTCGACCCACTGATTAAAAGTCAGTTGCTCTACCACCTGAGCTAACAGGTCACAATAAATGGCTGGGGTACCTGGATTCGGACCAGGGAGATGCCAGAGTCAAAGTCTGGTGCCTTACCGCTTGGCTATACCCCAAGATTGAATGGTGGGGGGGGACGGATTCGAACCGCCGAACTCGGAGAGAATTGATTTACAGTCAACCGCGTTTAGCCACTTCGCTACCCCCCCAGAAAATAACTGGGAGCCAACAAAATAAAATGGTGCCGGCTATAGGACTTGAACCCACAACCTACTGATTACAAATCAGTTGCTCTGCCAATTGAGCTAAGCCGGCACACGTAAACTTGAGAAAAAAAAGAATGGTGGAGGCTGAGGGGCTCGAACCCCCGACCCTCTGCTTGTAAGGCAGACGCTCTCCCAGCTGAGCTAAGCCTCCACGCTGTGCTCAAGTGCCTTATAAATATAACATATGCGTTTTTTATCGTCAATACAAAAATTGGAATTTTCGAAGAAAGTGTTCATTTAATTCAAAGGGCTAAAGTGATATAATAATCACCATTAGGAGATTGCTATGTTTCGTGTGTATAACTCGTTTGCTTTGAATTCTAAACAAAGATTTGTAAGAGCGTGTCTCTTTGGTTTTCCGACCGCGATTGGCTTAGGCATTGCGTATGGAATCCTTTCTCGTTTTATGCCAATTACCTTTTCGATTATCTATGTTGGGATCGGATATGTGATTGGTTATGTGATCCAAAAGTTTGGTCGAGGGGTTCAACCTAAGTTTTCATATCTTGGTGGAGGGCTTGCTTTATTGTCCTTTATCTTATCGGATATTGTTCGTTATTTTGGATTAAATCTTGGCTATAATCTATTTAGTCAAATTATTGCGATTATTACACAAGTTTATTTAGGTTCTATTTATGGACTAATTAACTTAGCGTTTATTGCATGGGGTGTAATTATGGCGTATAACACAGCGAGGATTGTATGAGACCTTCATTTCGTAGAACGTATGCAGAAATTAATTTAGATGCGCTCGAACATAATGTTCGAACGTTACATAACTATCATCAGAAGACATTAATAGCGGTTGTTAAGGCAAATGCGTATGGTCATGGGGATATTATGATAGCACGTCATTTAGAGAAACTTGGGACACAGATGTGTGCTGTCGCAACTTTGGATGAAGCGGTTAATTTAAGAGAAAATGGAATACAAATGGATATCTTATGTATGGGTTATGTTGAGGCGATGGATGTACCATTTGCGCTTGAACATAATATCGTATTAACACTAACATCTTTGGATTGGGTTATGTCTTTACGTGAATATCCTGTAGAGAATGCACGTGTTCATTTAAAGATTGATACGGGGATGAATCGATTAGGGATTAAAGAAAAAGATCAAGTTTTTGAGGCATTAGAGATAGCGGATTCACTTGGATTAAAGGTTGAGGGTATCTATACTCACTTTGCGTCAAGTGATGATCCTACAAGTCCACAAACAGCTAAACAATACGCATCTTTCAATACTTTATTAGAATCTCTCCATCGTGAATTCAAATGGGTTCATAGTGCGAATAGCGGTGCAGTTGTAAACTTCCCTACACCGAATTGTAATGCGGTTAGAATCGGTTTATCGATTTATGGATATTCTGACTACGCTGTTGATTTAAAGCCTGTCATGAGGCTTTATGCGAGTCTATTGGATATTAAATCTGTACATAAAGGTGAATCTGTTGGATATGGAGCGAATTATGTAGCTCAAAAAGATGAATTGATTGGAACGATTAGTATTGGATATGCGGATGGTATCCATCGTGATATTCAAGGATCTCATTGTTCAATTGGTACAGTTGATTGTGAATATGTTGGACGTATCTGTATGGATCTCAGTATGATTCGTTTAGATCAGAAATATCCAATTGGTACATGTGTAGAAATCATTGGTGATCATACAAGTGCTAAGTATATTGCGAAGAAGATGGAAACCATAGTATACGAATTACTACCTCAGTTGAATGGTAGAATTCCAAGAGTTTATGTTCAAAATAATAAAGAAATCGCGTACATTAATTCGCGTTATCCTTCCCCTATTCCTGTCTATATCAAGTAAAAAGCTGAACTAAAATTCAGCTTTTTTATTGATTGAAATACACATTTATATTCGCTTTTCGTGCTTGACTCGATAATTGATTACGAGGTATCGCATATCGAACATATTCTTTGATAAAGTAACTTCCTAATTGTCTAAACTCAAACGTTACTTGATGATTAATACATTGATTACGGATGGATTCTACCCAAGCATAATCTAAATCACGGGCTAATTTACCAGCTTCACCACCAACTGTGACTTGTTCAATAGGATACGATAGATAGGGTTCTAGATTAATCGGTCCTATTAATGGTTGGCAGATAATTAAGCGATGTTTAATTGGAATACGGACTAAATACGATAATCGCAGATCTGCTTGAGTTTGATTCTCAACGGAACATCCAATCATGACATTATCATAACCATCATTCCAATCACTTGGTAAGACCTGTTCTAAGCGATGAATCCGTTTAGTGAGAAAAAGAAATGTTAAGTCTGATCGCTCTTTCATCATTCTCCAAGCATCACTTCGCCATTCATCTGCCTCTTCAATAAGAAAATCACTACTGAAACAGACATAGACCAACTGTCCGCTCTTAACAACATATTCCCCTTTCTTATTCTTCCGTATAATACGATCAAATTGATCGGTTTTCTCAATAAGATTAGTATCTATTCCTTTACGTGTATCAGCCGAATGAATATAACAATTCTTACATCCTTCACTGATTTTATGACAACCTCGCCATGGATTCCAAAGTGTCATATTTACACCTGTTTAAAATTAAAATGTTCCACAATGCGCATTGCACATTCTTTCGCACTTATTTTACTATTATCGATTTTAATATAATTCTTAAACGGTATTTCCCCTTCATTACTTACTGTACGATATTTCGATGAATCATTGATAACTCGTTGATTAGACGCTTCAATATCTCGTTTAGAAGCTTTATTCGCTAATCTGTTTTCACTTATATTCCGTTCTAATCGAACATCAAGTGGCGCAACCAATTCAACATAATAAAGCTCTGCCCCTTGAGCTTCAAATAATTCACTTACTTTCGTAATATAATCCCAATCACTTTGATGATCAAATGCCCACATATAAGTGAATATTAATCCATCATTATTAGATTGTGCATAGGATTCAAATATGACATCTCTTAACTTAACAATTATATTTGAATCATAATATCCAAACACATCAATCACAAGTTCAATCGCCATATGATTATGAAATAATCTTAGTCCTGTTAATTTCATCAATTCTTGTCCAACTGTCATTTTACCAACTGCCGCATCCCCAATTATCGTAACTAATTTCATACTTACCCCTATTTTTAATTATTTTTGATTATCATTATAAACATCGTATACAATAAGCTTAATTATGTTCACACTTCCAAATAGTATTAGTTTAATTCGTATCTTATTAGCGATTGGTTTAATTTTTGTTAAACCATTTTCAGCTTTATTCTATTTAGTCTATTCCCTTGGAGGAATAAGTGATTTTCTGGATGGTTATCTTGCGCGAAAGTATAAACTTGTAAGTGATTTAGGCGCATTATTGGATAGTATTGCGGACTTAGTATTCATACTTATTATCCTTTTAATTTGTTTAAATTATTTCACCTGGTCACTTTGGATGGTGTATTGGATAATCGGTATAACACTAATTCGTTTTGTGTCAATTGGTGTAGGTTATTATCGATATAAGACATTGAGTACGTTACATACAATGATGAATAAATTAAGCGGATTCACGTTATTCATATTCCCGATATTCTATCTATTTATTCCTTTTTATGTACTTATAATTATCATTTGTAGCGTAACATCACTCTCCGCAATCGAAGAATTACTGATAAATATTATCTCTAAACAATTGAATCGCAACATCCCTTCCATTCTTTCTATAAACGATCAATAAATCGTTCTGTGAGTAACAACTCATCGTTAATATCAAATGTACCCAATTGTATTGAAGGCTTAGTCTTACCATGGAAATCACTTCCAATGGTCATGATTAAGTCTCTTTCTTTCGCAAGATTATAATAATGTGCTGTTATTTCAGGTGTGTGATAACTACTATATACTTCGACCCCAATAACACCTTTATCAATTATCGTATTGAATAATTCGACATTCGTCTTAATGTTATTTCCAGGATGAGCTATTATCGCAAAACCATGCGCATCGTTTATCATTTTTACAATTTCATCCAATGTTCTAAAATGAATTGGACTGTACGCTACTTTACCTTGCGCACAATAATCCCAATAGAAATTTACATAGGGATTATCACTGCGTGTACCACCTTCTCGATACACAAATAGATGTTCATTCGCATCATTGCGATGATCATGTAGTGCAACTTCCGCAATCATTTCACCTGTTATAACGCCATTAATCGCAATCTTATCCAACTCATTCTCTTCTAAGATAATTCCTATCTCACGTATCTTTTGGATCATTATTTTTGAAGATACTTGTTCCTGCGCAATGATCTCTTCCTCATAAATATGAAACGCTGGATCTTCTGGATTTATTCCATACCCTAATACATGTAAGTTAACGCCGTTGATATGACAATCAAGTTCTACAGCAGGAATTAATCGTATACAGAGTTTATCTGCGATGGGTTTAGCATATGCATATGCTTTGGTTGAGTTGTGATCCGCTATCGCAAATACATCAAGTCCAGCATCATAACACATTTGCGTTAATATCTCTGGTGAGTATGTCCCATCATTGCTCATACTGGTATGCATATGTAAGTCAATTTTGTTCATATTTGATTATCCTTTTTACTTTAATTCATTTACCCTATTTTACTCTATATCAAACAATATAAAATAAAAAGAATCCTATTGTGGATTCTTCTCTATGAATAAATCGAGTGTTTGTTTTAGTTGTATGGCTTGTTTAATGTCAATATTTAAACATTGAACAATCTTCATTGGAATATCTTTTGCGTCTTCTTTTAACGTTAATCCTTTATCCGTTAACTCAATGGATATCATTCTTTCATCTGTTGTTTGTCTAACTCTTCTTAACAAGCCTTGTGTTTCAAGTTTCTTGATTAGTGGCGTTAGTGTTCCAGAATCAAGCATCAATCGCTCACCTAATTCCTTTACACTTATCTTATCTTTTTCCCAGAGTACGAGTAAACAGATGTACTGCGTATACGTAATGTTTAATGGTTCTAGAAATGGTTTATATTTACGTACAATCGAACGTGCTCCTGTATAAAGTGAGAAGCACAATTGATTCTCTAACTTTAAAGGATCGTGCATGATTTAAAGTGCCTTTTCAATGTAGGATGATAGATCTTCTGGTTTAAAGGTTGGCGCAAAACGTGCAATAACATTACCATTACGATCAACTAAGAACTTCGTGAAATTCCATTTAACACTATCGCCAGTAAATGTTTGTTTAAGTTCATTTAATACTTTCTTAAACCCATTAGCTTTTTCATCTTCATGTTCATGTGGTGCTTCAGTACGAAGATATTTGAATAGAGGATCCGCATCATCACCATTCACATTTACTTTAGCGAATGTTTGAAATGTTGTCCCAAATTTCATCTGACAGAATGAAGCTAGTTCTTCATCGGTTCCAGATGCTTGGTTCATGAACTGATTACAAGGAAAATCAAGAATTTCTAACCCTTTATCTTTGTATTGTTTATATAAATTTTCTAGTCCTTCGTATTGAGGTGTAAATCCACACCCACTTGCGGTATTTACAACCAATAACACTTTTCCTTCATAATCCTTTAATGACACATCATTCTTTTTAATATCTTTTACACTATATTGATATAGACTCATATGTTCCTCCGTTATATAGATTGTATACAATCTAATAGTATCATATTTATTTATACAGTCAATCTATTTAAGTAGATTAAACAAAAGTCCTATGCGCTAGGACTTTGTAGGTATTTATTCGAATAGTATTGCATAACGGATTTACGAGTAATAATGCCCATGAACATACCCCGATCATCCACTACTGGTACAAAATTCTGATCCATTACTTGATTGAGAACTTGTTCGAGTTTTGCGTCTATTTTTATCGGTGTATTCCATGTGATACGAATAATATCGTGTATTGTGTAATCTTCTTGAGCTTCTATGTTATATTCACCTTTTTGAAGTAAATGCCATAAGAAGTCTCCTTCACTAACGGTCCCAATGTATTCACCATGTTGGTTTAGGACTGGCATTGCGGTATACCCATAATGTTTCATTTTCTCTAGGCATTGACGTATCGTAAACTCTTCGGTTAAAGTCGATATTTTTGATTTAGGCGTTAGTAAAAATACAATACTCTGCTCTACTTTATCCATTATTTTTATACCTTTCATTCAATTGAACACTCTGTTCTTTTAAATACATTTTTGTTTATCTTCTTTTTAATTTTCAAAATAACTACATTTCCATTTTACACGATTAAGTACGATGAATGTTCAATTTTAATGAGTATCACAGAACTTTCATCAATCAATAAAAAAGATATCACGATCGTTATCTGTGATACCTTTGATATCTTTACTTCCAGGAAGTGATTGTTTCTACGGGTAGACGTAAGGATGAATATCCCGTTTCTAGCGCTTTTCCTATTGATACAATTAATACAGATACATAACGATTAGAATCTAAACCAAATGTTTCCGCAAGATTCTCTTCGTAATATCCTCCGATCGGATTTGTATCATATCCATAAGATCGCGCAACTAACATCAACTGCATCGTCATTAAGCTACTATCTACTTTCACAATATCATTCATCTTCTCACGACTAAGTGATTTATATAATGGCACAATAGTATTAACTTGTTTATCCCTTACTTCACGCGGCATATGACCATCTTTTACGGCTTGGTCATAAATCGTCTCCGCATAACGATAACACTCCATATCCCCAAATATGAGGATCATAGCGGATGATGTGTCATTCTGTTTGGTGTTGAAACGCATAAAAGGTCTAAGCTTTTCTTTACCCTCTTCTGACTCCACTATCACAAAACGCCACGGTTGTAAGTTAACCGATGATGGAGCTCGTGTCGCATCACGTAAAATTGAACTCATTTCTTCTTTTGAGATTTTTACACTTGGATCGTATTCACGGATTGACCGTCTTTCTAATACAATCGACTTAAAATCATTTGTCATTCTATTCCTCTTTTTCTAATCATTTTCAAGTCTATTATAAGTGCGATGCCATTTGATTCAATGAATATGACCAATAAAAAAGCTTCACCTATGCGAAGCTAATTGTTTTATCTTAAATCTATCCAGTAAATCTGTTCCATAACCCCTTCTTCATTCACAAATTCACGTTCTAATTTACCACCATTCTTCATGATACTTTTTGCGGACCCAATATTATCTTTATCGCAGCTCATCATAACGCGATCGATGTTTAATTCTCGACACTTGTTTAGTGCTAAACGTATCATTTCCGTCGCATATCCTTTACGTCTTTCACTCGGTCGTACACCATCCCCAATATGTCCACCAGCTTTTAGTAGTTCTTCATTGAGTGTATGACGAATATTCACTGCCCCAACGATTTTATCACTTGATGATTGATATACAAAATACGTCGTATTACGTACAAATCCTTCACGTATTGGACCATTTACTTCTTGGTCAAACTCATAGATATATTCATCAAAGTTATGATAATCAATTCGTCGTATGGCATATGGAACGATTCTTTCTCCCGTACTTGACCATTCATTCATCATATCTATGATTTGTCGCTTATATTCCATACTTGGTCTAATTAATTCTAGTTGCATTGATCCAAATCCTTTCATCTATCTGTAACATTACAAATGTTTTATTATTTCATTCTCTTAATTCTTTTGATCGCTAATGAATAGATATTATCTCTTCTACCACCTGCAATAAATTGAATAACTTCATTTATACTTGAATCGATCTCAATTCTTTCAATATATATTTTCAACTCATTATCATTGAGTATCTTAAATATAAGTCTTATCCCAAATCCTCTATGTTTCGACTTATAATAACCTAGCAATTCACCACTCAACGGTTTAAACTTCTGCTTTATCACTTCAATTGAGTTATGTTCATCTTCCAAATACGAAATGATTGCCTTGGCCCATTGTTTTTCTCTACCATCAAACGCACTGAAGTCTTTTTGTACAAGACTACTTATTTCTACCTTTCGCATATTATTGATTTAGTAAATCATCGATGGATATATCTTCGAATTCACCTAAATCTACATCTTTAAATACAACTTCACTTGATATAAACTCCGCTTCATTCTTTCTATTCTCATACTTCAAAACAGCTAATTCATCTTCGTAATCCTCAAGCAATTCCATTAATCCTTCAAATAGTTCAGGATTCATGATAATTAGATCAGCTTTCCCGTTAACCGTTATTTCCACAGGTTTACGACTAGCTCTTACTATTCTAGCCATCTCTGTATATCTACGACGTACATCTGTTGAGGAGACCTTATCTAATCCATTATTTTTTTCTAAAATAGTTGTCATATTATCTGTCTCGCTTTCTGGCTCGATTGTATCACAATTGATTTATGTCGTCAAAAGATTGCATATTATTTTGCGCATTATTTTGTGTATTATAAAATACATTTAAATGAATAAAAATTAATCAATTCAGTTTTAGAAATTCTAATATAACTAAATATGATTAATTCAGAAATTTTTAATGATTTTCAATACAGTTTAATACTTAAACGTTTTTTTCTATTCAATAGGTATATAAATATCCGTATAACTCTTATCTTTGAACTTCTTCGGTGGTTCTGTTATATACATTTCAAATGGAAAAGAATCACGTGGTTTCTCACTTCCAACAAACAACCAGTTTTGATACATGTACTTCCAAGCCTCACCATATTCACTTGGTGATAAATGAAAGTGACCAACACCAAATTTACCATTAATTACCATTGATGTAATATCATCGGTTTCTATGAATTTAGCGTCATTTGGCACAGTCATTGCGACACTTGTGCGTAAGTTCTTTTCATCTGTAATAAATGGATTATCATGATAGATTGTTAGTACTTTTGTTTGACCTTCAACAATCAATTTATTATCTTGCGCAAACTTAAAGATCTGATTGAATAAGCGACGACTATTCTTTCTAAACTCAATGTAAGTACCTCTAAAGCGTATATAGATTACTTTTACATCCTTTAATTCTTCAATCGTTATATTAGGGATTTCCATATCATATCCTCCTATACTCAGTTTAGTTAACTGAAATTTATTTGGCTTGTATATTCTTGCTTAATCGAAATGCACTCGGATTCATTCCATAATGTTTATTAAATGCTTTATTGTATGAACTTGCATCACAATAACCATATCGATATGCAATCTCAGTAATAGAAATCTTTGTGTTCACAACCAGATAAATACCTGATCTTTCCATCTTTATACGGGTTATGAATTGAGTTATCGTTTCGGAAGACTGTTCTTTAAAGATACGATGAAAATGATATTTAGATAATCCAACATTAAACGCAATTTCATCTAGTGTTATTTTCTTATCTAAATTATTTTCGATATAATCTTCTGCCTTGTTTATAAGTGTATGATAGTTCATTGTTTTACTATTTCTATCTATTATTTAATTTTTTAACCATATGTTTCTTGAATTACAAAGTTTCTATTTTTTTATTAATCGTTTTAATATAAATCCCTTCTTCATCACCAAATCGATCTTTAATAAAATGATCTATTTCATAAAATTCACTTATTCTTTTTGTATCGAAAACACCATAATCAAAATTCTTATTCAATTTTTGTGGAGATCCAAATTTTTCAGTTAGCCAAATTTCTTTTCTGTTAAATGAATCGACAATTTTATCTTTTATATTCAAAGGCATACTATGTATCATTATTGAATCAAGTCTATTATCGAATTCATCAAAATAAATATGTAACACTACTCTTTCGTACTTGTTTATCCAACTTTCACCGTGAATAACAGCTCTTTTATCATCTATTAATGTGCATCGATATCCTTTATCTAGAAGATACTTTTTTGCATCATTTAAGTCCCATAAAAATTCAATTCTAATATTTGGTCTGTATAACTCTAGATATTTGATTGTCAAAATAAATTTTCCTTTCAATTAATTCGTTTGATTCTCTCAATTAATTTACAAATATATTCAGATAATTCTATTCTTTTTGAAGAATCTGAAACAACAAAACTTATTAATTTATAATCTTCATCATACAACATTGAAAATTTCGACCCATTAAAATTGCATTCAAAATGAATGCTCCATATATAAAGTTGACCGATTTTGTTATTTAAAAGCTTATATTGTTCAAATAAATCAAGAAAGAAAACTAATTCAGGAGATACTAATACTTTTGTATCATTTTCTACTGTAATTGATATTAAATTTCCTTCTGACAAGTTCTCAAAGTATTTATTTGGAACATATTCATTGATTGGAAATAGTAACTCAAAAACAACTGGTTCCCCTTTTACATTATCAGAGTATTTTATTGTTATCATTTTTACTACTCCTTTAATTATTCATAACAATTATTCATTATAAAGAACTATAAATAATTTCATTTTAAACTTCTATCGTAGAATGGTTCAACATTATTGACAAATCTTTCATTTGAATCATTATACATAATCATGTCCAAAAACATATTTCCTAAATACGGTTTTGCAATATCAATAATCGATTTAAAAACAAAATCTCTATCGTTTTTTGAATCTATTACTAGCAGTAAACTTGATTCATTATTTTTAGTCATTAGTCTTAACCAAACTCTGTCAATAATGTAATTTTTAGATAAATAATCTTTTATTGCATTTACCATTTCAGATGGATAGTTCTTCGGTTCACCTAAAAATACTTGTGTAGCTTCTTTGACCACTTGCGTTGAGTAACCTTTTTCGATTGATTCTTTCTTATTCTTAATAAAATTAATTTGATCAATCATAATTACATGATTCTCACCAAAAGGGTTTATAACAACTCCAACATATTTGTTTCCATTACTTACAATTGAATGCACATCATCAAATCCCATAATAAGTGTTTTGGGGGATGTAACTTCTTTCCATTTATAAACTTCATTCCAATCAGTAAATATCGGTAAATAATTCTGATTATCTTTAGAGGTTAAAGAAAAAAAAGTCATGACACTACTTTGCTGAAATGTTGACGTTCCATCTCCATTATCTGTTGGATTAATTGAAAATTTTACAATAGTTAAAAACTTTGCTTTCATAGCAACTTCTTCATAAACATTGCTAAGTGTTGTATTATTACCATTCAATTTAAATTCTTTCAATAACTCAACTAATTTTGGATTTTCAACTGGTTTGTTTATATCAAAATCTATTCCATTACTTTCATTTTTATCTTCATGAATAGTCTTTTGTAAATTATCAATTGAATTTTTGGATTTAAAAATGTTTTTAAAGAAACTCATTATTGTACCTCTTTAATTAGTTATCTATTTCATACTAACTGTTTTGATGTTAACTCTCAATACTAAAAATAAACAAGGCATAGAAAAGCTTCTATTGAAATACATAGAAGCTTTTTTAATGATTAAATACTGGAGTATTCTACAATACAAGCAGTTTCACCTTTTTTTACTTTACGGTTAGGAGTCATTCCTAAATCCATAATATTTATGACTCTACTTGTTAGAACACATATTACAACAGGATCAAATCCATTCTTAATGATTTTCTTAAAATCCACTTCTACAACAGGACTTCCCATTTTTATAAATGTATTTTTCTCTACTAAGAGATTAAAGCCATCTCCATTTAATGTAACAGTATCAATCCCTATATGTACAAGAAACTCAAGACCATCATCGTTTCGAATACCAAATGCATGTTTAGTTGGTGAAATCATCGTCACAATACCATCAATTGGTGAATGTACTGTGTTCGATGTAGGATGAATCGCGAACCCATCTCCGATTATCTTTTGAGAAAACATATCATCATTAACTTGGGTGATATCAATTAATTGACCATCGCAACATGCTAAGACTTCTGTTTTAATTACTTTATTATTCATACAACCCTACATTAATTCGTTTCGTTATTTTTTAGGTAGATTTCCATATTCTCATCCTTTACACCTAATACGTTTGTAAAGAATGCGGCTGCTAGAACTGCCACTGCATAGCCTAATAAATATGCAAGAGGTTTAGTATTAACCAATGCGCCTAATAATCCAGATACATTCAATGCGATTGCGCCTTGGCCTGGGAATAAGCCTAAGACAAATCCACCACATGCACCACCAAGATTAGCCGCAATAAATGGACGCCATAGAGGAATTGAAACCCCATAAATCATCGGTTCAGAAATACCAAGTAATTGTGTAGGAATATTTCCATAGACTGTGTTACGTAGTTTCTTGTATTTTGGACCACGGTATTTAATTAATACACCAAGCGCAACCCCTGCTAAACCAGCACCTGCAAGAGATAAGAATCCTTGAAGTGATGTATAACCAACTTCTTGTAATAGAGTTGTTTGAATCGGTGTAACGATATGATGTATACCTAATGCGACAAGTGGTAAGAATGTACCAGAAATGATCGCACCACCAACTGCACCTGCATTATAAACTAACCATGTTACGACGCCTGCTAAACCATTGGAGATAATACCACTGATTGGTTGAATCACAAAGAGTAAAGCTAAGCCTGTTATTGTAATAGAGAGTAAAGCTGGGAAGTGTACTTGTAAGAATCCAGGAATAACTTTCTTGAATCTCTTTTCTAGATAAGCCACTAAGAAACCACCAACTAGTGCAGCTAATGTTCCGCCCATACCACTTCTAAAGCTTAAATTCGCAAAGCCCATGGATACACCATTAAGTGATCCAACATTGATTACGATTGCCCCAATCGCCATCCCTAAGAATGGACTACCGCCAATCGTTTTTGCGGCTTAAGACGCAACTGCGATATTCATGATTGAGAAGAATGAGAATGCGATAACACTAAGGGCTGCCATAAATAATGATCCACCATCTGCGATTGGTGCAGGATTAAATAGACTTACGCCAAAGTATAAATAGATATACTGGAAGATACGCATAATCCCAAAGATTAAACCTGTACCGGCAAGTGCTGGAATCATTGGTGTAAAGACTTGGGAGATTGTGGTAAATATTTCACTACGATTCTTTTTCTTTTCGTTGAATTCTTCTACTTTATTAAGCGTACTATGTTTTTTACCATCCGCTTCAATCATCTTTTGAACTGCTTCTCTGACAAATTCCGCGTTGCCAGGTCCGACGATGATTTGAGGATTATTGTCTTTTCCAACAATGCCTAATACGCCTGGTAATGATTTAATCTTATCATGATTAATTTTACTTGCGTCTATGACTACAACTCTAAAACGTGTCATACAATTACTAATTCGTTCGATATTATCTAAACCACCGATTGCCTCGACAATCTGTTCTATCACTTTTTGTTCAAACATTTTTTGTCCCTTTATTTCATTCGATATTGAATGTATTCTCTTAATTTAGTTGTCATATCGTGTAAGTCGTTTTGATTCGACTTAAGCGATGTATATACTTTAAAGTTTTCTTGATTAATTACATTATTAAGTGTCTTCATAATCTCTTCTTTTAACTCTGGATTATGATTGCTAATGTTTATAAGTGCCCTTATACAATGTGCTACATACTGGAAACGATAATCTTCTTTACTGCCGATAAACTTATCAAATTGGAAATCATCTTCTACAAATCGATCATTCGATAATAGAATATTATAGAGAATCGGATAACTCTCTTTTTGATGTAGTCTACCAAGGCAATAAACAGCGCTTAATCCACGATACATGTTATATGACTTACTAGTCTTAGGTAAGTATGTATCACGTTTTAATGCTAATTCTACAAGGATTGAATGACCTTCTGTTTGATTGAGTAGCGCTAATACGATTGCACTATTACTGCGTAAATTCGTGTCACTATTATTCAAACATACACTTAATAATTCAATCTTCTTTTCTCGATAAGCAACTAACATAGCGAAGCCTGGTCGATCAGATTTCATAAATTTAATAAGTTCTAAATCATCCTTAGGTATACGCATTTCATCACTTATATCGAGCGGAGGATTATCTTTCAATCCATAATTATTCGTTATATTTAAACAATTATCTTTTTCTAATCGTTCTTCAATATCCGCATATTTTACATCATCTAGTCGGATATTATTCTTCAATGACGCATCTATCAAAATCGCCGCAGCTTCACCCGCTTTTTGACAATCTCTCATCATACGTGTATGTGATGCGACATCATGATCCATTGACATTATCCGTCCAATTGCTAAGACATTATCCAATCCTTTAGGACGCATCATATCTTTTTCAACGGGAACTGAAACAAGTGTAGACCACATACTTAAACCAACAACCCAATCACATAACTGTTCACTTTCAAATGCCATTTCCTTCGTATGATTATCGAAGTTAGCACTTGAGTAGTACAGAGGTTCATGACTGGTATACCCTTCCACAATCTCTTGCATGGTTAGGTGTTTAATTCCATCAATGACATAGCCTTCACGTAAACCGATGATGGGTGACATACCAAGCGTAAATTCATCCTTTTGCGGATTGGAATAAACCGCATTGTTCAATGATTTTACGACGGATTGTGCATAGTCACACGGATTATCTTGACGCATAGTACCCGCATCAATATTGTTAAATTCTACTCTTTGATTAATGAAATTATAGTAAATTCTAACATTTGAGAATGGTTGACATAATCCATCAAACGCTCTACCTTTATGCGCATTTAGTCCTGCCATACGACAGAGTGAGGCTTCTGCACTCGCATCGATAAATACTTTTGCCTTTATCGTTGTAAGTTTGCCATCTCCATAGTATTGAACCCCTTCAATGCGTTGATTCGATGTATATACCCCAGTTAATACTGAGTTATACGCAATCTTTGTATGCGTATCCTTTAGTAGATTATCAAACACATAACGTCGTATTGTAGGTTGAGATCCAAACGCATCCGCAATTTGAAATTTATCCTTTTCTTCACGAATGATTTGATCAATCTTTTCATACATTCCGCCATTTGATCCCCGATAATATTGAAACATTGTGCTTGAGTATATCCCACCCATAAAGTTCTTTTTTTCGATGATGCATAGCTTATAGCCTAATTGTGCAAGTTTAACTGAAACAATTGATCCAGCCGTTCCAGCCCCTACTATTACTACATCATATTCCTGATCATATTTAACCTGTTCAATCAATGTTTCTTCTATTCCATTTTCACTTATACGATGGTAGGCACTCATTATAGATTCCTCCATAATTCAATTCCTTTATCCATCGCATCAAACAGATTATCCGTATGACTTGAACATGCCTTTAAATGATTTCCTATTCGATTTACACGATAGTTTCCTCGAACACACACTTCTTCTGCGATCATCAATAACGTATCTTCACTCGCTAGAGGTTTCTTAAATACCGATAGAACTTCTCTTCTAACATCAGACATGGTTAATGACGTTACTGGTATTTCTAAACAATATATTTCTTTACCTAAGTCATAGTGTTTACTGTTTGTGACTTCGATTGGAGTATTCCCATTCGCTTTCACCAGTACATTACAACTCAAGTTATCAGTAAGTTGATTACTCAATGTATCAATGTAATATTCTGATTCAAACATCATGATTTGATCTCTACAAATCGCTTCAATTAAATAACCATTCTTCGTTTCAGTTTGTTTAAGAATGACACAATCGAACATTATTTTCAGATTATGTTCTTCCACAAACTTTCCTAATACAGGCATAATTTCACTCATTATAATCATGTCATCATGCACCATATGCTTATTCATCAATATTCTGTCAGATAAGTTTTTTGTGAGTTCTTCTTTTATCTCAAATCCACTTAAATGATCAATTCTTAAACTAGAATACATGTCACATCCTAAGATGTTTCCACGCTCAATGATTAAAGTATTATCTGGATCAAAACTCGCAAACGCTAAGCCTAGAAAGCTAGCACCATTCACAACTGTCCGATACTTTTTCAATCCTTATCCCTCTCTTCTACTGGTTTCTTGTGATAAACGTATTGATATGCGTCGCCAAATACATGGTCTCAGCTTCTTCAACACATTCATCAAACGTTTCTTCTATGTAGTCTTTGATTTGTAGTGAGATATCATACGCTTCTTTATATTCTTTTTTAATCACATTTAATACACCCTGACTAACGACTTGAAGCTTTTCTTTCTTAATCAATCGCATTGAAAAGAACTTCAAATGTGTTATGAAACGCTCATAGCTAATCGAATCTGTATCAAACTCTATGCCTAGTTTCTCACGTGCAATATCCAAAGATTGATTGATGATTTTGGTCATAAAATCGGTATTATCAAAGTAATTCTCATCTAATTGTGCATTCAGTATATGCATCGCTATAAACGATGCCTCATCATTCGGCAATTTAATCTTTAATTCTGAATTAATAATTTCCACTGCCTTTTCACCAATTCGATACTCTGTCGCATAGAATCGTTTAATCTCATTATGGAGTTTGTTTTCAAACATTAGATTATTATGGTATCTATCCACCGCGAAATTAACATGATCTAAAAGCGAGAAATACACACTTGTCGAAAGTTCTTTCCCAAGTGTCGCTTCAGCTTCTACAATAATCTTGTTCACAACTTGTACATTCGTGAAATCCACATCCGCTAACAGTGACATCAAATCATTCTCATATTGTTGGTTCGTCAATATATAAGTTTTTTCGATATCATTTTCCAGAATATCATCGCCATTTTTCTTCTGAAATCCGAGTGCTTTTCCTAGTAATAGTACTTCTTGTCCACGATCATTGATTGAACGCACAATGTTATTATTAATTACTTTTGTTATTCTCATTTTTCTCCTTTCTTTGTATGTTTGACCAATCATCTAATCTTCTGTACCTTCTATGCCTGTTAACAAAAAAAGTAGACAACATGACATAAAGGTCGATGTAGCCTACTTAAAGTAACAACTCTTGATTAAAGAATATAATAGAAAAATTAGGTTGTCAAATATGAATTTAATTAAAGTTAGTTTTGTTTATACGTTATTAACAAAATCATTTTAAATGTAGCTTAAGATTTCATTCTTATGATCTTTTATAATGAAAAATAGTTAAATAACTTATTCTGCCGTTCTACTATCAAAATCAAAATGATAGAACTTCTCTCCATGATTAATCCTTAAAGTTCCTTTAGATAATTTGATTTGTACAAAACAGAAATTCACATCACTTTCATCATTCGCAAAATCATACCATTCTTTAAACACTTCACGTAATTTCGTTCTAATTTCCGCATTCTTAGGATCTAACACCCAACCTAAATTGTGACCAGTTCCACTCGCATAGAAGTCTTCAAAGTTTGCGGATATCGCAACTTCAGGATTCAATTCAATTTGTTTTACTTTCTTTGATAATGCATAGGTCACAATATAGAATGATCCATCTTCATAATAAGCATCCACATCACGTACACATGGCTTAGGAAAACCATTAACACTTAATTCATGGGATATTGTCGCAAGTGCTATGACATTATCTTTACCCTTCCCAAATTTTTCATTCAATAAATTCATTCCTTCTTCATACTTGTTCATTGTTTATTCCCACTTGTTCCCTTTTTATCCATAGAGCTGGACGTATACCACCTCTCGTATCATTCGCATATCGATGAATTACATTGGTATTACGTTTCGCAACACCATTTCCTTGTATACCAATATTCCCATCCCCGTGAATATATACCGCAACGCGATTGTGTTTACCTGGTGTTCTTACCCACCACCACCAAATTGAGTTCATATACGTTGATCTTCTTTTTATATTATTCTCATCTTTTCTTTGAAACCAATATCTTTGGTTCTTAGCTGGATTATCCAATAATTTACTACTATCCCCAAAGTACAATCGTACAACTTCATCCATTGATAGAATGAATATCTTATCGAGTGTATCTTCTCCACCATCCGCTTTATACCAATTGTTAATAGGATTCTTGTTTAAAGTTTCTATGATGCTTGATTGTTCATTTTTATTGAATGTATTAAAGAACTCATGATTAAGATAATTTCTTAGCTCACAGTCTTTCCAAGTAATCTCCACAGCTTTCGTGTGATAATCACGTAACTCAATAATTTCATCTGTAAGAATCAATATTCGATCTTCACGAATATCAAGAATTCGCCATTCATACTTCCCAAAACTTATTTTATCTCCGATATTCATATCATTTCCCTTTACTCAATCGCCACATATATCTTCATCATTTCTATGCCATCTTTCTTGAACTGACTCTCAAAGGCAAATCCACCATAGGTATATCGATTCACATTAATGTATTGAAAGACTGACTTAAACGCATTTGATATTAAGTGAAATGGATTATCCATTGGATTCTTAATCGATATCGTCACATAGTTTTGTGATTTTCTTTCTTCAATAACATATGAATCTTTTTTAAGATTAATATCATCTGGCAGTATTAGCGCAGCTGTATATCCATGCATATGATATACATTGATTTGTTCCTGTGAGATATAAGGGAAATCCCAACCAATTATATTTGGATTTTCTATGTTTAAATGTCTTGCCAGTTTATTAATACGATCAATCGAATCATCTTCAGGTTCTGCAGAAATAACTGTATATTTTATGTACTTAAAAGCCTCGAGCATTTCTATTTCGATCTCAGAATATGCTTCATTGGTTATCTTCATATCCCCAAACAATAGCTCATCTGATTTACAATTAAACAATGTACATATTTCTTTGATTTTACTTAACTCAGGATTTCCTTGATTCAATTCCCATTTAGATATTGTTTGTCTAGAAACACCTAGTTTATTAGCTAGTTCTTCTTGCGTCATATTCTTATGCATCATTCTGAGATACTGCAAGTTTCTGCTGAAATTCATTGTGTCACCTCGTTATATTATCATTATGGTATTGTTTAAATCATCTATCAACCAACTATAAATTGCGTTTAATTGATATATGCACTTTAAAGTTGCGGAGTAATACTTAAATCCTTCGAATTTAATAGTATTAAATAATTCTTGGTAAATCAAATTTTTTATTGAATATTTTGCATAAGAAAAACCGCTAAATCAGCGGTTTCGAGAGTCAATTGTTAATATTACTAATTACCATTCTGGGTTACTTGAACTAAAATACTTGGATCTTTTAGTTTTGAATCTTCCGCTAGTAGAATAATTTTCGATAAGATTTCCGCACTTCTTGGATCTTCATCAATAAATGGTAAGAATAATCTTCCTCTATGACTAGAATGAACAGGAAGTATGTTTAAAGCGCCTGTCCCCATTTTATGCGCTACACCACTACCCAAATGGACTGTATATTCTCCATGAACACCATCTATAAATGCGTGCGACCCTTTTATCACTACATTCTTGAGTTTTAAAAGTAACAAGAGTTCATTTACAATTACTGATCTTATTTCTATCGTTGATAAGCTTGCTTCAGGGTCAACACCACCAACATGCGCAACACTAACAACAAGATCTACATCACGCATTACTTCAGAGAAAACTAATTTTGGTACAGACTCGAGATCAACTATTTTACTTGTAAATCTATCTTCGAATCTAACAAGTTCAATTGTAGGAGATTCAATTTCCGAAGGAGAAAACCAATCTGCAATTGCATATATTGTTGCTACTAAATTTTCTTTATAGAAAACCTTTTGCAAACCTTCTTCATAATTAAGTATCCAACCTCTATTTTTTAATAATGCAATAGTCTTCTTTGGTTGTACTTGATGACCAGCATATCTTCTGGATTGATTTTTTTCAGTTAAATCATCATTATTCAAAACATAAAGTTCTCTATAAATCTGCTTGAATGGTTGAACCAACTTCTTAGTAAATACATGTTTCTGATACTCTGCCCAACAACCTAGCTCAAAAAGATGAACTGGATGTGCTAACATAACTTCTTCGTTATTTTCAAGTAAATATATTTCTCCAGAAAAATTAACTAATGTATTATTTCTTAAAAATCCATTACCCTTGTTCGCAATAAAAACTAATTTTGAAATTATTGGAAACAAGACAGGATTACTTTGAAGGTTAATTAGCTCTTGTGATTTAAATCTTTCACCCTTTTCCATTAATTCTTCAAAAATTGAACGAGCTCTTAAAAACTGATCGTTAAGTTCTTTCCGAATTGATGTCAATTGTTTAATATACTCATGTTTTTTATATTTATCTGGAATAACCTTTAACTCTTTATCATTCTTTCTTATCTTAATAGTAGTTTTTCCAAATTCATCAATACTAAGTTTTAACTCAATATCGTCAATATAATAATTTTCTAAATAAGTACTTATTGAATCTAATTTAGCAGTCTCCATATCCCATATCATACGATTCACATCGGAATAACCAGCATTTCGTGCAAGATTTACGAGTGCTACTTGAACACTTCTACCTTCACTAGCACGTCTTTGTGCTCCAAACTGTTTACTTTCCTTAAGATATTGTTGAATATATTCATATCTATTTAAGATATCCTTTTTATCAACTATTGGTATGATTCCATAAGCTAGTAAGTAGTCCTTATTCCGTTTTTCAACTATCCTATTCTTTACGGTTTCAATATCAAGTTTTCCTAATACTGCATCCGCAAAAAGCTGTGATCGTTTATGCAAGTTACCATCAGCTATATATTTTGCACTATTATAAATCATCTTAAATCTCTTCTCACTAATACCCGCATATGCCTCTTTAAACCATATAGAATCAAATGCTCCATCTTTAAAATCTTGTGATGATATGGTTGAATATCTAGCAACTATTATTTCTTTTTCTTCGTTGAAAACACTATTTACATGTGAATGGAAATACCAACAAACAGATTTTAAACCTGGATCATTTAAATAATCCGCAATTATGTCTAACCATTGTGGAGCATACATTGCCGCTTCAATTAATTGCTTTTCACTAACTGTTCGATTACCAAATGCATTTTTTAAAGTTTCAACATTATCTAACTTATTTGGATAACAACACTTTAATAGATAACTTAATACTTGGTTTTTAGTACTATTTCCATTGATGAAATTATACCCTCTAACATAAGAATCTTTCTCCGAATTTAATATAATAGTCGTAAAATTACGAACACCATAGCATCTTTTAATCATTGATGCTAAGTGAGTAACTTCAGTGTTTAACTCTCCACGTTTTGTTTCAATCTCTGTAAGAACATCGACTACATTGTCTCTAATTTTTTGAAGTTTACTATAGTTTGCATTCAGAGTATTTTGTCTTGGATTCGTACACAATTGGATATTTTCAGCACTTAAAGGCCTAGAAATCATTTCTTTATAAACTTCAGTTTCTGTTATTAACCCTAATTCTAAAGCTCCCCCAAAATCTATAAGTGTTAATGTTGCATGGTTCAGATAGTCACACGCTTTATAATAATTATATGCTAAGGAGAAGTATTGACTAAATTGTTTAGCATCTTTGCATTTATTTGCCATTAATCTTAACCAGTAGCTTACTACAAAACTTTCAATTGCTAAATTCTTAGAATTACCAACATAAAAACGATTATTTTTCATACATTCTTTTGTATGCTCATCTTTTTCTAACTTCATAAAGATTTTAATTAATATTGAATATGAAAGATTAAACGCTTCAGTACTTGAAGAATTCATAACTAAGAATGTTATATACTCTCTAATTTTGTCTTTATACTTTAGATTACTAATAAATTTTTCATATGCCGTTATATCACTATAGTTCAAGTGTTTATTAATAAATACTTTATACCAATCAAGATAGTTTGATTTAGCATTGAAACCATTAATTCTTATGTAAAAATCAAGATAGACTAATTCTTCATCTGTAATAGCGTTCTCTTTTACAAACTCTAAAACTTCATCGATAAATGGATAACTTGAAATCGTATGATTTCCAGCTTCTTTTAATTGGAGGAATGGTGTTCCTCCCAATGTTACTTTTGTTCTATTACCTAAATAATTAATAACCTCATATTCATAATTTCTGTTTTCATGTATCAATTTATCAAATTCAGATAATATAAATTGAGTTCTATCACTATTTAAGATTTTATATGAATCGACTTCAATATTATAAGAATCATTGAACGTTATATATTCGCTTTTAATTCCTACATCAAATAATTCTAATCCATTTTCAAGTTTCTTTGTATTTGAAACGCCATTAATAATATCATTTGCGATAACTAATTCTCGTTGAGAAACTTCATCATTTTTATTGATTAATTTTCTCGAATTATTTCTAATACTTTCATAAGAATCATTTGATTCAATTACATTTATTAAATCTAGTGCTGCTAATCGTTTATTTTCATTATCACTTTCCATAAGCCGTTTTACTGATAAGTAAAGGTTATTGGAATTTTGCTTTAATAATAGATTTATACAGTTCTTTCTTAAATCTCCAGACTTATATTCTAGAAAATTCTCGATTTCAATATATTCATCTCTATCAATTTCAAAACTTGATAGAAGCTTAAATGCAGCATTCCTAACATTCACTACACGATCTCCACATAAATTAATTAATGTAGTTCTTTGTAACCCTTGACTCGGAACCTTTAGAAAATGTTCAACAAGTAACACTCTATTTTGTGGACTCATACTATCTTTAATTTCAATTAAATAATCTACAACTTCGTTATCATAATCTAGATAGACTGACATCATCATTTTCTCAATTATTTCTGATACAGTAAGACTCATATTTATCCATGGAAAAACTATTTCATTAAAGACAATCTCTTTCTTTGGCATTAATTCTAAAACATTTTTTAATTTATAAAATAATTTCTTACCATAATCAACTTTATTGTAATTATAACTTTGTAGACGTTCACCATTGTTATGTTTCATGTCATATGTGTTCAAATTACCAAATAGATTTTTAATTACTAAAACTAATACATCTAAATCTATAACATCAATTGATTTACATGCTATACCATGTTTAAAAATATTGAACTGTGTATCATATAAAAATAATAAGCCACTTTGACGTTGATATTTTTTATCAGATTTCATCAGTGATTCTATTGGTTTTTTAACATCTTCAACTTCATCAAATGCAGTCGCCCATAATCCGATGTATATCTCTAGATTATCAATTGAGTTTAAACATGTGTCTAGATACTTCTTATCAGTAATACATTTGTATGCAGTTTCAAAACATCTTAAATTTACTTTATGCCTTTCCACATCTAGAATTAACCCTGTCCAAGTCGAAAATGCTCGAAGTATTGAAGAAAATCTTATTAAATTATTATCTATGATACTTTTGAGTAAATAAACAAAGCTTTCTCTAGAGCATTCATCCATACATTCAACAATCGACTGTCTCAGTCCTTCTTGTAGTTTGGATGCTAATAGAAGATCATTAACCATTTTATAAGCTTTAACATTTTTACTCATTAATATTCCACGTATTATTTCACGCGTCAATACAGCAAAATTATTATCATTATAAATGATATTTTTTATGTGATTAAATACAACTTCATTATCATTATTTAATTCAATAGCAATTAAGTCCGCTATAACAGATATATTTTCACTATCTTTTGTATTTGATGTTAAATAATTAACTAATGAAAAATTAGTAGCTAGAAGATATGTATATTCAGTCAATTTTTCTAAGTTTTTCGAAAAATATAAACTCGTAGATTTCTTAGTTCTATATGAACGCCTAACATAACCTGTTGTATAAGTGAAGTTTATTGATCTGTCCCAAATTCGTTTATAGACTAGTGCATTTTTGTCTCCCAGAATATATTTTAATGTCTTAAGATTATTATCTTCAAATACTTTGTGAACATGATTTGTAGTTCCTGTCCATAGAAATTTAAATAAGTTATTAAACTTTAAATTACTTGAAGAATAATCTGCCAGAATATATTCTTTGATCGCAAATACTAGATTGTTGTTCACACCAAACGCAAAAAATTTATTAGATTCCACTCTATTTATATAATCTGATATTATTTTCTTTTGATTCGCGTTAATGTACATTTTTTCCCCTTGTTAATGTTCACAATAAAACTTTGTAAATTCAAACTACCACAATCTTCCTGCAAGCATTGTTAATCTAATAAAAGTTAGAACATCTCCTTCTTTTAAATCTATTGTGTTATCTAACTCGCTTGTTTCTGTGTCATTTATAAACACTCTGTAGATACCATCTTCATACGAAGTCAAAGCATTCTCAATCGCTTTATTTAATAATTGATTATCATGATTGTATCTTTCATTGAAAGAAACTTTTCCTAACACTATTTGCTCTTGAAGGGTTTCATTTGTTAAATAATGAAGTATTGTGTTTTCATTATTTTTTTCGTTGAATTGTATTACATTGTTTATTACGATTTCTCGAATTAATTCACGTAAAGTTAATGGCATTGAATTTAATATAATTTCTTCATTTTCAATTTGATTCTTTCGTTTGTTAGCTTGTTTAACATTTACAGATAATTTCATGATTCTTCTCCATATATTTAAATTTAGTTCTTCACTTACTAATTCCAATTTTAATTTAAACATTTCTAACAAACATTAATTGTTCTTATTATAACAAAACAAAATTTAAGAATTGTAGAAATAGTTAATCAATTCATTAATTTTGGATTAAATTATCGACTATCTATTTTTTTGATAATATTCATTAGAATTTAGAACAAAAAAAAGAGTATCCTAGTTCTCTAGAATACCCTTTCAATTTCTTCTAACTTTAAAAATTACACCAAATCACTTATGTGAATTCTTTGATACTGATTAATCCTCTCTATATGCAATCGCATCAACTTGAAAGTCAATTCCATCGCGTATAAACTTAGTTTCATATGCCTTACGAGCCGGATACTTACCATCAAATCTCTGTTTAATTATTTCACCTAAATACATCAAATCATTAATATCTTTAAATAAACAATCCATTTGAACCACTGATTGCAATGTCAAACCGATCGATTCTAGTCTTTCGCTCAAAACATCAAATGCACCATTAATTTGGTTTTCGATTGATTGTCCTTCATTCTTCATACAATAGCTAATATAGACAAAATCTCCCGCTTCAACAATCGCGGAATGTGCCCATTTTTCGTCAATTTCTGTTCTTTTAATTTCTTTCATATACTTTCCCTTTTATTTATAAATAATTATACATCGAAGATATTTAAATGTTTATCAAGAGAAATTCAATTATATGCTTGAAATTATTTATTCTCTTCTGGAGTATTAAAATATGCAACAGATGCGTTTATTTCGCCTCCCAATAGTAAGAACAAACAACTTAAATTTAACCAAACTAATAAAAGAATGATTCCACTAATACTGCCATATACATTGGCATAATTGGTAAAGTTATTGACAAAGAATGAAAATAATAATGATATCGTAACCCAACCTACCATTGTAAAAATAGTGCCTGGTAAAATTTCTATAATTCTAACTTTTCTATATGGGATTAACAGATATAAGATCGTAAATACAGCAGCCATCGTAATAAGTGGAACTAATAAGCGTATTAGATTCCAAACAATTTCAAATGAACTGGATATACTAAACAGTTTAAAAACTTGTTCACCAATTACTTCACCGGACACTAAAAAGATAATAGTTATAAATAGAATTAGTGCTAGACCAATTGTAGAAATCAAATTCACAACAATCACTTGCCATATATGTCTATCTTCAAATTTTCGATATGCTTTATATAGTCCTTTTCTTACAGCGTTTATACCACTTGATGAACTCAATATAGTTACTACAGCACCGACTGTTAAAAGCGTCGCATTACGTGTACTTAGAACATTTTCAATAATAGTTCTTGTGACAATTGCGACATCAGTTGGGAAGAAACTAAATACTAGATTCATTAATTGGGATTGAGGAATATTCGTGAAACTTAATAGACTAAATAAGAAGATGACAAAAGGAAATAAAGATAAGAAAAGAAAATATGAACATTGCGCACTTAACCCAGCTATATCATCTTCTTTAAGACGAAATAACAGGTGTTTAATATATTTTTTTGCATAATCTTTAGTATTAACTAACGTTGGTTTCATTTGAATCCCCTAGTTATTCTTGCTACATACTAATTTAAATTTCTAAGTCACTATTTCCACTAATATTTAATTGATTCTATATTTTGTAACAATAAACTTATTGTTTTACTATACTCAGGATTTAAAAAATATCATTACTATCATCAATATAGTTTTTTATTTTAGCACCATTAATACTTAACTTACTTTTATTACTTATTAAAGATAGGTAAAAACTCTTTACATCAGGATCATTTATTATCCACTTAATTTGATTGTTATTTACTGCTGCATTGTAAAGAATTTCTTTTTCACTATTATTCCAATTTTGAATTTTGTTCAAATCACTAATTAACGTATGGGTATTTGCAAAACTCATACTATTTTCAAATGCAATTAAAAGTTTATCTTTAAGATTTTCAACATTATTTTCAAAATTATTATCTTTAGATGTTTCATTTTTATTACTATAATGAATAGTTTCTAACTTTTCATTCAAATAAGTTCTTTCAATAATCGTTTTTATTAAGCAATCAAGTTCACTACCCTTAGAATAGTCAGCAGGTGCAAAATATTTTATTCGATTATGCGACATCATTTTAAAGACTTTTTTCTTATCTCTTGTACTTTGATTATATACACCTATTGAATGTCCGCCATAAATATTAACTAACTTCATACAAGGAATATCAGTATCACTATCACCTATATATATTATATTTCGAAATGGAATTCTTAATTTATCTTCTGGAAAATAATCATTAACTGCAGGATCATTTACATCCAATACTCCCTTCTCTATTCTGAACAAAAATTGAGTTTTGTTTGTATAATTTACAACTTGAGCTGGCCATTGAGCAACACCTCGTTCATTAAAGTAAAATGAACTTGCATATATTTTCTCAAATGCTCCTTTTTTTGCAATTTCAGTGCCTTCAATCATTTCTTTTAGACCTGACGAGATTATATAATGCTCTATAATAACTCCATATTCATTACCATAATCATTAATTCTATCAAACCACTCAAGCACTCCAGGAAAAAGCAAGACTTCAGATCCATATTTTGCTAATATATCCTTTGTAAACGGAAAACGGCCTTCGGACTCTTTAATCATTTTATACATGTATGCTAGGTTTTGGTCCATTTCATTTTGTTCAGCTAATCCATTTGACTCAGTCCAAAAAGATTTAACGTCATACTTAACAGATTGAATAAATCCTTGTGCTTGCATATCATCTGGAGTAAGTGTTTTGTCAAAATCATAACATATCGCAATTACTGGTCTTTCCTCTTTATATTTTCTATTAAATTCTTTCCCCACAATCTTAGTCTCCCTCACTTTATTTAATTAAATAATAATTGACCATTTAAGTAGTGTAAAGAAAATAAATTAATATTATTTGATACAAACTCAGTTCTTGAATGACTTTATAAATGTATTAGTTTTAGATTAAAAATTTATAAGCAAATACTTTACTTTTAAATTTTATTTCTTGAACCAAAATTAAAAATCTGTGCCATTGTCGCTCTTAATACTTGATAACAAATTAGTGCTGTATTTTTATCTGGAAAAAATTGTGAACTCATTTGCTGATATGGATGAATGTAATTTCTAAAATCTCTAACTACATGACTAAATTTACTTACATCATCACTTACAACTCCTAATTCTTTTGATACATCTATAAAATTACTCAGTGTCCACTCACTAAGTTTTTTAACTTTTAAATCGCGATCTTTTGGTGCTGTTATGGCCTTATTAAAAAGTGAGGGATTTTTTATAGCAAAACCTAAGAAAAGACCTTCCATAATACTTCCGATTAGTAGAATTGAAGCTAATGGTGCTTCACTTGAAAAACATTTTTCAGACTCTATAAGACGTTTTTCTAAAACATTAGAGATAGCTGAATCAAAACAAAGATCTTCAATTTTTATTTCAAATTTAGTTGCAAGAAACTCTTTTTCTGTTACATCTCTTTTATTTTCTGGATTATCTATAATTACTTTCTCTAATCGTTTAAATAAAATTTCATCATTATTTCTTTCAACTTTCCATTTATCGAAGACCATATATTTATTGAATTCTTCAATCAAATTATCTAGGTAATCGATTCTAGAAATATAATTAATCACTTCGAAAACTTTCCTAATACATTTATCTAATTCAGGTTTACCATTAATTTCTTTAAGCTTTGTTTCAGTATAAAACCATCTCGATGGAAACCCTTTACCATATACATCTTGAAAACCAAGCATATTAAAAAAGGCAATCAGTTTTGGACCTGAACGATAATCCGGTGTTCCATCACCATTAATTATATCTCTTAATTTTTCTAAAGTTTTTTCACTCAAAATCATAAATAAATTACCTCATTTTACTAATTTTAAAAGTAATTATACTATACAAATCTTTTTTATAATTTAGTTAAAAACAACATTTAAATGATTTACGTGGTATTTTTTTGCTTTCGAATTAATAACCCTTATGGCAAAACAAGTATTTTGAGTTAAATCTAATGACTTACATATTTTTTATTTTTATATCTTTATAATATTACTTAGACTTTTCTCAATTATTCCAAGAATTATTGATTTCTAATAATCGCGTATAATTACATTTCTTATAAACATTACAAGCTTTTGTTCTTACAAAGTTTTACTTAGCATTCTATTTTGATTTATCTTCATTTATAATATTTTGTTCTTATAAAATTTGCAACATTATCAATCTCAGGAAATAATGATGATTGGTTGATCCCTAGTAAATTAAGTTCGCTGAGAATTTGTTGTTTTGAATTTGATGGAATAATAAAATGTAACTTAACTCCATTTTTCTTAACCTGAAATTTAGATAATTCGTGCACATTACTTTCAACAATATTATTATAATTTACATTATCATTAAAAACGTGTAAACCATTAACTAAAAACACTCCATCTTGCCTAATAATTCTTTCATTTTTTCGAGTAGGGACAACAAAATATGTTTTTTGCAAATCTTTTGGATTAATGCTACATTCAAAATCACCAGTAACTTTTCTTATTTCATGAATAAGTTTCTTTACAATCAGCGTTGAATTAAAATAATCTACATCTATGTTACCTTTTTCATTAGCTATTATTAATTTATGTATTTCTTCCTTTTCATTCATTCTCAAACCTGCAATTGCACACAAGATTTCGATCGTATCACTATTTGCTTTTTTAACATTTTCAGTTTTGGGAGAATAAATCAATACTTCACCATCTTTTCTTTCATTACTACTACAAGCAAAATATAAAGCTACTAACAGATTTGTTGTTGCATCTAATAATCTTGTAGGTAACCCATAATGTTGCATAATTTGAAGAATCTCAAGATGACTATTAACATTTTGAAATTCAAATGGTTTCTTAGTAGTTAATTCATGATGCATTGTGTCTTCGCTTTTGTAATAGTTTTCATTTCTAAATATACTTGCTACCGTGTTATATTCGATTCTTGAATTTCCTCTCAAAAATAAGTTATTGAACTCAAATTCTTTTAAATTATTATTTAAGAATTTATCAAATTCATTCTTAAATTCATCAAAATTATTTACTTCTATTTTATTTTTATGCCATCCACTTGATCTAGATCTATTAGTTTGATCTTGATTTACTAATAAAAAATCAGATAGTTGACTTTCATATTTCGAAATATCAATCTCAAAATTTTTATAACTTGATATTTGATTTGATAAAAAATCATTCTTGATACTTTTTAATCCAGACAACATCATATTTACTGTATTTATAACTTGAACATTATTTTTCTTATTTATTATATAAGTTTTCTCACTGCCCTTTTTACCTATTTTTTCAATATTATACTCTTCATTCCATGTAAAATATTTGGATATTTCAAAATCTTCTTCCTTAGAACTGAAGTTATATTCCAAGTCATCTAAACATAATATCCCCTTTACTTGAAGCTTAATTCTAGAATCTCTTATTATTTTATCCATTAATCCCCCTTTGAATTTTTTAATTCTCAATTTGATACATTTTAGATAAATTATAATTTAAATAAATTAAATAGAATATAAAAATATCGATAAATAAGAGAAAATTATTTGATTATCGGCAATACATAAAAAAAACTAGAAAACTTTAATGTTATTCTAGTTATTCTTTCTATTCCCACTCTATTGTTGAAGGCGGTTTAGAAGTCACATCGAACAGGATACGATTAACTCCCTTGATTTCATTTACGATACGATTTGATATTCTATCCAATACTTCATACGGAATCTTAGCGTAATCTGCAGTCATGCCATCGATTGAAGTAACTGCACGAATACCCAACGCATAATCATATGTACGTTGATCGCCCATTACACCAACAGATTGAATGTTGGTTAGTACGGTAAAGTACTGCCATATTTCTCTGTTTAAACCAGCTTTTTTGATTTCTTCATGAAGAATGGTATCACTCTTCTGAACAATGTGTAACTTCTCTTCAGTCACTGCCCCAATGATACGAATGGCTAAGCCAGGTCCTGGGAATGGTTGACGTTGGACCATTTCTTCACTTAACCCAAGAAGTAAGCCTAATTGTCTAACTTCATCCTTGAATAACATGTTTAATGGTTCAATTAACTTAAAGTGCATATCTTTAGGAAGTCCACCAACATTATGATGTGACTTAATAGTATGTGCAGTTTTCGTGCCGGATTCGATGATATCTGTATATAGTGTACCTTGAGCTAAGAATGAAATATGACTTAGCTTTTTAGATTCGGATTCAAATACACGAATGAATTCTTCCCCAATAATTTTACGCTTCTTCTCAGGATCAGAAACGTCGGCTAATTTAGATAAGAAACGTTCTTTCGCATCAATCTTAATAAGATTAATTTTGAAATGATCTTCAAACGTTAATTTAACTTGTTCAGCTTCATTTTCTCTAAGTAGACCATGATCCACAAACATACAAGTTAGTTTATTACCAATAGCTTTATGTAGAAGTGCCGCCACAACCGATGAATCGACGCCACCAGATAGAGCACATAGTACTTCTTGACCTTGTGTTACATCTTGAATTTGTTTAACTTGTAAATCGATAAAGTCTTCTAACTTCCAGTTATCTTTTGCACCACATACTTTGAACACAAAGTTATGTAGCCAAGCTTGACCATAAACACTGTGTTTTACTTCTGGATGGAACTGTACACCATAAAGTTTCTTTTCGGCATTACTCATAACCGCTAGAACACCAGATTCACTGAGTGCATCTTTGGTGAAACCTGTAGGAACTTGACTGACTTCATCACCATGACTCATCCATACCGCTTGTACTTCAGGTAAGGTATCACACAATAAATTAGGATGTTTCAAATGAATATCGGATTTACCATATTCACGAATCTTTCCAGACTTCACTTCACCACCCAATTGATGTGCCATCAACTGCATGCCATAACAGATACCAAGTACTGGTAAACCTAATTCATATATCTTAGGATCAACTAATAATGCGTTCTCTTCATAAACAGAATTAGGACCACCAGAGAAGACAATCCCTTTTATCTCAGGATCATTCTTATAGAAGTCTAAATCCGTATCATGCGCCTTTAATTCACTAAATACACCCATTTCACGAATACGTCGTGCAATAAGTTGGTTATATTGACTTCCGAAATCGAGTACTACTATTTTATCAGCCACGGTAATTTGGAGCCTCCTTCACATTTTCTACAGTATGCGGGTGAGACTCTTTTAGCCCTGCATTACTAATTCTTACAAACTTCGCTTTATCTTTTAATTCAGTAATCGTTGCACATCCGCAATAACCCATCCCTGAACGTAAACCACCCATCATTTGATAGATGACATCGCTCATTGGACCTTTATATGGAACAGTTGCCTCAATGCCTTCTGGAACTAATTTCTTTAATTCTTTTTGTCCACCTTGGAAATAACGATCACTACTACCTCTTTGCATAGCACTGAGTGATCCCATCCCAACATAAGTCTTAACACGTTTGCCATATACTTCTATAATTTCGCCTGGTGTTTCTTCACATCCTGCCAATAATCCACCTAACATAACTGCATCTGCACCAGCTGCTAGAGCTTTTACGATATCGCCTGAGAACTTAATCCCACCATCCGCAATAACGCCTACATTGTATCGTTTTGCGACTTGTACGACATCACTGATTGCGGTAAGTTGAGGAACTCCAACACCGGATACGATACGTGTTGTACAGATAGAACCTGGACCTACACCGACTTTTAATACACTTGCGCCAGCTTGAATCAATGCTTGTGCAGATTCACCTGTAACGATATTTCCACCAACGAGTGGTAATTTAGGAAATGCTTTATGAATCTTAGCGACAGTATCAATAACGCCTTTTGAATGTCCATGCGCACTATCAACGGTTATAATATCAACCCCTGCTTCCACAAGTAACTTTACACGATCCATCGTCGAATCACTTACGCCAACAGCTGCGCCAGCTAATAACTTACCATTCGCATCAATAGCCGCATCTTTAGATAATACTTCTGCAGCTTTAACAGCTTTTACCATTTCCGCTTGTATTTCTTTACTTAAATTCTTATGAATAAATCCAATCCCACCACTTTGTGCTAAGGCAATTGCCATTGCGCTTTCTGTGACTGTATCCATGGCAGCGGAACAGACAGGAATTGATAGTTCAATCCCATCACAGAGACGTGTCTTCAAATTAACATCGTTAGGAACGACTGTAGAATATGCGGGAACCAGTAATAAGTCATCGAAAGTATACCCTTCTTTAACAACTTTTCCGTTCATTGAATCCATTGTTTCCTCCATTTTTTCTTGCCATTATATCACATATGAAAATGAGTACAACAGCTTTATCTTAAATTTTTGACAACTATACGTTTATAAAAAAAGACTAAGTGAAATAATCACTCAGCCTTACGTTTACGATATACTTCGAAACAAACAATAGCACACGCACTAACCGCATTTAATGCGACTTTAGTTTGTGTCGAATAATTGATTTTAAGCGATGCTTCACGTGCTTGAATAACAGAACGCGATAAACCTCTAAGTTCTCCACCAAACGCTAAGATAAGTGGGAATGGATAATCATAGTTCGTAAAATCAACCGATGTATCTTCACGATGGGTAATCGCAATATGATAACCCTTTTCTTTTAGAGCTTGCATATCTTCTTCTAAGTTATTTAAGGTAATAATCTGTAATCTGTCGTAACACCCAGCACTTGATTTCATAAGTGTAACTTCACTCGTCGACCAATCACGTTTGCTTAAGATGACTGATGTTGCGCCAGAGGCATACGCAGTACGAATCATTTGCCCTAAGTTAAATGGATCTTCAACGCCTTCTATCAATACCACAAACCATGATTTATTCTTGAGTAAGTACGATACATCTTGAATAACGCGTGGATCAGTAAATGCAATGATACCGCCATGAGTTTTACCAACAGCCTTTTCATCGATCTCTGCTTTAGGTTTGAAAATAATCTTCACGCCTTTTTCTTTGGAGATACGTTTAATATAATCAAAGTCTTTGGACTCTTTTGTACTATCCATCCAGACATAATGTATTTTACGTTGATTTGATTCAATCGCTGCCTTAATGGATAAAGCTCCTTCTAATATGATCATTGTGATCCTTTCTTACGAATAAAGTCATTCACACGAACATCCAGTTCGCATTTCATCCATATCTTAGACATGGGTTTATTCGCAACTTCAATGGATAAATTCTCTTCATCCATCATTTCTTCTACTTTAAACGATTCTGGCACAGAATGGTAACTAAAACATTCAAGTTCTTGGCCAATGGAAACTAAATTACGCATTTCCACAAGGATATATCCAGGTTTAGTGTTAATAACCGTTCCGACAAAGTTTTGAACAACACCCTCTTCTTTAGGATGGTATAAATGACCTTTTGAATCAGGAAGCGATGTCAAGAAACCATTAAAGGTAGGACGACTCTCTGCTTGTTTAAGTTCAATTAGTAACTCTTGATATAATACATCCGTATGTGTATTCGTATTAATCGCGTCAATCCATCGACGATACGCTTTGATAATAACACCAATATAATAAGCCGATTTCATACGACCTTCGACTTTTAGACTATAAACCCCTGCTTTCATCATATTCTCGATTTGATCCATGGCCATTAGGTCTTTAGATCCCATTGAGAATGCGGTATCTTCAGGACTAATCTTTACCCCATCTTGGAATAAATCATATGCCCATCGACAGGATTGAGCACAACCACCGCGATTCGCATCACGCAAAGTCATTTCATTACTTAGTGTACAACGACCGGAATAGTTAACACACATACCACCATGAATAAAGACTTCAATCGGTAGTACATTCTTTTCAGTGATTTGAGCTATCGTATCCATACTTAATTCACGCGCTAATACGATACGATCAACACCGAAACTCTTATAGAATTTCATTGTCTCACTGTTCGTAATTGAGAGTTGTGTACTTAAGTGTACTTCCATTTCTGGCGCAACTTTCTTACTTAATTTTGCGATGCCAATCGATGCGACTATAACCGCATCGACATGAATACTGTTTAATTCTTTGAGATACGCTTCTAATCCATTTAAATCCCCTTGATGAGGAATCATATTGACAGTCACAAAGACTCGTTTGTTTTTTGCATGCGCATAATCAACCGCATCTTTAATATCCTGTATTTCAAAGTTTGATGCACGATAACGCAGTGAAAATCTCTTTCCACCAATGTATATCGCATCTGCCCCAAAATCGAGGGCAACTTTAGCACGTTCTAAATCACCTGCAGGAGCCAGTAATTCAATGGTTGTCATTATTTACCCTCCTCTTTACTCATATTCGTTTTACGATAGTAATACGCTTGTCCAAGTTTCACTTTACTGTTTGATTGTGCTTCAAGTAGAGTGACTGAATCATCCATTAAATCATTGGTTAGTTGAATAAACGCTTCTTCATCCAACATACAATCATCAAAGTGTAATCCATAACAATTCGCATCATTTAAAATTAACTTTTCATGTTTTGGGAATAAGACAGTATCTAAGAAAATACTTGTCCCTTGTGCTTCTTCTAAGATTGGAAACAACTGATCGCGTTTCGCTTCTTTGATCACAAGATTCTTCTTATTTAAGACATCTAATGATGTTCCTATTTCATCCAAGTAATTACGGACTAAAGGACGTTTACTAAATGACATTAATGCATAACCTAAGCCTAAAGCTTCTACTTTATTTGGAAATAGACTTACAAGTTGAGTAATCTCTTCTAACATAAGTTCTTTAGATAAGACAACACGATCCACAAGTTCTAAAATAGCTTCAATATCCATCGCATTGGTTAGAATTGTTTCAGGAGAATAGATAATCACACCTGTATATCCATTGCGTTTAAGTTGATTGTAAATTGCGAAGTCATTGAAATAGAATCCCTTTGGATTAAATCCAATGAGTTGTTTAACCCATGATTCACACGCTAATAATTGGTCTTCTTCGATATACCCATTGATTTGAATGTATGGATGATAGCCTAACTTAAGTGCTTCATTGTAGAAATCAGCGAACTGATCGACTGTTTGTATATTTGGATGACGATAGGAAAAAAGTGGTTCAGTGATGACACATTCCCATTGTTTATCCATTAATCGTTTGAGAACGTTTAAATTCTCAGTATGCAAAATTGTTTTCATTTTAATCCTCAAAGAATGTCTGATGTTTCTTGTTAAATACCAATTGGATAAAGACCAATGTGACTAAACTTAGTCCTGTAATCAATCCAAATACCCATTGTGATACTTGAATATCACTTAGTGTAGCTGGTAATAGTTTAATGAGTAATGCATAAATCTTATCACCATAGAAAATCCCAACCGCAAAGAAGGTTTGATAGATTCCCATCGTAATTTCACGCATATCTTTTTCAAATGGCTGCATCGCCATGCCTAATAATATATTGTACATAATTCCATAACCTAAACCACTAATTGGTGTGATTAAGAAGATTAACCAAGAATTTGTTGAATAGCTTAGTGTTAAGGTATAAATAGCACTTAAGACTAAACCTAAGATTAAGCTCTTCTTAACCCCAATCCAACGTTTAAGGGATAAACCAACCATAACACCCCCAAAGAGTTGTGCTACAGCGTAACCAACATCAATATACGCAACCATTAGTGGATGCATATCAATGCCTTCCATACGGACAAAGCTGATTAGATTAGAACCACTGGTTGAGAAACGAATAAACGATACGACAACACCTAATAACGCAATGCTAATAAAACGTGGATTGCTTAAAGCAAGTTTAATTTTCGCAACACTGAAGTTACGAATATTTTCTTTATTATCTTTCACAAAGAATAAGAAGACCAATGCGACAATCCCAATTACTGCACTCGTTAACCACATCCCCGGATAATCATTCGGTTTCGTAGCAGTAAAGATGTATTGAATTGGCGCAACTAAGAACTCAGCTAAGAGTGGCGCAACCGATAAGATTGATACCGACATAATCGCTTGTTTAGCACTGAATGTTTCAGAGAATAGGACATTGAATAAACTCAACATACTTGCGCCTAAACCTAACGCAAGCGATGAGAACATTAAGCTATTATAACTTGGATTAAAGTACACGATAATCGAAGATACTATAATAAATACTAACGCTAACGCAATAAAGAATTTACGGGATTTAAAGAAATCACTTAACGCAAAAATCGGTAATCGTACAAAGATAGAGATTAAACCATACGCTGCCGCAATATTCGCAGCCATGATTCCATCCATCGCTAAACCACCCGCATCAAGGGCTCCTCCTGCATATGCTTTACGATACGCACGGATTAAATTAATCGCAGACCAAAACAAAACTAATAGAATATAGATTAAGATTTGGTACTGGCTTAATTTATATTTACGGACAAGATAGATCGTCACAACTAAACTAATTAGAATTGTGATACTACTTAAGAATAATTTATGGGTCAATAGTTCTAACATGTTACATTTCCTTTTAACCTAACAATTGTACCAAATTTTACAGAAAAATAAAGTAAAGGCGTTTAGGCATGGTGTATAATCAATAAAAAGAGGTTTAAACGATGAAAACAATAGATTTAAGAAGTGATACTGTAACATTCCCAACCGATGAAATGCGTAAGGCAATGGCCATCGCAGAAGTCGGTGATGATGTATATCAAGATGATCCAACGGTCATAGAACTTGAAACCTATGCGGCACAGTTAGTTGGTAAAGAAGCTGCTCTATTTGTACCAAGTGGAACGATGGGCAATCAACTCTGTTTAATGACCCATACGAAACGTGGGGATGAAATCGTAACAGGCGCTAATAATCATATCGTAATCCATGAAGTTGGATCGGTTGCGGTGTTATCACAAGCAAATCTCAGAACAATCTCACATCCCGATGATTTTATCTTGCCAAGTGATTTTCTTAAGGCAATTCGATCAAACGATATTCATGAACCTCAAACAACGGTATTAAGTATGGAAAATGCTTTATCCAATGGTAAAGTTATGCCACTCAGTTTAATGAAAGAGAATTATGATATTGCGCATGCACATAATATCAAAGTACATCTTGATGGTGCACGCTTATTCAATGCGGCTACATATTTAAATTGCGATCCGAAAGAGTTAACGCAATATACCGATTCTGTTATGTTTTGTCTATCCAAAGGTTTATGTGCGCCAATTGGTTCAATGATTGCGGGTCCTAGAGAATTCATTGAACGTGCACGTAAGAATCGTAAATTATTGGGTGGCGGAATGCGTCAAGCTGGTATACTCGCTGCCGCAGGACTAATTGCCCTAAAAGATATGACAAAACGATTGGATATTGATCATAAGAATGCACAATACTTAGGCCAAGAACTCATTAAAACTGGGTTGTTTAAAGTCAATCTAGAGAGTATACATATCAATATGGTTTTCTTTGATGTGGTTGATCCAAACTTTGACTTCAAAGCATTTGAAGAGTATTTAACCAAACATAATGTTAAAATAAATCCAAATTATAATGGTTATCGATTTGTGACCCATTATTGGATCACACACGAAGACATCGATACACTCATTACATTAATCAAAAACTATGCTAAAAACTGAATGTGTTAATTGCGGATCAAATTCCATTTTACCCGTAGAATATGGCACACCCAATGAAGAGTTGATTTCAAATATCGAAAAAGGTCAAATCTTACATGGCGGATGTGCAATTCAAGGGCTTATGCAAGCACACTACTGTACCGAGTGTGATACCCGTTTTGATATGCAATGTACAGAAGAGTTTTTGAATCATATTAAAGCTCTTACGTATAGTACTAAAGATATGTTAGTGACCATTTATTTCCATATCGATCATTTAACAGTACACGCAAAATATGTAGAGAAAGAAATCCCCTTTTTTGTCGAATTAAAGGAAGCTTTTAAACATACTGCCTTAGAGTTCTGGAATGAAAATAATGGCAATGTATGGCAAATGGATATTGATTGTCCTGGTTACTTTAAAGATTCAATTCATTTGAGTGGTACAGAGTTTAGACCCTACACCTTTCATAAATTCAATGAATTCTTAACCTTATTATTAAACTATAAACAAGGAGACTAATTATGTCACATTGTACAAACCTACCGCTGAATTATTCTAAGACTGACTTACCGAATATCTTAAATGTATCGGTTATTTGGGATGATAATGATTTAATTCTGGTGGATTGTGGAAATCCAAACTCCGTTGAATTATTACAAGAAGCGCTTAAATGGAATGGACTTTCACTCAATAAACTGACTAAGATTATTATCACGCATCATGACTATGATCATTATGGTTCTTTAGCTGAAATAATCGAGAAGTATCCAACTGTTAAAGTCTATGCGACTGCAGTTGAAGCTGAATATCTCAATGGATCAAAACGTTCTCTTCGATTAGTTCAAGCTGAAACACTCTTTCCTACCCTTCAAGATAATCAACGTGAACAAGCAATTGCGTTTCATAAGAAAATTGAATCCATTACCCCTGTTCAAGTGGATGGAATCTTAGAACTTGATGAAGATCTTCCATGGTGTGGTGGCATTACCATTGTATCAACACCAGGTCATATGCCAGGTCACATTTCGGTGTATCATAAACCAACCAAAACCATGATTACAGGTGATGCGATGGTTGTGGAACATGGTAAATTAGAAACTGCAAATCCTCGTTATACCTTAGATAATGACAGTGCCTATACATCCATGAAAAAGTTCTTGAAGTATGACATTGAACGTTTGATCTGTTATCACGGTGGTGTCGTAACACAAGATATTCAATCATTAATTGAAGCATTATAAGCGAACCCTGTGTTCGCTTTTTTTATGCTAGAATATTTTAATAAGGAGTTTGAACTTATGCTCATAAAAGAATTTGGCGATATTAATAAACCCACGTTGTGTTTACTTCATGGTGGTGGATTATCTTGGTGGTCTTCTCAACCTATTATTGATTTATTGAAGAATGATTATCATATCCTATGTCCAATCATTGAAGGACATGGTGAAGCAGGTCATGAAGAATTTACAACAATTGAAGATTCCGCAGCTCACTTAATTGAATACTTAGATCAACACTATAATGGTCATATTCATTTAATTGCGGGTTTATCCATTGGGGCACAAATTGTCTTAGAAGTTATCTCTCAGCGTCCTAATATTGCGGATAAAGTGATTATTGAAAGTGCATTAGTATACCCAATTCCAGGGACTAAATTATTAGTTGGACCAAGTTTTAAACTCTTCTATGGTTTGATTAAACAACGTTGGTTCGCTAAACTACAAGCCAAGACATTGTTTGTGTCAGATGATATGTTTGAAACCTATTATCAAGATAGTTTACATATGACATGTAATTCATTGGTTAATATGAGTAATAGTAATGGCACCTATCAATTAAAAGATACACTTAATAAAGTAAGTGTCCCTGTTTTGATCATAGTCGGTCAAAAAGAAATCGGACTCATGAAGAAATCAGCAGATCTTCTTCATACAAAACTATCTAATAGTAAACTTGTTGTTTTACCAAACTTTGGTCACGGAGAATTAAGTCTTGTGCATCCTAAACAATATGTAGAAATGTTATTAGATTTATTAAAGAATTAATTCAATTTCGGGGGAAATCATACTTAAAAACTACAATGTAAAATTACTAATCTTTTCGTTTATTCCTTTTATCGTTTGGTTAATTCGAGCATTTACGGGTAATGTATCTATAACATTTAACACCGTATTATTTGGAATAGTGTTTCTACTACTTTGTCTAACTACAGCGTATAAACATAATTACGCTCGTTTTATAGCACTTATCTCATTAGCGATTATTGTGTATGTACTTTATCAAGAAGGTTTAAGCAATGATATGTTTGGTAGCTTATATCCAATATTTCTAATAGTATTTTCAATGTATTACATAATTATGAATTTTTACATATACAAAAATAAAAAGGAATTCCTTTTTATTTAGTATATTTTATAAATGTTTACTATTATGTTTTATTCTTTATATTCAATTGATCCACTTTCATCTTTTGCTCTATTATAATTATTTGCCGCAATGAATCTTACTTGTTCAATTAATTTTGAATGATCAACAATTTTTAAATTGTCGAATGATTCATAATAATTTAATAATATTTTTTCAAGGTTTCTATATTCATCTCTACTTGAATTAAAAAGTAATAGTAACTTAAAATAACTTGCTTCAAACAATTTCCGATTTTGACTGTTTGGTTCTAACGCATATGTAGTAAATAACTCAACTGATGCATGTCTTAAATCGTCATTCCACTTTAATCTATTTCTGGTAATAACATCAGAAAACGTCGCTCTTTTTGATTGTCTAAAATTCAAGAAAGATAAGATTGCTGCCAAAAATGATGCAAAAATAGTTAAACCACTAAAAATCAAATCGATTGTTAATTCCACACTTTTCCCCCGTATTTATATTTTAATACTATTACATTAAATCAAATATCTATTTAAGTTACAATTTTTTCTGTTAAATAGTAATATTTTTGTTTTATTAAATAAACTAAATTGAATTTACTGATTCAATTCATGCTATTATCGTAATTATTTTAGACTTAACTACTAAATAAAAAGAGGTTACCCTCTTTATTTAAATCGTATCTTACTATGTATTACTTCTCCAATAACTTGGATATTTTTTTCATCAATCTCTTTTTCACTAAATACCATATCTTCATACTTAGGATTCTCAGGATGTAAGACTAATCCATTATCTTTATAATAGACTCTCTTAAGAGTTGCCTCATCCCCTACCAACACAACCGCAATCGTACCTGATGTCACAACTGGTTGTCTTTTCACATACACTAAATCACCTGGAAAGATACGTGCATTAATCATCGAATCCCCAATAACTTCAAGATAGAAATACTCTCCCCCTAGACTCTCTTCTACAGGAACTAACTCTTGACCTAACCATTCATCTTGAGCTAAACGTAATGAACCACCTCGAACTGTCCCAAGGATTGGAATCGCAATCTTTTCACTTTCACTTAATAGATCTTCTAAGCTTACACCAAAAAACTCTGCTAAAAGCTTCATTGTTTTAGCAGGTGGAGTGGATGAACCATCTTCCCATTTCTGTATGGTTGTAAAGGATTTATAGCCGAAGTGATCCGCTAAGTCTTGTTGGGATAAACCTCGATCTTTACGATATGTTTTAATTTTTGTCTGGAAGTCCATATTCTTACTCTTAGTATAAAAGATACTTGAATTATTTTCAAGTAAAACTTGTAACTTGAATATAATTCAAGTAAAATGAGACTAAGGAGGAAAACCATGGAACGAATCATATTTCATTGCGATTTAAATAACTTTTATGCGTCTGTAGAATGCTTACATCATCCTGAATATCGTAATGTCCCATTAGCGGTTGGCGGTGATATTGAGAAACGTCATGGGATTATCCTAGCGAAGAATCAATTAGCGAAGAAGACTGGGGTTAAGACAGGTGAAGCATTATGGCAAGCGATGCAGAAGTGTCCAAACCTAGTGATTGTTAAACCGAATTTTTCACTGTATTTACGTTTCTCTAAGCTGGTGAAGAAAATATATGAAGATTATACGGATCAGATTGAATCGTTTGGGATTGATGAAGTTTGGTTGGATTTGACGCATAGTATTCACCTATTCAATCAAACACCGCATGAATTAGCGGATAGTATTCGGGAGAGAATTCAAAGAGAGGCTGGGATTACAGCTTCGATTGGGGTTAGTTTTAATAAAGTATTTGCGAAGTTAGGGTCTGATTATAAAAAACCGAATGCGACAACTGAGATAACACGTGAGAATATGCAAGATATTGTATATCCTTTACCAGTTGAAGATTTATTGTATGTTGGAAGAGCTACTACCGAGAAGTTACACACCCTTGGGATTTATACCATTGGGGATTGTGCGCAGTTTGATGTACAGGTTTTAAAGCGTCGTTTGGGTAAATGGGGCGATTATTTACATCGTTTTGCGAGTGGGCAAGATACAAGTCCTGTTTTAGTTCATCATTATGAACCTCAGGTTAAATCGATTGGGAATAGTACGACAGCTCCAAAGGATTTAAAGAATATGGATGATGTACGGATTATTGCGTATATCTTGGCTGAGAGTGTTGCGGCAAGGTTGAAGGAAGCGCATTTAATGGCATTTACCGTTTCGATTGGTGTGAGGGATGTGAATCTACAGGGATTTACTCGTCAATACAAGATGGAACAGGCAACGAATTTGAGTGATACGATTGCGAAGATTGCGTTAGACTTGTTTTGTAAGAATGTAGACTTTAGTACTTCATTAAGAAGTATTGGGATTAAGGCGACGGATTTGATTATAGAACAGAAAGCTGAACAGCTTAATTTGTTTGAGGATCCGCGTAAGAAGGAAAAGAGTTTATCGTTGGAGACGACGATTGAGCAGATACGTGAGCGTTATGGTTTTAATTCTGTGCAGAGATTGTTAATGTTGGAAGATACGGTGTTGAGTGGCTTTAATCCTAAGCAGGAACATGTTATTTTCCCTGAATCTTATTTTAAGGGGTGATAGTGGATGAAAACGTATGTTGATGTGATTGTGCTGAATAGTAAAGATGGTAAACTCAAACCTTTAGCTATTTTATGGCATAATGGAATTAAGTATAGTATTGATAAGATTAGTCAGATAACGCGTGCTGCTTCTACGATTTCTGGTGGAACGGGTATTCGTTATACCTGCTTTATTCATGGTCAAAGTCGATATCTCTATTTAGAGGATGATCGATGGTTTATCGAGAAAAAGGAGTTCTAATATGTGTGGAAGATATCTATTCAAACAAGAAAAAGATGATGAAGTTGAAGCTTGGTTAAATGAATTAGACATTCAAGATACCAGTGATTTATCACTGAATGTAGTTTATCCATCGCAGAAGACAATTGTGTTGAAGAAAGATTTGAAACCGATGGTTGCACGTTGGGGTCATACGAAATGGGATACGAAGGGTGTTGTGATTAATGCACGGAGTGAAACTGTTCAGACTTCTCCTTTCTTTAAGGAACACATCAAAGAAAGACGTTGTGTGATTAAAGCCGATGGTTTTTATGAATGGGATAAAGAGAAACGTAAATTCTTTGTGAGTGAGGCTACGGATAAACCATTGTATATGGCAGGTATTTATGATGAAGAGAATAACTTCAGTATTATCACTGATGAAGTTCATACATCGTTTTCTACCCTTCATTCACGTGTTCCGTTGTTTATCCCTGAGAAGTATGTGAATCAATACTTAGAGAATGGGAATGCGATGTTAAGTGATTTTAGGAATTTAAAACAGATTGAATTAGCTTGGGTTGATCAGTCGATTCAAACGAGTTTGTTCTAATAAAAAACAGTGTTACGAGTCAATCTCATGTAACACTGTTTTTTTATTGTTGTTTAAAGTAGATATATTCGATAGCGAGTAATAACGTATATTAGACTGTGCTACTGCTCATATCAGATTGAGTTGTTTTGTTTCTATTAAATTTAAGAAAAATAAACAATAAAACTAATGTAGGAATATAAAATATTATTATGAATAATAACAGTCTTAATGGTGAATCAACAAGACTTGAGGCAACACTTATGTATAGTAGAATCGTTGCGAATATTCCTGTAATAATTGGAAGTAATAATCCAATCCATTTTTGATTCATTTTTGATAGATAGATTTGTAATACAATAACAACTCCGATTGGAATAATTACAGATAAACTGGATAGAAACATTGAAAAATAGATTAACACTATAAACTTCCCCCTTTGAGTATTGTCGAATTATTTAATACTCATTAAATATATTCTATATCCAATATGAGGTTTGTCAATTTATCCTGACATAATATAAAAAAACAGCAGAATTTATATTAAATGCGCTGTTTTAGTTAATTGATAAAATATATAAATTGTAAGTTATAACGTTTTAATTAATGCTCTATCTTCATCACTTAGATTAAAGTCGAAGATATCAAAGTTTTCTTTCTGACGTTCTGTGTTATGCGATTTAGGGATTACAATCACATTACGTTCAATTTGGTAACGTAAGACAACTTGTGCCCAACTCTTACCATACTTCAAACCAATTTCCTTTAGAGTAACAAGAGATTCTTCTGGAATTCGTTTTAAAGGACTCCAAGCCTCTACATTAATATTATTGATACGACAGAAATCTACTATATCATCATTCCACAAGCCCGGATGTGATTCGATTTGGTTTACGGCAGGTTTGATTGTACAGTTTTGTAATAAGCGTTCTAATTGTTCGACATTGAAGTTAGAAACACCAATTGCCTTTAGTACACCCTTCTCAACGTTTCGTTCAAGTACTTTCCAAACACGATCAATTCCTTCATGATCTGCCCATGGTTGATGAATAAGGTATAGATCAATATAATCAGTATCTAACTCTTTTAAGCTTGATTGAATAGCTTTCTCAACAAGATCATCTGTATTTGTATATTCTGGTTTTCCAGGTATTTTGGATGTAATAAATAATTCATTACGATTGATTCCTGAGCGTTTAATCCCAAGTGCAACAACACTTTCATTGCGATATGCGATTGCGGTATCAATTAATGTATACCCAATTTTTAATGCGGATTCTAATTCTGACGTATCATCATTAATAATCCCCATGTAATCTTTATTCTCTTTACCAAACGTATTCGTACCTGTCCCAATGACTGGTATTGTAATGCCTGTATTTAGCGTTAATTTGTTCATTGTATGTATCTCCTTAACTTGAGTTTATGTTTTTATTTACAGAATGTATACTAAATCGCTTAATTAAGGATAAACTCGTCTAGAGCATTGATGAAAATCAAGGCATCTGATTCATTAAAATAACCAGATTTCATTACTCCTTGCGCAATAATTTCCTTAAACTGATGTTTTGTTATATTTAAACGTAAATCGTTCTGCATATAGTGATAATACTCTAACATAAAATAATGAAGTGCCAATTTATCATTCTTTATTTCATTAAATTGATTAAAAAGCATTACTAACTTATCCATATATTTCTCATTCTTTGCGTATTTTGAGTAATTATCATTAATGTGTTTATCACCAAGTATATGTCGTATTGGTATATTAAATGGATTAACAAGTTCATTTGTTGATTGAGGATGTCTATTTAATAATTCTATTCCATCGATATACGTAATCATTTCATTTAATTTATTACGTTTTTCTATTAAATTATCTCTTTTTTTATGTAGGACACTAAAATCATTTGTAATCAATATTTGGATAATCTCATCGAGTGATAATCCTGATTCTTTATATATAAGTATTATATTTAAACGATTCTCATCTTCAACAGAATATAATCTAACACCATTTTTTCTTGTAGGAACAAGTAGCCCTATCGAATCATAATAGTGTAACGTACGAATACTAATCGAATATTGTTTTGAAATAATAGATATTTTTTTCATTTTTATATTGAACCTAACGTTACGTCATAGTATACACTATGAAAGTCATAGGTACAAACGAGATGAAATTAGTGACTGAAATTATCAACAATTCGATTTTAAAACGCACTATTTATAGTGATTTTGATTGTAACCTTGAAGCTGTAGCTGCGACTGTTTTAATTGCTTATGAATATAAATGGATGAAGAAAATACAAGTCAATATACATTCCAATCTTTTGTCGATTCATCTCGAATATGCGAATAGATCAATTAGCTATTATATTAGAGAAACCTTAAATGAGAGGAATAACTATCTTATGACTGTATCTCTTATTCCTGAGTATGGGAATGCACATACTTCTACTGTCTCAAGTGATTCTGTTTTAGATTGTTTTAATGAATACTTATTTTTAAGTGATCAACGTAAATCAAAAATAAGTCGTTTAGATAATACATTATATCGCTTTGAAAAACTTCCATCTTCTCGACTTATTGAAATGAATGGCATTATTGAAACAGTAATAATCAATTTAATTACATAAAAACTAGCATTATTTAATATTATTCTAGTTTTTCATCGTGTTTGTATCAAGGCATAAGTGTGCATATAACATGCAATTATGATAAAATACCAATGATGAAAAAAACACAAAAAACACTCATAAACATTTTACAAGGACTACTTATTCTTACGACACTTGTCACAATGATAGCGTTAGGAATCTTCTTGTGGAATCTTATTTCCAATACTCCAAATGAAGAAGAACCACCGATCGTAACGAATCCAGATTATGTGTTTGTCTTAAATGATTACACATACTATAAATCTGATGATCTTGATTTCAACTTTATTATTGCGGATATAACAATCACTAGTAATGTGGCCATTAAGTTACCTTTAAGTACTTTGACTACAAGTGAAAACATCTCTTTAGCTTCAACTGATGATTATTTATCAATATTGGCTACGAATAATTTGAAACCTGGACTAAAAGGATTAAGTTTCTCATTTAATTCTGATGCGAAAACTGTTTCAGCAAGTATCTTTATACCTGTTATGAGTAAAACATTAAGTGAAATACGTATTACGAGTAATGTCCCTTCTTATACTGAATTGAAAATAGATTTATCGAATCAAAGTAAATTAGGTGATATTAGCACCTTAAAAATAACTGATGATACTATTGTAAATAATCCGAATGAAGATTTAACCTTTACATTTGGCTTTGCGGATTACTTCGAACCAAGTAATTTCTATACTGTAGGACCAGATGGCAAAGCGATGAGTGTTGATATTGGGACAAATAATAAAGTATTTGGGATAAGTTATACCGTAGTAAACTCAGATGATTTTAGTTATAAGATTAATCAAGCTGAATTGATTATAAAAGGTGTAAATACCTTCCCACTAATGAATCCTGAATATTTACTTATGAGTACTACTAATCTTGCGAGTGTTGGATTAGTTGATTCACAAACTGGAGTCTTATTCTTCTTAGTTCCTGCGATTGATTCTGATATGTTTTCTTATCCAAAAGAAAATATTCAAGTTAAACTTACTTTTTCGAATAATGAAGAGATGTTAATAGAAAACGCGATTGGAAAATAAAATGTTTAGAAAACTACTCATTATCCTTACATTAATGATCAGTTCATTACCTTTATCGTTTATCGAAGTTAATGCGACTGACTATACCACAAGTTCTTGTGATGCCGGAGTCTACAGTTTTTCAGTAGACCTTTTAACGGTTGAAAGTGGAGCTGTGAAGTATACAAGTCAAGGATGTTATGACTTGAATGGTTGGTATAGTGCGCAAGATAAGTTCAATCAGTTAAAAACTGAAGGTAAGAGTAATATCGTTATACGTTATTTAAAGACTGATGATGCGACATTCCAAAGTCCATTGAAGATTGTTAAGGCAGATCGTGCTATGGCATATACACAGAACTATACCTATACGGTTGGGGATGTGAGTAATGGAGTAGCTTCTACAATTGGTATCTATCATAATACAACACTTACAAGTCGATACACCTATGTTGATAACCAAGAACCATTAGTTTATTACGATACAAATAAGAGTGTTGAGAGTAATTCCGCAAAACCATCTAATCTTGTAGCTTATATCGAGATTAATGGAGCGCAAGGTTATATTAAAACAACTGGGATTGATATTATTCCATTTATCTATATCGAGAATAGTATACTTGTTCCCTTCTATGTAAAACTATCTAACTCACAACCAAAAGTTGAATATACACGAACTGATGGTCGTAAAGGTATCTTCGCAGCTCCTACTAAATATACAGTTAATGCGAATAATGAATTATCGATTGTGATCGATAGAGCGACTACTGTAAGTGGTACATTAACCTATTCGAAAGCACCTAGTTGGTTACCTCAAGGGACATACTATAGTGCAAATGGAATTAACTTCTATAGCGATATTGATTTAAAGAATCCAAAGATGGATGGCGATCAAATTGGTAATTTCTATTCTTATTACAATTATCTAAATCTAAGAACTAAAACAAACTATACGAATACTGAAATCGATTCATACTTAGCTTATTATGATGCGAATAATTCGAAAGATTATAGTATTAGTATCATGAAGAATAAAGCAGACGCATTTATTAATTCACAAAATACATACGGTGTGAACGCATTATTGGTTTATGCGATGGGTGTACATGAAAGTGATTATGGTATAAGCGCAATCGCATTAGCTAAGAATAACTTATTCGGATATGGCGCAAATGATAGTAATCCTGGAGATGCTTATTATTACGAATCAGTTGCTCAAAGTGTTGATATCCATATGGGTAAACAATTACGTTACTACATAGACTATAATAATAATTCTCTATTCTACGCATCGAATCTTGGTAGTAAGGGTGCTGGTATCAATACAATGTACGCATCCGATCCATTCTGGAGTGTAAAGATCTCAGGTCATGCATATCGAATTGATCGATACTTAGGTTTCAAAGACTTTAATGCCTATCAAATGGCGATATTAGATTCAACAGTATCGAATACAATCTATAAAGAATCGAATCTAACAAACACACTTTATACCATTAATACTAGAGCTAAGAATTATCCATTAACTATAAAAGCTTCTCATAACGATACATACTATGTACAGTCGACGAATCCTATTGTGAACAATGTAGTCGTAACAAGTTCTACTACTGGCTTAATCCCCTACAACTTTGATTTAAGTCAAGCTTACATTAATACGAATCAAGTTAAGTTAGTTAATACACCACTTACACCAATTACTGTGATAAGTGATACGGATGAGTTGTTGCTATATGTTACTAACCTAGAATGGCAAACTGAAAAAATCTATATTAAGGGTTGGGCCGCTTTAAAGAATACGAATATGGTCACAAATACAACTCATCAACTTAGGATTATTAATATGGACGACAATACTTCAATACTTCAAGATTTGACAATAGCGACAGAAAACTATGAACTAAATTTTGGAAATGGATATGATTACTCAAATGCTTGGTTTGATGGAGTAATTGATGTTGGATTATTAGCCGATGGAAATTATCGTTTTGAAATAGTATCTAAGTCAAGTGACACAAGTGGTGAAGCTAGTTTTACTAACACGACAGTTAATGCACCTCGTGCTGAATTATTTGTAAAAGATACAATTGCTTATCGATTTAGTTTCAACAATACACGCGGAATGCGTTATGAGTTGTCGAAAGAAACTAATCTATTTGTAGAGAATCAAGTACCATTGCTTCCAACACGATTTAATTCTACTGCATATATTACGAAGTTCTTAATTGAAGAAAATGAATTAGGTGAGGATTTATTAACAATTACTGGAATTTCATACATTCAAGATGTGCCTGCAGGTGCAGATAATAGTGTAAGCCATAAATTATTACTTCTAGATTCGACAGGCACTCAAACGATATTTGATTTAACGTCTGGAACCGGTGTTTATGATATTTCAAATGGTGGGTTTGATTATTCTCATGCATGGTATAACGGTACTCAATTAAATATTAAGGACCATCCTAATGAAGTTTATAGAATGTTTATAATTACCAATACAAATGGTGTACTAGATATTGCTGAGATTAGAGATATACTAATAAAAAATACCCAAATATTCTCATCAGTTGATAAAAACTACACATTGAATACAAATACAAATGTTAGACGAAGATATATATTAACAATATCTACAATACAATAAAAAAAGATGTGCTCATAAGGGCACATCTTTTAATTGCTTGAAATATATACAGTAACTAAATCAGTTGGTTTTATGCTTGTTCCACCTAAAGGATTTTGATTATTGATCGCTCCTATACCTATACCATATGCATCAACAACGAAAGTATAATTAACAAGACCAACTCCACTGAAATAATTTCTTAATTTAGTTTTTGTGTCTTCAACACTTGTTGATGAACCCATTATACCTGCTAAATCTACGATTGTTATCCTTGGCTCAGCGCCTTTTGAGACCACTAAGCTTATGCTTGTACCAGAATCAACTGCAGTTCCAGCTGGTCTAGACTGGCTAATGACTACGCCATTCGCAACAGTATCACTGAATTGATAACTAACTGAAACACTTAATCCAGTTTGAGTTAAACTTGTTCCACCAACGAAATTCTTGATTGTAATACTTTGACCTTTAGATAATACATATGTAATGCTAGATCCTACTGATACTGAACCATTCGAATTAGAGATAATATTTCCTTTAGAAACACTGTCACTATATTCTTCACTTGATTTCGATAGTGTTAATTTAGCACCCTTCGCATTCAGTGTATTGATTTGACTTTGTAAGTTAGATAATGATTGACCAGCGAAACTACTTACACTAGGTTTACCGATTGATACAGTCAATGTAATATTAGAACCATTATCAACGGTTGAACCTGAACTAGGATTTTGATCCACAACAGTACCAGCTGCACTATCACTATACACTTCGACTTTGATGAGTTTTAATCCATCTTGAACAGTTGTATTCGTTGTACCTTTATAGGTATTAACGACGATGCCTTTACCTTTTGAGATAGAAGCTTTGATTTCAGTACCAGGATTAACATCACCACTTGAAGGTGTTTGTGTGATAATTAAACCACTTGTGACAGTATCACTGTATGCAGTAGATGATGATAATTTAATATTAGCACCTTGTTTATTTACTTCAGATACCCAAGCTTGTAGAGATGCGAGTGTCTTACCTTTGAAGTCAGATACACTTACTTTACCTAGCGATAACATTATATTTACGGTTGTGCCATTACCAACTTTAGTAGAAGCTGTAGGACTCATTGTTATGCCAAAGTCTTTATTTTGAGTTGATGAATATGTATACGTATAACTGACTTTTAAGCCATTGTCATTGATAAACTTATCGATGGTAGATTTACTCTTACCTACTAGGTTTTCAAGCACTACGCCAGCTCCTAGTGATAATTTAACGGTAATACTACTTCCATCATAGACTTGTGTATTCGCAGCTTGTGATTGACTAATCACTTTACCTGCTACGACATCGTTATTGAATTCTTCCACAAAGTTAGCCTTTATATTATTGGTTTGTGCCCAAGAAGAGATTTGTTGGCGTGTATACTCAGTGAAATCAGGAACTTGAACGGTTGTTAATTCATCCTTAGAACCTGTTGATATTACGAAACTAATTGCTTGACCTCGTTTGACACTTGGAGTACTCGGTACTACACGAATGAAATACGCTGAATTAACAACTGTACTCTTTTCAAAATCAATCGTCGCAACTAATAGTCTATTATTCTCTATAAATTGTTGGATTTCTCCAATATCTTTTCCTGTAAAATCAATAAGATTAACCATTACATCAGGATCGGGTCCTTTAGATACAGTTACTTTGATCGTAGATCCCGCAAACAGTCTTTCACCAACAATCGTACTTTGACTAATTACAGTCCCAATATCGACAGTATCATCATAGACTTCAATTGTTTCAATCTTAATGTCATTTTCAGTAGACCATGATAATAGTTGATCACTCGTCATACTTGTAAAATCTACGATACGAATTGGAGTTTCAATGGTAATATTTCTAGCCATAGAAAAACCGAATAGAATGGATAAACTCATTGCTAAGCTAATAAATAATAAGGTTGTTTTATAGTGATAGAATCGTTTCATACTCGTTTATTTTAACATATTTATTCTTAAATTAATCTTAAGATGTCTTGTAGTGTCACAAATGCCATTAATAATAAGAGTAATCCAATGGATATAACCATTAAAACTTGTTCTACTTTTTTACTCATTGGTTTCTTAAAAATCAACTCATAAAGGGTTAATACAACTCTTCCTCCATCTAAGATAGGAAGTGGTAATAGATTGAATATTGCGACATTAATGGATAATAAACCCATTAAATAAAGGATATTAATTAATCCATACGATGCTTGTGTAGCGGTAACTTGATAAATACCTATCGGTCCACTAATCGCATTTAAACCGATACCACGAATCAAACGTGTTAAGGTAAACACCATACTCTCAACTGTATTACCGACCTCTAGTGCACCGTATTTAAGTGCTCCTAGGATATTAATATCAACTCGTGTTGCGCTAGGCATCGTAATCCCTAAGTAATAACGATTTTCAGCTTCAATGAATTCAGGTGTGACTGAAATCGTAATTTCAGACCCACTACGTTCCACTACAAACTCCGTCGTATCTGTATACATTTGAATATACGTAATAATCTCATAGAAGTCAGTTGGAATAACCGTTGTCCCATCTGAGAACGTAATCTTTTTAATTAGATCATTCGCCATAAACCCAGCTTTTTCAGCCGGTGAATCGACCATAGTGCCCGCAATAATCGGTTTAGGTGCTTCTACTGCATATCCTTGATACGCATAGATACCTACAAACAACACAAACGCTAAGACAAAGTTCATGAAAATCCCAGCTAACATCACAATCATACGTTTCCAAGGTGCTATGCCTAAGATACTACGTTCAAAAGGCACATTATCATCTACGCCTTCTTCACCAGCCATTGCCACAAATCCACCTAGTGGTAAAGCACGAATGCTATATTCTGTTTCTTTAAACTTCTTACTGAATATTTTAGGACCCATCCCAACCGCAAACTCTTTACAATAAACATTAAAAAGTTTAGCTGTTACTAAATGACCTATTTCATGAATTAATACAATAACACCTAAAACTAACGCAAAATATAGAAATGTAGTCATACATTCTCCTTAACTTCTTTTTTAACTAATTCATCTAATTTAACCATTTCATCAATCGTAATGTGTTCAGAATATGGATATTTATCTAAACATGATTGTATAATCGTTTCAATTTCTAAGAATTTAATTTTACCCTTCAAGAATAATTCAACCGCAGCTTCATTCGCCGCATTTACGATAACCATTTGATTACCACCCTTTTGTGCAGCTTGAATAATCATTGGGAAACATGGATAGAACGAATTATCCAATGGTTTAAAATTTAATTGACTTAATGTATTGAAATCCAATCGTGATACATTTAATGGTAATCGTTGGGGTCCACATAATGCATATTGAATTGGTACACGCATATCCGGAGTTCCTAATTGTGCCATTATAGAGCCATCAATGTATTCAACCATTGAATGAATGATACTCTCTTTATGAATAACCACATCAATCTTCTCAAACGGAAGATCAAACAACCAATGTGCTTCAATCACTTCAAATGCTTTATTAACAAGTGTTGCGGAATCAATAGTAATCTTTTGACCCATTGACCAATTAGGATGATTAAGCGCATCACTAACACTAACATATTTTAATTCATCACGCGATTTATCTCTAAAACTACCGCCTGATGCCGTAACGATAATACGTTCAACTTCTAATAATGAATTACCTTGAAGTGCTTGTAAGATAGCAGAATGTTCTGAATCAATCGGTCTAAGTGATACCTTATGATGATGAACAGCTTCCATCACTTGTTTACCCGCCACGACCAATGTCTCTTTATTCGCTAATGCGATATCTTTATGATGTTCAATCGCCTTAAGTGTCGGTATTAATCCCGCAAAACCAACTAAGGCATTCACTACGACATCCGCATCATTCAGCGTTGCGAGATGGACTAATCCTTCATCCCCATAATCAAACGCTTGCATAGGAAAAAGTTTAGATAATACTAAATTATCATCTAACTGTTTAACCACAACCAATTGATACGAGTGATGGTTTAAATGATCTTTTAACCACGCTATATTTTGTCCAACACTAATGCCAATACAGTTTAATTCATATGAATGTTTAGAAACGACATCAAGGGTTTGAATACCAATTGAACCACTTGCGCCAAGAATTACGATATTTTTCATTTATAACATGATACCCACTAAGATATAGAACGCCATTAAACTAAACAATAGACTATCGATGCGATCCAATACTCCACCATGTGCTGGGAAGATTGTCCCAAAGTCTTTTATATTAAAGTGACGTTTAATTGAACTAAACGCTAAATCACCGATCTGCGAGATAACAGGAATAATTGCACTACAAATAACCATAAAATTAAATGGTAAACGTTCGACGAAGAAGTACGCAAACGCAACACCCGCTAGAAAACCAATTAACCAACCACCAATCGAACCTTCAATCGTCTTCTTAGGTGAAATACGTTCATTCAGTTTATTCTTACCAAAGAAATAACCTGAGAAATACGCACCCGTATCAGTCATATACGTCGCAATAAGTATGAACACAAGTTCTACTCTACCATAACTTACTGCTAAGAATACAGCTCTTAGAGCCGTTGTTAGTAATACCATCATGGTGAAGATATAACTTAAATCATACGGTGTAAACCATTCGAATAGAATTGTTATTAAGAATAATGTCATTAATAGAACAATCAATCCTATATAAAGTGTACTTAAGTCTAATACCGCAAACAAGATGATTGTGGCGACCATAAGGAGATATAACCATATTGGCCATTTATCCTTTTTAACATCATACATTTCATAAAGGGACGTTAAGATAAAGAAAAATACGACCAAACGAAATGGCCATCCCCCATATAAGAACGTCGGTAATACGACAGCTGTGATTGCTAATGCGGTTAAAAATCTTTGTTTCATTAAAGACCTCCGAAACGACGATCTCTCTTTTGTGCTTCTAATACAATTTCTTTAAAATGATTCGCCGTTAAATCCGGCCAAGCACACGGTTCAAACACTAACTCTGCATACGCTAATTGCCATAATAAGAAGTTAGAAAGACGTTGTTCCCCTGATGTACGAATACATAAATCAACAGGAGGATAATCATGTGTCATCAAGAATTGTTCAAATTCACTAAGTGTTATATCTTTAGTTATTATACCATCTAGGATAGCTTGATGATAGTGTTGCGCCGCTAGGAATAACTCACGTTGACCCCCATAATTCATCGCAAAACATAGAATCATGCCTGTATTATGCGATGTTTGTTGGATCGCACGCACCAATACATTACGCGTTGAATCAGGAAACGCCTCTAATTCACCAATGGTTTGAATACGAATATTCTTATCCATAAGTTCTTTTAGAAACTTATTAAAGAAAACATCAGGTAATGCCATAAGATAATCTACTTCATCTTTAGGTCGTTTCCAATTCTCTGTTGAAAAAGCATATAACGTTAAAACCTCAACGCCTAAATCATTTGCGGCAATCGCAATTTCTCTAACTTTTTCACTTCCCTGTAAATGTCCAAATGTACGTACTTTATTCTGAGCTTTCGCCCATCGTCCATTACCATCCATGATAAGTGCAACGTGTTTAAATCCCATAAGGTCCCCTTTATAAAATAAGCTCACAAAGTGAGCTTATACTGTCATTATGTCTTTGTCTTTCGCCTTAACAATCTCATCAATTAACTTAATGTGTTCATCCGTTAATTTTTGAATCTTATCCAAAGCTTCTTTTTCCATGTCTTCAGTCAACGCATCATCTTTTTTAACATGTTCATTCGCATCTCTACGAATGTTTCTTAAATCGACTTTTGCTTCTTCAGCATGTTTAGCTACTTCTTTCGTCAAATCTTTACGTGTTTGTTCAGTTAATGCTGGAACAAGAATACGAATTACTTGTCCATCATTCGTAGGATTAAAGCCTAAATTAGCCGCATTAATCGCATGTTCAATTCCACGTAAAGCAGAATTATCATACGGCTTAATAACTAATTGACGTCCTTCAACTACTTGAATACTAGCAATTTGTGTAATTGGTGTAGGAACTCCATAATAATCAACCGCAACTTCAGCAAGTTGAGTTGGATTTGCACGACCTGTACGAATCGTTTGAAAATGTGATTCAAGTCGAGCGATACGTTTTAACATCTTGTCTTTAGCGGCATCTAAATGTGCTTTCATTAATTGTTCTCCTTTGAAATGATTGTCCCAATATTACGATCCACAACCGCTTTATAAATGTTTCCTTTCGCATTCATATTGAACACGATGAGGTCGACATTACTGTCATTACACATTGTAATTGCTGTATGATCCATAACTTGAAGATTTTGTTGGATAACATCACGATAACTTAAATGATCGTAACGTTTAGCGTTTGGATTGAATTTAGGGTCAGAATCATAAACACCATCGACCCCATTCTTTGCCATAAGTATAACATCTGCGCCAATTTCTGACGCACGAAGTGCAGCAGTTGTATCAGTTGAGAAAAATGGACTACCTGTTCCAGCTGCGAATATGACAACACGATTCTTCTCTAAATGACGAATCGCACGTCTTACGATAAATGGTTCTGCAACTTTACTCATCTCAATAGCGGATTGAACACGCGTAATGATCCCATGTTTTTCAAATACACCTTGAATAGCAATTGAGTTAATTACTGTACCAAGCATCCCCATATAATCAGCTTGAACACGATCAATACCCATCTGTTCAGCAAATTTCCCACGAATGAAGTTACCTCCACCCACAACGATAGCGACTTGAATACCAAGTGCTGTAATTTCCTTAACTTCTTCCGCAATTTGTGCAAGAACTTCAGGATCATACCCATTACTTGTACCAGCAAGCGCTTCACCACTTAATTTTAACAATATTCGTTTATACATGCTGCCTCCTTTTTTAATAAAAGGACACAAAACGTGTCCTTCATATTTTTATTGACCAAAAGTTTGGTTCATGACTTCTTCTGCAAAATTATCTGCTTTCTTCTCAATGCCTTCACCGACAGCATAACGAACAAAAGCAACTACTTCAGTTTTAGCAGATTTCAATACTTCTGCAACTTTTTTGTCTTGATCTTTGAAGAATAATTGGTCAACTAAGCTAGATTCTTGTAGACTCTTGCTTAAACGACCTTCTAGAATTCCCTTAAGAACATTTTCAGGTTTTGTTGATAATGCTTCATCATTCTTAATGATTTCAGTTTGAATCTTACGTTCATGTTCGATGTAATCAGCAGGCATATGTTGACGAGAAATATAGCTAGGACTCATAGAAGCAATTTGCATTGCCATATCCTTAGCAACATCCGCATCTTCAGTTGCACTTAATTTAGCAATTGCAGAAATCTTACCACCCATGTGTACATAAGCGCCAAAGACTTCAGCATCTGTTTTTTCTAATACTTCGAAACGTCTTAATGTAATCTTTTCACCGATTGTCGCATTCGCATCAATAACCCAGTTTTCTAAGGTTTTGCCTTCGAATTCTAGAGCTAAAGCTTCTTCAACAGTTGTCGCATTGCCATTTAATAAAGCACTACCAACGACTGTTAATAAATGTAAGAATTGTTCATTCTTCGCAACGAAATCAGTTTCAGAGTTAACTTCTAAAACAACAGCACGATTACCATCAACTACAGCTTTAGTTAAACCTTCAGCCGCAATACGATCAGCTTTTTTAGCTGCTTTAGAAATACCTTTTTCACGTAGCCAATCGATTGCAAGCGCAATGTCACCGTTTGTTTCAGTTAATGCCTTTTTGCAATCCATCATGCCAGCGCCAGTCTTATCTCTTAGTTCTTTTACTTGTGCTGCAGTAATCATTATTCTTTCACCTCAGGCGCAACAACCTTAGCTGCTTCAACTACTGGAGTTTCAACAGGTTTATCAGTTCTTGGTGTGTATTGTTTGAAATCACGTTTTGGACGATCAGATGATCCACCACGGTCATTACGATCGTAAGGTTTACGGCCGAAACGTTCTTCACGTTGACGACGTTCTTCCATACGTTGTTTACGACGGCGTTCGTTTTCTTCATTTTGTTGGTTAACATTGATAATAACATCGCTCATAGTAATATCTTTTTCAAGATCTTGTTCTTGGTGAGCATATGTTAAGATACCACCCTTAGCTTCGACAATCGCATCAGCCATTAAGCTAACAATTAACTTAATAGAACGGATCGCATCATCATTAGCTGGAATACCATAATCAATTAGATCTGGGTCACAGTTTGTGTCTGTAATCGCAAATACTGGAATGTTTAATTTCTTAGCTTCTAATACTGCATTGTAATCTTCAGTAGGATCGACAACGAATACCGCATCAGGTACTTTCTTCATGTCTTTGATTCCACCTAGGAAATTTTCTAAACGAGCTTCTTCCTTCTTGATTTGTGCAATTTCTTTCTTAGGATATAGTGCTAATGTACCACTAGCTTCCATTTCCTGAATATCAACTAAACGCTTAATTCTCTTTTGAATTGTTCTGAAGTTTGTCAAGGTTCCACCTAACCAACGTTGGTTAATGTAGAATGATCCACTTCTTAGCGCTTCATCTAAAACGATTTGTTGAGCTTGTTTCTTTGTTCCAACAAACAATACTTTACCGTTCTTTTCTGCGATAGCACGTAATGCTGCATAAGCATCATCTAACTTAGTCATTGTTCTTTCTAAGTTGATAATATATACCTTGTTTTTAGCCGCGTAAATATACGGCTTCATTTTTGGGTTCCATTTCTTGGTTTGATGTCCATAATGTGTCCCATGCTCTAATAACTTCTTCATCGATACGACTGACATTTGTAATCCTCGCTTTCCGTTAGTCCTCCACCAGTTCTGGCACAATTAACTCTAATGAGCACGGAATTGTGAATCCCTGATGTGTGAAGTACATCTTCATAAGATGCCATTGAATAATATACCATAGTGCAACCACTATGACAAGTCTAAGCCTTACTTTTTTGCACGATCAAATGCTTTTAAGTAACTGTCTTTTAAACGATCTAAGGTCACATGTGTATAGATTTGCGTTGTACTAAGATTCGCATGTCCCAAGAGTTCTTGCACGACACGTAAGTCTGCCCCATTGTCTAATAAATGGGTCGCAAAACTATGTCGCAACATATGTGGATGAACTGTTCGTTTTAATCCAGCATCACGTGCTGCTTTATCTAAAAGATATTGAAATCCTCGTGAAGTCATTCGATCACCTTTTGAATTCACAAAGACAAATTCATGGTTCAGTGCGTATTTAAATTGAGGACGAATTGATTTAAGGTATGTCTTAAGTAAATCATGCATACTTGGATAAAATGGAATCATTCTTTCAACACTACCCTTACCAATGAAACGTAGACTATCATCCTGTAAATCAATCTCACGTATTCTTAGATTTACACATTCAGATACACGTAAACCACAAGCATACATAAGTTCAAACATAACGCGATTACGATAACAATCCATCTCACTTAAATCAAATGAATCAAGAAGTGTCATGACTTCATCAAAGAGTAGAAAGTCAGGTAGATGATGGCTTTGTTTTATCGCACTTACATCATGAAATGGATTATAGGTAATCGTTTCTTGTGATAGTAAAAAGTCGTAAAAAGAGCGCAAACTAGAAAGTTTACGCGCTAAACTGCTGGATTTTAATCCAAGCTTAGTTTTAGTGTTTAAGAAATAGATATATTCATGAATAAATGTTAAATCAACACTTTTAAAATCATTAATGTTGTGAGCTAAACAATAATCATAGAATTGTTTCAAATCACGTGAATAGGCAGATTCAGTATGTTTCGAACCTGTATTTTTAAGTTTAATTGATTTTAAGAAATTGTCGATTTCGTTAAACATTGTATTTTTCGATCATTGCCTTAAGTGTTGTTAGTGCAGAGTTAGCCATACGTTCTTTACGATCGTGTTTCTTCCCTTTATCTTCATAGTTTAGTAAGCCAAATGTCGCATTCATCGGTTGGAAATGATTTGGATCGGTATGCGTTACATAATATGCCATCGAACCAATAATGGATTGTGGATCAAAGGTAAATACTTCTTGATCAAGTAATCGTCTTGCTAAGCTTATACCCGCAACACAACCACTAGCACATGATTCGACATACCCTTCTACACCGCTCATTTGACCTGCGAAATACCAATTTGGGTTATCTAAACATTGATAGTTTGAATTAATTAATAAAGGTGATTTGATATACGTATTTCTGTGCATTACGCCATAACGTGCAAATTCACAATTCTCTAATCCTGGAATCATACGAATTATACGTCGTTGTTCAGGCCAGGTTAAATGCGTTTGAAAGCCTACGATATTATAGAGGGATGCGGCCGCATTATCTTGTCTTAATTGTACTACCGCATAAGCACGTTTACCATTATCCTTCTCAAGCCCAACTGGTTTCATTGGCCCAAATGTTAATGTCATCGGACCACGTTTCGCCATTACTTCAAACGGCATACACCCTTCAAAAAAGATTTCTTTTTCAAATTCTTTTAGGGTTACAGTTTCTGCGTTAATGAGTTCATGATAAAAGTTTTCAAATTCTTCTTTCGTCATAGGGCAATTAATATAATCCTGTGTTTCACCCTTATCGTAACGTGATTTATAATACGCAATATCGAAGTTAACTGAATCTTTTTCAATGATTGGCGCTGCCGCATCATAGAAATAGAGTGATTCTTGATTAAATCGATTCTTAATAAACTCAGCTAATGGATCAGATGTTAAAGGACCTGTCGCCACAATCGTTGGTATATTCTCATCAAGTTCAGTGACTTCTTCATGAAAGACAGTCACAAGTGGATGAGCTTTAATGGCTTCAGTAATACTCTTCGCAAACCCTTCTCGATCAACCGCTAATGCACTACCAGCCGGTACACGATGAAGATCCGCATGTTTCATAATGAAACTATCTAAGAGTCTTAACTCTTCTTTAAGTACACCAACTGCATTTAAGAGTTGATCACTTCTTAATGAATTCGAACAAACAAGTTCCGCAAAATCATTGGTTTTATGTGCCGGACTTGATTTAACCGGACGCATTTCATATAAATGGACAGGAATTCCTCGTTTAACTAATTGATGAGTTGCTTCACAACCCGCTAACCCTGCCCCAATAACTCGTACAAAATTAGGCTTCATCTTCTTCTGTTTTCGCTTTCTTTTGAATGTATCGACATTTTGGATAATTACTACATCCTACAAATGGCTTACCATAACGACTCATTTTTTCTACGAGTGGTTTACCACAATCAGGACACATTTCACCAGTTTCCTTAGCTTCTTGTGGTTTTGACTTTGAATTAATAATCGTCTTACAAGTTGGATAATTACTACATGCGACAAACGGCCCAAAACGACCTTTACGTGTCACAAGTGGTGATCCACAATTCGGACACATTTCGCCAGTAAATGCAGGTTCTTCTTTTTCTTTTTCGATTTTCTCAATATGTTTACAAGTTGGATATGTACTACATGCGATAAATGGTCCAAAACGTCCCTTACGCTGAACTAGAGGTGATCCACAGTCTGGACAATCACGTCCTACTTCAACTGGCGCAATCTTTTCCATTGTGTCATAGGCTTGGGTTAGTAATGGTGTAAATAGATTATAGAAACGCGTTAGTGCTTCGACGTGATCTTGATTGCCTTCGGCGATATGATCAAGTTCACTTTCCATTTGTGCGGTATAGTCGACATTAATAATCGATTCGAAATGTTCTTTTAATTTAGAATCCGTTAAGAATCCTTGTTCAGTTGGAATAAAGACACGTGTCTTACTGGATTCCCCTTTTTCAAGGGTTACATATAAACGTTCAATGATTGTGTCAATAATCATCGCATAGGTACTTGGACGTCCAATACCTTTACTTTCAAGTGCTTCGATTAAACGCGCTTCGGAATATCGTAGTGGAGGATTAGAGAAACTTTGTGTTCCTTCATTTTTTAAGCTGATAAGTGTTTCATCTTGATCTAAGTGAGGCAACCATTTATCTTTGCTTGTTTCATATTTACCATATACTTTTAAATAACCATCAAACTCTAATTTAGAACCCTTAGCCACAAACTCATATCCTTTTTGAGCGAGTGTTACACTAATTGTTTTAGTCTTTGGTGAACTCATCAATGATGCGAGTGAACGAGCATAGATTAATGCATAAAGCTTTAATTCATCTTGAGTTAATACATCTTTAAGTTGATCAGGCGTATATTCAATGTGCGTCATACGGATGGCTTCATGGGCATCCTGTGCATTATTATTTTCTTTTACTTTATAGAATCCAACATAATCTTGTCCGTATTCTGAACGAATAAAGTTTTGTGCATCCTTAACAAATCCATCGGAAAAACGTGTTGAATCGGTACGCATATAGGTAATTAAACCTTCTTGACCATCTTTCATATCAACGCCTTCATAAAGCTTCTGTGCGATACGCATCGTCTTCTTCGCTGGGAAGTTTAGTTTGTTCGCCGCTTCTTGTTGGAGAGTGGATGTAATAAATGGGAACTTATGTGCTTTAGCACCTTGTTTCTCGACAATGGATTGAACTTTAAATTCATTATTAAGTTCTGATAAAATCTTATCGTTTTCAGCTTGATTCTTAACTTTTAAGGTTTTACCTTCAAACTTTTCAAGTTCCGCATCAAATTCTGTTTTATTCTTATCAAAATACGCTTTGATCGTCCATTTTTCTTCTGGCACAAACGCGAGTATTTCTTTTTCTTTTTCAACAACTAAACGAAGCGCAACCGATTGAACACGACCTGCAGACTTCGATGATATTTTACTTTGAAGTAATTTCGATAATTTAAAACCGATAATACGATCTAAAATACGACGTGTTTCTTGAGAACGTACAAGATTCATATCGACATCACGTGGATGTTCAAATGCTTCTAAGATGGCAGGTTTCGTAATTTCATTGAATACAACACGTTGTGCTTTTTCATTGGTTAGACCTAATTCATCCAATAGATGCCAAGAAATCGCCTCACCTTCACGGTCAGGGTCAGTCGCAAGGTAAACCATTTTAGCTTTTTTAACTTTCGTTTTAAGTTGCTTAACGGTATCACCTTTATCTTTATTAATCTTATAGGTAGGTTTAAATCCATTCTCAACATCAACACCTAAACCACCTTTACCGCTTGTAGAAAGATCACGTATATGGCCTTTGGATGAGACGACTTCAAAATCATCCCCCAAGTATTTCTGGATTGTTTTTGATTTGGATGGGGATTCCACAATAACTAAATTACGCATGACTGCTCCTATATTAAACGTTGAACGTTTTTTTCACTGTATTTCATAGTTTGGTTAATTCTAGCGGGTTTGTCAAGATATTTGCGCCTTGTTGGATTAAGAAATTATTTCCAACGCCTTCTTCTTGATCTAAATTAAACGGTAAACAATACACATCTTTACCACAATCTAGTGCATAATTAACGGTAATCATCGAACCACTTTTCAGATTCGACTGCATCACAAATAAGCATTTTCCTAAACCTGCAATAATGCGATTACGCATCACAAATTGATGTTTACGTACGGGTGTTTGTTCTGGATATTCCGATAGAATTAAGCCGAATTGACTAACTTGATGATATAGATCGATATTACTTTTCGGATATATTACATCGATTCCAGATCCTAGTATCGCAATCGTAGTACCATATTTTAACGCTACTCGATGCGCTAATCCATCAATACCTTTCGCAAGTCCACTTACAATCGTTGTACTTTGCGCCAGTTCAGTAATGAGATTAATCGTCCATTTCTTTGCGTATTCAATTGCTTCGCGACTTCCAATAACAGAAACACAATCAGTCGTTAATAAATTTATGTTTCCTCGATAGTATAGTACAAATGGTGGATTTTTCAAATATTTCAGTGATTTTGGATAAATATCATCTAAAATCGTGAAATAAAAACCCTTATACTTAGTTTGTACATAGGGTTCATTAGTTAATATCGCCGAATTAATCGAGGCATAATCGCCTTCATATTTTAAACTATACGCTAAGAGTTGTTCATTGTGCATACCTATATTTATGTATAGGTAATCCAATATCCTAATCGAATAATGTTTTCTGACTTAATGACTTAACAGGTTCATACGATAAACGATGGATCGGTAATATTCCATAGTTATGAAGTGCTTCCACATGTTTCTTCGTAGGATATCCTTTATGTTGTTTAAATCCATATTCCGGATAGAGTTGATCGTATTCTTCCATAATCGTATCACGTGTTACTTTAGCGATAATACTTGCGGCCGCAATACTGATACTCCGTGAATCACCTTTGATGTAATCACGAACATCCTTGCCTTCTATTTGAAATGGCATCGCATCACTTAATATAATTTTCGCATCAGAGAATTTCGCAATCATCTTCATCGCATTCTTTGTAGCTTGGTAAATATTATCTTTATCAATTGTTTCAGGACTTACAGTAATTACCATCACCCATAACGCATATCTTAAGATATCATCGAAACATCGTTTGCGTTGTTTCTCTGTGAGTTGTTTAGAATCATTGATTAATGGATGTGAATATCGTTTAGGTAAAACAACACCTGACACAACACAAGGTCCAGCTAAAGGTCCTCGTCCTGCTTCATCAATACCACATACAATTAAATCATCGATATCATGTTCAAGCCAGATTTTCGACATATTCAAAACTCATTGGGCCAAGCGTACCTTGTTTGACTTCTCTTAAGAACGTCACATACGATTGGTCAACCATCATTTCATCTTTCTTAATGTATAAACGTAATTTCGCTAAATGTTCAAAAAATTCACCTGGTACGTCTCCACGATAACCATATCGTTCATTTAGATAATTAGGATAATGAGCTAAGACAAAATTAAACGCAATATACGCAAGTTCATCAATCGGTAATACTTTCTCACTAATTGAACCAGCAAGCGCTAGATTGATTCCAGTTTGCGGATCATCAAACTTTGGCCATAATACGCCTGGTGTATCCAAAAGATCGAGTTGAGGATGAACATTTGCCCATTTAAGCGCCATGGTTACCCCTGGTCGATCAGCAGTTGTCATTACTTTCTTCTTTGCAAGTTGATTGATTAGGGTTGATTTACCAACATTGGGTATACCAACAACCATCGCTTTAATCTTACGTGCTCCAATACCGCGCGCTTTCCATCGATCAAACTTAGGTTTCATAACTAAAAGACACGCTTCCACAACTTTCTTGCGTGTATCATCATTTAGAAGATCTAACGCAATAACCGCAATGGATTCACCACTTAGTGCCTTCATCCAATCTTGGGTTGCCTTTTGATCGGCCATATCGAGTTTACTTAATACAATTAAACGTGGTTTATCTTTCGCTAATTCAAAAATAAGTGGATTAATTGAAGCCATTGGAATACGCGCATCGCGACATTCTATAACCATATCCACCATCTTTAACTTTTCTTGCATTTCACGCTTAGCTTTGGTCATATGACCAGGAAACCACTGAATGCCCATTTATTCTCCTTTAAACCAATTAATCTCGTTAAATGGATAAAATATATATGCGTCTTTAGCGATAATATCACTTAATTTAAATGCCCCAAATACTCGAGAATCACTTGAATAAGGACGATTATCACCCATTAAAAATACTTCATCATCGCCAACTGTAATTGGTCCAAAACTATTTGTAAAAGGTTCAAAATCTTTTATATACGATTGATCAAAGAAATTCTGTTCAATCACTTCGCCATTAATATAAACTTGATTATCTATCACTTCGATTGTTTCATTCGGTAATGCGATAACTCTCTTAACTAAATACTCATCCAATGATTCGACATAAACAATGACGACATCATAACGATTTACTCCAAAAAGTTGATACGAAAGAATGTTCGAAAATCCCAGGGATTGGTCCTTTAAGGTTGGATACATACTTGATCCGTTTACTTTAATGGGTTTTACTACAAAATTCGTTAGAACCAACACAAAAATCAAGCTCGTAATAACGCTCTTTGCGAATTCTTTAAACAGTTGATAACTCTTGTTTTCTTGCATAAATAGAATAAAAGCCGGATAACCGGCTTTTTATTATCGAATTTCGACCAAACGAGATGCTTTACCTGAACGTCCACGCATATAGAACAATTTAGCTCTACGTACTTTACCACGACGTAATACAGTAATACTCTCAATAATAGGTGAATGAACTGGGAAAGTTCTTTCTACCCCGATTTGTGACGACATTTTACGAACGATAAATGTTTCACCGATGCCTTTTCCCTGACGGGCAATTACTAATCCTTCAAACGCCTGAATTCTGAATTTTTCACCTTCTTGAATACGTACATCCACACGGACTTGGTATCCAGGTTTGAAATCAGGTAAATCAGTGCGTAATTGTGATTGAATAATTTCTTCAACTAAATTCAATTGCATATTTTCGCGCTCCTTGTTTTTCTCACAGTTCTTGTATCGAATGCACAGCGGAACTGCCTAGCCATAGGCTTAATTAATTTATCATAGATTGATGGTTAAATCAACCCTTTTTGATTTCTTCTTTCAATATTTCTATCATCAATAACGCCTCTTCTTTATCCAACGGTTCTTTTAAAAACAAGTCAGGACGTTTCTTCCAGGTTTGACGTAATGATTCTTTTAAACGATACTTACGAATATCTTCATGATGACCCGATAATAATACTGCAGGCACTTCAATTGAATCATAGATCAATGGACGTGTGAATTGAGGGTATTCTAAGCGATGTTCCTCAAAGGATTCATCTTGATGAGAAGCTTCTTTGATTACCCCATCAATCAATCGTACAACCGCATCTGTTACTACCATAGACGCTAATTCACCACCTGTAAGAATATAATCCCCAATGGAAATCTCTTCATCCACATAGTTTAAGATACGATCATCAATACCTTCATAGTGTCCACAGATAAAGATAATATGATCTTTTAAACTTAAATCACGAGCCTTCTTTTGATTAAACGTTGTCCCTTTAGGACTACTGATTAGAGTATATGAATTCGATTGTTTAATAGAATTCAAAGCATCTAACACAGGTTGAACAGCCATAACTAAACCTTGACCACCCCCAAATGGATAATCATCCACACGATTGTGTTTATTCGTTGTGAAAGAACGTATATCAATACATTCAATCTCAACCAACTCTTTTAGTCGTGCTTTCTTTATGATTGATGTGTTTAAAAAACCATCAAACATCTCTGGAAATAGTGTCAAGATACTTATTTTCATAAACCTTCCATCCATTTAACCGTAATACGATTCTTCTTCGCATCGGTTTTTACGATAAACGCATCAACATATGGAATAAGGATATCCTTACCATCCGTCTTAATACGCAGTATCGCATGAGCTGGTGTTTCCATCACATCACTTACCGTACCAATTAAACGATCAGTCTCATCATAAACTTCCATATTCATGAGTTGGAAGTAATAGACATTCTCTTTCGTATCGATACTTGATTTATCGACATATACATCACTTTGTGCTAAAGGTTCAACACTGGTTAAATCAGGATAGCCAACAAACTTAATGAGAGCATGTTCCTGATGATAACGTACGGATTCAATGGTCACATCTAAAAAGCCTGATTCTCTTTGAATGTACAAGATTTTCTTTGACTTAAATCGTTTCTCAGGGAAATCGGTAAATATCTTTACCTTAACTTCACCTTTGATTCCAAAGCCTTTTACTATTTTACCAACTCTAATTTTTTCGTTTGTCATAATTGTCCTAAAGTTTAAAAAAGGATGCGACGCATCCTAGTAAGATTCAAATTTAATGGAAATGCGCTTATTTTGAAGACGTGTCGCAATCGCCATCACATTACGTAATGCGGTAGCCATACTTCCTTGACGTCCAATTAAACGAGCCACATCTTCACTCTTAGCGTAAACATAAAGTAATATTTCATTCTCATCCAAGCTTGCCATTTCTTTGACACTCAAACTGGTTTTGTCTGCCACTAAAGGTTGAACCAACTCCAATAATGCTTGTTCAAGATTCATATTGATTTACTTCGCGTTCTTTAAATCGTGGAATGCTTTTAAAACACCCGCAGTTGATAACAAGTTACGAACTGTATCGGAAGGTTGTGCACCATCAGCTAACCATTTAAGTGCTAATTCGCTGTCAACTTTAACTTCTGCTGGAGTTGTTGCTGGGTTATAATAACCAATTGCTTCAATAAAACGTCCGTCTCTTGGTGAACGTGAGTCTGCTACTACAATACGGTAAAATGGATTTTGTTTTGCACCCATTCTCTTTAAACGAATTTTTACTGCCATAATGTCCTCCTATTGTTTTTACTTGTTTAGTATATCGTATATAAATTATCTGTCAAGTCTTTTACCTTGACACTATCGCATATTTGGATTATTTTTTGCTAATCGTTTTAATAAACGCATTTGATCTTTTGCTTTTTCATATTGATTAATCAATTTATTCACATCATTCAATGTCGTACCACTACCCTTCGCTATACGATTCTTACGCGATGCACGTAAGAGTGACGCATCTTCACGCTCATCTGGAGTCATACTAAGAATAATTGCTTTATTCTTCTTAATCATCGCATTGGATTCAGTATCATTCACTTGATTCGCTAATTGACTTGCGCCAGGAATCATTTTTAACATGTTCTGTAGAGAACCCATTTTAGATAGTTGATTAAATTGGTCTAACATATCATCAAAAGTAAATAAACCTTCCATGATACGATCCATACTTCTCTGTCCAGCTTCTACATCCATCTTTTCTTGTGCTTGTTCAACGAGACTGAGTAAATCACCCATCCCAATTAAACGGTTTGCCATACGATCAGGATAGAAGATATCGGTATCATCTAACTTTTCACCGGTCCCAACTAATTTAACAGGAACACCCGTTAGTGCTTTAACTGAAAGTACAGCACCACCCTTCGCATCCGCATCAAACTTCGTCACAACAAGTCCAGTTAGTTTTAAGTTCTTATTGAAACCATCTGCTGTATGTATTACATCTTGTCCTGTCATGGCGTCAACGGTTAATAAGACTTCATCTGGTTTTAAATAATCATGAACTTGCTTAAGTTCTAACATTAACGCTTCATCAATCGCTAAACGTCCTGCTGTATCAACGATGATGGTATCAAAGTCACCTTTATCCGCAAACTTCATCGCATTTTTAACGAGAGTTAACGAATTCTTTTGGTCTTTTTCAACATAGACAGAAACCTTTGCTTGTCCTGCTAGTATTTCTAATTGATCAATCGCTGCTGGTCGTGCTAAGTCTGCCGCAACCAATAATACTTTACGATCTTTCTTAGAACGTAAGAGTTGAGCTAATTTTGCGGCAGATGTTGTTTTACCTGTACCTTGTAGACCAACAAAGAGAATAACCTTACGTTGTCCTTTTTGATAATCAAAGCTTGGTGTTTCAGGACCTAATAATTCAACTAATTCATCATAGACAAGTTTCATTAATGCTTCATTCGGTTTAAGTGAAGTTAATATCTTTTGATTAAGAGCGGTTGTTTGAATCTTTTCTAAGAATTGATTCACAACTTGTGTATTCACATCCGCATCTAATAAAGCGAATCTTACATCGCTTAAAAGCGTATCTAGATGTTTCTCTGAGATACGATCTTGTTTCGTAATGCGTCTAAAACTTTCCGTTAGTTTTTCGGTTAAACGATCAAATGCCATAATGCCTCCTATAGATAACTTTCTTGTTGGTAACGGATTTCAACTGTTTCAACATGGTTAAGTGCTTCTTCAATTAGTTGATCCATTTCGCATTTCGCTTCTTCTAATAATACAATTTTTAATTTTGGTTTGGTAATTGGATTGGTTACACTAAATATGGTGCAACAATCTTCAAATGGTAAGATCGATGTTTCATAGGTATTTATCTTCTTTGACACATCAATAATTTCATTCTTATCGAAGGTTAACAAAGGTCTTAAGATTAAACTATCGACCGCATCTTGAATACATCCCATACTCTGTAGGGTTTGACTTGCGACTTGACCTAAACTTTCGCCACTTACAATCGCTAACATCTTATTATCATGCATAATCTTTTCAGCCATTTTAACCATCTGACGACGCATTAAAATAACCGTATATGCTGGATGTGCTTTCTTATAAATCTCGAGTTGTATCTCTGTAAATGGAACAATATGTAGTTTAATACGAGGTTGGTATTCACATAGATGTTCAACTAAGCGTTTTACTTTATCCAATGCTTGAATGGTTGTGTAAGGTGGAGCCGCAAAGTGAATACATTCAATCTCTACGCCACGTTTCATTGTATAATAACCCGCAACCGGAGAATCAATACCACCTGATAGAAGTAATAGAGCTTTACCCCCTACTCCGATAGGAAAGCCTTGTGCACCGAGAATTGTTTTAACCGCAATACTCGTCTTTTCTGCATCGATATCAATACGTATTTTAATATCTGGATGATGAACATCAACTTTATGGTCTGTTTGACTAAGGATTGTTTTCGCAACACTTAGATTGACATCATTAGATGAAAAGTTTAATGTCTTATCTTTTCGATTGGTCACTACTTTAAACGTCCCAACTTTTTCATTCTGCATCAGTACTAAACACGCTTCAGATATCTTTTCAAAATCAGTATCTGTCACAATTACAGGACTTAGTGAACGTATGCCAAAAACGCGACTAGCACGTTCTAACACTTCGTTTTCATTCTCTCCATTCAATTCAATCATAATACGATCAAATTGATTACGATAACGTAATTCAGGGTAATTGGCTAATTGATACTTTAGATTCTGTATCAATTGTCTTACGAATAAATTACGGTTTTTACCTTTATTGGATAATTCCCCAAATCGTACTAATATACGATCTGTTTTAATCTCTGCCATGGATTCGTATCCCTTCTTTTAACACTGAAATAAGCTTATGGGCTTGTTCCATGGTGTTAGTATAACCGATACTGATTCTTAATACACCATTTAAGCGATTACCATCAATTCCCATAGCGGATAAAACATGGGATGGATGTATATCACGATTAAGGCATGTTGCCATTGCGGAGACATAGATTTTGTGTTGATTCAACCAACTTAACATTACTTGCGAAGGAACTGTTAAACATGAAATATTAAGGATATAGTTTGAACATAAATCACTTGGACTGTTAATTACAACATTCTCCATTTGACTTATCTCACTTACTAAGTAAGCTTTAATTTCTTTAACGATATGTTCGTTATTTACATGATTCTCAAACGCTAAACGCATTGTTTTAGCCAATAAGATATGATTAATCGCATTGGGAGTTCCAGGACGTAAACCATGTTCCTGTTGACCACCTGTAATAATAGGATGACATTCGACATGATTCTTTTTGTATAATAATCCACTTCCCTTTACGCCATTTATTTTATGCGCTGAGAAACTAGCACAATCAATATAACTTAAATCTAAATCTATCTTTGTAAGGGCTTGAACAGCGTCCACATGGAAAATCGCATTTGAATTTTCATGCACAATTTTCGCACATTCTTTAATTGGCATAATCGTTCCAATTTCATTATTTACAGCCATAATACTAACAAGTGTTGTATCAGGACGTAATGCCTTCTTTAAATCTTCTGGATTGATTCTTCCTTCACTGTTTACAGGTAAGAATGTAACATCAAACCCAAAAAAAGATTCAAGGTCTAGAAATGAATCTAGAAGACTTGAATGTTCAACCGATGTAGTGATAAGATGCTTACCCTTTTTTTGGTACGCAAAAGCAATCCCTTTAACTAAGATATTATTTGATTCTGTAGCGCCTGAGGTAAAATATAAATCATTGGAATTTACACTTAACATTGTCGCAATCGCCTCACGACTCTTACGCATCATGGTTTGTATGGTTAAACCAGCCTCATGAAGTGATTCACTATTCGCATAATGAATTGGACTTAATTCAGTTAAACTTTTTAATACTTCTGGATGGACCGGTGTAGAACTAGCGTGGTCAAAATAAATCGAATCAGTGTGCACTTTTTGCATTCTCCTTAATTAATCCTTCAAAATGTTTCGGTTGAACCGCTTCAATAGCCGCAATCGCAACTTTTATTCCTTGGGTATAATCCCCATTGCGATAAAGTAATTCAGCCCGTGTAAGTTGTGTATCAAGCTCTGAATCTAAACTACGATACTTATTCCCATATACAATCGCATTCTCAATCATTTCTACTGTCCCAACAAGATTATTCACATTGTTATAGAGTTTATAGATATGATCAATCGCATCATTAACGGTCGCATTTAAGAGTTGTATATCAATGGTGGATTCATCCAACAACTTCGCAATACTATTAACATATTGATAGGATTTACGCAAATCACCTTCATATGTTTCAGAGATAACAGGTAATCTAAACTTACGAATCTTAACTTGAATTTCATTCATAATTAAGTGTAATTTAAGGAGTTGTTTCTTCGCACGTTCTTCATCATTACGCGCTGCCGATAAACGTTCTGCCGCATGATTTAAATCGTTCTTCGTATTATGAATCAATTGAATGGATTCTTTAAGATTCATCATTAATGTACTCGCCGGCAAACTATTATCCTCTGACATTTTGACATGTTGTTTATAATTAATTTCTAATTGTTTAAGTGACTTCGCTTTATCACTTAATAATTCAGTTAAGTCTTCCCATCCAAAGCGACCTGCATCTTTCTTTAGGTGTTCAACTAAATTACTATGTAATTCACGAATCTCATTAATATTTATACCAACTGAATCAAGAGTTTTAGCTAACTCATCATGCGCCGCTTCTTCTTTTTGCAAGGAAGTTAACACTTGACTTAAACGTTTCTGATTCTCACGTAAATGTTCTTCAACTTCTTTAACTAAACAACGACTTAAACTAATGCGATCTTGACCTGTAGTCTCAGAGATTAACTCTAAATTTTTCTCTACTTCAATATGTTTTGTATATACTTGACGACTATTTAAACGTTTTGTATATTCCGCAATTTCTTCAATTTGTTTCGGTATAATTCCATTCGCTAAGCTAATCAATTCTGGTAATACATCCAACCATACCTTTGTTTCAGTTAAGTTGGTTTGAATCTCTTCCATCTTCTCTTTTGCCTTCGCGAACTCAGACGCATACATCCATTCTTCAAAACTTGTGAATGATTTTTCAATATCATTCATACGTTGTTCAAGCGTTGGTAAACTATGCGCTAACTGTACACTACGTGCTGTCAAATCAGCTTTCGTATGTCTAAATATTTCCTTCAACTCTGTAATCTGTCCACGTTGTTGGTTTTCTTCTTCTAAGATACTATCTAATTTACTGTTTAATTGATCCACTTGTTTCTCGATTTGGTTTAACATCTGTGCTAAATCTTGTAGATTAAGTTTCGCATGTTTACTTTTACCCACAACTAGTGCATCCTCTGTCTCAGCCAATACATTCACAATTGATTTAAAGTTTTCTTGGATATCTTCAAAGCTATTCTTAAAATCATTCACATTCGCAAGTATTTCTGGATTAACACGCGCCAATGCGACCGCTTTGTTTAATTTGAAAGGTAATGGTATACTCTTAACGTTGTTATAACGTTTCTCAATTGCCTGCATTTTCTGTTTTAATTGATGTAAATTAAACCGTTTTACAACCAAAAATGCGATGACAAAAACAATAAGAACAGCTAGTGCGATTTGTACTTCAATACGTTGTAAATATTGTAAAATTATGTCAAAATTCATACCATTTCACCTCCTTTTTATTGTATCATAATCACACCCCTGTTTCGACTCTTTCATCATTTGACAATAGGGTTCACAAATGCTAAACTGTTAAAGCGTCAAAACGCGGCAGACAAAGTCATATAACGAGCGTTAATCACAACTGGCGATTAGTAACCAAGCTGCAACGGTGAAACTCTTAGATTAACACATTAGATGAAAATTTGTCCCCCTAGATTTGATTAAACCATAGGAGGTAACACAATGGCACGCATTAATGGTCCGGTATGGAAAGTATCGAGACGCTTACAATTTTCAATTCTTGAAACTGGCGAAGAATTTGCTGGTAAGAGACCACGTACGACTGCACCTGGTAAAGCACCAGATTCACGTCCTGCAAAACTAACTAACTACGGACAACAACTCCGTGAAAAACAACGTATTCGTTTCACATATGGTGTTAACGAACGTCAATTCTACAACACTTACGTAAAAGCTCAACACTTAAAAGGTAACACTGGTCATAACTTCTTATTCTTATTAGAAAGTCGTTTAGACAATGTAGTATACCGTATGAGTTTAGGCAGAACACGTCGTGCAGCACGTCAACTCGTAAACCATGGCCATATCTTGGTCAATGGCGCAAAAGTTGATATTCCTTCATACATCGTAAAACCTGGCTCAGTGATTTCTGTTAAAGAAGCATCACGTACTGTTCCAGCAATCAAAGAAGCATTAGAATCAACAGTTTCTACAAAGAACTATGTTACATTCGACAAAGAAGCGATGAAAGGCACATATGTACGTTTGCCAGAACGTGCTGAATTAAATGATGTCATCAACGAAGCATTAGTTGTTGAATTCTACAACCGATAAGATAAATTAGAACATTGAAAAATGTTCTTTTTTTTACCTATTATTAAAAAAAACAGACTTCACTAGGAAATCTGTTTCAGTAATTCTATTTCGTTATCGGTTAATCTACGATATTCTCCAACCGCTAAACTACCATCATCAATAAGTGGTCCAAATTGATAACGATAGAGATCCACAACTTCATTCTCACACGCAATCATCATACGTTTGATTTGATGATACTTACCTTGTGAGATTAATAGCTTCACTGTTTTATCATCAATTATTTCGATGGATGCTGGTTCACAGATTTCATTCTTATCAATCGCAATTCCTTTATGGATCGCTTCTATAAACTTTGGATTGAATGGTTCACGTAATGTGACTCTATACCCTTTTACAACATGATGTTTAGGAGCTAGTAAACGATGACCTAATTGACCATCATTACTGATGATTAAGTACCCTTCCGTATCGGCATCTAATCGACCAAATGCGTTGGTATCGGGCAATACATTTTCATGGATGTATTCATATACCGATGGATATTGGCTATTATCTTTCGAGCAGATACAACCTTTTGGTTTGTTTAATAGGAAATATTGTTTAGTCTCTACACTTATATTCAAATCAAATAGTTCAACTTCATCTGTTTCATTTATTTGATAATCATCATCTGTCACAACTTCTCCATTGACCATGACTTGTGCGCCACGGATCAATCGTTTGACTTCCTTGCGACTTCCAAATCCATTATGGGCTAATAATTTGTCGAGTCTCATGTGTTTTTCACTTTCTTTACTAATCGTTTTAGATCTAAATTTAAGATATTCTGTGGGAGTTTAAAGTATGAAGTAGAGAATAAGTATACAAGTACGCCTACTACTCCATAAATACCCAATTCGATTAATGCGATAAGTCTACCTTGATCAATTACATTTAATCCAATAGCACGTAAGGCAAAGAAGCTCATCTGCATCGTAAATAGACCAATAAACATTAAACTAACCCGTTTGATACTTCTGCCATAAGAGACTTGATAGGTCTTCTTAATTAAGTACATATTGATTATGAATAATACGAGTTGATTAATCGCATTAGAATAGATACTACCTTTATATCCAAACATTACAATTAATGGGACAAACAACGCAAACTTTAATAAGACGCCACCAAATGACACAATGAGATTTTGTTTACGCAAGCGTAATGCCATCATCAATGCGTTTGATACAGCGGCTAAGTTAAACAAGATACCGGTAATACTGTTATACATCAATACTTCACCCCCCATTTGTAAGCTATGGGAACCATACATGACATAATAGATTTCCGTACTAATCCCAAATAGGAAGTACGCTAATGGGAGTGTGATATAGAATACCGTTTCGATTGAATCTTGGACATGACTTTGCATCTGCTTGAGGTCTTTATTCTCAAATGCAGTTGTGACGTATGGGATGATAGCGGTAATGAATCCGGGTGCGACTACCTGTGGAATAGAAGTTAATTTATTCGTGGTAAACATAACCATCGAATAATACATGTCTGCCGTTTGTATCGTATCCCCATGCATTAACATTGCTTTATTAAAGAAGAGTAAGTTAATTGTATTATTACTGTTATTCATGAACACATTAAGAAGAAATGGAACAGAGAAATAGAACATTTCTTTGATTATTTCTTTTTGATTTGGAACATCTTCATCACTAATATCAGCCTTAGCTTTGATCTCAGTTAAATATTTTCTATCCTTCTGAATAAAATAAATAATTGATGCGACTGCAGATAATGAAGTAGACGCAATGGCCGCATATACAGCCCATATCGCATCAAATTTCATGACATAAACGAGTAAGAATCCAATGCCTAATAAGAACGCAACACGCGCAATCTGCTCAAATACTTGCGAAAATGCATATATTTTAAGTTCTTTTAATCCTTGATAAAACCCTCGATAACTATTCAATAAAGGAACAGTAAAGACAGCTAAAGCCATGATCATCATGACATTACGTGTTCGAATAACTTCAATTGAATTCGCTGCCCCACTGACTGAGAATTGCGCAATCGGATGAGCTGCGAAGAATAAGAAAATCATAGCCACAAAGCCTAATAACGCTAATATCGCAGTTGATAACTTACGTACTAACAATACTGTTTTAAACTTACCTTTAAGTTGGTACTTCGCAACCATTGTCGCAATCGCAAACGGTAATCCCGCAATCGATACGTTTAATACAATTTCATACACGTTATACGCTCGCGCATAATACGAAAGATTCGCATCAGTCGCTAACATCGTAAACGGTGTTACATACAAGATACCAATCGCTTTTGAAATAAAAACACCAGCACTGCTGGTTAGTCCGCCTAATATTAAAGAATGTTTTTGACGATCATTCATTCTGTATCCTCTACAACAGGTGTTTCTACTTGTACAGGTGGATTAACATCTAAATCAAAACTAAAGTATTCACGTTCTGTTTTAATCTTAAAATAGTCTTTCCACATCACAAGAACTTTTATATTTACTTTGCCAGACTTCACAATACCATTTAAATTAAATCCTTTTTGATACCCTAATTCCGCATCAACTTGGAAAGGAATTAAATGATATTCAGAATCTTCATATATCCCTATACTTGGCATCATTTCATCGGAAATAATCAATAATCCATCATCCACAATCGCTAAAATCTCGACATCATACATCGCAATCTTAGGTTCATCCACAAATACATCGTAACGAAAAGTCCCATCATTTAAATCTGTGATACTGGATGATACCGCAAAAGAATTGGATGTGGACTTGAATTGTGTCGTATTTAAAATACTCTGATAATCGAGTTTATACGTCTCATATTTTTCTTTTAAGATTGTTTCACTATTACTACAACCAACTAATAATAAACTGATCATTAAACCAACCAAATATTTACGCATTTGAAAACCTCGCATTAATTATAACAGATTAAATTATTTCTTTGAATTTTTGATGCCTTTTACTTTATTCTGAACTAATTCCGCAACTAGATTTGGCACAACATATTCATCATTCTTAAGGGTAAGAATAATTGTACTACGTTTACCTTTTGGTTTATAAGTCTTAATTGAGCGATATCGATCATAGACGATTCCATACATGAATTCTTTATCACTACTGAATAAACGTGAATTCATCCAAGCAGAGAATGCTTCAGAAATACACAATACCGCAAATATAATCGCCATAGAGAAACGTTCGACGACTGAACCTTCTACGAATAGAGAAATCGTAAATACGACAAAAGCTAATACAACAAACATATAAATATTACGTTTATTGTTAAATAATACTTCTACATCTTTGTTTTTCTCATAAAATACTTTGACATTATTACGATATTTAATCACTTCACTTAAACGAATCACGATGATGAAGATTGTCAGTACAGACGTAATACCCATTAATACCCAATTAATATCCATTATTATTTACCAAATTTGACCACAAAATAGGTCTTCTTTCCTTTTTTAATGACAGTGTATTGATTAAAGAACGCATCTTTAGGCTCTAACTTAAATTCAAGTGATGTGACTTTGGTTCCATTCACCGTAATCGAACCCCCTGTAATCATTTCACGTGCTTCACGTTTACTACTACAGATTTTACCTTCTACAAGCGCATCAATCAATAAACTTTTACCCTCTAAGTTTAAACTAGGCGCATCACTTAACGCAAGACTTAATTCAGATTCACTTAAGGTATCCCATGCGCCATTAAAGAATACTGCTGTAATCTTCTTCGCACTTGTTAAACCTTCTGTTCCATGCACAAGTTCAGTTAATTCTTCTGCAAGTGATATTTGTGCTTCTCTTAAATGCGCTTGTGTTTTAACTTTATCCTCAAGTGCTTCAATTTCAGGCTTCGTAAGGAACGATAAACGTTTTAAGAAATCAACCACATCCGCATCGGATACATTCATCCAGTATTGGTAGAAATGATATGGACTTGTCTTTTCGCCATCTAACCAAATATTCTTACCTTCTGATTTACCGAATTTTGTCCCATCACTGTTTGTGATAAGGGGTGATGTTACACCAAATACTTTACTATTTTCAACAGTCTTACGAATAAGTTCTGTACCACTGGTTAAATTACCCCATTGATCACTACCACCAATTTGTAATTCACAGTTGAAGTTTTGGTAAAGATGTAAGAAGTCGATGGCTTGTAAGATTGTGTACGTAAATTCGGTATATGAAATACCGGTATCTAAACGACTTGAAATCGTTTCTTTATTAATCATGTAGTTTACGTTAAAGTACTTACCGTAATCACGTAAGAATGTCAATAAATCAATTTTGCTTAACCAATCATAATTATTCAGTGAGATAAGCGCATTCTTACCTTCACTCGATAAAAACTTATCCAATTGGACACGAATCTTTTTACCATTCTCAATAATTTCTTCTAAACTTAATAATTTACGTTCAGTTGTTGGACGTGGATCACCAATCATACCTGTTGCGCCACCTAATAGTGCAATTGGCGTATGACCATGTGTCTGATAACGTTTTAAGAGTAATAATTGTTGGAGTCCACCAATATGTAAAGAATCTGCAGTTGGATCAAATCCGCAATACAATACGAGTGGATTCTTGAGTCGCTCAATAAACCCCTCTTCATCTGTCACATCTTTAATTAGTCCACGCCATTTTAGTTCATCGAAAAATTCCATTTTTTCCTCCTTATAATAGAAAAGCACCCTTCCAAGGGTGCTTGTGCACGGTACCACCTTAGTTGACTTTCGTCACTTTAAACCTTAACGCGGCATACGGCCTTACTTTGCATAAAGCTGCTCCTTGGTGTATTCAATCTCTGTTTGTGATAATTCTCAGCGCCATTATCTCTCTTGAACAAACGCGAATTTACTCTGCCAAATCTACGCAAAATCATTATACACTACCAAACCAATTTTACAATTACTTCGTTGTTTGACGAGGTGTAAATAGATAACTTAATTCAATTTCACGATCATCAAATTCATCTTGTTTTAACATCTTCGTCATAACACGCATTGATACTGCGCCTAAATCATACGAAGGAATGGTAAACGATGATAGTTGAGGACGAACCATTGAGTTGTACTTCGAATCGATAATACATACGATTTCTAGTTCATCTGGAACTTTGATGTTATTTTCAAACGCCGCATTCGCAACTGCTAGAGCTTGTGAATCGCGATGTGCAATGACTAAATCATGGCGACGTGTTTTAAAGTATTCTTTAAGATACATATATGAACTACGATATTCTGGTGGAATCTCAATAAACTGTTCAAAGATTAACCCTTTACGTTCAAACGCTAATGTAGCACCTTTGATCAATTGTTCTACCATGTATTTATTCTTACGATCTTGGACAATTGCGATATCGCTCTTACCCATTTCAAGGTATTTAGTCACAAGTTCAAATACAGCTTTTTCTAAATCAACATAAACTGAACAGATGTTATTTGTGGACATCTTATTACCGATTAATACGATTGGGAATTGGTAATGGGTTAATGCTTTAAGTTCATCATACATAAGCTTATCGTTATAGATGACAACTCCATCAACTCTTGATTTGATAATCGTTTCGATAATCTCACCAATTTCGACAATACCTTCAGATACAGTATGTAAAACGATGTTATATTTATAAATCTTAGCCACATCCAATAATCCATTGATAATTTGTCCTGTATACGAGAAACTCGCTTCAGGTACAACTAACGCAATGGTCGTGGTTTTTTGTAGGGCTAATCCTTGCGCAATCGCATTTGGTTTATAGCCTAATTTATCAATTGCTTCATTAACGCGTAAACGTGTGTCTTCTCTTACAATTTCGAGTCCATTAATAACTCTGGATACAGTGGCTAGGGATACTCTCGCTTCTTTTGCGACATCATAGATCGTTACACGTTTCATTCTTCATCATCCTTCTGTTTAGGTTTTAACCATTCTCTTAACTTTTCAATGCCCTTTTCGGCAATATCCAAGGTTTTTTCTTTAGCAACTTCTATCTTTTCTTGTACTTCAGGTTTTTCGAAGAATTCAACGGTTTTATCTGAAACAACTTTTGCGCCTTCTTTTACGGATTCCACAACTTTTTGTACATTTTCATTTTCACGAATATCATCAATTATTTTTCGACCGGATTCTACGACATCATCCGCTTTATCTTTAATTTTCGTTTTCAATTCTTCATCTTCTTTTAATTCTTCAAATCTTTGTGCAACTTTATCAACCGCATCTAAAGTCACATCTTTGGCTTTTTCAAAGTTCTCTTTAAGATGGATATCTTCTGCTAGATCTTTTCCTGACTCTACCACTTTTTCAAATGTTTTCTTAATGTCTTCCATATCTGTGCCTTTCTAAGCGTTTTGCTCTTCTTCAGGTTCAGGTGTTTGAACCTCATTCTTCTTATCAAATATTCCAAATATCCAAGCTTTAATTGTTTCAAAATGCTCGACTAGGAATAACGCTAATGTAGTGACAGAATGTTTTGTGAAATTCTGTACTGTTATGATTCCATTCGCTAAGCTGGTGATGACACCGATTGAAACTTGTAAGTCATTTAATTCTTTATCTACGATGTTCATTGTTTTATCTACTCGATCGAGTAGTAAATCGACTTTCTTCATCATTAAATAGAGTCGATAGAATAAAAACAATAAAAATATCAGTACAAGCGCACCTAAAGTTGGTAGCACTAGTACTGATATCTCTTTTAAAGCCAAGAAAAATGCATCCATAGTTCCACCTCTTTAACCTTATTATAGTTAAGAATGAAAATATTTTCAATGATTTTGATAGACTTTCAATAAATTGGCTAATCCATAAATATCTTTCGAACTCATGAATAGATAAACTGCTGGTCCTGAAGCATTTAAAAGCTTCGCACCATTATCATTTTCTTCTATAACAATTGCTTTTTTAGAGCGTTCTTTCAAATAATCAATGGTAATATCATAGCCTGCTTCTTGATCATCGATTGCGCTGAATCCACAGAGATAAACTTCATCTGCTTTATCTAATGCTTTGGCAAACGCATCCGCGAAATGGAATAGACGTGATACACGATGAGGTTTGAAGATTGCGATTAATTTATGGTTAGGATAACGAAGTCTTGCGGCATCAATAGTGACACTGACTTCAGTTGGATGATGGGCATAATCATCAATATATACATTTGGACCATTCACTTCAACTTTGAATCGACGTGCCGCATTCTCAAATCGTCCTAAACCCTCTTCAATTAGCTCTAGAGGCATATTCTCTAATAAACCAATTCCGATACACCCTAAGGCATTCCACAAGAGGTGACGCCCAGAAAACGGTATACGCATGATTCCTTTATATTCATTTAAGAATGATAATTCGAAAATAGTCTCATGTTCGTTCTCTGTTATAACTTTAGCGTACAAGTCATCAGATGGCTCTAAACCATAGGTATAAACATTAGCTTTTAAATCTAATTTACGAATTTCAGGATCATCCCCATAAACCATAATCGCTTTAGATACATTTAAAGCGAACTGTTCATACGCAGACGCATAATCCTTCTCATCTTTGTAATAATCCACATGATCATAATCTACATTCGTAATAACCGCATATTCAGGGAAATACGATAAAAAGAAACGACGATACTCATCCGCTTCAATTACACAATAATGCGAACTCTCTTCTAAATGTCCATTACCATCACCAATTAAATATGCAGTTGGTTTATACACACTTAAAAGACTAGTCATCATTTTAGTTGTAGTTGTTTTACCATGTGAACCTGTAATCGCAACCCCATGATAATTCTTAAGTAATTTACCTAAATATTCATGATAACGATACACAGTATACGTACTATTCGCACGTATCACTTTAACATCATCATTGTCTTCTTTAAACGCATTCCCAATAATAACGGTTGAACCATCTTTAGGAAAGGTATTAAATGGATGAATTTTTATTTTATTTTGAAGTAATTTTTCTTCAGTAAAGAAATGTTTCTCTAAATCAGAGCCTTCTACTTCTTCACCCATTTCATGTAACATACACGCTAAGGCTGCCATTCCGGCACCTTTAATTCCTAGGAAAAATATCATGTAAACTCCTCTATTTCATATCATCAAACAACGAAAATTGATGAGCAAGTTCATCCTCTTCAATACTTGTTTCATGCACTTCTACTTTATCATCTTGTGGTTTAATTGGGCTTAATAAATCATCTAAACTATAATTCTCTGATTTAAATTTTGGTAAATCCTTTGATTCAGGTTCAATATATGGATCAAACTTATAACTAGGTTTATCATTTCGTACAATAGGAGTTTCAGGTGTCTTCTTATTCTCAACATCCCCATAAATAGGACTAATAACCGTATTAATACGACTTCTCTTTAAGGTTTGTGGAGTATTTACAACATGTTTAACCGATTGATTTTTCTTGGATTCAGACACCCCAAACATCGGACTAATTACCGGTCTAAATTCATAAATTGGTTTTTCTTTGACCACTCTTTGTTTCTCACGAACAGGTGTTGGTTCATCAAACGCAATCCCAAAATCAGTCTTTAAAGGTTTGATTAATTCTTCAACAGGCGCATGTATAACCTCTTCTTCGACAACTGGTTTAACATCTTCCTTAACAACTTCTGGAATTACTTCTACCGGTTTTGGATTCATCGATGAGATTAAAGAACGCTCAGGTTTAACAGGTTTCTCTTTATTACTTTGCGGTAAAAAAGAACGTTCAGGTTTAACGGGTTTTTCTTTTGGCTCTAATTCCTCTTCAATTACTTCTTCTTCCTCTTCAAACAACAAGGACGCAAGTTTTTTTAACATCGTCTTTCTCCTTACTCTTCAATTATTGCACCGTCGATCGTCTCAACGAGTGGATCATTTTCATCAAACCCTTCATAATAATTTTCATCGAATGTAATATCATCTTCTTCTTTTATCATATCGACAACTGTACCTGATTCAGGCCCAGATTGTGCAAACATATTTAAACTTTGGGTTTTAAAATCAATGACTTCACGATTTGAATACGCTGCTAGAATTAATTCACGATCAATCTTTGTACTACGCGCTACTCGTAACATATCATAGAGGATGTCAGGAGATACGGATAATGGATGGATGGATGTAAAGATAAAGTGTTCGGTTTGTAGGCTTAACAGTACTGTATCGTCTGATAGTTTTATCGAACTTACAAAATAGGCTGTTGGAGTCGATGCGACACTTTGATAGAATCCGCTTGTCGTATAGAATGCATTCTCAGTCTTCAATAGTTTACGAATTGCTTTTGATTCTTCACGATAATACGATTGGTTTAAAATGTTTATAACATCTAAATACATTAAGATATTTTGATTGTGACTACGCAATGTGACAGAGTTCTCAGTCGCTGATTTACGTCCAATTGAAGGCGGAATATAGTAACTGAATAAATCACGATTCATTGTAGAATATTCACTCATTGTTTGATTGTTCGCATTTAATATCGCTTTATCATAGGAGCTATTATCAAAATAAGCATTTGATGAACACCCTGATAAGACGATTAAAATCGATAAAACAACGAATAATTTACGCATTTATTGGTTAGCCTTCTTTAACACTTCTATTGTATCACTATTTAATGTGTCTAAAAGTTTCAATACAGCACTTAGTGCATTACTGTAATCATCCGCATCAATGATAGAACTATTTGTATGAATATTACGTGCACAGATGCACATCGTAAGTGTCATAATTCCTTCATATTGGCGATGAACTGCACCTGCATCTGTACCACCTAAAGATTGATAATACTGATAAGGAAGTTGATGTTTCTCAAGTAAATCAACATAGTGATTAATAAATCCACGATGTGGTAAGAAGTTCGCATCAATGAAACGAACAAGTGGTCCTGCACCTAATTGACCAAACGCTGTTTTATCACCACTCGCATCATTTGCGGGTGAACAATCAAAGATAATAGCCGCATCTGGTTTAATCTTATACGCGATGGTTTGAGCACCTCGAATACCAACTTCTTCTTGAACACTCGCTCCTACTGCTAAATGTACATCAAGTTCCACATCCTTTAGGGCTTCTAGAACTTCAAGACCCATTGCACATCCATAACGATTATCAAATGCTTTACCTAATAAACGTTTTGAGCCCGTTAGTACTTCAAAATTACCATCTAGAATTGCCGCATCACCGACTTGAATTCCATGGTTTATTACATCTTCTTTACTGCTAAACCCTAGATCAACTAACATATGTTTAAGTTCCATCGGTTTCGCTCTTACTTCATCCGTTAATAGATGAGGTGGAATACTTCCGATTGTCCCTTTAAACTTTTTACCTAAACGATTCTTAACAATTACACGTTGACCAAGCAAGGTTTGTGACCACCAACCACCAATTGGAGCTAAACTGATACACCCCTTTTCATTGATATCTCTTACCACAAAACCCACTTCATCCATATGTCCCAGCAACATCACCGTTTTCGCATTTGGGTTCTTTGAACGCTTGATTGCCATCACAGAGCCAAGATTATCAAACACGATTTCATTGGTATATGCACTGTATTTATCTTTCAAATAGTCACGAACTTCTGATTCATCACCACTAATGGCCATGAGTTCAGTTAATTCTTTTAGCGTTTGAATTGATTTTTCACTTAACATCATTCTTCCTCCATACAGCACGATAGATGACTTGTCCTAAATCCATAAAGTGCTGTTCATACTCAGTAATCGCATCATCATTGTGTTCATTTCGTCTGAAATCAACACTAAATTCAGTTAATCGTAATGGATAATCTTCCCAAACTAATAATGTATATTCAAACAAATCTTTATTATCTGTTTTAAATTTAAACTCAGAAGTATCTGTTGTAATCTTTAACATACGTTCAATAAATAAATTCGATGTTAAACGACGTTTATGATAACGTTTCTTCGGCCATGGATCAGAGAAGTTCAAATGAACCGTATCGATTTCTTTTAAATCAAACCAATTCTCTAGTTCTTCCGCATCCCCAACAATCCATACTGCATTTTTAGGATTATCTTTCTTAAGCGCTATCGCAGAGACATTCTTATCTCTTTCTAACGCAATCCATAAACAATCTGGCTGTAATTCAGCCATCTTGCGCCAATAATCACCTTTTCCGCTACCAATTTCTAAAACTATTTTCTTAACGTTAAACTCTTTTTTCCATTTCCCTTTTAAAAGACTTGGATCTTGTATAACACTTGGATGAGCACTGATAAAATCCATTGCCCATGGTTTATTCCGCATTCTCATACTATTTCGACAAATCGTAAATCGCTTGTGCGTAAATAGCGGTTGCTAAATAGAATTGTTCAAGTTCATACCCTTCATCTGCTTGATGAACTTGTCCAACCCATGCTGGTCGATTACGAGTTGGGAATTCAGCCCCAAATGCGACGAAATTCTTAAATGAACGAGCATAAGTTCCACCACCCATGGTTAATAAAGGTGTTGTCATATCTTTTGAATAATCACGATAAATAGTTTCTAATGTAGAGACAAGTGTACTCTTTGGATTTACAAACAAAGGTTCTTTCGCTTGGATTAATGAAACAGATAGTTCAGATTTATTTTCTTTAAACGTGTTACATATTGTATTAAAGATAAACTCATCATTGGTTTCATTCGGATAGCGTATATCAAGAATTATATGTGCATGGTTATGTTCAATTTCCACAACCCCAATATTCAATGTTAAATAACCCATATGTGAACCAAATACTTTAATTCCTAATGGTTCAGCTCTCCAATCACGTAATAATGTGGCAGTTTTAGACGCAAATTCATCTTTGTATGCACTACCGACAAAGTTTAAACAATGCCAAGCCGCATTAATCCCATCATCAGGTTTTGCGCCATGACTAAACTTACCATAGATTTTATACGTTACTTCGCCATTTAATTCACTTACTTCACCTTTTAAATGGTTTGTGTTTAAGTAGAAATTAAATAGATCATTCTGTGCATATCCAAGTAATGTAACACTTGCTTCACCGATACAAATATTAGGTCTTTCACCTGCTTTTAAACGTAGTATCTTAGTTTGTACATCGCCATCTAAACTTAAATTCATAATCCCTTTTTCACCATAAACAACCGGGAAATCCGCATCTGGCACAAAGCCAAAATCAGGAATCTCACCATGTTCATTGTAATATTTCATACAGGACATACCTGTTTCTTCATCGCATCCAACAATTAAGAATACACGTTTTGATGGTTTAAAGCCCATTTCTTTTAGGATTTTCATCGCATAATAACCAGCCATCGTTGGTCCTTTATCATCCTGTGCACCACGACCCATAATAAATCCTTCTTTGATTTCACCACCAAATGGATTAACTGTCCAACCTGTCCCAATTGGCACAATATCAAGATGTCCTAAGACACCCATAATTTCAGTTCCTTCGCCAAATTCCACTACCCCTGCATAACCTTCTAAATCACGCGTTTTAAAGCCATCTTCTTTTGCCATATTTAAAACATAATCCAATGCGTTTCTAAGTTCTTTACCGAAAGGCGCATTTTCTGCTTTTGTATCTAAATCACGTAAGGAAGGAATTTGAATTAATCCCTGTAAATCCTTAACCATTTCTTCTTTTCTGTTTAATGTTTCTTGATAAAAGTCCATAAGTTTACCTCTTTCCCATTATTTTATCATATTTGAAATGATAGTTTTTCATAGACATCATTTTCTTTCAATAATTATAATTAATCTATATATAAAAAATGCACCCCTAGCTGTTAGTTGTCTAACTTTTGGGGTGCACTTCATTATTCGGATCTTCTCTTTGTAAATGCTGGTTTTGGTTTGCGATCGGCTTGTGGCTTTTCAACATATCCTTCAGGTTTTGGCATTAAGTCTTTACGAGACACATTGACACGACCTTTTTCATCAACTTCTGTAACGATAACTTTAACGATTTCACCCATCTTCAAGACATCACTTGGTTTTTCAACACGTTCGTATGAGATCTTAGAGACATGTAATAATCCATCAGTACCTGGGAATAATTCAACGAATGCGCCGAATGCTTCAATACGTACAACTTTAGCGTCGTAGATTTCTCCAACTTTCGCACTACGTACTAAACTTTCAATCATCGCTTTCGCTTTATTGATCGCATTTTGGTCAGTATGATAAATCAAGATACGACCATCATCTTCGATATCAATCTTAACTTGATTACAATCCGCAATGATTTGGTTGATGATCTTACCACCTGCTCCAATGACATCACGAATCTTATCAGGTTGAATTTGCATCTTAACAATCTTAGGTGCGTATTGTCCAACTTCAGGACGAACTTCAGAAATTGCTTCTAACATGTTTTCCATGATTTGAATACGACCGATTTTCGCTTGAGCTAGAGCTTCTTCTAGAATTGCACGGTTTAAGCCAGCAATCTTAATATCCATTTGTAGAGCAGTGATACCATCTTTTGTACCAGCTACTTTAAAGTCCATATCGCCGAAATGATCTTCCATCCCTTGGATATCGGTTAATACGGTATAGAAATCACCATATGTCACAAGACCCATTGCGATACCAGCTACTGGAGCTTTAATCGGAACGCCTGCTGTCATAAGCGCCATTGTGCCAGCACAGATGGATGCTTGTGATGAAGAACCATTGGATTCAAGTGTTTCCGCAACTAAACGAATTGCGTATGGGAATTCATTTTCTGTAGGTAATACTTGTAATAACGCACGTTCACCTAATGCACCATGACCAATTTCACGACGTCCAGGAGAACCTGTACGACCTGTTTCCCCTACTGAATATGGAGGGAAATTATAATGATGCATGAAACGTTTGTATTCTACGTCAGTTAAATCATCGATGATTTGGTTATCACCTAAAGCACCTAATGTACAAACAGAAAGAACTTGGGTTTCACCACGTGTAAATAATGCACTACCATGAACTCTTGGTAATAGATCAATTTGACTGTTCAATGGACGTAATTCACTAATACCACGACCATCAGGACGAACCTTATCAACTGAGATTAAACGACGAACTTCTGTCGCAACGATGTCATGACAGATTTCTTTAACTTGTTTAAGTGTTTTATTTTTTACAGAATCACTTGCATACTCTTGTGCTTCAAAATGAGCATATGTTTCTGCTTCAATTTCATCAATCTTACCGTAACGTTCTAATTTTTCTTTGATACGTACAGCTTCTACTAAACGTGCTTCAGCGAATGTTTTAACATTTGCGACCAACGCTTCATCAACTGCATAAAGTACGACTTCCATTTTTTCTTTGCCCGCAGCACGAGCAATTTCTTCTTGGAATTCGCATAGTTGTTTAATAAATTCATGTCCGAACATCATCGCTTCTAACATGATTTCTTCGCTAACTTCTTTCGCGCCAGCTTCAACCATATTAATCGCATCTTTTGTCCCAGCAACGATTAAATTAATGTCTGATTTATCTAATTCTGCTTGTGTTGGGTTAACGATAAACTCTTCATTAACACGACCAACCATAACCCCTGCAATAGGACCATTGAATGGAACATTTGACACACAAAGTGCAAGTGAAGCCCCAAACATCGCAGCCATATCCGGTGAACGATCGTTGTCTACTGATAATACTGTGTTGATGACTTGAACTTCATTTCTGAAGCCATCAGCGAATAATGGACGTAATGTACGGTCAATTAAACGTGATGTTAATGTCGCATGTTCACTAGGTCTGCCTTCTCTTCTTAAAAAACCTCCGGGAATTTTTCCAACTGAATAAAGTTTTTCCTCAAACGCTACGGTTAGTGGAAAAAAATCGATATCCTTCGCCTGCTTGTTAGCAGTCGCAACAGAAAGTACTACAGTGTCTTCATAACGAATAACAACTGATCCTCCTGCTTGTTTGGCAATTTCTCCGGTTTCAACTGATAGATTTCTTCCACAGAAATCTAAATTAAATACTTGTTTTGCCATTTCTTTACCTCTTTTTTGACGTGATAATCATATCATAGACCAATCATAAACAAAACATAAAAAAAACAAGCCGAAGCTTGTCTTATTTTCTTAATCCTAAACGTTGAACGAGTTCACGGTAACGATTTAGATCTTCAGTACGAAGATATTTCATCAAACTACGACGTGTACCAACCATCTTCATTAAACCACGAGTTGAATGGAAATCTTTCTTGTGTTCTTTCAAGTGCACAGTCAAACGATTAATTTGAGCTGTTAATACCGCAACTTGAACTTCTACAGAACCAGTGTCTCCTTCAAAACGAGCGAAATCTTTAATGATGCTAGTTTTTTCTAATTTTGATAACATTGTTTCATCCTCCTTTATTTCAGACCTTCAATACCGCGTAGATCGATGAGGAAATCGATAAACCCAGTACAAAAGCGTTGTTAATATATCATAGATTAGCAAGGATTGCAAACAAAAAGGGTTAATTTAACCCTCTTATGGTTGGATGGATGTTGAAACCATTTAAAAACTAGTAATTTAAAACTCTTGGTAATTTTCCTGCTTGATCTACCCAATCTTCAACTTGTTTTAATGTTGGAACTTTTCGAACTAAATTCTTAGCTTCATTTACTTCTAACATTTTCTTTAGTAGGTTTTCAGGTTTACGATTCGCAAGTTCTGGAACCGTATCAACACCTGCTGCTTCAAGTAAATCAGCGTATTCACTGCCTACTCCACTAATACGATCTAAATCGGCACGATTAGCCCATTTAAGAATAAGTTTATCCGATATTCCTGTTTTTGATGCTAAATCATCTCTACCTTTTTTACTTGCACATGCTTCTAATAATTTCTCAATTGATTTAATCCCAACTTCATTCAATTTAATTTCGTATGCTTCACCAATTCCCTCAATCAAACTCAATTTAGCCATTGTATAGCCTCCCTTTTTGATATTGGTTCATCCATCCGTTTAAACTATTTCTTCAAAAATCCACCTAATAGTTTACTTACATCATCCATTACATCGCCATCCCCATCACTATCCAATAATCCAGAAACCATACTCATCACATCATTATTTTTTCCTGTTGATCCACCCAGTAATGAACCAAGGCTCGATAAATCAAATCCACCTTGTTTCTTCTGTTTACCAAGTTGACCGAGTAGTAATGGAGCTAACATTGTTAATATGCCAGAAACTTGTGACATATCCATTCCTGTTTGTTTAGCTAATCCTGATTCAACTGCACCAGCTTTATTATTTAAGAGATGGTTTAATATTTTTGCACCATCATTCTTATCCACTTTATTTAAGAAACTTCCTACATCATCCACATCATCATCCGCATGTTGATCAAGTGCTTTTGATAATGATTTTGCGCCTACTTCTGTCTTACTATTCTTATTCATTGCTTGAAGTAATGTTGGTAAAGCCAAATCAGCTAGTTTTTTAACTTGATCAGGATTCGCATTAACAGATTTGCTTAATTTATCCACTACCCCTTTTTGATTTAATTGTTGCGTCAATAATTCGAGAAAATCCATTTTTTTCACCTTGAGTTAAACAAAAAACCACTTTATAAGTGTCTCTTGGTTCACTATTATCCCTGACATGGGTCCTTATTGAAATCTTAACATAAACATAATAATAATTACTATTATCATGCGTTTTTATTTGTTCAATTTATTTAGTATAAATGTTAGAGTAAAAGTATACATTTCGGGGGAACTGATTATGAATAAACTAATTTTTGCGCGAGTATTAAATGATAAGGATAAACTTGAAGAAGTTCGGATTGATGGTAAGAAACATAAATTTATTTTTATAAAAGGTGAATCGTTTGATTTAAATAAACTTGAATCAATTGATTTGATTGGTATGTATGTTAAAGATAATTCAAGAGTTGTATTCTTTATCACATCAATCCTCTTTGTATTTATAACCGCATTCTTTACCATTGATTTTTATTCGTTAGTATCTGCGATTATTACATCGCTTGTATTGGGCACATTATTTGCCTATACATCTAAACTATTTAAAATTGAAACTAAGATGTATCGTATTTATCTAAATAAAATTCCTTATAATCTATTAATCAATGATTTGGATGTATATAACTTAAGAAATTATCTCGATAAAAGTAAAGCTATTCAATCAAATGAATAGCTTTTTAATTCATAAATTCAACCAATACTTCATGTAATAAGCCATAACCATCATCTGTACATCTTAGTGTATTATTCGTTATCTCTAACCACTTATGATCTAAACCTTTTTGGATGGCCAATTTAAATACGTCAGTTAATTCCAAATTATAACGTTCCTTAAAACGTGATAGTTTAATTCCATCTCTTACTCTTAATCCCATCATAACGAACTCAAACATTTCATCCTCAAGACTTAAGTCGATGATTTGACCATGAAACTTAAATTGGCTGTAATAGAGTAAGTTTTTTGTGTTCTCAATACGTTTATGTTGATACAGAGAAACAGCGCCAGGTCCTAAACCAATATAATCATCATAACTCCAATAATGTAAGTTATGCATAGATGGCTTAGTACGTGTAAAGTTACTTATTTCATAACGATTAAATCCATGTTGAGCTAAGAATTCGATTGCGGTGAAATACATTTGTTCTTCTATTTCAGATTCAATCGGTTTGATTTTCAATCGGCCAAATTCCGCATTCTCTTCAATCGTAAGTGCGTATAGTGAAATATGATCAATATCTAAGGTTAATGCTTGATTGAGATTGTATTCCCATTTATCAAGTGTTTGGTTTGGTAATGCATAAATCAAATCGATTGAAATATTGTTTATCCCTGCATTCCTTAAGATAGTGATTCCATCACGTATCATCTGAATAGTATGGGCTCTATGCATAAATACGAGTTCATCCTGATTAAAGCTTTGAACTCCAAAACTAACGCGATTAACACCGTAACTAACCATTAACTCAACTTTTTCGATGCTTAAACTTTCTGGATTAACTTCGATTGTATATTCTTTAACCTTATTAGAATGATCTTTAAGGATCTCAAACAATGTCGTAAGTTGATCGATATTCAATGCGGATGGTGTACCGCCCCCTAAATAGATCGTTTCATACTGAATATCTGGATAAAGTTTTATTTCTTGTGCTAAAGCGTAGAGATAATCTTCAATCAATTTAGGGTGTGTTTTGACGCGTGTGAAATCACAGTATGCACATATTACATCGCAAAAAGGCACATGAACATACAGTGCCTTAGGGTTATTTGTCTTCATATTTTTTGTCCACTTCTAAAAGTTTGTTTACGATTAGTGATTTAACATCGATGTTTAAGTCCATGGCTAGGGTTAAACTTACCATCAACACATCCGATAATTCACCTTTAACTTTATCAAGATCATACTCTTCATCTAGGAAACACTCTAAAAGTTCAGCGGCCTCAACACTAATTGATTTCGCTAATACATTCGGTGTATCTGTTTTATCCCAACCTTTTTTTACTCTAAAGGCTTGGATGATGTCAAATACATCTTCCATTATTCATCCATTGAAAGAACAGCCATGAATGCTTCTTGAGGAACTTCTACAGAACCTACTTGTTTCATGCGTTTCTTCCCTTCTTTTTGTTTCTCTAGTAATTTTTTCTTACGTGAAATATCCCCACCATAACACTTCGCTAATACGTTTTTACGGAGTGCTTTGATCTCACTTCGCGCAATAATCTTATGGTTGATAGCGGCTTGAATAGGAATTTCGAATTGTTGGCGTGGAATCAATGTTCTTAACTTTTCAGTAATAATCTTACCTCTTTGATACGCAAATTCACGATGTACAATTAAAGACAATGCGTCAACTTGTTCAGTATTGATAAGTATATCCATACGTACAAGATTACTTGGTTGATAACCAATAAATTCATAATCAAATGATGCATAACCTTTTGTGGCTGATTTTAATTTATCAAAGAAATCATATACGATTTCACCGAGTGGAAGTTCATACACTAAATTGTTTCGAATTGCGTCAATGTAGATTAAATCTTTATATATTCCACGTTTCTTTTGTGCTATTTCCATAACTGCCCCAATGTATTCTTTTGGGACCATAATGGTTGCCTTAACATATGGTTCTTCCATGTGTTCAATTCGTTGAACATCCGGTAGTAAAGCAGGATTATCAATCGTAACCATTGTGCCATCGGTTAAATATACATGGTAAACAACGGAAGGTGCTGTCGCAATAAGCGTTAAATTGTATTCACGTTCTAAACGTTCTTGTACGACATCCATATGTAATAAGCCTAAGAATCCACATCTAAACCCAAAGCCTAATGCTTGGGATGTTTCTGCTTCATATTTTAATGACGCATCATTGAGTTGTAGTTTTTCAAGTGCTTCTCTTAGATCATTGTATCGATTCGCATCAACAGGATATAATCCACAGAATACCATTGAATTTAAGATACGATAACCTGGTAACGGTGTTACAGCTGGATTAGTTGATAATGTGATGGTATCCCCAACATGGACATCCTTAACGGATTTAATGCTTGCGGCAATCCATCCTACTTCGCCACAACTTAAGAAATCTTTCTTAACTTCTTTCGGTGTACGTACTCCAAGTTCAGTCACAAGATAAGTAGCTCCGGTTGCCATAAAGTGAATACTATCGCCAACTTTTACACTGCCTTCTTTGATTCTGACATAACAAATAACACCACGGTAGGTATCATAAATTGAATCAAATACGAGCGCTTTAAGTGGTCCATTAATATCTCCATTTGGAGCAGGTACATATTTAACGATTTGTTCTAAGACATCGATTACGTTTAAACCACTCTTAGCACTGATTAATGGTGCTTCAGAAGCGTCGAGTCCGATGATATTTTCAATCTCATGACGTACAACTTCAGGTTGTGCAGCAGGTAAATCAACTTTATTGATTACAGGTAAAATCTCCAAATTATTATCTAGAGCTAAATAGACATTCGCAAGTGTTTGCGCTTCAATTCCTTGCGCCGCATCCACAACTAAAACTGCACCTTCACAGGCTGCGAGTGAACGGGAAACTTCATAGGTGAAGTCGACATGTCCAGGTGTATCGATTAAATGAAACGTATATGTTTCACCATCTTTTGCCTTATACAAAAGTTGTACCGCATTGAGTTTAATGGTAATCCCACGCTCGCGTTCCAAATCTAATGTATCTAATATTTGTGCCATCATATCGCGCTCGTGGACTGTGTCAGTCATCTCCAAGATACGATCGGCCAAGGTTGATTTACCGTGGTCGATATGGGCAATGATGGAAAAATTTCTTATGCGTGATTGATCCATGAAAATCCCTTTCTTATACTGAATATATTTTTTTAAGTCGAATTAAGATTGGTTGAAGTGCAAAGGCTAACCCTCCACAAACAACACCTTGAAAAATATTATACGAGAATGACGCAATAAATATGGTCAATTCACCGGTTAATAATACATCTGTTAAACCATAACCAACAGCCATCCAAATACCTGCTAATAAATAAACAAATAGATTAGCTTTGCCTGTACGTAGCGCAAAGTATGCGATTATCGCAGCTTCTAAGCCTTTAATAATAAGTGTGAATACTGCATATTGACCATACCCTAAGAGTATGTCCGCTAAAGCAGCGCCTACACCTCCAAGAAGTGCATAAGGCAAGCCTAATACAAAGCCCATTCCCATAACAAGGACATCCCCAAAGTTTAAATAACCTTGGAAAATATTAATCGATGAACCCATGGTAAGTAGTGTTACACCTGCGATAAATACTGAAATAAGCGCAATTTGTTTAACTTTCATATGTATCAAATTTTAGATTGACCCACTGTTTACCCAACCCTTGATAAAAGGCTTGAGCTGTCATTCTATTTTTCCCTTCTACTTGTAGTTCTTTAATTAATACTACACCATCTTTGACTTGAACAGCTAATCCATCATCAAATAATCCTAATATCGTACCTATTTCCTTATGATCAGAAATATTAGATTTAATTACTTTGAAAAGTTTAACTTTCTTTTTATCAATAATTGAATGTGCAACAGGCCATGGATTTAATCCTCTAACCTTATTTACGACATTTGTCATTGTATCATTGAAATTCACAAACTCTTCTTCTGATGAAATGTTATAAGAGAATGTAACATCTGCTTCATCTTGAGGATATGACTTTAATTCTAGATTAAATAAGTCTGGTAAATATTCTTTTATCATCGATGAGCCTAAATCTTGAAGGCGATCATGAAGTTTACCAAAATCATCATCTTCATAAATAGGACATGACTTTTGGAATAGGATATCTCCAGCATCCATTTTCTTAATCATGCGCATAATTGTGATCCCTGATTCTGTTTCACCTTGAATAATCGCTTTATGAATGGGTGCTCCCCCACGATACTTAGGTAATAACGATGCATGGATGTTTACCGATCCATACTTAGGTGTATTTAAGATACTTTCAGGGATAAATTGGCCATACGCACATGTCACAATTAAATCGAGGTTTAATTGTTTAAGTTCTTCGGCTATTTCTTTAATTTTATCGGGTTGTAATACAGTTATGTTGTATTCTAATGCCTTTTCTTTTACGGGAGTTGCTTGTATAATCTGTTTACGTCCAACCTTTTTATCTGGTTGACTTACTACCGCAACAACTTCGACATCACTTTGTACAAGAGCGTCCAAGATGGCTACTGCAAAATGGGGTGTTCCCATGAAACAAACACGTTTTTTCATCTTTTTCCTCCTTGCTTGCATATTATAGCATAGATTTTTATTAATTCACTCACCAGTCTTGCAAAGGCTCAGGTTCTTTGTTATAATGCATAAGGTCATTAAAAGGAGGTGCACGCATGCCACAAATTAAATCGCAAAAGAAACGCGCATTAACAAATCTTAAACGTAGCACCGCAGTTACATCTGAAAAATCCGCATTAAAAACCGCCATCAAAAATGTCTTAAAAGCCGTTACAGCTAAAGACGCAGATGCAGCTAAAGCCGCATATGATTTGGCTAATTCTCGTTTGGATAAATCAGTTACTAGCGGTATTCATCATAAAAACTACGCAGCTCGTCAAAAAGCAAGATTGTCTAAAGCATTATCAACGATTTAAATTAACAATCCAATTGGATTGTTTTTTTATACTAAAAACCATCTATTTCTAGATGGTTTATTCTTTTAAGGGGTTAATATTGATTTCAGTCGCTAATCCACCTAAGGATGTTTCTCTGAGTTCAAGGGCAATTTTCTTACCAGTATAATTCATCGTACGTACAACCATATCAAATGAAACTCGATTTGGTTTAGCTTTACCGATTGTTTCTGCCATTAATACTGCATCAACTGAGCGAAGTACTGCAGCCCCATTACGTTCGATACATGGAATAATGACATAGCCACCAACAGGATCACAGGTTAAACCTAGATGATGTTCCATCGCTATTTCTGCCGCATATTCGATTAATTCATTCGATAATCCATTGATATAAGCAAGTGCAGCCGCAGCCATTGAACATGCTGTACCAATCTCTGCTTGACACCCACCAACTGCACCGGATATTGTCGCATTTTCTTTGATCACATTCCCAAATATACCCGCAACCATTAAGGCATGTATTAATTTATGTTTCGATACCCCAATATCAGTATAAAGATGATACATGAGGGCAGCTAATACACCACTTGCCCCTAAAGTAGGCGCTGTCACAACTAAACCACTTGAAGCATTTTCTTCGTTATTCGCATACGCATACGCGACTAACTTTAAACGGTTTTGAATGTATACATCATCTTTTGCGCATGCTTGTAGATAGAGTGATTTCGCAACTCTTGGAATCTCTAATAATCCGGGTAATAATCCGGTTGTATTAATACCTCTGCGTACTGCTTTAAACATACCTTCTAACATTGAATCGAGGTATGGTTCTAAATTGCTTTCATAATGTAATATAAACTCAGGAATACTATGATATTTCGCTTTAACTTCTGCCATAATCTCATTCATTGATTGTTGAGGATAAACTTGTTTCTGGAAATCAAAATCTTCTTCAAGTACTTTGATACTTCCGCCACCCAATGAGAATACTGTCCATGAACCTAATAAAGTATTACGTACATCGTAGGCTTTAAAGATTAAACCATTATCAAACGGATGTTCCCAGTTGAGTCTAAAGTATACTTTACATATTTTAGGCGAGAATGTTTTAACTAAGATTTGATCTGTAAAATGTCCTTTACCAGTTAAAGACAATGAACCATATAATTCCGCATCAAAACTAACCGCATCTGGGTATTTTTCTTTAAATAGATTTGCAGCACGCCATGGCGCTACCGTATGACTACTACTTGGACCAGGTCCTATTTTATATAATTCTCTTAATGATTCCATCAGTGTGTTGCCTCGATTAGAAATAATTCAAACCCAAACTTTTTATCGACTAAGCCAATTTTAGAACGATGATCATAATTGGACAAATAATTTAAAATACCTAAGATACGTTCTGGACTTGTTTGACGTGCCAATGTTAACATCTTGTTTAATCGATAGACATTCACATTGTTTGCGGGAGATAGTTTATTAATCATCTCTTGGCGATGATATCCTTCTCGATCAAGACTAGCAACTTGATATAACAATCGTAATTGACTCGCAATTAATCCACTAAACGATAGTGGTTCCATATTCAATATCATCATATCATTGTAAATATGTAGAGCTTGTTTTAAGTTCTTATCCATTAAGGCATTTACTAAATGAAATGCTTCATTATCTAATGGTCGACTTATAAGTGCTTCGACATCTTCAAGTGATATTTGACTCCCATATAACGCAAGTTTCTCTGTCTCGTGATAACTTACAGACATGTTATTGTCCATACGTTTCAAGAATTCATCGAATGCTTCAGAGTTCATTTTTATATTTTTTTCTTTTAATAAACTAATCAAGAACTGTCTAAATTCATTCATTTCTAATTTTTTAACATGATCAACTTCACAAAGTTCAGTAATTTTCTTTGTGATTTTCTTTTGAGTATCTAAATTATCATTATCATGCATAAAAATTAGTGTACATGTTTCAATAGGGCGTGCTAGATGTTGTAATAGTTCACTTATTTCATTATCTTTTAGATTTACACCTCGAGTTAAAAATGTGCAATTTTGTATGACAAGTACTTTATGTTCAGAGAAGAATGGCAATGTTTGAGCTTCTTCAATTACTTGTAAGATTGAGAAACTAGAACTCGACGCATCATAAAAAACAGTATTCATCGTATCCTGTACGTTTACGAGTGATTTTAACCGTTTATGGAGTGCTTGTTCGAGAAGAAAACTCTCATTTCCGTAGATTAGTGTATTCATAAAACCATTATACCAAAGAAAAATGAAGGTCACGGATTTCCTTCATTTTTTTATTAAATAGTTTTATATCGGTAAATGGATTGGGTATTGTTTATCATCTAATTGATAGTTCTCAGATTCAAATAATTGAATGCAAGCCTTCACAATATCTTGATTGTATAGAATTCCTGAATTGATTTTGATTTCTTTAATCGCATAGTCCAATCCTAGAGCTGGTCGATAAGGACGATGCGATGACATAGCTTCGACGACATCTGCGACCATTAGAATCTGTGCTTCCATTAGTATTTCATTCCCTTTTAATCCTTTAGGATAACCACTACCATCTAATCGTTCATGATGTTGATTAACAGCTTCTGATACATTTTTAGGGAGTTGTTCATTCACCAACATGTCGAATCCACTCGCACTGTGTGTCTTGAGAAGTAGATACTCTATTTCAGATAATTTTCCAGGTTTTGAAAGTATTTCAGTTGGTATTACGATTTTCCCAATATCATGAATGTATCCAATGACGCGTATTGATTCGATAAATTCATTATCATAGTTTAATTTACGTGCAATTTCACTCGCTAAATTACCAACTCTTACTTGATGACCTGCAGTGTATGGATCTCTAAATTCTACGACATGTGATAAGAGTGAAACGATACTTTGCATCGCTTTCTTTAACTCACTGGTACGTTGTTCAATTAAAACTTCAAGATTCGATTGATATGCTTGGTTTTGAATTAATAAATTATTTCGTTCATCGATTAATGCTTTAATCTCACAATTCTTCTTTATATTAATAAGTAATTCATCTTTACGAATCGGTTTAGATAAATAATCATTCGCCCCCATTTGTACAGCTTGAATTGCCGTATCAACCGTTGGTTCACCGGTCATAATAATAATGCGACTATCTTGATCATTTTCACGTATTGCTTGAAGGAGTTCTATCCCTGTCATTTTAGGCATTATTATATCGGTAATAATACAATCGTATCGATTAACTTTGGTTAACTCGAGTGCTTCTGATGCGTTTTCTGCTTGATTAACATCATACCCTTCACGTCTAAGAAACTCGCTTAATGTTAAGCGAATACTTTCTTCATCATCCACAACTAATATCTTCATATGTTTCGTCATGATATTACCTCCCATCCATTATCTACAGGTAATTCAACGATAAATTCACAGTATTGTCCTTCTTTTGTATCTATTTTGATTGTTCCATGATGATCATTGATAATGCCATGGCTTATCGATAATCCTAATCCAGTACCTAAATTCTTTGGTTTAGTAGAGAAGAAAGGTTCGAATATCTTTTCAAGATTTTCTTGGGTGATACCATTGCCAAAGTCCTTTACTGACAAGTTAATCCAACGTCTATTATCATGTTCTACAAACTCACAACTTAATACTATTTTCTTGTTTTCATCAAAATTTGGATATTTTTCATTTAACGCATCTTTTGCGTTAGTTAACAAATTCATCAACACTTGTTGGATTTGTTGGCTACGACACTTCATTTCTGGTAAGTTTTCATCCACATTCAACTCAAGTATAATTTGATCTTTCTTTAACATTGAGTTCATTAACGAAACTGTACGATTGATAATATCATAAACACTCGCATAACTATGTGACTGTTTCTCTTGACGCGAGAACTGTAATAAATTCCGAACTATTTCTGAAATACGTTCTGATTCTTGAATAATTGCTTCTGCGTATTTCTTACTTGATTCAGATTGTGTATCATCTACGATCAATTGTGCATAATTAATAATTCCATTGATAGGGTTATTAATTTCATGTGCTACACCACCTGCAAGAGTACCAATTGCCTCAAGTTTTTGTTGCTGTTGGATTTTAATATCCCATTCGATTTTATTTCGTTCTAATTGTTTACGCTCTGATATATCACGTACAAATACCATTGCACCTTCCGCATTATCAATAACGATTGGAACCGCAATTGCTTCCACATCAATTGGTTTATTATCGATTGTTAAGAATACTTCTTCTACTGCTTCAACATCTTCTTTCAATGTATTTAATCGATACAATCTATCTTCTACAGATTTTCTATAATCAGGATGAATTCGATCCATTATCCATGTATAAAGTAATTGTTCCTGTGTTTCTACTTTAAAAAGTTTTAGTGCCGCATTGTTTAAAAACGCGAAACGTTTATTCGATTGAATAAAAATCGCATCTGGCGCATTTTCTACGACAACTTTAAAGCGTTTTTCACTGTTTTCTAATGCCTTAAGCGCTTGTACACGTTCTGTAATATCAATAACGATTGAGTATAAGTAAACTTTCTTATCAAAATTAATAGGTCCACTTACAACTTCTACATCCATAATACTTCCATCTTTTCTACGATGTTTAAAGATAAAACTATTTCTACGAAAGTCCTTCGTGTCTTGCATCGCTTTCTTGATCTCATCCGCAGTTAATGTATTTAATGCACCAACACTCATTCTCTTAAATTCATCTTTTGTATAACCATACGTTTGTACAGCAGCCGCATTCGCATCAATGATATTCGATGTTTCAGGATCAACGATAAACATAACAGTATGTTTGTTTTCAAATAGATTACGATATCGTTGTTCAGCTTCTATTATCTTTTGTGCATTCTCATCTCTAGCGATTTGCGAAAGTAATAACATACATATAAATACCGTCACTAACGGATAAATTATCATTACAGGGATTGATAGTTCTTTTAATGTACTTATTGCAGTATCAAATGGTAATGCAAACATACATAACAACATTGCCACATGTGTAACTACCCCAAAGATATAGATATTCAACCATTTATGACGTTCGGAAATGTTTAAGATATGTTCTTTCCATAAATACCCAATGATAGATGTGGATGTAATGACAAGCACACCCGTTAAAGCTCCAACACCACCCATATAAATACGGTATAGTATCATAATCACAGCACTGACAATCAATGTACCAGTCGAGAATAATAGTGCTGTAGCACTTAACAATATCGATCGTGTATCGAACACAAGACCACTCGTAAATTCATAAGGAACACTCATGATCGCAATTCCGATAAATCCAACTAAAAAACCACGGATTAACCAGTGATATTTTTTAAACCTGCGAAGAAATATACTACTGAACTCATAAATTACTACTAATATGAGTAAAAACTCCGCATTATCCAATAATTCTATAAATGTGTTAAAGTTCATTATTTGGCCTATTTAAGTTAATTTGATTATGTCATATCAAACTGTATTATACAAACATGATTATCTATAGAATAAATAACTCATTGTTTGAATTAACAATTAAACAAATAAATGGTGTAACAATGATTTTAACATCACCATGATTCATACTACTGAAACTCGTTATATAAAAATCATTAAGTCTTTTTATCACTTCATAATGGGGATGTCCATAATTGTTCTTACCCACACTTATCAGCGCAATGCGTGATTTTATGAGTTTTAACAATTCATCACTTGTAGAAGTATTTGAACCATGATGTCCTATTTTTAAGATATCAATGGATAGATTTGGATAATTCGCAACTAATTTATACTCCCCTTCAACCGATAAATCACCTAAGAATAAGAAGCGTTTATCATATAATTTCATGTAATAAATAAGCGATGAATCATTGTCATCCATTAATGTTTGATTAAATTCAAGATGATCAAGATACAGCCAGTTATTACTAATATCTTTACCTTTATAAACAATTTCTTCGATCATAAAATCTTCAATTAACCTATCCACATTACCACTATGGTCACTATCATCATGTGTAATTACTAAGTAATTGATTACTTTAATCGATTGAGCATCTAAATATGTCTTTAATGCACGATATTGATTCGGTGAACCAGTATCGATTAATACAACATTCTGATTAAATGGTACTTGAATCAAGAACGCATCACCTTGTCCTATATTTATCATCGTGACAGTATAAAAAAGAGGTAAAGAGAATAATGGAATACCAATTCCTGTATATAGTATTAATAAAGTAGAATGAATTTTTTTAAATCGATAAGTAAAATGATACAGAATAATAAAACAGATAATAAATATTGGATTTATATTACCTTTTAATACTCCATTCAACATACTCCATTTAAATAACCAATTCGTTAGAACGATTAAATACGTATAAATTGGATTTAAAATTGGTAAACACGTTAATAGTAGTGAAGACATGATTAGATAACGATAAATGATAATTAGTATTGGAAACAATACGATATTGATTAATGATACTGAATGATTAAACAGGATTAATACTGTAATTAGTACAAGTATTCGTTGGATGAATTGAGATTTCATGGGCATAAAAATCGATGTGAATTGTAATGTTAACGGTAAGATATATGCTATTTGTGTTAATCCATAGGGTTGAATAAATGAACATATAATTAAATTGACACTAAAACGTAATAAGCGATCTTTAAAATAATATGAACTTAAATAGAAAGCCCATACACGCATTAAACTTAATGGCCAAGCTAGATTAAATGCGAGATATAAAAATATTAACGAAACGAAGAGTTGTTCATATAGAACATTTTTTTGTTTTAGAAAACATAACTTTATTGTTTTTATGATAAGTAAGTAAATAATTCCCATCGATATGAATAAATCAATATCTTCGGTTGGATTTGATTGAAACAACACAATCCGTAATTGATTAATAAATTGTAGATTGTTATTAAATCCACCATTACTTAACCAATTTAAAAAACCTTTCCCTTTAATACGATAACTATCCTTTTCACTCGATTGATAACATATATTCCTTGATTTAGTCCAATTCTCTAGATTAAATCCATAGGTATGTGGACTAAATTCTAGATCTTTATTATCATAAAGTACCACTGTATCTTGAAGTGAATACTGACTTACATCATTTACTGATATTAATACATTAGTAAAATTCTTATTCACGATAATCGAATTCGCGTTAATCTCGACAATCTTTCCTGATTCAATAGGCTGACAGAGGTTGATTGAATTTCTTAGGTTAAATAGTATAAAAATGATTATCATACCAAGTTTATACTTAAATGATTTTGTAAGATAAATAAAAATTATAAATAAAATTGAAAGAATAGGATTATAGATTAATAGAAAAATACTTATCGATAAAAAGACAAACATGTTAGTCATAATCGAATATGTTCTTCTATCTTTTTAAATAACGCTTCTTTTATGCCTTTAACCCGCATGATATCTTCAAGTGTTTGGAATAAACCGAATTCATTACGATAATCAATGATCTTTGATGCGATTGAAGGACCAATACCTGGTAAATCTTGAAGTTCTAACAGAGTTGCTTGATTGATAGAAATACGTTTATCAACGATTGGATAAAGTATGATTAAATCGTTTTGTTTGAGTAAAATCTCTGGATTCAAGCGCGTCATATCACATTCATCACATTGGATATCATCTAGAATAACGCTTAATTTAGAATAGAGTGGTACTGTGTATGTTTTTATTGATTGATTTAAATCCTGAACTTGAACAGTAATCTGTTTATTCTCTAAAGGTTCAATGATATTAACTGAACATGAACATAAAAATAAAAGTAGAATGATTGATTTCATCCTACTTTATATGTTTGTTTATTGTTTATTCCTAAAATTACTTAATGTTAATGATTCTAACGTACTCTCTAGGTTCGATTTCAACTTCGATTTCTTCATCATTTACCATACGGTCCATAAGCGCAACCGCTAGAGGTGTAACGTTGGATAATTTACCATTCATAGGATCAGCTTCTACTGATGATACGATAGTATATGTTTCTTCAACACCATCACGACTACGGATAGTGACTTGAGCACCTAATTTAACAACTCTTGAACCACCTTGTACATCGATAATTTCGATATTATTGAAGATATTTTCTAATTCACGAATACGAGCTTCTACACGTGCTTGACGATCACGCGCTGCATCATAATCTGCATTTTCGGATAAGTCCCCTTGAGCACGCGCCGCTTGTAAGTCTTCGATTACTTCTTTACGGACAACATGTATAAGATGATCTTGTTCTTTTCTTAACTCATCAAAACCTTCTTGGGTAACTCTTACTTTTTCTTGTGCCATCTTATTGTCTCCTTAACTTGGGAATTATAGCATATTCATTTTGATAATACTACCAATTTTAGTGGTCAACAAATCAACTGCGACCTCATTTTTGCCGCCTTCTGGAACGATTACATCCGCGTATCGTTTCGATGGTTCAATGAATTGATCATGCATAATACGTACAGTATTCATGTATTGTGCAATCACATTATCGAGACTTCTACCACGATCGCGAACATCACGATTGAGTCGACGTATGAATCGAACATCCGCAGGTGTATCGACAAATACCTTTATATCAAGATTCTTTCGAATCGATTCATCTTCTAATACAAACAATCCTTCTACAACAATTACATCATGCGGTTCTACATATTCAATTGATTCAGAACGTGTATACTCAATAAAATCATAGGTAGGACGATTGATTGCACGACCTTCTCTAAGTTCATTAAGATCTCTCGCCAACAACGCATTATCAAACGCAAACGGATGATCGTAATTAACTTTCAAACGTTCTTCCATCGTCATATTTGCTTGATCGTTATAATAATCATCTTGACGAATAATAATTACAGAATTCGTATCTTCAAATTCACGTTTTAAACGCTTCGCTAAAGATGTTTTACCTGAAGCACTTCCACCTGCTATACCAATAATAATTCGCTTGCTCATAAGACCTCACTTTAGATATTTCTGTATATTCGCTTCATGTTGAGCAAATGTCTCTGCATAATACACTGTTCCATCACCATAAATATCAGCTAAGAAGAATAGATAATCATTCGGTGTTGGTTGAATTGCGGAAAGGATTGCCAACTTTGATGGATTTGTGATTGGTCCAACAGGTAATCCACTATATAGGTATGTATTATACTTTGAATCAATCGTTTGATTGTCGTAATTTTCACAGTCTTTCCATGAATCATACTCGTATAATGCATAACACACTGTTACACTCGATTGAAGACGCATCCCAGTATTCATACGATTGAGGAATACTTGTGATACTAACTTCATATCTGATTCTTTACCTGCTTCAAATTGAACAACTGACGCAAGTGTAATCGCATCATGAATGCTCATCCCAAAATTATCAAACAATGATTTATTATCATCATAAACTTTTTGGGTTTGATTTAAGATACGACGAGTTAATGAATCCGCAGATGCGAGTGGATTCATAAAGTACGTTTCAGGCATTAAATAACCTTCTAATAAGACTCTAACATCTTTCTTATTTTCAAATAGTTCTTCAGTAAGAACACTATATTCATCCATTAATGAACGAATATACGCTTCATCATTCCAAAGACCTAATAACTCATCTGCACTTACATTAGCGACTTTACTTGCGAGGTTTTCAGCTATTTGTCTAGCCCAATCACCTGGAATAATCGTTACTACGACATCGGTTGGATGAGCTTTTGAAGCATCATTTAAAGTCGTTAATATCGTTTTGACATCATCCCCAAAATCTACATAGTATGTGCCTACTTTAAAATCTGTAAGTTTAATTACCTTAGCGTATGTTTCAAAGATAAACTGATTCTTGATTAGACCTTTTTCTTTTAATTGATCTGATACAAGATTTAATGTATCTCCTTTAGAGATAACAACACCACTTGTCTCACCAATAGGTCCAACTGCACTTAAGTTCGATTGTACATACACAAAAGATAAGCCTATACCAACGATAAAAAACAAGGTTAGGAATAATCCTAAACTTGTTCGTTTAATTTTTTTCATTTTCTTCTTGCGAGATGACATAATCTTCAAATATCGTTTCTAGTTTTTTCCATTCATCTGGATCTTCAACAGGACTTAAATTCCCTTCCGCATCATAACTTGAAACGAAAACTTCCCCATCTTCTTGTTCAGGATTTAGATAAAACACAAAATTCTTTCCTGATTCTTCATCTTCATACGTAAATACAATTTCCATTTGAATTTCGTTGCCCATCTCATCGATGACAACAATTTTATTTTCTTCCATTGACCTGCTCCTTCTGTCTTTGTTGGTCTAAATACTCCTGTAACATCGTTACAGCCGCAACCTGATCCACAACTTTCTTACGTTTTTCATTACGCATATTGGATTGTAATAAGGTTTTATGTGCAGAAACTGTAGTCAAACGTTCATCCCATAATATAACAGGGGTTTCAGTAAATTTCTCAATTTCCTCTTTAAAGAATTCCGATCTTCGACCACCATCACCAATAGAACCATTCATATGTTTAGGATAGCCTAGGATAATCGCATTCGCAGGATATTCTTTTAATAATGCTTCAATTTGATCGAGTGCATGATCATAGTCTTCACTCTCAAAACGAAAAGTCACAAGTGGACTCGCTAGAAAACCACTGAGGTCGCTAATCGCAACCCCAACTGTTTTAGTCCCTACATCCAATGCGATACTTCTCATTTTTCATCATCCAAATATGCACGAACTAACTCTTCGATAATTTCGTATCTTTCGACAGTTTGAATTATCGAACGTGCATTTTGATGACTTGAAATGTAAGCAGGATCGTTGGAAATGAGATAACCAGATAATTGGTTAACCGCATTGTATCCACGATCTTCAAGTGCTAATTTCACTTGTTTTAAGATCTGCTTGATGTTATCACGACGAATTTGATCTGACTTAAATGCTACGGTTTCCGTATGGTTCTGATTCATACCAAAATCCTCCTTTTCATTCATTTTAACCCAAAGTCAAAGCTTATAAAAGCATTTACATTATTTTTTTGCGTATTATTTCGATTGCGTCGTTTAATTTGGACACATCCTTGCCCCCAGCTTGCGCAAAATCAGGGCGTCCTCCACCATTTCCAAGTGTTAGTACTGCAGCTTCTTTAACTAAATCCCCTGCTCTAAACCCAGCTTTAATAACGGTTGGACCACAATATGCCACAAACAATGCTTTAGATTGATCACTTGACGCAAAGAAGATTAAACTCTCTGGATGATCTTTCTTTAAACTTTCGATTAATAATCTTAAATGATCCGCATTCTGGTCAATTCGTTTAATTAATATCGATAAACCATTTTGTTCAACGAATTCACTCTTAAGTAATTTCGCTTCCATATTCGCTAATTTTTGTTTAGCTTGACCAAGATGTTGTTTCGTTTCACCTAACTCTTCTAAGCTTAAGTTTACACGATCCTCAATCTTATGGATTGAGTTTGCTTTATACAATGTTGCGATATTCTCTAATTGATCTTGATAACCTAAGAAATCATGATATGCGGATAAACCCGTTTTAGCAGTTATACGACGAATACCTGAGCCAATACTTTCTTCAGATACGATTTTAAATAAACCAATTTCTTGTGTATTGCGTACATGGCATCCACCACATAACTCTTTACTGAATTCACCCATTGTCACAACACGTACAACACTATCGTATTTTTCGCTGAATAACGCCATTGCGCCACTTGCTTTAGCTTCTTCTATTGGAAGGTATGCGAATGTTACATCACGTTTAGCGAAGATATTCTGGTTGACTATTTGTTCAATAGTTTTTATTTGTGCATCACTTACTTTTTCGAAATGGGTGAAGTCAAATCGCATATATTCATCGGATACATAAGAACCAGCTTGTTGGATATGTTCCCCAACAACCTTCTTTAGAGCACTTTGAAGTAAATGCGCTGATGAATGGTTTGTGGTGATTTGTTGGCGACGATCACGATCAATTTTAGCAATTACTTTATCATTTAGTTTCAATTCCCCAAAGTTTAGTTTTATGGAATGTAGGTTTTGTTTACGTGGTGCTTTTTGAACGTCACTAACTAATGCTTCACCTTGATCAAACACGATAAAGCCAGTATCCGCAACCTGCCCACCACTTTCCGCATAGAACGGAGTGGTTTCTAAAATAACTTGCCCTTCATCATCTAAACTTTCAACGGAGATACCATTTTTAAACAATGCGACAATACGAGTTTCTAATTCAAATGTATCATAACCAACGAATGTCGATTCAACCGTACAATTCATTAAATCAATAGATTGAGCTTTCATTGACTCAGTTTTATCAATCGCTGCACGAGCTCTTTCACGTTGTTTATTCATCTCAAGCTTGAAACCATCGATGTCAATGGAATACCCTTGTTCTTCCGCAATTTCTTTCGTTAATTCTACCGGGAATCCGAATGTATCATAAAGTTTAAATACAGTTTCTCCGACTAACATTTTATTTGTTGTCTTAATTAGTTCAATGTTTAGAAGTTGTTCACCATCACTTAATGTTTTATGGAAACGCAATTCTTCTGCTTTGACTAACTTCTCAATGTACTCGACCTTATCATTAATGTATCCATAGAATGGACTCATCATTTCTGCCACAACACGTACTAATCGATACATAAACGCATCTTCAATTTGAAGTTTAATTCCGAAACGTACTGCTCTACGTAAGATTCTACGTAAAACATAACCACGACCTTCATTTGAGAACAATGCGCCATCCGCTAAAGCGAATGTAACAGTACGGATATGATCCGCAATAACACGATATGCCATTTGGTTTTCTTTGTTGTAAGGGAACTTCGCTTCTTTTTCTACCGCACGAATAACCGGTAAGAATAAGTCAGTGTCAAAGTTTGTCTCACCATTTTGTACGATTGAAACTAAACGTTCTAAACCCATCCCTGTATCTATATTCTTTTGTGGTAATTCTTTGTAGTCTTTGCGTTCAACACCTTCTTTACCATCGTATTGACTAAACACAACGTTCCATACTTCTAAGTATCGATCATTTTCACGCTCTTCAAAGAACAATGGTTCACCAACATTCTCAGGATCATACGCTAATCCACGATCGTAATAGATTTCACTATTCGGACCACATGGACCTTCACCAATTTGCCAGTAATTCTCTTCACTCTTAAGAATACGTTTAGGATCTAAACCAATTACTTCAGTCCATATACGATATGCTTCATCATCTGTTGGATGAACGGTGACATACATCTTGTCCTTCTCCATCCCAATATATTCTTCTGATGTTAAAAACTCCCATGCGAATTGAAGTGCTTCTACTTTAAAATAGTCTCCAATTGAGAAGTTTCCTAACATTTCAAAGAATGTGTGGTGACGTGCTGTCTTACCTACATTTTCAATGTCATTGGTACGAATGGATTTTTGGGCATTGGTAATCCGTTTATTATCCGGTTTTACACTTCCATCAAAGTATTTCTTTAATGCGGCTACTCCAGAATTTATCCATAATAAGGTTGGATCATTATTCGGTACTAAAGAAGCACCAGGTTCTATCATGTGCCCTTTTGACTTAAAATAATCCAAGAATAACTGTCTTACTTCATTTCCACTACGATATTTCATGTCTTTTCCTCCAATAAAAAAACGTTCCTACAGGAACGTTAAACACGCGGTACCATCCTGCTTCATATTACTATGCAGCTCTATTTCCTTAACGCGGAACACGGAAGTTTTACTTCTCTATAAAGTGGCTTCAGTTGATTATCCTAAGAACTTTCACCCAACGTTCTCTCTCTACAAAGCATCACAACTTACTTCTCTTTAGTACGATTTCGTCATTAGTATAGCATAATCCCCTTAAATTTCAATGCCTACTTTCGTTTGGACATCAATTAAAGTTTGATGAGCAACAGGTGTTGCTTGTGTTTTACCAGACAATAATACCTTAGATAATATGTCTTGATTTAGAAAATCATTAAACTTTGATTGTAAGTTAATCAGTAACTGTTCAACTTCATGTGCGACTGCTTTTTTGAGTGTTCCATACCCTTGACCCTCAAATGATTTAACAAGATCAGGAATAGAAATACCTGAAAGTGCTGAATGAATGGTTAATAGATTACTCACACCAGGTTGTTCACTAGGATTAAATTGAATGATGCCCAATGAATCAGTCACAGCTGACATGACTTTCTTGCGCGCAACTTCAGGTTTATCCAGCAAGTAGATACATCCTTTATCGGATTCATCTGATTTACTCATCTTCTTAGTTGGTTCACTCAATGACATGATACGTGCACCTTGTTTAGGAATTAGTGGTGCAGGTACTTTGAATGTTTCGCCATAACGATTATTAAAGCGCATTGCGACATCTCGTGTAAGTTCAACATGTTGTTTCTGATCATCCCCAACAGGTACATAATCTGGTTGATACGCTAAGATATCCGCTGCCATTAAAGTTGGATAAACATAAAAACCTGAACTTAGACTATCTTCACCTTTTAACTGTTTGTCTTTATATTGAGTCATACGATTGAGTTCACCCATATAGGTATTACACGCTAAGATGAAGCCCAATTGAGCTTGTTCCATGATATCGGATTGCATGAAGATATGTGTTTTCTCTGGATCTAAACCACATGCTAGATATAACAAAACAGTATCTCTTAGATTTTTTCTTAGTGATTCAGGATCTTGATACACAGTCAAAGTATGTAAGTTCGCAATAAACACATACATTTCATACTCATCTTGATATTTCACAAATTCTTTGAGTGCACCAATATAGTTCCCTAAGGTTAATTGACCACTTGGCTTAATGCCACTTAACATACGTTTCATATTTTTCTCCCTTAAATAAAAAAATGCTCGATAGGGACGCATTACCGTGGTACCACCCTATTTATCGAACATTCGATCACTTGACCATAACGCTGGTTCGCGTAAGCATTGCTTAGATTCATGAAACCCAATTCACTTTTTCGTATTGTATCCTTTGCACCAACAGGATATCGCTTGTGTCCAACGTAAAGCTACTTTATTTCAATCATAATCTTTATATTCATTATACTCACAATAAAAAAGTGTGCAAGCACACTTAATGAATTGATTTTGGTTTAACGAGCAATCCTGCAAGGATTCCTAAGATTGATACGATTAAGTATATCGCTACCATAGGACTTAAGAAACCACCATAGATTGCGGTACACGCTCCAATAATCGCTAAGACTGGGAATACCAATCCTTCGAATACATTATCAACACGTTTATTGAAGTACTCTTTAATAACACCTGAGAAGATTAAGACTAAGAAGAAGTAGATTAAGATAATTGCGATTTCATCAACAGAGATTCCTGCAAACATCGTCCAATTAAAGTAAATGACTCCGGTTGTTGTCGCAAAATGAAACAATAACCATACAAGTGAAACGATAAATGTAAATACAGCTGAGAACAATGGAATATCTGTTTTCTCATCGACTTTCGCAAATTTATCGGATGCTGGTAATTCATTTCTTAATCCTAAAGCATAAGGTAAACGGATATACGCAAGGGATAAACCATTACATGTTCCAAGTACTGAAATTACAACTGCGACTAATACAAGTCTATAACCAACTGCCCCAAAGAATTGTTCCGCAAACACAGAAACAGCTCCGTCACCTAAGGCTAATACTTGATCAGGACCTAGTACTGCATTAATTCCAACGAAATATGCGATATAAATAATCATAATCATTAGAGGCGCAAATGTTAGCGCTAATGGTAGGTTACGTTTAGGGTTCTTAATTTCATGCGCAATTGAAGGTGCAACTTGCCATCCATCAAACGCAAACGCGATAGGAACTAAGGCTGCGAAGAATCCACCGCCTAATTGACCTAAATCACTTACATGATTAACTGCGACAGGATCTCCGGCAAAGATACCTGTAATCGCTAATAGAATTAAAGCAGTAACTTTGATTCCCATCGCGATACTTTGAAACTTACCTGCTGAATTTGTATGAAATGCATTAAATAAGAATAATGCGACAATAATAATTAATGTTACAACCCATTCAGTAACACTAAACGGGAATGCCCATGCAGGGATAAACGATACAGCCACACCAAATAGAGTACCTGTTTCTGTCCATCCAAAAAGAATTGATACATACATCGCCGCAACCCATGACACAACTGCCACAAGTGCTGGATAATAAAAGAATATTTGAAACCAACCTGCAAGATAACCCCAAGTTTTACCCCAAGCAAGTTCGGAATAGGTAATTAAACCACCAACATTTTCATCACGTTTCGCCAAAACCGCAATTGTTAAACCACCGAATACGATACCAAATCCACCTAATGCCCAAGCTAATACACCTAAGAAGACTGAACCATTTACAGCTGCAAGAATATTATCGGTTTTGAAGAAGATACCAGAACCAATAACAATCCCTACAATCATCGCTGTAGTAGTTATTAAACCAAACTTTCTTTTCTGAAGATTTTCCATTTCTTTCATCCTTTTTCATGTAACAATGTGAAACATACATCAATAGTACAGAAGCAAATATCTCTCGTCAATATTTTTCTTTTAAAAAGTAAGAGAAATATGTATAATATAGAAATATGGAGGACATACCATGATTGTTGTATACACTTCACCTGGTTGTGCCAGTTGCCGAAAAGTCAAACAGTGGTTGAAAGATCGTAACTTAAAGTTTATTGAAAAGAACATCTTCTCGACATTGTTAAATGAAAACGAAATACGTCATTTATTGATGCGTAGTGAAAATGGAACGGAAGATATTATATCGAAACGTTCTAAAATTATTCAAGAAAAACAAATTGATGTCGAAGAGATGTCTGTAAAGGATTTAGTCCGATTTGTTCAACAGAACCCTTCCGTCTTAAAAAGACCGATTATTATTAATGAACGTAATTTCTTAGTAGGATATGACGAAGAAGAAATTGGAGCATTTGTTCCACAAGAACTTCGTAAAGTCGCTTGTGCAGCATGTACATCTGATTGTCCAAGTTATCCAATGTGTGGTCATACACGCGAAGAGATGGATCTTGAGACTGCAAATCAACCTAGGTTAAAAGCTGTTTAATCAACAGCTTTTTTTTATATGTTATAATCATTTCATGAAAATACTCGTAGGACTATCAGGTGGTGTCGATTCTGCCGTCGCCGCATATTTATTAAAACAACAAGGCTATCAAGTAGAATGTGCTTTTATGCGCAATTGGGATTCATTGACAAACAATGATATTTTAGGTAACCCAACCTTAGATGAAGCCATATGTACGCAGGAACAAGATTATAACGATGCCGTAGAAGTTGCTCGTTTATTAGATTTACCTCTTCATCGTGTCGATTTTATCCAAGAATACTGGGATGATGTGTTTGTGACATTCTTAAAGGAATATAAGAATGGGCGCACACCTAATCCAGATATTCTTTGTAATAAATATATAAAGTTTAACGCATTCTTTAAGTTCGCAGATGAACATGGTTTTGATATGGTTGCGACAGGACATTACGCAAAGGTTATTCATCATGAAACATATAGTGAAATGGTGAAAGCTGAGGACAGTAATAAAGACCAAAGTTATTTCTTGTGTCAAATATCTCAATCTGCACTAAGACGAACACTATTCCCATTAGGTGATGTGGAGAAAAAAGAAGTACGTGAAATCGCTTTGAAGTTAAATTTAAATGTTGCGAAGAAAAAAGATTCTACAGGTATTTGTTTTATTGGAGAACGTAATTTTAGACAGTTCTTGAGTAATTACTTACCGGCTAAAAAAGGAAAGATTGTTGATATCGATACTAAAGAAGTATTAGGTGATCATGTTGGTGTTCTATATTACACCTTAGGTCAACGTAAAGGATTAGATATCTCAGCGCATGAAGGTCCTTGGTTTGTGGTTGGTAAAGATGTTTATTCAAATATACTATTTGTGGCTAAAGGTGAAGACCATCCTTGGTTAAAGTCAGACGCATGTACGGTTAATGAGTTAAACTGGTTTAATCCGATTGATTTATCGCAACCATTGAAATGTACAGCTAAGTTTAGATATCGTCAAAAGGATCAAGATGTGACAATTCAACTAAATGATAAAAATGAATTAGTTGTATCGTATCCTCAAGGTATTGCGGCAGTTACACCCGGTCAAGAAGCTGTATTCTATTTAAATGATGTTTGTTTGGGTGGTGGTGTTATTGATGAAATCTATCGAGATCATAAATCATTAACCTCAATCATAATGGAGGTTAAGCATGCATGATTTTAGTCTTCATTATTCGCTAAGAAAATCAATATTCCTATTATTTCATTTCACTATTGGTTATTTCGCTTTTTACCCTTATATACTTGTCACTATTATTGATCTTGTTGGTTTAGATAGTTGGTTAACCAATGGAACAATCGATATTGTGTATAGTCTATTAATGCTTGTAGTAAGTGTCTACTTAGTACGTGATTTACTGTTACGTTCAATTAATGTATTAGCTGAACATCCATTAAAAACGTTTAAAATAATTCTTACAACGTTCTCCTTTATGTTATTTAGTTCGTTTGTGTTGAATTATGTAATCACTTATTTAAGTGGATTGGGTGATTCCGCAAATCAGTCGTATATTATCGATTTGTTTAAGGATTATCCTTATCTTATTATCATTCAAGCGTTAGTCTATGCGCCGATAGTAGAAGAAATTATGTTTAGAGGTCTAATCTTTGGCTCTCTCGCAAAGAAATCAATTCCTCTTGCGATGTTTGTAAGTTCATTACTCTTTGGATTAGCCCATGTGTATGAATCCCTATTATCAGGTAATTTCGCGGATTTATGGTTTATCCCAACGTATGCGATGTTAGGGTATTTCTTAAATCGTGCGTATTTAAAAAGTGGAACAATCGTTAGTTCAATGGCATTACATTTCATGAATAATGCGATAGGATTATTGGCGATTGTAGTTGTGGGGATGTTTTAATGGAAACGATTAGTATTCAGGGTAAAGTTATACATACAATCTATAGAGATGAAAAAACACGCTATACGGTAGCGCGTTTTCGTTTGTATGAATTAAATGAAAAGATGATTACCATTACTGGATATTTCCCTGAATTTCAAAGTGATTTATTATTAAATTTAACAGGAATTTATTTAGATCATCCACGCTTTGGCATGCAATTTCAGGTTCAACATTATCATCGTGTTTTACCGAATGAACCAGAATCAATCATTACCTTCTTGTCTTCACCATTATTCCCTGGGATTGGTAAGAAGTTTGCGGAAGCGATTGTTGAGATGTGGCAAGAGGATGCGCTTAATGTATTAAAGGAAGATCCAAGTAAATTAAAAGAGATTAAGGGATATACACCTAAAAAAGAAGAATCTCTAATTAATGGCTTAATAAATTACGGAGAAGATGAAGAAGCGATTCGTTTTTTTACAACCAATGGCTTAGGAATACGTAATATTCTTCGTTTGGATCGTGTATATGGTAAAGATGCCTATCGGCTAGTTAAAGAAAATCCATATCGATTAATTGATGAAGTTGATGGGATTGGGTTTAAGATTGCGGATAAATTAGCGTTGAACATGGGCTTTGATTGGGATGATCCACGTCGCTTAATGGCTGGATTATGTGCGATGACCATGGAAGAGTGTATGCGTACAGGTGATAGCTATGTGGAGTTTAATCGCTTAGAAATCTTGTTTTCTACACAGTTTAATGATAATAGTCTAGATTTTAGCAGTCTATTACATGATGCGGTAAGACAAACTAAACTAATTCAGATTGGTGAGAAGATATTTCACCCATCACAATATACGAGTGAACAATACATTGCGCATGCATTAAAAGAATTTCCGTATCTTGAGTTACAACCCGTTGATGATTATGAAATCATGACACAATTAGATATTCTTCAACGTGAATTAAATATTGAATACGATGAAAGTCAAAAAGAAGCGATTCTTACCTTTTTCCATTCCCCTTTTACAATTATGACTGGTGGGCCTGGTACAGGTAAATCAACCGTAATTGGCGCGATGATTCATTTATGGAAGCGATTATATCCGAGTTATTCATTAGCGTGCGCTGCGCCTACAGGGCGTGCTAGTAAGCGTTTATTTGAATTAAATGGTGTAGAGTCATTCACAATCCATTCATTATTAAAATGGGACTTAGAGTCAAATACGTTTGGAATGGATGAAACAAATCCATTATCGATTGATTGTTTAATCATCGATGAGTTCTCAATGGTTGATACATGGTTAATGAGCCATTTACTTAAAGCGAGTCAACAAGTTAAAAAAATATTAATCGTTGGAGATAAGGATCAATTACCAAGCGTTGCGCCAGGCCAGGTTTTAAAAGATTTGATTGATTGCGAAGTCTTTCCAGTTATTTCACTTAAACATATTTATCGTCAAAAAGAAGGTTCTGATGTTATTAGTTTAGCGCATCAGATACGTGAACAAGCCTTAGATTTTGATCAGTTCAAACAAGATATTCGCTGGTTTGATTGTAAAGCGATTGATGTTAAAAAATTAGTGTTAGATGTGATTCAACAAGCTCAATTAAAAGGATATCCTCTTCAACATGTTCAAGTCCTAGCACCAATGTATTCTGGATTAGCTGGAATTGACGCATTGAACCATGCGATACAGAAGTTTGTGAATCCATATGATGAAAATAAACGTGAGTTAAAAGTTGGGACGCAGACGTTTAGAGAGAATGATAAAATATTACAATTAAAAAATCAACCAAATGATGATGTCTATAATGGCGATATTGGAACATGTGTTGAGATTATATATGCACGCGAAGATGAACTTAAACAAAATCGGATTATTGTGGATTTTGATGGACGAATTGTCGAGTATACTTCAGAAACATTTATTAATATTACCTTAGCGTATTGTGTATCAGTTCATAAGGCTCAAGGAAGTGAATATCCGATTGTTATACTACCTGTTGTGCCTGAACATCGTTTTATGTTACAAAAACGATTACTTTATACTGCGGTTACACGTGCAAGTAAATCATTGATTCTAATTGGATCTAAACAACTTTTTATCCAAGGAACAACCTTAAATGAGGATATTCCTCGTAAAACTTGTTTACTTGACTATTTAATCACATAGTCTTAAGTGATACACTAATCTTATGGAAAAATTAAATCGTAAAACACAGATTATTGTATTATCAAGTATTTTTAGCTTGTCTGTACTTATTCTTATCCTATCTTACCCATTTTTACCGGATCAAATACCGATGCAATTCTCATTAACAGGAGATGTTAATCGATATGCACAAAAGCTTGTGGCGGTATTAACCGCTATCTTAATTAATGGGGCTTTATTTCTCTATACTGTTATAGTCAATAAGGAAAAGATTCCGACTAAACAAATTCTATCGAGTATATTAGTGTCTGTTATTAGTGTTGGGGTTATATGTGCTTCTTTATTATTTAACTAGGAGAAAAATATGATTGAAATCAAGAATATTAGTAAGACTTACAATGGTAAAGTCAAAGCTGTGAATCACCTCAACTTAACTGTAGAAGATGGAGAAATTATTGGATTTATCGGACCAAACGGTGCTGGTAAGACGACAACGCTTAAAATGATGACTGGTATATTGAATCCTGATGAAGGTGAAATTCTATTAAACGGAATTAACATTCAACATGATCCATTAGAAGCGAAACGTCAATTTGGGTTTGTGCCAGATAATCCTGATATTTTCTTACGTTTAAAAGGGATTGAATATTTAAACTTTATGGCTGATATCTATGATGTTAAGGAAGATGTACGTCGTGATCGTATTACACATACTGCAGATACGTTCCAAATGACTAGCGCATTAAACGATACAATTCTTTCGTACTCACATGGTATGCGTCAAAAGATAATAATGATGGGTGTATTAGTTCACTCACCAAACATTTGGATTCTTGATGAACCTTTAACTGGCTTAGATCCACAATCTGCTTATGCATTAAAAGAAATGATGCGTGAACATGTTGCACAAAATAAAACAGTATTCTTCTCTACACATGTATTAGAAGTGGCGGAAAAATTGTGTAGTAAAGTTGCGATTATAAATAAAGGTGAACTCTTCTTCTTTGGACCTCTTGAATCGCTTAAGCAACAATATCCAGGTTTATCGCTTGAAGATATCTTCTTAAAGGTAACCTCTCATGAATAAGTATTTTGTCTTATTTAAGGTAATGTTAAAGAATACTTTTAATATTATCGATACCAAAGACAAGAAAAATATAAGACGAATTATGTTTATCGTGTTTATTGCGATAGCGACAGCTCCGAGTCTTGTCTCTTTTGGTTTTCTAACACGCGAAGCGTTGTTTATGTTACTTCCGATTCAACAAGAAGGTTTGGTTCTAAGCTTATTATTCTTAGCACTATCAACTGTTATCTTCTTTATGGCAATCTTCTTAGTACCTGCTATTTATTATTTCAGTAAGGATAGCGAAACATTACTTGCATTACCTCTTACTCCAGATGCGATTGTATTAAGTAAATTTAGTTTATCTATGGTATATGAATACTTAACTATATTTGCGATAAGTATTCCTATCTTAGCTGGATATATTAGTATTATGACGCCTGGAATTTTGTTCTATTTATTGTTGATTGTTATACTATTAACCATCGCAATTGTCCCATTAGCCTTTGCAGGATTGATTATCATGGTAATTATGGCATTTGTACCATTCTTTAAAAATCGTGATTTCTTCAATTATGCGAGTGGATTCTTAGCACTTGCGTTTGCGATTGGGATTAACTACTTAATGGGTGGAACTGCTACTTTAACACAAGCAAGTTTAATTCAATTGTTAAACAGTGGTAATAACTCATTACTATCAATTATGCGATTTATTTTCCCAAATATCCCCTTCGCTATCAATGCGTTGGTTAATCTAAATATTATCGATTTCTTTATCTATTTACTAATAACTGCATTTATCCTATTTGTGTTTGTGTTTGTAAGTAAACTTGTTTATTTCAAAGGTGTTATTGGTGTTAATGAAACTTCCGCATCACGTAAGAACTTAAATCTAAAAGCATATAATAAAGAAACAAGTTCAAAAGGCGTTATCTTTAGTTATTTCATCAAAGAAATGAAGTTAATGATACGTACACCGGTATATTTATTAAATAATATCTCCACTGTTATCTTAATCCCAGCAATATTGATCGTGACATTTGCGAGTGGTCTTGGAGCAGATGATGAGATTGTAGCATTAGTAAATAGTATTGATTGGTCAAGTGGAAATATCTTATTGATTGTGACATTTGCAGGATTCGTAATTGGGATTATGATGAGTACAATGAATTTAATTACCGTCACATCGTTGTCTCGTGAAGGTACGAACATTTATTATATGAAATTAATTCCAATGTCGTATGTCAAACAAATTCAAGCCAAGATATTAAGTGGTATCGTCGTCAGTTTTGTAGGAATTATCTTTATGTTAATTCCAGCATGGTGGTTCTTCTCAATTAAATTACATCTCGTATTCTTTGCGTTTATAGCGTCTATGTTGGGTATGGTATTTATGAATTACTTAGGCATGATTGTGGATTTGTTACATCCTAAACTTATATGGGAACAAGAAACTGCGGCTGTTAAAAACAACCTAAATTCAGTATTCACAATGATTCCAGCATTCGCTATTAGTTTCGGGATATTCTTCCTTGTACAGTTCATACCTAATACGATTAGTACCGTATTAATCTTCTTAGTTCTGTTGGTTGCGTTGAATGTTTGGATCATTCGATTTACTCATCAGCTCAGTATTAAACAACTACATAATCTAGAAATATAGAAACCAAGTTAAATTACTTGGTTTTTATTTGGGGTAGTATTATAATGTAAATTGTTTAATAATTCAATTATATGAACTAATGGAGGAAGAATGATTCAGAAAGAACTTTTAATCGAATTACATCGTTTGTTATTTTGGTTCAAACCAAAACATAAACGAAGTGAATTAAGCTTTGCGGAAATAATGGTTTTAACTGCATTATACAAGGAACAGTGTGGTTCTAAGCATGATTTACTTCCATCTAAACTTAGTGAAGAACTTGGTTTATCACGTTCAGCGTTATCACCGATCTTAAATGATTTAGAGAAGAAAGGTTTTATTGAGCGTTTATTAGATGAGAAAGATCGTAGACAGATTATTATACGTTTAAAGAGTACTCCTGATGTGTTCATGAAAGAACGTAAAGAGAAAATCATGGATGTGATGCAAGTATTAGATGAAGATGAAAGAAAACAATTCTTACATTTATTGAAGAAAATAAATGCAGGATTAGAAAAAAGCGAATGAGTGCTGAAAGGATAACCCTATGAATAAAACAAATCAGTTTGATTCTATCGTATTGAATTTAAGACGTTTACGTTCGATTGATGCACGTTATTTTCATCAATATGTAGATGATAAGAATGTCCCCTATCAACATTTAATGATGATTCAGTTCTTGAGCAAAGATGGACCAATTCCAATTAATCGAATAAAAGATGTTTATCATTTCAGTGCTCCAGCGGCTACTCAATTAGTAACCCTACTAGAGAAACAAGGATTTATTGAACGAATTAAATCAACAAATGATAAACGAAGTTCTTTAATTTGTTTATCTCCATTAGGTGTTAAAACACTGGATGATGGGGCAAAATTCTTTGAAGAAGGATTATCTCCATTAATGGAGTATTTAGGAGAAGAAGATCGTTTTAATTTTAATCGTATACTAGAAAGAATGCTCGAATATATCGATTCGGCTCAGGATAACAATGAAAAAAAGTAAAAAGTCTAAAAAATGGTTATGGATTGGTGGCATAAGTTTAATTATCATCTTTGTCGTATTTCAGTTTATGCGTAATAACAATTCCCTTCAAGATACGACAAAAACATACACGATTACTACAAGTGATATCAGTCTAGTATCCTTATCGACTGGTAAGATTACTTCATCTGATCAAGATAATATTGTATTATCCGGATCTGTTACAGATACATTTGTCGAATTAGGTGATTTAGTTAAAAAAGGTGATGTGTTAGGTGAATACACTAAGACCAGTAGTACGAATCGTATTACAGCACCTATTAGTGGTATCGTAACTCAAGTTCCTTCGCAATTAAGTACAGGTTTAGCAATATCAAATTCTTCACAATTTAAGATGCAAATTGGTGTTTCTGAAACAGAAATCAATAAAATTAAATTATTCCAATCAGCAGAAGTATATGTATCTGCGATTGATTACACGTTTTATGGATCGGTTACGAGCATTTCTAAAGTAGGATCTACAGTTGGTATGTCCACAACGTATCCTGTTGTGATTACGTTTGATGGTCAAAATCAACCAGCTCTAGTTGGAATGAGTGGAGTTAGTAAGACGTTTATCGATGGTTATGGCGATTATTATGTACATGGCAAAATAGAAGCTGCCAATGAAACAAAGGTTGAATTGGATGGTACTATTACACAACTTGATGTTAAAGTTGGAGACACTGTTTCTAAGGGTCAAAAATTAGGTGAGTATCAATCAAGTATGCAGACGAATACAAAAATCTATGCGACTCGTGATGGGATTATTACCGCAATAGCGTCTAATATTAGTCCTGAGTTTGTTATCTCTAATCCTGAGAAGTTACAACTCATTATCAATATTACCGAAACAGATATCCATAAGATAAAGTTAGATCAAATCGCAAGTGTATACGTAGAAGCTGTTGATCGTGCATTTACAGGTAGTGTTGCCCATATAGGCTTGGTTGGTAATACGAATTTAGATTATACAACCTACCCTGTTACAATCGCTTTTGATGGTGAAGATGCGCCATTGTTTATTGGCATGAGTGCTAGCGCAAAAATTATTACTGAGACTAAATCAAATGTATTGGTTGTGCCATTTGAAGCAATCGTTACAGAAAATACACAACGTTATTTAATATCAGCAGAATGGCTTCAAAATACAAGAGCAGCTCAATCGGATTATTTTATTCCAATTGAAACAGGTATTGCGGATGCGTTTAATGTAGAGGTTATTGGAGAGAACTTAGAAGGTAAAGAAGTTATTATTATCGAAGAATCTTCCGTTTTCCCAATCTTTACGAACAATGATTAAGTTAGAGAATGTCACAAAGAAATATGTTATGGGTGATACGATCGTTATGGCTCTTAACGGAATAAACATTCATATTGACGAAGGTGAATTTGTGGCAATTGTTGGACCTTCTGGTAGTGGAAAATCTACTTTAATGAATATAATTGGTTGTTTAGATATTGTGAGTACTGGATATTATGAGTTAAATCAAATTCCTATTCAAGACTATGATAAAGATGAGCTAGCGGATATACGTAATCAACAAATCGGTTTTGTGTTTCAACAGTTCAATCTATTAAATAATTTCTCTGCTTTAGAGAATGTAATGATGCCTATGACCTATGCGAAAGTACAGAAAAAAGAACGTGAAGAACGTGCTAATTCACTTTTAACGCTCGTTGGATTAAGTGATCGTACAGGTCATAAACCAACAGAGTTGTCTGGTGGTCAACAACAGCGTGTTTCGATTGCGCGTGCTTTAGCGAATAATCCAGCGATTATCTTAGCGGATGAACCGACTGGCGCATTGGATTCAAGTACGGGTATTGAAGTTTTGAATCAATTAAAGAAATTAAATAATGATGGCAAAACCGTTATTATCATTACCCATGATCCGGATGTAGCACAAACGACGAATCGGGTTATAACGTTAAAAGATGGCCAAGTTATTAGTGATGAAAGAAGGGATAATCATGATTAAAGAGTATTTCGCGATTGCCTTTCGTTCAGTATTAGCGCATAAGATTCGGGCATTGCTTACAACTCTTGGAGTTATTATTGGGGTTGCGTCGGTTATCTTACTGATGTCCTTAGGTAATAGTGCACGTGAAGAAGCTGCGAATCAAATTCGTGGAATTGGATCTAACTTAATCTTTGTGAATGTTACAGATCGTCAAGGTAATTTACCAAATGATTGGCTAGATAATATCAAAGACGCGGCTCAGATTAAAGATTATTCACAACTAATATCTTCAGGAGCGGCGTATGTCGTTGAAGGTCAAGAAGTTGATGTGTCAATAAGTGGCGTTAATGATAAATACGCTAGTATTAATAGTTTAGATATGAGTTTAGGACGTTTCTTATCAGAATATGATTTGCAGTACGATACGCCTGTTGTAGTAGTTGGGTCTAAAATACCATCACTATTATTCCCTAATCAAGAAATCATTGGTAATACATTAATTGTGAAAGGTATGCCCTTTACAGTTGTTGGAGTAGCGGAAGAACGAGGCACTAATTTTAGTGGTGATAACGATATGATGATTTATATACCGATACGTTATGCGGCACGTATGAGTGGTTTCGGTAGTATTAATAAAACATTCTATATTGAAGCTGATTCAGAGGATACGGTAGATTTCACCCTCAATCGTGTACTTACCTATTTAGAAAGTATCATGCCTTCGACCAGTAGTTATCGTGCGTTCTCACAAACACAAATCTTAGGAGTACTTGATACCTTAATGGCTTTACTTACTACCCTATTATCTGGAATTGCGTCAATATCACTTATTGTAGGTGGTATTGGGATTATGAACATTATGTTAGTAACGGTTCGTGAACGTACAAAAGAAATTGGGATTCGTAAAGCGCTTGGAGCACGTCAATCACAAATATTGGCTCAATTCCTTATTGAGGCTGTAATTATTACGACATTGGGTGGTGGACTCGGGTTACTTGTTAGTTATCTCGGAACACTACTAATCACCTTCTTAACAGACTTTAATGTATTACTTGGATTAGATGCGGTTATCTTATCGTTGGTGTTCTCATTAACGATTGGTGTAATCTTTGGGATCTATCCTGCATATACTGCTAGTAAACTTGAACCTGTTGAGGCATTACGATTCGAATAAGAAAAAAAGTAGGAATTTTCCTACTTTTTAATTACTTTAATGTTTTAATAACTTCCCATGTAAAGCCATCACGACCGAAATGGCCAAAGTTTGATGTCTTACGATAGATTGGGTTTAGTAAATCTAATTCAGAAATGATGTTGCTTACTGAGAAATCGAAATTACGTTCAACAATTTCATAAATTTCATCTAAATCAACTTTTTCTGTACCAAATGCGTTGATATAAATGGATAGAGGTTTTGTAAGTCCAATTGCATATGCGACTTGGATTTCACAACGATCTGCTAATTTATTAGCGACAATGTTCTTCGCCACAAAACGGCAATAATATGCAGCACTACGATCCACTTTACTTGGATCTTTTGAGCTGAAACATCCTCCACCAATACGTCCCATACCGCCATATGTATCTACAACAATCTTACGACCAGTTGTACCACTATCTCCAAATGATCCACCAATTACGAAGCGACCACCAGGATTGACAATATATTCTGTATCTTCAGTTAACCATTTAGGGTCAATGACTTTATCAATAACTTCTGCTTTGATAATATCTCTTAATTCTTGTAGGTTAATGCTTTCCGCATGTTGTGTAGACACAACAACCTTAGTGATTTGTACAGGAATATCGTTCTCATACAATACCGTTACTTGTGTTTTTCCATCAGGACGTATATTTTTATTTTCACGTTTTAAATCGGATAAACGTTTGGATAGTTTGTGTGCTGTATCAATCGCAAGAGGCATATAGTTTTCAGTTTCATTCGACGCATAACCAAACATAATACCTTGGTCACCTGCCGCAACTTCATTGCCTAATACAACTTTATTAAAAATATCAGATGATTGATCCCCTACTAATGTGATGACATTGTATTGGTCTTCATTCAACCCTATATCGCTTAAAACATCTTTTGCGATACGTGAATAATTTAACTTCGCATCCTTTAATTCTGGACCTAAGTTTTGTTCCCCATAAACTAAGACTACACCATCTTTAATGGTTGCTTCTACAGCCATCTTAGCATGTGGATTCAGTTTTAAAGCCTCATCTAATATTGCGTCCGCGATTTGGTCACATACTTTATCTGGATGTCCGTCTGTAACGCTTTCTGATGAAAAATAATACTTTCTACTCATGTGTTTCCTCCTTACATAAAATAAAACCCTGCTTCAACAGGGTTTCTCAGTTTAGTGATCGTCCCTTATCGTTGATTAGCAGTACCACCTTGCTTAAAGCAGGTTGGCGTGGGGTTGTTGAGCTAATTCTCTACCCCATCTCTTGATAAGACTATGATATTTAATCATATTTTATATTAGATTGCAAGCGTTATTCCATTGGTTTTAAATAATAATTGCCTATTATCTTATCCGCCTTTGAAACGGTAATAAATATTTTTGGGTCCGCTTCTTTTGCGGCTAATACAACATCATTTACTTCAAACGCATTCACAACCATATATAACATCGTTTTCTCTTTTTTACTGTACATACCTTCAGCTTTTAACTTAGTAATCCCATGTCGTGTACTCTTAAATATAGATCGACTCACTTCTTCAGGGAAATCTGTAATCATGTGTAAACTACTGTATTTATACCTTTGATAACGTGATTCAATAACTTGGGTGGATACGAATTGATAGATAATGGAATAAAGTGCTTTCTCCCATCCAAATAGTAATCCCGCAATGGATAAGATACCCATATTCGCATAAAGGATGTAATGGAAGATTGGTTTACGATAACGATTGGACGCATAAATCGCAATAAAATCCGTTCCGCCTCCTGATGCATTTTGCATAAGACTTAAGACAACACTTATTCCAGAGAATATACCACCAAAGATTGTAATTAGAATTATGTCATAATCTAATTTATATTGAGGAATAATTAAGGTAAATAAACTAACTAAGCCATATTGTAAGATTGAGAATTCAGTGAAGCGTTTACCTACATATTTGTAGACTAGTATTGTTGGACCAATGTTTAAAAGAACGTATATAAACCCATACGGAATGTTTATCCCAAAGTATTGGTTAAAACTTCGATTTAATAATACAGATATACCAGAAAAGCCTCCTGGGAAGAATCCACCAGAGTAGACAAAAACATTTATCGTAATTGCGCTGATTAGTGCAGATACAATAATAACCAGTGTTGTTTTAATATTCTTCTTTAATGTTTGATTCATACATACCTCGAGTAATCACAATAATTATACGCTACACGTCTAAAGTTTCAAGGATAACTGGTCTATTTTATAGTGTTCAATAATGGATTTCTCCATCATTTCGCATCGATTTATTTGTTTTTTAATTGATCGTATCCCTACATTACATAAGATACTTGTATGATCGATGAACTTAATTTCAGTTTGATAATTACGATTTGTAAGTTTCATGATTCGTTTTGAATTAATCCAGATACAGCTTTGATCCTTCATTGAAACCGTTGGGAATAAATAAATTTGTAAGATTGGATGGACGAGTATTGGACATTTCTGATGAATTTTAAGTGTATGTTTAATCGCATTTATACTTCCGTATCCACTCATTCCATATCGATTACAAATCTCTTCAATCACATCGATAGGTTTCTGCTTAATATGAATATTTGTATTCGATTGGACGATCGAGTGTTTTATGTTTGGATCGTAATAGATCGCATTTATTTCTTGTACTAACATACTTTAATGTATGTACTAAAATTGATTTTACCTATAAAAAAGCGGCTAAATTAGCCGCAACATGTTCCGTTTGAACACTCACTGTCTTCTTCAGATTCACAACCACAATCGCCACCACAACCACATGCTTCTTCGCCTTCGTGATCATGTCCACAACCACAGTCATCGCCGCAGCCACAACCTTCATGTGTATGTCCATGTTGTTCACGAACTTGTTGTTCATATAACAAGGTATCGATTACGATTGCTTCAATTTCAATTAAAGCACCTTTTGGAAGAGCTTTAACTTCAACTGTACTTCGTGCTGGATATGGATCCGCAAAGTACGTAGAATAAATCTCATTCATTAAACTGAAATCACTTAAATCTGCCATAAATACAGTTGTTTTAACAATATGGCGCATTTCTAAGTTCATTTCCGCAAGTAATGCTTCAATGTTCTTTAATACTTGATATGTTTGTTCCTGTATTCCACCAGACACAACTTCACTTGTTTCTGGATCAATTGGTAATTGACCTGAAACATATACGAAATCCCCTAATTTGACGGCTGGTGAATAAGGTCCGATTGCTTTTGGCGCATTATTCGATGATACTGATTTTGTAAACATGGTTGTCCTCCTTACCATTCTTGATAGTATTCTATTTCTTCTTCTATCAATCTTTGTCTTCGATGGTGTAAGAACATGCGAAGTACTAAATAAAAAGCCCCTGAGACTAATATTAGTAATATTCCAGTTGAAATATAATCGCTAAAGCTTTCTAACATGAACTTACCTCGCGTTTCATTATAAACAAACTTGACTACTCATGCAATGAGTTCGCCCCAAGTTTCACGATATAAACGACAAATAGGATAAAACATAGAAAGAGTGAAATAAAACCTAGAATTTGATAGACATAGGCAATTTGTGTGATTAACATTAATGCACTATTTGGATCTGTTATCTTGGTTAATTTGAATAATTGATACAGTAATAAGAGATGCATAATTGCTTGAATTAATAGTAATATCTTTGCGCTATAGCTAATATACATATTATTTTTATCACGATAACCAAACAACACTAACAATATTAAAAATAGAATCTCACTCATTTTAATAATACTAGGGATACTTGATAAAGTAAGTGACTTATCCAACCAAAGTGCTACAGTTCGCGTCACAAATGTACTATCTTTTATGAATGATAAATTGGTTAAATCACTCATTGACTTAATGTTTGCTAAGTATCGACCTAATTGGATTTCTGGAATACAAACAAGCCAAGATAAAATTACTAATAGAATTAAAAAACTAAGGATTCGATGTTCAGGTTTATCTAACCAACGATTCAGCTTAATCATGTTCTAACCAGTCTTCTCCTTTTATAACTTCAACACCTGATAATCCAGGGTAATCCAATTGACGTAGTACTTCGTACACAAGAATTGCGACGGTATTGGATAAGTTTAAACTTCGAGCATTTTCTACCATTGGTAATCGCAAACAATTTTCTAGATGTGGTCTTAGGATTTCTTTTGGGATTCCGGTACTCTCACGTCCAAAAAACAGATAGATATCATCTTTACATTCAGTAAAATTTACACTGGATGGAGCTTTTTTACCATAGCGTGTCACAAAGTAATATACGCCTTTATTCTTCGCTTCAAACTCTTCATAGTTTTCATAGACGATGGGTTCAATAATTTCGCGATAATCCATTCCACTACGTCTAACACTCTTCTCATCTAACGCAAAACCAAGAGGTTTGATTAAATGAAGTTTAGCGTTTGTTGCGGCACAGGTACGCATGATATTCCCTGTGTTTTGTGGTATTTCGGGTTGATATAATACGACATGAATCATAGGATACTCCTTAATATTCCAAGTATGAATAAATGTATTGGATAATATAAATAGAATGCATATTTCTCTACGATATTAAGTGTTTTATTGGTAAATGGTATTGGTTTTTCAGATTGATAGAACCATAATAATCCTACAGATGCGATTGATAGAGCTTGGATGAAATAGACCCAGTATGTATCAAAGAAATGGGCAATAATGGTTGGTATACTTGACCAAATACCGCTGGATAAGAATGGTAATAGGATATAGATTAATGTCACAAGCGCAAAGCCAGATAACTGTGCCTTTTTATTACCATAGTACGCATAGAATAAGACAATCGCAAATATTCCATACATTCCATAATCGACGGATAATATCTCAGCGACTCCAGCTAGTACAACAACTAACCACATACGTTTATCATCAAATGCTTTAAGCGCAAACCATACGATTGTAAATAAGAAGAACACATTAACGAGTTCGGTTATATTCGCAAGATAGAGTAAGATTTGAGTAATAACGGCTGTTACAGATACTTGAATGAGTAATCGATTGCGATTAGATGTAAAACGATAGGTATTCGCAAAGAGATAGGCGAAGATTGGGAAAGCGAGTCGACCTACTATTCTAAGTTCGATTAAATCAGGGAAGATGAAATGTCCTACATGATCAATGGTCATCGTAATGAGCGCAAACCATTTCAAAAAGCGATGGTTGTAGCCATTGTTTTCAAGCCCATAGACGATTGTAAACAAAAACCCTAATCCAAGTATGATTCGGTAGAGTATTAAGCTTACAAGTGAAAAGAAGAATGGTAGTGGCACCATAAGAATTAAATTATCTGTGTATGGATTTAATAACCATAAATCATTACTAAATAATACTTTATGGAAGTAGATCCAGAAACTACTAAAATCGAGAACAGCGAATGTAACTAGAAACGCAAACACAAAACCTAAGATAGCAGATGATGTTTTTATACCATTTACAATAACCGAAATACTATCTTTTTTATTAATTAAGTAGATTGCGATTAACGATAGTAACCCAATTGCGATTGCCCCATTACGAATCCATATTGTCTTCACAAACAAGACTTGAACATCGATCATATGATCTTTTTCTTTATCATTGAATACTTCTTGTTCAACTCCATCAATTGTCGCAACAACATCTAAATTATCTGATTTACCTTCTAAATACGCTAAAAGTACATTCGTCGCTTTCATTAAGTCAGGAGAACTAATTCCAATACTCTCAGCCACATCTAATGATGTGTATTTATTCTCATAGAATTTTAGATCAAGCGAACTAAAGTGAATGACGGATAAAACTAAACTAACCCATAAGGTAATTCCAAATATTATACCAAGTGTTTTATTTTTCATACTGGTTTCTCTTTTCTAAATATTCTACAGCTTTTCTTAATGCTTGTCCTCTATGGCTCAATTGATTCTTAGTATCAAGATCCATTTCCGCATAACTAAGTGTATACCCTTTTGGCACAAAGATTGGATCATAGCCAAACCCATTCGTTCCTCTTGGTTCAAAACCAATTGACCCTGGCATTATCCCTTCAAACGTATGAATTGCTTGTTCAGATAGGATTAAACAAACAACTGATACAAATCGTGCATTACGATTACTAACATTCTCTAATCGATCTAATATTGATTTATTCTTGATTTCATATGAAGTATCTTCTCCAAGATAACGAGCTGAGTAAACACCCGGTTCATTGTTTAAAGCCTCTATTTCAATTCCTGAGTCATCCGCAATGCATGCGAATCCGGTAAGATTATGAATATGCATCGCTTTTAATCTTGCGTTTGATTCGAAAGTTGTCCCTGTTTCTTCAATATCATCTACGATATTTATGTCACTCAAACTTAAAACTTCATACTGAGGATAATCATTCAATAATCGTTTAAGTTCGATTACTTTGTTTTTATTTTGTGTAGCTAATATGAGTTTCATTTATTAAATCTCCTTCGTTATTTAAGGTAAACCAGAATTGCTTATCTGTTCCATAGATTATCGCATGAACAGTATCTGTATCTTTTATCCATATTGCCTTATGGGCTAATGGATGATAATTAGCTAAGTATTTACGATACACATTAATATCAATGGAATCCAATGGATAGATTAAACTTGGTTTTTGACGAGCTTGACGATAATATGCCATTTCGATAAATGTTTGAGCCTTACTTGTATATTTATTCAATATTGGAGTTAATGTACGATAGAAATCAATGACTTGGTACGGATGAGGAAGATGATTAATGGCATAGCCCATCTCTGCCATTACATCAAATGTCGGAATAGTTGGATCACTAAATAATTCATCGAGTTCCGGTTTTAAACGTTGTGAGTTATAACACTTTTCAGTTGCCTTTGCGACATATTCAACTTCTTTAATATCATTTAATGTCATCCATTTCGACTGTGTAATTTGGTAAGGTGCGATAGTCTCAGCACTATAGCCATAGATTTCTTGAAGTTGATAAAGTACTGTACCATGTAATAATTTTAAGATTCCAACTTGGATTTCAAATGGTTTAAGATGGATTAATTTTTGATAAGATACTTTAAATAAAGCAAGTGTCTCATACGGTAATCCTGCGATTAAATCAGTATGTTGGTGCGCTTTTAAATCCGCAAATCCTTTGATTACTTCACTTAATTTATCTAAATCACATACTCTACCTACAGCTTGTAAGGTTTTTGATTGAAATGATTGTACACCAATCTCCATTCTAAAGCGTTTTAAGGCTTTCGTTTGAAAGAAATCAATTAGTTTAGGATGTAATGTATCACCTACAAGTTCTACATGAAAACTCATAAATTCTGGCATGGATAAACATTGATTACCGAGTCTTAATGCTCGATTAGGTTCGACATTAAATGTTCGGTCTAAAAACTTTACTTGTTTTACCGATGTGTCTTTTAATTGAGTAAAGAATTGGTCCATATATGTTTCACTAAACAATCGAACTTTACGATCAAGTGAAGCCATACAGTATGCACATCCGTATGGACAACCTCGTGATGTCTCTACATAGAGATAACGCTTATCCATATTCTTTTGATCAAATGGTAGAAAGTACGGACTTTCTAATTGTTCTAAACGTGATAAATCGGTTTTAAGTATTTCTGTTTTAAGTTGGTAAGAAGATTGATAACCTTTAGTTTCTTTATGTTCTATCGCATCCCAAAAGCTAAACTCACCTTCACCTAAGATAATTCCATCAATTGGATAATCCCACATCGGATCAGGATTATACGTTACTTCAGGCCCTCCCAAAATAATTCTACAGTTTGGTAATAACGCATTTATATCTATGATAAATTTCTTTGTGGCTTCAATATTAAAAATATAACAGCTTAATCCAAGTACTTCTGGATTGTACGCTATTATTTCATGTAAACATTTTTCATAATTCTCAGTCGTACCTTCAAAGATTTGCGCTTCGATTGAATCTGGTTTACTTACCATTAACCAACGTAGGGCAAGGTTTTTATGGATATAACTGACATTTAAACTACATAGTGCAACGTTCATATCTCAATCATTTTAGCATAAGTTATTGTCTATGCTAAAATAGACTCATGGAAAAAATCTGGCAAGATAAAGTTGTATCAATTCTTAATGAACCAATTAAGCAGATAATTGATACGAATAAGGGTTTAACAAACTTTAATTATCGTGTAATTACGGAACATTTTGATGTGATTGTACGTATCCCACGTTCAGATAGTTCGAATATTGTATATCGTAAACATGAAGCGTTAGCACATAAACTTATTAATCAAACTCATCTTGATATTGAAACAATCTTTTATGATCCCAATAATGGGATGAAAATAACTGAGTTTATTCCTGACTTAAAAACATTCAATGATTATCATGGAAATGATCGAATTGCACGAACAGCGAAATTAATGCGTGATTTACATCAAATTAATCAATGTATCGGTGTACAGTTTAATCCAATCGAGCGCTATCAAAAATATCGTAGTTTCGTTAAGAATCCAATGATCAGTGATGAGTTAGCAGAACAGATTATTTCTGGTATTTCTTCAATTAATCGTCCTTTAACACTATGTCACAATGATTGGGTTCCTGGAAATATTTGTTTTACACCGAATAAAGATTATTTAATTGATTATGAGTATGCTGGTGATAATGATCCATTCTTTGATGTAATGTCGTTTATAACCGAAAATGATTTATCACAAGCTGAAATAGATGAGTTTATACAATGTTATTTCGGTCGAATTCCAAGTAAATTGGAAGAGGAATTATTGATTTGTTATAAACAATTTCATAATCTATTATGGTGTACTTGGGCATGTATGATGTATGAATCAAGAAGTGAAGATATCTATCAAAACATTGCGATTGATAAATATAATGCGATTATTAAGAAATAAACAAAAACTGGTTGATTTAACCAGTTTTCTTTTTCAATTAATGTGATGCTTTAGGATCTACAAACACATCTTTAATTTCTTCCATTGCGTCATGAGTTACATGTTTAACATCATCGATTGTTTCAAGTGTTTTACCTTTTAGAGTATCCACAACGCCTTCTGTTTTAAGCTTATTATCATCTGTCATAGTCCCAATGAAACGTTTTGCGTCTCCTTTTAATTGATCTACAACACCTTTGCGGCGTAAATATTCATAGATTGTGACTGCGCCGACTAACGTAATTCCAAGCCCTATTAATCTTTTCATATTTATCATCACCTTTCTAAACTCATAATAGCACTCAACAACTTTAGTTACCATTCAGATAATCATCTGTAATTAAATTTAAATGATTTTTATATCAGTTCACTACAAATGATTCACAATTTAATTAGTGCTATAATCAAAATATAAGAAGAAATATTAGTTATACCTTAGATTGTTAGTGAACTAACAAAGAAACGAGGAATTACTATGAATCAAACACAACTTAAACGCATGCATACCGAAAAAGGTTTCATTGCGGCACTTGACCAAAGTGGTGGTAGTACGCCTAAAGCATTAAAATTATATGGAGTAAATGAAGATGCTTATCATGATAATGAACAGATGTTTGATCTTGTTCATCAAATGCGAACACGAATAATTAAGAGTCCTTCTTTCTCATCTGAACATATTTTAGGTGCTATTCTCTTTGAAGACACAATGGATCGTAAGATAGATGGCGAATACTCTTCTGATTATTTATGGAACAAGAAAAATATTGTGCCATTCTTAAAAATTGATAAAGGTTTAGCGGAAGAAATTGATGGCGTACAATTGATGAAACCCATTGATAATTTAAAGGAATTATTAACAAGAGCGATTATTAGAAATGTATTTGGGACTAAGATGCGTTCTGTGATTCTTAAACCAAATCAAAGCGGAATTGAAAAGATTGTTAAACAACAATTTGAATTAGCTAAGATAATCTTTGAAGCAGGACTTGTACCGATTATTGAACCTGAAGTAGATATCCATAGTGTTGATAAGGCAAAATCAGAAGTCATATTAAAAGATTTGTTGTTTAAAGAATTAGCGAAGTTACCGAAAGAGTATAAAGTAATATTTAAATTATCAATTCCAAGTGTTGATGGTTTCTATTCTGATTTAATGAAAGATGAACATGTTGTAAGAGTTGTCGCTCTTTCTGGAGGTTATACCAGAGAAGATGCGAATGTACGCTTAACACGTAATCCTGGCTTAATAGCTAGTTTCTCACGTGCATTGTCTGAAGGATTGAATGTAAATCAAACTGAAAAAGAGTTTGATACATTACTGATTAAAACTGTTGTATCAATTTATAACGCATCTATACTTTAGGAACATTAAGAAAAGAGATTCAAGGGTATTAACCAAGCATCTCTTTTTTATATGGTTAGACTTAATTGATTATTAACTTCTTTCGATTCAAACTCTCCGATGTATTTAAATATCTCATCAGGATTTGACATTATGCCGTGTTTTAAACATTCTTCATTAAAAATCTTCATAAGCTTCTCATGGTTTGGACTATTAATTACATAGTCTTCACCATATATTCTTTGATAGTCTTTTTTCAAACCTGGAAAATGTTTATCTAATTTATCATAAAAATATTCACGATCGCCTTCTCTTAGGGTTACACCAATTCCGAAACATAAAATCCCTTTTACGTTAGCTTCAACACAATAGTTTATAATTCCACGTATATTCTCTTCTGTATCATTTATGAATGGTAATATCGGTGTCATCCAAACTATGGTAGGTATATTATTTTGATTGAATATTTTAAGCGCTTTTACTCTTTCAAGTGTTGTGGAAACATTGGGTTCAATAATTTTACAGAGTTCTTCATCAAATGTTGTTAGTGTCATTTGTACAACACATTTTGTCTTTTGATTAATTCTTTTTAATAAATCTAAATCATTTAAGATTCGATCTGATTTAGTTTGAATTGATATTCCAAAACCATATTTATCGATTAACCCCAATGACTTATGTGTTAGTTGAATATCTTGTTCACAATGCATATATGGATCACTCATCGCACCTGTCACGATCATACATTTATTGCGTTTACGTTTAAGGGTTTGTTCAAGTAGTTCTAGTGCGTTTGATTTAACTTCGATATCTTCAAAATCATGTTTCATTTGATAACATGTACTACGACTATCACAATAAATACATCCATGGGTACAACCTCGATAGAGATTCATTCCATTTCTTGGGGATAAGATACTTTTTACTTCTTTAAAATGCATCGTTAACTTGCCTTTATCTATTTTGGACTTTCTAATTAAGTAAAATTATACCCCATAATTGATTGTTCAATATAAAAACACATTAATTATATTAGATGTATACTGAATTTATAGAGGATTAAACCATTTTATAAAGAGGTAATAATTATGAAGAAAATGGATAATTATACATATTGGGACAAACCTAAGGAAGTTGTCATAAATGATTTTAACTCGAGTGAGAACGGAATTACTGAAGATGACGCAAAGTCTCGATTAATTCAATTTGGTATGAATTCGATAAAATCACATAACAATGAAACAATGTTAATTCTCTTTTTTAATCAATTTAAGAATCCTATTATGCTCATTATGTTAATTGCGACAATTATATCGGGGTTAACGGGAGACTGGATTGATTCGCTAATTATATTTATTATTGTCTTTGCGAGTGTTTTATTAAGTTTTTATCAAGAATACAGTGCTAGTAATGCGATTGATGAACTAAAATCACGTTTACAGCTAACATGTAGAGTATATCGAAATAAAATTCTTAAAGAAGTTCCAACACAATATCTTGTACCTGGGGACGTAATTAATTTGTCTGCAGGTAGTTTAATCCCTGCGGATGGTTTAATTATTACGTGTGATGATTTCTATGTAAATCAATCCATTTTAACTGGTGAATCAATACCTGTTGAAAAGAAAGTTATCGTGCTTGAAGAACTTACACCTATATCACTTCGAATTAATACAGTTTTTACAGGTACTACTGTTTACAGTGGAAGTGCGAGTATATTGGTAATTAACACTGGTATTCAATCAGAGTTTGGTAAAATTGCGCAACAACTCGCTAAACAAACTCCTGAAAATGAATTTGAAAGAGGAATCCGACATTTTGGGTATTTATTAACTGAAGTTATGTTATTTCTAACTCTTATTGTATTTGCCATAAATGTACTTTTAAATAAACCAGCTATTGACTCATTATTATTCTCTGTCGCATTAGCTGTTGGAATTACTCCACAACTTTTACCAGCCATTATAAATATTACTCTATCAAAAGGCGCTAAGACGATGGCTAAAGAAGGAGTAATAGTTCGTCATCTAACCGCAATCGAAAACTTTGGTAGTATGGATGTTTTATGTACAGATAAAACGGGAACGTTAACTGAAGGTATTGTTAAACTAAATCAAGTTTATGATGCAATGGGGAATGTTTCCGATGATGTATTTAGACTTTCCTATTTAAACTCAAAATTACAGATTGGCTTAAACAACTCGTTAGATCAAGCTATTATTGATTACAAAGAAATTGATGTGAGCCAAGTTCATAAACAAGATGAAATTCCGTATGATTTCAAAAGAAAACGCCTGAGTATCATAATTTATGAAAATGATCAATATACAATGATTACAAAAGGAGCATTTGAACAAATTGTACGTGTATGTAAATTTGTTCAAATAAATTCGATAGTCGAAACCTTGGATAATGTTCGTTTAGTCCAAATTCAATCAAAATTCGAAGAATGGAGTAATCAAGGGTATCGTGTTTTAGGAGTTGCATGTAAACCAGTCGATAAACATTCACAGTATTTAACAGATGAAGAGTCTAATATGATTTTTATGGGCTACTTATTATTTTATGATCCACCTAAAGAAGATGTTATTCACACATTAGTTGAACTTAATAAATTAGGAGTTCAACTTAGAATGATTACAGGAGATAATCGTTTTGTGGCATTCCACACTGCAAATATGGTGGGATTGAAGGTAAATAAGCAATTAACTGGGTCTGATTTAATGAATTTGGATGATAAAGAACTACATCATATTATTGATGATGTTACTTTATTTAGTGAAGTTGATCCAAGTCAAAAAGAACGTATAATAATTGCACTTAAAAAATTGAATCATGTGGTTGGTTATATGGGGGATGGTATCAATGATGCCCCAGCATTACATGTATCGGATGTTAGTATATCTGTGAATTCTGCAGTAGATGTAGCGAAAGATGCGGCAGATTTCGTTTTATTAGAAAAAGATTTAAGTGTCTTAAAGCGTGGGATTGAATTGGGAAGAATATCATTTTCCAATACGTTGAAATATATTTATATTACAACCAGTGCGAATTTTGGAAATATGTTCAGTATGGCTGGCGCTTCGCTTTTTATGCCATTTCTTCCTTTATTACCGAAACAAATTTTATTAATAAACTTCATTACTGATTTCCCTGCTTTAACATTATCAAATGACAGTGTTGATATAGAATTAGTTAATAAACCAAGACGTTGGGATATAAAAGTAATTCGGAATTTTATGTTTACATTTGGGTTTATTAGTTCGATATTTGATTATTTAACGTTCTTTGTTTTATTGTTTCTATTTCAAGTTAATGAAATTGTCTTCCAAAGTAGTTGGTTTGTTTTATCCATTTTAACTGAATTAATCGTATTAATATTAATGCGAACTCAGAAAGCATTCTTTAAGAGTAAACCAGCCCCACTTCTTTTGTTTTCATCAATTGGAGTAGCATGTTTTACATTAATAATTCCATATCTCCCTTTACATCAATTTCTTGGTATAATTCCTGTCCCAATACATATTTTATTTACTTTACTGTTAATTACTTTGTTATATATTGTTACAACAGAAATTACGAAATTCATATTCTATAAAAAAATGAGATCCTGAGATCTCATTTTAATTAAGCTGTTTTTTCTAAAGCTTTTTTAGCTTTTTCAACTAGACTTGTAAATCCTTTAGGATCATGAATAGCCATTTCTGATAACATTTTACGGTTAATAAGAATGTTAGCTAATTTCAATCCGTGCATCAATTTTGAATAACTGATTTCGTGCATACGAGCTGCAGCGTTAACACGTGCAATCCATAATTTACGCATTTCGCGTTTTAGATTACGACGGTCACGGTATGCATAGCGTAGTGAATGCATGACTTGTTCATGAGCTGTTTTGTAAATCGTGTGCTTACTTCCAAAGTAACCCTTTGCAAGTTTTAATATACCCTTACGACGAGCACGTGTCGCAACTGAATTTTTTACTCTTGGCATGTGTCTTCTCCTAATTGTGCAACATTAATTTAATACGTTTGAAATCCGTCTTGTGAATTAATGTTGATTTGCGTAAATTACGTTTTTGTTTATGCGATTTGTTGGCCGCAAAGTGGGATACATACGCATGTGAACGCTTTAGTTTACCACTGCCTGTTACTTTGACACGTTTAGCCAAAGCTTTTTTAGTCTTCATTTTTGGCATAATCTGCTCTCCTCTATTTAGTCTTCTTAGGGGTCACTACCACTGACATGGTACGACCTTCCATCATTGCAGGTTTATCAACACTGGCAAGATCGGAAACTTCTTGGATAAAATCATTCATGATCTTTTGACCGACTTCAATACGAGTCATCATACGACCCTTGAAACGCATGTCTAGTTTAACTTTCATTCCTTCTTCCAACCATTCACGAGCATGTTTTAATTTTGTTTCAAAATCATGCTTATCAATAACTGGGGATAAACGAAGTGGTTTAACTTCAGTAACATGTTGATTTTTCTTTGCTTCTTTATTTTTCTTCTGAAGTTCGAAGCGATACTTCCCATAATCCATAATCTTACAGACTGGTGGATTACCTTGAGGCGCGACACAGAAGAGATCAAGTTCATACTCATAAGCAGCTTCTAGAGCTTCTCTACGCATCTTAATGCCGAGTTGTTCTCCATTAGGTCCTATGACTAGTACTTCTTTAAAGCGAATGTTTTCATTGACGAGTTCGTCTGTCTTATTCGGACGTTTGGTTATAAAAATACCTCCTTACAAATTAAAAGCGGGCATATTGGTCCCGCTTGTTTGTACTTGGTCTAAGAATAAAACCATTTTGTAGCACGATACCCATGACTTAAGCCATCGGGTGAGAAGCAGGAACTTCTTCTTTCCACGTTTATTGCTTGATAAATATAACACAGTTGATTATTGATGTCAAATTATTGATTCGCATCAATCCACTTCAATGTATCTTCAACTGTAATCGATGAATTGATTAAGGTTTGATCATGAATGAATAATCCATGATTCATATAATACGCTTCATCTTCGTATAATATTAACACATTATAGAGTCTGAGAGTTTCAATATCTTTGATTAATCCATCGATATTATAACGATAATCTTGAATATCTTTTATATTGATAATTATTACCGTAAGGAATTCTTTTGGTAAATTGGATAGATTAAGATTAATCGGATAAAACTCATTAGGAATCGTTTCAATCTGATCATATTGTTCGAAACTATTCTCGAATTGTATAAAAGGATCTTTGAATTTCCATTCGAGATTATCTAAGATATCTAACTTAATATTATCGAGCATGATAATTTTTATTTGAGAAGGTAAATCCAATCGATTGTTAATCTTATATGATCTAGTAATTTGATTTGAATTCGTAAACTCAATTTCCCATTCATCATAAATATACGTAACACTTTGTGAATAACTTTTTACGGGAACTGATGTGATTTGTTCCTTACTTATTACGTGATAATCTCCAAATACGCGGACTAAATCTGTATGATAAAGTTCAATTATGTCTTTATCAAGTGTATAGGTTAATTCTTCATCTTTCTGACATGCGCTTATAAAAACACATAAGCTAATTAATATTATCCCCAGTACCCATTTTTTCATATGTTTATTTTACCAATATTATAGGATACATTCATCATTTTTAATGAATATGCTATAATGCTAATTATTATTGAGGTATGTTATGAAACTAAAAACGAGTTATTTCTTTACACTTAGAGAAAATGTAAAGGATGAAGATTCCACAAGTGGTAATTTATTAGTCAGAAGTGGAATGATTAAGAAGAATTCTTCAGGTATCTATATGTATTTACCTTTAGGATATCGAGTATTAAAAAAGATTGAACAAGTTATTCGCGAAGAAATGGATAATACAGGTGCTCAAGAAGTCTTAATGCCTGCCCTTATTCCCGAAGAAGTTTATGAACAATCAGGTCGTAGAGCACTTATTGGTTCAAGTATGTTTTCATTAAAGGATCGTTTTGATAAACCTTTTGTCTTAGGTCCAACACATGAAGAATTATTCTTGATGGCTGCACAAAGTAAAGTTAAATCATATAAAGATTTACCTTTTAACATTTATCAATTCCAAACGAAGTTTAGAGATGAACCTCGTCCACGTTTTGGATTGATTCGTGTACGTGAATTCATTATGAAAGATGCGTATTCGTTTGATACTGATTTAGATGGATTGGAAATCTCATATCGTAAGATGGATAAAGCATATCGCAATTCATTTGATCGTATGGGCTTGAACTATAAAGTAGTTACAGCTGATACGGGTGTTATGGGTGGATTATTGTCTGAAGAGTTCCAAGCTGTGACAGATATTGGGGAAGATACACTTGTCTTATGTGATAGCTGTGATTTCTCAAGTAACATTGAAGTTGCGCCTTGTGTAAGTGAAATTGTTGAGTTAGAACCTTTACTTGAAGTGTCTGAACTTTATACACCGAATGTTGGAAAGATTAAAGATTTAGTCGATAATTATCATATTTCAATTGATAAGATGACGAAGTCAATGATCTATAAGATTGATAATCAATTTGTACTAATAATGGTACGAAGTGATGATGAGATTAATGAAGTTAAACTACAAAAGTTATTCAATGCACAGAGTGTTGCGTTGGCTGAAAATGATGATGTAGTACGTTTAACCAATGCGAAAGTAGGCTTTGCGGGTCCAGTTGGAACACAATTACCTATTATTGCGGATAATCGTATTAAATCAATGTCTAACTTCTTGGTTGGTGCAAATAAAACAGATTATCATTTAACGAATGTTAATGTGAATCGTGACTTTACTGTTAAACAATTTGCGGATATTCGTAATATTCGTGAGGGTGATGTTTGTCCTAAGTGTAATGAAGGACATATTCATTTCTCTAAAGGGATTGAAATTGGTAACATCTTTAAATTAGGTGATAAATACGCTAAGGCATTGGGACTTAATTTCCTTGATCAAAACAATCAATTGAATCCAGTTATCATGGGTTCTTACGGTATTGGGCCTGGACGTTGTATGGCTGCGATTGTCGAACAAAATCATGATGATTATGGAATTATATGGCCAAAAGAAATTGCGCCTTACAGTGTCGCTATTGTGATTATAAATACTAAGGTTGAAGCACAAAGTACACTTGCGGAAGAGCTCTATCTAGGATTAAAACAAGCTAAGGTTGATGTCTTATTAGATGATCGTGATGAAAGACCTGGTGTTAAATTCAATGATATGGATTTAATTGGTGTTCCTGTACGTATAACAGTTGGTAAAACAATTGAACAAGGACAAGTTGAAATTAAGTTCAGAAACCAAAAAGAAGTTCAATTAGTTGATATTAATAATGTGTTTGAATTTGTTAAAGAGTATTTAAGTAAGTAATTAGCTAACTCAATGAGTTAGCTTTTTTTATTAAAAAACACATTCATAACGAATGTGTTCATATTTTATCCAAAGTTTAACATTAACCAAGCAGGTTTTAAGATCATCAAGATACCAAGTAGAATCATTAATATCCCACCAATTAAATGTGCGTTACGTGCATATTTCGTAGAGATACCGGTAAGTTCAGCAGTTTTCATCGCAATCACAAACACAATAACATCATCAAGCATAAACATCGCTAAGTATAACAATAAATACATAATGTGTTGCGTACTGCTTAAATCGTTTAAGGTTAATATTTGTGTAAATAATACTGGTAATCCAGCGGAACAAATTAATTCGACTAAGTTAACTGAAACCGCAAGTACCACAATCCCAACTGCCGCAAGTGCAAATACAGGTTGCGAGTAGATGGCTTTTAAACGATCTCTAATTTTTAATCGTTTGGATTCATCGACAATCTCACATCCTGGTTCCATTTGGGTATAACGACGAATATTAAATATTCCCCCACCAATACTCAAACCACCAATTAACCATCGGATATATACTAATGTGCCGAATAGAATGGTTATATTTAACCAACTCAACATAAAGAAGAAATACATGATTGCGGTTGTTAGTAGGAATAATCCCCCTAAGAACCATTTTTTCCATTGTTCTTCAAGATGGAATAACATACTGATTAAGAGGAGTAATACCCACATTGCACATGGATTAAATCCATCTAATCCACCTAATACAATTGCTAATAACGGTAACGATACACTCTTCGCATCAACTTCCCCAAAGAATGGTAAATTAACTTTAGATTCTTCGTTAATTATATCTACGCCTTGTCCAGGTTCTACAATACCTAACATCTCACCTACGACATCACGAACGTTGTTATCTCTTACAAAAGTGATTGCTTCTTCGATGGTCTTTTCAGTTGAACCTTCTTTAAATCCAACAATTACTTCTCGACCAATTATTAAGGTTGGAGTTGAATTTATCGGTTGGTTTAAGAGTTCACCAACATCTTTACTTAACTTTTGATTTTCTTTATCAAACGCGATTTCATACTTATGTAGTACGAGATTCGTATCCTTTGAAGTAAGTTCTTCAAGATATGTTGTTTCAAGTGCACATGTTGAACACCCTTCCGCATGGAAGTAATATAAGTTAACTTGTTTATCACTGGCTGACACATTAGTAAACCCAAAGATTACTAAGAGTAAGCTGAATATAATCGTAAATTTAAATCGCATTACGAATTTCCTTTTCTAATTCATCCACAGTTTTTTCACCGACAAATCGTTTTATTAGCGTTTCATCTTGATACATGAAATACACTGGTAGGATTTTACCTATTTCTAAACCTTCACACTTTTCTGACTCAAAATCTAAATCAATAAATTCAAACTGAATATCATGTGTTTTCTGAAATTCTTTAATACGTTTCTTCATCAATAAACACGCATGACACCAAGCTGCACTAACTACCTTAATTTTCATCATTAATCCTTTCTATCGCATCGACTAAGATATCGATCTCTGCTTTAGTACTAAGATGAGATAAACTGATACGATACGAGCTTTTAGCTCTTTCACTATCGTTTGTGATCGCATAAACAGACTCTGAGAATTCTTCTTGCCCACTACATGCACTTTTTGAACTTAGATAGATTCCTTTATCCGAGAAGTAAGTTAATAACTCATCTGGTTTAGTATTTAGTATACTAATATTTACGATAAAAGGGATACAATAATGACTTGAATTTATCACAACATTATTAATGTTTGTTAGCTTATGGACTAAATAATCTTTGAGTTCACATACATATGCATCACGAAAGTTGAATGTTTGATACGCAATTTCAATTGCTTTAGCTAAAGCACATATAAGTGCTGTTTGCGGTGTACTTGAACGATATGGAGTAATACTATGCCCACCATGTAAAAGAGGGATTAAACCAGCATGTTCTTTCTTGATAAGTCCTGCAATTCCTTTTGGTCCATAGATTTTATGGGCTGAGAATGATGCATAGTCTATCGTACTTAAATCAAACTTCGTTTTACCTAAAGCTTGTGTAATATCGCTATGGAAAAGTACATTGAGTTTATGACAAAGTTGCCCAATCATTTCAATGGGTTGTCTTATCCCTGTTTCACTATCGACAGCGATTAAGGATACAAGCAATGTGTCTGGTCGAATTAACTGTTCTAGATGATGTAAATCAAATTGACCATGTTCATCTAATTTCACAAAGTCTACTTCATAGTTTTGACTTTCAAGATATGATACTGCTCCTATTAATGAGGCATGTTCAATCATTGAAGTAATGATATGTTTTTTGGTTGGATATTTTAATGCACATCCCTTAATTACAGTATTGTTTGATTCAACAGCCGAAGAAGTAATTATCAATTCACTTGGTTTAATTCCTAAATAATCCGTCATTTGTTTAATTTTTTCATCGATTATTTTCTGTGATGATAAACCTAATGCATGACTTGAATTCGCATTCGCAAAAAACTCGCGTTCATAAAACGCGTATGTTTCAAGTACTTCAGGATGAATCGGTGTTGTGGCACTGTAATCAAAGTAAACCATAAGATCTCTATTTTTCTAACAGAACAGCTGTTCCGCTAACTGTAACCATAAGCATGTTATTCGCTTGGCCAAGTACTTCATAATCAATATCTACACCAACGACCGCATTAGCGCCTAATGCGACAGCTCTTGATTGCATTTCTCTTAGTGCAGTTTCGCGTGCTTCGATCAGTTCACTTTCATATGAACCTGAACGTCCACCGAATATATTGGTTAATCCTGCCGCAAAATCTTTCACAAAATCGACACCAGAAATAACTTCACCAACGACGATACCTTTGTATTCTAGAATCTTTTTACCTTCAATGTTTGGGGTTGTGCTGAGTATCATATGCTTTCCTTTCATAGCTCTTAAGTTGTTTATTGAGCTCTTTGACATAACTTAATTGTATGCGATAGCCTTCATCTTCTTCATAGATTGATTGTATCGTATACATTTTCTTTACATGTTCTAATACATTTACATCTTCAAACGGAATTAAGAGTTCAGTAACAGGACGTATTGTATGAATCATTTTCTTTATTTCATTTAGCATCTCATCCATATTAATTGAATAATACGCACTGATACATAATCCATCTTGTTCCTTTAAGTCCATTTTATTCTTTATTTCTATTCTTGGGGTAGATTCGCACTCTAACTCTTTTAATGTGTTGAGTGTTACTTCTTTCTCAAGTTGTATGTTCTCACTTGATCCATCTAATACATGTAAGATAAGATCTGCTTCCTTAACAAGTTCTAAGGTTGATCGAAATGCCTTTACGAGATGATGTGGTAAGCGTGACACAAATCCAACGGTATCAACTAATACGATAGGATAACCATCAATTGAGATTAAGCGTGAACTTGGTTCTAAGCTCTCAAATAAACGATCATGTGCACTGACCATCTTATCAGGTGTTGAATAATGATCCATAAACCAATTTAGTATCGTACTCTTCCCTGCATTAGTATATCCAACTAATGCGATCGTAAGCGTTTCATTCTTCTTACGTCGATTGCGTTGAACAAGACGTTGTTTCTCAATGATTTGTAGTTCTGTTTCAGCTCGTTGGAGTTGACGCATCATGGTTCTTTGACGTAATGCTAATGCTTGTTCACCTGCACCTTTATTCTTTACTCCACCACCCTGTTCACGACCTGCAGAATGATGATTTAAGCGGACACGTGGTAATAGATAATTTAAACGCGCTACTTCAACCTGTAATTTTGATTCTTTTTGTTTAGCTCGTTTTTCAAATATTTCGAGTATAAGTTGTGTTCGATCGATGACATTCGTATCTAAGTATTCGGATAAATTTCGATATTGAGACGGACTCAAGGCGTCGTTACAAACAACTCCATCTGCTTCAAGGTTAATTAGAGCAGCTTTTACTTCATCAAGTTTACCTTTTCTTAAGTAAGATGGTTGATTGTTAAGAGTTGCTTGTTCAAGACGAAAAACCATTTCTAAATCAGAAGCTTGCATTAAACGAGCCGTTTCTTGCATAGAAGCTTCGAAATCAAGATCTTTTCGCTCTTTTATACCGATGAGAATATATTTATTCAATGACTTTCCACTCCAGTTCTAAATCAACATCATATTTCTCTTTTACACTTGTCATGCAAAGTTCGATTAAATCAAAGACATCTTTAGTGGTCGCATGATTAACATTGACAATAAATCCAGGATGTTTAAAGGACAATTCAGCTCCACCGACACGTTTACCTCTTAGTCCACATGCCTCGAATAATTTCCATACAAAGAGTGTTTCACCATCTTTTACTGGACGTTTAAATACAGAACCAGCATTTGGATAATTACGTGGTTGTTTACGATAACGTTCACGTTTATAGTTTAGTACTTTTTCTAAATTCTCTAGATCATCTCCACCTTGGTTTTTTAGACCACAAGCTACGACGAATTCAGTTGGTTTAAATGCCGCATTACGATATGAAAAGAATGATTCATTCGGAATAATTCGCTTAATCGCATCGAGTTCAGTATCATAGACATCGATCCAATTTACATATTGTCCAATGGTATATTGGTATTGACCTGCATTCATAATAAGTGCACCACCAACAGTTCCAGGAATATCTTCCGCAAATGCATACCCATCAATCGAATGTTCAATCGCAAACCATGCGAGTTGGGATAAACTCACGCCGGCATCACAATAAATCTCATCATTTTCGATATGGATTTCATCCATTAATGTCGTAATAATAAATGCATTATCTTCTGGATATACATCTTTCTTTAGTAAGATATTACTTCCTTTACCGATAAGGATACGTCTATGTGTTTTAGTCTCAGATAGTACTTCAATTAATCCGTTTTTATTCAACGGAAAATAAACACATTTTGCGAGTGATTCTAATTGAAGCGTATTGTATTTTTTTAAAGGAACATCGTTTAACTTTAAATAGTTTTGCATAGTTATTTTATTCTAATGTATTTATGCGTAATATTCGGATTTGATGTTTTACGTGATTGAATTTCAAATTGTTTTAATGATGAAACCAACGGTGTTAATTTTTGAAAACCATAGTTACGTGTATCAAAATCTGGATTACGTTTACTTAAGATACTACCAACTTCTCCAAGGAATGCCCAACCATCATCATCTGAATTTTCATTAATAATAACTTTAAGTGTATCAATTAATGCTTGTGCATTCATCTTCTCACTATTACCATTTTTCAATGGTACAGGTTCTGCAGCTTGTAAAAGCACTTCTAAATATTTAAACTTCTCACATGCGGAAATGAATGGTACTGGTGTTTTCTTTTCACCCATTCCAAGAACATATTTACCAGCTTCTCTTAAACGTGATGCTAAACGTGTAAAATCACTATCGGATGAAACAATACAGAAACCATCTACTTGACCTGAATATAAAATATCCATCGCATCGATTATTAATGCCGCATCTGTCGCATTCTTACCGATTGTATACGCATATTGTTGGATTGGTGAAATGGAATAATTCAAAAGAACACTCTTCCATTGTGAGAATTGGGTTTTTGTCCAATCTCCATAGATTCGTTTATAAGTTGCGGTGCCATGATTATTGACTTCATCAAAAATTACTTTTACATACTTATCAGAGACATTATCCGCATCAATTAATACAGCTATTTTTAAATCTTTCTCCATAAATTACCCTTTTTGACTTTTCTTTATTATAACATTATCTTGACACAAATCTTGTATGACTACAGATGCCAGTAATAATCCAGCACTTGCAGGGACAAATATCATACTTCCGACAATCACTTTATTTGTTTGTTCATTGTAATAAGCATCTTGTGCTTCTTCTTTTGAATAGACGACTTTTATATTCTTTAAGCCTTCTTTCTTTGCGAGAATACGAACTTTTTTCGCTAATGGACAAATCGATGTATGATATAAATTAGATACACATAATTTAGCAGGATCAAGTTTACGACCTGTTCCAAGTGCCATAATTAGTGGTACATCATAGCGTTCACATTGACGCATTATTTCAAGCTTTGAGTTGACTGAATCAATCGCATCAATGACATAATCGAATTTAGTAAAATCAATCGTTGTTTTATCATCAAAGAAGATTGGATAGACATGTACACTAATATCACTGTGTATGCTTAGGATTCGTTTCTTTAATTCTTCGACCTTCAATTCTCCAATATTATCCATGTTCGTCATTAATTGACGGTTAAGATTACTAATATCGATACGATCAAAATCTATGAGTGTTATTTCTTTAACACCCGATCGGATAAGTCCTTCTACGACAAAAGAACCAACACCTCCACATCCAAATACACAGATATGTGATTGTTTAATTTTCTCTAGTTTTTCATCTCCAATAAGATATTGAATACGTATAAGCGGATTATCTTGCATTTTAGTTTTTCTTTCTATAAAATAACTGAGTTAAAGGAATTACACCATGAAAATTACACTTTCTTCTTTAGTTAAAATCGCAATGATTGCGGCTCTATATAGTACCGTTAGTTTAGTCTTAGCACCATTTAGTTTTGGGAACATTCAAGTCCGCGTTGCGGAAGGATTAACGTTATTACCATTGATTTCACCTTTAGCAATCTTTGGGTTAACCCTTGGTTGTTTTATCACCAATTTTGTTGGTGTAATAATGGGTGCGAATATTTTAGGTATGATGGATGTATTCATTGGGACATTCGCGACACTTATTGCGGCACTCTTAACGTATAAATTAAGAAATATTACAATTAAGGGATTCCCTTTCTTATCAAGTTTAATGCCGATTGTTATAAATGCGGTAATTATCGGGGCTGAACTTGCGTATGTATTTGCGCCTGAGTTTACCTTTTCGTATTTCGCGATCTTCGCATTAGAAGTTGCGATTGGTCAAACGATTGCGGTTTACATTGTTGGTCTACCAATCCTATCCGCATTAAAGAAAAGAATTAATTTAATTAATTAAGACTTTTGAACACGTGCGATTACTCTTGCGGAAAGAGTACGTGGGAATATTTTTAATAAAACAATGAATAAGTTATTACTCAAACCCACGATTGAAATGGGTTTGTTTTTTTGTAAGTCAGAAATACCTTTCTTAACAACAGGTAATGAATCCATCATAAAGCCATTTACAACTTTACTATCCTTATGTGAACTTGCCACATCAAAGAACTCGGTTTTGGTTGGACCAGGACATAAGACAGATACTTTAATATTGAATGGTTTTACTTCTTCATGAATGGCTAAACTTAGGTTTAATACATATGCTTTAGTCGCATAATATTCTGCCATGTAAGGTCCTGCCACAAATCCAGCAACTGATCCAACATTTAGAATCTCACCTTCTCTGTTTGATTTCATTAAAGGAAGTACTTTATTAATTAAAAGTGATAATGCCTCAATATTAACATTTATCATGGATGATATTTGCGTATCTTTCATATCGCTATACGGTCCGGATTGTCCAAAACCCGCGTTATTTATTAATCGATTTATAAATATCTCATTATCTAGTGAATCAAAGAAATGATTTATTTCAGATTTGTTATTCAAATCGATTGGATAAACGATTACATCTATTTTATATTTTTTAAGTAAATTTTCTTTTAATTGATTAAGTCGATCTTCTCTTCTTGCCATAATAATTAGATTTTCATTCTTTTTTGCGTATTCATTCGCAAAATCAATTCCAAGTCCACTTGATGCGCCAGTTATTAATGTATATTTCTTCATGGGTTTGCCTATCTTTCTCTTTGATTTTACCATATTTGAATCACTATTTTTATACGCTTACAATTGTCTCTTTAGATGATTAGTGTTAAAATTATTCTTTGTTAGAGGTAATTATGAAAGAACTTGCACTTGGCCTATTTATATTAACGTATGTATTATTATTGGCATTTCCATTGAAGAGATGGTTAATCGCACTTGCGTCCGCAGTTGTATTCGTTGTACTCGGTATTCTACCCTTAAGTGAACTTCCACAATCAATTGATTATAATGTCTTACTGATGATTGGTGGAACGATGGGAATTGTCGCATTGTTTATAGAATCTAAAATGCCAGTACTAATGGCTGATTATATTCTCGATCGAACACCTAATGTTAAATGGGCGATTGTCGCATTGGCATTGTTCGCAGGTATTATTTCTGCTTTCGTTGATAATGTCGCAACCGTCTTAATGGTTGCGCCAGTAGCGCTAAATATTGCGTTGAAACTTAAAATTAATCCAATTCCTAGTATTATTGCGATTGCGGTTTCAAGTAATTTACAGGGTGCCGCAACTCTAGTTGGTGATACGACTTCCATCTTATTAGGTGGTCATGCAGGAATGAACTTTATGGATTTCTTCTTTATGGATGGAAAGCCAAGTATTTTCTGGGCAGTTGAATTAGGCGCTGTGGTAAGTACGTTTATTCTCTTATATATCTTTAGAAAAGAATCTCAAGAAGTACATCTTGATGAGATGCAAAAAGTGGATGATTTCTTTCCAACATTCTTGTTATTGGGAATGATCGGATTATTGATTGCGGCTTCATTTGTACAAATTGATTTCGCTCTTACAAACGGAGTTATATGTGTCGGTTTATTATTTATCGGATTAGTTCGTGATTCTATCGTAAGAAAAGATGTATCTTTTGTAAGAAGTACAATTCTTGAAATTGATTATCAAACATTAATCTTACTTGCAAGTTTATTCGTAATTATTGCAGGGATTAATTATGTTGGTATCGTTGCGGATATAAGTAAATTATTCATTCAAGTAGCTGGTGATAATATATTTGTAATCTATACATTAATTGTATGGGCGAGTGTAATGTTATCTGCGTTTATTGATAATATTCCATATGTCGCTACGATGTTACCTGTTGTCGCATCATTGTCCGCAAATCTTGGTGTTGATCCAACATTACTCTATTTCGGATTATTAACTGGCGCAACGCTTGGTGGTAACTTATCACCGATTGGAGCATCCGCAAATATTGCAGGGATTGGAATTCTTCGCAAAGCTGGTTATAATCCAACCACGAAAGATTTCATGAAGGTTGGTGTCCCATTCACAATCGCTGCAGTTATTAGTTCATATATCTTTGTTTGGTTAATCTGGGCTTAATCGATTAAATATAAAGCGGCATACTCGTCATAGGTCATCCCTGTGGAATATAGAGTTGCCGCTATTTCTTTGCCCACATAGCGATAATGCCATGGTTCATATTTATATCCCGATATATCTTCTTTACCTTTTTTATAACGTAAAATATACCCATATAAATGTGCATTATCTTTCATCCATTTAAAAGAACTACTCATCTCAAAGGTTAAAATATCTTGATTATTACTTGATACATCAATTGCTAAACCGCTTTGATGTTCACTAAAACCAGGACGAGCAGAATATGTATCCACAAGCCATTGTGGATCTTTTTTTAAGTAACGATTATATAAGTTTTCTTGTGTACTGTATGAACGATAACCAGAAATGCCAATAATTGTATAACCTTCATCCTTTGCGGAATCACATAAGTCAATAAACGCATCTGCCGCAACCTTAGTCATTTTTACATTTCCATACGGTGATACTGATACAAGATTGTCGGGTACATATGTTTTATCAAGTTGGTAATACTTATTAACTAATAGAAGCTCATTTAATGAAGTATCTGTTGATTGAACGTTTGTATAATATGCATAATCACGATTTGTGTTTACACGTTCGATTATATTTCGAAATGAGATTGTAGAATTTTCATTATAATAGGCTAAATAACGGTCAAAACGTGTTTGTATGAAATTATTTTGATTGATCCATTCATTAAGATTATCAATTTTATCGTGTGTTGTAATATACGTTATAAGTTCATTATTATAACTTAAGATTGTCGAAATCTCATTATCAAGATATCCTAAATTCGTTAACTCAGTATAATGTTCAATCGTATAATGTTTAATAATGTATTCTATTTTTTCACTTTCTATTAATTTATCTTTCTCACTGTCTTCTAGGTTTAAAATAAACTCAACTTCACTGGTTGAATAACCCTTATTTAAGAATACTTCTTCTTTGTATGGATTTAAATAATTGATTAAACTAACACAACCATAGGCAATAATACACAAAAAAACAAACATCAACGCGATGTTTCCTAATTTTAATTTACGTTTCTTTTTCTTTGACATGGGCTTATTATATCATCAAAACTTTATTAATTCGTCGATGAATAAAGGTTATAATTATTAAAACGGGTGAAGGAGAGATATTATGCCTCAAGTAATAGTAATCATAGGTATAATTATCTTATATGGTTTATATTCTATATTAAATAGAACATTTGATCGTTCTAAGAAGAAATATTTGTCTAAATCGAAAGATTTATTTGGAGTAGATTACTCAATATTTAGACAAGATAATGATTGGTTTGAACAAATTTTAAAAACTGAACACATAATTGAATCAATCGATGGATTAAAATTACATGCTAGTTTTATCTCTAATCAGAACTCTAACTTATGTGTTGTATTATGTCATGGTTATTCTGTTTCACGTAAGAGCATGTCTGTATTTGCACGTCATTATTACGAAGTGTACAATGCGCATGTATGTATGATTGATGCACGTGCACATGGGATAAGTGAAGGTAATACGATTGGATTTGGCTATCATGATCGAAATGATTTACATCAATGGATTAATGAGTTGAAGTTAGAATATGGTCCTGAGACACAATTTATCTTACATGGCGTATCGATGGGAGCAAGTACTTTGTTATATGCTTCACTTGATGGGTTTGATTCTAAGGTTAAAGGAATTATTTCTGATTCTGCCTTTATTGATTTAAAACCAATATTTATTCGTCAGATGAAACAAATCTATCATTTACCTGCTTTTCCGTTTATCCATTTAGTTGATTTATTTATGCGTTTTATTTATCGTATTCCATTTGATAAAACGAATATTATCAAACAAAAAGACAAGTTATTAACACCTTGTCTTATCATTCATGGGACTTCAGATCGTTTTGTACCATATGAAATGGCACTAACACTTAATCAAGTCTATATAGGTTATCATCATTTTTTACCGGTAGAGAATGCTAAACACGCTTTAGCTTATGCGGTTAATCCCATCGCATATAGAGATGAAATACGTACATTTTTAGAAGATTGTTTAGATTAATACGTTTCACTTTCAACCATCATATGAGTAAGAATCATCGGTAATAGTTTAAACGCTTCGGCACGTTCTGTGCCTTTTATTTTGCCATATTGTTTCGATTGCATATCCAAATAAGCTTTCACCATTTGTCCACTTTTCTCATCAAATTGTGTCTTATGTTTAAATATCGCATTAATCTTATCTGTAAATGTATGTGTTATATCGATATAGGTATTTGGATGAGCTGACGCATAAAACCCGATTGCTTGGACTTGATGAGTACTCGGAATGATACGTGCGTCTGGTTCAGGAAAATGTTTCATTGATGCGAATAGACATGCTTCAAGAACTGCCATACCCGTTTTGCGATGGGTTGGATGTGCCTCATACAATAAATATGGATCTACAGTAAATACGACATCTGGTTTTACCGTACGAATCACTTCGACGAGTTGAGTTGTTAATTCTTTTTCATCAGGATAGTGTGAATCGTTTAAATCGAGTTGATAGAATTCACTTGCCCCTAAACTTGTCCCAGCTTCTTTTAATTCATTTTGACGTATTTCAATAAGTTCTTTTGAACTTAGTGTATTACTTCCGCCTTTTCCTTTGCTTACAGTACAATAACTTACTTTGATTCCGTTTAGACTCAATGCTTTAATTGTTCCACCCATTCCAATTTCATTATCATCTGGGTGAGGTTGTACACATAAAATTGATTTTATTTGAGTTAAATCAATGTTCTTTACGATATCTTTGACTTCCATTACTATTTACCATTTTTCCTTATGTATTTTTAGATGTTCAAAGCGATTATTCGGTTCTTTTATGACTGCTGGATGACCGATTGCAAGTACACTTATACATTTAAAATTGTTGGGTAATCCAAGAGCTTCATGAACTTCGTTTAGATTAGGATAACTTGGTGTACATCCTATCCAAACGGATGCTAAACCGATATCGACTGCCGCAAGTGCCATGTTTTGAGTTGCGGCTGCACCATCATGATTTAAGAATTCCCAGATATCTTGTCGATTCGTATCTCCAACCACACAGATTGCACAAGCAGCTTCAATTAATGATCGACCATAGGTTAATGTCGAGGCAAGTTTAACTAAATTATCTCTTTCCTGTAATACGATAAATTCACATGGATGTAGATTGTGAGCTGATGGAGCCGCAAACGCTGCAGATAGTATAATGTTCACTTCATCTTCACTAATTGGTTCGGATGTAAAACGGCGAATACTTCTTCGTGCATGTATGCTTGTGAGTGTTTCCATAATTCTCCTATTTTTTTGCGTGTAGATTTGTTGTATTATCTTCATAAAACTTAATATATTCGTCAACGGTTATTCTACTTAATAATAAATCGAGTAAATCAAATGGGATTTTTTCAACTTTCTTAAATCTTAAACATGATTTTCCCATATCAAGTTTTCCATAATTTTTGTTATATTTTTCTACAAACTCTTTAAATATTTCAGGCTTTGCATAATATCCCATATGATATAGTGCATAAAAGTTCTTTTGTTTAGCAATCGCAAAATACCCAAGAGGCATGTCTTTTGCGACATGATATCCACTTGGATAATAGGATAAAGGTACATAATATGAAATCATATTATAATAAATACCTTCTTCAAATCCTTTTGGTAAAAGCTCTTTTGTGCGTTTTCTTAATTGGTTAATAACCGCTTGTTCTTCTTCGGTAAATTGCGCGAGATATTCTTCGATTGTACTGACTGGTTTGTTCATATTTTTTTACCCTAATGCAACATCTAGGAACATCATTACCGCAAAACCTAACATTGCGCCTATTGTTGCGACATCTGTATTCGAATCATGTTGAGCTTCTGGAATTAATTCTTCCACAACGACATAGATCATTGCGCCAGCTGCGAATGCTAATGCATACGGTAAGATTGGACGCATTGCCAATACAAGTAATGCACCTAATACACCGGCAATTGGTTCGACAATGCCTGATGCTTGACCATACACAAAGCTTTTCCAACGTGAGAATCCTTCACGTCTTAATGGAATAGAAACGGCTGCACCTTCTGGGAAGTTTTGAAGTCCAATCCCAATTGCTAAGGCAATCGCACCTAAAAGTGTTGCGCCACTATAATTTGCGCCAACTGCTGCGAATGCTACACCAACGGCTAAACCTTCTGGAATATTATGTAATGTAATCGCTAATACGAGTAATACAGAACGATGTAAGCTTGATTTTGGACCTTCTGCTGTTTTAAATCCTATATGCATATGTGGTAAATAACGGTCGATTAACCATAAAAATGCACCACCACCTAAGAATCCAACAACTGCTGGTAACCAGCCTGGTGTACCATTTGCCTCAGCCATTTCTATGGCTGGTGCTAGTAGTGACCAGAACGATGCGGCAATCATAACCCCTGCTGCAAAGCCTAACATTGAATTCAATACACTACGTTTAATTGTTTTAAAGAAGAATACCATCGCAGCCCCAAGTGCTGTCACAAACCATGTAAATAGCGTTGCTAAAAGTGCTTGTACCACTGGATTTAACGCCGCAAACCAATTGAATAAATTTTCCATATTTAATTACCTTTATAACTCTTTTTTCATTTTTACATTTATGAAAAAATGTTTTTTCTATCATTATCATAACAAAAAATTTTGTGATTACGCAAAATATACATCTTAAGGTGATTTTATAGGTTATAAACCTGTATTTATCGATTAAAAACTACAATTCTGGGTATTTATTTAGAATATCGATAAATATATCAGTGATTCTAGGATCAAATTGTATTGCTCGATACTTTAATATTTCATCAATGGCTTGATTACGAGACATTGCTTTACGATAAACTCTGTCCTGAGTCATCGCATCATATGAATCGACTAATCCTAAAATGCGTGATAATAGTGGAATCTCTTCATGTTTTAATCCTTGTGGATAACCATTTCCATCCCAATGTTCATGGTGAGAAAGAATATAGTTCGCAATTGAATGAAGCTCAGGAGAAGATAAGGCGATACGATATCCTATTTCTGTATGTTTCTTCATCACAATCCATTCTTCTTCTGTTAGCTTATCGGGTTTATTTAAGATACGATCATCGATTCCAATCTTGCCAATATCATGTAACATCGCAAATAAAAGTAGCTCATCCATCTGACTTTGGGTTAATCCTAATTCTTGACCAATGTATTTACATAATGTCGCAAGACGTTCCGCATGTTCCTCTGTATTTTGACTCTTCGCAAACATCGTTGCTTGTATCGAAGATAATATGGAGCTATGATAACTCTTACTTTCAAGAATTTTATTTTTATGTAAACTATCCATTGCCTCACGAATTGTCTTTTCAATTGATTGCGAAAAATCTGATCGTGTTGAACTACCCATCGAAAGATTTAATTGAATACCTTGGTTCTCAAATGGTTTATTGTATACTTCACAATTATGTTGAATATGCCGCATAAACTCACTGACTTTTCTCTCACTCGTATTGGGTAAAAGCACGGTGAATTCATCTCCGCCTGTCCTAAACAACATTGCGTTTGATCCACATGCATTCTGTAAGAGTTTAGCTGTGTCCGTTATTAATCGATCACCTTCAGTATATCCATACGCATCATTAATTAGTCGAACTCCATTGATATCACCAATGAGAATGGATAATGGTAGATAAGACTCTTGATTATATCGTATTTTTTCAATTTCAAAATACTTCCGGTTATATAGTCCTGTTAAGAAATCATGATCATCCATATAACGTATCTGTGCATCTCTTAGTTTTGTCTCAGTGATATCGATGATAATACCTTCTAACGCAATAACATTTCCATGATAGTCATACACGCCTTGACCAAGTTCTAATACCCATTTCTTCTCTTTATTAGCGGTAATAATTTGATATTCAGCTCTGAATTTTTCATGTTTTAGTAAAACATTTTCCCACTGACGATAAAGAATTTCATGATAGCTTGGTTCAATTAAATCCACAAAGCTAATTTTCTTATTTTTTAATAAATCATCAGGATAATATCCTGTTAAGACGTAACAGCCAGCAGAAACATATTCCATTGTATAATGTTGATCAAATTTACATCGATACGCTAAACCAGGTATATGTGATAAAAGAACATCTTTACTACGTTCACTTTCTTTAAGTGCTTGCGTTGTCTTGATGCGTTCACTAATATCTTGTACTAAACATAAATAATTAAAGTTCTTATCTTGGTCTAGATTAAATGAACTTATACCAAGTCTTACCCAAAAATAGTTTCCATCTTTTGATTTAAGACGTTTCTCAATTTCATACGAATCAATTTCACCTTCTTGAAACGCTTTGAATAATATCTCTTCCTTCTCTAAGTCAATCGGATGCGTCATAGCACGCCAATCATTATTTACCATATCTTGGTTGGTTCGTTCGATTAAATCAATATACGCTTTATTTACACGCGATGTATGACTATCTGCAGAGATTGTTGCTATACCAATTGGAGATTGATCAAATACAGCTTTAAATAAACTTTCACTTTCAACTAATTGATTACTTAGATTTCTTAATTCATGATTTTTCTTTAAGATCCAATTAAACACAATGATTAATATAAATATACTAATCACGATATATAAATGATTAAGCGTCTGATATAGAATCTTTTGTCTAAACATATTCGCATCAAAATCTAAACCTAACACCGCAATAACTTCATTGTTATAATTGATTGGTACTAAAATACTAATCCATGTTCCCCATCGATCTGTAGTTTCATCTGTTAATATTGTTTGATTCAAATAAAACGCACTAAAATCATTTTCTGTAGCCTCATAATAATATTGACCAGGAAACGAATAATCTTCTGACGTAGGATCTTCTGAATCAACTAAAAAATAGATTTTCTGATCAATCATCGTCATTAAATAAGCAAATGTTATATTATTTTTAGCTTCTCTTAATTTTATTAAGTTTGATTTAAGAAATTGATAATTCGGTTTATTAACATCATTAATTCTTACATCTAGATTTGTTATATCTGTTGGATCTAAGAAGAGTTCTGCAGTTTCCGCAAATTTAAATATTTCTTCCTTTTCCAATCTAAAATAGTTTTGATAAACACGATTCAAATAGAAAAGACTTCCTATAATGTAAATAACTATGATGAAGCGAAAAATAATTGAAGTTGGTAACTTTTTATAAAAGTTATTTAGCGAAATAAGTGTTTTTTGCATAGATAATTCAATCCTAACACCTATTATATCGTAAATTATTCATAACTCTTAATCATTTCACAGAATTGATCACACAACTTTGGCTCTAATTCGATTGATTTTTGGGTTTGAAGTTCCTTGATCGCATCTTCAACGGATAATCCAACATTGAAGCGAAGTTTATCATAATTATTCACGATATGAATCATCATCGATTCCATAGGAATATCATTTCCACGAATTCCTCTTGGGTATCCTGACCCATCAAAGTTTTCGTGATATGCCAAAATAATATTCGCAATTTCAATGTATTCTGTTATGTATCGTAGGATTTGATAACTCAATTCAGGTTGTCTTTTTAATAAATAAGCGTACTTAACACGGTCTGTCTGAAACAACTTAACGTGCTCTACATCGATGCCAATCTTACCGATATCATGATACATTGCGGCTAATTTTAGTTCATCAATTGTTTCTTTTTTGAGTTTTAAATAATGTCCAAATTGCGTAACAAATTCATTCATTGATTTTAAATGACGTCTTAAATCAGGATCTAAACGATATAGGCGTTTCATAATAATCCCAAGTAATTGACGTTTATGTATCTCACTTTCAATCAGTTTGTTTTGGTACATGTATTGATCAGCTTGATTAATAATATCTTTTATTTGATTATCGACAGTGTGTTTAATCCCATAGCCTAGAGATACCGAAAGAAGATGTTTATTCTCTTTTTCTTTAAGAATTATCTCTTGTACACGATTGATTATTTGGATACAATCAAATTCATTGGTTTTAGGTAAAAGTATTAGGAATTCATCTCCACCGAGTCTTACAATAATTTCATCTTCACGACACGCTTGTTTAAGTGTTTTTGCGGCTTGTTTAATTAACTCATCCCCTGCATTATGTCCAAATACATCATTTGTCATTTTTAAACCATTTATATCAATGGTAATTACAGCGATCGGATGATTTCTTAATGTATCAAGTCGTTCAACTTCCATTTCAAAATAACGACGATTGTATAACCCTGTTAATTGATCATGATAACTTAAATAGCGAATTTCATCATCATTGATTTTACGTTCAGTAACATCGCGACTAATCCCAATTACTTCAATTTCATTTTTAACATTGAAACGATAACGTGTTGATATTTCGATCCATTTTATCGAACCATCTTTATGTAGCTGTTGGATGGTCATCATATTATTACTGTCGTTGCTTGGATCCATAATGAAAATACCAAGTGTGCGTTCGATTTCTTTTTGAACCAATGCCCATGATTCCTTTGTCATCGATTCTTCAACTGATTGCGCCATCGCTTCTTCAGGCGTAAATCCACGTAAATTATAGATAGCTGGACTGATATACGTAAAATTCAATTTCTCTAAGTTTAATATCCATATGACATCCGATGTATTCTCAGTAATAAATCGATATTTTTCTTCACTTTGTTTGAGGGCTAATTGTACATTATGTTTTTCTGTAATATCTGTATCTGAACCGCGATAACCACGATAATTACCTTTATTATCAAACATAGGAAAACTATAGCTCAAGAGCCATAATTTCTCACCGTCTTTAGTTAGATATGGGCTCTCAAAATCTGACACAATAACATGTCTATTCATTTGTTCGAGTACTTTTTCTTTGAATTCTAATCTAAATTCTTCTGGATAGTTTTTATAGAAATAGGTGCCAATCATTTCTTCTGGATCATATCCAAACACATTCTTTGACATTGGATTGATATAGGTATACATACCATCTTTATCAACTTCCCAAATTACTGTTCTACTTTGACTTGAGATTTGGGTTAATCGTTCATTTGTTTCAATGAGTTGATTTTCTATTGATTTCTGAGTCGTTATTTCATGTGTTGAGATAACATATCGATATTCTTGATCAAATTTAACGTAGAAAACAGATGATTGAAACCATCTTTGTTCATATTCACCTTCTAATTGATAATCGATAACAGCCCCTAATTCTGATTGTTTAGATTTATTAAACGCAACATAGAACTGTTCAGTCACTTTTTCATTAAAGACATCACTTACATGTTTATTTATAAAATTGTTTTTATCGATAAACTGTTCATAATTCGTATATAGATTCGTAAAAATATAATCTTCATTTAATTCGAGTATGGCATCATTCGTCGTTTTTAATAAGATCGATTTTTCTACCGATTCAATTACTTCTTTTGTGATATCAGTCATAAACATCGCAATTTTATATTTGTCAGGTGAATATAAATCGATTTTTAAATGTTTGTTTATTATCTTTGAATATAGTTTAAAACTACGATGTGATTGGTTTTTTAACACATCCTTAAAATTCTCTGCCCAATTAACATCAGATTCATCACTTGTAAATAATTCAGATCGTTTTTTACCAATGATTTCTACATTATCTAATCCAAGAATTGATTTAAACGATTGATTAACGTCGACATACAAAAAATCGACAACATTTTGGTTATTATCTAGAACTGCCTCACAAAAGGCATATCCTACAGGGACTAATTCCAACATTCTTTGATAGAAGCTGGGTTTCATAAGCCTCCTTTCAAAACAATAATTAGTTTATTAATATATCTTCATTATAGTGCAAAATACTACAATAGTATGAATTATTATTTCAATAAAAAAGCAAATACTTATATTTGCTTAAAAAGTTAATTTTTTATATTTTTATGCAATATTTCAATCACATCATCTCTATCTAATGGATACGATAAGTAATAGCCTTGTCCATAATCACATTGATGTTTTACTAAATAATCTAATTGATAACTATTTTCAATCCCTTCCGCGACACATTTAAGTTCATATTTATGCCCGATCGATATAATATCTTGGCTAATTAACTTCTCATTTTGATTAATCCCAATACTCTTCACAAAGTATCGATCTATCTTAAGAATATCTAAGAATGCTTCTTTTAATCTGTAGAATGAAGAGAATCCCGTCCCAAAATCATCCATGGAGATTGATATACCTAATTCTCTTAGATGAAATAGTTTTCGGTTAATCGATTCATAATCTTGCATATAAACAGATTCTGTAATTTCGAGTTCTAGATGACTTGGATTGATTGAATGTTTCTTAATCATACGTTCAACCATTACCACAAACTCATCCTGCATAACTTGAATGCCTGAGATATTAACGGCGATTTTAATTTGATCTAATCCTTCTGTTTCAAGTTGATGAATCATTAAACATGCTTCATTGAGTAAATATTCACCAAGCGGTACAATTAATTGTTTTTTCTCAGCGATATCAATAAATTCAAGAGGTGAAATTTGACCGTAATGTTTCGTATTAAGACGTGCTAAAGCTTCACATGCGACAATCTTCATTGTCTTGAGATCATAAATTGGTTGGTACTGGAAATAAATACGATTGGTATCTCTGGCTTGAATCGAACTCTTAATCTCTAATTCGATTTGATCTTCACGATGAATCTTCTTATCCATGTCCGCATCGTATAGTGCATAACTATGTTTTAAGTCCACATTATTCAACGCAATTGACGCATCTTTTAATATATCATCGACGTCTTGCTTGACTTTTTCTATTTCCACAATACCCATCTTAATTTGTAAATCTGGTTTGAAATCATTGTTCGAGAACATATCATCGATAATCTTCGCAACTGGAATTACTTGGTTCATACTCGACACATCTTCTACTAATACGATAAAGCGATCCGCATTAAACTTAAATACTTTACAGTTATTCTTTTCAAGAACTTCAAGACTACTCGCCATTTTTTGGAGTATATAATCCCCTTCTTTATATCCATAACTTATATTGATCCGTTTAAAATTCAAACAATTAACTAATATAAGTGCTTTTACTGATTTTTCTTTCTTAAGATTCATTTCTAGATAATATTTTAAATAATCTAAATTAGGTAGATTCGTTAATGAATCATAGAACGCTAATTTTATTAATTTATTATTCTTTTGATAAGAATTATAAATGACGAATAAAACAATCAAATAGAACGAAAGTATAAGTATAAATCCCAAGAATGTAACATTTTGAATTAATCGATTTGTCGATAATAAGCTGTATTGTACACCTAAGAATCCAACATTGACTGAGTTGATATTTACTGGCGCAAACACTTCATAAACTTGACCATTATCTGATGTATAGAGTTCACCATTTCTACTTTTAATTAATCGATCTTGAGTAATTGTATGTCCAACATTTGATTTATTCGAACTAGACGTAATCTTATATTTCTTATCGATAATACTAATTTCGACAATATTCTCATCTTGTTTTAATTCATCGATAATACTTTGGGTTTCAAACTCAGATATATAATGATACACATCTTGTGCATAGATCCCAACTTGAACAAAATAGCCATTTTCAGCTTTTGCATATCCATACTTGTAATAGATTGCGGATTCAGAATCTTGACGAATATCCTCAACTAATACTGTTTGATTTGATTTTCTAAACAATTCAACTGGATGATTTTCTTCACCCACCCATCCAATGTATTCACCTGTATTTGACGCAATGATTACTCCATCTGGATTATAGTAATATATAACTTCGACATTTAATGTATTCGCTAAGTTAATTAAACGTTCTTGGGTAATTTCACCATCGTAATTCACAATCGTTTCTGTTGCGCCTTGTATTTTCTCAGCCATTAATTCATTAATCTTGGCAAATGCGGCACTCGATTTAGATAGAGTATTCGACGTAGAACGTGCAAGTTTATGCGATTCATCTTGCATAATATTTGTATAATAATCATTGATGCGATTTGACATGTATACACCAAGCACAATAAAAAACACCGATATGACAATCGTTGGGATTAAGAATATATTGATATCAATTGCTTTAACTTTATTGTATTTCAATTTACACTCCACAACTTATCCCATTATGACAAATCACACGAATAAATAAAAGATAATTCATGCAAGTTGCTGAATTATCCTTCTAATTCACCGAGATTTTCTTTTAGTCGATATAAAACAATTTTCTTGATCAGTTCCACAGGTAACTCTTTATCATATGGAAATTGGATTGCGCCTTTTGAATGTTTATATCCATTGAGTTCTGATTCGAATACTTCAACACCAGAAGAACCTGGATAAAAACCTAAGTGATTCTTGAAGTCCGCAAAATGTACTAGATTCCCTTTAACTTTAAGGGTTGGCATTCTCCAACTTAATGATTCTTCTGCCATCGGTACAAGTCCTTTAATTAATTGATACATTTCATTTAAGCGTTTTTGATGATTAACATCCGCATTGTTTATATACTCTTGAATTAATGTCATATTACACCTCTTATTTCGAGTATATCATAAGATAAATTAGACTAGATAAATAATAATCTCGATTTCGTACTATTTTTGATAGCGCTTACTGTACACCTTATTAGTTTGATGTATAATTTAATTACACTCTATAAATAACCTAGGAGGCTATTTTGAAACACTCTCTTCCCAAGAATCTTTTCCTTCAAGATGAACTCGTGACTCAAACCATCATGAATAACTCTGAGGACACCATTTATTTTAAAAACTTAGAATCTAAATTTATACTTAACAGTAAAGCACATGCGAATCAATTTCATGAAAAAGATGTTCGTGATATGGTGGGGAAAGATGATTTCGATTATTTTCCTGCAGAATTTGCACAAGCCGCATTAGATGATGAAATGACAATCATAAAAACTGGAAGGCCAATATTAGGAAGAATTGAGAAATGGAATAAGCCGGATGGTGATGTAGTTTGGTTTCAAGCATATAAATATCCTCTTTATGATAAAGAAGGAAAAATAATAGGAACTTGGGGCACATCGCGTAATATAACGCCATTAAAAAGAGCTGAAGAAGAATTACAACGCTTAAATCGTGAATTACAGGAGGCGAATCAACGTTTAGAGATATTATCTACACGTGATAGTCTTTCTGGATTATATAATCATCGTCATTTCTTTGATAGTTTGAATGTACAAAAAAATATTGAGAATAGACAGAAGGAACATGGTTTAGCTTCTGAGTTCTCAATACTCTTGTTAGATATCGATAATTTTAAATTTGTTAATGATACGTATGGGCATTTAGTCGGTGACTATGTTATTAAGACATTATCAGAAGTAATAACGAATTCAACACGTTTAATCGATACATGTTATCGCATTGGTGGTGATGAATTTGCGATTATCTTAATTAATACGGATGTTGAAACAGCACGTAAAGTTGGAGATAAGTTACGGAGTTTAGTTCAAGCATATGCATTTAACATCAATGACTTAAACTTGAATATTACATTAAGTCTTGGAGCTGCCGCTAGCAGTGAAGCTGAAACAACGAAAGAACTCGTAACACTTGCGGATAGTCGATTGTACTATTCTAAAGAACATGGTCGTAATCAAATAAATTAACTTCAGAAATGAAGTTTTTTTTAGGCGTTTTTATATCCTAGGTTAAGTTTAACTAATTCTTCTTCGATTAATCGGATTGCCTTAGGACCTACTCCATGTAGATCTAATAATTCTTTTTTAGTATATTCTACACATTGTTCAACTGTTTCGATTTGTTTAAGCAATAATGCTCTACGTGCAGGTTCACCGATTTTTAACTCAGTTAGTTTCATTTTTTCTCCCCTTTGTATGTATATATAAATCGATTGATTTCTTCTTATTTAAATCATTAAATAGCTGTATAAAGGCTGTACTATAATCACCCAATGTATTAATCAAATTATCTGTATGTATGATAGTTATTTTCTTTATTGAGTTATCAGTGCTCAAACAATCCCATAGTGCATCTAAATTTCGTCCATAATAATCTGGTAATTTAAATACTTGAATTAGATATTCATGAAGTTGTTTGCGATCGATTACTTTTTTACCGTTTATTAAATAGCTCTTTTTCATTTCATTTCCCTTCATACAATAATACAAAAGATTCATAATGATCCTCTGTATAATAGATGAATCCATCATTTGAGTATACTAATCGTTTTGCGTTTCGATAACCACCTTCATAATCTATATCACATTCATAATAGATACGATCTTTATCATCTGGTAATAATCCTTCTCGATTATAGAAACGATCTCCTCCAATTGATTTCTTATTACTAACGTCCCATAGATTGCCTTTATTACTATCCCATCCGATAGCCTCTGCTTCATCTTTTGTAATATAGTTATTGGGTAAATGAGCGTAAGTATGCAAGTATAAGGAAACATCTGATTTGCTCGTATAATAGCCTGATTCTTCAATCATCAAGTCATCAACTTTGTCTTCTACTGGAATAAATTTTTGACATGCAAAAATACTCGTTAGTAGAACAAATATGATTAAGAGTCTATTGATTACCTTTTTTTGCATATCACAAAAGATGTCTTCCACCATCCACAATTAACGAAACACCTGTTATATAACTTGCATCATCAGATGTTAAGTAAATAACACTTTTCGCGATATCTGAAGCACTCGCGATTCTCTTAAGAGGAATTCTAAGCAATACTTTTTCTTCCACATCTTTATCACTGAAATCTTGGTTCATCGGCGTATATACCGCTCCAGGTTCAATCGCATTGACACGAATATGTGGCGCTAGTGCTAATGCGAATTCTTCAGTCATACGTTTAATCGCAGCTTTCGACGCATCATAACTAAACTTATTTAAGCGAACTTGAGATGAATATAAACTCGACATATTAATAATCGATCCAGTTTGCATATATTTAACCACTTCTTTTATACAATAGAATGTACCATTAAGATTCGTTTGAATAACTCTATCCCAATCACTAACATCAATAGAATCAAACTCTGAAACGATCTGTATGCCCGCATTATTGATAAGTATATCGATATGACTAACAACCTTACTCACTTTAAAAAAGAATTCTGACACTGAATTATAATTAGAAATGTCACATGGGAAATAATATAACTTACCTAAGGTCATTAATTCGCTTAAACACAATGCGCTTGCTTTTTCATCTAAATCACAAAAAATAACAGTATCGTTTTGACGTAGAAAAGCTTCTACACATGCTTTACCAATGCCTTTAGAACCACCCGTAATGATTACATTTCGATTCATATCTACCTCTTTTTTTAATTATATCATCAAAATTTTATATTTTTGTTTTCGATTAATTCTGTCAGTAAAAGTTGAACGTGATAAGGGATATTTAATTTCCTTAGTTTAATAAAACGTGAGGTATTAAATGGATTATCGTTAAAGTAATCATGAATCTTTTGAATTGTTTCATATCGATTGGACATCAAATGATAAAATACATACCAATCTTCAATGTAGCATAATGGTAAGCTAATCGAATCTATAAGTATTACCTTATCGATATCTTCGTTTTTAAACTGATAATCAAAAAATCCAGTCTTGTGTACAATCCCCATTCCAGACATAAGATCTATTTCTATACCATCACAATTATATCGTTTAAAACACGCTGTTTTAAATATCTTAGATTCTTCAACACTAATCTCGTTACCAAGATTATTTAATTTCATACACGCTAATTCAAAATCATTCTGATCAACCATAAGATCAATATCATGTACATTCATATCAAAATCTCTTAGTTTTAACATCATTGATGCGCCAACTGCCCATGTTATATTGGATTGATTTAATACTGTCGCAATTTTAAGTAATATACTTTGGTGATTATGATCCATACATACCCCTTCTTATAAAAACTTCTCAATGAGAAGTTTAGTCTGACACATAAACAGAATTCCGATATCGTTTCGCTTGATACATTAAATGATCGACATCTGATACAAACTTATTCATATCGATATTTCGTATCAACTCTGGTTTTATAATTTTTAATCCAATACTAATTGTTAAATGGATTGTTTGTGATTCAAAGTGGAACGCTTCAAGTTCGATTCTACTTCTTAAACGTTCACCAATAATGCGTGCATTTTCATCATTTAGATTAGGTAAACATAGAATAAATTCATCCCCACCAAATCTTCCAATAATATCATATGGTCTTAAGCATTCTTTAAGAATACTAACCATGTGTTGAAGGATAGCATCACCGATAATATGTCCATATTGATCATTTACTTCTTTAAAGTAATCAATATCAATTAATGCGATACCACAACTCGTACCTTCACGTTCACTCCGAGTTAATTCAACTTGGAATACATCCATAAACCCTCTTCGATTTAGTGCATCTGTAAGATAATCGTGGTTTGCCAAATATAAGGTGTCTTCATGTAATTTATCAATTACAATTTGACTGTGTTTCTCATGTGAAATATCTTTAATAATCATAACAGACCAAAGCTCATCATTATCATCATGAAATAGTTTCGATGTTACATAGACTGGAAATATCGCACCACTTTTACGTACAAAGTTAAGTTCTACTCTTGCCTCACCTTTTTCGTCACGTTCTTTTAATGCATCACATACCCTTGGATCATTAATATCTACAATTCCATAACGACCTAATTTACAAATCTCATTTTCTGTTCGGTCAAACATTAAACAAGCCGCATTATTAGCTCGTACAATTGAACCATTTGGACGCGTAAGTAATATCGCATCTAAACTATTCTCAAACGCAAATCGATAATATTTATCTGGTATTGAATTATGCAAATTTTCACCCCCCGGTTTTGTTTGCAAATTATTGTGTGTTTAAATTGTAACATAAAAAGCTTGTCCAATTGAACAAGCTAGCTAAATTTTAGAACATTTTCACATAATCTTGTATTTAAACACTATCCGTTTAGTTTTACAGGAATCCAAATTTCACTATGATAATCTAATTTTGATGTATCAATTCCTTCATTCCAAACGATTTCAGGACCATTTATACATTCATATGGTGTACTCGGTAACCATTCTGAATAGATACGTCCCCAGATATTTTGAAGTGTTTCTGGATATGGTCCTCTTACTTCAAATACTGCCCATGTACATTTCTCGACATTAAGAACCGTAAAATCTTCTAACGTTGAAACATAGGTGTGTACACCAATTAAATGTGTTAATTCACCCTTTTCTGACATACGATTCGATGAGAAATCATACGATGCACTTACGATACCTTTTGGTTCACAATCGTTAATCGATTTTAGTGCTTTAATTTTATGTTCATTTAAGCTCATCGCCAATTCTACAATTGCTGGATTTACTCCATGAAATACAATTGGGACTCTTTTTGATACTCCTATTAAATTAAATGCTTCTTTTTCTACAATTCTCACATTCATTGCGTTTATTCCTTTCACAGTTAATTGAAACGATAATATTGGATAAACACTTAACTTTAGTTTGTCTTTACGTAACTTACTTGGTGTGATTCCATGACATGACACAAATGCACGTGTGAAACTATCATTGGATTGATACCCATATTTCAATGCAATATCAAGAATTCGATCACTTGTTTGTACACAATCAAGTGCCGCAAGAGATAGTCTACGTCGTTTGATGTATTCATGAATACTCATTCCAGCTAGATACGAAAACATTCGTTGAAAATGATACGAAGAACATCCTGCGATGCGATCAACTTTCGCAAAATCAATTTCTTCAAGTAAGTTTTGTTCAATAAACGATAACGCATCATTTAAGTTCTTAAGGTTTTCCATAATTATCCTCATTAAAAGTTTAGTTTATTTAGAAATAAACATCCGACATTTTGTGTGCAAGTTATATCGATTAGAATTCAAAATCTTTTTCATTGATTAAAATCATATTCTTTATCCATTTATCATGATGTAGATCGATGATTTCAATTGCACTATGTTCATCAGATGCCCATGTACTATGTGCATCTTTAACAAGTGTAACATTATATCCCAACTCTACAGCACGTGTACTTGTCGCATTTACATAATACTCTGTCTGCATGCCTACGATTACTAATTGATCAATTTTATTTTGTTCAAGTATTTCTTTTAATGGGGTTTCATAAAATGAATCAGATTCTGTCTTTTGTATAATCGTATCTGTTTCATTTGGTTTTATCCCTTCAAATATCTTCCATGTTTCACTTCCATTCTCAAACTCACTCCCTAACTCATTATGTTGAACATAGATGACAGGAATATTCTTAATTCTAGCTTTATGTATGAGTGATTGAATGTTATGAATTTTATCGTTAGCTTGATACACAGGATTATCAACCGCAATCATCGCATTTTGTACATCTATTATAAGTAATGCTTTTCCCATAAATTTTCCCAACTTTCGTTTGATAATTCTATACTACACAAAATTAGGGTGACTGCCTATTCATGTGATATTTAATTGGATAAAAAAACGAGAATTTCTTCTCATTTTAATCATTATTTTTAACCCAAGTAATTGCCTCAATATACAATTCCATAAATCTTGATTGGCTAATATTTTGAATTGGTTGTACAAGATCTAATTCATTAAGTTGTGCATACTCATGTTTCATAATAACATTCAGTGCATTATTAATCGGATTTTCATTACCGAGTAATGCGTCTTTAACTTCTTGCGTGAATGGTAACTCATCCACAATCGTTTTCATTTCACGATTAAGTAGTATATCGATACTTGAGAACATTCCTACCATGAAATAATCGAGATATTCTTGTTCTAAGCCAATTTCTAGTGCGATTAACTCCATAAATTTCGCACGAATAATACTATTTTTTATAAGATCTTTATTTTCTATAATTTGTATATCTTTGACCAATAATATATTAAACCAACGTTTCAATTCACTAATACCCAATCTTACGATTGCTTGTTTGATTGATTTAATTTCGTATTTAGCTTCAAAGTAAACTGTATTTGATACTTTGAGTAATTTATACGATAAACCTAAATCAGCTTGAATTATCTCACTAATGCGATTAAATTCTGGTTCTTCCGCATATAGTTCATTGATAATTCGTACGATATTTGTGTTTAATACCGCAATGTCTTTACCCTTCACAATAACTGGTTTACTAAAGAAATAGCCTTGGAAGTAATCATATCCCATATTCAATGCTAAATCATATTCTTCACGTGTCTCTACTTTTTCTGCTAAGAAACTTAACTTATGTTTATATAAATTTAGTAATCTTCTTTGTTCAAACAAACTAACCCGAGAGAATTCTATTTTAACAATATCCACGATCTCAAGTAATGGAATATATTGTTCACTAAATACGAAATCATCTAATGCGATTTTATAGCCATTTTGTTTTAACTTGATACACGATTCGATTAGATCTTGACTGATAATGGATTGTTCAAGTATTTCTACAATTAATGTTTCTTTAGGAAGTAACATTGGTACATTATCGACAATCATAGATTCTGTAAAATTGATAAATGCCTTTGTTCCTTCAGTTAATTCATCAAAATGCATCACAAAAAATGCGTTATTAATAACTTCAGCTGTGTCTTTATTGGCATCATTACCTTCATAGAAATTATTCATACTTCTTCGATATAAAAGCTCATATCCTAAGACATTATTATAGCGATCAAATATGGGTTGTCTTCCAACATAGACTTCCATAAATAGCCTCCCATTCGACTGGCGAAACAACAATTATTGTGATAATAATCGATAAACATCTAGTTTTAATTGTACACTATTTTATTCATAATATATTTTAGAGTTTAGAAAAGGTGATAAATTTTATCACCTTTTTAACTAAATTCTTTCTTTAATTGTGACATGAATCTGATCACCTGGTTTTTTATTGATTCTCGCTCGAATATCCTTACGAATACCAATAATATGACAGCTCGTTCCCATACGTACAAGACTCCCATCATACGCTTCACCATCGAATGTAGCACATACTTTTACACGGCCTCGATTAAACTCATTTCGTACATCATACGGAAACTCTATGTAAGCTCCATCGATATCTGGAACTTTTATAATGATCGCATCAAACTCATATACTTTCATTTATTCTTCACCATTATAGGCTTTTAATAGATCTTCAATAATCAATTTCTTCATCCCATACATCTTCTCTGAGACACGTTTCTTCTTTTCATTATCCGCATCTTTTAATAATTCTTCAATTTGAATCGGTGATATTTGCCAACTTAAACCATACTTATCTTTCAACCATCCACAGACAACTTCTTCACCACCATCAAGTAATCGATCCCAATAGTAATCAATTTCTTCTTGATTCTCACAGTTAACAAGCAATGAAATAGCCTCATCAAAGGTAAACTCCGGTCCACCATTAATCCCTGTATACAGTTGTCCATCTAGTTCAAAGTTAACGGTTAAGACTGTCCCAATACGATCTGGATTTGCTTCATTATAATAGAGACAATCCACAATTCTAGAATTCGGGAAAATCGAACAATAGAATTCTGCGGCTTCATACGCATTGCGATCAAACCAAAGATTCGTTACGATACGTTGTTTAATCATTTAGCACCAATTGCCAAGTTACTCCAAACTGGTCGGTCACCCAGGTCGCAAGTTTTAAACCCATAATTGGTTCTGGTCCCATTAGGACATTCCCATTCAATGATAATTGTTTAAATATCGCATTAAATTCATCTTCGTCTGTGCAATCTTTATAGAGTGAAATTGCCCATGTAAAATCAGGCAGATATTGTTTCTCCATATCCAACGCATAAAAGTTTAAACCATCTAATTCGAAATCTAGATTTAGTACTTTCCCAACTTCACCGTGTTCTGGATCTTCGATTCGAGTAATCTCATTTATCTTAGAATTTGGAAAGATAGAGACATAGAAATTGACCGCAGCTTCTGCAGTACCTGGAAATGTTAGAAAAGGAATAATCGATGTTTGTTTGTATTCCATAACAAGTCCTCCTTATTAATCCTATTATAAGCATGAATAATGATTAGTAGGTTAAATACACTCTTTTAGGTTTATCGTTCTGAAGTAATTCATTTAAAACATATGTTTCTCTTACGATATACGTATATTCTTCAATCCCTTCAAACGCTTCATTTACTTCATATGCGGTATTAATATCCACCCATTCCAATTCATATTCAAGTTTTTTCTCATATTCATCCATATTCGTTGGGGCTAATGTATCTTCAACTTCTGCAGTATAGTAATATGATTTTTGTTCAAATATCGCATCTTCAAATAAGCTTTTTCGACATTCCACAAAGAATCCATATTCACGAACCGTATTTTCTTTTATTACTAATCCAGATTCTTCTTGAGTTTCACGAATCAATGTATCAATATGATCTTCATCTATTTCAACACCACCTCCAGGAAACTTATAAAACCCTTCTCTTTTACTTTTTACAAGCGCAATTAAATTATCTTTCTTAATGATTGCTCTAACCGCATTACGTTCTATTTTTTCCCATGTATCCAAATAATCTCTTTTATCTAATACTTTTATAATTCGCATTATATCCCTCTTTCTATTATTTCCGAATTAGCGCAACTCGATATGGATGTAGCTCAGAAACCATAATACCGCCTTTTACAGCCGGATCATTTAACATAATCTGTTCTGCTTGTTCATCTGTTTCTGCTTCAAAAATCACAATCCCAAATGTTTTATCATCTTCTTCTAATGTTCTTCCTGCTAAAACCAGTATTCCTTCTTCTAATAATTTTTTTAGATTAGAAAGGTGTTGATCCACAATCATATTATCCGTATTTGTCCAATTTGAATTATCCATTAATCTTGGAACTAATCTTAAAATGTAGACATATTGGTTCATACTAATTCTTTAACTCACGCACAAATTTTAGTGAAGTATGTTTAAATCCTTCGCGTTTATAGAATAGATGTGCTCTTTCACGAACTACATTTGTGGTTAATTCAATATGTGCAGCTCCAATACTTTTTGAATAGTTAACCGCAAAATCGAGTAGTTTCTTGCCTATTTTCTGACTTCGAAAATTATCATCGACAATAAGTTCCAATACTTCCACTACAATTGAGGCATGATGAAGTTGTTTCTCGCTTCTAAGATGAATATAACCTACAATTTTATCTAGTTTAGCACCATAAATAACATGATTGTTTAAACTAACAATTTCATAAAAACATGGTTTAAACGCATCAAACGTTAATGTAGAATATTCAAGTTGATTACTTAACTCAAAAACACGATTCATATCTTCTATCCCCAACTGGATAATTTCCATTATGTAAGTACCCCTCAATTATTTTATTATAACACCTCAATGAGGGATTAAAAAAACTAGAAATTATCTAGTTTCAAAATTCATAGTAGAGTTGTAAGATTCCATCTTTCTTATCAATCACAATATTTTCGATACGTACACCAAATGATTTTAATTTCTTTATCACTGTTCTTAAAAATAAATCACTCCCTACAATATAGAAAATCGATTGATTATCCTTAATTACATTCGTAAGTGTTTGATAAAATTCAACCCGCGATTTAGTCCAAAAATTATGATAATTCGATGTTTCATATGCATCTAATTCGCTTTGATATACATGAGTTTTTGTAGAATCTACATTTATATTTACAAGTTGAGATATTTTAGAATTATCTTCTAGAAACGTTTTAATAAGTGGACGCATTGTGGCTATTCCAACACCCATTGATAGTAATATAACTGGTTTATTTTCACGTCTCAATTTCATTCTTGAGTTTAATTTGAATACAATTAGATCATCCCCAATGTTTAATTCTGTTAATCTACGTTTGAACTCTGAAGGTTTATCGTTTAATCGGGTTGTGAAACCCAATCGTTTTTCATGATTCAATGTCATTATTGACATATGTCGTACCAAGTTTTTATTCGGGAATTCTCCTTCATCGTAACCTTTATGCGCTATATGTGTATGTGAACCTTCTTCCCAATTTAATTCTTCGGGTTTTTCTAGAAAGTATGTTTTCGTTTTATCAGTTTCTTCTCGTATATCCACAATCTTAAGTTTGTATTTCATGAACCATTCTCCTATAGTTCAATAGTGTACAATAACTCGACATACAACCCTACTAATGTGACCAAATGACTAATCCATTGACGCAAGTATCCATCGTTGAACAAGTGTTCGAATGGATGTTGCATGATTAATGACTTCTTCATATGATCTAATACTATAAATCGCACGATCATTTTCTTTGAATACGAGCAAATTAAATTCATCTTCGATTAAATGATTTATCGGTTGAACTTTAACTTTTGCGCCTCTATGAAAAATAATTTGGACTTGTTTTATATCTTGGATTCTTAATGTAATACGATCTTCTTGTTTGTATTGGTAATTAGGTCCATTCCATTTAATTGTCTCAGTTAGCTCTAACTCTACGCTTAAGATAAGCTCTCTAAGATATTCAATGGTTTGAATTAAAGGAGGATTAAGTTCATTAATTAGTTGTGTTACGTCGTTTGATTTATGATTTTTCATATTAATTGGTCACTTTCATTTAATCAATATTAGTCCAATGAATTGGAATACTTAACCCATTAGGAAGTAAAGTACGACCATTTCCCAACATTGAATTAACTTGGAATTGTGTTAAGAATATACATTCACTTAAATCCGTATTCTTAACAGATACATCACGTAAATCTGTCCCTAGGAAATTTGTATACTGTAATTTACATCCATCTAAGTTTGAACCAATTAGATATGTCATTGTGAAATCCATATAACTTAGATCTTGATTAGAATAATTCATTTCGAACTGGAACTTACTTTCTATTTTTTTATTCGATTTATTAGCTAACTCACGCGTTAATTGTTTTAATTCAATATTTACGTTTGTTCGATATGTTTCAACATCATATGTCAATAATTCAACTGAATCTATTCTTGTGGTGTTGATATTTTCTTGTATCAACTGATTTAAACTATTCATTTTTGATTCATCACAAATAGTGTATGCCTCTAACAAATACCACAAAATCTGATTTAACATTTGATTCATTTCGAATGACTTAAAGATATCGTGTTTTATCGAACTGTTTGTATTCCAATAACCTTTTGACTTCCATTCTTGGGTAACCTTTTGACCAGCTCCAAAACAATCATACGCGATACACCCTTTTAAATGTTTTGATTCAAGTTGTACATATACGTTACAGGTATAATCATTATTCAAATTAATACATGGTTTCCCTGCTTTTTTATTCTCTGGAAACCCATCAGTTTTATTAAAAAATAGCGCGACACAACACAAACCACTACAATCTTTGCAGTTTAACTTTAGATTTGATTTTAAAGCTCTATAATCATCGTTCAGTGCTCTTTTGTTCATTCTTTATCCTTAATTACGATTCCAAATAAACTCACTAAATCAACCACTTGTATTGAGTTTAGGATAATACCTTTTAATTCACTATAATTATTCGATACGATTGGATTAATAAAATCGTTATCCGAGAAATCGATTTTTTCTAAGAGTGTTTTAAAGAAATTATTATTAATAAACTTTGATTTAATCGCTGTAAAATTCTTAAATTGAGCTTCAGAAAATGATACTTCCGTCAAATTAACCTGATTAAACTCTACATCATTTAACTTCGCATATTCAAAATACGCATACTGTAAATTAGATTGTTCAAACCCAACATGTTTAAGTAATGTCTTAGACATATCAATCCCAACCCCTTTACAATGGTTAAACTGACATCGTTCAAAATATGCACCTTTAAACATACTATTCGATAAATCACATACCTGAAAGACCACATCCACAAAACTAGCCTTCTCGAAGTTACAATGATCAAAACTCATATTTTCAAAATATGATTTACGTATTTCAATATTCTGATAATCACCATGATCTATAGTCATATTCGAACATGAAATACCAGATATCGATGAATCTTCTTCGATTGAATAGTTTGCTAATTCTATAAAAGAAGGAATTGGTTCGAGTGATTTTAGTAATTGTGGTTTATTCATATATATCCTGTTCTAATCTCTAGACGAGATAATTATTCGCTTCATTCGCTAATTCAAGTGTATGTAATTCATAGGATTTGTATCCCTGTTTAATATATGGATCATTTTCAGCTATCTCAATCGCCGCTTCTTTATCCAACGCATGGATTATAACGATTCCTCCAGGATAATCACTAAAAGGACCACATAAAATAAGTTTATTTTCTGACTTAAGCCTTTTTAAAAACTCGACATGTTCAATTATAACAGCTTGATTCAATTGTTTAACATTATGCATTAGATATAGATAATCCATTTAATCTCCAATTATTTATTACGTTTTGTAATTTTGTATAACTTTCCTTCATTATCATACGTTATCCAATCCCCTATCGGTTCTCCAAACTCAAAATGTCCAGATCGTTTTAAAGTACCATCGATACGAAACCATTCCCAATAACCATGTGGTTTATCATTAACCATTTTTCCTTTGGACCACATAGTCGCACCATTCGCATGATATTTGATCGTATAATCATCAATGATTTCCATTTTCTTCGCTTTGACTTTACTCGTAGTTACTAAGTCACATTTATCATTTGTCATATATTACCTCTTGATTTTCGATTGATTCGTTTGTATAAAAGCTAAAACAACTGTTAGTAAAACAAACACAATTAAAGCTATTCTAAAGTCCCCACTATTTGAATTCACTATTCCAAATTGGAATATAAATAATAGATTTAATATCAGATAAATCGATATAGAAATTGTCGTAATAATTCGTTTACTAAATGATCGAGTTTGTATAAACAAGAAAATTGTCCACAACATTATCACAATGTTAGATTGTACACGAATCATCTCTAATTGGTTTGTGAGGAAGTGTACAATGATATCTAATAACTGAACACTAATAGTCAGAATAGATACTCCATATTTTCGTATACTATTTGTTTGAATTTGTTTCATAAATAATCCTTATTTATCTATTTTAACACCATTTCATACTGTTCATATAAAAGACAGATTTTCATATAACAAAATCTGTCTTATTGTATTATTCTATTTAATCTTCTTAATCGATTTCCGTTTACCCCATTCATTTTCATTCTGAAGTGACGTATAAAGTTTCCATCGTTCTTTATCTAACATAGAATGTTTAAGGGCATAATTAATTGCACAACCTGGTTCTGTATTATGAGAACAATTCGTAAACTTACATTGATGTATCAATTCTGTTATATCTGAAAATGTCGTATTTATCCCATCTTCAACATTTAACATTCCTAATTCGCGGATACCTGGTGTATCGATAATTGTGACACCATTTTCTAAAACTAATAATTGTCGATAGGTTGTCGTATGTCTTCCCATTCCATCACTTTCACGTATTCCATTCACTTCCATTATTTCTTTACCTGCGATCAAATTTACCAATGTGGATTTACCGACACCCGATGACCCTAAAAATACAATGGTTGTGTCTGGTTTTAAATACTGATTAATTTGGTACATGCCTTCTTTCGTTACTGAACTTATCGTACAAATATCAACCTCTTTGTTTAACGCATGCACTTGATTTATATAATGTTCAGGATTATCACATAAATCTAATTTAGTCAGTACGACAACAGGTTTTGCGTTACTCTGATTACTAACACTTAAATAACGTGCTATTCGGTTGATATTAAAGTTTTGATTAAGTGATGAGACGATAAACACAATATCAAAGTTCACCGCTAATATCTGTTCCTTAACTGACTTCGCAAACACTGAACTATGACCGAGTAAATCTAAACGTGAAAATGATGTTTTACGTTCACATACCTTTTCAATAATGGATTCTCCATATGATAAATACGTAATCTCGACATAATCACCAACCACTGGAAATAATGAATTTCCTTTATAGAACACACCTTTTAAGCGTGCTTTCACTTCTCTATTCGCATAAATAACTGTAAACAAATCACGTTGGACTTCACTCACACGTGCAATACTTAATTCTTGATTATTATTCAATTTTTTCCTCCATTTTTACACAAAAAAACTTGCCCATTGGCAAGCTTATGTTTTATAGCACTACAAAAGGGTTCTGTACGTACCATGTACGTACTAATTAATATTATTTTTTAATCACCATTTCGAATTTTTTCATAATGCACAACCCCTTTCACTTCTTAATCAGAATAATACAAAATTAGTATAAAACATTTTAAACAAGATTACTATTTCTTTAAACTATTTAATTGTTCAATGATTAGATTAATCCGTTTAACGCGTGTTTCTTCTTTCTTCGATTCCACAATCTGTCTTACCATTTCTTTACGATTTGAATAGGATTGGTTTTCAAATACATCTAATACATTGCGTTCAATAAATATCTGTTTAAGCGCATCAGGTAACTCAACCGTTCGATTTGTGCCTTCAAGAATAAGCGTTACTTCAATTTCATCGCCACCTTTTAATCCACTCTTTTCTCGATGATCTTTTGATAGTGGAATAAGAAATAAACCATTCATTGTCGCAACAGTACTTTGGTACTCATATGTCCCAATAATTACTTTAACACCAGGTTTCTTACCTGCTTGTAGGCTTTCTAAATTCTCTAATGGCACTACAATTCCTGTATTATTTCCAAATGCTTTTATGACTGTTTTAAATGTGGATTGCATATGTTTTCCTCGATAAAATCTTAACACAATTTTAAATATTACTATACTATTACAATCTCACGTTTATACATGATAAATGATTAAAACTAATCGTACAGTCAATTTATTAAGGATATTTATGGTACTGTATGAAACTGATTAGTTCAATTATTTAAGAATGTAGAATCATTTTTTCTCAATGATGTTCTGTGCAAAATCAATGTTTATATTTATACCATTACCACGAATAAAATAGGTTGTCGTAGTGGATGGTACACCATCTTTATCATAGGACATATTATGTACCTTAAATCCAGGTAATCGCTTTGGTACTCTCAAGATTGCACAAACTTCATCACTTAGATTTTCGGCATAGATTGTACGATAATTAGACCCAAATTGAAAGCTGTATTGCATGTGTAAATTCTGTGTTAAAAATGATTGATCAAAATCGAATTGTTCGATATTTGGGAATCGTTTTAGTGGATAGTGAAAGTAAAAATACGCTAATGGGACATCATCTGCTTCATATATACGAGTGACTTCCAGAACTTCATCTTTTGGACCTAATCCTAAATCCCCCATTGTATTGGGATTAAAAGGTAATACCTTTTTATGTATAAGTTTAACCTTAGCCGTTAATCCACCTTTTTCAATCAACTGAGCCATAGGTTGAATTTTTTGTAAGAAATCAAGATCAATCGTATTCTCGACTACAAATGTACCTTTACCACGGTGTCTTCGCACTAAATTTTGATCCATTAAATGATTATATGCATCTTGAACAACTGTTCTTGATATATCAAATGTAGTCATCAATTCTTGTTCAGTTGGACATTGTTCACCAGAATGTAAAATTCCTGATTGAATCATATTTTTAATCAATCGATAAAGTTGAATGTTTAAAGAAATAGACGAATCTCTATCCAATTTATAATGTGATAAGTTCATTAGTCAGCCTTCATTTCTATTAAATGCCTTGAACCTGGGAAGTATGATATTTTATGGAAACATAAATCTTCATTCTCAAAACGATGGTAGAAAATAAACTTAAACATCGCGTCGCCTTTTTCTGAATTGAATAAGGCAAGATTAAAATCATCTGCGCCAATGACATTTATTTGAATCTGCGCAACAACTTCTTCGGTTTTAAAACGATCAAGAAAGATAGTTTCAACTTCGGTACTATCTGATATCATTTCTGGTAGATTCGGATAAAGTGATTTGGGAAAGTAATAATTCTCGTAAATAATTGGTAATCGATCCGCATAGGTTACTTTCTTTATATTGTAAAAACTATCATACTTCTCATCCAGTAAACTTGGAATATCCTCACGATTTACCAAATCAAGCATTAGTAATCTTGAACTATGTTTAAAATTAAGTTCTTTTAAATATGTTCTGTTATTTGATTGGAAGAGAAAATTAGATAAATATAAATTACGTTTAACAAATGTCCCTCGACCTTGTTGGCGCACAATAATTCCTTCATCAATTAGTGACTGATATGCGCGACGAACAACTGGACGCGAAATATTATAGAAACTACAAAGAAGTTCCTCGGTTGGTAATTGTTGACCCTCTGTATATACATTATCCGCAATCGCATTCTTAAAATAGTTCTTTAATTGGATATAAAGTGGTTCATTGGAAATTTTATTTATCTCTAGATGTATATTCATATTGTTCAAATAGTAACAAATTTGACAATATTTGTCACATCTTTTGATGAATTATTACTTTATATTTCATTATTTCAGAAATAAAGTCATCTTATTCGAGAATTAATTGAGAATCTCTGGTAGTTTAAATTACTATCGTATTTATGACAATAATAAGTTAAGATAGTTAAGTAACTAAAAAGGATATCATCATGCAAGAAAAGAAAACGAATATAATTGGCATTGTCTTAATCTCACTCTCTATTCTATTAAGTAGTTTATGGATTGGATATTCAATTCAACACGTTAATTTAAATGATTCAAACTTTCAATCAAAATCATTAATTACCCAAGAAGAAGCTGCTGGTTATTTAAGCTTAACACCTGAAACATTTGATGATCTTATCTTCAATGATTTAATGGAAAGAAGTAAATATACATCATATGATACCTATGCATTTCTACCATATGTAATCGTAAATGAAAAGAAATACTTTAGTGTTGAGTTACTTGATTTATGGGTAGAGTACAATAGTTTAAACCATACAAGTTTTAAGACGAACTGATACACTTCAATTTGAAGTGTATTTTATTTGAGCAATTGACTTAAATAAAAATCAAATGTGAACTATAATCGATAAAAAGAGAGGTTGATACATTATGTCATTTCAAGCCTATATCGATAATATTACTAAGATTACCAACCATACACCTGAACAAATCCGAGCTAAAGCAATTGAACAAGGAATCTTATCGGAGAATATGAAGGCAACTGTTCTTACCGATTGGTTAAAACGTGAATTTAACTTAGGTCATGGACATGCGATGTCATTATGGAAATACTTCATTGATCATGATTGGGTTCAAACTAAGCATACTAAACTTTAATTATCATTATAACGTTGAACTAATTTAGTTTGTTTGATAGAATAAAAACGTTCATACAAGGAGGTGAAAGACGATGTTTATGTGTTCGACAAAAAATACACTTAATAATAATGTACATCTATTTGATGCTTTTTGTCGTACAATTACGTTCAAGAATTCTTCTTTTAACAAGGGACAAGTGTCTCTAAATGAAGAAGGATGCTAAACATGAGTCTTTTACGAATAATAACCATTCGAAAGTCTTAGCGTTTTAGCTAAGGCTTTTTTTAATCCTTCTTCGATCTAAAAGAAAGAAGAAATTAACATGAAAATACAATTAAATAACTTAACAAAAATATATACTGAAGAAATTATTCTCGATGAATTAAACTTAGAAATTATCATTGGAGAACATTTAGCACTTGTTGGAAAAAATGGTTCAGGAAAATCAACTTTATTAAAAATAATCGCTGGGATTGAGAATTATCAAAGCGGATTACTTATTATCCCTAAAAACCTTAAAATCGGATATGTTAATCAATTATTCCTTCCATTTAATGGAAGTGTTTTAGATTATCTTGTGCGACCTTTCGAAGATTTGATTAATCTAGAACTAAAGATGCGTGAATTAGAACATCGAATGGGTATTGAATATAACAATCTTGAATCGATTCTTGCCCTTTACGAGAAAGTTCAGAATCAATTTATCAGTAAAGGTGGATACGAATTAGAATCTAGAAGAGCAATGATTACGAATGGATTAGACATACAGAATTTACTTGATGTATCCTATAATCAATTATCAGGTGGTCAAAAAACACGTGTGGAACTTGCGCAATTACTCATCTCTGATTGTGATGTTTTATGCCTAGATGAACCAACGAATCATCTTGATTTACAAGGGATATTGTGGTTGGAATCATTTATTCAGAATACGAAGAAAACAGTAGTTCTTGTGTCACATGATCGTGAATTTTTGAATCAAACTGTTAAGAAATACCATGAATTAGAATTTGGATCTATACGCACATATTATGGAGATTATGCGTCTTTTCGCGAACAGAAACGTCAAGTATTTGAACAAATGGTTTTAGATTATGAAATTCAACAAAAAGAAATACAACGAATTAAACTTATGATTCGACGCTTTAGACAATGGGGACTTGAGGGAGATAATGAGGATTTCTATAAACGCGCAAAAATGTGGGAGAAACGTTTAGAGAACATTGAACAACTACCAAAGCCAAAAGAATATAAACAGTATCCATTTCTATTAAATGAAGCATTTAGAAGCGGCAAAAACGTCTTAAAGCTACATGATGTATGCATTGGTTATGATACCCCATTGGTTGAGAACATTAATCTAGAGGTATTTAGAAAAGATCGAATTGCGATCCAAGCACCGAATGGTTTAGGTAAGTCCACATTGATTAAAACCATCTTACAAGAAATTCCAATTCTATCAGGTACAATTACGATTGGATCGAATGTCCATTTTGGTTATTTACCACAACTATTCCATTTTGAAGAGAACCAAACACGTTTATTAGCGTATGTGCAGTATGAATGTGAAGTTAATGAGGAAAGAGCTAGACAATACCTTGCGACATTCGGCTTTTATCAAGCAGATGTATTTAAACCATTATCTTTTTTAAGTGGTGGTGAATCGGTACGGATCAAGTTATTGGTTATGATGACTAAAAACTTTAATTGTTTAATTCTTGATGAACCAACGAATCACTTGGATGCGGAAAGTGCTGAGATTATCGAATCTACACTAAAAGAGTATGACGGGACATTAATCATAATCTCACATGATCGATATTTCCTAAATCGTATTAGTGTCACAAACTTCTATCTTACAAATGAACAGAGAACCCAATAATTGGGTTCTCTTAGCTTTTCTTAGGTTTAAGTAGACTGAATAATAATAAGCCATTTAACGCGATAGATCCAACTGCTAGGATTGTGGATGCGAGTAATAGGAAGCTATGAGAATCTAATAATACATACCAACTTTCAGAATAAACAAGAAAGTCTGTATTCTCGATATTAAATAGAAGTGCTGTTATTGTGAGTGATAAACTAATCAATATCCCAATTGTATTAATCGTTGGTTTCGGTAATTTTAATACAAATAAAACGACTGGAATTACCCACGCTAGAATACCTACGATAAGTATTATAATACTCGAGAAAACTAACATGCTAAGATATCCCCCTTCAAATATAAATAAACATTCACTAATATTAAGTATACATAGTTTTAGACTGTCTTACAAAAAATTAACGATTAAACGATGTGATATTATTTCGTACAAAATCTTCAAAGCGATTTGGTTCTTTTCCTGCTAGTTTTATGTAATCATTCGTTATCATTTTAGCCGTTCCCATACGCGTCATAAAATATAAGGCAACAGTCACATTGACATATGCTTTATCAAGTTTGCGCTGATTAATGTAATAACTTCGGTATTGAAGATAACTTGGTTTCGCGTAATGTATTACGCGACCAAGTACATTGCTTAAGATTTTAGCGACTTGATGGTAATCAAGTGCTTCAGAACCAGTTAATGTGTATTTTGCGTTGATATGTTGATGAGGGTTATGCAGGATTATCGCAATTGCGCATCCAATATCAGACGCATCTATGAAACTTGTTTTACTATTCCCTGCTGGTACATAAATCATATCTTTTAACTTAATTTCTTCCGCATGAATTCCAGAGATATTTTGCATAAAGAATCCAGGTCTAATATGCACATATGGAATCCCCAATTCTTCAATCTTTTTCTCGATTTTATAGTGAGGTGGAATTGGATTCTTTTCAATCCCCATGAGTGATAAAAATGCGATTAATTTGATCGAATGTTTCTTCACTGATTCTAGAAATGGATATAAATCCGTCGGTTTACCAAGGTGTGGTGGTCGCATTAAAAATACTCGATCAACACCTTTTAAAGCATCATCAAATGTCTCTGGTCGCGTAAAATCAAACTCGATTACTTCAACTTTTTCATTAAACATCGATCTTAGTTTTTGTGTATTCGTACCTGCCGCCACAATCGTTTCATTATAATTACTTAAATTCTGTATAATATATTGACCAACATTACCCGATGCGCCTGTCACAAGTATTTTCATTCTTCTATTCCCTCTAATATTCCATTGGCTTTATTTAAGAATTCTATGAAGTTGCTAAATTCATTAATACCCATTTTTTCAATCATAATTTCAATTGATTTATAGTAATCATCAATGGTCAAATCTACTAGATTTCTACCTTTCTGGGTAATTGAAAGAGTATAACTACGTTTATCAATCATTGATAGTGTTTTCTGTAAATAATTAAGTCTAAGTAATGGTTTAAGCATAGCTGTTACGGATGGTTTAGATATTTTAAAGAATTGACTGATCATTAATGGTGTAACCTCTACATCTTGTTTAGATGTAAAAATTAGTACACCCATCTCACTCGATCTAATGGGTATATCCCGTTTGACCTTCATGTTCAGCCTACAAAACATACCAATCACATCTGCACTTCGCATTAAATCACTTGTCATATTAATCTCCTAATATAGTTAGATAGACTAACTATATTATTATGAATATCATATGTCAAATAAAAAATCTCTTTTCAGAGATTTAATGTATGAACTTAAACTTTTAATATGCCACGGAATCCTCTAGCACTATAATAAGAATCTGCACCATTATGATATGTAAAAATCGTATCATAACGTCTGTCACAGAAGATAGCACCCCCAAGATTTCTAATATTATCCGGAGTCTTTACCCAGCTTGATGTTTTAAGATCAAACAAACCATTAGTTTGAAGTTCATTGTATTGTTCGACTGTTAATACATCTATACCCATTTCAAGAGCCATATTCACTGCACTATTCGCAGGTTTATTTTCTTTACGAGCTTGTAGAGCTTCATCATCATAACAAATACTTCTTCTGCCTTTAGGGGATTCTGCCGAACAATCCATAAAGATGAACTCCCCTGTTTTTGGATCTACTCCAGTCACATCAGGTTCGCCTTCAGTCTCTTCCATTTCATTAAGCGACCAAAGTTTTTCTGTATTTAATCTCAATCTTTCTTGTACATCATTCCACTTAACATCTGGATGACGATGTTTATTCTTTTCGAAACGAGTTTCTAAGACGTTTAGTAATTCTGTTTGTTTTTCGAGAGATAAACTTCTATTTTTGTTTGCCATATATTATCCTTTTCCTTGTATATATATTCATTTTGTACATTTACGATACTGCTTAAACACTGTTACTACAAGCAACATACATCATTTATCTAAATCCATTAATCTTGATAACTTTGATAAAGCCATTTCCCATCCAATCATATTATCTTCAAGTGTTACACCGATTGGAAGATTATCATGTAATATGGTTAAATCCGTCCCGCCATTTAATTCGATAAGTATATAAGTAATTGTCATAAGACCTTGCATATCAGTATTATCAGATTCGAATTCATCAATCTCAATAATCTCTTCATATGGTTTTAGTTTTCTAAAATAACCATGATATGTATCAATATTTCTAATTGTTTTACCGACTTCATTTGTATTATTATATTCAAGTGAGATTCTGAATGCTCCATTTTCAACAGGATTATATTCATGCACAATGCAGTTCATATCATCTGGAACCTTCCATTTAGCGATTAGGTTCTTATCCAAAAGTGTTTGATATACTTTCGACTTAGAAGCATTTAAATGAACATGATGAACGGTATATCGCTCTGACATACTAATCGCCTAAATAAGAACATTTATACGTCACATGTACTCTGCCTTCTGGTAATTCAAGTACTTTTGTTCGTTCAAATTTTATATTTAATTCATCACTTAAATCAAACGGTCTAAAACCATTTTTTAATAGGATTGGGATTGTGTCTATTTGTACCTCATCAACTAGATGCGTTTTCAGTGACGGTAGAGTAGTTTCAGCGCTTCCAATTATGTTTACATCTCTATCTCGTGCGGCTAATTTAGCCTTTTTAATCGCATCATGATAACCATTCGTCACAAAGGTAAACGTCAAATTCTCATTTTCTTTCGGATGTTTCTCTGGAACGATATCTGTAACCACAAAAATCGGAACTTGATACTCATAGTATTCCGCATATAAATCGACATCATCTGCCATCTCATATTCTTTACGCGACATAACAACTGATCCCGTTGTTAAGATTGATTCTTTCATATAATCAGTCTGAACTAAAGATTCATGATCTGGATAAAGTGCATTAACACTACCAGTTATATCTTCTGCATATCCATCAAGTGAAACAGTGAACCCTAAAATAACATTTCCCATCGTAGTACCTCGTACTTTAACATAGACATTTTATCTATGTATGTTAATCAAATTATAGCGCTATGGTTGGGAATACTTACGGTTAATGCACTATATTAGTTTAAAACCGCCACATCCATTCACCATTAATTCCACCATTTGGTCCAAACTTGTTCTGCTTCATTGAAAAAATCGCATAACCTTCTTTATTAAGATTATCTAATTTATACTTAAACCGATAAAATTTGTAACTTAATTCTCTATCTGTATAATCATCACACATAGGACAATCAGATCGATCAATCTCATCGATTGTGATAATTTCGCCTCCAATCGAGTTAATCTTTTCTTTTATTACTTCTAATCTTTCTTTATTCACTCGTTTTGAGGTTGTAGAAATCATCCAAACAGAAAGTATTACACCAATTATAAATAACCCAAATAATACAAATTGAATTTCCATTTTAGTTCCCTCCATTTGTACTTATATCTTCATTAAACTCCTTTAATAAAGTATTACAAGTATCACATAAAAAAATATATAACTTTCTCTGTCATATATTTCATTTACACATTACTTTTTAAAATACTTCCAATTTCCTTCAGAAATAACTTCGATTACTCCATCAACAACTTTTATTCCTGTCTGATCATCAATCGCATAACAATCACAATCCATATTTTCTGCCCATAGTACTGCATTTGCCATTTTATTATCTGGCAACATCTCATGATCTAAATGTGGGAACAATGCGAAATTCACTATATTAAGCGTTTCATCATTACCACTTGGTTGTTTCCATCCTATAAAATCATCGCCAATATGTGGAGCCATGATCATACTCCCCGCACTTAATCCGACATACACCACATCAAGTGTTGGTAATAAATCTGCTAATCCAGATTGTTTCATCCAATAATTTAAGTACAATGGATCGCCACCATTCACTAGAATTACATCGATATCTTTTACGATTGGGACCCAAAGTTCTTGATCAATGCTCGGTAATGCGGTTAACTCAAGTACTCCCATAGACTTCCATCCTAATTCACACATAGGCGTCGTAGCTTGACCACTCAAGAAATCCCAAGCATGTCCTGGTCCATTTGGAATCGCATAGATCGCGGTTGGGATACATAATGCGGTTGATTCACTAATTGGTTTACCCAACATTTCAATTAATGTTTTACTTAAACTGTCATTTTTAATTCCTGCAGATGTTAGTAATAGTTTCATGTAATTTCACCTTTATTTAATAGATAGATTTTTATTTTTATAAATATTATTTATTTAATGATTACATATTATTTTTAGTTCTATCAAATATTCATATGCATTCTTTATAACATCTTTATCTAAATCAAATGTAACTAATTTAATAGCATCTTCAAATACACACCATTTCATCGCTATAATTTCGTTTTCTTGTAGATGAATTGTAGGATTTTTCACCTCTCCAATAAAATAGACTACATCCTTCATACAATTAACACCTGGAGAATATGTTATAACCTGTCGAAAATTACTTTCAATCGTTATATCTAAACCCGTTTCTTCTTTTACTTCTCTTTGAGCTGTTTCTATCTCAGTCTCATTATCTTCTACATGTCCCTTGGGAAACGACCAATGGTTTTCGCTGTGTTGTAAAACCAAAAAATATAATTCGTTTTTTAATCTTTGATAGACTATTGCGCCACACGATTTTTCAAACTTCATTATCTCTCCTATTTACTTTGATATTACTTAAATACCTAATCTCGCCTTTTCTAGCTCTAACAAATCAAACTTCTTCATACTCATAAACGCTTCTGTTACTCTTTGAACTTCTTCATCCGATCCGCCGAATAAGATTTCTTCCCATGTTGATGGTAAAATCTGCCAAGAAACTCCAAATTGATCCTTACACCATCCACATTGTTCTGAATCTGGTACTGCAGATAGTTTTTCCCAGAAGTAATCAATTTCTTCCTGATCTTTACAGATTACGATTAGTGAAAATGCTTCACTAAAATTGTAATCTACATCATACCCATTATCCATGGCAGATAAAGAAATACCGTCAAGCTTAAAGGCTGCGTAATTAATCTTCGCTTGTGTTGATTGTGCTTCACCCTTAGCGTAATTGTTTATCAAACCAATTTCAGAGTTTTTGAATATTTCTACATAATATCTAACCGCTTCTTCAGTTTTACCACATGATTGATCTGAGAATAACAGGTTCGATGTAATCTTTTGTACATCCTGATTATCTTCAACAAGCATTAGTTGCCAAGACAATCCATAGCGATCCTGAACCCAGGCATACTTCTTACTGAATGGATATTCACTAAGAGGCATCAATTCTATTCCTCCATCAATCAATGATTTCCATAATCTTTCAACTTCTTCAGAAGATGAACACGAAACCATTAGTGAAATAGATGGATTAAACTTAAAGTATGGACCAGAACTTGTTGAAATGAACGGTTGACCTGCCAGTTCAAAACTCACAATTTCAGAATCATTATAAGGTGGAGGATTTTTTATAACTTTAGAGCTTACAATTCTCGAATTCTCAAATAAACTTGCATAGAATAAAGCAGCTTCTTTTGCGTCTTTGTCATACCACAAATGTGGAACAATCCTTTTCATAATGAACTCCTCTTTCTTGAACTCAATTTTTATATAAGTTTTCATTAGATAAAAATGATTCATCGTTTAGATAAATTGTTAATATTCTGATTACTTGAATAATTTAATTATACGTCACTCGTATTGTTAAACAATGAATTTGACCAATCGTTAATAAACAAAACTATAGAAATTAATTGATTGGGTGAATTAATATACTCAAAGAATTATGATTAAATGCATAAAAAAGTCACTGGATATATAATCCAATGACTTATTAATTATTCCGCAGTAACTTTCTTCTTCTCTAACAACACAACAGTTTCGACATGGAATGTTTGTGGGAACATATCGACAGGTTGAATCTTCTTAACTGTGTATTTATCTTGTAGTAATACACAATCACGAACGAGTGTTGAAGGATCACATGATACATAAACCAAACGACTAGGTTCTAACGCTAAGATAGAATCAATTGTGGCTTGATCTAAACCTTTACGTGGAGGATCTACTACAATCACATCCATTTGAATGTTGTTATCCATAAACGTTTTAGCCGCAACTGCCGCATCTGCCGCAACGAAGTCAATATTCGTAATGTTGTTTAATTCCGCATTAATCTTCGCATCTTCAATGGATTGCGCATTGATTTCTACACCATATACTTGTTTAGCTTTCTTACTCGCAAACAACGCTATGGTTCCAATTCCGCAGTACAAATCAAGGACAGTTTCAGTATTCTTAATCTTCGCGAAATCAATTGCAGTGTCGTATAACTTCTTAGCTTGTACTGGATTGACTTGATAGAATGAAGTCGCAGATATTTGGAATGTGAATTCGCCTAATGTATCTGTGATTGTCGAATCTTTGGTTAATTGATGAGTCTTCTTACCTAATACGACATTATCATCCCCAGAATTAACATTTAACAAGATTGCTTTAATCAATGGGAATTCAGCTTTTAGAGCTTCAACCAATTCATCTTGTAACGGTAATTGTTTTGTACGATGAATAAGCACAACCATAATCTCTTGACTAACAATGCCCTTTTTAATTAGTACATGTCTTAAATCAGTCGGTTCAACTTCTTTCGTAATATAGAAATTACGAATGAACGCTAATATTTTATTACTTTCATCATTTTGAATATAACATGTTTCAAAAGGAAGAATATCATGACTATGTGCACGATAGAAACCATAATTTAAGCCATGTTTCGTCTCAAAAGGTACTTGAGATTTATTGCGATAGAACCAAGGTTCTTCCATTTGTACAATTGGACTGATCTTAGGTAGTTTATCAAATGAACGTTCAAACAAATGTTTAACATGATTTGATTTAAACTCTAATTGATGTTCATATGACATATGTTGAATCTGACAACCGCCACATGCATACGCAATAGGACATGTTGGCACAACACGTTTATCACTCTTCTTTGTAAATTCTTTAACTCTTCCATACGCTTGACGTTTGTTCACTCTTAAAATTTGAACATTCGCTTCTTCATCAATTAACATATCCTTGACGAATACAACAAATCCTTCATGCTTACAAACCGCAAGTCCCTGTTCTGTGTAATCCAATGCCTTTAAACTTAGTATTTCGTTTTTTTCCATTTGCGTTAAAAAAGAGGACAAAGCCTCTTAGTTTCCTTCACTTTCTGTATCTGTATTTTGAGCATCACCTGATTCAGGTATTGCACTATTTTCTGTCTCTGCATTTAAACTATCTAATAATTCTTGCGCTAATACAGGATTAACTGGAGTCAATAAATCTTGAACTGACCACGTATCCATATTCGCATTTTTAACGACTTGAATATATGTTGTTTTAGTCTCTCCAACCACATCCACAAAGTTAACTTCTAAGTCATACATCTTCATAGTGTCTGTCGCTGTAAAGTACTGTGTAAATGGTATTACACTATTTACTTTATCCATCGAATTTTGAACTAATTCAAGCTTCGCTTCTTCTTCAAGACCCGTTGGAATAACTAATGTAAGACGTAAGGTCGCGGCTTTCAGATTGATTTCTTCAACTGTCACATTACCAAGAGTTGTAATCGCATCTTCTGTTAATCCGATTAACTCATCTGTAATTTCTGGTTGTAGATCGTTATTAAAGCGATTGCCAGTTATAACTGAACCCGTTTGTAAACTAGATTGTAGTAAAATAATACCAATTACCAAACTAGGAATTAACACAAACGCAATCCCTAAGGCAAATACGATATTACTGAATGTGAATTTAAATTTAAAGTGCTTTTTTAGTTTCGTCATAGAATCTCCGTGTTTCTATTATAACTCAAATCAATTTAGATTCAAATTAAGGTTTTCTCTTCATTAATCCTTCCAATAATAACTGATTCGTAATAACAGGATTTGCTTGTCCTTTAGACTTCTTCATGATTTGACCCATTAAGAAACCGACTGCACGATCTTTCCCATTATGATAATCAATTATTGATTGTTCATTCTCATTTAATATATCCTCTACCATTTGTACAAGTACGGATTGATCAGATACTTGTTCGATATTTAGATTTTTTACAGTCGCATGATATTCTGATCCTTTTAACAATTCCACAAAGATATCTTTTGCTTGTTTAGATGATATTTCTTGTTTACCTAGTGCATTGATCATATGAGCCATTTCTGAAAGTTTTAAGCTATATGATTTATCAAGCAATTGTTTTGGTAAGAAATTAGCTAGAATATCCGATAAACACCAGTTTGCGGCTAACTTGACATAACTTGTTTCTAAGATTAATTGATCAAAGAAATCCGATAATGCCTTGTTTTGGATTAATTGACCTGCATCATATGCATTTAATCCAGCATCCATATAGCGTTTTTCACGATGATCAGGAAGTTCAGGTAGATTTTCACGTATTGAATTCATCCAATCAGAATCAATTAATATCGGTGTAATATTGGGTTCTGGGAAGTACTTATAGTCAATACTACCTTCTTTCTTACGCATAAGAATGGTGGTTTTTTGAACATCATCGTAACGACGTGTGGCTTGTTCTACGCCTTGTTTACTTTCGATAAGTTCTGTTTGACGAATCACTTCAGATTGAATTGCTTTCTCAATATTTGAGATTGAATTCAAATTCTTTATCTCAGTCTTAACCCCAAATGCTTCAGCGCCAAATTCTCTTAATGAAATATTGATATCACAACGTAGTGATCCTTCTTCCATCTTGCCATCTGTAACACCTAAGTAAACTAAAATATTACGTAGTTTTTCCACATAAATCATTGCCTCATGGGCAGAACGAATGTCAGCTTCTGAAACAATTTCTACGAGTGGAGTTCCTGCACGATTGAAGTCAATCCAAGTCTCATCCCCTGAGTGATATTGTTTAGCTGTATCTTCTTCCATGTGCAAACGATTGATACGAATATGTTTTACCCCATTGTCAGTTGGAATATCGACATATCCATTCTTTCCTATTGGATAAAATTGTTGGGTAATTTGGAAACCCTTTGGTAAATCAGAGTAGTAGTAATTCTTACGATCAAACTTAATTAATGGATCAATCTCACAATTAAGTGCCATACAAGCCATTAGTGATAAACGAACAGCTTCTTTATTTAAAGAAGGTAGAGTACCTGGATGTCCCAAATCAATTTCATTCACACAGGTATTTGGCTGCATATTTACACTAACTGGTGCAGATGAAAACATCTTAGTTTTAGTCTTTAGTTCACAATGGATTTCTATACCAATGACTGTTTCGTACTTCATTGTGTCACCTCTTTTATGATATTAGCCAAGCCTGTTGTATTCTCAATGCCATAGGCAATATCAAGTAATTTAGCTTCTTCAAACGCATAAGCGGTTAAATTAATTCCCACTGGGAGTCCTTCGACATATCCCATTGGAATCGTAATACTTGGATATCCAGAGAAATTCGCAAGTGCCATGTAGTTTTCCGCAATTAGATATTCACTGGATAATTGATCCACTGACGCATCATCAAATTTCGGTGCACCTTGTCCACTCGCAGGTGCCATTATAACATCAACTTCACTTAATACGCGTTTAATATCTTCTACGATTAATCTTCTTACTTTTTGAGCTTTACGGAATACTTCTTCTTGGTTCTCAGTAAAGAGTGCATAAGAGCCAATTACGAATCTTTTTTTAAGTAATTTACCAAATCCGGCTGTACGTGATTTTATCATTGATTCATCCATTGTTTGGCCTTCTTTTAATACGCCAAAACGTAGACTGTCTAAATTAGAATGGTTTGCGGTTGCCTCCGCATTCGCAATGATATAGTACGTTGGTAAAAACGCATGCATTAATTCTTCTTTCAAATGAATAGAAACAAGTGTTGCGCCTTTAGACTCAAGTTTTTGACAAAGTTCTTTAAACTCATTAATCGTTTCTTGATTATGTATTGAATCGATAACATTTTGAATAATTCCTATTCGTTTACCAGATAAATCACCTGTTAGTTTTTCACTGTATTTTTCTACAGGTAGATAAGAAGAAGTCATATCTTTATCATCCCGCCCTGCAAGTACTTCAAGCGATAATGCCGCATCTTTAACATTACGTGTAAATACACCTACATGATCAAGTGATGACGCATATGGAATGACTCCATAACGTGAAATACGTCCATACGTTGGTTTTAATCCAACAATATTATTATACGATGCAGGTTTACGAATTGAATCACCTGTATCTGTACCAATTGCCATTGGTACAACGCCACTTGCGACTAGTACTGCACTACCACCGGATGAACCACCTGACATACGTGATAGATCATATGGATTATGAACAGGTCCTGTCCATGCGGTCATATTTGTACCACCCATCCCAAACGTATCACACGAAGACTTACCGATAATAATTGCGCCAGCTTCTTTTAATTTCTGTGTTATTGTCGCATCATACGGAGAAATGTAGTTATCTAAAATTCCACTACTTCCAGTCGTACGTGTATCTTTCATATTAACTAAGTCTTTTAATATTACAGGAACACCATAAAAAGGAACTTCCTTGGATAATTGATTAAGCTTCTCGACCTGATCTTTTGGATCAATAAAACTAACCATCGCATTTAATGCGCTTTGAACCGCATGTGATTTGTTTACCGCATCCTCAACTCTTTGTTCAACAGTCGTTTGTGTAATTAATGTTTTAATATCCATTAGCCAACCACCTTCTGTGTCACAAAGAAACCATTCTTTTCTTTTGGCGCATTTTTTAATACTTCTTTAATCGGTAAAACATTCTCAACTACATCTTCACGTAAAAAATGATTTGCACTCTCAAATGGATACACCATAGGTTCAATATTTTCTGTGTCTATTTTCTCAAGTAATCTCATTTGTGAGATTAAGACATCAAACTCATTCTTAATATCCTTAGCCTCATCGTCACTCAGCTCAAATCGACATTGTAAAGCTAGATCTTTAAATCCTTGTACATCCATTTCCTTCATTTCTCTCTCCTCTTAATAATTTAATACGTATAGATAACACTTAATTCATCATCTTCAGATAGTTGAATTAAGACTAATGTCTCTGATATCGAATTTATTCTAACAATAATAGGATAATCTCTTCGATCAATATCCTGTAATAACTCTGTTGTATATTGCGTCAATCCACGAATTTCTGAATATGTTTTTGCTTGAATGGTTAATGTAATACGCAAGAAATCAGTTGTATTATCGACATAACGAGCTTCCCCAATAACACCAACGCTCTCTGGAATGAATTCAGTAATTGATGTTTTAAAGCTATTAAATTTATCCGCTAATCCAGCGTCAATACTTGTGGCTTGAGCTGATGGGAATAAAACCCATTGTTCATTGTTTTGTGCAAACTGTCCTCCACGTGCTGTGAAGTAACCATCCGCAATAAATCGTCCAGGTAATGTCGCATCACTTGGATTTGTCACATATAACGTAATATATAACGGCATATCTTCCATGTCACTTAAACTACGGATGTAACGATCTAGTTTTCGACCCATATTTGAGCCATAATCATACAGTACTTGATCCGTTACAGTGACTAAACCATTATCTGTATTTAAACTTTGATTTAATACAATCGCAAACGACATACCAGCTAAATTAATTTCACCACCTGCTTGTTGGTGAAAATCGATTTCCATGATATCCGCTACGACAACCGCATCCGTCACTGATATATCAGATGTACCAACTAGGAATTGACTTCCACTTGGTGGATTTAATCCGTATGGATTTTCACTACTTTCACGTTTTACTAACTTACTTAAATCATTATTCGAGACTACTTGTCCTTCAGAGAGATAATACTCATCCACATCAAAGTATACTTTACTCTTTTCTTCTAAACGAGAACCAATTTCTAAAAAATCAGTTCTACCTAGATATGTACCATGATATTGTCTAATTTGAGATGCCTCAAAAGGTAATATCATACTATATTCATTATTATCTAAACGTTCTATAATTGTCGGATCATTCTCAACAGTAGTATTTGAACACGCTGTTAAAACAGTTAAAAGGACTACTCCTATAATGACTAGATTCTTTCTCATTTAGACCTCCTTTAACCATTCTTCTGCACTTAATGTACGAATATTTAATTCATTTGCCTTAGCTAATTTAGATCCAGCCGCATCTCCATATACAACTAAATTTGTCTTTTTTGAGACAGAAGAAGTAACACTTGCGCCTTTAATTCTAAACCATTCTTCGACTTCTTCACGTGTAAAACCAGGAATACTTCCCGTCACAACAACTATCATACCACTATACTGTGATACTTCAACTTTTGGAAGTAAACTTAGAAAATTAACCTTCGCATTTCGAAGTTCATTGATGAGTGTTTGATTATGCATTTCATTAAAATATCCAACAATAAAATTGGCAGTAATTAATCCAATATCTTTAATACGACTTAATTCTTCTACACTTGTTTTCATTAAATCATCAAGATGTGAATATTGGCCTGCAAGCGTACGTGCCGCTTTTTCACCCACTTGACGAATCCCTAATCCAGTTAATAATTTCTCTAACGATTGAGCCTTACTATTTTCTATCGCTAGTAATAGATTATCAACTGATTTAGCTTTAAACCCTGGTAGGTTCAATAATTCATCACGTTTTGTATGTAACGTATAAATATCCGCAATAGAATGTAATAAATGCGCTTGATGTAAGGTTTCAACCGTCTTAACACCCAATCCTTCAATATTCATCGCATCACGTGACGCAAAATGCGCTAATGACTCGACGACTCTTGCCTCACAATTTGTGTTGATACAATAATGTGCAGATTCATTTTCATCTCGAATCAATGGTCCATCACAATGTGGACAGTGGGTAGGAAAGATATATGGAACCTGTGTTCCATCTCTTCTTTCAGAAAGTGATCGAACAACTTCAGGTATAATTTCTCCAGCTTTACGTACGATAACCGTATCATTGATACGAATATCTTTTGTGTTAATAAAATCTTCGTTATGTAGTTGCGCAAAACTTACACTGGTTCCAGCAATACGTACTGGAGCTAATTGTGCGTTTGGAGTAACTTTACCTGTACGTCCAATTGTAATAAAAATATTTTGTAAGGTCGTCACTACTTCTTCGGCAGGAAACTTATACGCAACTGCCCAACGTGGTGTTTTAGCTGTAAACCCTAATCGTCTTTGACCATCAAAATTATTTAATTTAAGGACAATCCCATCAATCTCATACGGTAATGTTTGTCTTAAAACACTCATTTCTTCAATGGTTTTCCAAACTTCATGTTTACCCTTACAAAGTTTTGTGTAAGGATTTACTTTGAATCCCTGGTTTTTCATCCAATTTAAAGCATCTGTATGTGATGTAAGATTAAATTTCTCACCTTGTATTAAGTAATACCAAAACGCATCAAGATTACGCGATGCGGCTATATTTGAATCCAACTGACGAATACTACCCGCTGCCGCATTACGAGGATTAGCGAACTCTTCTTCATGATTTAAACGTTTATCTTGATTGATTCGTTCAAATTGTGCTTTAGGTAAAAACACTTCTCCACGAACTTCCAATGATGTCTTCTCAGATATCGATAATGGAATGGACTTGATGGTTTTAACATTTAAACTAACATCTTCACCAACTTCACCATCACCTCGAGTAATTGCACGTTGAAAAAAACCATCTTCATAGCGAAGACTCATGGCTAAACCATCTATTTTTAATTCAAGCGAAAATTCATCTAGACCTGTATCCTTGATAATACGATCAATAAAACCATCAACTTCTTCTTGATTATATACATTCCCCAGAGATAACATCATCTGATCATGTTTAACCTTAGTAAATTTATCTAATACCGTTCCACCTACTTGTTGGGTAGGTGAATTAACATCAAAGTATTCTGGGAATTCATTTTCAAGTTGAATAAGTTCATGCATACAACGATCATATTCTTGATCACTTACACTAGGCTTATCCAAAACATGATATTCACGATTGTATTGACGAATCAAATTACGTAATGTTTGAATTCTCTCTAAACTCATACTTCTTCACGCTTCACTTTCGATATTGCGGGTGCAGCTAACATGATTTTCTTCACACCATGTGGATAATCAAACGCTATTTCTGCCATTCCCCCATCAATCTTCATAATGACACCTTCTCCAAATGTACTATGTAGAATAAGCTCACCTTTTTTATACGGTAAAGCTTTTCGTTTCTCCATTGAATCCGCAAAAAGACTCAATTCTTTTGGTTTTGACTTAAGGTTCATTTCCTTTGGTTTCTCAAAGTCATAATTAACCCCTATATGATCAATATGTTTCTGATCCACTTCTTCAATAAATCGTGAACGTGAACGTATCTTTGTTAATACGAAACTATAACCTGATACTTCAGTTAAGAATAATTTATTCTTCGCACGTGTATACGCCACATACGCTAATCGTCTTTCTTCCTCTAAACCACGACGTCCTTCTGACATTGCACGTTCATTTGGGAAAATACCTTCACTTAAACCAATGACAAACACCGTATCAAACTCCAAACCTTTAGCCGCATGAATGGTCATCATCTGACAATAATCACCATCGGTTAAATCATTACGATCACCATACAACGCTACCATTTGTAGATATTCATCTAACCCTGATTCAGGGTATTGGTTTTGGAATGTAATAACGTCATTGATTAATTCTTTGATATTCTCTAATCGATCAACTTCATGCGCTGCCTCATACATCGCTCGTAGTCCACTATCATTTTCCATCTTTTCTAAGATTTCAATGAGTGGTTTTTGACCCATCAACGTTTTGGTCGATTCAACTAAGCGAATAAAGCGATCAAACGCATCATACGTCTTACCACTAAAATTATTCTCAGCTTTTATTTGTTCGTACATCGTACGTTTATTCAATTTCGCATCATCCCGTAGTTTATCCAATGTCTTAGTTCCTAAACCACGTTTAGGGGTATTAATTACACGCATAAACGCTAAATCATCACCATGCGTTAACATACGTAAATAACTTAACATATCTTTAATTTCTGCACGGTCATAGAAACGTGTTCCACCATAGATAACATACGGAATATGATGATCTAAGAATGCTTTTTCTAAAGAACGAGAAAGATAGTTAGAACGATAAAGAATCGCCATATCTTTATATGGCTTTCCCTTTTCATTCATTTCTTTTAATTTATCCGCAATCCAATTCGCTTCATGATCTTCGCTAATAAACGCACAATGCGTTACTTTTTCATCACTCATAAGTTCAGTAAATAGATCTTTATCAACACGATACTGATTATTTTTAATTAATGAGTTTGCGCCATTAAGAATATGTTGGGTAGAACGATAGTTTTGATTTAGAATAATCGTCTCACTTGGTTTAAAGTCTTTCTCAAATTCCATGATGATATTCACATCAGCACCACGCCAGGTATATATCGTTTGGTCAGGATCCCCAACGACATACACTTGGTTTTCTCTACCTGCTAATTGTTTAATTAATTTATATTGAACACGGTCGATATCTTGAAACTCGTCCACATGGATGAAATTAAAACGACGTTGCCATTTCGCTAAAATATCAGGAAACATCCCAAACATCTTAACTGTCACTAATAATAAATCATCGAAATCGAGCGCAAATAACGCTTTTTGGCGTTCTACATAATATTGATACACTTTCGCTTTTTCCTGTTCACCATAATGCGCGCCCGCAAGCGTAAACGCATGGTCAACTGTTACTTCTGCCCCTTTATTCGCCCCAATGTAATCTAACATCGAAGGGATACTGTATTTCTGTTTATCTAAACCAATTTCACGATACGCTTCTTTGATAATGCTCTTTTGATCATCCGAATCAAGAACCGTAAAATTACGTGGTAAATCCATGCTTGTACAATCATGACGTAAAATCATGACACACAATGAATGGATCGTACTGATATGAACCCCTGCCGCATAAGCACTTAACATGCGATCTAAACGTTCTTTCATTTCATTCGCTGCTTTATTGGTAAACGTTATCGCCAAGATACTACCAGGGTGTATCCCTAAGTCATGGATAAGATGGGCAATACGTGAGATTAAAACACGGGTTTTACCACTTCCCGCTCCTGCAATTATACGTAAATACGGACTATTACTCATAACCGCTTTACTTTGATTTTCGTTTAAATTTGTTAGAAATGACATGGGATTCCTCTTTGTCTATTATACCAAAATGCACATCCTATATATATAAGCACACGAAAAAAATAAAGCTCAGAGAGCTTTATTGTACAGATTGTCTTAATTTGTCTAAACCGATTAATGTACGACGAATGGTTTCTTCTTTACCTAAGATATACGGTATTTCTAACGCACCACCAGGTGTAAATTGTTTACCAGTTACAGCAGTACGAATTGGCCAATAGAATTGACCATTCTTAATGCCTAAACGCGTAGGTGTTTCAGATAATTTCTGATGAAGTTCATCCACACTATCCCAGTTTTCGATTGTTTCATACACTTTCAATGATTCTTCAAGTGCTAAGATACAAATCGCATTATCCGTCTTCATCTTAGGATGATAATACATTTGAACATCATAATCCGCTAATGTATCAATGAAATCAACCATTTCAGGAATTTCAGTTAACACAGATAGACGTTGTTGGAGAATCTTACTCACTTCTTTCAAATCACAGATACGTTTAATTGAATCTTTATAGAATGGTAAGCATATTTCATGGAATTGTTCGAGTGACATTGCACGTAAGTACATGCCATTCATCCACTTCAATTTCTCAATGTCAAAGATCGCAGGTGACTTACTGATACGTTTCACGCTAAATACTTTAGTCAATTCGTCTAATGTATAGATTTCTTGATTCGTTTCAGGACTCCATCCCAATAACGCAATATAGTTAAGAATAGCTGGTGCTAAATAACCTTTAGAAACTAAATCTTGGAAAGACGCATCCCCATTACGTTTTGATAGTTTATGTTGTTCATCTTTCATAACTGGAGGTAAATGGATGTAAGTCGGTTTCTCCCATCCAAAACTATCATAAATTAAATTATATTTCGGTGTTGAAGATAAGTATTCATTCCCACGTACAACGTGACTAATTTCCATTTGATGATCATCTACGACATTCGCAAAGTTATATGTTGGAAAACCATCACTCTTAAGTAATACTTGTTCATCTAAGATCTCACGATCAACTTCGATATCGCCATACACTTCATCATGGAATATTGTAGAAACACCTGGTAATATGGTTTGACGAATAACAAATGCTTCGTTTTCTTTACGTGTTTCAATTTCATCTTTTGTTAAATGATGACAAGGATCTTGGAATTTAAATGGAACACCTGCTTTTTCAGCCGCATCTCTTTGCGCTTGGATAATTGTTTCATCACAAAAACAAACATGCGCTCCACCTTTTTCAACTAATTCATCCGCATATTTCTTATACATTGGTAATCGTTCTGATTGAACATACGGTCCAAAATTACCTGGACGATCGGGTCCTTCATCATAATGTAGTCCAACTTCATTGAGAGTATTGTAGATAATGTCTACAGAACCTTCTACTAATCGGTTTTGATCCGTGTCTTCAATTCTTAATACAAAGTCCCCGCCATCCTTTTTTGCGACCAAATATTCATAAAGAGCTGTTCTTAAATTCCCTATATGCATGTATCCGGTTGGACTTGGGGCAAATCGTGTTCTAATTTTTTTCATATTCATTCACTCCTGTGCGTTCTTTATTATATAATAAGTATTGGAAGTTTCCAAATAAATTGGGGTATCGCCAAGCGGTAAGGCATCAGACTCTGACTCTGACATTCCAAAGGTTCGAATCCTTTTACCCCAGCCATGCTTATTAACACTATTATGGTGTTTTTTTATTGGAATTTAAAGGATTTTTAATGAATATCTATGATATTCGCTAATTGTTCAATATTTTGATAGAATGATACTCTGTTTACTCAAGTCAGAAACTTTTTTTGACAATAAACATTGAATATGGCATATTTGTTTTACAGTAAAATCATCATGAAAGAAGTGGAATTAATGACACAAGAACTCGCTAAAAATTGGATCGATTATGAGTGTATCGATGCAGGAGATGGATTAAAATTAGAACGTTGGAAAAACGTTTTATTGAGTCGCCCTGAAATACAAGCAAATTGGCCTAAAGATATTAATGAGAGTCGTTGGAAACAAGTTCATGCGCATTATAATCGTACATCTAAAACAACCGGCGAATGGATAATGAAACGTAAGTTACCTGAAACATGGACGCTTCAATATCGTGACTTAACCTTCAAAGTTTCTCCTACAAGTTATAAACATACTGGTTTATTTCCTGAACAAGCCACAAACTGGGATTGGATGCGAGAATTAATCGAAAATGAAACACGTGAAATAAGAATACTAAATTTATTCGCTTATACAGGCGCAGCTACGATGGCTTGTAGTAAAGCTGGTGCGATAGAAGTTGTACATGTGGATGCGTCCAAAGGGATGATTCAATGGGCAAAAGAAAACCAAGTGTTAAGTGGATTAGAAGATAAAACCATTCGGTATATCGTAGATGATGTATTAAAATTCGTTGAACGTGAAAAACGCCGTGGAAGAACATATCATGGCATCATTATGGATCCTCCAAGTTATGGTAGAGGACCAAATGGTGAAATGTGGAGATTAGAAGATAAACTTGATCAACTCTTAGAAGCGTGTAAAGCCATTTTAGATGAGAATCCACTATTCTTCTTAGTGAATGCCTATACATCGGGTTTTACATCAAATGATTTAACAAATCACTTACGCCAAACATTTAGAAAAGGCAAAATAGTGACAGGAGAGATTGGATTACCCATAACAGATCGGAAACTCGTATTACCCTGTGGTATATACGGACGTGTGAATTTTAAATGAAAGTAATATTTGAAGATAATCATATCTTAGTAATCGAAAAACCGATTAATGTGCCTATGCAAGAAGATTCATCGACAGACATGGATGTAATACGCATTGCGAAAGATTATTTAAAGAAGAAATACAATAAACCTGGTAATGTATATTGCGGATTGGTTCATCGCTTGGATCGTCCAGTTGGTGGCGTTGTCGTACTTGCGAAGACAAGTAAAGCAGCTTCACGCTTATCAGAATCTGTACGTACAAACAAACTTAATAAGAAGTACTGTGCGGTTGTAAGTGGCAAATTACCGAATGAATCTACTTTAAAAGACTATTTAATCAAAGATGAACGTACAAATATGAGTCGTACTACAGATGAACGACACGGGAAATATGCGGAATTAAGTTTTAAATACTTGAGTCGCAAGGATGACTTAACCTTTATCCAAATCGATTTAAAAACAGGTCGATCACATCAAATTCGCGTACAATTCGCATCACGAAATTGTCCATTATTTGGGGATCAACGTTATAACAAAGTTGCACATCCTGGCCAACAAATCGCTTTATGGGCTACTGAATTAAGTTTCCCACATCCTACGACACAAGAAATATTAAGCTTTGAATCACCATTACCTAAAACATATCCATGGAGTTTATTCCAATAAAAAAAGAGTTCATTAATTTGAACTCTTTTGTGTAATTAGACTGTCTTGTATGCTTTCTTCAAGATTTCTTGCATATCCTTAACTAATGCTAGTTTAGGATTACATGGTGTACATTGATCCTCAAACGCTAAGTAAGAAATCATTTCCATATCTTGATTAAATGCTTCATCTGTAATACCTTGATCCGCAAAACTCATCTTAATACCACATTCAACCGCTAAGTTATGACATGCTTGTGCATAACTCTCAACACCTTGTTCAAGTGTTTCAGCAGGTAGTCCTAATAAACGAGCTAGTTCAGCGTATTTTTCATCCGCTTTATAGTAATTATACTTAGGCCATGTGGAAGGTTTTGATGGGAATGTACCATTGTAACGAATTACATGTGGCATTAAGATTGCGTTAGCACGTCCATGAGGGATATGCCATTGTGCACCTACTTTATGCGCTAATGAGTGATTAATTCCTAAGAAACTATTCGCAAATGCCATACCTGCTAATGTGGATGCGTTATGAATTTTTTCACGTGCTTCTGGATCATACTTACCATTCTTAACTGCTCTTGGTAAGTATTGGAATACCATTTTGATTGCTTGAAGACATAAACCATCCGTGAAATCACTTGCTAAGATTGAGACAAACGCTTCAGTCGCATGCGTTAATACATCTAATCCTGTATCAGCTGTAACACTTGCTGGAAGATTCATTGTAAGTGTTGAATCGATAATCGCAACCGTTGGAGTTAATGAATAATCCGCTAATGGATATTTCTTATTAACACGTTTGTCGGTTAATACTGCGAAAGGTGTAACTTCACTACCCGTACCTGATGTCGTTGGAATACATACAAGTTGTGTTTTCTTACCCATTTCTGGATAACGGAAAGCACGTTTACGAATGTCCATGAATTTTTGTTTAAGATCATCGAAATCAACCGTTGGATTTTCATAGAATAACCACATACCCTTCGCCGCATCCATTGGTGAACCTCCACCTAATGCGACAATTGTATCCGGTCTAAATGCTTTCATCAACTCATACCCTTTACGTACAGTATCCATTGATGGATCTGGTTCAACATCACAGAATAATTGAATTTGAACTTGATTACGTCTTAAGTTTAATTGTTCAGTAATCTTAGATACATAACCTAAGTCAACCATTTGACGGTCAGTAACGATGAATACGCGTTCCACATCCTTCATTTGTTGTAAATATTGGATTGAGTTGCGTTCAAAGTAAATCTTTGATGGAATTTTAAACCATTGCATATTGTTATTTCTGCGTCCTAAGCGCTTGATGTTTAATAAGTTAACAGCGGATACGTTATTTGAAACAGAGTTATGACCGTATGATCCACAACCTAATGTTAGAGATGGGATAAACGCATTATAGACATTACCGATACCACCGAACGTTGCTGGTGAATTCCAGATTACACGAATTGCTTTAACGATTAGGGCAAATTCATCCGCGATTTCTTTTGATTCTGTATGAATAGCGGCTGAATGACCTAAACCATTGAAATCAACCATTTGTTTCGCATAATTTAAGCCTTCTTGAGTTGATTTACTTGTAATAAACGCAAGTACAGTACTCAATTTTTCTTTCGTCATTGGTTCTTTAGGACCAATTTCCTTAACAAATACCCCTAATAAGATTGTACTCTCAGGAACTTTAAAACCTGCTTGTTCCGCAATCCACTTCGCATCACGACCTACTACTGCTGGATTTAAGTTCGCATCTGGATTACATGCGCCAGATGTTGAAGTTGTATTAAACATGAATTGTTCAAGTTTAGCTTTTTCTTCTGTAGATACAAAGTAAACTCCATACTTCTTGAATAATTCGATCGATTGTTTCTCAATCTCTTTATCCATAATGACACATTGTTCAGATGCACAAATCATTCCATTATCGAATGCTTTTGACATGACAATATCATTCACAGCTTGACGTACATTACATGATTTTTCCATGTATGCTGGTACATTACCTGCCCCAACACCTAATGCTGGTTTACCACAAGAATACGCTGCTTTAACCATCGCATTGCCACCTGTTGCTAGGATTGTTGCGACATCAGGATGATTCATTAAATCTGCTGTTGCCTCTTTAGAAGGTAGATCAATCCATTGGATACAATTCTCAGGTGCACCTGCTTTAACCGCTGCTTCACGCACAATACGTGCAGCTTCAGATGAACAGTTTTGAGCACTTGGATGGAAAGAGAAAATAATTGGATTACGTGTTTTTAATGCGATTAGACATTTGAATATTACAGTCGAAGTAGGATTTGTGACTGGCGTAATTCCTGCCACTACACCAACAGGTTCCGCAATTTCAGTTATCCCTGTCACATCATCTTCACTGATTATACCGACCGTCTTTAGATGACGCATATGATTAATGACATATTCACACGCAAATAAGTTCTTAGTTGCTTTATCTTCAAATACTCCACGTTGTGTTTCTTTTACAGCCAATAAAGCTAAATCACCGTGTTTGTCTAATGCCGCAACAGATGCTTTAGCGACAATGTAATTTACTTCTTCTTGATTTAACTTCAAGAAACCTTCAAGCGCCACAACACCTTTATGCACTAACATATCGACTTCATTTACTGCGTTTTCAACATTCAATATCTCTTCTAAAACAGATTGTTTTTTCATCGAAATCTCCTTGTGTTATTTTTCACAAGTTAACGATATTACTAACCTAAAGTACTGTCAAGATGTTTTGTTAATCAATTCACAAGTAAGCGATTTCATTTTTATTCTTTTTTTGATTGTGAAAAAATGATATTTCTGAACTCAAAAATATATTCTATTTGTGCATTATTTCACAAAAAAAGCACATTTACTGTGCCTTTTGTTCTAGAAATTTAACGATTAACTCTTTCTTAGCTTCACAATCACTTCTACCTAAATCATACATACCCTGAACTTGTTCAAGTGTTGCACTAAATCGTTTAGCCCCAAAATCTTTACTTGGTTGAAGATGGATAATCTTCCCCTCTTTTTCGAGTTTACGAACTAAATCCATTTCACGATTATAGACATCTTTACGTTTTCTAAAATCACTCAATAACGTTTTATATTTAAAATAGAATAGATCTAAGAAAAATTGTGTTACAGGTCCATTATCTTTACGTACAAAATTACTTGGTTTTGTCGTAACTACGATAAATTTATCGACATTATGATGTAATGCTCTTTCTACTGGAATCATTGTAGTGACTCCACCATCCATAAACCATTCACCATTAACCTTTACATTACGTCCTGCAATCGGTAATGTACAAGCTGCTTGTAAGAGTTTAATCTTATCATCCATATCATTTTGGTTATACCAAACCGTCTTCTGTTGAGCAAGTTTATATATCCCAAATTCAACTAAAGAATCGATTTTTCTTAAACGTTCTGCAGTTAAATTTAATTGTTTTGTAAGAATTGTATCAAACATATAGTTATATCCAACGGGTGTTCCTTCTCTTAATAGAGCTCTCAGACCAACATTATTTGGATGTACTGCAAAATCTACGGATGAATCATGTAATAACTTTACATCCTTCATTGCTAAACTACAGGCATGCATTGCGCCAGATGATATCCCAATATGAATATCAAACTCAATATTATTCTCAATAAACCATGCACAAACACCGGCAGTATAAGCCCCTCTAAGACCGCCACCCTCAAGTACAATCGCTGTTTTCATTCCTGTTCTCCTATAATAAAGTACTAAACATATTCAAAATAGCACGCCATAATTTTACCACAATATTCACATTCTTCGCTTCTTCATATGTAATCTCAACACATTTAGATAACGTGTCTTTACAATCCTTCACAATATCGATGATACTTGGATCATCAATAAGTAATGCGCCACATTCAAAATGTAAGAAATAACTTCTGAAATCTAAGTTTGTCGTCCCTATAATCGCAACACGATCATCCGCAACCATAACCTTCGCATGTAAGAACCCTGGTAAATACTCGTATATGCGTACTCCATTTTTAGTTAAGTATTCATAATTACTACGTGTTACCGCAAATACATATTTTTTATCTGGAATATGAGGTACCATAATTCGAACATCTACACCGCTTTTTGCCGCATTAATTAATGCGATAATCATTTCATAACCGATAACTAAATAAGGCGTCATGATATAGATATATTTTGATGCGCTATTGATTAGATTTAAATGCGTAAACTGACTTACGGGTTCTTCATCGGTTGGACTATCTGAAAATGTTTGTACATACCCCACCTTATCAAAGTGTTGTGGAGCTCCTAAATACCATGAATAATCCGATGTTTCTTTAGATACATGTTCATAGAATTGTAAAAACATTAAACTCAAACTATAAACAGCTTCACCTTCAAACTGAATAGCCACATCTTTCCAATGTCCAAAAGGACTAATTCGATTGATATACTCATCAGCTAGATTCATACCACCGATAAATCCAATACGTCCATCTACTACCGCAATCTTACGATGATCACGATTATTCATATAGATTGCTAAGATTGGTCTTAAAGGATTAAACGCAAAACACTTTATTCCACATGCTCTACAATCTTCCACAAACTCATATGGGAGTGATTTACTTCCGGCATCATCATAGATTAATTTAACATCAACACCTTGTTTAACTTTATCGCACAAGATTTGCTTAATTGTTTCCCAGACATATCCTTCTTTTATAATGAAATACTCTAGAAGAATGAATTTTTCTGCAGATTTTAACGCATTAACCAACGCTTCAAACTTAGCCTCTCCACTCGATAAATACGTAATTTTTGTATTCTTATAGACTGGAAATCCAGTATTATCGTATAAATAACGTACTTGGCGTAAATACTCTTTCTCACTAATTGAATCGAAAACTTCTTTATCTTGGATAAGAATCGCTTGTCCATTATTCAATTGTTTTATTCCAGTTCGAATATCTTTTGGTACTTTACGTCCACCAAACATTAGGTATGTTATTCCCCCAACAAGTGGTACACCTAAAATAAAGATAATCCATGTCATCTTATACGATGGATTATCATTTTTATTAATAATATAGATTACGATAAAAAAATTAAGGCCTTGTAAAATAAAATAGAATTCTGTCAATTGAACACTTAACTGATAAATAAGCGTATAAATAATACCTAATTGTAAAAGAATTAGAACACTTACGCTAATCGGTTTTTTTACCAAGAAATTTATCAGTCGTTTCATCATTTAGATTCGATAATTATGATTGATAGAAAGAGGTAACCCCTTAAGAATTTCTTCTACCAAACCAATCCTTTCCTTTTCAAGTAATGTAAATGGTTTATGAGCATCAAAGCTGTAGAGACATTCAACATTAAACTTCGAAACAACTTCCCAGAAAGATCTAAAAGGATATGGGTAGACATGTAAATTCTGATAATTATACTTACCATAACGTACACCATTAAGGTTAATTTCAAGCGCTACATTATTCTCTTCAGCTGCTTGTGCAATGATACGTGCAGCTTCATCACATGCAGGCGTCCAAGTTCTACGTCCTAACATGAAATAATCTGGATGGGCAATAAACGATACCAAGCCACTTTCCATCGCAGCTTTTACTTGATTCGCATATACAATCACATCTTCATCGTTCGCGAATTGATCGTATGAATAATGATCTAATATCTTATTGTGTTGTCCACAAATTAAATAATCACAGCGTGCTAATATTTCTTTATAGTACTCATTATATTCTGGGAAATATTCAAGTTCAAAACCAAGTTTAATCTCAATTTTATCTTTATACTTAACTTTTAAATCTTCAATACTATTTATATAATCATCAATTTGATCATAATTCATTCGTTCACTAGGATGTATAACTGATTTAAAGGGAATATGGTCACTAAAACCAAGTACTTTAAAACCTGCCTCAATCGCAGCTAAAACATACTGTTCATCTTCACCATTCGCATGTCCACAACGTTCAGTGTGGGTATGATAGTTATAATCCATGTTCACTTTCCTTATTTATCTTAAGAACCATTTCAATGGCTTCCGCAACGCTCTTAACAATATAATGACTACTTTCTTTAATGATATCATCAGAATGACTCATTGCGAAACTATATGGAGATACTTGTAACATTGTAATATCATTCATTGAATCACCTATGACAGCTACTTCAGTTGGTTTATATCCTTTGAGTGCCATTAATTCTAAGAGTGCATTCCCTTTTGAGATACCTTTAGGCATTAATTCTACATTCTCTGCCCCAGAGTAGATTACATCAAACCGGTCACCATATTCCTTCTCAAAGAAATCCAATAGAACATCACGATCTTTAACTGATTTAACTAATCCAACTAACTTATTAAACGGTGGTTTCGTTTCATCTTTTACCCATTCTGATAATGGTTCTTTACTCATGTATTTGAAAACACCTTGTTTATGTAATTCATAAAATCGTGCATAAGGTTCACGATCAACATATTGAAATACATGATCGCCATTCGAGTTAATCCCAAGGAAATTAACTTCAACAGGTGACTTTTTTAATGTCTCTAGTACATCTTTAGTGTCTTGATGTGTTAACCCATGATCACATAGAACCTCATCATCTAATACAACATTACATCCATTCATTCCAATCGCATCGACTTGAAATCCAAATTCTTTTTCTAAGATTAATCGATAAAAATGATCTCTTCCACTCGCCATCATAAATCGAACACCGGATTCATGAAGTTTTATAACTGCCTCATGATTCTCTAAGGTAATGTCTCTTGAATGATTATCCGATTCATTGTATAACAGCGTCCCATCCATATCACTTACAAATAACTTAATCATAAAATCCTTCTTTCCATTTTATTATGCCAAACTCTATCTCTATGAACAAGGTTGTTTACAGATGCTTAACAAATATCGCTTTTTCACGATCACCTTGGGCATATAGTACATGATTTCTAGGTACAATGACTGTTTTTATATACTCACAGCCCGCTAATTCGCATGTTCGATAGGAAGCTAAATTATCTGTATTACAGGTAATGATTAGATCTTTTAACTTGAAGTACTCAGCTTGTTTAAACATTAGAAGACATGCTTTAGCCGCATAATGATGTCCTCGATATGGAACATAAATGGTATAACCAATATGCCCTGCTAAATCAAGTGTAATTGAATTCCCGAGTCTTAAATCACATCTGCCTACAATTCGATTCGATTCATTAACTATGACATCATAAACATAGGATAATCCCCAACCTTCTGGGTCATTATCCTTATATTTACTTACATATTTTAAATGAATTTCACCGTCATCTAGGACTGGGCTTTTCTTAAAGAACATGGTTATCACGTGTCTTAATTATAACAAAGTTTGACATCACTTAATAGACTACTTACCAGAATCCCCATAATTGCTTAACGCACGAGCAGATGGATCCTTGACATCACTACCTACCCATTCTTTATTTGGCATCCAGAAATCAGTTATTAAATGACTCATTTCAGGATAGTGTAACTCAAACAAATCACGATACCAAAGTGCTTCTTTTGTAAAAGGTGTGTTATGTGGATATTTAAGTGATGCATTTTTTACATCATCTTCGCTGTATAATTTTTCTGCATGTAGTTTTAATTGATCAACCATGGAATGACCTACCGCATCTGAGAATGCGGCTTTTTCACGCCATAATATTGATTCAGGAATTAGATCATCTTTCTCAAACGCTTTACGTAAGAGATACTTTCCTTTTCCACTCTTATTCAATTTAAGTTCAGGTTCAATCGACATAACTTCTTTTACAAACGCTAAATCTCCAAATGGTACGCGCGCTTCAAGTGACCATGCCGCAATACATCGATCCGCACGTAAAACATCATACTCATACAGTTCCTCTAAACGTTTTTCACTTTCCTTCTGAAAAGCTTCAGCGCTTGGCGCAAAATCAGTGTACTTATATCCAAATAATTCATCACTTATTTCACCTGTAAGAATAACTTTTATATCTGTCTTCTCTTTGATGTATCGTGATAATAAATACATGCCTAAGGAAGCACGAATTGTGGTGATATCATACGTCTCTAAATGATAAATAACGTAAGGAAGGGCTTCTAATACATCCTTGAACGACATTGTGACTTCATAATGTTCACTACCAATATAATCCGCTACAATCTTAGCGTATTTTAAATCAATCGCATCCTTTTCCATCCCAATCGCAAACGTCACAATTGGTTGTTTAGTATAACGTGCCGCAATCGCAGACACAAGCGATGAATCCAATCCACCACTCAATAGATATCCAATTGGAACATCTGACATCATTCTTTTCTTAACCGCATCCATTAATTTATGTTTTATTTTAGATAAAGCTAATACTTCATCTTTGATTTGATAGGTAACTTCTTTAATATCAGTATAACGAATCCATTCACCATCATAATAAATTGTCCCAATTGGGAAAGGCTTAATGCCATCACAAATACTAATTAATGCTTTAGCCTCAGACGCAAATGCAATTTTACCAGTATCTTTTAAATAACCATAGAACAAAGGTCTAATTCCAATCGGATCACGTCCAGCAACAACGATATCTAATTCTTTGTCATAAATAACAAACGCACATTCCGCATCTAGATAGGGTCCCATTTTTTTACCGTACTCTAAATACAACGGTAATAACACTTCACAATCTGAATGTGACGTATATCGATACTCACTAAATACCTCTTTTAAATACAATTCATTATAAATCTCACCATTACACATAACGATTAAGCGATCTGTAATAAATGGTTGCATACCCTTTTCACTAATATCCATAATAGCTAAGCGATGAAAACCAAAAATACCATGTTTATCTTTATGGATAATCGCTTGATCAGGACCACGATGAGCAATCGTATTAAACGCTGTTAAAAACTTCGATTCTTCTAATTCACCTTCACAAAATATTAACCCGCACATGAGCTTTCCTCCAATAAAAAACAGTCCTATCCCATAGGGACGAAGACTGTGTTGCTCCGCGGTACCACCCTTATTACCAAAATTGGTCACTTTATCAGGTTCAATTAAACCCTATTCTTATAACGGAGAAAACCGGCACATCCTACTTGATTCGGACTACAGCTCTAAGGGGTTACAGATATTAAGATTCCGGTTGGCCTTACACCAGACCCAACTCGCTTTACGGATGACTTAATACTACATATCCTTTTCGTTGCTTTTTAATAGAATATACCAAATTAATGTAAATGTAAATAATTATTTTCTGTAAATTAAATATTTATTTACATTACTATAACAAGCATTAAAAAGAGTCGATTTCTCGACTCTAGTTGGGCAATGATTTGATTGTGTATTATTCGCCTTGTTCTTCAGCGTATTTCTTCTTATCCCAAGCTGCGATGAATGGGTAGTAGATAATACCTGTAACAACGAAGTTAACAACTTGAAGTAATACAACACGAACGTCACCACCACCGATATAGAAACCGGATAGGATAACTGGCATTGTCCAAGGAGCTGTTAAACCAGGAAGACGTCCAACTAAACCAGTAGCGATTGCAAAGTATGAAATCAACGTAATGGATAATGGAGCAACGAAGAATGGAACTAACATCAATGGGTTCATAATGATTGGTAAACCAAATGTTACTGTTTCATTGATATTGAATAGTCCAGGAGCTAAGGATAAACGACCAATATATTGGATTTGTTTTGATTTTGCTAAGAAAGCCATGATGAATGCAAGTGATAAAGTAGCACCTGAACCACCGATGTATACTAAGTTAGAAATAAACTCAGCAGTAACGATGTAAGGTAATGCTTGACCAGCTTGTGAAGCTTCTAAGTTAGCGAAACGAGCAGCTTGCCAAATTGGATCAAATACTGAACCAACGATAGCAGCGCCGTGAATACCAACGAACCAGAATGCAGAGTTGAAGAATATTGCTAATGTTGTACCAGCGATACCTGTTCCGAAAATAGTTAGAGGTACTTGTAGAACTTGAAGAATAAATGTACTGAAATCACCGTATGATGTTTGCATAAATACATAGCGTACAACTACCCATAAAACTGTAGAAATAGCAGCTGGTGTTAATGCAACGAATGAACGTGAGATTGCAGGTGGCACTTGTTCAGGAAGAGTGATAACCCATTTTTTATTAATTACAAAGTTATAAATTTCAGTAGTTACGATAGCAACTAGCATTGCTGCGAATAAACCTTGTGATCCAAAGTAATTAGTAGCGAAGCCACCAGTTTCCATTTGGCGTAATAAAATGAAATAACCAGAGAATGCTAGTGCTGCTGCAGGTAGTGGTTCTTTGCCATATGATTTAGCTAAAGCATATGAAACCCCGATAACTGCAACGAATGCAACAAGACCCATAGTAGAAGCGAAGATAACTCCCCAGTTCCACCAATTCCAGCCTGCGCCAAATACACTAACCATTAAACTTTGATAAGCATCAACAGGTAATTCAGCAACAACGATAACCATTGAACCAACGATCATTAGTGGTAATGATAGAACTAAACCATCACGTAATGCCATTAAATAGCGGTTTTGGGAGATAGTCGCTGCGACTGGTAAGAATTTTTCTTCTAAAAAGCGTGTAAATCCATCCATAGTGTGTGTTTTCCCCTTTCGGATTGATATGGAGAGAAGTTTAATCTCACTTGCCCAGTGTGAAATCTTCTCTAAGGCAATTGCCTCTAGGTTTATTCTAGCATAGGACAAAGATAAATCAAGCGTAAAATGTGGTAAATTATGTGAAATTGTATTCGCTTACAACACAAATGATAGCGGTTTCTTCACAAAATGTATAAAAAAACAAGGTTTTACCCTTGTTTCGTATAAGCATTATCACATAATTAACTATTTGACTAATTCAAAGATTTTAGCGACTTGACGTGTTCCGTAATGACTACCCTTAGCAGTGATGTAAGGAATGTTTAATTCTTTAAGATATTTCTCAACTTCAGCCTGCCATACGATCATTTCTGGTGAGATAATCGCAAATTCAGGTTGAAACTCTTCGATTAATGCTTTGTGGTTAGGATGAATTGCTAATTTAACTTCAAAATCGAAATCACCCTTTTCTGTTGCTAAATTGACTGCAGTCATAAAACTATCCGTTTGATTAGACTTACGACTAATTAAAATTACTTTTTTCATTTGATGCTCCTTTAGGTTAGTAAGATGCGAAGTTCGTTAATTCAATGTTGTGCTTTTTAATAAAGTCTTTAGCATCTTCACTAATTAGTGTTTCAAGTTCTCTTACTCTATCAAAATTATATGTCGAGCATTGAATCAAATCAACATCAATAAATGCAACATGACACATTAATTCAACATATTCTTTATTTAAATGACGATTAAGCGTCGTTTCTAATTGTTTATAGTCAGTTAGTGGTCCATAGAAATCCGCAATAAACGCTACAGAATCCTGTACTTGACGAACATATTTAATACCATAAGTTTCAGCTAAACGACGTGTCGCTTCTACTGTTTGTGGTAATTGGTGCGTATGATGATGTCCATCAATATGTGTTGGTTTATGACCAAACACTTTAATGTACTTTTCCATTTGTGCGACATATTCCGCATACACTTCTTCAATATCCACATCAACTTTACTTACTAACACACCGTTCTTTAAGAAATTACCTGATGCGTCCACAATTGTTTTATGTGTATCAAGAATTGGTCTACCAGCTGTTAAGACTAAATGAATCCCAACCCCTAGTTCTGGATTTAGTTTCGCAAGATCCGCAGCCATTTCAATTGCTGGCATATTCATCATTGCGGTAGTTGAACGTAAAATTCCACGTTTTAATGCATCGATAATCCCAAGATTTACACCTGGTGTTAAACCAAAATCATCTGAATTTACAATTAATTTCATTCTTCCTCCTTTATCAACCCTAATTTAATTAAGGCATTGTATATTCCATTCTCATTAACAGAATCTGTAATCATTGCCGCAACTTCTTTTACTTTAGGATGAGCATTCCCCATCGCGACTCCCATTTTTACACCTTGAACCATTTCAAGATCATTCATTCCATCCCCAAATGTAATCACATCATCGAGTGTTAACCCAAAATGACTCGCAATTGCTTTTATACCAGTTAATTTTGATGTGTTCTTTGGATAAATATCCACCATATAATCAAAATAACGATGGAAACTTAAGTTTGGAAATAATTCATCAAAATAGGCATCATATTCCGGTAAAAACGCAGCTTGTAGTAAATGGTTTTTATAATCATCGCTATAGTTCGAGCCATAATCCTTTAATCGTGTAACAGAATGTGAATATTCCATATCAGGATGCGTAACTGTTAGGATCGGTTTTATGCCATAGAAGCTATTAACAGCGAATAAACCTCCCTGCATTGGCTTTAAAACATCAATTAAACGATTTAAATCATGATCACTAACATACGATTCATAGACAATCTCATTATATAAAGTAGTACATTGTCCATTCACACAAACAAACGCATCAACTTCAATATCTTTACGTTGTTCATTGAAAAAGAAATGTCCACGACCACTGGCCATACCAACTACAGTATCACCACGTTGCTTTAATAATTCAATCGCTTTATAGGCAGATTCTGGAATAATTCCAGTTTTAAAATCTGATAATGTATCATCCATATCAAATAGGACAATATGTTTTATTTGACTCATTCATTCTCCTAACAAATGTCATATTCATATTTATGGACGGATGACTTTGCCACCCGTCCATGATTAATCTATTTTTTATCGCTTATTTAAAGAATTGTGGTAAGTAAGCTTTATGTGCTTCTAACATTTCATCCAAGATTAGTTTCGCTTTATTTTCATCACGAACAAGTGGGTTAATAGTCATCGCAACAAGCGCTGTATTGTAGTTACCAGAAACAGCCGCATCAGTCGCAACTTGTTCAAATGATTTCATTTGTTGGACTAATCCTTCTACTTGAATTGGTAATCTACCCATCGCTAATGGACGAGGACCTTCTTTTGTAATAACACAACTTACTTCTACAGCACAATCCATTGGAAGTGATGCTATAGCACCCATATTCATTGTATTAACAGGTTGAATGTCTTTTGTATCATTGTACATTGACGCAATTAGATTACATGCCGCATCAGAATAATATGCTCCACCACGTAATTCAAGTTGTTTAGGTTTAACCGCTAGATTTACATCTTTGTATAACTCAAAGAGTTCAGCTTCAACTTTCTTAACGACTTGTCCACGTGATTCACCTTTTTTAACATCTTCTTGTTGGTGATCAACCATTGCTTGATATTGGTAATAATAACGGTGATATCCACATGGCATAATGCCTAATCCTTCTAAGAATTCATTACCCCAAGGAGTTTCATGAATATTCTTCATTGAAGAACGTGTACCTTTATATTTTTCCATAACTAATTTAGATACATCTTTACCATCTAAATAGGTACGCAAACCATAAACCATATGATTTAAACCGGCGAAATCAATACGAACACGATTCATCTCAACTTCAAGTAAATCCGCTGCTCCACGAACCATGCCAATTGGCACATTACATAGACCAACAAATTTCTTCCAATTTGTGTGACGGAATACAGCTTCTGTAACCATACCTGCAGGATTCGTAAAGTTAATCAACCATGCATCTGGACATAATTCTTCCATATCTTTGATGATTCCTAAGATTACAGGAATTGTTCTGAAACCTTTGAATAAACCACCAGGGCCATTTGTTTCTTGGCCTAAAATACCATATTTAGCTGGAATCGTTTCATCTAATACACGTGCATCTAATAATCCAACACGTAATTGAGTCGTAACGAAATCCGCATCTTTTAATGCAGTTCTACGATCAAGAGTCAAATGTACTTCAATCGGTAAACCAGCTTTTTCAACCATACGTTTCGCTAAGTTACCAACGATTTCTAATTTTTCTTTACCAGCCTCTACATCAACTAACCACAACTCAGTAATTGGTAAATGATCATAGCGTTTGATAAAACCTTCTACTAATTCTGGAGTATATGACGAACCTCCACCAATCGTAACAATCTTCAATCCACTTTTGCTCATAAAATTTCCTTTCTGAAATTAAACTCAAAAAAACACGGAAATCCCGTGTTATTTGCTTTCCATCGAAGCCATTAAATTTAATGCTTGGTCTAAGACTTTTGGTCCATTACATGAACCGTAATCCATCATGCTGATTACATCAACAGGTACTCCAAATTTAGCACCTAGTTCTTTAGCTTGTGCTAAACGGAAACGTACTTGTGGGCCTAACAAACAAACATTAACGTCATGAATTTCACGTTCATATTCTTGTTGAGAAACAGCCCAAATCTTTAAATCGTTAATACCACGAGCTTCAGCTTCTTTTTGCATTTTGCTTACTAATAGACTCGTTGACATACCTGCAGCACAGAATAACATAATTTTACGCATTTTTAAATCCTCCCAATCCGATTGCGATCTTGCTAGATAAACTATACCAAAACAGACCCCCTTGGTCAATCTTTATAACCGCTTTCACACATTAATAAGACAATATGTTATTTAATCTTCACAATATTAAAGTTTATGTAAGCGCTATTTTATCCATTAATAGATTAATTATCCTTTGTTTAACTGAATTTTATTCGTTTTTACATAATTTATACACTCATATTGTTAACAATCGACATATTTAATGGACTTACATTCTTCTTGATAGCGCTTATATTTTTAAGTATAATGTCGTATGTGAGGAAATTACCACATGTCAAAAAATAATAAAAAAGTAGTTAAGTCTAACACGGTCCTAACAGCTCCGAATTCAAGGCGCTTATTCGCTTATTTAATTGATCAAATTATAATATTTGTCGCAACTGGAATAATTATGGCATTATTAGGAATTACTGAGCTCTCCGCAAGTTCAATCCCTTCGTTGTTTGCGATTGTTGTACTTGTCCTTGCGTATCGTATATTAGTCCCTATCTTTGTGTTTAAAGGCGATCATTCAGGTCAAACACTTGGTAAACGTATTATGGGAATTAAAGTAATTCATACAAATGGTACTCAAGCTACAATATTAGGACTATCAATTCGTAGTGTATTCGCAATGATTATGGAAGGTTTTGATTATTTTGCGGTTATAAGTCTATATAACGCAATTGGGTTCTTAGGGTTCCCACAAATTATATTCCTACTCTATATGAACATTTTCGTAGGTTTAGTCTCAATTGTTATTATGGTTATTCGTCCTAGTCATCAAATGTTACATGACTATGTTGCGAATACCGTTACAATTTTAGTGAAACAATAATTATGAAAAAATTTAGTGTTAAAGATATTGAGAAGAAAGTATTTAATTTAGAACGATTAGAAGAAAGAGAATTGAAACGTAATACATCGGGACGATTTAATCGTTTTGGGGCTTACTTTATTGATTTAAACATTCAAAACGTTATTCTAGCGCTTGTTGTATTATTGATGTATGTACTAGCTTATCGAAATAGAGGAAGTTTTGTAAATTTAGTTAATATAAACGCATTACCTTCTTCTTGGCAAGTCCCAACTTATATACTATCGTATCTAATTATATTTAGTTACAATGTGTTTATTCCTTATTTCTTGTATGAAGGGCAAACATTTGGAAAGAAACTAATTGGTATAAAAATTGTTAAGAGTAATGGTGAAAAGGCTTCATTAAAGGATTATATCTTACGTTACTTAGCCACATTCCCTGAAACTACTTCGCATTATACAGTCAATGGATTAATCTTTGCGGCATTTATGACAAATCCAACTGCCACATTATTAAACAATATTGGACTATCGATTTCCGCATTATCAATTCTTATCGCAATGATTCAGCGTGAACGTCGTAGTATTCATGATTTCTTGAGCAATACTAAGGTTATTAGTGTTAAGAGTATTGAACCATTACCGAAGAAAAAAGTTGAAGTAGTAATATCCGAAGAAACACAAACAGCTGAATAATCAGCTGTTTTTTTATCTAGATTTTAACCAATCATTGCGTTTATCTTTTATTTGTTCAGATATTTTCTCAATATCTTCATAGTATCGAACATGCATCGATACCGTTAATATATCTAAGAGATAAATCATTGAGATAGTAAAGCTTGTATTCGATAGTTCAAGTGCACCATTGCCGGACATCGCATATAATGTATAATTCGCAATTTGACTTGAATATTTATCTTGTGCTCCACTGATAAGAAGTGTCGGTATTTCATAATGTCTTAGTTGTTTACTCGCATCCAGAATGAATTGGTTACGTCCTGATTGTGTGATTAAAATCGCAAAACTCGGAATTTTCTCAAAGTTTATTCGTTCTAGCCAACTCCAATTCGTCGAATCATACGCAATCGCATTGAGTCCAATTGATTGTAGTTTATATTGATACATCTTTGCGACATCAAAGTTTAAGCCCATACCATATATACCAATGTGTTGACTCTTTTGGAGTAATTCTACACATTCTTTTAGAGTTTTCTGATCAATCAAACTTTGGGTATAACTCACTGCTCTTTGATAGATATGTGGTAAAGTTTGAATTATTTCATCAATCTTTGAATCTTTACTAAAAGGCACATCTTTAATTAATTTTTTAGTTTCTGTATAATGCGCATATTCACTTGTATAGATTGATTTGAATTCAGTGTATCCACTTAACCCTAATTTTTGGCATAATCGAACAATTGTAGATGGACTAACATAGGACGCATGCGCTAATTCATGACTGCTTAAACTTAAAACAGCTTGTGGATTTCGTTCAATGTAATCCGCAACCGCTTTTTCTTGGGTGGTTAAATTCGATGTGTTCTTAATTCTGTCCATTATCATGCCTTCATTGTATCAAAAAGAAAAGGCAATTTCTCGCCTTATTTCTTTTCGTATGTAACGCCTTTTGCCTCTAATTCCGCAATAACAGCCTTGAATTGAGGTAAGTAAGCTTTATTCGCAACTAACATAACATCTAACATCTCTTTAGCCTTAGTTCCTGAAGGTACTAATGGATTGATTGTGAATGCTTGAAGTGCTTTTCCATAATCACCAGAAACAGCCGCTTGAATCACAACTTCTTCCATCGCTTTCATACTTTGTACTAATCCACGCGTAGAAGATGGGAATGATCCCCAGTTAACTGGCTCTGCACCATGTGATGTAATATCAGCAGATACTTCTACAACACAGTCATATGGTAAATCAGCGATTGCACCATTGTTTTGTGTACTTACAACCATACGTGTTTTCTTGTTGTTATAGATTGAAGCGATTAATTCACATGCCGCATCAGAATAGTGAGTTCCACCACGTTTTGTTAATTGTTCAGGTTTATGATCTAGATTTACATCTTTATAAAGTTCAAACAATTCAGCTTCAGTACGTTTAACGACTTCAGCACGTGTTTCACCTTTCGCAAATTCTTCAAGTTCATGGCCTAACATATCATCACTTACATAGTAGTAACGGTGATATGGACAAGGTAGTAAGCCAGTGTCCTTAATTTGTTCATAGTTAAACTTAAAGTTCTTAATATTACGAACACCTAATCCTTCAAGTGTTTTAGCTTCTGGATGATATAGTGCATCTAAAATTGTATGTGTAACTTCATTACCAGCTTTATCCCAAACGCGGTGCCAATGGAAGTGGTTTAATCCAGCAAACTTCGTATATAGTTCACCTTCATAACCTTGTGACTTCATAGCGCCATCACACATTTTTTCCATCAAGATAGGCACATTACATAAACCAATTGTACGTTTCCATCCGCCAACTTTAATCGCAGCTTCAGTAACGATACCACTTGGATTCGTAAAGTTCGCTAACCATGCGTTAGGACATAATTCTTTCATATCTTCGATAATGCTCAAGATAACTGGAATTGTACGGAACGCTTTCATCATACCTCCAGCGCCGTTTGTTTCTTGGCCAATATAACCGAAGCTTAATGGAATTCTTTCATCACGAATACGTGCATCTAATAGACCAACACGGAATTGTGTCGTAACGAAATCCGCATCTTTAAGTGCTTCACGACGATTAAGAGTTAAATTAACTTTCCAATCTAATCCTGCAGCTTTAACCATACGTTGAGCCATAGCCCCAACGATTTCTAATTTTTCTTTACCTTCTTCAACATCTACCAACCAAATTTCAGAAATTGGTAATAAATCTTTTCTAAGAATAAATCCTTCAATGAGTTCTGGGGTATAACTACTACCGCCACCAATCGTAACTATTTTCATGATGTACCTCTGCTTTCCCACCTATTATGCAAGATAAAAAAAGTGCCTTCAAGCACTTTGAGTAAATAGGATAATTGTTCCAAAATAACAATATATTAGAACAAATAACTGAAACATCATTTCACTTTGCGTATCATCAAATCAATATCAAAGTATTCACCTTTTATAAACATCATATTAGGTACAACTGAATTCTTTATAAATCCAACTGATTCATATAAATGGATTGCTTTCGCATTATCACTTCTAACATCCAAGTGAATAAATGTTGTATCAGGTGCTTGTATCGCAAATTCAATTAACGCATTCATCATACGTTTACCGATACCTCGTCCCCAATATTCCTTTAAAACAGAGATTCCTAAAATAGAGATATGTTTCGTACGTTCACGTTTGGATGCGCTTAAATTACCTACACTTACAACCTTTTGATCATCTAACGCAATAAACATTGTACTATTTAAATTCTCTGCATATCCTTCGATTACTTTAATCTCATCTTCTAAGGTGTATCCTAATCCTTCTTCTCCAAAGGTTAAATTATCACTTTCTTTTCCAATTTGATCGAGATAATCAAGAATTGCTTGAGCATCTTCAATGCGTGCTTTTATGATTTGTATATTTGACATAGTTACACCCTATCAAAAAAAAGCGATTTTTTCAATCGCTTACTTCTTTTCTTCTTCCATTACACCTTTAACTGAAGCCAATAGACCAGCTAAGTTTTGGATTTCGGAAGGAATAATAATCTTAGTGGCTTGTCCATTTGCAACTTTTTCTAATGATTCTAAACTTCTTAATGTTAAATATCCTTGTTTAGGATTTGCTTTATTGATAATATCAACCCCAAATGCTTGAGCTTGATAAACGCGTTCTAACGCTTGTGCTTGCCCTTCAGCTTCAGTAATTAATGATTCTTTCTTCGCTTTAGCACGTAAGATAACAGATTCATTTTCCCCTTCAGCTTTAAGAATTGCGGCACGTTTTTCACCTTCAGCTGTTAAGATAACAGAACGACGTTCACGTTCAGCACGCATTTGTTTTTCCATCGCTTCTTGAATATCTTTTGGAGGTAAAATATTCTTAACTTCAACACGACCTACTTTAATACCCCAAGGATCAGTTGCTTCATCTAAAATAACACGCATCTTAGTATTAATTATTTCGCGTGATGTCAATGTTTCATCTAATTCTAAATCCCCAATAATATTACGTAATGTCGTAGCACTTAAATTTTCAATCGCTTGAATAGGTTTTACAACTCCATATACATAAAGTTTTGGGTCTAAGATTTGGAAATATACAACAGTATCAATCATCATAGTAACGTTGTCTTTCGTGATAACTGGTTGTGGAGCAAAATCAAAAACTTGTTCCTTCAAAGTAACATGACCAGCAACACGATCAATAATAGGAATTACAAAGTGCAATCCTCTTTCAAGTGTTCTGTGGTATGCCCCTAATCTTTCAACAACATATGCATTTGATTGAGGGATGATTCGTACAGTATAAGTAATTAGGATAATAACAAGCAATATGGCGAAAAAGCTAGTGAGTAGTGGGAAAATAATGTCCATAATGATCCTTTCTATAAAACTTGTTTAACAACAAGTTTAGCGCCTTCTAACGCAACAACTTCGACTAGGGTATCTACAGGTAGATCCCCATGCTTAACTTCTCTGACTGACCAACGAATGCCTTCCAATTTAACTGCACCCCATTTATCGGATAATACTTCTTCAACAAGTTTTGTTTGTACTCCAATAAAGCGATCCGCATTTGTACGAACTGGTTTATGCGTTAAATATTTCAACACAAATGGTCTAACTAAAATAAACGAGATAATAGACATAATAATAAATATACCTATTTCTACAAATATTCCAAGATTTAGTAATGCGGCGACATAGGCGAATAGTGCTCCAATTGAAAACCAAATAGAGATTAAACTAGCTGGTGTAGCTGCTTCTAATGCAAACATTACAATCGCTACAATCAACCAAACCCAACTTTCCATCTGTTCCACCTTTCTTGTTCAACAGTTAAATTATATCGTTATTGATAACGTAAAACTACATAATTAAGTCTATTAATTAATTCTTTCACAAAATATTCAATTATCGATTATCTTTACGTTTATTTCTAAATAAGGATAATCCACCGAATCCACTAATAATAGCCATATAGAATCCAAAATCATACCACCAGCCAGAATTATACACTTCATAAAGTCGAATATTCTTATCAAAGAAATTCAATATTAATGTTAATGGAGCTAGCCATCCATGCCATACACCCCAAAAGAATCCCGCAGGATCGCTTAATGAAGCAGTTCCATCACCTGGTACACATCCTGTTAGTGTAATGAGTAGTAATAAACTGAGAAATATACTTAGTGTAATTTTCTTTTTCATGTTAATCCTCACATCTATTCATATTGTAGCACCATTCATCTATTAATATTAAAGTGATACATCATAGATAACCAATAAAAAAACACATTTGTTAAATGTGTTTAGCGTAAATCTTTACGTAAATTCTCAAATTCTTCTTTGGTGATTTCACCTTTCGCATAGCGTTCTTTAATAATTTCGATTGCGGTAGATGATTCCACATTTACTTTCTTAGGATTTGTTAGTCTACGAACAATCCAAATAATAAGTAAAATTACTCCAATTACCAATAGTATATGTAGTAATATTCCTACCCACATAAATTGTCCACCAAACATGCCATATCCTACACGTGAAAAGCGATCAACTCCATCAAAATAACCTCGCATCATATCGTTTCCTTCTTTCTAAGTATATCTTGATTGAAGTATAGTCTTTAAATATGTCGAAAGTGTTACGAAACAATCAATTATTAAAAAATTTGTTTAAGTGCATGGGCTACCCCATTTTCATCATTGGTTAAACTAATAAATTGAGCTCTACTCTTGATATACGCATCTGCTTGTCCCATCGCGACACCAAGTCCCGCATATTCAATCATACTGAGATCGTTATAGTTATCACCAAGTGCCATTACGTGTTCCTGATTAATATTTAATTTGTTTGATAAATATTCTAAACTAGAACCTTTATTCGTATCTTTAACGATAATCTCTAAATAGAATGGGGCTGACTTAACAAAATCCACAATCCCAATGAATGGTGCTTGAATCGCATCACGGTATTGATCAATAATAGATGGTTCAGCACTGACTAAGATCTTATTCGGTTGATAATCAATATAATCGGCTAAGTTTTCTACAACCTTTAATTCCATCGAATTCATCTTAGCTTCACCTAATACATTGTATCCATTAGGATTAGATACAATTAACTCATGTTTACGACTTAATATCGGAGTTACTGGAAATTGTTCTAAGTGTTTTAAGATTGATTTAGCGACATTAAGTTCTATTGTACGTTCGAAGAAGATCGAATGATCAATTGCTTGTGCTACAACTGCTCCATTAAATCCCATAAGGTAATGGTTTTCTGGTTCTATGTCTAGTTGTTTAAACACATCAAATAATCCATTTAAAGGACGACCTGACGCAAGCGTTAAAATAGCTCCCTTTTGAGTCGCTATTTTTATCCATTCTTTGTTTTCTAACGATAATTCATGTTTACTATTTAGGAGTGTTCCATCCACATCTATTGCGATTAATTTAATCATTTTCCCTCATCTAACGAAGAATTTGTTGACCTGAGGCACAATATATTTCGTACCATTCTTCGTGCTCTAGGTTTATTTGTAACGCATTTATCGCATTTTGTAAACGTGAAATTTTCTGTGTACCACTTATAACCATCGCTTTGACTGGATGTTTTAAGTGCCAAGCGTATACGATTGTATCAGTTGTAGTGTTATATTTAGACGCAATACGCTCTAAGACATTTCGTAAATTAACAACATTTTCATCGTTTGATGTAAAGATATTCCCCCCATTTAATGGTGACCATATCATTGGATGAATTTGGTATTTTTGTAATAAATCCATCATTCCAGAATTGTAATGTTCGAATTGTAACGGTGATATTTCAATCTGATTGGTTACACATTTAAAATTACTTAATGTATGAAATGCATCAAGTTTAAATGGATCATAATTACATACTCCATATGATTTAATACAACCTTCTTCCATAAGCTCATTAAACGCACGTACAGCACCTAATTGATCAAATAAAGGATCTTCTCTGTGAATCAAATAAACATCGATATAACTTGTATTCAATTTCTTTAGACTTGAATAGCATGATGCTTTAATCTTCGCGTACGTAGTCTCATAATGCTTAATACGATAAGGTTTATCTGGATTTAGTTTGTTAATCCCAGTTTTAGTAATAATTTGTATTTTAGATCTAAATAATGGATCAAGCGCTAACGCATCACCCAATAACTTCTCACTGGTATAGTTACCATAAATCTCTGCTGTATCAAAACTTGTAACCCCTAATTCAACACATTGTTTCATGAACTCAAGTAAAGCTTGTGCATCCATATCCCAGTTATGTAAACGCCAAAATCCTTGCACAATACGTGATAAACTAACGTCTTTATTTAATTGTATCGTTTCCATTTTTCTCCTAAAAAAAGTGTACTAATGTACACTCGTTTTTTATTTCTTTGTAAGATATTTACGAATATCAATCGCAACAGCCATTACGATGACTGTACCAATCGCAACGTATTGAAGATCGGGTGTAACACCTAAGAATTGTAAGCTTGTTTTTAACATTTCGAAGATTAATACCCCAGACACAATTCCTTGAACAGTCCCAACACCACCAGCGGTACTAACACCACCGATTGTACAAGCTGCGATTGCCTCAAGTTCATAACCGATACCATAGTTCGCTGTCGCACCACCAGATTTAGCGGCTAGTAAGAAGCCAGCTAGACCATAGAATAAACCAGCTAATACATAGACACGGATCTTAGTCCAAATTACGTTAACCCCAGCAACTTCAGCTGCAGCTTCATTACCACCAATTGCGTAGATGTATTTACCAAACTTAGTTTGATTGAGTAAGAACCACATAATCGCAATCATGATTAAAGCGATAAGAATTAAGATAGGAACAGGTCCAATACGACCAGATGCTAAGTAGGTATAATCTGTTTTTAAACCACCAATTGGTTGTGATTTCGTATAGATAAGGGATAAACCATAAACAATACTTTGCATCCCCAATGTCGCAATAAACGGTGGAACATGTAAGAATGAAATAACTAAACCATTGATTAAACCTAATAAAGCAGTAACTGTAACTGCTAATAATAGAATACCAACAACAGGCATTTCACCAAGCTCAGGGAAGAACTTCGCCGCATAGTCAGGTCTTTGTAATAATGTACCGCCTATAACAGCCCCAACCCCAACAATACGCCCAGCAGATAAGTCAGTACCACGTGTAATCAATGCACCACTTACCCCTAACGCAATAATGATACGAATCGATGAGTTCATCAAGATATTCGTTAGATTATTTGGAGATAAGAAGATTGGTCTTAAGATCGATACAACAACTAATATAGCTAATAGAATGACATACATCGCATTATCAATTAATGTAGTCTTTATATTGCTTTTCGAGAATAGATTTAATACTTTGTTCATTTTAATACTCCTTACATGTACTTGGTAGCCAATTCCATGATTTTCTCTTGGTTGGCTTCTTCTTTATCTAAAATACCGCTTAAACGACCTTCACACATAACCATGATACGATCACTAACACCCAATAATTCTGGCATTTCTGAACTAATCATAATAATGGTTTTACCTTGTCGAGCTAAATCAATCATAATACTATAAATCTCATATTTAGCCCCAACATCGATACCACGTGTTGGTTCATCTAAGATAAATACATCCGGTTCAACCGCTAACCAACGTGAGATAATAACCTTCTGTTGATTACCACCCGATAAAGAAGAAATTCTTGTCTTTGTACTCGGTGTTTTAATGCGTAATTTCTTAATATTCTCTTCAGCTAATTTGTTAAGTTTGTTGTTGTTTAATTTGAAATGGAAATCAACGAAATCACTCAAACTTGCGACAGCTACATTATCTCTAACGGATAATACCCCAAATATTCCATTACCACGACGATCTTCAGTGACTAAGGCAATACCCTTCGCAATCGCATCTCGTGGATTTTTAATGCTTAATTTCTTACCATGTAAGAATATTTCGCCCTTTTCAACACCTCTTAAGCCAAATATACCCTCAACTAGTTCAGTACGTTGTGCACCGACCAATCCACCAATACCCAGAATCTCACCTTTACGTGCTTCGAAACTGACTTTCTTGAATGAACGAGGATTTGTGGAAGTATAATCTTTGATTTGTAAGGATGTCTCACCAGGAACATTAGTCTTAGGTGGATATAGATTTGTTAATTCACGACCAACCATGTTCTTAATAATCTTTTCCATGGTTAATTCTTTAGACGCCCAGGTACCAATATACTTACCATCACGCATAATTGTAACTTCATCAGAAATACGTAATATTTCTTCCATTTTGTGTGAGATATAGATGATAGATACACCTAAATTACGTAAATTGTTAATTATTTCAAATAGCTGATCAACTTCTTGTAAGGTTAAGGATGAAGTAGGTTCATCCATGATAATTACTTTTGATTCGTATGAGATTGCCTTAGCAATTTCAATGGACTGTATTTGCGAAACAGATAATTCTTTTAAAGGTATGTTTGGATTAACTTTAAGATGAACTTTCTTAAGCAATTCAAGTGATTTTGTCCGCATAAGTTTATGATCAACAATCGAGAATAAACCCAAGATCTTCTTGCTTGGATAACGGCCTACCCATAGATTTTCCGCGATACTACGATAAGGAATAGGTTGTAATTCTTGGTGAATCATGGAGATTCCAGCATTTAATGCATCTTTTGGATTATGAAAATGCACAGGCTTACCATCAAATAATATCTCACCTTCATCTAAGGAATAGATACCAAAAAGACATTTCATCAGTGTTGACTTACCAGCCCCATTCTCACCCATAAGTGCGTGAACGGTTCCTCGTCTTACATGGAACGAAACGTCATCAAGAGCTTTAACCCCAGGGAAACTTTTACTGATATGATTCATGGCTAATATAATATCAAGATGCTGCATAGTAACCTCTTTCTAATTAGAATAGGAAATCAAGTGTTTAATCACTTGATTTCCTAAAACGATCTTTTTGTTAAATATTATTGGAAGTCTTTATAGTTTTCAGGAGTAACTTTTACGTAAGGAACCCAGTATTCTTTTTCAAGCATTTCACCAGCTAATAAAGCAAGAGCTTTGTCAACTGAAGTGTGAGCTTGTCCTACGGAATCATTTAATACTGTACCAGCTAAATCACCAGCAGCAAGAGCATCTAATGCAGGAGCTGTAGCATCAACACCGATTACAGGAACAACCATGTTAGCAGCTTTTAGAGCTTCGATAGCACCTAAAGCCATGTCATCGTTATTACCGAATACAACTTCAATTTTGTCGCCGAATTGTGCAATAGCAGCAGCAGTTTTTTCTTGGCCTAATACACGGTCCCAGTTTCCGCGTTCTTCAAATAGTTTTTCAACTTTGATTCCGGATTCTGTAACTTTTTTGATTGAATATTCTGTACGTAATGCAGCATCTTGGTGGATTTCTTGTCCCATCAACATAACGTATTGCATAACGCCGTCGCCATTTTTGTCTAGAGCTGCATTAGCAGTCCATAGATCAACAGCGATTTCACCTTGGTAGGTTCCTGAATCTTCAGCTTTAGCACCAACGTAAGTGATCTTATCCCATAATGCCATATCATCAACGGAAGGTTGACGGTTGATAAATACTGTAGGAATATCAGCAGCTTTAACTTTGTCGATAATTGTACTTGCAGCAGTTAAGTCTACTAAGTTAATAACTAATACATCATAAGCTTGAGCGATAAAACTGTCGATTTGTTCAGTTTGAGTCGCTTGGTCGTTCTTACCATCAGTAATTGTAACTTCGTAAGTAACTTCATCGGAATTCATGCCAGTTAGGTATGCTTCCATTTCAGTACGATAGTTAGTCATGAAAGTATCATCAAATTTGTAAATTGCGATACCGACTTTGACAGTTTTTGGTCCAGTTTCTTCAGGTTCTGCAGCACAGCCCGTGAAGCTTCCAAGGACCAACGCGATAAGAGCAAACAATACTAATAATTTCTTCATTATATGCCTCCTATGTGTTTTCCACAATTCACATTATAGGCATGTAAGCTCTTACAATACATTGAATAATCGGTAAGTTTTTTATGAATTTTTACACTATGGGAATGATTATCATTCCTCCAATGTTAATTTTTGGTAATTTATCCACAGATATTTTCCGTTTGTAATCTTATATGGAAAGTCAATCAGTGGTTTTTCTTTTAATAACCACTCAGTTAATTGGACTAAACAATCTGCCATACTTTCAGAATCATTTTTAATGGTCCCATAGAGATAACCCTGTTTAATACTATCGATTGATACTTCTAATCCATCAATCCCAACAACGGGTAACCAAGGTTCTAAGGTACGATCAATTACACCATCTTGATTTAAATCATCAAAGTATTTATAGGTTTTTAAGGTTTCAATTGCGCCAAGTGCCATCGCATCATTATTTGATATTAGTATTTCGATACTATCACCATATAATGTGATTATTTCTTCCATTTCAGTTTGTGCAATCTCTTTATCCCAATTCGCATTGAATACATCAAGGACTTCAACTTGGTACTTTTCATCGACTAAACTCTCGATTACATGTTTTGTCCGTGCTTCCGCATCTTGGTGGCCTTGTTCACCTTTTAAGATTACGGTTTGAATAATCCCATCCTTATTCTTATCGTATTGGTTTAAGTTTTTTGGATCATTGCCAAATAAATCCATAATTAGTGAAGCTTGTAATTGTGCAGATTGAACCGCATCTGCCCCAACATAATAGACTTTGTCATACAAAGCAATATCTTCTGGTAATGGTTCACGATTAAAGAAGATTATCGTAGAATCGTTTTGTTTAGCCTTTTCGATGATTGCGTAAACACTTAAACGATCAACTGGATTGATCATGAGTAATGGATAATCCTCACTCATATATTGTTCAATCTGATCATTTTGAATAATTTGTGAATTCTGTGAATTAAATGAACGAATAAGGTAATCTTTTGTTAGTGCAGCTTGACGAATATTCGTTTCGAATTCTGCCATGTACGCATCACTATTGTCATAGATAAAAACTGGCACAGTCACAATTTGTGCTTCACATGCACTGAGTAAGAGAACAATTAATATTACACATAGACGTTTCATAGTTCACCCTCCGTACTTAATGGCATTTTCATAATGACTTTTGTATACTCATCCAATTCACTTTCAATACGTAAATCTGCTTCATCTCCATAGTATAGTTTTAAACGTTGATATACGTTCTTTAAACCTAGACTGGATGATTGTTTATCACTTTGCATCATCGCATGTATTTCGTTTATACGTTCCTGACTTATTCCATATCCTTCATTGAATACTTCGATGTATGTAAATCCATCTTTGAAGTACGCTTTTATTAAGATTGTCGTAAATGACTCATCGGGTTGAATACCATGTAATATCGCGTTTTCAACCAATGGTTGAAGCGATAGCTTAATCACTTTATGATGGAGTATTTCTTCATCAATATCAAAATCGAACTTAAACGCATTACGATAACGAATTTGTTGGATAACTAAGTAGTTACGTATGTGTTCTATTTCATCTTTTAATTCAACTAAATTCATTTCACTAGAGATACTCATTCTAAAGAATTTTGATAACGCAATAATCGCTAATTCAACATCCTTGTTTCGATTGTTCTCACTTAGCGCAACGATTGAATCCAATGTGTTGTATAGAAAATGGGGATTAATTTGGTTCTGTAGGGCAATGAAATGTGTTTTACGTTTCTCGTTTTGTTCATTTAGAACTTTTTCCATTAAATCTTTTACTTTATCACTCATATTATTAAACGCATCCGCTAAAAGTATGACTTCTTTCTGCCCTTCCACAAATACGCGTGTATCAAAGTCACCTTTTTCAATTAAGGTTATATGTTTTTTAAGTTTATTCATTGGATTCGTGATACGTCGTGAGAAGATATATGACGTAATCGCCACCGCAATAAGTGTACCTAAGAAGATAAAGATCATTTGGATTAAGATTTCTGTCTTCATTGTGACAATATCATCAACGTTAATAAATGTCGCAATCTTCCATCGTGTATCTTTAATTGTATTAACATTCACATACATGTTTAAATCATTTAGATTAACAAGTTTTCCACCTAATACAATATCTTGGGCTATTATTGCACTATCACAGATACGACTTGTACATTCATTATCGGATGAATAGATTAATCCATTGTTTTGATCGGTAATGATAATATGTCCAGCATCCCCAAGATTGGTTTGTGCAGCTAATGTTTTAAAGTTACTAGTATTAATATCAATCATCAATACACCATTCATGGTTTGATTGTTCTTTATGTATTGAACGTATTTTGAGATAGTCACAACTTCATCTGTACCATTTAACACAATATTCTCAGTATGTAGTCCACTAAAGTGATGGATATCTACCATTTCGATGGCTTGTCTAAACCAATCAATATCCGCTATACGTGGATTGATTGGATCATTTATACTACTAGCCACAACATTCCCATCTTGGCTTAATAAGGCAACACTTCGAATATTTTTTTCGATGTTTGTGGTCGCATTGAATAAGCTATTTAAATCATCAACTTTATTATCTTTTGTATAGTCGACAATGTACCCTTGTAAAGAGTTAGAAATATCGATGACATTACTAAGATAATTCTCATAATTCATGATAACTTGTTTATTAATTTCTTTAGATGTCGTTTCAATCAATTTGTCGGTACGTGTAAAGATTAATTGATTTGTTGTGACAGTTGCCAACATCAAAATAATCCCAACGATTGCGATTGAGATAACGAAAATTATTTGTCCAATGGACAAATCATTCAGTCTTTTGATCATTACGATACTCCTTCGGTGAGAATGTCGTGTATTTCTTAAAACTATAACTGAAATAGTACACATCGTTATATCCAACCAATGTAGCTATTTCATAGATTTTAGCTGTACTGAATTTTAGTAATTCTTTCGCCTTTTCCATACGTAGTTTAACCAAGTATTTATTAAAGCTAGTATCTAACATTTTTTTGAAGAGCGTACTTAAATAGGAAATACTAATTCCTAACTCTTCACACACAGAATCCATACTAATTAATGGATCCGCATAATTGTTTTGTAGGAATAGTACAGCTTCTTCTAGCACTTGATTCGCAGATGTTTGTGATTTATGAATATTAAGTTCTCGGATATCAAATACGAGTTTCTTTAAGAATTCAAACATTGACGAGAGTTGTCTAAAGCTGGATAGTTTTTCAAATAAATCAGTTTCGATTAAATCACTTAACTCTACGTGTAAACTATTCGCAAACTCGATAAAGATATGCGCTAGATTTACTAAATAGTATTGTTTGTTTAAAAGATAATCTTCCGATATATCATTGTTTTTTATGAGATTCACAAACAAGGTATCAACTTCTTGTTTAGATCCAAACTTAATCGTGTAACTAATATCATCGATTTCTTCTTTAGAGAGTTTTAAATCCATACGTTTACGTGTTGCGATATCCTTATAATAGATAATTGTTCCGATATTTAGATAATTACTATACGATAATGCCTTTTTAGCTTGTAATACACTATTGGAGAATTGTTTGAAATCGTTAAATGTTTCTGATACTCCGATAAGTACACGTATATTTGAGAATTGTTTCTTGGTTAAAATTACATCGTATAAACGATTTTCGATTGCCTTTACATCTTCGATACTTTGATGGATCACAAAGATTAATCCAAAACCACTATTAATATAGTAGATCTTGTATTCCGAGAATTTCTTTTTTAATAAATTGAGTAAGAAAATTCGTAAATATTCGATTTCTAAGAAATCTGAGTCCGCATCGATTTCGATTAATCCTACTGTAAAGAATCCTTTCGTTAAATCAATATCAAAGATCTTGAATCGTTGTAAATCAGAATCATTGATATTCGAAAAGTGTAGTAATGTATTAAACTGATTCTCTATCAATGCAGGGAGATTTTCTTTGTAGATATCATCCAAACGTCCTTGATTAAATACGGCTTGGTATTCTTCATCCAATCTGTTCTTTAATTTGGATAAGAAATGGATAATTTCTTCTTCCGCAATTGGTTTCGATAAATAACTTACGACATTTAATTCAATCGCTTCTTTCGCATACGCAAATTCATCGTATCCTGAGATAAACGCAATCTTCGTTTTCGGATGTTCAGTACGGATGATATTCGCTAATTGAATTCCGTCTACGAATGGCATACGGATATCCGTTATTACAACATCGGGTTTTAATCGTTCAATCAAATCAATCGCATCATAACCATTGGAGGCTTGTCCAATAATCTCGAATCCCATATCACTAGGTATTTTAGATATAATACGTTTTCTGACTTCTTCTTCGTCATCAACGAGTACAATTGTATAATCTTTTTTCATTTTTTCTTCCATTTCATTCAACACTTCTAAGCGCTTACTTTATTATTATAATCTATGTGAATTAAATAGAATAGAAAACAGTGGGTATTGTTAATAATTCTATCTTTTTTACGTTTTTTTACAAATTTTGTTTAAAAACTTAGTGATATACTTTAAGCGGAGAACACTATGATAAGCACTTCTAATTATAATGATAATAATAATATTAGACTTTTTACCTTAGAAAACGATGAATTACGGGTAGTTATATCTGAATATGGCGCAATGATTAAATCGATTGTTGTTAAATCACTTAATCGTGAAACAGTTTGCGGATTAAATTCATATGCGGATGATTCGTTTCAAACATTCTATCTAGGTTCGATTATTGGAAGAACAGGTAATCGAATTGCGTATGGTAAATTTACATTAAATGATACAGAGTATCACGTTCCAGTTAATAATGGAGAGAATCATCTCCATGGTGGACTTAAGGGATTTGATAAGCGATTATTTAAGTCAACGATTGATAACGATACATTAGTATTAAGCTATACGAGTGTTGATGGTGAAGAAGGTTATCCTGGGAATTGTACATTAATGCTTCACTATCATTTAGAGGAATCATCGCTCGTAATTGAAACATCTGGTACAAGCGATAAAGACACCTTGTTTGATCCAACTCAACATACATACTTCAATCTTAATGAAGATAAATCATCGGTTGGTAATCATACATTAAAATTAAATAGCCAAGAAATGTATTGTATAAATGAGATTGGTGTTACTTATAATAAAGTATTAAACACATTAGATACACCATATGATTTCAATGAACCTAAACAGATTGCGAATTGTCTAAATCAATCGCATCTACAATTAGAACGAAATCGCGGAATTGATAATTTCTTTATCAAACACGATAAATCAAATCCATTTATTGCGTCACTTAGTGTCTCTGATATAAGTGTTAATATTTATACAACACATATCGGAGCTCATATCTATTCAGGGAATTACTTAGAACCTTTAAAAAATGGGTCTAACTACCCTTTCCTTAAAATGAATGGTGGAATCTGTTTTGAGACGCAACATGTACCGAATAGTATTAATTTTGATTTAAAGTATGCGCCGATCTTAATGGCCAATGAAACTGTTACGTCACGTACGGTTTATCACTATAAAAAAGGAGAATAAAAATGGATATTCAAACATTTAAAGATTTGGTATGGACTGAGACATTTGAAACGAAGTTGGAACATTTATATGGACTTGAACAACTTGAAAAACAACGTATTCGTTATTTACACATCTTGAGTCGTTTTCAAGAAACGTTCCCTGAATCTCTTGAGTTTGATGTGTTTAGTGCATCTGGTCGTATTGAAGTTGGTGGTAATCATACCGATCATCAATTAGGACGAGTATTAGCGATGGCAGTCGATTTGGATACAGTCGCATTTGTACGTAAGAATGATGATAATGTAATTCGCTTAGTCTCAAAGGATTATGAAATTGCACCAATTGAACTATCAGACTTAACCATCCATGAAGATGAATACTACACGACGATGGGTATCATTCGTGGTTTAGCGAATTACTTCTATGAAATACATGGAATGGTTGGTGGATTTGATGCGTATGTTGAGAGTAATGTTTTCTCAGGATCTGGTTTATCGTCTTCAGCATCTGTTGAGGTACTTATCGCTAAGATATTAGATTTCTATTATGGAACAAACAAAATGTCTGTCAGTGATTATGCGATTATCTCACAAAAAGCTGAGAATAATTACTTCAATAAACCATGTGGTTTAATGGATCAAATGGTTATTGCGCATGGTGGTTTCTGTGCGATTGATTTCTACGATAAAGATCATCCTGTTGTAAATAAAGTTAATGCTCAAGGCATGTTTGATGATATGGATATTTGTTTAGTTCAAAGTGGTGGGTCTCATGCGGATTTATCAGAAGATTACGCTGAAATCTTTAGAGAATGTAAGGCATTATCGCAATACTTTAATGAAGCGTATTTATCACGTGTTAAGTTTGAAGATTTCTATGCATCACTTGATAAATTGAATGCACATTTTGATACACGTATTATCTTACGTGGGTATCATTTCTTTAAAGAGAATAATCGTGTTCTTAATTTGATGGAAGCGTTAGATAAAAAAGATCTAAAAGCATTCCTAAATCATATTCTCGCATCAGGTAATTCATCGTATCATTATCTTCAAAACGTTTTAAATCCGCATGATCATAAACAAGGTTTAGCCTTAGCACTTATGATGGCAGAGAATCATTTAACCAATACTGGCGCATGGCGTGTACATGGTGGTGGATTTGCTGGTACTTCGTTGATGTTTGTGCCAAAGAGTCAAACCGCAGAGTTAAAAGTTGCGTTTGAAAAAGTATTTGGGGAAGGTAACTTTATCCAAATTCGTTTAAGAGAAGATGGTGTAATTCACGTTATTTAATTAATATTGATGTTTAGGACTTAATTGTGTTTGAATTAGGTCCTTTTTTAATAGATGGTATTGGTTGAGGGTTAAACCGATATAATGTTAGAATTTATAAAATAGAATACACATTAAGAGTAACTCAAGGAGAATCATTAAATGAAATTCAAAAATAATATTACACGAGATTCTAATAGTGATTGGAAGTGTGTTGTATGGGATGATTCCGTTAAAGAATTAGGAACAGGTAAAGCGGTTAAAGTTAAAGCTATTATCGATCATCATGAATTTCTTGCGACATTCTTACCAGTTGGCGGAATGCATATGTTACCACTAAGGGCATCGGTTCTTAAAGCTATTAAGAAAGATGTTGGGGAAACAATTTCTGTCGATATCGAAGTAATACAATAATCAATAAACGTAATAGTGAAAGTGAGGCGTTATGACATTCAATCAAAAAGTAGTTGTGATTACTGGCGCAAGTCATGGTATTGGATTGGGGATAGCTAAGTCATTTATTAATGAAGGTGCTACAGTCTTTTCGATTGATAAAGATAGTTATGATGGTGATTTGCCTATTCATACATTTGTTGGGGATATTGCGAGTCGCTATGATCGTGAATTGTTTTTAGAATATGTATTAACTCAATCAAATCATATCGATGTATTAGTGCATAATGCGATTGAATCGAGTCAAGGAATTTTAAGTGATTTAGATTTAGATCAGTTCGAACGAATCCTAACTATTGGGATTACTGCACCCTATCATTTAATCTCGATGTGTAAAAAGTATATGCCGAGTGGTTCTTCGATGATTAATATTGTGTCTACGCGTGCTTTTCAATCACAGAAGAATACTGAAGCATATAGTAGTGCTAAAGGTGGACTAAATAGTTTAACCCATGCCTTAGCGAATAGTTTAGCACCAGATATACGCGTAAATGCGATTGCGCCTGGATGGATTGATACGCATGATTCTGAATTAAGTTTAGAAGATAAGTCTCAACATCTTACCAATTCGGTTGGTAGAATTGAAGATATTGCGGAGTGTGTACTTTTCCTATCAAGCACTAAGGCTAAGTTTATCACTGCAGAAACAATCATCATTGATGGTGGTATGAGTAAACGTATGATTTATCATAATGATGAAGGTTGGACATATAATAAACAATGAAACGATGTTTCAATATAATAAATCATATTTGTGTTATTTTGGAACAAAAAACCTAAATTGATAAAGTGCTTGAAAGCACTTTTTTAATCTTGCATAATGAGTACGAAAGTAGAGGTACATCATGAAAATAGTTACGATTGGTGGCGGTAGTAGTTATACCCCAGAACTCATTGAAGGATTTATTTTACGTAAACATGAATTAGACATCAAAGAAATTTGGTTAGTAGATGTTGAAGAAGGTAGAGAAAAATTAGAAATCGTTGGTGCAATGGCTCAACGTATGGTTAAAGCTGCAGGATTAGATTGGAAAGTTAATTTAACTCTTAATCGTCGTGAAGCACTTAAAGATGCGGATTTCGTCACAACTCAATTCCGTGTAGGATTGTTGGATGCACGTATTCGTGATGAAAGAATTCCACTAAGTTACGGTTATATCGGTCAAGAAACAAACGGTGCTGGTGGTATGATGAAAGCATTCCGTACCATTCCTGTTATCTTAGGCATTATCGAAGATATGAAAGAATTATGTCCTAATGCTTGGTTAGTTAACTTCACAAATCCAAGTGGTATCGTTACTGAAGCTGCGATAAAAGTCGGCGGATGGAAACGTACAATTGGTTTATGTAATGTGCCTATTGGTCATATTGCGTCATCCAATGCGATTATGGGTTTCTCAGAATTTGATACAACATTATTCTATAAATTTGCAGGGTTAAATCATTTCCACTGGCATAAAGTATGGGATAAAGCAGGTAATGAAATTACGGATTACTTGATTGAACAAGTATACAATCCAGAAAATAAAGCTAAATATGAAGGCATGAAGAATATTCGTAACCTTCCATTCAGCTATGAACAAATTAAAGACTTGGGTATCTTACCATGTGGTTACCACCGTTATTACTATATCCAAGAAGATATGTTACATGAAGAACTTGAAGCATTTGAAAATCACACTACACGTGCTGAAACAGTTAAGAAGACTGAAGCTGAGTTGTTTGAACTTTACAAAGATCCAAAACTTGACTATAAACCTGAACAATTGACTAAACGTGGTGGTACACATTATTCTGATGCGGCATGTGAAGTTATTGCGTCTATCGCAAATAACAAGAAGACACAAATGGTTGTAAGTACACAAAACAATGGCGCTATCACTGATTTACCATACGATTGTATCGTTGAAGTTTCAGCTCTAATCACATCTCACGGACCAGAACCACTAAACTGGGGATCATTCAAACCTGCAGCACGTGGTGTACTACAAATCCAAAAAGCGATGGAAGAAGTTGTAATCGAAGCAGCGGTTAAGGGTGATTATGGGGCAGCATTACATGCATTTACCATTAATCCATTAATTTCTGGTGGTATTAAAGCTAAAGCAATGTTAGATGAAATGTTAGTCGCTAATAAAGACTACTTACCTCAATTTAAATCAACAATCGCTGATTTAGAAGCTAAAGGCGTTACCTATACTAAGAAGTAGTTGTTACATGTTTACATCAAAGTCTAAGTTAAACTTAGGCTTTTTTATTGTATATACAATCATAAACATGAATCATGTTAAGATAAGGATAGATAAAGAGGAATTATGAAAACCATTAAATTTATTGTGATACTTGTGTTAGTTGGAATAATCGGATTAGGGGGTTATGCGTTTTCGCAGTACCAAACCATTCTAAAAGAAGTAGCTCCAATTCAAACGATTACATTCAATGACCAAGAAATTAACTATACATCGTCTACTGTACAGTATTATTTGTTAAGTGGAATTATTCCAATTAAACGTGATTTCCAGAACATTGATTCTGTGACTGTTATCACTCATCAAATTGTAAATAATTTATCTATTAATGAAACAGATGAAATTGAGATTACGTATCCTGATCAAACAATTGAGACATTGATTGGGACTAAAACAATCATTTTAGAAGAGAATGGGACATACTTGTTTAATGTAAAACGAGTGATGGAAGATAAAACTGTTTATCATTTTGAATTCAGTGTTGAAGTTGAGAGTTATCCAACAGTTTCAATAAGCAATACCAATCCTGTTCAAGGTGAACTATTAATTGTGAATATTGAGAATATAAAGAAAGATAGTACGATTACAGTCGATAATCATTTTAGACCCTCTGCTATCTTACAAAAAGATTACTCAGCTCGATTCTATTTACCTATGGCGTATCGAGAAGAAGCGAAAGTTTATCCATTATCCGTTACGATAAATGATGTGAAATACGATTATGAACTTGATGTAAAAACGTTTGAGTTTAAACAAATTCATTTTACGGTTAGCGCAAGTGTATCAAGTAGTACGGTTGGAAATAACGATGCGGTTATACAATATCGTGAAACGATTTATCCATTGTATGAAACGTTTGAAACTGATGAATATTGGGAAGGTAGTTTTGTACTTCCAGTTGAAGGTGCACGTGTATCCAGTTCATTTGGAGAAATGCGTTTTGTGAATAATGCGAAAACCCCTTCTCGTCATTCAGGGATTGATTATGCGGTTGCGTGTGGAACGGATGTTGTCGCTTCCAATACAGGTAAAGTAGAATATGCTGGTTTCTTAACGATGATTGGTAATACCATCGTCATTGATCATGGATTGGGTCTTAAAACATTCTATGAACATATGGATGATATCGTAATTACACAAGGCGATATGGTGAATAAAGGTGATGTGATTGGTCATGTTGGGACGACTGGTTATTCGACTGGATGTCATCTTCATTTTCAAGGTATGGTTAAGAATCAATCGATTAATCCTGAGTTTTTATATCAATTAGATAATTAATCTTGCGAATTGTTTGACAGTGTATATGACATATGTTAGAGTTTATGAAAAGTTAAATAAAGCTAGGTTTTAAGAGGCTGCGATCGTCATTAGTTGATTCAATGAGGGACCATCGCCGAAGCAGAAATGCTGGGGTTATGTTTAAGAGACATAACACTGTTTGTAGGTATTTGCCCTGATACATACAAGTGCGCTTATAACACTAGTCGGGCAAAAGGAAACTCTTTGAGTCACAGGCCTTTTGCTTGTGGCTTTTTCTTTATAGGAGAACACATATGACCTTTAACCCATTTATTACTGATAACCAACATTTAATGATTGGTTCGCATCGGGTATCTGATTTAGCGGATACCTATCAAACTCCTCTCTTTATTATGGATGAAGCTTTAATTCGTTCAAAAATGAGATACTTTAAAGACGTTTTTCAATCCCCTCTCTGTTCTAGTCAAGTTATTTATGCCTCGAAGGCATTCCTTAATCTTGCGATGTGTCAGATAGTGAATGAAGAAGGTCTTTTTTTAGATGTGGTGAGTGGTGGTGAACTGTATACCGCACATAAAGCGAATTTCCCAATGGAGAAAATACTTTTTCATGGAAATAATAAAACAATTGATGAATTAAAAATGGCAATTGAATTAGGTGTAGGTCGTATTGTCATAGATAATTTGACTGAGTTAGAACATTTAATATCGATTAAACATAATCAAACAGTCAATATATTATTACGGGTTAATCCAGGGATTGAAGCTCATACACATGAATACATTGCGACCAGTAAACACGATTCAAAGTTTGGGGTTAGTATCTTTGATGAGTCCACAATCGATATGATTAAACTAGCGAATAATCAAGTTGGGATTAACTTTATAGGTCTACATTGCCATATAGGTTCACAAATATTAGATGGATCATCCTTTATAAAAGAAATTGACGCATTACTTGATTATGTTTTTACACTTAAACAAAATCATACAATCGAAGTGGATGAAATCAATATGGGTGGTGGATTTGGAGTTGCGTATACGCGTGATGAAGTAGAAATGGACATTAAACATTATTTACCTCAAGTGCTTGAACATGTGTATGCATATGCTTCATCACATTCTATCAAGACACCTAAAATATTCATTGAACCAGGTCGTTCGATTGTCGCTAATGCAGGAATTACAGTTTATAAAGTTGGGGCAGTTAAGACAACGCATAATAAAAAGAATTATTTGTTCGTGGATGGTTCTATGGCAGATCATATTCGTACAGCACTCTATCAAGCGAAGTATGAAGCTGCGCTTATTGATCGTATGGATGAACCCAATTCAATACACTATACAATCGCAGGTAGAGCATGTGAATCAGGCGATATTATCATTCATGATTGTGAATTACCTGAAGTTAAATTAAATGATTATTTAGCTGTTTTTACAACAGGTGCTTACCATTATTCGATGAGTTCGAATTATAATCGATTATTAAAACCTGCAGTATTATTTATAAATAAGGATAATGTACGCGTTGTGAATAAACGGGAAACGTATGAAGATTTAGTAAGGCAGGATTGTCTATGAACAAACGAATCGTAATGAAATTTGGTGGTTCCTCTGTTTCTACTGTAGAAAAGATGAAGGGATTAACCAAGAAGATATTGTATAAGAAAAATCATGGATATGAAGTAGTAGTTGTGGTATCCGCAATGGGTAAAACTACCAATCAATTACTCGAACTTGCGAATGAAGCATCATCTAATCCATCCAAACGTGAAATAGATTTACTATTAAGTACCGGTGAACAAGTTTCAATTTCCTTATTTACGATGATTCTAAATGGAATGGGTGTTGAAGCGATTGGATTAACTGGGACACAAGCTGGGATTAAAACACGAGGACTACATACTAAGAACACCATTGATGATATCGATGTTTCACGGATTGAGAAACATTTATCTGAAGGACGAATTGTGTTTGTGGCGGGTTTTCAAGGGGTGAATGAGTTGGGTGATATTACGACATTAGGACGAGGCGGATCAGACACAACTGCAGTCGCATTAGCCGCAAAACTAGGCTGTGATGCGGAGATCTATACGGATGTACAAGGCATTTATGGCGTTGATCCAAGGTTGTATCCAGATGCGCATAAGTTAGATGAAATATCATTTGAAGAGATGAAAGAGATGGCGTTTCTAGGGGCGAAGGTTATGGAACCACGTTCGATAGAAATCGCGCATAAGTTTAATGTGAATGTGTATGTCGCAAGTGCTCATGAAGATATCAATGGGACTTGGATTAAGGAGAATGTAAATATGATTGAAGAAAAATCGATTAGTGGCGTTTCAGTGAGTGAAAATGTGATGTTAATTAATATACGTCAACTCCCTTCTAAATCTAAGATATTAGCGGATCTTTTTATCCGTTTAGCTGAGAATGAAATTAACGTTGATATTATTAGTCAAACCTTGAATCAAAATGAAACGATGGATGTATCATTCACAACTTCTTTGGATGATATGGCATTAGTTAATGATGTATTAAATCAACTTCAAACAACACATCCTAGTTCTACCATTGTCTTAGATGAAGATTGTGTCAAAGTTAGTGTGGTAGGAATTGGCATGCGTACGCAAACTGGTGTTGCGGCTAAATTATTCGGATTACTAAGTGAAAATGACATTGATTTCAAACTTGTCACAACTTCTGAAATTAGCATTTCATATACAATCGCGAAAAAGGATAAAGAAAAAGCGGTCAGATTAATCGCTAAACGGTTTAATTTATGATTCGATTTGAAAAGTATCATGGGACAGGAAATGATTTTATTTTCGTCTATGATCAACCTGAAAATCCGAGTCAATGTGCAATAGAACTCTGTAATCGACACTTTGGGATTGGGGCAGATGGTTTAATGTTTGCACAATCGAGTGAAATTGCGGATATCAAGATGAGTTATTACAACTCAGATGGTTCACATGCGACAATGTGTGGGAATGGATTACGTTGTTTTGTACGTTTTGTGACAAATAATCAAATCGTTAATAAAACAGAATTTGTAGTAGAGACAGATGCTGGATTAATTCCTGTTAAAGTTGATGAAGATATGATTGAGATTCGATTGAATCGTGAACGTAATACATTAACGGATGTGGAGAGTAGAATCCAAATACATAGCTACATTCCAATTGAACTAGAACATATGCTTATATATGGGGTATTTCTTGGGACATTACATGGTGTGGTTTATGTGGATAACTTTGATCAAATTGTTGAACTAGGACCACGTTTAACAACACATCCGAACTTTCCTCAATTGATTAATATTAATTTTGTACGAATAATAAATCCCAATACGATAGAAGTACGTACGCATGAGCGAGGCGCTGGATGGACATTATCCTGTGGGACTGGTGTATGTGCGAGTACGGTCATATCTTATGCATTAGGCAAAACGAATAAAGTAGTTAATATACAAACATTAGGTGGAGAATTAAGTGTACGATGTGAAGAAGATGGTATCTATTTAAAAGGTCCAGCAAAATGGATTGCACGAGGAGAAACAAAATGAAAATTGCGATTGTTGGCGCAACCGGTATGGTTGGTCAAAGCTTTATTAAAGTTCTTGAAGAATATCAATTACCCATTGATACGATTACATTTCTTGCGTCTAAACGAACTGCTGGTCAATTGGTACAGTTCAATCAAAAAAGTTATGTGATTGAAGAATTAACGGAACATAGTTTTGATCGTGGATATGATTATGCACTATTCTCTGCAGGTGGTTCTGTAAGTGAAATATATGCGCCTATTGCCGCAAAACATGGATGTATTGTGGTTGATAATAGTAGTTTTTGGCGTATGCATAAAGAAGTTCCATTGATTGTGCCTGAGATTAACTTTGAATCACTGGAAATACCTTTGAACATTATCGCAAATCCTAATTGTTCGACAATTCAATCGGTTTTACCATTAAACGCATTAAAGTCATTAGGATTGAAACGTATTGTATATACAACCTATCAAGCCGTATCTGGATCTGGATATAAAGGTGTATTGGATTTGAATCGTAATTTGAATAAAGAAGAATCAACTTTCTATCCTAAACAAATCTTACATAATGTGATTCCTCAAATCGATGTTTTCTTAGAGAATGGTAACACCAAAGAAGAAGAAAAGATGATAAAGGAAACTCAAAAGATACTAAATCTTCCTGAATTAAAAATAAGCGCAACATGTGTACGTGTACCAGTATTTAATGGTCATAGTGTTGCGATAAATGTAGAATTTGAACATGATTTTACACTAGATGAAGTTTATACATTACTTAGCACTCAAGATGGATTAAAAGTATGGAAAGATGATTACCCTACTGCACTCGATGTAAGTGGACAGGATGATGTTTATGTTGGACGTATACGTAGAGATGATTCAGTACCGTATGGATTAAATTTATGGGTTGTTGGAGATAATATACGTAAAGGAGCTGCTTCGAATGCGGTCCAAATCGTTAAGAAATTAATGGAGGTACAACATGTTATTTAGAGGATCTGGAGTGGCGTTAGTAACGCCGTTTAATGAAGATGGGATTAACTTTAAGGTACTGAAAGAACTAATTGAATGGCATATATCATCTGGTACACAAGCATTAATAATTATGGGTACTACGGGTGAAGGTGCGACACTTAGACAAAGTGAAAAGCTGGATTTGTTTGAAAAAGCATTAGAGTACGCAAAAGGTCGGATTACCATGATTGCGAATACTGGTTCAAATGATACACAAGCATCCATTGAACTTTCCTTAATTGCACGTGATATGGGATATGATGGTTTACTCTTAGTTTGTCCATACTACAACAAACCAACTCAACGTGGTTTAATTGCACATTTTACCGCAATAGCGAATGAAGTAAATATTCCAATAATTCTATACAATGTGCCAAGTCGTACAGGTGTAAATCTAAGTGTTGAAGCGTGTACAGAACTATCGAAACACCCAAATATCATTGGAATTAAAGAAGCGAGTCATGATTTATTACAGATTGAACAGATAATTGAACAATGTGATAAAGACTTTACTGTTTACTCAGGCAATGATGATCAAAATTTGGATATTTTAAAGTTAGGTGGGATGGGCATCATATCTGTCACCGCAAACATTGTCCCAACTCGTTGCGCTCAACTCTGTGAAGCTTTCATTGATGGTAAGTTGTTAGTCGCACAAGAAATTCAAACAAGTTTGGCGACATTAAATGATGTGTTATTTATAGAAAGTAATCCAGTTCCAGTTAAATCAGCACTTAACTTGATGGGTAAAAATGTTGGACCTTGTCGATTGCCATTAGTTCATCTTGAACAAGAACATACTGAACGTTTGATTGAAGTCTTACAAGAAGAGAATTTGATATGAAACTCTGTATTATCGGAATAAACGGAAAAATGGGGTTAGAACTTCAAAAAGTATTAAAGAATGATCCAGATATCGAATATTTTGGGGTTTCGAGGACATCAAGTGATACAAGTTACACATCTATTATGGATTGTCCAAAGATGGATGTTATCTGTGACTTTGCGAGTGTAGAAGCACTCGATACGTATTTGCCATATGCGATTGAACATCAAATACCCTGTGTTATTGCGACTACAGGTTATTCATTAGACCAAGAGAATCAAATCGAACGTGCAAGTGAACTTATACCTATATTTAAAAGTGCTAATTTCTCATTTGGTGTGTTTGTATTAAATAAGTTATTAGCTCAAACTGTTAAATATTTTGAGAATGATTATGAAATGGATGTGTTTGATGCGCATCATAAATTTAAAAAAGATTCACCAAGTGGTACTGCAAAACAATTACTTCAAACAATAAATGCGAATTCTACTCAAACCTATACGTTTGGGAATGAAAGAGATAATGGAGTTATTCCATTACACGTTATTCGTGCTGGAAATATTGTTGGGGATCATTCAATTCTATTTAGTAATTTATCAGAACAGATAGAGATTAAGCATCATGCATTATCAAAGTCAGTGTTTGCGGAAGGTGCCTTACGTGCATGTCGATTTATACTTGATAAGAAGAATGGGTATTATACAATGGAGGATTTAATCTAATGGAACAATTTCTACAAGATCCGTATGCGATTGCCGCATACATTAAACAAGCTGAGAAGAAAACACCCATTAAGCTTTATATTAATGGTCAATTTAAAGATATTACGTTTGATGGAGTAAAGAGTTTTGGGGATGATTATCATAAAATAATATTTGGTGATATCGCACAAATTGATACACTTCTGGAATCATATAAGGATGTGATATCAGATTACGTTATTGAATATGATCGACGTAATAGTGCAATTCCCCTACTTGATACAACGCATATTAAAGCACGTATTGAACCAGGTTCTTTTATTCGTGAATTCGTAACGATTGGTCAGAATGCGGTCATTATGATGGGAGCGGTGATAAACATTGGGGCTGTCATTGGAGATGGCACAATGATTGATATGAATGCGGTTGTTGGGGCAAGAGGAATTATTGGGAAGAACTGTCATATTGGGGCTGGAGCGGTTGTGGCTGGAGTGTTAGAACCACCAAGTAAAACACCAGTAATCATTGAAGATAATGTCTTAGTTGGGGCGAATGCGGTTATTCTAGAAGGTGTTCGTGTAGGTCAAGGAAGTGTTGTGGCAGCTGGGGCAATCGTTATTGAAGATGTACCAAGTGGCGTTGTTGTGGCGGGATCACCTGCTAGAATTATTAAGATGAAGGATGCGAAAACAGAATCGAAAACAGAAATTCTTAAGGATTTGCGCTAATGTTAGATTATTTAACCTCAAAACGTCGTGATTTACATCAAATTCCAGAGATAGGATTTGAATGTACCTTAACATCAACGTATATCCAAAATGAACTAATTGCGATGGGTTATTCGCCTCTTGTGATGGCTAAAACAGGAGTAATTGTATTTAAACAAGGTAAAACCAACACAACAATTGGGTACAGAGCTGATATGGATGGATTAAGTGTTAAAGAAGAATCAGGTGTAGATTTTGCGTCTAAACACTTAAGTAATATGCATGCTTGTGGTCATGATGGCCATATGGCGATGTTACTTGGGTTTGCGAAATATTGTGCAGATAAAGAATTTAATGTGTCTATTCTATTCATTTTTCAACCTGCTGAAGAAGGACCAGGTGGAGCTAAAGTCTTAATCGATGAAGGCTTATTTAAAACCTATCCAACCCATGCATTATTTGGATTACATTTATACCCTAATTTAACACAAGGTAAACTCGCTTTAATAAATGGACCGATGATGGCACAAACCAATGAATTTGATTGTATCATTCATGGAAAAAGTGCTCATGGAGCTCAACCTCATTTAGGTGTTGATGCGATTGTTTTACAGGCAGAAATTATTCAAGCTTTTCAAGCGATAGTATCGCGATCTGTCAATCCATTAGAACCAGCAGTCCTTACGGTTGGGACAATTCATGGTGGAGAAGCACGTAATATCATTGCACAAAAAGTTACGCTTGAGGGAACCATTCGATGTTTCAATCCAGACGTATTTAATACGATTCAATCACGTATGCTTGAACTGACTCAAGCTTTATCACAGCGCGAAGATTGTTCAATTGAACTTAACTTCAAATCAAGTTATCCACCGGTTATCAATCCTAAACATCTCTATGATTTAACCAATGAATTATTGAATGAAAGTGAAAAAGAAGTAATTCAACCGATGATGTTTGCGGAAGACTTTAGTTTCTATCAAAAAGAAGTTCCTGCTTTTTTTGCGATGTTAGGGTCACGTAATGAGTCAAAAGAATTTATTTATCCATTACATTCTTGTTACTTTAATTTTGATGAATCGGTCTTAGAAATCGGTGTAAATTATTATATTCGTATCTTAGAGCACTATAATTCTAAGGAATAGCTTAGTTTTTTAATGCATAATTGATACTTTAGTGTAAAATAAACGTGGAGCCTATTTGAAAATGAAAAGCGCAAAAAAAATTATTACTAAATTCCAAAATACCTTAGTCTTCCTTCTTAGTTTATTTACCTATGTATCCTTAATGGGACTATTCTTCTGGATCTTCTCATTTGCTTATCCTGAAATAATTATGGCAACTCGAGAAGCAGCAGTCACAAGCATTACGTTCGTAATTACCTTTTTATTTATGTTAAATGCCTATGGTGGATTGGATGTAGGAGAAAAACAAACTCGTCAAATCGTATATTCTATGATGATTGTTGTATTCTTCTCTGATATCTTTACCTATTTAGTCATCCAAATTACAAATCCTAGTATCTGGAATATTTGGCAATTCGGATTCTTTAGTTTAAGACGTCTATTATTTACGTTCGTTGTTCAAATCTTATTTATTATCGCTATGTCTTATATTAGTAATCGTATCTTCTTTTATTTAAATCCACCAAGAAAAACATATGTGATTTATGGTGCGAATAAACGACCTAATAAATTAATTCATAAACTACAAAAACAAGTTTATAAATATAAGATTAACTTAGTTACAAGTGATTTGAATAAGGAACAAGTCTTTAAGGATATCTTGAATAATGATGTGATCGTACTCTATAACATACTAAAAGAAGATCGTATTGTGTTTACTGAGTTCTGTTATAAACATAAAAAAATGGTACTATTCAATGCCGAAATCATGGATGTCGTTGAATTTAGATCACGTCATACATTAGTGGATGATATCTCCCTTTTCTCAACAAACATTAGTGACTTCTCAATTGAAGATCGTATCCTAAAACGGATGTTAGATATTCTTGTATCACTGATTGGATTAATACTTACTTCTCCTTTCTGGGCAATCTTCGCACTTCTTATATATCTAGAAGATAAAGGTCCTGTGTTCTTTACCCAAAAGCGCATGACAAAGAATAATCGTGAATTTAACATTATTAAATTTAGAACAATGAAAGTGAATGTTGAGAATCGATCTGCCACTAAGAATGATGATCGTATCACTAAGATTGGTCATATTTTACGCAAAATACGGATGGATGAATTACCACAAATTCTTAATATCTTGATTGGCGATATGTCTGTTGTTGGACCACGTCCTGAGATGTTAGAGAATGTCGTCGCATATACACAAGAAATGCCTGAGTTTGATTTAAGACTAAGAGTTAAAGCAGGTTTAACTGGATATGCACAAATATATGGGAAGTATAATACAACTCCAAAAGATAAATTAATTCTTGATTTAATGTATATTGAGAATTACAGTATTTTCTTAGATATTAAATTAATCTTACAAACTGTCATGGTTTTCTTAAAAATCGATGATAGTACAGAAGGTTTTGATGAAGAAGATGACACACATTAAGTTCAATGTGTGTTTTTATTTAGTATAATAGAAACATGAAACGTGTAGTATTTATAGCCTCTACTGGCGGACATCTTAATGAACTCTTACAATTAAGAGAACTTTTTCAATTTTATGATTATCAAATTATTACTGAAGGTGGACCAAGTACAGCTCATTTAAAAGCGAAGTATCCAAATCATGTCCATTATCTTTTATTTGGATCGAAGGAACATTTATTTACGTATATCTTCAAGTTTATTATGAATACTTTCATTTCACTTATTTATGTACTTCGATTTAGACCACATTTTATCGTATCAACCGGTACACATACTGCAGTACCATTTTGTTATATCGGGAAATTGTTTGGATCTAAGATTATTTATATCGAAACATTTGCGAATGTTTATCATGGTAATTTAGCTGGTAAGTTAATCTATCCGATTGTGGATGAATATCTAATCCAATGGGAAGATTTGAAAACAGTTTATCCTAAAGCTAAGTATGTAGGAAAAATTTTCTAATGAAAAAGAAACTATTATTTGTGAATGATGAAATGGTTATGGGTGGCGTTGCACGAATATTATGTAACGTTTTAAATCGTTTTGATTTGAATGAATATGATATTGATGTATTGATATTACATCCACATGGTGAGTTATTAAATGATCTTCCAGCAGGGATTAATCGCTTAGAATCGAGTCCATTATTTAATGCGGTTGATGTTAATCTAAGAACTGCAATTTCGCAAAAGAAATGGAACGATGTGTTTAATAAAGTTATCTTCTTGTTTTATATGAAAACAGGTTTAATAAATTCGTTAATACGAAACGTACGTAAACGAATTATACATAAGACGTATGATATTGAAATTGCCGCAAAAGAAGGATTCTGTACGATATTTGTGGCGAATGGTGATTCTAAACGCAAAGTAAATTGGATACATATTGATTATAGTGCAGTAAATTATTCTGTTCATCATATGGCTATTATGAAATCCGCTTTAAGTAAAATCGATATCAATATTGCGGTATCTAAGCGTTCAAAAGACGCATTTACTCAATTATTTGGAGTAAGTAATATTGTATCGATAAGAAATCTAATGGATATTTCTGGGCTTAAAGAGAAATCACTTGAACCATGTGAAATAAAATATGATGAAGATTGTTTTAACCTTGTTAGTGTTGGTCGGTTCCATGTTCAAAAGGCAATGGATCGTTTAGTTTATGCGATGGTTGAATTAAAGGAAGCGAATATTAAATCACACCTTTATTTAGTTGGGGATGGTGAATTAAAAGAAAAATGTGAAGCATTAGCATTTTCTTTGAATGTTAATGACTTAATTACATTTACGGGTAGTAAACGTAATCCTATGCCATATATAAAACAAGCTGATTTATTTGTATTACCATCTTTGTATGAAGGTTATCCAACAACAATTATTGAATCATTTTTTGCGGGTACACCTGTTCTATCGTGTGATGTCTCTGGTGTTCATGAACAAATAACAGAGAATGTGAATGGTTGGATTGTGGATAATAAATTAGAGTCAATTACTGAAAAACTTGTAGAAATTGGTAGAAACCAAGCACAATTAGTTGAAATGAGAAAATCATTAGTGAATTATACATATGATAATGAAATTATCTTCAATGAATTCTTAAGTACAATCGAGGGAGAAAAATGATACTTGTAACACTTGGTACACAAGATAAATCTTTTGTACGATTACTATCCGCATTAGAAGATCAAATTAATAAAGGTGAGATTATTGAAGAAATTATAGTGCAATCAGGGTTTACCCAATTTGATAGTAAACATATGACGCTTATCCCCTACTTTTCACAAGATGAACTTGATGCATATCGTAAGAACGCATCATTAATTATTACCCATGGTGGTGTTGGAAGTATTTTAGATGGATTAAAATATGAAAAGAAAATTATTGGTTGTGCACGTTTGAAACAGTATAAAGAACACATCAATGATCATCAAGTTGAGATTTGCGAGCAATTTAGTCGTGAAGGATATATTTTATATACTTCGAATTTTAATGATATCTCAAAGTTGATACAAGACGCTAAACAGTTTATTCCGAAAAAATATACCTTTGATAACTCAAAACTTATTATGCATATTAAAAGTGTTATCGACTTGTCATAAAAATAGTGTTTTTTTGTGCAATTTGTGTATTATTACACTCATTGTGTGTAGATTTTAATGTATAATGTCATTACAATTGAATTATGTATTGAGGGGAAGATCATGAGAGAAAACGGTTTTGGGGAAGTCGTTTCTCTTGGTTTACCAAAGGACGAAGAATTCGAAAGTTTTCGTAGAACCTTTGGCGCAAGAGTGAAGCACTTCAGAAGAAGTTGTGGATTGTCGCAAGAAGAATTAGCAGAAAGAAGTCGACTTCATCGTAATTACATTTCAGATGTAGAACGAGGAAGAAGGAATTTATCGTTGGATGCGTTGTTGAAACTCGCCAATGGTTTGGGAATTAACATTCGGGATATGTTCTGAACAGTCAACAAGCGCGTAATGCGCTTTTTGATTCGCTTAAAGCTTTCATGGTATAATGACTAAGGAAAATTTATGAACATATTACGTGCACTTATTGTATCGATGATTGGTATATTTATATTAATGACCTTATGGCCATTATTTGTTTTTTTAGTTATCGTTTTTGGGATTTACTGGTTCGCAATAAGTATGCGAATTAGACGAATGAATCAAACGGTAAGAGAAGAATTCAATCAAACAAACACTCAAACTGATACTAAACCAAAAGATGTAATCGATGCTCAATATACAGAAAGAAGCGAATAATACTATGGTGTGTATAGATGATGCAGATTTTATAGCAGTTACTGAAGAAGATATTCCATTAATAAGTAAATATCTAGATATCGCTCAAATTGAAGAAAGTAATCATAATTTAGTGAACATGTTTCTTTGGCGTGAACAGTATCCATTATGGCAATATCATAATGATCATTACATGTTACTTCTAGGAATTCATAAGGGTAAGTTATTTAGTTATATGCCTTTATGTGAAGAAGAGTTTTTTGAAGAAGCTTTATTAAAAGCTCATTCAATATTTAATAAATTTAATGTTCCTTTTGAATTGTCTTGTTTTACTAAATCTGGATTAGAAAAAGTTCAGAAGTTATTCCCTTCTTGTAAAGTCACGATTGAAGTAGAAGCTGCGGATTATGTGTATGAAGGTGAAAAGATGAGAACATTATCTGGCAAGAAACTTCAAAAGCGAAGAAATAATTACAATCATTTTGTGACTGAATATACAGGACGATTCGTATATGAAGATTTAACACAAGACCATATTCCTGAACTTAATGCTTATCTTAATACTTGGAGAACGGATTCTACTGAAGAATACTTAATCTATGAAGCTAAGGGTGTTCATGATGTGTTAAACCTATATGGTGTATTACCGTATTCTGGTGGAGTTATACGTATTGATGGAGAAGTTAAGGCATTTCTAATTGCTTCTTTGGCAACGCGAGATATGGTACAAATCAATATTGAGAAAGCGGATCATACCATTCGTGGGTTGTATCAAGCGATTGAGAAGTTATTCTTAGAGAAGAATTATCCTACGATTGAGTGGGTGAATCGAGAAGATGATATGGGGATTGAATCGCTTATTCTTGCGAAGAAAGCACTTCATCCAAGCCATATGATTGATAAATACAGGATAAAAGCAAATGGCAAGACTTAGACGAGCAAAAGATGAAGATAAGGCTTTAGTTTACCGTTGGTGGAAAGGTATTTTTGCGGAGGATGATGGGGGTCATACTGATTATTATTTTGATCAACTTTATCAGACTAAACAATCATACTTATTAGTAGATGAAAATGATGAACTTATTAGTAGTTGTCAGGTTCATACGCGTACACTTGATTTTAATGGTAAACCACTACAGATTAGTTTTATTGTGGGTGTTTTTACGTTACCTAAATTTCGTAATCAAGGGTATATGAAAGAATTAATTACTAAGGTATTGGATATTTTAGAACATAGAGATTTATTAACGTATATTCAAGGGTATAATCCTGATCTTTATGTACAATATGGTTTTGAGAAAATATACATTCGTAATCACTATTGGCTTGATACCTTAAGCTTACCTACATTAAGTCCAATGGGTGTTACATATTCATGTTCAGCTCTTGAACTAAGAGATTTGTATCGTCAATTCACGAAACATTTTACGGGTTATGTCGTTCGTAGTACTGAAGATTTCAATCAGTTATTACTTGAATTAAATGCCCTTGGTGGCAAATTAATTGCGTACCAGGATAATGGTAAACTATTAGCTTATGCGCTTGTATACGCTTATTCTGACCATATAGAGATAGAAGAAATGGTATATCTTAATTCCAAGGCGATGATGTCGATATTAGCTTCATTAAAGAGTGTTAATCTACCGATTCGTTTGTCTGTTTCTGAGAAAGAAGATCTTAGTCGTATCTTCCCTTACGCAACTCTTGAGAAAACTGAATATACAAATGTACGTCTTAATGATGCACGATTAATGAATGAGTTATTTAAATTAAATATTAAAACAGCAGAAGCATTCTTTATTGCGGCAGAAAAACCAATCTGGTTTAGAGAAAACCAATAAAAATAGACATATGTGAAATTTTTGTGAGATGTTTCACAATTGACTTTTAATGTGTATAACTCTATAATTATGTGTGTCAATTAGGAGGAAATTATTGATGACAGCAAGAATTGCGATTAATGGATTTGGTCGTATCGGCCGTTTGGCATTCCGCATTATGTGGGGTAACCCAGCGTTTGAAATCGTTGCACTCAACGACTTAACCGATGCTAAGACCTTGGCTCATTTATTAAAGTATGATTCATCTCAAGGACGTTTCGATGGTCATACTGTTAGCTTTGAAGGTGAAGATTTAATTGTTGATGGTAAGACTGTAAAAGTATTAAAAGAAAAAGATCCTGCATTACTACCTTGGGCTGATCTAAAAGTTGATGTTGTTATTGAATCAACTGGATTCTTCACTAAGAAAGATACAGCTTCTGCTCATATTAAAGCAGGTGCTCGTAAAGTTATTATCTCTGCTCCAGCAGGTGATGATGTAGAAACCGTAGTATTTAATGTTAACCACAGTATTTTAGATGGTTCAGAAACAGTTATCTCTGGTGCTTCATGTACTACTAACTGTTTAGCTCCAATGGCTAAATGCTTAAATGACAATTTCGAAATTTTAAATGGTTCTATGACTACGATTCATGCGTACACTAATGATCAAAACACGTTAGATGCACCACACCGTAACGGTGACTTGCGTCGTGCTCGTGCAGCTGCAGCTAACATTATTCCTAACTCAACAGGTGCTGCTAAAGCAATCGGTCTAGTTGTTCCTGAATTAAAGGGCAAATTAGACGGTGCTGCTCAACGTGTTCCTGTTATTACTGGTTCAATCACTGAATTAGTAGCAGTAGTTAAGAAAGAATGTACTGTTGCGGAAATCAATGCAGCGATGAAAGCAGCTTCTAACGAATCATTCGGTTACACTGAAGATCAAATCGTTAGTTCAGATGTTATCGGTATTGCGTTTGGTTCATTATTCGATGCTACACAAACTAAAGTTCAAAATATCGGTGGTATTTGCTTAGTTAAAGTTGCAGCATGGTATGACAATGAAGCTTCATACACTAACCAATTAGTACGTACAGCTAAATACTTAGCTGAACAATCAAAGTTCTAATCTAGATTAAGAGACATTCGCAAGAGTGTCTTTTTTTATACACGTTTATTGAGATTCTTTAGTTCATTTGTTATTGTTAGATTATGTTAAAAGAAATTAATTTAGACCAATCCTTATTTACCCTTCTCGATCATTATCCTGATTTGATTGAAGTACTCTATGATTTTGGATTTACTCAAATCAAACTTCCTGGAATGATACAATCTGCTGGACGTTTTATGACTCTTAGAAAAGGGTGTGAAATGAAGAAGTTAGATATTGACTTGTTAGTAAAAATATTTATTAAACTTGGATATACAATAAAAGAAGGTTCAAATTGAACCTTCTTTTTAATATATTTTATTTACAATCGATACATAAATTCTTTCTTTATAGCCATCTATAGTTTTAACTTCCATTGTTACATACCCAGCAGCTATACCAAAAATAGTTCCTTCATTATCAATAGTAGCAAGTTCGGGACTAAATGAAGTACAAGTTATAGTCGTAATAGTCGCATTTAATGGCATATATGAGTAATTTACTGTTATATATTTTCCGACTTCAACAGTATAATATCCAGTATTCTCAAAAATAAATCCATCAATCGGAATATACATATAAGTTTTTAAATTTGAGAACGCACTATATATTTTTGTAGTACCACTCATACGATATGCTCGAACTTTATAGTTATAATCAGTTCGTTTAATAATTCCAGTTAGATTAGTAGTTGATGTTGTAACAGTCTTAAGTAAAACATAATTAGTACTATATCCAGTTGAATAGTATACTTCATAACCACTTGCCCCTTCAACCTCGTCCCAACTTAGTGTTACTGATGTTGGATTTGTAGTTGATGTTGTAATAACACTTGGTGAGTGTAAACTTGTTTTTCCAGAAATTGTACTAGATTCAATACCAATAGTTCCATTTAATGCTACAGGAACAATTTTGAAGTAATATGTTGAGTTAAAATTTAAATTCGACAATGTACTAAAGCTCGTTTCTGTCACAGATCCAATCTTTGTCGTAACTGTAGTAGACGTCGTCCCTTGGTACACATCATAATGATCTGCGCCATCTACTGTGTCCCAACTTAAACTTAATAAATTATAGTCGATACCTGAAACTTTCAAATTTTTAACTGATTGTAACATTAGAATTGCATTTACGGTTGTAGAGTTTGCACTTCTGAGTTCACCATTCTTAGCCACTAGACTAAAGGAATAGCTTTCACCTAGATTTAAGCCACTGACATCCACACTAATCGCATTCGCATCACTAATCGTACTGTGTTCTAATCCATTCATGTATAACACGTATTGCGTTGCGCCTAAGACTTTTGTCCAGCTTACCGTAATCGTTTCGATATTCTTACTCACGGCTTTAATCACCGGTGCCACAGGTGGCGTTGTAATTGAACTTATGGAGGAATAATTGCCAAATACTTTAACGGTACCTGCCATACGATACGCACGTACTTTATAGTTGTACGTTGTATTTGCGACTAAACCGGTATGATTCGTCGTTAAGGTCGTAACGCTCTTCAAGAAGGTATACGTTGTCGTACCTGCTTTCGCATAATACACTTCGTATCCAGCTGCCCCTTCAACACTTGCCCAACTTAAATCGGCAGTTGTCGCATTTGGACTGGTAACCAATAGACTACTTGGTTCTTTAAGTGTTGTTTTACCTGTAATAACTAATGAAGTAACGCCAGAAATACTATTTGAAGTAACTGGAACCACTTTATAGTAATAACTTGTATTGAAATTCAAGGCAGTTAAGGTTGTGAAACTTGTCTCAGTGACACTTCCGATTTTTGTCGTAACCGCTGTCGAGGTCGTGCCTTGGTACACATCGTAATGATCTGCACCTGCGACACTATCCCAACTTAAGGTAAAGCGATTGAAGTTTGTGTCACTAATCTTAAAGTTTCCTACCACGGCTGGAACTGGGATGGATGAAACTGTTGCCGAGTTCGCACTTCTGAGTTCACCATTCTTAGCCACTAGACTAAAGGAATAGCTTTCTCCAAGATTTAAACCACTCACATCCACACTAATCGCATTCGCATCACTTATTGTACTGTGTTCTAATCCATTCATGTATAACACGTATTCCGTTGCGCCTAAGACTTTCGTCCAGCTCACCGTAATCGTCTCGATATTCTTACTCACGGCTTTAATCACTGGTGCCACAGGTGGCGTCGTAATTGAACTGATGGAGGAATAATTTCCGAATATTTTAATTGTGCCAGCCATACGATACGCACGTACTTTATAGTTATACGTCGTATTAGCGACTAAACCCGTATGATTCGCAGTTAGAGTCGTCACACTCTTCAAGAACGTATACGTTGTCGTACCTGCTTTCGCATAATACACTTCGTATCCAGCTGCGCCTTCAACACTTGCCCAACTTAAATCGGCAGTTGTCGCATTTGGACTGGTAACCAATAGACTACTTGGTTCTTTAAGTGTTGTTTTACCTGTAATAACTAATGAAGTAACGCCAGAAATACTATTTGAAGTAACTGGTACTACTTTATAGTAATAACTCGTATTGAAATTCAAGGCAGTTAACGTGGTGAAACTTGTCTCAGTGACTGAACCGATTTTTGTCGTTACCGCTGTCGAAGTCGTGCCTTGATACACATCGTAATGATCTGCGCCATCGACTGCGTCCCAACTTAAGGTAAAGCGATTAAAGTTTGTATCACTGATCTTAAAGTTTCCTACCACGGCTGGAACTGGGATGGATGAAACTGTTGCCGAGTTCGCACTTCTGAGTTCACCATTCTTAGCCACTAGACTAAAGGAATAGCTTTCACCTAGATTTAAGCCACTGACATCCACACTAATCGCATTCGCATCACTAATCGTACTGTGTTCTAATCCATTCATGTATAACACGTATTGCGTTGCGCCTAAGACTTTTGTCCAGCTTACCGTAATCGTTTCGATATTCTTACTCACGGCTTTAATCACCGGTGCCACAGGTGGCGTTGTAATTGAACTTATGGAGGAATAATTGCCAAATACTTTAACGGTACCTGCCATACGATACGCACGTACTTTATAGTTGTACGTTGTATTTGCGACTAAACCGGTATGATTCGTCGTTAAGGTCGTAACGCTCTTCAAGAAGGTATACGTTGTCGTACCTGCTTTCGCATAATACACTTCGTATCCAGCTGCCCCTTCAACACTTGCCCAACTTAAATCGGCAGTTGTCGCATTTGGACTGGTAACCAATAGACTACTTGGTTCTTTAAGTGTTGTTTTACCTGTAATAACTAATGAAGTAACGCCAGAAATACTATTTGAAGTAACTGGAACCACTTTATAGTAATAACTTGTATTGAAATTCAAGGCAGTTAAGGTTGTGAAACTTGTCTCAGTGACACTTCCGATTTTTGTCGTAACCGCTGTCGAGGTCGTGCCTTGGTACACATCGTAATGATCTGCACCTGCGACACTATCCCAACTTAAGGTAAAGCGATTGAAGTTTGTGTCACTAATCTTAAAGTTTCCTACCACGGCTGGAACTGGGATGGATGAAACTGTTGCCGAGTTCGCACTTCTGAGTTCACCATTCTTAGCCACTAGACTAAAGGAATAGCTTTCTCCAAGATTTAAACCACTCACATCCACACTAATCGCATTCGCATCACTTATTGTACTGTGTTCTAATCCATTCATGTATAACACGTATTCCGTTGCGCCTAAGACTTTCGTCCAGCTCACCGTAATCGTCTCGATATTCTTACTCACGGCTTTAATCACTGGTGCCACAGGTGGCGTCGTAATTGAACTGATGGAGGAATAATTTCCGAATATTTTAATTGTGCCAGCCATACGATACGCACGTACTTTATAGTTATACGTCGTATTAGCGACTAAACCCGTATGATTCGCAGTTAGAGTCGTCACACTCTTCAAGAACGTATACGTTGTCGTACCTGCTTTCGCATAATACACTTCGTATCCAGCTGCGCCTTCAACACTTGCCCAACTTAAATCGGCAGTTGTCGCATTTGGACTGGTAACCAATAGACTACTTGGTTCTTTAAGTGTTGTTTTACCTGTAATAACTAATGAAGTAACGCCAGAAATACTATTTGAAGTAACTGGTACTACTTTATAGTAATAACTCGTATTGAAATTCAAGGCAGTTAACGTGGTGAAACTTGTCTCAGTGACTGAACCGATTTTTGTCGTTACCGCTGTCGAAGTCGTGCCTTGATACACATCGTAATGATCTGCGCCATCGACTGCGTCCCAACTTAAGGTAAAGCGATTAAAGTTTGTATCACTGATCTTAAAGTTTCCTACCACGGCTGGAACTGGGATGGATGAAACTGTTGCCGAGTTCGCACTTCTGAGTTCACCATTCTTAGCCACTAGACTAAAGGAATAGCTTTCACCTAGATTTAAGCCACTGACATCCACACTAATCGCATTCGCATCACTAATCGTACTGTGTTCTAATCCATTCATGTATAACACGTATTGCGTTGCGCCTAAGACTTTTGTCCAGCTTACCGTAATCGTTTCGATATTCTTACTCACGGCTTTAATCACCGGTGCCACAGGTGGCGTTGTAATTGAACTTATGGAGGAATAATTGCCAAATACTTTAATTGTGCCAGCCATACGATACGCACGTACTTTATAGTTGTACGTTGTATTTGCGACTAAACCGGTATGATTCGTCGTTAAGGTCGTAACGCTCTTCAAGAAGGTATACGTTGTCGTCCCTGCTTTTGCATAATACACTTCATAGCCCGCTGCGCCTTCAACACTTGCCCAACTTAAATCGGCAGTCGTTGCATTTGGACTGGTAACGTTTAACCCAGTTAAATCCTTTAAAACAGTTTTAGTATTGATAACAAGTGGAGTTGCACCAAGTGTTTCATCATTTGCGACTGGTTGAACTTTAAAGTAGTAAGTTGTATTAAACGTTAAATTTGATAAAGTGCTAAAACTTGTCTCTGTAACACTACCTATTTTCGTTGTTATTGTTGTTGCAGAAGTTCCTTGATAAATATCATATCTTGTTGCACCAAAAACTGGATTCCACTCAAAACTTAATCCATTATACCGAACATCAGTAAAGTGAAGATTCTCGGTTGAAGTAATAGGAGTAACATTTAAGCTTGCAGGAACCAAAGATAAATTATTCGATGAGTCAAACGCTTGAATTTGAAGTGAATAGCTTTCTCCTGTAATTAGTCCAGATATTTGATAAGTAAGAACTTTCCCTAAATTGACTTCAGTCCATACTGAATCAGTAGTTTTTTTATAACTTATCTTATAACCTGATAAATCTGGTGCAGTTGAAGCAGCCCAACTTAAATTAATTTGTGTTCCTGTGACACTTGTTACTTTGAAATTCGAAGGTGATAGTGGCGCTAAATTATCAATTGGCTTAGCAGTTTGGACTACTGAATATGGTGACCATGAAGTATTATGATCTTTTGCTTTAATTCTGAAATCATAATTTGTTCCATTTGAAAGATTAGATAAAGTATATGAAGTTGTACTTGGAGTTAATGTACTACTAATAATAGTCCAAGTTGTTGCTGTAGAAGCTTTATATTCTAATTGATACGCAATAACATCGTATTCACTTGATTTCGACCAATTAATAGTTATTTGTTTATCGCTTATATTATTTATAGCAAAATCACTTGGAGTAGTCGGTGGTGCTAAATATCTTAATACTCTTTCAGCATCAACAACACCATATCCATAATATATGTCATAACCAGTCGCTCCAAAATCTCGACTAGAATATTTTAAAATACTTTCAAATTTTGCAGGGGTTAGTCCAGGAAAGTATGCTTTTGCTAATGCTGCAACCCCAGCTACATATGGAGATGAGAAAGATGTTCCACTAACCATCTCATAGTAGCAATAACCACAACTTATGTAATCAGCTGTAGAAATAATATCTTCACCTGGAGCAACTACATCTATTTTGTCATTATGTTGTGAGAAATATGAAACAGAATTTAATTCATTGATTGAACCTACTCCAATTACACCAGTATTCGAAGCTGGATACATATAAGTAGCAGTTCCATCATTACCAGCGGCAGCAACAATAATTACACCTTTAGAAACAGCATATGTAATTGCATTACTAAGAACTGGATCATTTGTCGGCCCACCAAGACTAATATTAATTACATCTATACCTAAATCTGTAGCAACATAAATAGCAGAAGCTATATCAGATGAATATGCTTCACCATCAGAATAAGTGACACGATATGGAACTATTGCAACATTCCAGTTTACAGCTGAAATACCATTTCCATTATTAGTACTCGCACCAATAATTCCACTAACTAAGGTTCCATGACCAGTAGAATCCCAATCAACTGCCTCATCAAAAATCACATCCCATCCCAATCTAATATCAGCATTGTATAAATCCGGATTATCTCTATCAATTCCTGAGTCAATAACCGCAACTAAAATATCATAAGAACCTTTTTCAAATTCCCAAGCTGAAGATAAATTCATTGCAGAAAGTGCCCATTGATCATAGAAATAATAATCATTTGGAACTGCACTTGACTCGAATTTCGAATCTGTCACAACATTTTTGATAAAGCTTTCATATTTAGAAATGAAACCTTCATAATCATCTAGCTTTACAGAAAATTGACGTAATTCACTTTTACCAATTATTTTATATTTATAGTCAGATAAAATTTCATATACTTTTACCAAATCAACATTATCATTAAATGTTACATTAAAGCGATTGCCTTTTGCAGTTTGATATTCTTTTTCTAATGCAATATTATCTTTTTTAAGTTTTTCTAAAGATAGAGTAGTCTTCTTATTTAAAGTACTATCTTTTTCTTTCGAAAGACTTGCAACAGAATCTCTGTACTGGTCTTGACTCGCAAAAGGATTCACTAATGAATCAGTTGCTTGAACATCAAGTTTAAACTCAATACTCTGAAAAAGACCAATTGATAAGGCTATTGTAACAATTGTTATTTTTCTTAAACTTAACATAATGAAATTCTTAATCCAACCGGATTGTCTACTCAGTTTTTGCATAAATATTTCCCCTATTTATTATTAACGACTAACATTAAAAAATTGCTCACTATAAGCAATCTTCAAAATAAAAAATTATTGATTTGGACATCTAATAAAAGTAAAGAATTTGAATTTCCCCAAAACGTAAGATGACCTAACCCCACAAGTTTTCCCCCTGTATAATGTCTCAATAATTATACTATATTAAATTGTTTGTGAATATATTGTTTTCTGTAAAATAACCTTTAAATATAAGGTATTTAAGTGGAAATGTTATCGATTAACTAAGTTTTTCTTGCTTAAATCGATAATAAATTGTGAACACTATAGAGAACAATTTATATGTTGATTTATTAATAAGTTTAAAATATAAGTTTTTTAATCCACCTTGATTTAAATAAGAGTTTTGTTTCCATGAAGGAAAGTTATCAGCTAATATGGTATAGCTCAACTCTAAGGTTTTATTACGATCATTCTTGTCTTTAATTTGACACGTTCTTAAGAAAGAATTACCGAGGAAGAAACGAATGAATAGATATTCCAACTCTAATTTATAGTCATTAAAGAGATGTTTATCCTTATAGAAATTCAAAATATCATTAAAAACATAAATCATGTCTTTAACGCGATCATTATGATTATGGGTAATAGACCCAACTGTTTGTCTATAATGGACAAAAGGTATATTAACATAAGACCATTTCTTAATAAATGGAGCTAATCGATATAAGAATGATGCGTCTTCATAACGATAACCATCAGGGAAATGAAGATCTAATTGTTTTATAAAATCAGTACGATAGAGCTTGTTCCAAAGTGTCGCAAACATTTTAATTAGAATTTCTTTATTATCTAAATAAGGTCCATCATTAGTTCGTGTTTCATAGTCTGGATATGTCCAATAAAAGTCAGAAAAAACACAATCAGAATTATTATCCTTTGCGCTTAAATAAAGTTTCCCAAACATATCTGATTCGACAATATCGTCACTATCCACAAATCCAAAATACTCACTATTAACTTGTTGAAAACCGAAATTACGCGTATGTGCAATTCCACCATTTGGTTTAGTAAAAGATCTAATTAATGTTGGATAATTAGTTTTATACGCATCAATTATTTCCTGAGAATTATCTGAAGAACCATCATTTACTAGGATTAACTCGAAAGAATCTAATGTTTGATTAACTAAAGAATCAAGAGTTAACTTAAGATGTTTTTCAGCATTATAAATAGGAACAATCACATTAACTTTTATCATTATTCACCTAAGCTACCTTTCTTATACTCCAATGAATTAAAATAATCCGTTTCTACTATCTTAAAGCCTAATTGTAATTTCGCATACAATGCGTCAGCTTCTACTCTAAATTCTTCTTCGGTCTTTGTCCAATTATGAGTAATTGTTCCTCGTAATGTATCAAACGTAAAGTCATTCGATTTAATTACACCAAATTCATTGAAATTAAATCCTGTATAACTTGGATCAAATACACTTTGACCTAAGGCTAGTTGATATGGATATTCTATATTAAATAAGTCATAAATTGTAGGCGCAATGTCTAATGGAGAGGATACTTTATCAATATTACCCATTATTTCATCATTATGCCAAATTATAAATGGGGTATTAAAACAAATGTTAAATTCAATGCCATTCGCTTCACACATTGTACGATAATCTTCTTTATTTTCAAAAAGTCCTTTAGGAAAATGATCACCATAGATTATGATTACTAAATCTTTTAATAGATCATTATTTTCATAGTCTTTGAGTAAATCACTTAATCCTTTATCCAAATCCATGTTCTTCGCAAAGTATATCTTTTCTGCTTCAGGCATATCAGGATATCGCTTATTCACAACATCGTAATATTTCAACATCGTTTCATTAAGTGTATCCATAGAGTAAGGTTGATGACCATTATAGGTAATCCAAAATGAGAAATAATTTTCATATTCATACATGATCCATTTTATGTGATCAATGACATAGGAATCTTCCACATTATCATATGCATTTAATCCTAATGCATCATAAAATGTATATCCAAGATTTGGTAACATGACGCTTCGATTGTAATAAACACCATAATTATTATGGCTAGCCATTGAGAAATATCCTTGATCCGTAAATGATTTCGCAAGGGTTAATGGATATGCATTCTCCGCAAACGCATTAAATGTAATTTTACCGTTATTGGATGGAAGTAAACTTGTATTTACCATAAACTCTGTATCAGATGTAGAACCCGCTAATAGAGGTGAATTATACCCTCTTACAAACAATCCACTATGTTTAAGGCGATAGAGAGTTGGTGTTAGTTCAGGATCGATAGCTAAGTTATTTAAAGACTCTGCTTCAATAAGGAGAACGTTTAACCCTTCAAAGATTCCTGAATAATCACTTTTTACTGTAGCTGGTTTCTGATTAAGTAAAGCGGATATCTGTTGTTCAATTGTTAATTCAGCTTGTACTTCGATTGGTTCAATCGTCATATCAAATTCACGTAATAATAATCCGTTCAACCCAAACTGTGCCACAAATACGTTCGTGTTTGGGATATTAGCATAAATAACACTTGAGTCGACAAGATTGATTGGATTACTTTGAGATGCGTCTAGCTCTTTATGAAATGTAGAATACTGTGTATATCCTAGAGTAATTAATAAAAGTATTATGAGTAATTGTTGAAATGGGGATGTTATCACAAGATTTTTCTTATAGAGTTTTATCGCAAGATATAGTGCAATAAATGGAACAGTAAAATAAATCACATCCGTTAATCGCGTAAATTCTAATGCACTACCTGCGAATTTAAACATATTAGATTGTACGGAAAGTGCTGTAGTAATCATTCCATATTGATTGAAAGATCTAAAGAATACGGTCTGAACGCCAAAGTATATTGATGTGAGTGCAATTAAAATGAACATAACACCAATTCGTGTTTTCTTTGTAAATAAGAGTAAAAATGCATTTAAAAAGGATAAAACAATTAAAAGAACTTTAAAAGCTAAGCCCGTTACAATAATGTATTGAAAAGACAGAATCAAATACGATAATGTGAAAATTAAATTAATAAGAACAAATTGGAATTTCTTAAGAGAAAACATAGCTAACTTCCTTAATTAGTGAGTGCGATTAGATACTAATCACAGTCAATATTTTTATTCTATCATGATTAAAGTGTGATATTCCAATAAACTAATGGTTATAAAGATGTGCCGATTATTTATTATTGGTCTTATCAAGTTCGAATGTAAAATTTATTATCGATAATTTATCGATGGTATAACTCGCAACCATTATGAAATATGGTACAAACGCAAATAAATAACGTGCTCTAGCTTCAAATATCATATTGAATAGAATTATTCCAATACAAATTATATACAGCAGATATACTTCATCTTCTTTATTTTTTATAAGTATTTGCATACCCATTAGGATAATAATGCTTAACCAAACAAATTGTTTTAATAGTAGGAAATAGTCAAAATATGCGCCATCATGATAATAATAATTACGTAATGTTTCTGCGATACTTGAGCTACGATCAAACAACTTCTGATAAAAATCACCTTCCATTCCCCACGCAAAACTACCATCGTTGAAATTGATAACTGCTTTATTGACTAAAAAATTAAGCCAACCATTTTCATTAAGATAATTCACACGAGATTGGATGATTTCCCAGTTCTTTGTTTCTCGATCAACAATTGTAAATTGACCATAAGAGATTTCCGCATCTTCAGAAGTATATGTTCCATAACTGTCTAAATTAAGTCCTACCATTAAGTAATGAGGAACTGTAAATGCTAATTCAGGATTTTGTTTGAATTGCCCCAACTCAACAAGTGTTTTCTGAAGTGCGTTTGTACTTATGAATGTAATTATCCCAACCACAATAATAATTACAAATCGAGTCAACTCCTGTTTTATGTTTGATTTACGTTTAATCACAAGTTCATATAAGACAATCGCTATTAACATAATTAGAGATTGAGGTTTAATTAGACTTCCAATAAACGAACTAATAAAGATTATTGTCCAAGATAGAATATCCCAATAATTACCCTTTAATTTAAGATACACATACAAGGCAATGCTCGGAAATATCATCATTAATGTATCTGAATATGGAATGGTAATCCAAGGTGATATTGAACATAGTAATGTGAATAATCCAAAACCCATTAATACAACAATTTTATTTTTAATTAGTTTATTTAAATTTAATGCAAGCAATAAACCCGATAGATTTACAGATAACACACTAAATATAACAGTCCCAAAATAATAGTTTGCTATACCTAATTGATGAAAAAACTTCATGATATATCCCAATAAAATCGTAATACTCGTTTGATTCACGTGATACGAAAAGTAGTAATTAAAATACTTCGCAATCTTATCAGGGTGTTCAATGAAATAGAATGCGGCATTTCTAACAGCACTTGCATCCCATCCTGTATAGAAATAGATTTGATATGCAATGAAAATTTGGATGAGAAATATTATTAACGAAGTGATGAGTATTATTATCGTAGTCTGTTTTTCATTAATATTTAATTTAATCGTTTTAGTAAAGCTATATAAAAGGAAGATGAATATAATTAAAATCACAAAAATAATCCAATTGCTAATTGGCATTCTATTTAATTGAGTTATTGATCCATTAGAATATTGAATTAACACATAACTTATTAATGAAATGATTAATCCGAATAGTAAATTAAGTGATATAAGCGCAAATTTCTTCAATATCATAAATCCCCCTGAGTAACGAACATCAATAAATAGAATTCATCTTTGTATTTATTCATCAATTTATTATACACGAAAGTCATTTCATAAAAGTCAGTATTATGTTCATTATATCTTGATCATTTCGGCGAATATTTATGAAAATATGATTCTATGATATAGTAAACTATGACATTGAGGTTATTATGAAACCATATTTTAAGAAATCTTCGAACTTTTTAAGAAATCATATTTATGTTGTAAGTGTATTATTTGTTTTTGTGTTCTTCTATTTTATCTCTACCAAAGTACCTCTTGCAGGTGATGACTGGGGTTATGCATTAAATGGAATGAAAAATAATCCATTTGTTTTAGCCTTTGAATTCTATTTTACGTGGTCAGGTCGATTCTTTAGTGAACTTTATGGTTTTCTTGTTACACCGCATAAATGGATATGGAATAGTTTGAATGCTGGGTTATTCGCTCTAATTATCTATTCTATTCTAAAAATTGCTGGTTTAAAGAAAAGTGTTACAGCATCTTTATTAATTATATTCTTAATGTTTAGTGTTAAAGATGAATTGAGAATGGAAACTTATACATGGCTTATGGGTACGACATATCTTATACCTTTAGCACTATCTCTATTCTATTTTTCAATTGTTTTAAAAAATATCGAGAAATATTCTCGTATTGAAAAATGGATGATACCAGTACTTGGAATTATATTGTTTATATCTAGCTTTATGATGGAGAATGCGACAGTCGTATTGGTTTTTGCGAACTTCGTATTATTGGTTTATATCTTTGTACGTGATCGTACGATTCCAATAACTTATTTATCGTTCTTCTTAATTAGTTTATTAGGTTTGATATTAATTAGAATCTCACCTGGTGCTAGTTCAAGATTATTGCGTGATCATAGTGCTTGGATTAATCTTTCTATCTTTGAACAATTAAAATTTAATTATACGAATTTTATCCGATTCACCTTCATTGAACATCGTTATCTAGTATTAGTATTCTCTGGATTATCGTTACTAAAATTATTAGAGAACTTGATTAAAGAAAGAAAAAATATAGTATTTACACTAATCCATTCGTTATTCTTTATCATTGCGGCCTTTACGAGTTTAACACTTACAATTAATAGTCGTTTTCCAAATGAAATATTCAACTTATTCATTGATGTTAATTCTTACTTTAATCTGATTTTTTGGCCATTATTTATTCTTGTAGTGTTCCATTTTATCTATATTTCATTTAAAAAAGAAGATCAGCTAAAACTTTTCTTCTTTGTGTTACTTGCAGGTATTAGTAATGGCGTAATGATGTTATCTCCAATATTTGGATATCGCTCATCGTTGTATACTGTTTATTATCTCATTGTGACATGTGCAATTATTTATTCGAGTTTAGATCAAAAGATTTTCTCTAAGCTACTAATACTTCCTCTACTTGTGTTATGTTTTAGTACCAGTAAACAATTATTATATAAATACAATTTAGTACAATCTGTCCATAACATTCGCTTATCTCAAATTCAATATTACCTCGATAATCCTGATGTTAAGGATATTTGGTTAATACGCTATCCAATTTTTACCATTCATGGTGGTGATATTGAAGCAGATGATACATATCATTTGGAAGTATTTAAAGAGTTTTATGGATTGGCAGATGATACGACTCTTAATTTCTATTTTCCTGAAGAAGGATATTAGAATTTAAAGTAGATAAATGGATTATAACTACTATCAATTAAGAAGATAATACATAGAACAAATAAAGCAAGGACAATAATACTCTTTAACAAGTTGTATAGTGTGCTTGTTTTTAATTTAGTTTCTATCCAAGGAATGAGTGGAGTACTAAAGAGAATCCCTAATAAATAATATGGCCAATAGTTTCCAAAATTTAAGTTAATTAGTGAATCCGCATCATATGGTGTAATAAATATCATGCGATTTATGAATGCGAATATCTGATCAACACTCGATGAATTAAAGATTACCCAACTTATCATGATTAAGAATACTGTAATTAGATGATTTAATCCCTTTAAAAATGAGAGTACTTTTCCTAAGAAGAGTTTTTCAAGAATTAATAAAATACCGAAATAAACACCCCATAAAACGAAATTCCATGCGGCTCCATGCCATAAACCAGTCGCAAACCATACTATTGCGATATTTCTAATCCAGAGTAAGAAGTTAACTCTATTCCCGCCTAATGGGATATAGATATAATCTCTAAACCATGTGCTTAATGAAATATGCCAACGTTTCCAAAAGTCAGTTATGCTTGTGGCAATATAAGGATAATTAAAGTTTTCAAGGAAATGGAATCCAAAGATACGGGCTATTCCTATAGCCATATCTGAATAACCTGAGAAATCAAAATAGATTTGTAATGTGAATGAGATTACTGCTATATACACCTGTGTTGAATTCAATGAACTCAAATCCGTAATCTTGAATACATCTGCCGCAATAACTGCGACTTGATTCGCGATTAATACTTTCTTAGATAAACCAATGATGAAACGTTGAAGACCATCCACAACATCATCCATTGAAACTTTACGACTTTGGTATTCCTCATGGATTGTTTCATAACGTACAATTGGACCTGAAATAAGGGTTGGAAATAAAACCATATAGTTCGCAATGATTAAGAACGATTTTTGAACTGGGATTTTCTTTCGATACACATCAACAACATACGATATAACTCTAAATGTATAAAAACTAATACCGATCGGTAAGAAAACTTCACTATACGCAAAATCAGTCCCAAAGATAAAGTTCGTATTCTCTAGAAAGAAGTTCGAATACTTAAAGTAAGAAAGTAATCCAAGATTCAATATTACAATTAGCCATAAGATTAGTTTACGTGAATTCCCTTCTTTTTTATCCATAACGATGGATAAAGAGTAGTTCACAATAATCACAACAAGCATTAATCCTAATGTAGATACTTCACCCCAAGAATAGAAAGCGATAGAAGCGATTAATAATATCGTATTTCGATAATGAATATTCGTTGATAAGAAATATAAAATGATTGTCAGTGGAAAAAACAACAATAGAAATGTCATACTACTGAATAACATTACTCATCCCCCTTAATAACATTATTAAATTTATAACGTGGTCCATATTCATCCGCATAGAAATAGTTTTCAATTGTAATCATAAACATAATATCATCTACTTCTTTCTCTTCAATAAACCCATAGAAATCAAATGTTTTATAATACTTTAGATAATAGTTTACTGGATTAATCGCATAAACTGTCCCATAGTGTTGAGCTAATAACGGCAATACTGGACCCATATAAGAGTCACCTACTACAAACAATACTTTATCATTAACGCCGCTTCGATAGGTATTCATATAGCCTTTAAATGGATATGCAAGATTGTATAAGTAAGTCCATGATTCAAATGTTTCAGCTTGATCATAGAACTCTTCATACATTTCAAGGTTTGTGATATCACCATTATCTAGTTCAACTGTATAATTCGCTAAATCATATTGGAATAAACAGAATTCGCTAGGGTCTAAAATACCACCTGTACGAGTCGAGAAGCTTCCATAGAATTTATAGTTGCAATCTAAATACGATGGTTCTAATGGTTGTGATTCTGGTTGTAACATACTGAGCATATCGCGATAACCAATGTAACTTCCAAGATGATTCCAATGATGATCAGATGAATAGAAATGTTGTTCATAATACTCTAAATCTTCTATTGTTAAAGATTTATAAGGGACTTTCGCATATTCTTTCATCATTTCATCTAGTTCTACACCATATGTCTCAAGTTCATTTACTTCATCAAATAAGCTTGTTTCATGCGCTTGGATTGGATGATAAACAAATACATTTTTATCAGGGAAGAACTCTTGTAGAGCTGCATATTGATCAAGACGTTCTTTAACACGTGTTTCTATTCTTTCTTCATATACCATGGGTTTTGTGACAATGTAATTCGATGTCCCAATTCTAAATAAATTTGGATCATTAAGTGGTGTTAATTCAGTTTCCATACTTGAAATCTGGAAAATCAGACTAGTAAGATAATAATTTACTTTACGTTTGCCATTTACGATCTCATAACGCATAAAGAATTGATCTTCTAGAATATGTGCTAACTTTACTTGGAATGTATCATCGAGTGTTTCATTATCATATAAATGTTCAATCGTGTATAAATTACGGTTTTCAATAAAGGAAACGGCTTGTTGTTCCTTGTAGACGAAAATATACAACACAGAACTAAGTATCATACCAAAAAAAAGAATCAAAAATAGTGCATTTGTTCCTTTACGAAATAATTCCTTCATATTATTGAATCAGCCTTTCTTAAACAATAAATCCGTATTCAGTATAACAAATATATTCACATCTATACAATGTACCTAAAATAATAAAAATTTGAATATTTCACTATACGTATATTAAAACATTAATTAAATTATGATTAATGTTTTGCGAAATGTTCTTTTAATTTCAAATAAAAAGATAAAGGTTGAATAAGACTAACATTCATATGCTTTATGTATATTTGGTATTTCTTTGGTAAATTAATCAAATATGGATTTTCTCTCCATTTAGGAAACTTAGTATTTAAAATAGTTAATGATTTACTTAAATTAGGTGCTTGATGTTTAGATAATAAAAATCTAAATCCACCGTTTAACATTAGTTGTTCAATCATTAAGAACTCAAGTTCATAATAGTACAATTCAAAAAGATTATTTCTTTCAAAATATTCTGTGCATAATTCCATTATCTTAAAAATATCTTGTGTCTTTGGATTATCTACAGAACCCATGATTGAAGTAGTTCTTTGACGATAATGAACTAAGCTTTCGTTCACAACACTTATTTTCTTCGCAATTGTAAAGAATGGGACTGATACTGGTATATCTTCATACCATAATCCGATTGGATACTTTAATCCTGATTCGATAAATAAGGTTCTTCGATACAATTTATTCCACGCAAATAAGGGCGAAAGAAATAATGACTTAGTCATACTTACACCATCAACTGCGACAAATCCTTGTTTATAAAGTTTATCATTTGAATTATCGTAAAAATATTCCAGATCACAAACGACTAAATCAGAGTCATTTTCGTAAGCACTTTGATATAGTTTTTCATACATTGTATGATCTACGACATCATCACTATCGATAAATCCAATGTACTCACCTTTTGCGTAAGGAATGCCATAATTACGTGCATCTCCCAATCCACCATTTTCTTTGATTAAGCTCACGAATTTATTAGGGTATTTCTCAACATATTGATCGATAATGATTTGACTGTTATCTTTTGTCCCATCGTTTACGACAATGATTTCAATCTCATTGAGAGTTTGACGCGCTAAAGAACCTAAACATTCATCTAGGTATTTTTCAACGTTATAAACTGGGACAATAACACTCACTTTAATTGGATACATTCTATATTCCGCCTATTAGATTCAATATTTTAGTTTTCAATCCATTTCCATACAATAATCGATTCAATTTACGATAGACTAGTTTATCAAATACAGCTCTATCTTTAGAGTTAATTAATGCTAAATCATTAATACGTTCTTTACCACTAACATCAGACATCTTTGTGTAATATTCTTCAATTACTGAATAATGAGGTAATAAAGGTTCAAAAATTGTGTATGTAGATTTAAGTTTTTCGAGTAATACTTTCTTATCCGCATGAACTTTTTCAATCATATTAAATACGAACTTGAATGTTTCAAACATACGATAATAAAATACCGATGGTACATTATCCAATTGTTTAGATTGTTCAAGAATTTCTGTTTGAACTTTTATCCAGTAATCGATTACTTGTGGTTTAACGTCAGTCGAAGTATTTCCTTCACGATTAATCAAATAATACGCTAATGGTTCATTTGAATAAACCACTTTATTGGCTTGATTTAAACACACAAAGAATAAAAGATTATCGGTAAAACTAACTTTTAATGGAAATTTCACTTTTTTCGCAAACTCTGTTTTATAGAGTTTTGAATGTGGGGATGGATCCACGAAATATAAGTCTTTAAAATTATCGTCTGATCTCTTATAACATTGTTTATCAATCAGTTTAACAATGGATTTATTATACGTTTGGTCATAGACTACTTCACTATTATCTGAATAGATTAAGTTTTTCGATCCAACTACCATATCCGCTTCATTTGATTCCATTAAATAAAGTAAATGTTCAATCGTATTTTCGACTAAATAATCATCTGGATCACAAATAAGTGCATAAGGTGTATCGATCATCGCAAAAGCCATGTTTAAAACTGAACCGTAGCCACCGTTTTCCTTTTTAATGGACTTAATGAAATCATACTTTTCAGCGTATTCATTCGCTATTTCAAATTCGTTCGCTGGTGAACCATCGTTGATAATATACGCAATAAAATCCTTTGATGTTTGATTGACTAAACTATCCAAACATTTCCGGATGTATTGTTCCACATTGTATGTAGGTACGATAATACTTACTTTTGCCATAGTTCCCTCTAGTTCTTTTTGAGTTTAACAAGTCGTAAAACTTGATCTAACATTTTAATATGAAAAGGTTCTTTCATTAACGTTAATAATGCCATATAAACAATAAATCCTGCAGTAACTTGAAGTAGATTCGTCAAGATACGTGGTCCAAAGCTTAATCCAATTCCATAAACAACTGCACACATTAGAATTGCGGAAATAAAGTAAATAATAATACTCTTCAATCCAACATTTAATTGAATCGATTTACGAATATAGAAATATTGAACCGCGGTTACACATAATTCCGCAAACATAACACTTAAACCTGCGCCGATTGCGCCAAATCGTGGGATTAATAATAAATTGAATAAGAAGTTCGCAATTGCGCCAATAATAACGCTCTTACTGTATTGGCTAAGTCTGTTTGTTGGGACTAAATATTGTGTACCAAATACATTGGAAAGTGCGATAAATAGAATAATTGGACTCATCATAGCGATTAAGAAACCAACAATTTTGAATTCTGGTGCCATAAACCAATCAATAAAGAATGGCCCAACGCCAATCATCCCAAACATCATTGGAATCGCTAGATACAATGCGAGTTTAAAGGTCACATTTAAATAGTCATTGATTTTATTATCATCACCTTTTGCGTGTTCATTTGCGATTCGAGGTAACATAACCATTCCAATTGAAGTGATAAAGTATAAGAACATTTTATCGAAACGAATTGCTTGTTGATAAAAGGCTAATTGTGTTTTATCCGCAAGTAATCCTGTCATTGTTTGATCTAAAACGCTATAAATACTAATCGCAATTTGCGGGACAAATAAGACTAAATTAGGTTTCATATGAATTTTATACGATTCAATTATATTAACTGGTTTAAAATTGATGTACTCTTTGAGTTGGAAAAATAACACTAATTGAGCAAGTACTGCTGTCACAACATTGATCCAGACAAAGATATCCAAATCATCGATTGATTTAACGAACATGAAGATTAGCGCTACATTAATCAATCTAAATATAATACTTCTTAAGGATGATTTCTTAAAGTCTTCAACCCCAAGGAAGAACCATGTTATATCAAATACTGTTGCGAACAATGATACACCTTGGATGAGATAAATATTCTTATATTCTAATGGAGCGAATACGACAAATAAGAAATAAAGTATGATCACAAGTAACATATTGCATACTTGCATGCTAAGAATACCCATAAATGTTTTAGATAAATGAGCTTTATCATCTCTTACACGAGCAATTTCTTTATTCCCATACATTGATATACCCATATATCCGAATATGACAAACCATTGTACGATTGAACTAGAAAAAGCATTTATTCCAAGACCTTCTGCGCCAATCGTTCGAGTGGTATAAGGTACTACAATAAATGGGATTAAGATTGTGAATACTTGATAGAGTATATAAAAAATGTAGTTTTTAAAGAGATTTCGTTTCATAAGGTCCTTAGAATTATATCATACTGACTAATCGACTACTTAATCTTATCGAACAGTTGAAGACTACGATAAATAATCGCATCCATATTATAGTATTGGTACTCAGCTAATCGACCTAAAAGATGGAAATTATTGATACCTTCACAAGCTTGTACATAACGTTGATATTGAGTTTGATTCGATTCAGTAAATATTGGATAATATGGAATATTTCCTTTATCCGCATTACGATCATACAAGAGTGAGTATTCTACTGCGATTGTCGTATTCTCAGGCAGCTTCTCCATCATGTGTTTATATTCTGTAATGCGTGTATAACCATGTTCATCTGCTGGTGTAGGATAATTGACTGTCCCTACTGGTTGATAGATATCGTTATGTGATTGTAGATCAAACTCAAGTGAACGATATGGCAATGCCCCAAAACGATAATCTAATAGTTCATCAATCGCTCCTGTATAAATTAATTTCCCAGTAAATGGTTCACCCATAAATTTAATGGATTTATTTTCTACATCAATATCGAGTAATGTACGTGCTTCTGTATTTAATCTTACTTCGATATTTGGATGATTTAACATCTTCTTAAATATTTCAATATAGCCATTCTTAGGCATTTGTTGGTATTTATCTTGGAAATATCGATCGTCATATGATACATGTACAGGTACACGATTGGTAACCATAGGATCAATCTCTTCAACGGTTAAGCCCCATTGTTTCATCGTGTAATCTTTAAATACTTTTTCAAACACAAAGTTTGCCAAGTTCTGAAGAACTGGGTTTTCATGTTTCATAAGTTCAAGAATTGTGACTTTCTTTTCCATTCCATATGTATCAATTAATACCTTTTTCATATTTGTTGCGGTTTGTTCATCAAAACACATTTCAATTGATTTAAGATTAAACGGAATTGGAACTAGTTGACCATTCACATAACCTAGTACGCGATGTTCATATGGATACCATTCTGTAAATTGTGATAAGTAATTAACTACTTCTAGACGATTTGTATGGAATATATGAGGACCATACTTATGTACATTCACCCCATTTTCATCCTTGTAATCAAACATGTTTCCAGCAATTTCTTTACGTTTATCGATGACTAAAACTGATTTACCGAGAGATGCGAAACGTTCTGCTGTAACAGATCCAGCATAACCACATCCAACTACAATCACATCGTATTTATTCATGTTTAGCTCCTTTTGGTTCAATTAATTCTTCTATAATAAATGATGGACGTTGACGAGACGCATCAAATGCTCTCCATAAATATTCACCTATGATACCAAGGGTTAATAAAATAAGCCCATAGAAAAATAGACTCGTTATCATAAGTGTAGTCCAACCTTCAACTTCAATCCCAATAAAGAATTTAGCGTATAAAATATATAATAACCAAATGATTGTCCCAAAGAACGTAAGAATACCCATCGTTGAAATAAATCGTATTGGGAAATAGCTAAAGGCTAAGATACTATCGACAAATAATTTAATCTTTTTCGATAATGTCCAACGACTCTTCCCTTTTTCACGTTTAAGTCGGGTGTAGTAAATCATGTCAGTTTTAAATCCTGCCCATAAGATCTGTCCCATGATCGTAGAATTTTTCTCATCCATCATTTCTAATACTTTGATCACTTTTCGATCAATGAGGAAACAATCAAAACCACCATCTGGCATTGTTTTAATCGCAATTCTACGCATTAGTTTGTAATATAAATTTGAGAAGAAGATCTGTAACCAAGGTTCTTGACGATCTTTTCGAATTGCTAATACAACATTGTTTCCATCTTTCCATTTCTGAAACATCTCAAGAATCATTGAAGAAGGTTCTTGTAAATCTGCGGTTTTCATTACAGCACAATCACCAGTTGAATGAATCAATCCAGCAAGAATTGCCGCATGTGATCCAAAATTACGTGAAAGTTTGACTACCATTACATTAGAATCCTTTGATTGGATATCTTTTAGAATTGTAAATGATTGATCGAGTGATCCATCATCCACAAAAACTAACTCATATTGGTCGATTTTACCTAGAACTTTTTCTTTTAAATCATCGTATAAATCATATAAATTCATTTCATTAAAATAAACTGGAATAATAATTGATAATTTAGCCATGGTTCTTACAGTACTCCTTAAATTCTGTATAATCTCGTATATATTCAGAATTGTCATAAGGTTGATCAGATATGACTAATAAAACAGTACCTGGTTTAAAATGAACCATCTCTTTCCATGTTCCTTTTGGACAATATAATGCCTTAGTTGGTAAGTCTAAATGATATTCATGTAATGTAGAACCATTATCTACTACAATATCGCATCCACCACTTACACAAATAAAAATAAAGGAACTGTTGCGATTCGCATGTTTTCCTCTAACTGCTTCAGTATCCGTATCATAGATATAGAAAAGACGTTCCATTTTAAATGGAATGTTCTTCATATTTTCTACAGAAATGAGTTTTCCTCGATTATCCCCAAACTCAGTTAGATTGATCCAATGACTCATAAGACTCCTTTAATATACTATACCAGTTTAAACTATAAAATTCATTTTCTATCTTTATATCATCAATAAAGGTACCTTCTAATTTAAACCCAAACTTTTGATAAAAACGATTCGCTCTCACATTGTGTGTAAGTACATTTAGATAAACTTTATGTAAATGTATTTCGTTAAACGCAATCTCTAACAATGCTTTACTCGCATCATACGCAATGTTTGTTCCTTGTGCAATTTTACGTAATACAATCGCAAATTCTGCTTTCATGTTAAGTGTATCGATATTTTTTAAACTGATGGTTCCAAGATATTCATCTGAATCATTCACAATCGCATAGTGTCTTGCGTATGTAAAATCTTGTGCTAACTCTACGAACTTCTGTACAGATTCATAGGTTGAATTAGAAAAATCAGCTCTAAATTGACGTGTTATCTCTGTATCTTTCATCCATTCCAACATGAATGGAATATCGATTTTACTTAATTTCCGAAGTTTCATTTTAAACCTTAAATTGGTTGAGTTTATCAATCAGATAGCTTAGTTCATCATTCGTCATTCCATTGTATAACGGTAACGTTAAAACTTGGTTTGCGAGTTCTTCACAGATTGGAAAATCACCCTTCTTATACCCTAATTCACTATAAGCTTCTTGAAGATGTGGAGGAATTGGATAATGAATTAAACTTTGAATCTCATTTGCACTTAAATAGGTCATTAACTCATCACGATAATTTGTCTTTACGACAAATAGATGCCATACATGTGTACAATTCTTATCAACTCTTGGTAACTCAATAAATGGGTTATTCACTTCATTTATTAATCGTTGTGCAAGATTTTCACGCTCTTCAGTTAGTTCATTCATAAAGGTTAATTTAACGCGCAGTAAACCTGCTTGAAGTTCATCTAAACGGGAATTAGTCCCAACGATTTCATTGAAATAACGTTTCTGAGAGCCATAATTACGATATGTTCTTACTTTTTCTGCTAATTGTTCATCATTTGTCACAATTGCACCACCATCCCCAAAACAACCTAAATTCTTTGATGGATAGAAACTAAAACATCCAACATGTCCAATTGATCCAGTCATTCTGTGATTATATTGTGCACCATGGGATTGAGCACAATCTTCCACAAGATATAAATTATATTTCTCACAGATTTGAACAATTTTTTCCATATTCGTAGCTTGACCATATAAATGTGTAACTAAAATAGCTTTTGTCTTAGGAGTAATATATGATTCTAAATTCGCATCATCCATATTATGAAATTCATTCGGTTCGACAAATACAGGTGTTGCGCCATTCATCGTAATGCCCATTACTGTCGCAATATAGGTGTTTGATTGAACTAATACTTCATCACCCTCTTTAATTCCTAAGAGTTTAATTGAGATCCATAGTGCATCTAAACCATTCGCTAAACCAACACAATAGTTTGAACCAATGTAATTTGCGAATTCTTGTTCAAATGCCTTAACTTCATTCCCTAAGATATAATACCCACTACGTAAAACGTCCAACGCTTTTTGTTCATATGCATCTTGATGCATAAAAAACTGACGATCTAATGCGTTTGCGCTTATTTTCATATTTGAACACCTCTTTTTTTAGAACGACGTAAATCATAAACGATTATACCAATTGATAGAATTACACCAATAATCGAAAGTATTAAACCAGCTTTAAACCCTTCAGGTATGAAATTCATTACAATTTCATTATAACCACTGTCGACTTGTATACCGATAAATCCACCATTAACCTGATACGTTTTCACAACATTTCCATTAACTTTAACTTCCCAACCTGCATCATATGGAATCTTAAGAATCATAAACCCTTTTTCAATGGTTGTAATATCACCATAAAAGTAATTATTATGATAATCAATATGTTGTAATTTACCTGATGAATTTCCAATCAATGTTTTAATTTCTTCGACATTCTCAGGTTTCGCAATAACAGATTTAGTTAAAAATGGTAAACGATCGACTTCTGTTAATTTCATTAAATAATCGAAATTCACGACATTCGTATACAACTCACCAACTGATGTATAATCCAGATTTTCATAAACTAGGAGTGACCCCTGATAATTCTCTTGGATTAATTTAAAGTTATTATGAGGTAGTTCATCTGCGCTCACCACTATTGCGTATTTGGTACTTAAGAAATTAATGATTTCCGCATCTTTGATGTTAAATATCCAATCACTTTCAAAATCCTTTACACTTGGAGCTAACTTCTTCATATCATTGAATGAAGGCGCATACGTTGAATCATATGTCATCAAACCTTTTAACTGATAATGTAAATTATGATTATGACTGTATGACCAATATAAACTATCATGCGGTACATAAACACGATAGAATTCACTGTAATTATCTGGATCTAAACTTTCGAAATAACGATTTAAATCATTTGGGTTTTCTTGTAGAACATGCGTTGCCTTATTAACAAACTCCCACGTTGAATTCTCATTTAAGCGTATAAATCCAATTAACCAGATATTATGCGCTGCCAATTGAATTATAGTTAAAACTAATATACTAACCATTAACCATTTCTTGTTTAGTTTGATTAAGATATATAACGTTATGAATACAACAAGCGATACCATTGATAGATAGAATAATCCAATATTATCTGTAAATTGATTTAAATTACCAGTTACTAACATCGATAATGGAACATTAAAGACTAAGATAATCGATATTACGATTAAGCTTAGTTTTAGATTACGCATATTAATTAAGTGTGTATTCGTTAAGTATCGTGAAGCGTTGATTAGATTCACAATAATAAATAGATACGTCCATCTAAAACTTGGACTACTAAATCCAAGTATCATCATATTTCCACTTGGAATAATAAGTAATAGAATCATAAAGCTATATAATCCAATCATCGCATTACGATAATACTTATCTTTATCTGTAATAAATTGTGGTAATAGAATTGATGTAATCGATCCAGCCCATAAACATAATTCACGGGTTACATGCGATCCCGTCTCAAACACATTATAATCTTGATATATAATATTTTGACTTGGGACAAATAGCGCTTGTAGTTGATGGAAGTAAATTTCAGGTTTATCAAACACTAAGGCAAAATAGAATGTACCTACACGATCATTTTGTATGATATTTAATAAGGATGGTAGAATAAGTACCATTGTGGTTAATACCGCAATTAGATATACTCCAATTAATAGTAGTGTATCCTTAATAAAATCTTTGTATCCTTCACGTACACTATAATATCGAGCGATAAAATAGAATGGTGTAAAGAATGATAACGAGAAGAACATATAGTAATTAGTTAACAATAATAATGATGTACTAATAATGAATAGCGTAAGTTTCTTCTCTTTGAGATACATCTCAACAGCTAAGAAGAATAATGGCGTAAAGCTATACGCAGACACAAACATTGGTTGACCTAAGAAGAATATAACCCAACTACTAAAGCCAAAACATAGCGCCAATGTAATAGAGACGATATTTGATGATTTTAAGTACTTTAATAAGGCAAACATACTTAACGATGAAATAACTAATTTAATTATGGTTTGAAGTTTAAATATTTCATAGAAATGAACATTAAATAATAATGAGACGTAATAATAAACATCTCCTAACATATAAAAACTCTTACTCGCCCAGAAATTATTTCCTAAAAACAAATTCCATGAATAAAATGGGAACTCTCTGTTCTTTATAAATTGTCCGATTAATGATCTAAATTCTGTATAGTATGGGAAATATGTAGGTTTTAAATCTCCACCATATTCAAAGGGTAATCCTTTGATTAAATAAGGCGATATTATAAATAAAACTAATACTAACGCAGTTAAAGTAAGCCCTATGATGGGTAATAATCGTTTCTTGTTCATATCGATATGATTTTATCATATGTACGTTTTTTTTAATAGAATGAAATAAGCCAATAAGCGCTTCAAAAATAAATGCAAAATTAATCTTATTCTTGATATACTAATGATAGTCTAGTCTGAGACTAGTCTTTTACTAAGCGTAAGGAATGATATGAAGAAACATAAACACTTAATAATAGGTTTAATCGCAACATTAATTTTAATGATACTAGTCGTAGTTATTACGTTTTTAGAGTTGAAAAAAGATTACTTTTCTAACACAATAAGTAATTCTGAAGGTGTTGTTTTATATGAAATTCAATCTACCGCAACAGAATATCAGAAGGAACAGTTTAAAATTTTATCTGAGAAGATAAATGATGAAGCTTTACTTCCTGAGATTGCGGCAAGTGTAGTGACGAATTACGTTGCGGATTTCTATACCTGGTCCAATAAAAAAGGAACATATGATATCGGTGGTATGCAGTATGTTTATCAACCTGAAATTGTTAATATTTATAATTACGCAAAAGATTATTTCTATCGTGATCTAAGTTATAACATTAATAAATATGGTGCTGAGAATTTGTTAGAAGTTGAAAGTGTTAATATTACATTTTCTGACTTTAACGTTAGTGTTGAATACAATGGTCAATCTTATACTTCGTTCTATGTGACCGCGACTTGGACATATGTACAAAAAGAAGGTTTTGATACAAGTGGTTATCAATCTTCCGGTGAGTTTAGTCTATTGAATCGTGACGGTATTATTGAAATTTATCGTTACTATGGAGAATAATATGAAAACCATAAAGTTAAAAAGAAAATCGAATGAGTTTATTAATTTAATACTATTTGGATTATTTGCGGTTATTTCAATCCTATCAGTTGTGAATATACTTCAATACTTAAGTTTAAGTTATACCTTATTTATCCTTGGTATCTCAATGTTAATTCTTGTGAATGCGCTTGTATTTATCCTAACTCGACTCTTTTCTAGGAATAAAGTTCTTGAGATGATTATGACTGGTGTGTTAGTGGTATTAATTGGTTTATCATCGTATGCATTAGTTACTATCATAAGAATTAATAATGCGGTAGGAAATGTTGTGGTGAGTGATGATGTTGTGGAAGAAGTCTTCACAAGTTTCGTAACGTATGATAATACACGTATTACATCTATTGATGATATAAGTGGAAAACGCTTCGGGATTGTCGATAATGAAAATGTTTTAGAAGGTAATTCATTAGCGATTGAAGAACTTGAAAATGCAAATATTGATGTAACATTTGTAAAATATGATACATACAATAATATGTTATTGGCACTGTTCAGTAATGAGATTGATGTAGCGCCATTACCTCAGGAATATTACTCCATGTTTATCACAAATGATGGATATGAAGAATACTTAGATAAGACTGAAGTCGTACATGAGTTTAGTAAGAAAGTTAAAATTGAAGGTCAGGATACTGTTCGTAAGGACTTAAGTCAAGAGCCGTTCTCAGTTCTATTAATGGGTAATGATGGTGGACGTACAGATGCATTAATCTATGCGACGTTTAATCCTAAGACTATGGTTGTGACCCTTACAAGTATTGCGCGTGATTCATATGTGCCTATTGCTTGTTATAACGAACAAGCTAAAGATAAGATTAATCATTCACGTCAAATAAGTCGTCAATGTACATTGGATACAGTCAGTAACTTATTAGATGAAAAAGTAGATTACTTTGTGGAAGTTAACTTTGAAGCAGTAGTCGATGTAGTTGATACATTAGGTAAACTTTGGATTGATTCTCCAGTAGAGTTTGTTGGTCAAGATGCTAGCGCAGATCGTGGACATTTCACTGTTTGGGTTGGTAAAGGTGGTCAATTTATGACTGGTGAACAAGTATTAGCGTTTGCCCGTGAACGTAAGAATATGCCTGGTGGTGACTTACAACGTCAATTAAACCAACAACAAGTTATTCGTGCATTGATGAACAAATTACTTGAAACACGTGATATCAATCTATTTATAAATGCAGTTGAAGCTTCAGGTAATAATGTTAAGACAAACTTATCCATTAGTCAGTTATCTGGTTTAGCAAATTATGTTATTGGTGAGATGAATACAAGTCAGATGGATAACTCATACTTTGTTCAAATGAAGAATAATCGAATTACAGGTTACTTCTCTTGGGCTTACAATGATTCATTACAATTACCGTTATCAATCTATAAGCCTTATAATGGTTCAATCACAGATGCACGTGCAATGATTGATGGAAACCTTATGAGTGATTCATATACTCCCGCAAATCATAAAGCGTTTACGTTTAATATATTCACACCTTATTTCGGTGAAAACTATATCAAGGATTTCTATGATGAAGTTGAAATTCATGAACCATTGCCAGACTTTATGCCATCAATGACAAGTGAAAGTGCGCCATGGATATTAAGTGATGTTAAGACATGGCAAACGAAACGTAGTTGGATAAAATTAATCGTGACTGAAATTTGGGAAAATAATCCTAAATATAATGCGAGTTACTTATATAATCAAGTTATTAGTCAAAGTGTAAAATATGGTGTTAAAACAGCGAATATTACAGAATTATCGATTGAAGTCATAAAACGTGATCTTGATTGTCGAATACTTGAAAATCGTTCAGATGCACAATGTAAAGATATCGTACCTAACTTCATTGGTATGACGTATAAAGAAGTGAATGATTGGAATCTTGCGAATGGTAATATTGTTACAATCAAGTTAATTGATGAAACGAGTACAAATTACGATTTAACTCAAGTTAATAAAGCGATTATTCAAAATGTAGAAGCTTATTCTAAATTAAAGAATCTAACTGGTAAGATTGAAGTAAGTGTTGTGGATTATCCAAAACTTACTCTACCAGTCACAAGAATGTTTAGTGAAAAATGGAAGAAAGCTGATGTTGAGGCATGGTACTTAACGAATTCAGCGAAGCTATTCGTAGAACCATTGTTTACTGAAGAATTCTCAGTTGATAAAGCTATAGGTGAGGTTATTGAAGTTATGTATATCGTAGATGGTGTTGTAACAAAATACTCTACAGATACGATTATTAAGGGTAATATGCAGATTGTATTCTCGATCTCCAAAGGACCAAGTGCTACACCTGATCCTACACCCGACCCAACACCTGAGACTCCTGGTCCATAATACAAAAGCAGAACTCCTCAAAGTTCTGCTTTTTTTCTGACTATTAATTATTTTTAGATTGTTTCGTTCTTTAATAATTTCTTTAATAATATCGCAATCACAAACGCAATAATTATATTACTTACAAACTCATCTAATGTATGACCTGAAGCATACGCTCCTACTAATCCAAACAGTGCGGACATCGCATAGATAACTGTATTGAAATTCAAGTTCTTCTTTAGATTCATTAAGAATATAAACACTCCATATGCGACTAATATTAACCAAGGACTCATTAGGATAACCCAACCGGCATATCCAAATGAATAGAATTGTTGGACAAAATCACTTTCTAGGATGAGAGATCCTGTCATTATCGTACTGTAACCAAGCCCTAACGCATGATCTACACTCGGTGTAGGAGTTTCACTCCATTTATATTTAATAAATATTGTTTGAATTTGTCTGCCATTCACACGTTCTTCAAGTGGGTAATTAAACATTAAATCTAACCAGAACTTCGCATCGTAAGTATATTTATACCAATCTAAATAATATATTTTAGGAACACTCGATATTAAATTTGATTTAATACCATATTGTTCAAACGCATAGACATACGCTGGATCGTACTTAACTTTAGGTTGATTCAACTGTTCATTCACTTCATCACGACCACCATCTAGAATGTAATTATCTTCTCCGACAATCGCATTATTCGAACGATCCACTTGCATATTAATGTAAGCAGGGCTGAATGGAATTAGTGTTCCTACTAATACGGCCATTAAACAGGTAAATATCACTGTAGTCTTATTGAATGTCTCATTTCGAATAATAAACTTAAAGAAAATCATAATCGCCACAATCGCAATAGGTGTTAGTAATGCCCCATATGTTGCGATACGTGTTGATAACATAACCATCGCAATACTCTGTACGAAGATTATCACTAAGTGAATAATTTTATCTTTTTTAGTTTGAGCTCTTGATAAGAAGAAATAAAGCAATGGAAGGATTATAAACAAAACGATACCAATCGTATTACCATTTTGGAAAAAGAATTTCGATGCTAGTTTTCTAGGATCAAAATCATCATAAATCCCAAAGAACCAGGTAAATATGTTTGCGGATGTATAGCCATCATACGTTGACATACCAAATAAGAATAAATTACCTAAAACAATTGGGAATGAAATCGTAATGGATAACCAACTTATAACTGTTTTGATTATCTTCTCTGAGAAATCCGCAATGAAAAATAAGTAGATTAAATAGAAAGGAATAATTAAAGTAAGTACATATACAAGTTCTTTATACGTACTAAACTGGAAATTTGGTGGAAGATATAAATCATTACGAATCAATAATGCATTCTTTGTGTGCGCAAAGAAATACGCTAACACTACGACTCCGTAGATCGTCGACAATACAAATGCACGTTTTTTATTATGATCAAACACTAGAAATCCAATGAGGATAAAGAGTGGAATGATAATAAAATGAATTATTGTCGCAATTCTTGGTAAATTAAACTGATTTAAGAAGTCATAAACCAAATAGTCTAAACTAATTACTGGCTGTAATAAAACTAAAATTGCGAGTACAATTTTAAATTTCTCTTTATCCAATTTACCTAATATCTTTTTAATCATAACATCTCCTTTTGCGTCATATTCTATTTAACAAATCGATTAATTCTACGTAAAACATATTTATAATACACATACAATTTAAGTTTACTCTTATTAAAGTAGATTGAAGATTGTGGTAGTTCCATTAATGAATACTTACATTTTGGAAAATCATTGAATGTCTCAGTTAACATTTTAAATGTATCACCAATAAACTCATAGACAAATTTTAAATTATCCATGGTAGGAACTTTTCTTAACATATTTAAACAATTTATTGCGCTTAAGTACTTGAGTTCTTCATAGTAATGATTAAATAATGAATGTTCCTTATAAAAATCTACATTTATTTTAATCATTATCAGGATATCTTTGATTTTTACATCAGATGACCCAGAAATATTATTAGGTCGATCGATTAGGTAATTGGCAAGTGGTTGATTAATGAATCCAACTTTTTCACAATACGTTAAATATCTAAATGTTGTGCCTAAGTCTTCATAACGATATCCTGTTGGATATTCTATATTGTTCATTTTGAATAGCTGTGTTCGATAGATTTTATTCCATGCGGCATTACTTAAGTACGCGACGAGCTCTTTATCCACCTTTGGATTATAGATACGATTTTCATCAAAACGTTCACGAATTAATTCTTTACGATTTTCTCTTATAAACAATTGATTATAGTCAAATACAACTAAATCACAATTATCCACAATCATTTTATTTACGCATTTTTCTAACAAATTCAATTCAAAGTAATCATCCGAATCAAGGAACATCACATACTCAGAGTCCACATACTTTAATCCGAAATTACGTGCATCACTTAAACCACCATTCGTTTTAACAAACCGTCTAAAGCGATTATCCTGATTTACATATTTTTGAACAATTTCATCTGAATGATCTTTTGAACCATCATTCACACAAAATACTTCAAAATCACGATATGTCTGATTAAGAAGCGAATTTAAGCATTTATCAATGTAGTCTCCAACATTGTAATAAGGTAAAACGATTGTGACTTTTGGCATATTAACCTTTATATAGTACAGCAGATAGATCATATCTACCAAGATAGAATAATGTGAAGATAATCTTTGTCTTAATTGGATAGTTCATCATCATTGATTTTATATACCAATTCTTTAACATACCCTTAAGATGATTAATATTCTTTCTAAAGTATTCTTTTCGATCATTATAATTATCCATTTTCTTAATTCTCAAACTTGTTAAGAATAATCCATGTTCAATTAACAAGAATTGTTTAATTTCTTGCCAATCATCATTAGGTAAATCGATGTATTCTTCAATATGATGAATTGCCCAGTAAATATCAAACATCTTATCATTTTTTAAATGTGCAATTGAACCTTCGCGTTGATAATAAAAATAGAATGGCTCATGAATAATCTTGATTGAATTTGCTCGATAAAGAATGCAAGGGATTGTTGCTAAATCTTCATACCATTTCCCTTTAGGAAAGCGAATTTCGTTAAATAAGTTTCGTCTAAATATCTTATTGCACGCACTATTATTAAGTTTTAAACTTCCAAGTGAATCATTTAAATCACTTTCATTTCCTGCAGATGCGATTTTTTGATCACCATTGTCATAAACATACATCAAATCGCAACACACAACATCTGTATTATCGTCAATTTTCTCCATCATTTCACTAAACATGGATGGATTAATATAATCATCCGAATCTATGAATGCGATATACTCACTATCTGAATGGTCAATGCCATAATTTCTGGCATCACTTAAACCACCATTTGGCTTTGTATACAATTTAAAAATATGCGGATACTGATTTTCATATTTTCCCGCAATATCTTTTGATTGATCCGTTGAACCATCATTAATAAGTCGAACAAAAAAATCCTTATAATTTTGGTTTAATAAACTATCTAGACACTTTTCTAGATAGGGCTCAACGTTATAAATTGGTACAATTACATCTAATTTAGCCATAGTTCCTTATAAGTATATCATGAATAAACTAATTGATATTACATTGATTGTGTCAGTTAATCAAAACTAATGTCCTAATATATTTGTTACATGATATAATTTGTTGGGTGAATCTAATGAAAAAATTAACGATCGTAGTCCCTTGTTATAATGAGGAAAAAGCACTTCCATTCTTCGTGGAAGAAATGAGTATTCAAGCTAAAAATATTCAATATGATATTGAATATCTTTTTGTGAATGATGGTTCAAAAGATAAAACTTTAACTGTTCTTCTAGATTTAAAGAAAAAGTATAATCATCTTAATTTTAATATAATCAACTTCAGTCGTAATTTCGGTAAAGAAGCTGGAATGTTAGCTGGGCTTAAAAACTCGACGGGTGATTTAGTTGTGATGATGGATGCGGATATGCAAGATCCACCAAGTTTATTACCAAAAATGATTCAAATGATTGAGAATAATGATGTCGATAGTGTTGCGACATATCGTGTAACTCGTAAAGGTGAACCTCTAATAAGAAGTTTCTTTGCGCGTAAGTTCTATGCCATTATTAATAAAATTAGTGAAATCGATATTGTGGATGGTTCTAGAGATTATCGCTTAATGACTAGAAGAATGGTTGATGCGATTCTAGACATGTCAGAATATCATCGTTTTTCAAAGGGTATATTTGTTTGGGTTGGATTTTCAACTCAATACTTAGAATACGAAAATGTTGAACGTGTAGCTGGTGAAACGAAGTGGAGTTTCTGGAAGTTATTAATGTATGCAATAGAGGGTATTGTCGCATTTACGACCGTACCACTTAGACTTTCAACGTTAGTTGGTTTATTTATGTCAATGGTAACATTAGCCTATATGGTTTTTGTGTTCATAAAAGCATTGCTTTATGGAGATCCTGTCGCAGGTTATCCATCTATGATGGTTGTGATATTATTCCTTGGTGGGGCACAACTTTTATCTCTTGGAGTATTAGGTGAATACCTTTCTAAGACATACATGGAAGTTAAAAAACGTCCTCATTACATCATCAAGGATCGCTTCTAGTATTTCTTAAGAAAGGTTTTAATAATCATGAAAAGTAATCGTTTTTTTGCGCAGTTTTTTAATAGTAAGTATTTTGTACCACTAGTACTTTTACTAATGTTAATCCTTTACACATTCCCTTTTTATAATCGAGGAATTGTCTTTGGACATGATTTAATTTATCATCTATCTCGTGCAATGGGCGCATATGAACAAATTAAATTAGGTATCTTCCCTGTAAAAGTATTAGGTGGATTCTATGGAGGTTATGGATATGCGGTTGGATTGTTCTATCCAACTGGTCTCTTGTACATAATTTCGTTTCTATTATACTTTGGCGTTTCACTACTTATTTCATATAAACTTTGGATTGTATTAGTTACGTTCCTTACACTCATAAGTATGTATATCTCGAGTTATACAATAGTCTCATCTAAACGATTTGCGCTAGTGTCTACATTTCTTTATGTATTCTCAATCTATCGAAATTATGCGGATTTGTTAGCACGTGCCGCACTTGGAGAATATATTGTATTTATGTTTCTACCAATTGTGTTTGCGAGCTTTTATGCGATTGTAAATAAGAAACAGAATCAATGGTTATGGTTGAGCATTGGAATGTTTGGAATACTTACAAGTCATACGATATCAACCATCTGGGTTGCCTTACTTCTAATAATCTATACTTTAATACATTTTAAAGATGTATATCTAAATAAAAATGTTTTATTTACAATAATTAAAGCTGCTTTATTCACATTATTAATATCAATTTACTATTGGTTGCCGATGATAGAAATGATGGTGAGTGATACATATCGATACAATTATCCTTGGACTAACCTATCATTAAACGTTATAACTACATGGACAAAAATATTCTATATTAGTCCAAATCTAAATATATTCCCTTATGGAGTTGAGAGTTGGTTGATTGTAATACTCGTGATTGCGGTTATTACTAAATTCAAATCTTATTTACAACATGATTTTATGAAGTTTACGTTAATCGTATTACTCTTATTATTTGTGTTTGTATCAAACATTATTCCAGTTAATTTATTAAGTATATTTGATTTTATGCAATTCCCATGGCGTGTATATTTATATATAACATTCTTTATTAGTATTGCCGTTGCGTATTTCATTGAATTATTAAGTCAAAAGAAGCAGATTATACTAATCGGTTCGTTAATTGTAATTACTTATGTTGGTTATATTAGTTCGATTAATGCATATTACATTGAGAAATATGATCGAATATACTTTACTTTCCCACGCTATCAGATTGAACATTTCTATGGAGAGTTTCTTCCAAAACTAGCGAATATGGACTATATTACCGCAAACATTGACCCATATTTTATTAACATTTCTAATCCAATTGATATAACGTATGAGAAGAAAATAACTACATTCGATATTTACTTTAATCAATTAGACTATACCAATACAAAATTAGACATTCCATTATTGTATTACAAAGGATATTCAGCGTATTTAACAAGTGGAGATACAACTGTAATATTACCGATTCAGAAGAGCAATAATAGTTTAATGTCGATTAATATTGGGGAATATAAAGAAGGTGTAATCCATTTCTATTATCAAGGAACGCGCATTCAAAAAGTATCTGCACTTATTAGTATTGCGACGGGTGGATTATTTATTCTATATAGCTTATTGAAGAAGTTTAATTTATTACCAAAACTAATTAAAAGAAAAGTGTAATTTTTACACTTTTTTAAACTCTATTTTTAATTATCTTATTCTTAAACATTATTAGTATCGTCCAAACATCATTGAATTCTTTTTTTATGAATAAATATGAAAGTACTACATAGATTGCAAATCCAGTAAGTACTTGTAATCCAAGTAATGAGACTGAACCAAGATTTAATAACGAAACAGCTAATACGCCAGCCCCCATCGCAAATGATACGAGAGTTATTGGACTAATATCTTTAATCTGATCAATGTATCCATATCCAACAAACTCTTTCGAATAATGTACATTAATTAGATATCCAATCTGTGCATTAAAGAACAATACCCATAATAATTCAATAATCGAAACACCATACCACAACGCTATTGAGATTGTTGTAAATGCGACTATTTTCTTGAAAATCTCTAATCTTAAATACAGATCCGTTCGTCCAATGACTGTTAAGATATTTAGATTCACTTTATGTAGTGGAATCATTAACCCATTAATTGCGAGAATTTGCATAATTGGTATCATACCCAACCATTGTTCATTAAATACAACTTTGACGATAGATTCAGATGTTGCGGCTAAACCAATCAAGATTGGATAGATAATAAAGATCGATAATTTTAAGATTCTTCGACTTGTCTCTAACATTGATTCTTTTTGGTTTTGAAGTTTACTTAATACAGGAAATGAAACTTTTTGAATCGCATCCGTCAATGTTTGCGCAGCCCCATCACGAATCTTAAGTGCATTACTATAATACCCAAGTGCTGAGACAGAGAACAAAGCGCCCATAATCAAATTGAATATATTCTCATAAACTGTATGGATTAAACCAGATAACATTAATTTCCAAGAATATACAATCGCCTCATTTAAGAATTGACGATCGATTTTACCTTTTAAATCTAAATGATAGATTTGCGTTAGGAGAATTGTTTGAATTAATTGAAATGAAACATTGTAAATTACTAAACTCCATACCCCAAAATTAAACAAACTTACTGTAACTGCGATAATACCCGATACAATTGCCGCAACTAACATACTCATTGTTTGACCACGGAATTGTAGATCACGCGTCAACATTGCCTTATGTACAGATCCATACGCATTAAAGATAATTGCGGATGAACTAACCACAAGTAACATTTGTGTAGATGGTTCATTTAAATAATCTGAAATCCAAGGTGAACCTAACACAAAGATTGTCACAATTATAAACGCAAAAATCATATTTGCGACAAACAATGAAAACGCATCATTTTCTTCCAACGTTTGTTTACGAATTAGAAATAATGTTAATCCATTTTCGATTAGATAATTCGCAACACTCACAAAAGCCATCACAAGCGCTACTAAACCAAATGCTTCTGGCCAGAGTAATCGAGCTAATATGATTTGTGTTAATATTCGTATTATTTGAAACGCAAAAGAACCACCAGAACTCCACATCATCCCATTGATTGCTTTGCTTTTTATGTTTATATTTGTTTCACTCATCTATATTAGAATACCCACTATTCTTATAAAAGTCTATTTATTTTTCGTATTAAGAAAGAATAAAAACTAAATAATATATATCCCATTAATTTGGTTCATACACATAGAAATAATCAAATTCAACTCTATCTAACTGATATGACTCTAGTTTAATAATAAAATCTGTATTCGACTTATTCACAATATAATAGGCATTACGATCAATTATTTCAGGCATGCCAAAATTATACTGTTTGTATCCATTTTCATATTTTCCTAAATTATAATCAAACGGTGATATTTGAGCACTAAGTAAAAAGTAGATATGGCCTTGGTAATTACTATCAATATTACTTTCTGTATATACAAGTTTATTTTCAGTGTTATTTACTTCGACGTATTCTATCTCTTCAGTAAATAGATTTGAGAATAAGGTTTGAGGATAAATATCATATTTGTATTCAAAATAGTAATACTTCGCAAACCCAATAAAGTTCATAATATATAAGAATATTAATAGAATATGTAATGATTTAATAACCCATTGTGATTTAACATAATGTTTTATAAGTGTTTCAGATGCGTATACACCAATAACAAGTAATACCAAAATTGAATAGAATATACCATTCATTTTATTCGTATTGAGTTGTTCCTCAAGCATAATTCCCATAACGAACACTGAAAACGCAAAGAACCAGATTACTACAATCGGTGAATAACATCTCGATTTAATACTTCTAAATAGTTCTATCAATCCATAAAATATACCAATTAATACAAATGGGATTGATATTCTATACATCGTATAAAATTGACTAAACGTATTATATGTAAGTTGATCATACATAAATACACTTCTCGTAATAAGTTTAAAATTCTCAATTATTTTAGAGAACGTAAATCCTGAACCTCTGAAATTGGTTAATTTAGGGAATGTAATGCCAAAGATAAGCAAACTATTCATATTGAGTGAATTTACTATAACCATTAGAATTAATGGAAGTGCTAATAATACGAGTGGAATAACAAAGTATAAAACATATTTATATTGGATTGATTTTGTCCAAATCATATAAATAAGAATTAATAAAAGAAATATAGGCATTACAACATAACTTAGTGCATAGGTATATAAAATTAATCCTGAGAAAAGACCAGCGATGATATAGTAATTCTTACTCTTCTCACTTATCATTTTATGCACAAAATATAGTACAATCGATGACATACCCATCATCAAATTACAGTCCAATCCAAATCGAGATTGCATAATAAAATATGGAAGTACTGTAAATAGGAATGAAAACAAGATTCCATAATATTTTGAATTAAGTATTTCTGTAACAGTTTCATAACCAACAAAGAATGTAAGAGTTGATAGTATAATTCCTGGCAATCGAATTGAATAAATAGATAATCCAGATAATTTAATAAGAATCATAGACATATAGGCATATAACGCACTTTGCCCAGCCCCAAAATTAATCAAATAGACAGGATATGAATTCAAATAACGATCAACTCCAAAATTAGCTAAAGAAAAAGCATCATACGCCATTCCAACTTCATCTACATGCATTCCAAATGGAACTTCATTTAGATTAAACAATCGAGTAATTAAAAAGCCAATAAACAATGTACACATTATTAAAGTCATATTCGATTTTATTAATTTTTTCATTTAAACAAATCCCCTATTTTGTTAAACATATTCATAAAAATACTCTTACGTATTAGTTGAATTTACATATTAAAGAATATACTAATAAGTATGATTTAGTATATATTACATGATAATACTTTATATTTATTTAAGAATTTCTTTTAGTATATTTGTAATTAAACAAATTGATTCATAATCTAACTCGCCATACATCGGTAAACAAATTACTTGATTGGAAATAGTTCTAGATAGTGGCAAATCAGCTTGATAGATATCTCTATAACAAGCATAATCCGTAACTAATGGATAAAAATATTTCTTCGCATTTATTCCTTTTTCTTTTAACGTATTAAAAACTTCATCTCGTGAGATTGTTTTATGATTAATTAGAATTGGAAAATATGAAAAGTTATACTGCGTATTTTGATGATAGATTGGTAATGTGATTGTATCAATCTCGTTTAACAACGTTATATATGCATTCGCATTATTACAACGATCCGAAATCTCTTTTTCCAAGAGTGGTAAATTACTTAAGCCCATCGCAGCTTGGAATTCATTCATTTTTAAATTTGAGCCAATATATGTTATATCTTCAGATGTTTCCATCCCGTAATACTTTATTAATTCTAATTTTTTAGTTAATGCACTATCACGATAGGTAAGTAATCCACCTTCAATCGTATTAAATACCTTCGTCGCATTCATACTAAACATCGACACATCCCCAAAATTACCAATCCCAATATTATTGTGCTTAACTCCAAATACATGGGCCGCATCATATATAAGTTTCAAATTGTATTTGTGTGCAAGTTTCTCAAACACTTCCACATCACATACATTGCCTAAGATATGAACTGGCATTATCGCAACTGTTTTATCCGTTATCTTCTTTTCAACTTCTACTGGATCTAATGTAAAATCATCTTCTTTTATATCCGCGAATACAGGCGTACAACCTTGTCGTACAATCGCATGGGTTGTGGAAGGAAATGTAAACGCAGTCGTGATTATTTCTCCTTTTAATTGATACGCTTCTAAAATAGCTTCAAGTGCTAAATGTCCATTCACAAATAAAGACGCATTTTCAACTTCAAGAAGCTCTTTAAGTTTAGTCTCTAATTGTTCATGTTTAGAACCTTTACTCGTTAATTGATGTGTATCCCAAATCGATTCTATCTCTTTTACATAATCTTCAAACTTCGGTAATAAAGACTTTGTGACATTGATTTTTTTCATAATTTCTCCTAAACCCAATACTTAAATCTAAGAATTCGTAAATAATCGAATACGTTCGGATAGTTTTTCTCAATCCATAAAGCGAGTTGACTATATTTATTTAGATTTATAAATGGTTTAAACTTTTCTTGATTTAAGGTTTGAAACTCTCTTTTACGTGTAATTATTAAATATTCTAAATAATTTAATGTTTCATTCATTATAGTATCATATTGAAAATTCGTATATTGATTAAACTCTTTAAAAAATTCATATTCAGATTGGTAATGATGAATAAGTTTCTGAGTATTCATACGTACACGATGAGTCCATGATAAATCAACCCCAACACGATAGACAGACATTACATCAGGAATATAAACGATATTCCCTATTAATGAGAAGTACATTAGTCGTGTCACATCGCCAACTTTGAAATGTTTAAAGAATTCAGGCATTACTATTGGTTCATTTCTAAACATAAATGAGTGAAATGGAAACACACTACCTCGATGCTTGATAATTTCTTCCATAGTTAAGATACGTTTCTCAGTACCGATTCTCCAAACTTTACGTGCAATTGGATTACGTGTATTTTGAATGTAACAAGCATGTCCAACACATACACATTTTTCATCGGATTCAAGAATTTCAACCTGCTTTTGAAGTTTATATGGATCAATCCAATAATCGTCACCTTCACATATCGCTAAATACTTGCCATTCGCTCTTAAACGATTTATCTCAAACACACTCTTGCCTTGACTGTATTGATTAATACTTTGATATATTGGTTTAACTAAGTTTGGATATTGTGTCTCATATTGTTTAATGATTCGTTGTGTATCATCTGTTGAAGCATCATCATGGATACATATCTCAAATGCGAAATCCGTTTTTTGCATAATAAAACCATCCAATGCCTTTTTAATAAAGCTTGAATGATTAAATGTATGACATAAAATACTTACAACGATTTTTTCCATTTAACTCACTTTTATTTTTGATTTAAATTTAATAATACTCTTAATTCTGAAGAACTCATCATTGTATGTTCATTAACATCGATTAATCGGTGAATTCGCTTAATTAAATCGATATTACTCGCTAAAACAGTGCGATTATCATCGTACCAGATATTATCTTCTAATCCAATTCTTACACCATATCCTAATGATATTGCACATTGATTTGAGGTGAACTGTGAATTTCCAATACCACCAATTGAGAAGATTGCGTTCTTTGGAAGTTCATTAATTAATGTAGCAAGATGTAATAGATTAAGTTGAGCACCTGCTATATTTCCAAGAATTAAATTTACGTAAATAGGTGTTTCTATATTTAACTTTTTTATCAGATAATTCAAATAATTAATCATACCCAAATCGAATACTTCAAATTCAGGCATAATTCCATTTTTTAACATTGTATTGATTAAGTCCATAATCATTTCAGGTGAATTATGACTAACATCTTTAGAGAAGTTTATTGAACCTAAGGTTAAACTAGCCATATCTGGTTTCAGATCACCCGTTAATTGTAATACCTCTGAACGCGCTTCAAACGTATTAACAGATCTACCTGTTGTCGATACAACAATCACAATATCTTTATTGTATGATCGAATACCACGAATTATTTCTGCATAGATTTCTTTTTTATAGGTAGGTATGCCATCTTCATCTCGTGCATGTAAATGTACCATTGTAATACCTAAATCAATCGCATTCTTAACTTCTTGGACAATCTCTGAAACGCTGATTGGAACATGTGGCGTTGTCGATTTCATTGGCAACATCCCTGTAGGTGTAAAGTTTATGATAATTTTAGACATATAACCCCTTTTATGGCTAAATGAGCATTTTCTATAGTTTAACATTTTCTTTAATGCTTGTGTTTTGTAATGTATTATATATTTATTAGGAAACCTCCATGAAAATTAATCTACTAATAACAAGTGTTGGAAGACGTAACTACATAGTTCAATTCTTTAAGGAATACATGCATGATGATGACACGATACATGTATCAAATAGTAATATAACCAGTGCTTTTAATGAAGCACATTTTAGTGTTGTGACACCATTAATAAAAGATGAAACGTACATTGACTTTCTGGTAGATTATTGTGTAAAAAATAGAATAAATGCGCTTTTATCACTTTTCGATTTAGATATCTACGTACTATCAAAACATAAGTCTAAATTTGATGCGATAAATGTTACATTACTATTCTCTGACGAGAAGATTATTGAGATCTGCAATGATAAATGGATGACATATAAATTTCTAATTGACCATGGATTTAAAACTCCACTAACATATCTTAATTATGATGAAGTTATACAATCACTCGATAAACAAATTATCAAATTTCCAATTATGATTAAACCACGATATGGAACTGGTTCAATTGGATTATATGAAGCGAATGATCTTGAAGATTTAGTGTTTTATACAAAAAAAGCGCATCAATTAATTAAAAGAACATACATTAATGAATTTAATCCGATTGATTCACAATTATTAATCTATCAAGAAAAAATAGTTGGGACTGAATACAATCTAGATGTGATTAATGACCTTAACTGTGACTATCAAACTACAATCGTTAAACAAAAACTTGAGATACGAGCTGGAGAAACGGATAAGGCGATTATTATAGATAATGATAAATTAAAAAATGTTGGATTAAATCTATCTCAACATTTAAAACATCGATTAAATTGTGATTGTGACCTCATTCTAGATATAAACAATACTGCATATATTATTGATTTAAATCCACGTTTTGGAGGTGGTTATCCATTTAGTCATTTAGCAGGTGTTAACTTACCACATGCAATTCTTTCTTGGTTAAAGAATGAAATAATCGATTATGAATGGAAAGTAGTTAAACCAAATTTAGTTATACAAAAAGAAATTATAATGAAGATATTAAAAGATTAATTTTTAAAACGAATTCCTATTGAATGGCTTGGATTTCCTACATTCTTTGTGTTTTCTTCCACATCTCTTATCACAACAGAACCTGCCCCAATAAGGGCTTTTTGTTTGATGTGTATGTTATTAGAAATCGTTGAATTTAAACCGATATAAACTTGATCATCAATTGTACATACTCCACCAATGGTTGTGGAAGCAGTAATAATGACATGACTACCCATTTTAAGTTCATGTCCAATATACACTTTTTGACGAATAATATTATTATCTTGAAGGACAGTTTCTGGTCCGATATAACACAATTCAAAGATTATATTGTTTACACCCATTTTTACATCATTAAACACAACACTGCGTTTACTTATATAGTTTCTAAGATTATAACCTTTGGCTTTTGCCCTATAAAAAAGCGTTGAATCTTGATTCAAAGAAGCATCTAAAACAACCATATCAAATTCACTCGGAGGATAAATCATTTCAACATCTTCAAAGGCAATTTGTGGTAGATCACAAAACTTACCCGATTCATCTAAATAATCACGATCAACACAAAATGCGACAATCACAAAATCATCATGATCAATCGCGTCAAAATACAACATCTTAGATAATAATCGTCTACCATAGACTACGATACCTTTAGATTTCATTGTCGTTCTCCATGTAATATTTTGTTAGTGAATCAATTGTTTGGATTAATGTAACCTTTGGCTCCCAATTAAGATCATTATATATTTTTGATGAGTCTAGTCGATATCTTAAATTAATCGATTCACTTACAATTTCAATTCTAGATTTCGAATGACCTTTTATACGATTTACAGAATCGATTGCGAGATTTGCGAAATCGATTATTGAGTATGATTCTTTTGAGCTCAAGTTATAACATTCTTCCCATTTATCGGGTTGAGCAATAAGTTTAGATAATGCGTCACTAACATCTTCAATATCGATTAAATCAAACACTTGTTCACCACCAACAATCTTAATTGGCTCATTACGTAGAGCTTGTTTAATAAACTTTGATAAGACAAACACATCAACCAATCCTTTTGAATCTCCTAATACTGTTCCAAGTCGAATTGATGTAGTATTTAAATCTGGATTTGCGTATTTAATCGTCTTTAGTAATAATTCTGTCGAAACTTTAGCTTGGCCATAAAATGTCTTAGGTTTCAATAAAGATGATTCACTCCAGATTGGATCTGCATAATTTCCATATACACTTCGTGATGATAAATTAATTATGTTTTTAACTTTAATTAGTGATGCCTTAGCGAATAATTCTGATGTGAACTCCAAACTACGTGTAATTTGTTCATCACCTAGATGAGGACGTGCAAACCCTAGATGGATTAAACAATCAATCTCCTTCCAAGGTATTGAATTGGTTGATAAATCGTTTAGCGTATACATATTTTGAATCGTATTATTGAATACTTTTCTCGCATTATCCATATTCGTTGTGAGTATATCAACCATATAACCCTGATTTAATAGCTTATTTACTAAGTTATAACCAATAAAACCCGTAGAACCTGTTACACAAATACGCTTAATCGTATTCAACTTATTCTTCTCCCAGAATTTATTCTGATTGAAAACGATACAATCATTGTTAGAAATATAGTAATCCGTCAATGATCGATAAACTAACCCATTAGACTGTGTAGGATATCTACTATCCACTCCAATATCATACTTATAATAAGATAATATCAGATTTCGAACTTCATCAAATCCTAGCCAAGCACGTGCAGATGTAGATCCACTCATACGTCCATTCATTTCTATCCCATAAAATGTATTGTTCGCTTCTCTTAGCTGTAAATTAAACATTCCACGCCAACCTTCTTTTACGATAGCTGTTGTGTATTCTTTAGCGATTCTACTTAACTCTTCATTTATAAATGGTTCTGCCTTTTCACATCGTCCTAATACCATTAAACTCTTTGATGTGAATATCTCATCAAATTGACCGTCTTCATGAATTAAGACTTGTGCTGCATATTGAGCATCATCAGGTAGATGAAAGAAGAATGGAATACCACATTGAATATCTGATTCAAAGCGATTGAGTTTAATCATATTATCGTTATTAAAACCAATCAATTTTTGTAAGATAATATTCTCTATTTTAGAATTAAGTAAGGCCAAAAGATGATTATCATGCATTAATACACGTATTCCAAGCGATCCAAATCCATCTCTTGGTTTCGCAATAATTGGATACTCAACGTGATTTGCCCATTCAAATACATCACCATTTTCCCCATTGAGAATATATGATTGTGCAAAGGGTAAATGATATTTTTTCGCAAATGACATACTTAATGCTTTATCATTCATAATCTCAATCGAAGATATACTTCCTTTAGAAATCATATTTTGAAACTCTGGATGCTTATTAAAAAACTTAGCTAGTATCATCACGTCTTCATCACGCCCTGGTAAAACTAAATTAGGTACTTCTTTCATTAAAACATTAATAAAAAATGATTCAAACTCAGTCGAATTACTATTAACTGATTTATACAATCGATCACATCTAAAAACGCGAGGATTTTCCGAAATAGTATTTATACCCACTATTTCAACTTTCTCTCTTCGACCTTCCAGAGCATCTAGTACATTCTGACCGAGTAAACTTCCAACACTTAGTATTAGTATTTTAAATTTATTCATATTATTGTTCTTCTTTCCAAAATAGTTTAAACGTTGGGGATGTGGATGAGAAAACACCCTCGCTTATCGATACTTCATTATCAATATTTATAATCACTTCAATTAAATATGGCTCTATTGTATTTTGAGCTATATTTATTGCGTTTTCCAATTCTTCTAGTGTCCGTACACACATCGCTTCTATATTGAAACTTTTCGCATAGTGTGTCCAAGATACATTCGGTAAACGTGATATCTGATTCCGTGTTAGTTCTTCTTCTTTATTCAATCTTAATTCGATTCTTCCATACGAACCATTATTTATTACGATAAACTTAGTATTACGATGATACCTTTGTGCTACAGCTAATTCATTCCCATGCATTAACATACATCCATCCCCAGTTAATATCCATGTCGCAATCGAGTTATCGACAAATGAAGCGCCTATACCAGCCGCAATTGCCCACCCCATTGGCGCATTCTTTGCGGCAGTGAAGAATGTATTATAGTTAATCACATCCCAATATTTACTTCCATAGATACGATGATCTCCAGAATCCAAGAAAAAGTTAGATGTTTTATTAATCAATCCATTCATTAAAAACAAACAATTTTCCATACTTAATTTAGTACTCTTATCATGTACTTCATATTTAATTGGCTTATAAACATATTTAATAAACCAAGATTTCTCATTATCCGAAATCACATTCAACTTCTGTAATGAATCAATGAAATGATTGATTGAACTTTGTATGTGGATAATAGGATGTTCCAAAATACCATCCCTTTGCGCTCGATTGCTAATAGAGTAAATATTCCTATACTTTTTGAATAGTTTATTACTCCATGCCATCGTATTTCGCTCATTTAATTCTGTCCCAAAAAAGTAAATATCTTCAATTTGTTCATTTGAGACCAATTGAATCGCAGATTCATTTCCTGCATATCCATATACTCCACAGAATAATTCACTTGGAATAAGTGCTTGTGTATTCTTTGCGCCTATTGTACACACCATAGGAATTGCATGTTTTATACAAAAATTGATTATAGAATTTATATCATCGAGATTATTTAAATCTTCACCTAATATAAATATTGCTTTATGAAAGTTCATTTTATAACGTTCTAAATTTAAATCTTTTTTATCATAGTGTTTAACAAGTTTATTTATCACTAAATTTTCTAGAATTTGTGTCTTAAAGACATCACAATGAACATTCAGATGTAAAGGATAATTATTATAATTTCTAAATTCTGAATGGAACGTTTCTAATGTATAAAATAATTCATTAGAATCTGTTGGGATACATTGATTATTAATAAGCAATTTCATTATTTCAGAGGATTTACAACCATCTTGGTTTGATGTTTGAAATCCAAGTTTATCTTTAATTGATAGTGGCGCATCGCCTGTTAAATATATAACAGAACTATGATCAATCATTGCGGTAGATACTGCAGTTATAAGATTTGTCAGACCTGGTCCATTGATTGTCGCAACTAAGGATATTTGTTTAGATTTCCTAAAGTATCCATCTGCCATAAAACCAGCCCCTTCTTCATGTGCTGAGACGACTAATTTGAAACGTTTATCCTTCGCGACAGCTAAAATAAAATGTTCTATGTGAGCTCCAGGTATTGTAAATATCGTACGAATCCCTAGGTCATAGAACAAATTTAGACAATAGTGTGTAAAATCATAGGTTAAACTTGATACATTTTCTGAATTATACACATTATTTCTCCGTTTAAAACGAGCTGTTTTCTAATGATTTTAGTTTAACAAAATCAACTCTAAATGTATATAAATACCCATGGTAGTGCATACATTATATAGATAAGAATAAAAAACTGTTTTAACCCTTTTAAAGTCTTGTAATATTCACTTAATACACTATAATTAGACTAATTTAAAGAGGCAAAATATGGAAAAACTACTAAAACTATTAAAAGATAATGCACGATTATCGACAAAAGAATTATCAGTGATGTTAAATCGAAGTGAAACTGATGTCTCAAACCAAATTTCTGAACTCGAAAATCAAGGAATTATTAAAGGATATAAAACACTTATCAACGAACAAAAAGTGAATGCTGGAGTTACCGCATTGATTGAGTTAAAAGTTACACCAAAGAAAGAATATGGTTTCCAAGACATCGCCGACCGTGTAATGCAATTCCCTGAAGTGGAAAGTGTTTATCTAATGGCGGGAGACTATGATTTAGCTGTTTTTGTGAAAGGTGAAACGATTCAAGATGTCGCAATGTTTGTGGCTAAACGATTATCACCACTTGATTCAGTTATTTCTACCGCAACTCATTTTGTCTTACAAAAATATAAACAAGATGGTGTTATTCTTGATGATTTAAAAAATAATGACATAAGAAGTCAAATGGTAAAAGAATGACGAAGCCTTTGAAAGTAAACAAATACCTCGCTACCATACCAGATGCGATAATTACGAAATATTTAGAAATTGGCGCAAATCCTGAAGTAATTTCGTTAGGCATCGGTGAACCTGATTTCTCAACACCTTACCACATACGAGAAGCTGCGATTGAAGCACTATCATTAGGTAAAACGTTTTATACTCCCGCAAAAGGCTTATTAGGTTTACGTAAAGAAATTGCGAACACAATGAAACGTAAAACTCGTTTAACCTATGATCCAAATACTGAAATACTTGTGACAATTGGCGCAAGTGAAGCGATTGAAGTCGCAATTATTACATTGCTCAATGTTGGAGATGAAGTTATCGTCGTTTCTCCAAGTTATTTAAGTTATGAACCTATTGTTAAAATGTGTGGTGGCGTTGTCGTGAATGTTGAGACAAAAGAAGCAGATGGATTTAAACTCACAAAAGAAGCACTACTCGAAAAATTAAGCGATAAAACACGTTTAATTCTATTAAACTATCCTAATAACCCGACTGGCGCAATTATGAATAAAGCAGAATTAAGTGAGATTGCGTCTGTTCTTAAAGATCGTGATTTACACGTCTTATCAGATGAAATTTACAGTGAACTAAGTTATACAAAAAAACACTTCTCAATTGCAGAATGTGAAGGTATGTATGATAAAACACTTGTTATCAATGGATTCTCAAAAACATACGCAATGACAGGTTGGCGTTTGGGTTATGTTTGTGCTCCAAAGGAAGTAATCGATACTTTAGCGAAATATCATCAATACGCTATTCTCTGTGCACCAACCATATCTCAGTTCGCTGGTATTGAAGCACTTAAAAATGGAGATGATACGATTGTACATATGCGTGATGAGTATGATATGCGTAGACGATTTGTCGTCGATCGCTTAAATTCAATTGGTTTACCAACATCTAATCCACTTGGCGCATTCTATGTTTTTATAAATATCCAATGGACAAAAATGAGTTCAACCGAATTTTGTGATAAACTTCTAGAGAGTAAAAAAGTCGCACTTATACCAGGTAATGCGTTTGGTAAGAGTGGCGAAGGGTTTGTACGCCTTTCATATTCATATTCTATTCAACATATCAAGGAAGCTCTTGATCGAATTGAAGCATTTATCAAAGAACTAGTTTAAATTTTATAGGGGGACTAAGATGAGAAGAAATGAGAAGATTATCGTATTTCTAATGATTATCGGTGTAATCTATTTTTCACAGTTTATCAATGTTATAGAACCGGTACCATGGATAGAGTACAAATTAATTGCACATGCGTTAGGTGGTATCGATAATTCAACGTATACAAACTCATTAGAGGCATTAGATGAAAGTATAAAAGAAGGATACAAACTTGTAGAAGTAGATATATTACTTACACGAGATAACCAACTCGTTTTACGTCATGATTGGGGAGTTGGAAGTTATTTACATTTAAATCAAGCATATGTTGAAAATGGATCGGGTTATTATGTTCCAACATTAGATGAATTTATAAATCTTCCTATTCTAAATCAATATACTCCAATGACATTTGTGGATTTACTGAACTACATGAAAATACATAAAGACTTTTATGTTGTGACTGATACGAAATATTTAACACCAGAAGAATATTTACCAGAATTTGAATTAATTGTGAAAGAGATAAACAAAGTTGATCCGAGATTACTAGATCGATTTATCATTCAATTCTATAATCAAGAAATGTATTACAACTTATCTCAGAACTTTCCATTTAAAGAATATCTATTTACGATATACGCTGTAGATATAACAAACGATGAAATAATTCGTTTTATGAGTGATAATCAACTTAAATACTTAACAATGTATGAAGGTAGAATTGAACAAGAATTCATTGATGAATTAACGAATTTAGGTATTTATACCCTTACGCATACAATTAATGATTTGACAAAAGTAAGTGATTATTTATATATTGGTCTAGATGGTATTTATACGGATACTGTTTTAATGGAAGAAATAGGTTTAAAATAAATGGAATTTACACGACATAAACTAATCTCAATCACATTATTTTCAATAATGTATCTTTTCTATTCAAGCCTCTTCTTTAGTTTAAGCAAATATACAATATTACTAAATACAGTACTATTTTTAATTGTAATTATTCCTGCAGTTGCGCTTAAAGAGAAACTATCAACGATTTGGTTAAGTACATTCCTTGTATTCTTATCCATTCTTTTCTCTGTACAATCTGTATATTATCGAGCGTTTAATCAATTTGGATTAATAAGTACTTTAGTTAGTATGAAGAATGATATAGGGTTCTATTCGGATAGTGTTATTGAGTTCATTCAATTGAAAGATATTATATTATTACTTCTTCCATTAGTATTTATACTAGTTACTCATTATGCAAAAAAGAAAATAAAAAATATTCACTATAAGAATATTATTCGTAAAACACTTATCTATTTAGCTGGAACAACATTAGTCTTAACAAGCTTATTCTTCGGATTACTTAACCAATCAAAGAATGAATATGATATATTCAGTTATTTTAAGACAGATCACTTTATATTTCTAACGATACCGAATACAAATCAATTTACGAATCGATTTGGTTTAGTTGGATTATTCTTTCGCGATGTTTCAAATACATATTTAGGATCGATGAATATAAGTAACAAGAAAGTCGCAAATGATATTGATCAAATACTATCGACAAATACTGAAATAGAGTTAAATTCTTACTCAGGGATCTATGAAGGTAAAAATTTATTATTAATCGAAGCAGAATCACTCAATAACTTAGCGATTGACCCTGTTTTAACGCCAACACTTTATCGTTTGAAAACGAATGGTATCAATGTAGAAGGATACAATTCACCATTATTATTTGGTTCAACAAGTGATTCAGAGTTTATGGCTAATACAAGTTTATATCCATCAAATAATGGATATATCACATACCATCGTTATGCGTCTAATTTATATCCAAGTACCTTAGCAAAACAATTTCAATTATCCGATTACATTACTACTGCCTTTCATAATAGTGCTGGCGATTTCTATAATCGTACGAACATGTTAAAACAACTGGGCTATGATTTTATGGATAGTAATATCCTTGGACTTGGTGCAGGTGAATTGGATAGTAGAACATTGAATGTCGCAAAATGGATATTCTTTGAACAAGAAAAATACTTATCATTTTGGATTACATATAGTGGTCATCAACCCTATACCGTAGAGAGTCTAGATCCAACACTTGTTCAATACTACAATCAAGTCGTTAGTCTATATCCAAATCTCCCATCTGCAGAACAAGTTTATTTAGCTAAAATCATGGACTTTGACCGAAGCTTAGAGTATCTGATTTATGATTTTGAACATAACAATAAACTCAATGATTTAGTAATTATTATCTACGGAGATCATCATCCAAAAGAAATATTCTCAGAGAAGACAGAGTTCTATGATATCTGTGAGTCAAAGGGATATAACACTACAAATTGTTTTGAGACACCATTCATTATCTGGGACAATACGAACATTTCAGAGACCATACAAAAAGTATCTAATCCATTAGATATTGCCCCAACGATTTATGATTTATTTAACTTAGATTATGATAAATCGACGATTGTCGGAAGAAGTGTCTTCGATCAATCCTATGAAGGTTATTATTTTGATGAATATGGCACAATCAAAACTGATAATTTCGCTTATAACTCGATTGATCATTCAATTATTAGTTTCAATGAAACGAGTGATGATTCTAATCTTATTACAGCACAAGCTTTGTATCAGAAGATGCAAATCCTTCGTAAATTAGTTGATATTAATTACTTCAAAGAATTAGAATCTGAAATAGAATAACGTTTAAATACTGAATAATTGTCTGATGAGCTATCTGAATCAAATGAATATCCATCGAGATTAAATAATTTAATCTCATCTACAGAATGTACATTATGTTTAATACAATAATACGCCATTAATCCGCGCATCTTCTTCGCATTGTAGCTAATAATCTTGTCTTGTCCATCCACATTATCGATAAATTCGATACGATGGACTTTTTCTTTTAATGGCTTTAAGAAATGACTAAACTCTTGAGATGCACAATCAAGAATGAAATCTTCCTTTTTAAAATAGGTATGCATTTTGTTTTTCCAATACGAATTTAAATTAATCGTATTTAATTTCATCGTGAAATCCAAGCGATACGACTGAACACCATCAAATGGTTTTAAAACTCCATACATCGCGCTTATAATTCTTACATGCTCATTTAAATAAATAATTTCAGTCTCATTAAAATTATCAAGATTAAAACAATCATATACAACACCTTTGTATAATCGAATGGCAGGAATTAATTCTTTTCGATTAACTTTAAACTGCTTATATAAATAATATGTTTCATCAAGGAGTTTATCTTTTATATGCATTACTTTCGATAAATCATCCTTTTTATAACTCTTTATTTCTTTCACGATTTGTTTAGAAAAAGTATAATACTTCGGATGTTCTAAATCATCTTGCACTTCAATATTGGATTGAGTTTTACTGGGTGATAATATTATTTTCATATTTTACCTATTTTGGATATTTTAACATATTAATTTTATCGTGGTCATTTCAAACATTTCAAACTTAATTTCATGTAATAATAATTCTATGTTAAAACCTAATAAACTTTCTAAAATCATCTACAGTATTGCGGGATTATTTCTAATCTACTCGAGTTATAACTACATTATAATTCGTGATTATTGGCAATTATTTATTAATTTTGAATTCTTACTTATGTTAATTTATATGAATTTCTATTATAGAAAGAAACCACTTATGTTAACTAATGTATCATTATTGTTTCTTTTAATGCATTTTATTGGATATGGAATTCATGGAATCATTATACAAATGTATTGGCAAACAATGATTTCGATAGTATATATCATTGGATATACACTTTATAGTACGTTATATAAACGAAATAAATATCCGATTTATTTCAACCCAAAGATCAAATGATCTTTTTTTACGAACCAATTTGAGCATAGTGTTTGAAACTATGTTATATATTAACTAAAGTATATGTACATCATATGAACTTCAGGTCAAAGTTGAAGCGTTTAACATTGATGATAATGGATCTATCTGAAAGGAGCTTTATGAAAGAATCTATTACCATTGTTTTATCGGGTGAAGCTGGACAAGGATTACAAACTGTAGAAGAATTTTTGGTTGAATCACTCACCCATGAAACATACGTTTTCTCATCTAAGGAAGTTATGAGTCGAGTACGGGGAGGAAATAACTCTGTCGAAATTCGTATCTCTAATCATCCAATTGAGGCATTACGTTATACCATAGACTATTTATTTTTATTCAACGATCATTCATTAGAACGACTTATTCCACGATTACACTCAAAAACACAGATTATTGGGGAGAATGGATTTTTAAGCGAAGATCAAAAAAAGAAATACGCATTTACAGAAATTAATTTTATGGAATTAGCGAAACAAGCTGGTAATCGTTTGTATTTTAATGTCGCAATGTTTGGATACATTTCTGGTTTATTAAATGGTTCTAAACAATTTGCACATCAGACAATTTCTAAACGTTTTATTCGTAAAGGTGAAGATGTTGTACTAGGAAATACAACCGCATTTGACTTAGGTTATGAATTAGCTCAGAGTTCTAAGATTAAAATGGATTTCAAACCAAATACAGAGTTTACACCTTTAAAAGTGTTAACTGGAAATGATGTATTAAGTATTGGGGCACTTGCGGGTGGTGTCAATTATCTTGCGGCATATCCAATGTCTCCTGGCACAACGTTAATGCAGCTTCTAGAGGCTAAAACACATGAGTTTGATGTATTAGTCGAACAAGCAGAAGATGAGATAGCAGCCCTTAATATGGTTATAGGCGCATGGTATGCTGGCGCACGTGCAATGACGACAACCTCTGGTGGTGGATTTGCACTAATGAGTGAAGCTGTAAGTTTAGCAGGTATCACAGAATCACCTGCTGTTATCCATGTTGCACAACGTCCTGGTCCAGCGACTGGTTTACCAACCCGTACTGAACAAGCTGACTTAAATCTTGTGCTTTATGCAGGACATGGTGAATTCCCACGTGTCATCTACGCTCCAGGAAGATTAGCATCTGGCGTAGAACTTATGGCACGCTCATTCGCAATAGCGGATGAATATCAAATACCAGTATTTATGTTAAGTGATCAATATTGGTTAGAATCACTTGCTCAAACTAAACCAATCACAATCCCAACAACGTATTCAGAAAATAAAGTCGTAAAGACAAAACGTGATTATAAGCGATATGCACTTGATGAAAGTGGATTATCACCTAGAGGAATACCTGGATATGGTGATGGTTTTGTAAAAGTAGACAGTGATGAACATGATGAAGAAGGTCTATTAACTGAATCATTTGATATGCGTGTAAAAATGCATGAAAAGAGACTTAATAAGTTTAATTTAATGAAATCCGATATTTTAGAACCGATCATAGAAGGTTCAAAAACTAAAGAGACTTTAATTATTGGTTGGGGTTCTACATACGGTGTTATATCTGAAATCGTATCTGAAAATCCTAATTTAACCCATGTTCATTTTGAACAAGTCTATCCATTACCAGAATCTGTAGAAGAATTATTAAACAATGCGAAGAAGATTGTGATTATCGAGAATAACGCAACCGGACAATTCGCAAATCTACTTCAGATGACATATGGTATAAAACTCAAAGATCGTATATTGAAATACAATGGAGAACCATACCATGTGGATGAACTTGAACTCAAACTAAAGGAGAAACTACATGACTAACTTTAACTTTAATTTTGATATCGATATGGCATGGTGCCCAGGCTGTGGTAACTTCCCTATTCGCGAAATGATCATAGAAGCACTTAATGAATTGAACTTAGATCCTACACAAGTTGTATTCTCATCTGGTATTGGCCAAGCCGCTAAAATGCCTCAATACATTGATTCCAACTACTTTAATGGACTACATGGACGTGGATTATCTGTCGCAAGCGCAATCGCAGCTGTAAACCCAGAATTAACGGTAATTGCGGAAGGTGGGGATGGCGATATGTATGGTGAAGGTGGTAATCACTTTATTCATAATATACGTAGAAATCCTAATTTATTGCATATCGTACATGACAATATGGTCTATGGTTTGACAAAAGGACAAGCTGCCCCAACATCTCCAATAGGGCTTGTTACTCCAACACAAATTGATGGTGTATACAACGAACCAATTAATCCTATGGCATTAGCTCTATCACTTGGTGCTACATTTGTCGCAAGAGGATTCAGTGGTGATAAACAAAAAACTAAAGAATTAATTAAACAAGCGATTCTACATAAAGGATATGCAATATTAGATATCTTCCACCCATGTGTTACCTATAACAAGATTAATACATTCGCTTGGTTCAAACGTAATACGTATTGGTTGGATGAAACACATGATAAATCAAACATTGATGATGCGTTCAAATTAGCATTAAACACAGAAAAATTAGCGTGTGGTATTCTTTATCAAACAAATACACAATTGGATTACCATAGTCGTAACCCTTTCTATCAAGGTAATCTAACCCCATTGTATAAACGTAAAAGAGACTTAAAGAAAGTCCAGCAATTACTCGATTAATAAGAAAGCTGATTCAATGAATCAGCTTTTATTCTGTTATAGGTTGTTCTTCATCTCCAGATTTATACAATACAATTTTACCAGAATCATGTAAACCTTTTAATATGGCAAGCGTGATAGGGAACGATAATAAACCCGCAACCCCAAATAGATTTGTCCCAATAAACATCGCGAACAATGTGACGATTGGATGTAAACCAACTTGATCTCCAACTACTTTAGGTTCTATCACATTACGTATGACTGTCACAACAATGTAGAGTATAAACAATCCAATCCCTAAACCAGTATTCCCTTCCATAAAGTTAATAATAACCCATGGAATCATAATACCACCTGTACCCATAATCGGTAACACATCAAATATCGCAATCAAGAACGCTATGATAATCGCTTTATCAATACCCAAGATACTAAGACCAATCGCAAGTTCTAAATACGTAATCGACATAATGATAATGTATGATTTAATGTATTTCTTTATTGTTGAACCTAAGAACTCTTGAGCATTAAACAATAACGCACGATGTTTAGGTTTCAATTGATTCAATAAGAATGTCACAATTTTTTGATAATCCGTTGTAAAGAAGAATGAAGAGATTACAGTAAACAATAGATTAACTAAAAGTGATGGAATCTTAGAAGCGGAATTGGTAATCCAAGATACTGAGAATTCAGAGATATTGGATATAATATTTCCAAATGTTTGTAAGATATTATTGTTATATTCGACAATTGATTCATAGATTAATGGATCTAATTGTTGAGCTAGTAATAAGAGATTATTTAAGCCATCTTTTAACCAAGGATAAAGTGTATTTTGATATAAATCAGGTAATGTTTGAAATAATGTTTTGATGTAGTTGAACAATTCAACTCCAAACCACAATAATAAACTTATAAATAATGTATAAAACAATAAAATAGTAAAGAATGACACAAACTTCAATGGTATTTTAGTCATTTGATTTAATTTACGAATTAAAGGTTTTAATGTATACGCAATCACAAACCCTATGACAAATGGAAGTATGAGCGGAATGACATAATTAAGTACAAAAAATATACTTAAGCCAATTAAAACAACATATACGATATCAATGATTACTTTTCTCTTTTTATCGGTCGTCATACATATCCCCTTATGCATAAAGTTTAACATAATGTCATTAAATTCGATATTAATCTGATGTTAAGATGAATAAACAATAAAAAAGTAGACTAAACAATTATATGTTTAATCTACTCAATTTCTTATTTACTTAATTTACCTGCAATATCAAGTAAACGTCTTACTTGATGTTCAACAGCAGGTCTAACATTTTCAACCATCTTACCATCTTGTCCGATCGTAACACTTGTTCCATAAGGATTACCACCCGCTAGACCAACACTCGCGTCAGTATAACCAGGAGTTACGACAACTGCACCCCAGTGATACATACTTGTATACAAATTCAATAATGTAGCTTCTTGACCACCATGTGGGTTTTGAGCAGATGACATCGCACTTACTGCTTTGTTTACAGTCTTACCAGTTGCCCATATGCCACCTTGAATATCAATAAATTGTTTAAATTGTGAAGGAACATTCCCAAAACGTGAAGGAACTGAGAATAATATTGCGTCCGCCCAAGTGATATCATCAGATGTAGCGATTGGTGTATTTTTTGTGGCTTCTTGATTCGCTTTCCATGGAGCTTGTGAATCAATAACAGATTGTGGTGCTAATTCTTGAATTTGACGAACTCTAACTTCTGCACCTAATTTTAATGCTTCTTCTTCAGCCCATTTAGAAAGCTGTACGTTTGAACCATAAGTACTATAATATATAATCGATAATTTTGTAGACATTTAGAAATTTCTCCTTCTTACTTTTTGTAAGTAATTAGAGTATACGATATGAACATATCCTGAACAAGCAATATGCTCACTTTTTGTAAGTAAATAAAAAAGCATCTAACGTAGTGTTAAATGCTATAGATGCTTATCCGCAAATCCTTGTATCGATTCAATCGATTGATTCAAATCATGTCCCAATGGTGTTAACTGATAACGACTATTCACATGTTCAATCAAACCCTCTGCTTCAAGTTCTTTTAAACGCTCTGTTAATACCTTATCACTACATGTTTCTAGACAACCAGCAAGTTCAGTAAATCGCATAGGTTGATCTAAAAGACATCGTAAAATGAGGCCATTCCATCGCTTCCCGAGCCATTTAAATACTTTTTCATATTTAGGACAAAGTTTATAATCTACTTTCATATTGTAAGTATATCATAATCTTATATTTTCCCTAATATTATGCATTATAACTGACAAGCATCCAAGCTTATGTTAATTTTATACAAGGTAAAAAAATGTTCAATCAAGCAATTCAATTAATTAAAACACGAAAATCATTAATGCAGATTATCCTGTTTTTTATTATATTTATGATTATTTACACATTCATTGATCGTAATAATATTAGCTATACAAAAATGTCACAAACTTATGGTGATTATCTTGTATACTACAATATATCTCTCAATATTCTAATGTCTTTATTAAGCGCAATATTGTTAATTCTTAGTACCGCAATGGCAACTATTAAAGGTAAAGAATCAATCAGTTCTAATGTATCCTTCATCTCTGTATTCTTTGGAATACTAACCTATGGATGCACACCATGTGTCATAGCGTTTTTTGGGTCAATTGGTATTGCGTTCTCTGTAGCGGTTCTACCTTTAGCTGGATTACCCTATAAAATTATTTCTCTAATTTTAATACTAATTGGATTGGTTTGGACGTATTATGAAATAGAACATGGAAAGTGCAAGGTAAAGAAAATATGAAACTAATTCGCTTATTCGCATGGATTTCAAGTTTAGTAATGACTTTTATGATCATCTTCTCCTTATTAACCGGTAACTTCTTTGAACAAGGTTCTATATTAATGGGACTTGTTTGGGGACAAATGAGTTTAGTTGATTTATATGTTGGTTTCTTCTTGGTTTATCTTTGGATCTATTATAAAGAAACTCGATTTCTACCAAAAGTAATCTGGGCGATATTATTGATTGTGACAGGAAGCCTAGCAACCGCATTATATATTCTTATTGAAAGTTATCGTGCGAAAACAATTGAAGAACTATTAACACAAAAAAAATAGGAGTGATCCTATTTTTAATTACCATCTTTTAATATGTATTGGATAGCGACACATCCAGGACCACCTTGTGTGATCATTACTGGAGATAATTCTAATACATCGATTTCAATTCCTTGTATACGTTCTTTAATACGTTTGAATGCTAATTCCGCAACTTCGATATTAAACGCATGTGAGATATAAATCTTATGCGACATAGAAACACCATTTGCGATCATGCGTTCTATAATTTGATCTATAGCACTTGTCCAAGTTCTTCCTGATCCAAACTTTTCTAATCTTTCACTACCTTCTACATGTATTACAATTGGTTTAAGTTTTAAGAATCCACCAAGTGTTGCGGCTAGAGTTGTAATTCTACCACCACGTTTTAAATAATCAAAATCTGTAGGCATTAGGAATGATTGACATGATGTTAGACATTTATTCATTCTTTCTAAAATCTCTTCAACATTTTTATCTTTAGATAATGATGCGGCTAGTTCGACAAGATATTTCTGAGTACCAGCCAATGTCTTTGAATTAAAAAGTGTTATACCTTCAGTATGCATTGAATTTAAAATACCAAGCGCTGAATCATAAGTAGCACTAAGTCCTTTAGTCATCGTAATATGTAATGCATTTTTTGTTTTTTCGTATACTTCCATGACATCGCCAATAGCAGGTTGTGATGAATTAGGAATCGCATCTTTTACCATTTTGACAAAATCAGCTGATGCCAATTCAAAGTAGTCTCTATAATTTTTACCGGATATTGCGACCTGCAAAGGTAATAGTTCTATATCTAATTCGCGAGCTTGGTCTTGACTCATTAAAGAGCCTGTGTCTGTGATTATTTTCATGATTTCTCCTATAAAAGTATTCTAACATAGTTCGGTCAAAATTGAATGAATTATCCACAATCTTTGGTATGATATACACAAGATGAAAAGCACACATTTGGTTGAGTTAAGAAAATATGAATTAGTCGATGATTCGAGTCAAGAAATCATTTTTGGATTGAACCAAGAATGGTACAAATCAAAGTGGCAAAAAATGGCTGGATGTGGTCCAACCGCAGCGAGTAGTCTAATCTATTATCAATTGTCAAACGATATTACGCTTAATAAAGACTCCGCAATCCAATTAATGGAAGTATTATGGGAATATGTAACACCTGGAATGGGTGGAGTATATAAACGGTCTATGTTTACAGATGGATTAAAGCGGTATTTTGATAAAAATGAGATACAAGCAAAGATTGAATCAATCGAAATTACAAAAAATAAAAAGACTCGTATGAGTCTTAAAGATACAATCGATTTTTTAGAAAATGGATTAAGTAATAACTCACCCATCGCATTTCTAAATCTAGATAATGGCGATGAAGAGAAACTAGATGAATGGCATTGGGTTGTGATAAGTGGAATTGATATTCATGAGGATCATAATCAAGTATTTATAAACATTATCGATGATGGTAAGCTATTTGCGATCGACCTTGATTTATGGTTAAGAACAACTAAAAAAGGTGGCGCATTTGTTTACTTTACTATGATTTAATTTTCTTAAGTAATAAATCTGAATCAAAGCTATGCAATAAGGCTTCATCTTGAGTGATGAGGTCTTTTTTTAATAGATCCAACAACATAGAATCCATACTAATCATTCCTTCAGAACTTGAAGATGCGATTGTGTTTTTTAATTGGTGTGTTTTAGCTTCACGTATTTGATTACGAACCGCTAGACTGTTGGTCATTACTTCAAAGACCGGTGCTAATTCACCATTCTTTAAGTGAATAAGTTGTTGAGATATTACTGCTTCAAGAACCATCGATAATTGAAGACGAATTTGTTGTTGCTGGGATGCTGGAAATACATCCACAATTCGATCAACCGTGTTAGCTGCTCCAAGCGTATGCAATGTCGAAAAGACGAGATGTCCAGTTTCCGCTGCTGTTATCGCTAATGAGATTGTTTCTAAGTCACGCATTTCACTAATAAACAATACATTCGGTGCTTGTCTTAGTGCTGATTTAAGCGCTGAAGAACTTGAATCACAATCACTTCCAACTTCTCTTTGTGTGACGATACTCTTCTGATGACGGTGAAGATATTCGATTGGATCTTCGATTGTCACAATATGACCTGAACGATTCTTATTAATTAAATCTAGGATGACTGCTAAGGTTGATGATTTACCCGCACCTGCTGGGCCACTAATGATAACCAATCCTTTAGTAAGTTCAGAGAAACGTGTTATTTCAGTAGGAATACCCAAATCATTCGCAGTAGGAATATCAAACTGTACAAGACGAATAACTGCCGCAAGTGAATTACGTTGATGATATACATTTACTCTTAATCGTGCTAAATGAGCTAAGGAAAATGAAAAATCATCATCTCCTTTTTGGTCTAAACGTTCCATATTACGATTACCAGCAAGTCGATATAGTTCATCCACTACCATATGACAATGATCAGGACCTAACACTTCATTGTCTATACGTGAAACATTATTTTTTACTTTAAATGCGATGGGTGAACCAGCTACGAAAAATATATCAGACGCATCCAGTTCCACAGCTTTTCTAGCAATCTCTTGAATATTCATACTATCCTCCATATACGGGATCACCGTCTTGTGTATAATCTTGGTTATTTCCAGAAGTTAATTTCCATTCAATTACTTCTAATTCTATCTTCTCATTATTGATAACTTTCAATACAACATTAAGACTTAAATTCTGACTTACTTTAGAAACATGAATTATTTGTTTCTCACGATCATATTCCCAATCTTTTATATCATCGAATCCATTAACTTTCTGATTTAAACTATTTTCAATGTTTATGATTAGTATATCCATATCCCTTTGAATTGTATAACTCTCAGTTAATAGAGTATTTCCACGTTCAATTGAATGTCTAATGTTTAATGTATTTAGATAACTTAACGTAGAAAAACTAATGATTAATACCACGATTAATACAGTAAATAATGTAGGAACACCAAACAACGTAATACTGTGTTTTTTCATACTTATTCTACCACCTTTACAACATCCCAAGATAATAGTTTTTCACTGTTTAGTGTGAATAAATTTAAAGTATACACATCATATATCCCATTACTCGTCATCTTAATGTGCAGTTGATAATAATCAATAGATTCTACTTTATTACCATTTGAATCGAAATTAAGTGTCCAATCATTTGTGTATATTTCTTTCGAATTCTTACTCTGAATATCCTCGGAAATCATTACCATCGTTTCTGACATTTTCATCATTGCTTCATTTGACTGATGTTGAGTCATAGAACGTACAAAAATCATATTAGTGACACTTAAACTCACAAAAAGAATAAGTATACATAACACCATTTCCATCATAAAGAGTCGTTGTGAGTTTTTTTTCATTGTGCGTCTCTTTTACTTCTTAACGTATAGTTTAGTTCAGTCGTATCATCCTTATCGTTTAGATATATAACTTGAACTCTATCATTAGATAAATTAAAACTTAGATTATTTAGTTTAGCTATTCTTTGACCGGAAGTTTCTAATTTATAATCAACTTCTGAAACTTGTTCAACTAAGAAACCATCTTCTTCATAGATTAATGTAAAATACCCATCATGGTTTATTAAAATATAATCTTCATTGATTATCAACTTATCACTCGTATCAGACTGATTAAATCGATGATTAAAGTACAATAAAATCGTTCTTTGGTTCATTGATATCTCTGATTCAGTCGTCATAGATTGATAAAAGTTAGCCCCTAAATAGATGGTAAAAACCATGATAAAAACAAACCCACTTAATACAATCCATTGTAAGAATTGATTAGATATTCGTTTCATTGGTTTAATCCTTTTCTAAATACAGTCACATCAGGTCTAATATTGGACGCAAAGCTCTTAAAACTTATGTAGTATAGTCTTTCATCTATGATTAATCCGTAATTATCAATTAGATAATCAATTTTAGCAGGATAGAATCCTTCTTGTGCATAACAAAGATTCAGAGATCGTTGAATCGCTGACTCTACTTGTTCTATTTGATATTGTGTATTCGTTTGTTGGATTAGATTCGCCAATGGAATACTTAATATCAATAGAGATAGTGTTACACCAATAAAGATTAACTTTTTCATTTAAAACCCAAGTGTTTGCATCGCTTGTAATAATGGAACAAGCAATGATAGTAAAACAGACCCAACTCCTAATGCTAGAATAACTAAAATGATTGGTTCTATGCGATTAAACGCTTTCTCTAAAACACGATCAGATTCAATCTGTGTTGTTTCACTAACTCTTTTCAATGTATTCTCTAAATTACCTGATTTATACGCTAAGCGTATTGTATTCTGTGTAAAAGCTGGATAGATATCCGTCTTTAATATTAAGTCGATAATCGTTTCTTGATCACCTAATTGTACAGATTTTAATTTTCGATAAAGCTCTCTTTTTGGTAGATAATCAAATATTAAGTCGAGAGCAGAATGGTTATTAACGCCCGACTCTACCATTAATTCAACAAGATACGAGAAATAAGCTAAATCAGTTTTATATAAACTTTTTGGTATTAGATTTAACACATGATCAATAACATCATTTGATTCTGGATGATTGTACTTATGAATTGTAATATAGATAGCCCAAAGTACAAAGATAACAATGAATATAATTCCGATGCTTGAGATGACATTAATACCATTCAATAAAATATTTATCCAAACTGGATACGAACCACCTAAGTTGATAAATATAGATTGGAAGATTGGTAGCACAACAAAGCTTAGTACATTTAATACAATAATCAATATCGTAAATAATACGAAAGGTAAATAAAGTAAATCCATTAATTCTTTACGATAATTTGCTTTACGTTGATAAAATATCGCTAAATGCTTAAGAATTGATTCTTGTTTCCCTATCTCACTTGCAACATCCATGCTTGAAATTAATAGTTTATCGAACTGTTCTGTTCTTCTGATAGATTCTTCAAAACTATTACTTTCACGATAATATGAAAGAATCAGTTTATAATCGATTTCTGAGTGCTGTTCTGATAGTAAAATCAATCCATCCTCAAGTGGTAAGCCATTCTCAAAAATCATGGCACATTGCGTACAAAATACACTGTGAATATTATCATCATACATTCTTAATTTTGCCATAGTGTTACCCCTTTAATAATAATCCTGTTCTTGATATTCACCATTATATGAACCCATAGAATCAAATGTCGGGTCTACTCTCTTCCAAACCTCTGCTTCAAAATAAATACTGGGATTAATCCAACCAATATCTTTAATATATACATCAACCCACGCATGATATCCTTGTTCAACATAGCCTGTCACAACTCGTGTTGGAATGTGTTGGACTCTTAACATCGCAGTCATAAGTGAAGCGTAATCAAAACAAATTCCTTTCTCTATTAAATATGTTTCATCAATTATTGGTAATATAAACTTCGTCTGAGCGACCTCAGCTTTGTCATAATCATACTCGATATTATTAATAATATACTGATAAACTTCATATACTCTTTCTATTTCACTATCCGCATCAACGGTTAATTCAAATGATTTCATAATCGCTTTTGTCTCTTTATTGTAATCCACAATTTGATTGGGATAGAGATACGATGACGTTTCATCAATTAATGTGACATCTATTTTAGTTGATGCACTTACAACATAAGAACTTCCTTCTTTATTCTTTAACAATCGTATCGAATACACTCCATCACCCATTTGCATCGGTATAATTACATACTGATTTGGGACAAGAGAATACGTATAAACAGTATCATTCATAGAAACTTGTGCTTTAAGATCTACATTGCTATCTGGCGCAAGTATACTAATATAACCAAATTCCGCATTCGAATAATCGATTTCATACCCATTAGATTCAAATACTAATTTACCAGGTTGTGTTGGCCATAGAATCTCTTCAAAGGTATATTTCTTAGAACTCTCACCAACTGATGGATACTTTTCAAATACATTTAGATTTTGCGCTTGGCATCCAGATAAAAACAATAGAAGCACAATTAATACGCACCTTATCTTAATTGTAAAAGTATGTTTGAGATTGTTTGAGATTGTCATTTTATTACTTTATTTCATTATAGCATAACAATAAAAAAAGAAGCCCGGAGGCTTCTTCTTATAATCTAATTAATGTTTCGAATGAATCATCGATACCTTCAGGTATTGTTGCTGAATGAATAACTTTACCATTTAATTGGAAGTTAACAGTAACGCCACCACAATGTTTCGCTAAACGTTTGAAGAATTCGATTTCGATTGTTTGAACTTCAACTAAGTCTTTATCACTTAATTCCACAACCATTGTCTTTTCATCTGGTTTAGCTAAACGTCTACGAACTACTTTCTGATTATTTGCTTTATCTGTTAAGATGTATTTCATATTAGGTCTTAAGAACGCTAGTAACCATAATAGTAATCCAGCAAGTAGAGCTAGTAACCACCATAACCAGTCGTTATTCACGGCTGCTAGAGGTGTTTCAGGTTCTACAATAATAATTTCTTCTGTTACATCTATTGTGATTTCTCCAATATTTGAATCATCTGTTCCATCATTTGCGATGAAAGTGAAACTATCTGTACCTTCGAATCCATCATTTGGAGTATATGTAAATGTTCCATCAGGATTGAATACGATTGTGCCATTTGTAGGATCAGTCACTAAACTAAATGTTAATGCGTCTCCATCTGGATCTGTACCAGTTGCAGCACCATCGACAGGTTCTTCAAATGGAGTAGATAATGTATCATCTACAACAACTGGAGCACCATTAGGAGCTGGTGGAGGAGGAAGTGTTGTTACAGTAATTGTTACTGTAGCATTCGAAGTGTGAACACCGTCGAATACTTCAAATAAGAAACTATCACTGGTAGTAGCACCACCATTATGCGTATAACTAAATGTACCATCTACGTTTACAACTACACTACCGTTTGCTGTACCTGATAATAAACTAAAGCTTAATGGAGCTCCTTCAGGATCACTACCAGTTAATGTTCCACCCACAGTTCCACCTGTTAATACAGTTAGAGCTTGAGCAAATGCGACTGGAGGAAGATTGACTACTGGAGCCGCCAATACAGTTACAGTAACTGTTGCGGTAGAAGTTAGTTGACCATCTGTAACACTGAATACGAATGTATCGCTAAGTGTAGCAGAACCGTTATGTGTATACGTATATTCGCCTGTTGGGCTAACAGTTGCTGTACCGTTAGTTGCAGGAGTTAATAAACTAAATACTAATGTATCTGCAGGAACATCCAAATCACTAGCAGTAACTAAACCATTACTTGAACCAGCATTCGGAACGATGAAGGCTAATGGATTTGCAACAGGAGGATCATTTACAGGTGTAACATCTATTACAACTGTAACGACATTCGAGTCTAGTAATCCGTCAGATACAAGGTAATCAAAGGAATCTAAACCAACATAGTTTTCATTTGGTGTGTAGGTAAACGAACCATCCACATTGAATAATAATGAACCAAATAACGTACTTGTTTGAATACTTGGAGTTAATGAATCACCATCAACATCAGAATCATTTATCAAGACACCAGGAGCAGCGATAACTAATGCTGTATCTTCAGGTGTATCATAATTGTCACCTACAGCAACTGGAGCATCATTAATTGGGTTAACTGTAATTGTTACAGTAGCGTAAGCTCTTAACTTACCATCACTAACGCCAAACATGAAGCTATCTGGACCATGATAATCAGCATCTGGTGTATATGTACGACTTGCGCCAGTACCACTTAATGTTCCATGTAATGGAGCTTCAGTAATACCATAAATCAACGAATCGCCATCAACATCACTAGCTACAAAGTTAATTAATATTGGAGTATCTTCATCTGTAATAACTTCATCATCTTCAGCTACTGGACGATCATTTAACGGAGTAACATCGATTGTGATTGTAGCAGATGCACGATAGAAGCCATCACTTAATGCGAATGTAAAGCTATCAGGACCAGTATAATTCAAGTCCGGAGTATATGTACGATTTGCACCAGTTCCAGTTAATACACCGTGTGCAGGACCTGTTAAGATACCAAACACTAATGTACTACCTTCAGTATCACTACCTGTTAAAGTAATAGGAAGTGGTGTTTCTTCTGGAGTTGTCAAATCTTGAGGATCAGCGATAGGACGATCATTAACAGCAGTAACAGTAATTGTTACAACTGCAGTATCAGTTTTTTCGCCATCACTCACTTCAAATGTAAAGCTATCAGGACCAAAGTAATTTGCGTCTGGAGTATATGTACGGTTTTCACCAGTACCACTTAATACACCATGTAATGGACCTGTTTCAATATCGAATGTTAATGTTGTGCCTTCTGGATCACTACCCGTTAATGTAATTGGTAATGGAATATCTTCAGGCGTATTTAGAGTTTGAGGATCTGCATCAGGAGCGTCATTGAAATCTAACACTGTAATTGAAACTGTTGCAGGAGCACTAAATGTTACACCACCATCATCACTGACTCTGAATGTAAAGCTATCTGAACTTGTTTCACTTCCATCATGTACGTATTCAAATACGCCTAATCCATTTAAATCAATTGTTCCATTTGCTGGAGAACCAACTAATTCGAATGTTAATGCATCGCCATCATCATCTTGACCTGTTACTGATCCATTGTATGTTCCACCTTCAAGTACATCGAAAGCTTTTGGATTAGCGACAGGATTATCTTCTTCTGAAGTAATATTTAATGTGACTAATGCGGTAGCAGTTCCACCATTTCCATCGGTTATACGATAGACAAATGAATCTGTACCATGGAAATTAGCATATGGAGTATATGTGAACGAGCCGTCTGGATTTAAAACTAAGACTCCATTAACTGGTTCTGATCCAATTACTAATGAAACACTTAAGCCATTATTTTCAACATCTGAATCATTAGATTTAACACCAGGTGCTGCAACAACTAATTGAATATCTTCAGTTGTAGTATATTCATCTGGATTTGCGATTGGTAAATCGTTTATTGGATTTACTGTTACAAATACTGTAGCAATACTTCCACCATTAATTGTATATGTAAACTGATCTGGTCCAAAGTAATCAGCAGTTGGAGTGTACTTAATTGTACCATCAAGATTTAAAACTGCTGTTCCATGAGCTGGAGAACCAACTAATGTAACCATTAAAGGACCGCTATCGATATCTGTATCATTCGCTATTACATTAATGTCAATTTCAACATCTTCATCAGTAGTAGCAACATCATTTACTGCAACTGGAGCATCATCGATTGGATTAACAGTTACGGTAACTGTAGCAACACTTCCACCATTCAATGTATATGTGAATGTGTCAACTCCAACGAAGTTTGCGTTTGGTGTGTACTTGATTGTACCATTAGGGTTTTCAACTGCTGTTCCATTAGATGGAGAAGTAACACTTGTAACTTCTTTTAAACCTGCATCGATATCTGTATCATTTAATAATACGTCGATATCAATAGCAACTTCTTCATCAGTTGAAGTAACATCATCTACAGCAACTGGTAAATCATCTAAATTTGCTACATTTATTGTAATTGTTGCATATGCAGAATTTGCATATCCATCATTTACTCTAAATGTGAATGAATCTGAACCAAAGAAATTTAAATTAGGTGTATACGTCAAATTAGGTAACGTTCCACTTAGCACACCATTTGCTGGTGTACCAACATCGACAAAGCTAATAACTTGCGAAACATCCGCATCAGATCCAGTTAAAGTAATTCCAATTGGAACTTCTTCATTTGTATTTAATGTTTGAGGATCCGCAACTGGAATAGCATTTATTGTATTAACTAAAACAGCTGCACTTGACGTTAATATTGTTCCACCTGATGTTGTACCTGTAGCTGTATTATTTACAGTGACAGGATCCATAGATGACTGATCAATATTATGAACATAAGTGTAAATTGCTGGAAGTGTAAATACACGTGGACTTGATAGATCCATTGGATCAGTTACTGTCAAAGTACCATCTGCATTTATAACATCTGGATTCTTAACATTTATTGCTGGAGTTAAAATACTTAATCCAGTATTTGTAAGATCTGTTTCACCAAATATTTGAATTGTAATCTTGAATGGTGAAATTGTTTCTAAAACTGCTTCATTGATTGTAAACGATGTTGTATAGGTTTCAGTAATTGTTTGATCCGCAACATCAGTAAAAGTATCAATAACAGCTTCCGAATAGATTGGACTTCCACTTGGATGAGCAATTAGTGATCTAACACTAAAGTCAGCAGGTGTTGTTCCAGTTAATTCATACGTAACTGTGTACGTCAAACTAAATGTAATGTCTGTAGTTTGAGATACATCGACCGTATAAGTTACATTCTCATTTCCATCGACTGCTAAATTAAGTACTGGTTTATCAACTGTTTTGATTATACCCCAGTATGTGTTAGCAATAACACTACCCGTAACATCTGGTTTGTTTACACCAACTGCTAATGATGTAGGTGTTAATACTGTTGGTAAGACACCTCCATCGCCTGGTTTAGCATAAACGTTTAAAAATGGCGTTCGATCGACAAGTAATAGAGCTATTATCAATATTCTCGTCAATCGGTTGAGTAAGTTCTTCATATAATTTCCTCCCTTTTGTTAAAAAACCGGTCTAATGCATAGTGCAATTGACCGGTCATGATATCTCGAGGATACTTTAGACGTCGAACTTTGTGTCCCAAGCTTTCACCTGGTTTACCTTTTTACTAAGATTAAATTTTTATAAGTCTACGGATGTCCAAGATACGAAAAACCGGACAACCGCATTAGTTTGCAGTTGACCGGTCATGATATCTTTTGATATTTTAGACGTCGAACTTTGTGCCCTAAACTTTCGTTTAGTTTACCCATAAAAACATATGTAATAATAAATAATGATAAAACAGATTTAATTAATAATTATTATCAATATTATTACCCGTTTTATTGTAAACATATAATAAACCCACTAAATACGTCTTGCAACACTAATGCTACTTATAATATCAATTATTTTTTGTGTTATTACATATACCAGTCCGATATGTCATAAAAAGCACTCATTACAGTTTATTATTAGTATTTTTGTATTAGAATCACTTATATCTCTTATTCTTATATACTCATTATAGCAAATAAAAATCTCTATTAAACACACATAATAGAGATTTTATTAAATTTTGATTATTTAAGAATCAATAAATTCCAAGAACTGCAAGAATAATAGCTGGAACAGTAGCGATAATAGGCATAATCAATGAAACTACCATAATATCGATATATGAATCTTTATGAGTCATACCTGTATTATTTAATAGAGTTAGAACAGCACCATTATGTGGTAATGTATCTAGACCTCCAGACGATAGTGAAGCGATACGGTGGAATGCTTGAGCTGAGATACCAGAAGTTTTTGAAAGTTCCAAATACTTAGCACCTAAAGCTGCTAATGCAATACCCATACCACCAGAAGCGGATCCTGTAGCACCAGCTAATAAGTTAACTGCTACAGATAGTGAAATTAGTGGATTACCAGGGATTGATAATAACATATTTGTTAATTCAGCAAATCCTGGAACAGCGCGTACAACAGTACCGAAACCAACAGCAGCAGATGTATTTAGAACTGCACCAATAGCACCTTGTGAACCAACTGTTAAGCTTCTTAATAATAGATCTCTCTTCTTGAAATTGAATAGTGAAACTAGAGCAATTCCTGAAAGTAAAGCATAAACGATGAACTCATTAGTTGAACGACCAGCGGCGATTTGTTCTTCAGTAAATTTGATGAACATTGGTAATGTGTTAAGAACAGTAATAACAACAACTAGTGGGATAAGAGCAACAAATACATTTGGTAGAACTTCATTTTCTTTGTTCTTAGCGGCATGAGCTGCATCTGGTTCTGTATAGAATAAACCATTTGTTTCATGTTTTTTACGTTTCCATTCTAAGTAGTATAGACCACCAAAGAATAGAACAGCAGTAGCGGTTAGACCCATGATTGGAGCTGCAGTAGCAGTTGTTCCAAAGTAAGGCATAGGAATTAAGTTTTGGATTTGTGGAGTACCTGGAACAGCTGTCATAGTGAATGTGAATGCACCTAAAGCGATAGCTCCAGGAATAAGTTTACGAGTAATGTTTGCTTCTTTGAAGATTGCTAATGCTAATGGATAGATTGCAAATACAACAACGAATAATGAAACACCACCTAAAGTAAGAACTGCACATGAGATAACGATAGAAGCGATAGCGAATTTAGCACCTAACCATTTTGTTAATACGATAGCGATAGACTTAGCAGCGCCAGTCGTTTCCATCATATTTCCGAAAATAGCAGATAACATAAATGCTGGGAACCAAGTCTTAACGAAGCCAACAAGACCTGTCATATATGGACCCATATATGTAGCGATGATATCTAAGCCACCTGTTAAAGCGACGACTGCTGCACATAGTGGAGCAACCCAAACGATTGAATAACCCTTTAAAGCTAAATACATTAATAGGCCAAGACCTAAGAATATACCGAATAAACTTAACATTTCTTTCTCCTTTTAAGTTGGAATACAGACTAAGCTGCTGTCCAACCTCCATCGATAGTCATTGTTGAGCCAGTGATCATAGATGCTTCATCAGCACATAAGAACTTAACTACATTAGCAACTTCGGAAGGTTGTAATAATTTCTTAACAGCTGCTTTTTGAAGCATGATCTTAGAAACTACTTCTTCTTCAGAAATTCCATGAGTTGCTGCTTGAGCAGCGATTTGTTTGTCTACTAGTGGAGTTTGCACATAAGATGGGCAAATAGAGTTAACAGTGATACCGAATGGTCCACCTTCTAGAGCGGTAGTCTTTGTTAAACCAGCTAAGCCGTGTTTAGCAGAAACATAAGCGGATTTAAATTCTGAAGCAACTAATCCATGGATAGAGTTTAAGTTAATAACACGTCCCCATTTTTGTGCTTTCATATAAGGCCATGAATAACGAGTAAGCAAGAATGGAGCAGTTAACATTAAGTTAATCATGAAGTCCCATTTGTCTTCAGGGAAGTCTTCAATTGGTGAAACTGTTTGAATACCAGCCACGTTAACAAGAATATCAACTTTTTCAAATAGACGAACTGCAACATCGACTACATTTTTGCAATCTTCGCGTTTGCTTAGATCTGCAACAACATATTCAGAACCTAATCTCTCACAATGTGATTTTAGTTGAGCTTCATTAATGTCAACCATTACCACCTTTGCTTGTTCAGCCGCAAACATTTCTGCTATAGCTAAACCAATACCACTGGCGGCACCTGTAACGATGCACACTTTGTCTTTTAACATTATTGTCCTCCTTATGATGTACTTTGTTAAAAGTATATGATTAATAGATTGTATCTATTAAACTTCGATGTTCTTTAAGTCTTCTGCGATAATCAACTTAGGTTCAGTTGCTGCTTGGACTTCTTCTACTGTAAACTCAGGATTAATTTCTTTTAATACTAATCCCTTATCTGTAACTTCTATAACACCCATTTCAGTCACAATTAGATTTACTTCATTTGCGGCTGTTAATGGTAAGTTACATTCATTAAGAATCTTTAAACTACCTTTAGCGGTATGTTCCATTGCGACGATTACTTTTCGTGCTCCGGATATTAAATCCATTGCACCACCCATACCTGGAACCATTTTCCCTGGGATCATATAGTTCGCAATGTTACCCTTTTCATCAACTTGAAGTGCCCCTAGAACAGTTAAGTCTACATGGCCTCCTCTGATGATTCCAAACGATGTAGCACTATCGAAGAAGATACCACCCTTTTTAATTGTGACAGGCTTACCACCAGCATTAGTTATATAAGGATCAATATTCTCTTCACTTGGTGTAGGACCTAAACCAACGAAACCATTTTCAGATTGGAACATAACTGCTTTGTCATGTGGAACATAGTTCGCAACGAGTGTTGGTAGTCCAATGCCTAAATTAACAACATCTCCATCATGTAGTTCTTTCGCAACACGTTGAGCAATATATTCTTGTACAAATTGCTTATCCATTTTAGCGCGTTCCTTTCACGATGTAATTCACAAACACACCTGGTGTTTCTGCAATGTCTGGATTTAATGCTTCTTCAGAGTATTCAAGCACTTCAACAATTGTTTTAGTAGCTGCGCCAGCCATTACTGAGTTAAAGTTTTGAGCTGCACCGTGATAAACTAAATTACCATATTTATCGGCTTTTTGAGCGAAGATTAATGCGAAATCTGCTTTTAATGGTTTTTCTAATAAATATTTAGTTCCATCAATCTCAATTACATCTTTTCCTTCTTGAACTTTTGTACCAACTCCAGTTCTTGTAAGGAATCCACCAAGTCCATAACATGCACAACGAATTTGTTCAGCAAGTGTACCTTGTGGGGTTAGAATAACTTCAGTCTCGCCTTCTAACATTTGTCTTCCAGTTTCTTTGTTTGTTCCAATGTGTGAGGCAATTACTTTACTGAATTGTTTATTCACAACAAGTTTTCCAACTCCACTATCGACAAATCCACTATCATTACAGATCAGAGTAAGGTTCTTAGTGCCTTTTGCGACTAATGCGTCAATTAGGTTAAGAGGTGCTCCAACACTAAGAAACCCTCCGATCATCAAAACATCACCATCTTTTATTTGCGAAACTGCTTCTTCAATACTAATTAGTTTATTCATAGAGTTTCCTATCTTTCGACAATCATCGATATTCCTTGACCACCGCCGATACAAAGTGTAGCTAAACCTGTTTTCGCATCACGTTTGATCATTTCATGAATCAAGCTAACTAGGATGCGTGCTCCACTTGCGCCAATTGGATGTCCAAGGGCAATTGCACCACCGTTTACGTTAACAATATCGGTATTTAAATTTAAATCCTTAACAACACTTAATGCTTGTGCTGCGAATGCTTCATTTGCTTCTACTAAATCTAAATCATTTACTGTCATACCAGCTTTAGCTAAAGCCTTGAGAGTTGAAGGAATTGGTCCACAACCCATAATCTCAGGAGCTACACCAGCTGACGCATATGACTTAACAACAACTAATGGTTTTAAACCTAATTCAATTGCTTTTTCTTCACTCATAACGACGAATGCGGCTGCACCATCATTAATTCCTGAAGAGTTCGCTGCTGTAACAACGCCATCTTTTTTAAATGCTGGACGTAATTTAGCTAAGCCTTCTAATGTTGTATTCGGTTTAGGATATTCATCTGTATCAACAACAACCGCATCCCCTTTTTTCTGAGGGATAACAATTGGAACGATCTCATCTTTAAACTTGCCATCCGCGATTGCTTTAACAGCACGGTTTTGACTTGTTACAGCGAACTGATCTAATTGTTCACGTGTAAATCCATATTTTTCTACAATATTCTCAGCTGTAATTCCCATATGATAATTATTAAATACATCCGTTAAACCATCAAATACCATCGTATCGACGAGCGCCGCATTACCCATACGTTGACCCCAACGTGCACTAGGTACAACATACGCAGATTGACTCATATTTTCTGTTCCACCAGCAACGATTATTTCTGCATCGCCATTGGAAATCGCTTGAACAGCAAGCGCAACTGTCTTTAAACCAGATCCACAAACTTTATTTACTGTGAATGATGATACTTCAATTGGAAGACCTGCATGAATTGATACTTGACGTGCTACGTTTTGGCCTAAACCAGCTTGAAGTACATTACCAAAAATTAATTCATCAACTTGACTTGCCTGTATATTAGCTCTACTTATGGCTTCTTTAACGACTGCTGTACCTAATTCAACAGCAGATACATCTTTGAATACCCCACCAAATGAACCAATTGCGGTACGAACGGCTGAAACGATCACAACATTTCTCATTTTATTCTCCTTTTTCACAAAATTATATTTACTAAAGCGCTTACACTATTATTTAACTCTATCGTCAATTGTTTGTGAAATACTAGAATTTTATAACTTGTATAAGTAAAAGTTATAGGTTATCATAAATTCAAGGACATTAACTACTATGGATATCTCACAACTTAAGTATTTTGTATGTATTGTTGAAAGCGATTACAATCTTTCAAACGCATCAAAGAAGTTACACATCTCGCAACCAGCATTGACTCAATACATTAGAAAGTTCGAAGATGAAGAAGGAATTGAGCTTTTTACACGCTTAAGTGGCCGCTTAAATGGACTTACAGTAAGTGGTGAAAATTTCTATTCAAATGCGAAAATAGTAATTGAACAGTACAATACACTTTATAAAGAATTACACGAAAATTCGAGCAGTATTAAAGGAACCGTCACAATCGGAATTCCTCCTTTAGTGTTAACTGTTCTATTTACTGAGTATCTTTCTAAGATAATTCGATTGAATCCTACTATCAGATTTAACATTGTCGAAGAAGGTGCGTATGAACTTCGTCGAAAACTTCTTTTACATGAAATTGATTTTGTCGTTATCTTACAACCAACTAATTTGAACAACCAAATCTATGCGGAAGATATTATTCATAGAGATCAATTAACTGCATTTATGTGTGAAAAAAACGTACTCGCTAAAAAAGAAAAGATTACTTGGGCTGATTTAAATCATGCGAGTTTAGCTATTTTTAATGAAACTTTTATGATTCATCACCAATTAATTAAGAAATTTGAAAACGAAGATATAAAACCTAATATTGTATTATCATCATCACTATGGGATTTCTTACTCGAATCAACGCGGTCGTCTGATTATATTACAATCCTACCTGCTCCTATTCACAATCATATTCGTAGTGATGGAATTATCGAGAAAATATTTGATAATCCTATTTACTGGCATGTCGTATTAGCTTATCCAATTAAATCCCATTACAACAGAATTGAGCGATATGTTCGCAAGAGTATGTTGGATTTCTTTGTGGATGGTAAAGAAATTAAACCGATAAATCAGAGCGAATAATTGCTATGAAAGGGTAAATATGGATTACTCACACTTTACTAAAGAAACGCTTATACTACGAATCAAACAGCTTGAAAGATTAAACTTTGAGTTATTAAAGGAAAATGATGATGACTTATCGTATGCTTGGACAGGTAGTCTTGGTAAATGGTATCTAGATTTTTCATCTGGATACGCTGTATTTAATGCACAAAAAGTACTCGCATTAGGTTACACTATGGACGAAATTCCTCATCCTACACCTTACACTTTTTTCACTTCCTTAATTCATCCAGATGATTATGATAAAACAATGAAAAGCATGTTAGATAATATGCACAATATATCCCCAGTTTACGAAATTGAATATCGCATTCGCGGAAAAGATGGAACCTATAAGTGGTTTTATGATCGAGGTCGTGTTACTCAACGTGATGAAGAAGGACATGCGACATTTGCGGCAGGAATCGTATTTGATATTACTAATAAAAAGGAAGATGAATTACGATTGTTGAAAGAAAGCCAGGACTTCAAACGAAGTTCATTGACCGATCCTTTAACAAATATTATGAATCGACGCGCTATTTTAGATGAGTTATCCAAACGTATGAATAAACATATTTATAATTTTGAACATCTATCCATCTTAATGTTGGATATCGATGATTTTAAATTTATTAACGATCAATATGGTCATATAAAAGGTGATGAAGTACTCGTAAAAGTCACCCAAATAATTATTGAAGTAATTCGTGGAATTGATACCGTTGGGCGCTATGGTGGTGAAGAGTTCTTAGTTATATTTCCGAACACTGACTTACAAAACGCACATAATGCGAGTGAACGTATTAGGATGAAAATTGAGAATACAGAGTTTGCTGGAATCGGTAAAATCACTGTTAGTGGTGGTTATACTGAGTATATAAATGAGTCGATTGAAGAATTAATTGATATCGCCGACCAAAACTTATATCAAGCAAAAAGAACTGGTAAAAATAAAGTAATAGGTAATTTTCTTAAGTGAAAATTACTTTTATTATTAATATATTTAATTTATTTATTAATTTTATCAATTTTTTTATTGACATATACTATTTTTGGATTAAACTGTAGTTGAGGACAACCTATGAAAAGAAAAATCCAGATACATATTGATACAGATGAGCATAAGTTTCATTTACCTAAAGTAAGTTTCAATAATGCGATCCGTCTTGTGAAGCTTGGATTATGGGGTTCAGGCTTTTCAAAAGATGCCGAGTTGAATAAATTTATTAAAGACAACAAGCAGCTTATCATTCAATTTTTAGAAACCATGGCCATGGAGTTGATTGATGAGGAAGCATTTACGTTAGTCGATGTTAACACTAAAGATGCGATCATAAAGATCGACATTATCTAAGGAGGAATTATGCGTAAAGAAGTTATAGGAACATGTCCAGTATGTCAAAACACACTACAAGCGACACGATTAAGTTGTAATGTATGTCATACAGAAATTACAGGTGAATTTGAATTATCTCGTTTTAGTTACTTAAATAAAGAAGAACTTAATTTTATCGAAACATTTATCCGTGTGTATGGAAATATCAAGGAAATGGAAAAAGAACTTGATGTTTCATATCCAACGGTTAAGAAAATGTTAGAACAAGTTGTTGTAAAAATGGGCTTTGAATCGAAAGAAACAAGAGAACCTAGTATGAATACTGAAGATATTTTATTGAAGATAAAAAACAAAGAAATTAGTGTCAATGATGCACTAATACTACTTAAAAAGTAAGGAGAAATATGAACACAAAAGAACAAATATTACAGATGGTTAAAGATGGAGATATAAATATCGAAGAAGCTTCTAAGCTTTTAGAGGCATTTGATTCAGCTCCTGTACAAGCATTAAAATCTAGCAATTCTAAACAAAAATTAAGAGTAATTGTCGATAGCGCAAATGGTGATACAGTACGCATTAATGTACCAATTTCACTTATTAAAGCAGGTGTTAATCTAGCAACACAATTAAATGTTAATGGTCAACCAATTGATATGAAAGGTGTAGATATGGATTTAATCTTGAAAGCTATTGACGATGGCGCAACTGGTGAAATCGTTGATATACAGACATCTGATGGGGATAACGTTAAAGTATTTGTCGAATAATTATTATTTATAACTATCGATTTAAAATCATAAATTACGAATATTTTATAACTAAACAATACAGAAATGTATTGTTTTTTACGATAAATCGTATTCGTTGAAACTAAAATAGAATGGGACTATGATGAGACTAGGAGGTCATAATGAAAACGAATAAAATTTCTATTATTGGGTCAGGTTTTGTAGGCTCCACAACCGCTTTTGCGATTATGGACGCTGGTCTTGTAAGTGACATTGTACTGGTTGATATTAATCATGATAAATCAGAAGCTGAGGCAATGGATTTAACGCATGGAGCCGCATTTGTCAAAACCGTTAATATAACTGCTGGTATATTAGAAGATACTGTTGGATCTGATTTAATTATTATTACTGCTGGTATTGGTCCAAAACCAGGTGAATCTCGTTTAGATATTTTAAATAAAAACATCCCAATATTTAAGGATATCGTGCCTAAACTTGCTCAATATAGTCCTGACGCACTATTCTTAGTTGTTTCTAATCCTGTCGATATATTAACGTATATTACATATAAATTCTCTGGATTTCCTTCGCATCGAGTTATTGGATCTGGTACAGTTCTAGATACATCACGTTTTAAATCGATCTTATCTAAACAATTCAGTATTGATGCTCGTAATATTCATGCCTATATTATTGGTGAACATGGTGATTCCGAAATAGCGGCTTGGAGTACAATCAAGATAGCTGGAATGAGTATCGATGAATATTGTAAGATTGATAAATTAGATTACAATGAAGAATTTAAAACATTTATTACGGACGAAGTTAAACACGCTGCATACGAAATCATAAATCGCAAAGGATACACAAACTATGCGGTCGCATTGGCAGTACGTAGAATCACTGAAGCGATTCTAGGTGATGAACAATCGATATTAACTGTTAGTGGTCTGCAAAATGGAGAAAGCAGTTTAAATGATGTATATATTGCGATGCCTAGTATTGTTGGTCGTAATGGAATACGTAAAATACTACCAATTCCACTTTCAGATGATGAATTTAAAAAGTTAAATGATTCTGCGAATTTATTAAAAGAGATCATTAAGAACTCTAATCTAGATTAATAATCAAAATAAAAGGACATTATTGCGAATGCAATGATGTCCTATTTATTATGGTTGCATTGCTCCAAATAGTACGAGCCACGCTAATATAGATTTAGCAGCTAAACTTAAGATAATATAAACTCTTTCACCATATAAATAATCTTTCCATTTGCCAACTTTAAGGTACTGAAGAATCATATTAATTGGGAACGTATTGAATGCGACGAAATATGAAACAATAATTGCCCAAACAAACCAAGGTACCATATCAAAGTTACCAGTTCCGGTCATGTAAAACAGAATTGCAGCCCAAGGTGCGATACCAGCAATTGATCCCCAAATAAATGGTAACCAATTAATCTTACCTTTTTCAGCACTAGAATTTAAGAGTTCCATATCCAAACCAAATAGATTCATTGATGCATTAACTACGAATATTAACAACAAGGATACAACATCATAGATACCGAATAAAGTCGCAATAAGTACAATCATAATGGATGAACTTAATGCATACTCATACCAACGATATGGATTAATTCCCTTACGTAAGTTCGCTTCATATTTTTTCGAATTTAACGCAATAAATCCATGTGCTAACGCAGAAATAAATAAGAATGATGCGACAAGTAATCCAAACGGTAAATCAAATAATTCTTTACTAACTACTTCAAGAGATCGTGTTTCAACATTGAATTGTTGATAGAATTGAATAATTGTTGGTTGAAATTCCGAGATTTTTTGAATTACTGTTGTTGCCAAAAATACCATTGCGACTGCTTGTATAAAATGAATCCCACCCATGATAAGATTAAAATTCTTTAATTTTTTAAATACATCCTGCATTATAGTCTCCTTTTATGTAATGTTATATATCACATGTATTTTTATATGATATAGATAATCATTATCAGTATAGTAAATGTTAGCTTAAATAAAAACAAGTTATATACTCATAACTTGTTAAGTTTGTTAATATTTTGGCACTTCTAATGTAACACGCTTTAAATCTCTAATGATTTGTATACTTTGTGGGCATAATGGTTCACACGCACCACATTCTTGACACATATCCGAACGCTCAGACGCATTCATATCCTTCCAATATCTTCTAATCGCTTGAGGCGCATTCCCATAGATCGAGAAATCATTCCAAATTTTAAAGTTTCTAGGAATATTTACACCATGTGGGCAAGGCATACAGTATTCACACCCTGTACAACCATTCTTTGTACGTGATTGGATAATTTGTGTTACTTGATTAACACATTCCATTTCTTCTTTACTTAATGCCGAAAAATTATTAAATGTTTCGCAGTTATCAAGTACATGTTCCATGGTACTCATACCACTTAAGATAACTTTTACATTTGGATGGCTCGCTACCCAACGTAATGCCCAAGAGGACAATGATTTATCTGGATGAACAGCTTTAAAGTATTGCGCAATATCGTCAGGTAAATTTGCTAGATTACCACCTTTAATCGGTTCCATAATAATCAAAGGAATTCCTAATTTTTCTGCTAATGCATATCCTTTATCACCAGCTTGGATATTTGTATCAATATAGTTATATTGGATCTGACAGAAATCCCATTTACGAAACGTAATAATCTTTTCAAACACATTAAACTCATCATGAAATGAAAATCCTAGATATTTAATCTTTCCTTCTTTTTGAAGTGCTTCAACTTCTTCTAATACACCTTGTTTAAGAAGTGTTTCCCATTTCTCATTATCTAATGCATGGAGTAAATAGAAATCTACATAATCAACTTGTAACTTAAGTAATTGTTCATTAAATAGAACACGTACATCTTCTTTTTTATATACTTTCCATACCGGTAGTTTTGTCGCAATTGTGAATTGATTACGATTATATTTCTTCAAAACTTTACCAACAAACGATTCACTTTCACCACCATGATATGGATATGCAGTATCAATGTATGTCACGCCTTCAGAAATCGCTTTGTCGATCATTGATTCTGATTGTATTTCGTCAATCATTCCATTCGCTAATGTTGGAAATCGCATACATCCAAATCCTAATAATGAAGTATTAATTTTTAAATTTTCAAAATAACTTGTTTTCATGCATCGAACCTCTTTATAATTAATTGAAACGCACAAACTTGTTATAGTCAAGGATGTTATGAGGTAATTGAGTGGATTTATTAATTGATGCTAAAATAAGAATGATTGAAGAAGATTTAAGTTGTTTTGCGTATTTAAAGATTGGTACGTATATAAGTCAATATGGTGGTATAAAACCATTATTACAACCAATTAATATTGATAAAGATTATTTCGAAGATGCCTTTGTGATTGATAAAGTCATCGGAAAATCTGCAGCTTTCTTATTAATCTACAGTAAAGTAAAAAAGATTCATGCATTTATTATGAGTGAACATGCGAAGAATTTATTGGATTTGCATAATATTCCATATTCATATGATGACCTTGTACCATATATTCAAAACAATCTTATGACTGGAATGTGTCCAATGGAACAGAGTGTAATCAACATTGATGATCCTAAACTTGCACTTGATGCATTGAATGCTAAAGTAAGTGAATTGATGAAACAAAAAGGGCTTTAAGCCCTTTTCTAATTCTCTTTCTCAGGTAATACAATCCAACATACTAAATAAGCTAATGCACCTGTCCCAAACATTAAGATTGGGATTAGAAACAATATACGAATAATAGTCACATCAATTTTAAATGATTCTGATAAACCTGAACAAACACCACCAATAACTGCGCCATCTTTGGAACGATAAAGTGAAAATTTCGGATCTTTATATGCCATATAATACCCTCCTATTATAGTTTATCCTATCATTTTATCGATAAGAGAAATAGTCATTTTGTAATATACGGTACGAAATATCCGAATTTTGTTTAACTATCTTACTAATTCGAATAATTTCTTCATTTGTTAAAGTATTATTTATATCAAACGGACTAAAACGAGCACTTGATACAGAGTATGCGCCATATTGATTATTCCAACTTAATGAAGCGTATGGAACAACTCTTTCTTGGTTTGTATCAAACATATCAACCCCAAAATAGAATCTTGGATCATAATCTAAATCAAATAGATTCGCAATCGTTGGGACTAAATCAAATGTCGAAGAAACAGTAGATAAGCGTTCACCTTTAACTTCTGAATTATAGATAATCATAGGTAACATGTTAATGTTAAACCCTTTAGCACGTTCATTGTATGGATCACCATAATCCAAGAATACTTGTTTATCTGTTTTTAATGGGAAATGATCTCCATACATAATAATAACTGTATCTTCTAATATCCCTTGAGCATCTAGTAAATTAATCAGAGTTTCAATTGAACGATCAAGCTCCATTGCCTTGGACTTATAACGTTGTACATTAAGTGGTAAATCAGGATACAATGCATTGATTTCATCTAAATAACGATTCCCTAATGTACTATCGATATCATAGGGAAAATGAGTTGATGAAGTAATTATGTACGAGAAGAAGCGTTGTTTATCGCCATACACTTTAAATGCTTCTTCCATTAAATTCACATCACTTGGCCAACCTTTTAATGTCTTAATCTCTAAATCATCGTTGTTATAAAAGTACGTACTTCCTAATTTTTGATGTAATTCAGTCCGTTGGTAAAATTTATCAGAATAATTATGATACGAACTACTAAAGTATCCTGCATCATTAAATAGATTGAAAATACTTCTGTTGTACGTATTGTTTGTGTATGTATTAGGTGAACATATCCCCGTTCTTGGTACAAGTGATGTTAATCCTATAAACTCGCTCTCACCAGTTGCGCATGAATATTGTGGCGAAAAGAAATGATCAAAGAAGAAACCATCCTGTGTGAGTTTATATAGTGTTGGAGTTAATTGCTCATCAATACCCATATAATCAAACGCCTCTACCATGATATACACAAGATTCTTATCTTTGAATATTCCTGTATATTCGTTTTTAGGAGTAATCGTTCGATTCATTAAATACTCATCAATAACTTTTAATGTCTCATTTGATTCGTTATTCATCTTCTCAATCCAAACTGTATCATCAATAATTCGCTCATAACTTGGCTCACTAATAACTACTACTTCTTCAGGAATAATCTCAATTATTTCTTCAGTCTCTTTAGTCCCAAGTAATAGATTTCGTGTATCTCGTATGATAAATCTCGATAAACCTAATTGATTCAAACTTAGATCTGGAATGTAAGGATTATTATATAGTTCCACCACTTTTATTGGTAATGATTCTTGATTAAACCAATTTAATGATAGTAAACCTACACCGTGCAAAGATAAAACTAACACAAAAGAAATACCAAATTTTATCCAGTTTGTTTTTGACTTATCATTTGTACGATTTATAACACTAAAAATTGTGAATACAATTGCTGGCACAAACACTGTCATATTGACTAATTTTATATATTGCGCAAAATCATTTGCGTAATCATTTACACGAGATGCCATTGAGAAGAATAGTCTAAATGAGTAATTCGCATTCATATATAAACGATAACTAACTTGAGTTAACGCAATAAACGCTAAAAAGTACAGACTAAAATTCAGTATGATTAATTGAAATTTCTTGGGTAATAATTGTGAAACGAGAAAAATCCCAAGTGAAACACTTAGGCTAAATATTAGTATCCGTACGACATGAGAATCATAAAGATTAAACTGATTAAACCATCGGAATAAAAGTTCAATAGCTATAAAACACAAAACGTAAAGAAAACCGAGAAAAGTTTGAGACTGTTTAAATTTATTCATTACTCCCCATCTATTTCTGATTCATTACAACACTTAATAATACTAATGTTTGATATCCTTCAAGATCATCATCTTCGCCACAATCAAATGTAAATGTATATCCATCTAATTCACCATAAATCGTATACGAATTATCCTGATTTGTCTCCATTTTGTTTGTTGCATTTCTAAATACATTCTTATAGAAATCAATGACAAGTGAAGGTTCATCTTTGGAATAAAACATAACCGTAAATGATTGATTAAGCTCAACAACACTAAATAAATGACTATCGGGGTATATTGGAACTAAATCGCTCGGAAACGATTCTGGCAGAGTAACTACAACTTCTTCATCATCTTCCACATCTATAACAGGCATTTCTTCTACAGGTTCTTCTTCTTTAGAACATGCGGTCAAACTTATACCTAAGATTAACAATACAATGACTAATAACAATTTAGAAAGTATGGATTTATGCATAATAACTCCTTTCAGTTTGAACTATCCGGAATAACAACATTTTAATCCCTTCTATTTAAATCATAGGCTCTATAAAGCTTTTCGTCAATTAATGTGAAAAATGATAGAATAGGATTAATGAAATCTCAAAACTACCCCTGGATTGATCGTGTTAAGTATTTAGTATCATTTTTGGTATTAATCATCCATTTTAGACCTTTATCCGACTATAATCCGATTGTTGATTTTAGTTCTGCACAGATTGTTGCTAGAATTGCCGTACCCTTCTTTTTTATAAGTGCAGGTTATTTTATTGGCGTTAATGGTTTAGAGAAGAATGTAGTCATGAAATCAATTAAAAAGAACTTCAAACTGTATATCGTTTGGACAATAATTTATCTTCCTATATCCATTATTATATTTATGCCTCAATATCCAAATATCCTATTAAATTTAACTGTATTAGGTGTTTATTTTCATTTATGGTTTATTCCAGCACTTATATTCTCTTTAATTGCTTTGTATTATTTAAGTAAATTCCTCAAGCCTCTCACAATCACACTTATTGCGTTTATCTTTTTTGTGATTGGTGTCTTTGGGGACGCATACTACGGAGTTTTACAAAACGGTTTATTTCTTGATGGTATGAATAAATATTTAGATGTATTTACCACTACACGTAATGGTTTATTCTTTGGACTATTGTTTGTATCACTTGGTTACTTCATCCAAAAGTCAGAAATTACGTCAAAGATTAATGTGAAAGTCGCATGGATTGGTTTTATTGTTAGCTATTTACTCATGTTTGTAGAAATGGGATTATTGATGACTTACACTAAACCATTTGAATATAATATGTACTTCAGTATAATACCTACTACTTTCTTCTTATTTGCGATTTGTTTAAACTATCCGTCAGATGATAAATCAATTGATATACGTAATAAGGCAACACTAATCTACTTCTCACATTTTATTGTTTACTTTGTATGCTTTGGATTAATCTCTATTTTAAAATTGGATTTCCTTCTACGTTCAAGCTTAAGTCGATATTTAATCATAGTATTCTTCTCAATACTCTTCGCGAATTTTGTGATTAAACAAAAAAAGAGAAATAAAAAATGGGCTAATTATTTAGTTTAGCCCATTGTATATACGTAGTATTGATTCACACTCATTCTTCATTAATTTTACATTCTGATGGTTTCTCGAATTATCTACTTCATTTACGTGATGAAACTGGAAGTTCGATTTTTTTATGTTCGTAAAATCGATTGACTCGAATACTGTTAATAACTCATTTATTATTTCAATATCATCGTCGGATATTGTTTCATTTAATCCAGATGTTATAAATAAACAGTCATACGCACAATGTGAAATATTTTTGATATGCATGACAACTTTTAATAAATCATCTAACTTATCCTTTTCACCTTTATTAAATGGTATAAAATTCTCTTTCATCATCGTCTCTAGATTCGCTTTAACCATATCGACATCATTAAATATACTTGCTAGTATAAACTCCGTATTAGTCGAAAGTTCTCGATTCTTTAATCCATTTAAACTATGTTTAATCGCATTGGTTGCTTGTAGTTTAACGAACTCTACACGTTTACGACCAATCTTCTGATAATAGAACAATGAGAATAAGAAGTTAAAAACTAACGCAATTACTACCCCAAGACCCAATGCGACAATTCTCAATCGGAATGTCAGTAATACACTTGGTAAACCTAGATCATTTGTCTGGATCAACTGAGTCATATATATACTTGTAAAGATTGCGACTGGAGATACCATTCTGTAATCGATTTTAAGTGCTACATAAAGTGTTAAACCAATCCCTAACGCAACCGTTAAGAATGTTACTTGATAACCCATTAAATAAACTAAGAATCCTGTTATTAGTGCGCCTAATGTAGATGCGAGTAATTGATTGACTCCACCTTTTAAACCTAATACATTTATTGGTTCAAGATTGTACATAACCCCAAGTAGTACAGATATCATATCTAATCGAGTTATCGCAAATGTTCTTCCTAGGATAAATCCAACACTTATCGCACACATTGCCTTAGCGATGTATAACCAAGAATCGAGTAAAACAGCTTCTCTTTTTAATCCAAATATTTTCATTATTGTATTCATATTACGTCCTCATTACGGTATTCCGCATTTCTATAGCGTGTATTTATGTTCGCACGTTTAGCCTGACTTAATTGATTCATTCTTTCAATTTTATAATTCTTATTCTGCTTAATAAAATTAGCACCTGTTTGTTTAAATGTAAAATCTATTTTATGTAATTCAACTTGTGATCTTAAATCTAAAACCCAATCGTAATTACACACTCTTGCATTTGGGCCACTTTCTCCACCAACTAATACCTCTTCTATAGATTGATCAAGGTAATCACTTAAATCAATTCTCTCTAAAATTGGTTCACATATAATAATCTTATGTTTTATAGGATACAACTTGAATAATGGTAAACGTAAATCCGCTTGTGTTTGATTTTCAACTGTACATGCGATTGTCACATTATCATAACCTAATTCCCAATCACTTGGGATACATTCTAAAAATCGATTAATCCGTTTTGTGATAATAAAGAAATGACAATCAACTCGCTCTTTTATCATACTCCAAACATCATTTCTCCATTCATCTGCTTCTTCAATAAAAAAATCAGATGTTAAGCAGGTATAAAGTGTTGTATTACTTTTCACTTTATACGTTCCATCTTTTTTCTTTTGAATTGGTAAACTAAATGCTTGAGTCTTACGAACTGTATTTGCGTCACGATCAAATCGTTCATCTCCTCTAAACATATAACAATTTACACATCCAGCACTAATTTTGTGACACCCATGCCAAGGATTATAACTCATATTTAAAGTATACAACAAAACCGGCTTTTACCGGTTCTGTTTATAATATTCGATTTTTTCAAACAATAAATCCGATAGTATTTTTAATTTATCTGGATTCATTGCCTCAACACCTTCAAGTGGGTATTTATAATCGAGCTTTTTGTACTTACTTGTCCCAAGTGTATGATAAGGAAGAAGTTCTATCTTTTCGACATTCTTTATCCCAGCAATTAATCTCGCGGTTTCATCAATGTTTACTTCGTTATCATTTAATCCAGGCACAATAACTTGTCTAAGCCAAAACTTAACATTCAAGCTTTGCGCTAATTCTAAGAAATCACTTGTGACTTGCATATCTTGGCCTGTAATCTTTTGATATAACTCAGGATTTGCGGCTTTAATATCGTATATTACAAGATCTGTATGACTTAATATTTCTGGTAAGAATGGACTTCTACTGTATCCTGATGTATCAAGACAGGTATTAATTCCAGCTTCTTTTAGTACTCTTAATGATTCATTTAAGTACGATGCTTGCATCAATGGTTCACCACCACTAAATGTAACACCCCCCATATCACCATAATAGGGTTTATAACGTTTCACTAAATTCAATAGCTTCAATGTGTCCATTTGAATACCCGATTCTTGTTGCCAAGTCTCAGGATTATGACAGTATAAACATCTTAGTGGACAACCTGAAAGGAAGAATAAGGTTCTTATGCCAGGACCATCCACTGTGGCAAATGTTTCTATTTTGTTTATGAAACCGATTTTAGATTGATTCATGGAAAGTACGTTTTAGAACTTCCAATTGTTGAGATTTTGTTAGACGGTTGAAATGAACCGCATACCCAGAAACACGGATGGTTAGATTTGGGTATAATTCAGGATGATCCATTGCCATCATTAACACTTCACGAGAATAAACATTAACGTTCAAGTGATGTGCGTTTTGCGCAAAGTAACCATCTAAGATTGAGACTGTATTAATAACTTGTTCTTCTTTTGTCTTACCCAATGTTTCAGGTAGGATAGAGAATGTATTACTTACACCATCTTGACATACATCATCATATGGAATCTTCGCTACTGAGTTAAGAGAAGCTAAAGCACCAGATGTATCACGTCCATGCATTGGGTTAGCCCCAGGTGCGAACGCTTCACCTTTCTTACGACCATCAGGAGTTGACCCTGTCTTTAGACCGTATACAACGTTTGATGTGATAGTAAGAATGGATAGAGTATGAACTGCCTCACGATATAATGCATGTTCCTTCAACTTAGCTGCGAAACGTTTAACAACATCTACTGCAATTAAGTCAACACGATCATCATCATTACCGAATTTAGGGAAATCACCTTCGATTTCGAAGTCTACCGCTAAACCATGTTCATTACGAATCGGTTTTACTTTAGCAAACTTAATTGCGGATAGAGAGTCAGCGACTACGGACAATCCAGCTGCACCAAACGCCATTAAACGCGTGATGTGTGTATCATGTAGAGCCATCATGCTCTTTTCATATGCATATTTATCGTGCATGAAGTGGATAATATTCATTGTATCGACATACAACTTAGCTGTCTTATCCATCATTAGATCAAATAATTCATTAACTTTATCGTAATCAAGCACTTCATCAGTATAGTCAGGAATACCATCAATGATCTTCTCATTGTAGTTTTCATCACGTCCACCATTGATTGCATATAACAATGCTTTAGCTAAGTTCGTACGTGCACCAAAGTATTGCATTTGCTTACCAATTTGCATCGCACTTACGCAACATGCAATCGCATAATCCGTCTTATAAAGTGGTGACATTAAGTCATCATTTTCATATTGAATAGCGCCAGTTTGGATGGACATTTTAGCACAGTACTTCTTAAAGTTTACTGGTAATAAATCTGACCATAACACTGTCATATTTGGTTCAGGAGCAGGTCCTAAGTTACTTAAGCTATGTAAATATCTGAATGAGTTCTTAGTCACAAGTGGTTGACCATTACTGGAAACGCCACCAATTGATTCAGTAACCCAAGTAGGATCACCCGCAAACAACTCATCGTATTCAGGAGAACGTAAATGACGAACTAAACGTAGTTTAATAATGAATTGATCAATAAGTTCTTGTGCAAATGTTTCATCAATTAAACCTTTTTGTAAATCACGTTCAATATAAATATCTAAGAACGTTGAAGTACGGCCTAATGACATCGCTGCGCCGTTATTTTCTTTAACTGCAGCTAAATATGCAAAGTATAACCACTGAACAGCTTCTTGAGCATTTTGAGCAGGACCTGAGATATCAAATCCATAGGTTGCTGCCATTTTCTTCATATCATTTAACGCTCTGATTTGATCACTCACTTCTTCACGTAAACGAATGTTAACTTCTGTAATATCTGTAATTTCCGCATGATCTTGTTTCTTAAATGCGATTAATTGATCAATCCCATATAACGCAACTCTACGGTAATCTCCGATAATACGTCCACGACCATACGCATCTGGTAAACCAGTTAATAATCCCGTATGACGTGCTTTTTTCATACCTGAAGTATACGCATCAAATACACCTTGATTATGTGTCTTTGAATAGTCATTGAAGAACTTCTCAAATTCAGGTTTCATTTGTCTTCCATATACTTCTAAGATTTTTGACGCTAATTTAATTCCACCATAAGGGTTGATAATACGTTTAAGTGGTGCATCTGTCTGTAAACCAACAATTGATTCATTTTCTCTGATAATATAACCAGGTTTAAAGCTGTTTACGCCAGAGATAGAATCCATTTCTATATCTAAAACGCCTAAACGTCTTTCTTCTAACAATAACTCTTCACAACGTTCCCAAACCTTCGCTGTATTCTTAGAAATAGGTGCTAAAAACGCATCATCTCCTGAATAAGTTGTGAAATTTAAACGGATAAAATCTTCTACATCAATATCTTTCTGCCAATAGCCTTCTTTAAAATTTTCCCATGCTTTTTCCATAGAACACTCCTTTATTGACTAAACATAGGTATTCTACCATAGTGATTTACATCACAGTAGTATTATTATCTTGTTTTTTTAATGTAAGCGCTTATATACGAAAAGTTTCATCTTTCTTTCTTTTCTACCAATTTTGCGTCAGTTTTGCGTAACATTTTTAGTTTGTTTACACTATACTAAAACTATGAACATGATCTACTTAGCGGAAGATGAAACCGCAATACGCGAAACGATTATAAGCTTTCTAAGTTCTGAAGGTTACCAAGTTATTGGATTCGAGAACGGTGATGCTTTATACGATCAATTTATTAAACAATCCTGTGATTTGGTTATTTTAGATGTGAATATGCCAGGCAATAATGGCTTTGAAATCACTAAGAAAATCAGACAAAATAGTATCGTTCCCATTCTACTTCTTACTGCTCGAGATAGTGATTTAGATTATGCGACTGGAATAAATCTTGGTAGTGATGATTATTTCACTAAACCATTTAGCGCTATCGCATTGGTCATGCGTGTAAAAGCATTATTACGTCGTGTTGAGATGGACCAAAAATCAAATGATTCAAACCCAAAAGAAATCGATCAGAATGGTGATTTAAGTATTAATCGTAAGACACTCGAAGTAAAGATTAATGACCAAACCATTGATCTTACGCCAATGGAATATCAAGTTTTATGTTACTTTTTTGATCATAAAGAAAAAGCGATTTCACGCGATGAACTTCTAAATAATGTTTGGGGTTATAGTAAAGAAGTTGAAACTCGTGCATGTGATGATACAATACGCCGTTTAAGAAAGAAATTAGAACTCAGTCAAGTTCAAATAGAGACAATTTGGGGATTTGGCTTTAAATTAGGGTTGAAACAATGATAAAGAAACCGCTATCCATAAAGTTTAGATTTATGTCATACATTACCGTCGTTCTTATCGGTGTTTTTATCGTAATCACATATACTTTTAATACTGTTTTTACCCAGTATATTGAATCCAATGCGACGAAAGCACTTGAATACAATCGAAGTTTTATAACGGGTGGTGACGATGGTCCACGTCAACATGAGTTTAGCAATCAAACACAATTAATCGTAATTAATTCTAATTATCAAATCATTGAAGATCGACCGATTCCAAATCTACCGAATACAGATCCAAAGATATCAATTGTACAAGCGATTAAGGATAGCGAAATTAGTTTAGAAACACAATCCATTGAACAAATACTCGTCAATGATCAACCTGTCTATTTTACAGTTGTGACGAGTGATAAAACGCCAGGTTACTACCTTATTTTCTATATTCAAATGGATTCCCTTACAACTTTCCAAGATAATGTGACATATGCATTATGGATTATTATGTTTATTGTATTAGGTTTAGCTCTTATCACTATGAATTTTATGACAAACTCGATTGTTAAACCAATCAAAGCTGTTCAGAAATTTGCGCATCGTATTGGTGAAGGCGACACATCAAATGAATATGTTCATTATCCCGATCTTGAAATCAATCAACTAAATGCTTCTATGAATGATATGGTTAATAAACTTAACGCTCAAGATGAATCGCAACGTTCGTTTTTCCAAAATGTGTCTCACGAATTAAGAACACCACTTCAAATCATAAAATCACAAACAGAAGCTGTACAAGCCGGTTTAACACCTATCAATACCGCAGCTCAAACAATCCACACTGAAGTTGATAATTTAAGTCAATTAGTTGATGATATTCTAGTACTTTCTCGCTTAGAGAGTAAGAGTAATGAATTGATTAAATCTAAGAATGATTTACGTGAAACTATTAGTTCTACGAGTGAGCGATATCGTAGTTTAGCTAACCAAAAAAATATAGCGTTTAACTTTGAATTTGATTTAAAACCAGTTTATTTTGACTATAATGAATCGTCAATGGAAAAAGTTATTTCTAATTTATTAAGTAACGCATTAAGGTATGCGAACCATACCATCACATTAAGATGTATGAGTCAAAATGATTGGATATTAATTGAAATTGAGGATGATGGGGATGGAATTCTTGAAGAAAATATACCGTATCTATTTGATCGATTCTACAAGGATAAAACAGGTCAATACGGTATTGGATTAAGCATTGTTCAATCCATCATACATTCATACAATGGTCATATTGATGTTAAATCAAACCCAGGCAAAACATGTTTCACAATCTTACTCTACCCAAATTACCCAGCTTAGCTGGGTTTTTCTTTGCGTCAAACTTGCGACATATTTCTATCGTTTTACCGTAAGAACAAATTCCTACATTTTTCTATACTTAGTGTAGGAGGTAAGAAAATGACACATATACTTCGCAATGAGTTGAAATATGAAATTCCATTAAAAGAGAAAAATAGCTTAATCGAACGTTTAAATCCAGTTTTAAAACTTGATCCACATTCATCTTATGATGGTTATTTGGTTAAAAGTTTATACTTCGATGATTATTTTGAATCAGCGTTAAATGACAACTTAGAAGGCAATCAAATAAGACACAAATATCGTATACGATTTTACAATTCAAATACGTCATACATCTGTTTAGAGAAGAAAGTTAAAGTATTAAACAAAGGTTATAAAGAAAGTGTTTGTATCAGTGAAGATGAAGTAAGAATGATTCTTAATGGTTCATATGATTGGATGTTAGAGAAAAAGAATAACGTATTAATGGAGTTGTATACCGAGATAAAAAATAAAGGGTTAAGACCTAAAACAGTAATTGTTTATCAAAGAATTCCATACTTATTTCAAGCCGGGAATATACGTATTACCCTTGATTTCAATATTCATTCCACCAATCAAATTGAACATTTTCTTGATATAAACAAATCATTTGTACCACACACTCAAGATCGATGTTTATTGGAAATTAAATATGATGCGTTTATTCCAGACTTTATAAAACAACTTATTCAATTACCTCAATCGAATTGGATATCACATTCAAAATATGTCCAGAGTCGACTCATACAAAAACGTTAGGAGATTAAAGTATGACATTCAGTGAAATTTTTAAGAATAATTTTTTAGAACAAATGAGTGAATTCTCAATGATTGATTCACTTATCGCATTAGGTGCCGCTTTCTTATTAGGTTTACTAATCTACACATTATATAAACGCACGTTTAAAGGTGTAATGTATTCAGAATCATTCAATCTATCATTAATATTACTAACCCTTCTAACAACATTTATCATACTTGCGGTCACATCAAACGTTGTATTATCACTAGGTATGGTTGGGGCATTATCAATTGTTCGTTTTAGGACTGCGATAAAAGACCCTCTTGACCTTGTGTACTTATTTTGGGCTATTGGTGGAGGAATTGTGGTTGGGGCTGGAATGATTCCATTAGCTCTAGTTGGATCATTCTTTATTGCCCTAATCCTATGGATTAAGTCGAGTGTTAGTGATAAAAACCAACCTTATTTAGTGATTATCCATACCAATGAAGAGAAAGCAGAAATAAAAGCCCAATCAATTTTATTTAGAAGAGCTTATAAAATTCGATTGAAATCTAAAACTAAAAACAAGATCGAAACAGAATTAATCTTTGAAATACAGTTAAACAATCAAGATAATGCGTTTATCAATGAAATAGCAGCGATTGTTGGGATTACAAACGTTCAATGTGTTAGTTACAACGGTGATTTCAATGAATAAATTAATCATTGTGTGTATTATCTTGCTTACCCAATTTACAGGTTGTACTCAAGTAGATACACAGACACAGACAAGTCAAAAAACAGAAAGTAGAAACTAAAGAGTTATGAAACATAGATTCATTATCGGAATATTATTATTAAGTTTATTCGGCGCGTGTACACAGGAAGTTGTAAGTGTCGAGGATGAAGATGAGTCAATCATGGAAGATGAAACAAAAGAAGAATCTGAATCAGCCGTTGAAAATGAAACAGAAGAAGAATCTGAATCAATCGAGTTGAATACAACTGAAGATACACAAACTAAGACAAGTAAACAAAAACGTCATAGTGCTATTGAAAGTGAATCAACTTTAATTAGCGCTTACGATTTATACGAAAATGAGGAGATTTAACATGAAAAACAAGTTAACAATAGGATTAATATTATTAAGTTTATTTACTGCATGTGTATCAGATACAGATGTTGTTCAAGAAGAAACGAACACAACTGAAGTCACAAATGATGTAGAAGTATTATCGAGCATCACAATTGAATATAACGAAGATGATTTATTAATGGAATATACTGACTTTGAAGTTATTACCCTAGAATCAAGTTCTATCAGTTATACCGGTTCAAATGCGACAATCGATGGGACTACACTTACAATTACGAAAGCTGGTACTTACAAGGTTATTGGAACACTAGATGATGGAATGATTGTGGTAAATGCTGGACAAGAAGAAGATGTCGTTATTGTGCTAGATAATGCGACAATTCACAATGAAGATGGACCTGCAATATCGGTATTGCAAGCAGATAAAGTAATTATAAACTTAGCTGATGGAAGTTCAAATTCATTAAGTGATGGGTCGAGTTATACATTATTAGATGGCGAAGATGAACCAAATGCGACACTTTATAGTAAAGATGATCTAACAATTAATGGCTTAGGTTCTTTAACCATTGATTCTAATTATAATCATGGGATTTATACAAAAGATGATTTGAAACTTGTGTCAGGTACTATTACAGTTAATGCAGTTAATGATGGTATAAAAGGTAAAAACTTTATTGCGGTAAAAGATGCGAACATTACTGTTAATGCGAATGGAGATGGACTCCAATCCAATAATACAGAAGATACGACAAAAGGATATGTTGTGATCGATGGTGGAAACATCATAATCACTGCTGGATTAGATGGTATTCAAGCTGAAACACAACTCGTTGTATCTGATGGTACTATTTCAATTGAATCTGGGAGTGAAGCAGATAGTACTGAAAGTGGAAAAAGTTTAAAAGCTACAGTTCAAGTTGAGATTTTAGGTGGTGAAATTACCTTAAACTCATTAAGTGATGATGCGATTCACTCAAATAATACAGTCATTATTAAAGGTGGAAAATTAACCTTAAACGCAAATGATGATGCGATTCATTCAGATAGTTTATTACAAATAGATGATGGCACAATAAACATCCAATCATCTTATGAAGGACTTGAAGGTAATACGATTATTATAAATGGAGGCGATATTGAACTTATCGCAAGTGATGATGGAGTTAATACAGCTGGAGGAAATGATAGTAGTGGAAGTACATCACCTAATGGAAGAGAAGATATGTTCGCAAGTGATGGTAGTACACTAACCATCAATGGTGGTAATTTGGTTGTTAATGCGAATGGGGATGGGTTAGATTCGAATGGATCAATTGTACAAAATGGTGGGACTGTAATCGTTTATGGTCCTACTAATAGTGGAAATGGGTCACTTGACTATAATTCATCCTATACATTGAACGCTGGAACATTACTCGCTGTTGGTAGTAATGGAATGGCACAGAATGTATCTGAATCCAAACTATATGCATTCTTACTCGGTACAACTACAATTGAAGCTGATACATGGGTAAGTATTGTACAAGATGGGAATACACTTGTTAGTTTCAAATCACCTAAGGCATATCAAACAATCGTATTCGCATCAAACGAATTAACAAGTAGCGATGTTAGTATTGTGTCAGGTGGTACGTTAGATACATCTGAATCAATTGTGTTTAACTCTCCATTAAATGGTGGATCTGAGCTTACCACATTAACATTGACTGACATCATTACGAATAGTATTGTGGGAAGTACCCAAACTCCGGGTCAAAAACCAGGAAGACCAAACTAAAAGGACAATTAAGTCCTTTTTTATAAAGTATCTAGAAAATCTAAGGATTCCTTTGGAATTTCAAACTCTAATGATGCATTTTCTTCCATTCTACCTTTATGTGTTGTTTTAGGAAGTGGTAATGTTCCCTTTTCGATACAATATCGTATACAAAGTTGTGCAACACTTACACCTAATTGATCCGCAACTTCTTTTATCTTTTCGTCATTAAATACTTTACCTGTCGCAAGTGGTGAATAAGCTTCTACTAGAATATTATGTTTATTACAGAATTCAACCGTTTCCTTTTGAGTTAATCCAATGAAATATCGAATTTGATTTACCATTGGGACAATATCACAATTATCAAGGATTGCCTGTATATCTTTTGGAGAGAAATTAGATACTCCAATTGATCGAATCTTACCTTCTTTGTATAAAACTTCCATCGCTTTCCAAGATTCAATATTTTCTTTTGTACAATCTTTGCCCATTTTATCCCATGGCCAAGGTGCATGAATTAAATACAAATCAAGATAATCGAGTCCTAAATCACTCATTGTTTCATTAAATGCCTTTAATGTAACATCGTATCCTTTTATCTCAGCAGGTAATTTACTTGTCACAAAGATATCTTCTCTATTTAGCCCAGAGTCTTTTATCGCCTTACCAACAGCTCTCTCATTACGATACGCTTTTGCGGTATCAACATGTCGATATCCAATCGATAATGCGTCCAAAGTTGTTTGGTATGCTTCAGAGTTTGGAATCTGCCAAGTTCCATATCCAACTTTAGGAATCTTTATACCATTATAAAGTGTATATACTTCAGTTAATTGTTTCATAGAATTCCTCCTGACTTAATTATAAACTAATTTACTATTTAAGTTTGAATCCTTTCGAACTTAAGAATGCATTCATCTGAGGTCTCAATGTATTACTAAAATAATGTGCCATTTGATATGTCCAATTTTCACTCTTATTATTTGATGATCTTTTTGAATAGTATACTTCCATTTCTTTATCATAATTTAATAAGTTTTGAATTGATTTATCCATATTATATTCATTTAAATGCACAACTTCATTCATCGGTAAGCGTGGTTTAACTTCATTAATCTTATTAGGATAACCCAAACTTAAGCCAAACAACGCAAAAGATTTACTCGGTAATTTCAATATATCAGATATTTCTTTTGGATAATTACGAATAACACCGGTATAAACTCCACCCAATCCTAACGATTCTGCCGCTATCATCATGGTTTGTGCAGCTAAAGTTGTATCAACTGTCGCAATCAATAATGCTTCACTTTCAAGGGATCCCATTTCAATATTATGGTGCTTTGTGATTTGTTCATGTCTTGATAAATCTGCCACAAACACAAAGTAAACTGGTGCTTCAATAATATGTTTAGGATTATCTAAGAGTTCGGCAATTTTATTTCGAATGGATAAATCTGTAATTTGAATCATTGAATAGGCTTGAACAAAATGTGAAGATGATGCGGCTTGTGCACATTTAATAAGTGTCTCAACAATCTCCTCACTCACTTTCTCTTTCGTAAATGATCGAACTGATGTATGCGATAAAATGGATTGGATGGTTAGGTTCATAAATACTCCTTATCTTTAATATTCTATCATAGATTGATTTCACAAAAAAAAGGAACCCTGAGGTTCCTTTAGTCTATAATTATTTAAAATTAAAGTGCAGCTAAGACAAAGTTCAATAAGAACAATAATGCAGCAACACCCAAGATTGGATGAATTTCTTTTGTTTTACCAGTAACAACTTTGATCATTGCATAAGCAATAAACGCAAAACCAATACCTGTTGAAATATTGTAAGTGAATGCCATGAAAGCAGCTGCGAAGAATGCAGGAACAGCTTCAGAGAAATCACTCCAGTTAATATCAGCAAATGAACTAGCCATTAAGATACCAACGATAACAAGGATAGGACCTGTTGCGGCTGCTGGAACTAATCCAACAAATGGAGCAACGAAGATTGAGACTAAGAATAGAACAGCAACTGTAACAGCGGTTAAACCAGTACGTCCGCCTTCTTCAATACCAGCTGCAGATTCAATATAAGTAGTTGTATTAGATGTACCTAGTAAAGCACCAACGGAAGTTGCGATTGAATCCGCAAATAACGCTTTATCCATACGACTTGAGAAACCTTTACCGTTTTCAAGTGCAGCTTCATCTTCTGCAGAGAAAATACCAGAACGACGACCTGTACCAATGAATGTACCGATTGTATCAAATGTATCAGATAAACTGAATGCGAAGATTGTAGTAAGAACTACAGGTAAACGTGAAGCATCAGTGAATAATGAAGGAATACCAACAGTAACACCTTTACCAAACACATCACCTAACGCTGTGAATGCAGCACCGATTGAACTAAAATCTAAGCTAGCAGCAGATAGATTAACTACGCCTAGAGGAATACCAATTAATGTAGTAGCAACAATAGAAATCAACATAGCCCCTTTAACTTTTTTAACAAGTAAAACAATCGCTAGTACTAGACCGATTAAGAATAAAACTTGGTGTGGTTGTTTGAATGCCAATAATTCAGTATAACCTGTACCGAATTCTGAGAATGGGGATAATAGTAACATTTTCGCATCATTTAGACCAATGAATGCGATGAATAAACCAATACCACCACCAATTGCGTGTTGAAGGGATAAAGGAATCGATTTAACAATATGCTTACGGATACGTGTAACCGTAATTAGAATGTTAATGATACCACAGATGAATACCATACCTAATGCTTCAAATGGAGTAAATCCTAAACCAAATACAACAACGAATGTAAAGAATGCATTAAGACCCATTCCTGGAGCTAAAGCATAAGGAACATTTGCGAATAACCCCATCACAAGTGTACCAATTGCGGACGCAAATACAGTCGCTAAGAATAAAGCCCCCTTATCAAGACCGGTATTAGCCAAAATACTAGGGTTTACAATAAGAATGTATGCCATAGTAAAGAATGTCGTAAAACCAGCAATGATTTCAGTACGTACGTTTGTTCCATACTGTTTTAATTTAAAAAACTTTTCCATCATCTCTCCTCTTTCTTTCTGTACTCTGATTACACAACAACAAAAAAAGTCGGGAGAAACCGACTCAATCTTTATAAATTAGATTGATCGCTTCAACCACAGTAGTCGGTTCGTTTAAGGTGACCCGGTAGAGACTGTCCCACCATATTAGGGACATTATATTGCTGGTTAATTGTGAATACTTTTAGAGTATAAATAAAAAAGAGTTTAAAGTCAATGTGATTTTTCACATAATGATGTAGAATTTTCCACAATTCTCTAATAATACAAAAAAATAGAGCAATTATGCTCTATTAAATTGATTTACGATATCCAAAGTACGATTTGGATACGTTGGATAAGGTTTTGCGTCTGGTTGCGATTTCTCAATATTACTAATTATGAACTTATAAAAGAAATTTAATTTCTCTTTTTGAATCTTACCACCTAAGTACGTAATAGAAGACGCATGTTCCACAAGAGCTTCGGGAAAGTTATTCTTAACTTGTAAATCAAAGTTCTCTTCAGATCCACACGCTAGAAATAAACTTATCTTTTTACCCATTAGAACAGTTAGATTCTTAGACACAAAATCCTTTAATTTACGATCCATTTGTCCAATATAGATTGAACTTCCTAAGATAACACCTTCGTATTTACTTAGATCAATTCTATTTGAACTGTTAATATTAATCGAATCAAACTCGTTATTCGATTCAACAATCATCTTCTTAACCAATTCTTCTGTATAACCATACTTACTAGCATAGATAATTAGTGTTTTCATTTACTTTCCTCCAGTGCATTTTCAATTGATTTTAGATATGCAAGACTAGTTACTGTTGAACCTGTTTCAATATCAACATCCAATGTTTGATTCATAATGACATTATTGAATAAGCGTTGCGTTAATTCATCAAGTTGTATCATCACATCATCAATTACAACAATATTCTCGATACGATGATTCACAATAGTTACTTCAACTGTGTTACTCCAACGTGTTAGATCATAGGACCCCGTGTATGTTCCATCTTCCACATTCTCTAGATTAATTTGATTTATCTCAACAGCTTTACCCTTTTCCATTCCATTCATTAATACGATAATTGCGACAATCACAATTACACCTAACATTCCTATAAATCCTATGAATATCTTTAGCCAAACTTTCATTCCGATTCCTCCATTTTCCCAAGATTCTCACTTAATTGATTAAATACTTTTCTAACGACATTTAATTCTTCTTCACTAATATTTTCAAATAACTTTGACATGAATATGTTTGAATCTTGATCTGTTTTTTGCCAGAATTCAACACTATTCTCAGTTAGACATACACGTGTTGTCCGTGCGTCATGCGGATCCTTATACATTGATAATAAATCTTTATCCTGTAACTTCAACGCCACTTGTTTAACATTTTGATGAGAGGAACCACTTTCTCTCGCTAGTTCCTTTAAGGAAGGATCACGTTCAAACAATGATGCGACACAGATGGATAAGAACCATTGTTTAGAACTCACATTGTATTTCTGAAGCGCTCTTTCTAATAATGTATCTACACGATTCGCTAATACAAATAAACTACCGAAAATATATTGTATATTTGGGATTTGATCTAGTTTTGGCATACATTTCCTTTAGGTAACACATTACCTATATAGATAATATATTACCTATTTATGCTTGTCAATAAAAAATATCAACTTTTTATTGATATTTCTTATAAATCTTTATTACTTCTGCAGTGTTTTCAATAAACAAATCGACAAGATATGGATCAAGTGTTTCATTTCGCATTGATTTTAATAAATCAAATGACTTTTGTATATCAAACGCTTCTTTATATATTCTCTTACTCGATATCGCATCAAACACATCCGCAACTGATACAATTCGTGCAACTAATGGAATCTCTTTGCCCTGTAGCCCTAATGGATATCCTTTACCATTCCATTTTTCATGGTGGTAACGTGTTATATCCTCAGATACTTTATATAATTCTGGATCAAATACTTTTAATCCTTCACGTATACTCTTAAATATATCTCCACCTATCGTTGGATGAGTACGCATTATTTCCCATTCTTCATCAGTTAACTTACCTGGTTTTTTAAGTATTGAATCTGGTATTCCAACTTTCCCTATATCATGTACAGCCGCATTACGCTCAATCTCAAGCATGATTCTTTCGGTCATTGGATAGTCTGGATTATTTTTTTCTACTAATTTTCTGGCAATTAAACTTGAGTACTTAACCATTCTTAAAATGTGCTCACCTGTCTCATTATCCTTTTTCTCAACTAATTCTGAGAAACCATTTGTTATTTTACTAAAAACAACTTTTGTGAAATACGATCTATTTAGTAGACCTTTAATCTCATAAACAATTTTTTCCGCTAAATGCATATGATTTAATGTAAAGAAATCTTTTTGTTTAGAACTTAAGAACAAGAATCCAAACACAACATTTCCCATTGTTAACGGTAAAATTAAATTAGATTTAATCCCTTCTTGTCGTAATAAGTATAAAGATGAACTTTTTGGACGTTTGTTAAACTGTTCTTCAAGATCATTATTTATAATCGGTTTCTTAGATTCGATTAAATCATATAAAGATGTTCTTACGAAAGGTACTTCAAAACCAGGCCCAAGTATCAACTTCTGGTCATTCACAACTCCATACTCTGCCACAATCATTTCACGTGTATAGTCAATAAACGCTAAACCAACACGATCTATTCCAATGCGTTTATTCAGTAACGTAAACAAACGATCTACTACATCTTCCACAACATATGAATTTTGTAATACTTCTCTAACATCTTCAATAAAGCGATTTTCTTCGAATAAATTATCAATGTAGTTATGTATATTCTTTTCTTCTATAAAAAATGGTTTTGTTTTACGTAAATTCTGATTATCATATTGTTTATCCCCAAGCATGGTTAAACCTGTCACGATATAAGGAATTTGGAAATACACAAAACGAATAAGTCCAAAGAATAATAAACCTACGATAATAAGTAAAAGAATAAACATTCCATTTAGTAATAAACTTAAATCATTTAAGATTATTTTATTTAAATCCTTATAATCATCTTCAATGTCGTAAATAAGATTCTCTATCTCATTTCGACTAACTAAACTTGTTTCAAGAATCTCAGCTAAACTAAGGTTTTGATTTAATACAAACTGCATTCTATCTAAATGGATTTGTAATTGTAAAAGTTTTTGCGATATATCTTGAATTCTTATTTGGTGACGATTTAAACTAATAGAATTCATTACCGTTAAGTTGTTTTTTAACTCAAGTGATTTCACCTGCATGTCTTGTATTATATCCATCGTATCGTTTTTTATAATCGCGATAGAAACGGATGTTCTTGAATACTCATGTATATCCGCTAGCTTTTGAAGAGGTATATCTAATTTCAGTTTATTTTCTTTAATGTTTTCTACAATTTCATAATTCTTATTCACGTAAAAACGAACATTCACAACTAAATCAAAATTGATATAAATTGCGAATACTATTATAAAAAAAGCGATGATGATTGCGGATATTGTAAGATTTTTAATTTTCATAAATGTATACTTTTACAATACCATACTTTTTTTGATTATGTTATAGATTAACCTATTAACCTATTTGATTAACGATCCAATATTAAATGATTTGTTAAATAGTGCTATACTTTTTATATGCTCACAAAACTTACAGAACGAATTTATATCTCTGATTTTGATTCAAGTAATGATCGACCTCGCTTAGCGTATATCAATGGGTCGAACTTTAACGTAATGGTTGATGCAGGTAATTCACCAATGCATTTTAGAAGTTTTATCGATGAATGTCATGCATATGGATTAGATGATCCAGATTATATTGTGTTAACACATTGGCATTGGGATCATGTATTTGGATGTGCAGAAACGAATGTTCCTATCATCTGTACAAACTTAACCCAACAAAAACTATTGGAAATGAGTCAATGGAAATGGGACGATGAATCGATGAAGAAGCGTTTATTAACGGGTGAAGATATCGAATTCTGTGATCTAAATATGCGTATAGAATATCAAGATTATTCAAAAATAAAAGTGAAATTAGCTGATATTACGTTCTTTAATGAACTTACGATTAATTGTGGGGATGTTACATGTGTTATTAAACACGTTGAGAATGATCATTCCCCAGATAGTTGTGTAATCTTCATACCAGAAGATAAAGTATTGTTCCTAGGTGATATTATCTCACCTGATTATCATCATGGAACACCTCATTATACACAAGAGAAGTTCTATGCATTATGGAAAGAATTATTAACGTATGATTTTGATTTTGCGATTCATGGACATACGGATGTATTCACTAAACAAACAATGAATGAATTCTTTGAAGAATCAATCGAAATGTTAAAAAAGTCAACATGACACTCGTCAAATTGACTTTATTTTTTTGATATACGCATCGTGTCGATAATACCTTTTAACTTCTCAAAATTCATTTCAGTATAAGGTGTCGTATCGATATTTAGGTTTTTTCCTAGTGCACAACGTCTTAAACAATTTTGAGTTTTAAGTTCAAACAAACCGTCTTTACTAACTCCACCAACTGTACACCCTAAGTATTGTTCAACTTCATGAATGAATTTGAATGCGCCTTTATCTTGGCATCGTTCACCTGTACACATTAACAACAAATGTGGTCCACCCTCTTCAATTAAACTAGGTACTCGATGAATAATCGACTTGATTATTTGTGGACTCGTATTAAATACTTTAATTAAATCCGGATAACTTTCAATCGGCACATACCCAAATTCTGTTTGGATTTCTTTTAAGCATGTGATTAAACTTTGTTGGTCTAATGGCGCAAACGCATCTCGATAGTAATCTAAGATGGTTTGAATGGTTTGTAGTTCTGACTCTGAATGTTGTTTCATAGGATAATTATACCTTGAAGTTAAAAAAACCTCCATTTAATTGGAGGTTAGTTTTTATTCAATAACGGAAATAACAACTGGGTAATACGTATCTTGGATAAATTGTTTAACTTCATCAGAACTTAGTGCTTCGATTAGAACTAATGTTTTTTCTGATGTTTCATTGCCTTCTTTTACCGCTAAGATATTAGCATATTTAAGTGCCGCATCAGATGCTTTATCTTCAGTTGTTAATACAGTTGATGTGATACCAGCTTCAAGTGCATAGTTACCATTGATTACAGCCAAATCAACATCTGGTAGAGAACGTGCAAGTTGAGCTGCTTCTAATTCTACGATCACAAGATTCTTAGGATTTGATGTAATATCAAGGATTGTCGCAGTTTCTGATTTGCTTGGATCGATTGTAATTAAACCTAAAGCTTGTAATAGATTTAACGCACGCGCTTCATTTGTCGCATCATTTGGAACAGCTATTGTAGCCCCATCAACTAACGCTTCGACAGTTGCTGTTTTCCCTGGATATAAACCTAGAGGTTCAAAGTGTACAGCTAATACAGACACAATCTTAGTTCCATTTTCCGCATTGAAATCGGTTAAGTAAGGAACGTGTTGGAAGTAGTTCGCATCAAGTTCACCTTCATTTAGGTTTGTGTTTGGTAATACGTAATCCGTAAATTCAACAATTTCTAATGTATATCCTTTAGCTTCTACAAGTGGTTTGATAACTTCTAAGATTTCCGCATGTGGCGTAATCGATGCGCCAACTTTAATAACAGTATCTTTCTTTTCAGTTGTACATGCAGTAACAGTTAGTAATAATGCGATGAGTAATACACTTAATTTTATAAATTTTTCCATTTTCTTTTCCTTTAATTTCTTTTATCTATTTTTCTAACAATAAATCCAATGGTTGTTTGAATTAGTTCTACCATTACGACAAGGATAATAAGTGCGTAATACATGATGGTATAGTTATATCGATAATACCCATAACGTATCGCAATATCACCTAATCCTCCACCACCCATCAATCCAGCCATTGCGGAATATCCAACCAACATAATCATCGTGATGGATAAGCCTTGGACAAGTTGCGGTAGTGCTTCTCTAAACAATACTTTCGTTACGATTTGAAGCTTAGTCGCTCCCATCGTAATAACAGATTCAATCATATCTTGATCTACTTCCAACAGAGCACTTTCGACAAGTCTTGCGACAAATGGAATAGCACCGACTGAGAGTGAGAAGATAGTTGCTTTAATTCCTAAACTAGTCCCAACCACAAAGCGTGATAGAGGCATAAGTGCCACAACCAAGATGTAGAATGGAATACTTCTAAATACATTTATGATTCGATTCAATCCAAGTGATAAAACTGGCTTTGGATATAATCCATCTTTACGGGTCAATGTGATTAGTACGCCTAATGGAAAACCAAACACATATGCCACAAAACTTGAGCCTAGAATAATCCAAATCGAATCGATTAAACCTTCAGACAAGAGTTCAAATAGTTGTACATTACTCATATTTAATCCCCCAACCCTAATAGTAATCGCGTTGTTTTATGTTTTGGATGGTTGAAGATATCTGAAACAGAGCCTTCTTCAATAAACTTCCCATCATCGATAACGACAACCTTCTCACATACTTTTTCGACAACACTTAGTTCATGTGTGATGATTACAATTGTCGCATTTGTTTTCTGATGAATTTCTTTTAGTAAATCTAGAAATGCACGGGTAGTGATTGAATCAAGTGCACTGGTTGGTTCATCTAATAAGAGTAAATCAGGATCACTAGCTAATGCTCGAGCGATTGAAACACGTTGTTTCTGACCACCTGATAACTGTGAAGGATAACTAAATTCTTTGCCTGATAAACCAACTAATTCGATTAATCGCTTTATCTTTTCATCATAATCTTCTTTTTTTCCGTTACGTAGGGTCAATGGAAAGGCAATATTATCATACACATTACGTTGTTTTAATAATTGATTTCCTTGAAATACGACACCTATTTTTTGTCTGTACTCACGCATTCGATCATCTTTTGCGGCTAATAGATTTAAGTGATCGATTGAAATTTCACCTGAATCAGGTTGTTCAAGTAAACTTAAACATCTTAATAATGTTGTTTTACCTGCACCAGACATTCCAATAATTCCGACTAACTCGCCTGCTTGTAATGTTAAATTAACATTATCCAAGGCTAATAGAGTTCCGTTAGCGGTCTTAAAGGTTTTACTTAGTCCTTTAATCTCTATCATTTGTCATTGTTCCTCCTATATAAGTTTAGATAATATAAAAGCCCTCATCCTAAGGACGAGGGCTTACCCGTGTTACCACCTTTGTTCGTTTATAAATTACTTTATAAACCTCATCAAGTACGCCTAACGTGTAGGTTATACTCTATCGCTTTAACGGGCGAATCCGGCATTTTCTAAAGTTTCCCATCGATATGCTTGCTCCAAGACCATGTTCAATTGTTTTTGATTTACCCTTTTCAGCACTTCAGGGTTCTCTAAGAAATCAACCGCAATTTACTCTTCTCTTCATTGCTCTACGCAAAAAATAATACCAGTGCATTTAATTATTGTCAAACACTTTAACAATTCTTTTTATTTTCGATTGATTAATCAAATCATTATTATTAATATTGCGCTTAATCACATCACGAATATAACCATTAAAGAAGATCGAATCTTCATTATCGACTTTTAAACTCTTATACCCAGAACCTCTTTGTAAATAATCACTTGTCATTACACGGTAACGTTTATTTTCATCAATTGGTTTATCGTTTATTGTGATTGTAAATGGACTTTGATGAACACGTACATTGTAACTTACACTCAATGCCCCAACAAATAACCCTCTAAAACCTGGTCCTCTGCCTTCTGATAAACACAACTCTTCATTAAAACTATCTTGAAATGCTTGGATAATTTGATGTCCAAATACTTCAATCAATGTTGGGTTTAATGGTGAAGGACATGATTCTAATAAGCTCAATTCACTAATTGCTTGAGCTAAAGGATACGAAATTATTCCGTGATTCATCATCGCAAAATCACATTTTACTTCATTATATAATGCATCACATATAAAATTAATTGTTCTATTTTCACGTATTGGGTCAAAATCTAATTCATGTGAAACACGAATCGTTTGGCTCATATTAACTCTCGCTTCATTAATCTTTTCTTCTCTAAGCTTTAATAAATCAGGATTCTCTTCTTCATGTATTTCAATACATTTACCCTCAAAGTGCGTAATTTTATTTTCATCAATGGAAATATATAATACTCCTAAATGTTGCGCATACGCACCTGCTTGATGAATTATACAGTTATTCACAACGAGTGGTTCTTCCATAAGTGAATGTGAATGTCCACCAATTATGATGTCAATCCCTTCAATCTCACTCGCGACTTTTTGATCATATGTTATGCCAAGATGACTGAGAAGAATCACAAAATCATATTGATTTTCGTACTTCGATTTTTCATCGTTTATACATTGAATCGGATTATTGGATTTAAGATTCTCAAGTTTAAAGAACGCATTATAACCATCATTGTTTTCTAGATTATAATAAGGTGTAATTCCGATAATTAAGAAGCGAATCGTATCTTTTGTGATAATACATGACTTCTTAAGAAATGGTAATTCTTCGCCATTTAGATAGGTTAAATTAACAGATAATAGAGGTACTTCATCTAATGACATCTCATTAAGACATTCGATTCCACTGTACCCTTCATTGTTGCCAACACAAATCGCATCATAGTTCATATGTTTTAATAGCGCTTTGCCTGCTTTACCTTTAGTGCCAGTAATCATGATATCTTTGAAATCATGGAAATCACCCGCATCTAATAGTAAGTCATTCATTTTTTTATGTTCTAATAAATATGTTTGTATCGCAGCTAAACGATTGAATTGACTATGAACATCGTTCGTGTGATAGATTGTTATATTTTTCATGCATTCTCCTTAATCGATACTTCTGTTTTACCCCAAATTGCAAATATGATTGTCCCAATAAATCCTAGAATACTTGCGATAATAAAATTGGTTTGTGGAGATATTAGCCATAAATAAGCACTGCTGAGTGAAACTATGGATACGATTGTATCTCTAAATAGATAATAACTTCCAAAAGTAGTTGCTTTGTGTGCACTTGGTGCTAAACGAACAATAAGTGCTTTACGTGTTGGTTCACCAAATTCTTTTAATCCACGAATGATAAACGCAAAGATTAATAGTGAGAATGAAGTAGAGATTAATAGTACAAGTGGGAAGATACTAAAGAAAATAAACGTAATTACGATTAATACTTTATGATGAATGGATTCAGATAAATATGCGACAGGAATGTAGATTAATAATGCGACAATCATTTCTACCATGGTTAATAAACTAAACTCAACTGCACTAAATTTTTGAACATTTATTACCCATAAGACGACAAACGCATACGGAATTTGTTCCGCAAAACGAATAAAAATATCACTTACGAGTAAGATACGTAACTCTTTTGGCATATCACTAAGTGTTTGAATTGGATTCGGAATAACATCAATTTTCTTAACTTCATCATGGATAAATAGTTGAATAAATAACATGGATAATATCGCAAATACAAATGCGATACTAAACGCAACACGTGTTCCATTCACAATCCCTAAACTTTGAATAAATAAGCTTCCTACAATCGGTCCTACAGCCATAGGGATGCGTCTAACCATCGAATGAATAGAAACACCCATTGTATGTTTCTCTTGTTTAAGCGTACTAGAAACCATTGATAGAATGGCAGGCAGAGATAACGCAGTCCAAGAGATAAAGAATATAGCCCCAAATAATACAGCTTGCCAATATGGAAAGACGATGACAATACTATATCCACATGCCGCAATAAAAGAATAAAGTAATAATGCTTTCTTATACCCTATCCAATCCGACACAAAACCACCTAGCCAAGAATAAATTGCACTTAAGAAATTATCCAATGCGTTTAACAAACCAACAGAATATGCCGATCCACCAATCGCAATTAAATAGATAGGTAAAAAACGTTCACCCATCTTTTCTCCTAAACCCAAAAGTATCACCATAACTAACATCGTACTGATGCTTTTATTTAAGCCTAGAAATTCTTGTATTTTTTTATATTTTGTCATTTTACTTAACTCTTAAGATTAATATGACACAAGTCGATTTGTTCGTCATCAATAATATCAATAAATATTTTCACGATACTTGGATCAAACTGAATATTTGAATTCATCACAATCTCTCTTTTAGCTTGTTCAAGTGACATAGCTCTTCGATAACTACGATCAGATGTCATCGCATCAAACGAATCCGCAATCGATATAATTCTAGAATAAACAGGAATATCTGTTCCTCTTAATCCCTTAGGATAACCTTTACCATCCCAACGTTCATGATGCGCTAAAATATAATCCGCTATCTCTGAAAATTCATTCGCTGCGCTTAAGATACGATATCCAACTTCAGAATGTTTACGAATTAAGCTAAATTCTTCTTCGTTTAAACGATCTGGTTTATTTAGTATTGAATCAGGAATTCCTATTTTACCAATATCATGCATTAACCCAGCAATCTTCAATTTAGACACAATATTTGATTCTAAATTCATACGCTGTGCAATCTTCTCACAAATACTTGCGACACGTTTAGAGTGTTCCATTTCACGTGAATTCTTCTCATACAATGAATTCATAATAATCTCTATCGTACGACTTAACATACTACTCGCATCGATCAATTTCTCACGACTTAATTTCATTTCCGCTTTATTTACGATACTCATTAAATTCTGTTGTTCAGAATTCTTAATCGCATACGCTAATGAAACAGATACTTTGATGTTTTGAATGGTTTCATTAATCATCGCATGATTGATTTGCGCCATGATAATATCGATATACGCTTGTTGAACTTTCGTATAAATGATAATGAAATCACTTCCCCCAAATCGACAAAACATATCCGCATTATAGACAAGTGGTTTAATAATTGACACAACTTTTTTAACCATTGTATCCCCGATTTCATAACCAAACGCATCGTTAATCAATTTAATCCCATTAATATCTATTTTTATGATTGTGATTGGATAATTTTCAACCACATCAATTTTCGCAATATTTGATTCATAGAAATGTCGATTATTTAATCCTGTTGTTTGATCATGATAGGTTAAATAATGCATCATTTCTTCAGCTTTTTTACGTTCACTAACATCAATAACCGTACTCATAAATATATCTTCTTCATTGAAATTAATTCGTGAAACACTCACATTCGCCCAAAATGATGTACGATCTTTTCGTACTAATGGTTTCTCTAAAGTATGATCAGATTCAATTTGACTTGAAACAACTTTCGTAAGTGCATAATCCTTATTAAACTCTGTTGTATCATTTAAATCACGAATGGAAAGTTTTAGGATTTCATCTGATGTATACCCAAACATTTGGTTAAAATATTCATTCGTATTGATAAATTGTCCATCAGAATTTAAATAACAGATTCCAATTTGTGCTTGTTCAAATAACGATCTAAATCTCTTTTCCGCAAAGCGAACTAAATGAAGTTGGTTGACTTGTTCACGTTGTATGATGAATAGTTTACCTACAACAACCGTTGTGATGGGGAATATTATCAAAAGTGGTACGAATGAATTCGCAAATGCACTCGCATAGTTACCATTAGATAAGAACATGATATAAAACGTCATAATTAAATGAATGATTATTCCAAAAAGATAAAAATTTAATAATGAATATCTCTTTAAAAGTTTTGTGTCTATTTTTCTAAATAATAAACCAATTATTCCGCTTGTAACGATTATAAGTATCCCTACAAATGCCCCATTACCACCTAAGATTACTCGATAAATTATAAGAATTATCATTAAGAAATAACTTGTTTTACCACCGAAAATATACGCAATTAATCCAACTAATATTGATCGTGTATCAATAAATAATCCACTGGAAGGAACATATGGAAAACTCATGATTAACATGCCAATTACACCAAACAAAAAGGCATCGAGAATCTCTGAGGATTGATCATATGTCTCTTTTATATAGGTAGATACTTGAAAGAAAATGGTAGAGGCGATTAACAAAGCCGCATTATCCACTATTATATGTAAATTACTTGCGCTCATTTAATACCTCTTTTTCACATTATTCGTTGAGTTTAATGGTACAGTATCTAGCAAGTAGAATCAAGGAAGTTCTAAAAAAAAGGACTATTTCTAGTCCTATTTGCATATTAATAATTTTTTTCGTCCATCGCGAAATGCGCATGACTTTCGCCACATACTGGGCATACACTTGGAGCGTTGTTCGCTTCAACTTGATAACCACAGACATCACATTCCCAAACAACTTTTTCATCTTTTTTGAAGACTTTATTATCTTCAATATTCTTAACTAAATCTTTATAACGCGCTTCATGACGAGCTTCAATTTTTCCAACTTCTTTCATCAAGAACGCAATTTTCTTGAATCCTTCTTCTTCCGCATCTTTTGCGAAATCAACATACATTGTTGTCCATTCATAATGCTCACCAGCAGCCGCATCTTTTAAATTTTCTGTTGTTGTTGGTAATCCATCATGTAAGAATTTAAACCATAAGAATGCATGTTCTTGTTCGTTACGAGCTGTTTCTTTGAAGAAATCAGCGATTTGTTCATAACCTTCTTCACGTGCTTTCATTGAGTAGAATGTATACTTTGTGTTAGCCATTGATTCGCCAGCGAATGCGGCTTGTAAATTCTTTTCTGTTTTAGTTCCTTTAAGTTCCATTGTAATACCTTTCATTTAACTACATTTATTATAGTAGTTTATACACTTATAAACAATGCCTAATTAGGAATTATTCCTAATATCAATTCATATAGAATATATTTTTATGATACTTTTCCATTAAGAGTTTATTGTGTTCATCTCCACCATCAATATTAGCGCTATGGAATACAGGCACTTCTATATTATGATCTAAAAGTTTGCGTGCAACTTCGATGGATAAGCTATTTACTATGAATGCCCCTGTGACAGTTGATGTAGGACCCATCTTTTGACTCATCCCATTAAGCGTATAACTAGAGTCTTCAAATTCTCCACAATTATCAATCACGACATCGCCACAATCCATTAGTTTCTTATGACTAGAGTGTCGACTTGTGACTTGATTCGTATACGATACATTGGTTATTACGATTACTTTTAAGCCTAAACGATGTGCTTCGATTGCCATATCAATGGTCACCGCATTACGACCTGATACAGAATGTAAAATGAGGACATCCCCTGCTTTAACTGGCGCATTTCTAAGAATTAATGTGCCGAAACCTTCTAATCGTTCAATATCACTCGTTAAAGTAGCTGGTCTAATATTAGACATCAAATCTGCCGCAAAGATTGGATTAATATTTACTAATCCACCCGTACGGTAAAATAACTCCATCGCCAACATACCTGCATGCGATGCCCCAAACGCAAAGATTGAATTCTGACTCATGATAGCCTGCGTCATTAACTCAGCTGCTTGATCAATTGATTGCGATTGTGTCTCACTTACACGTTTAATCAATTCTACTAAATGATCTCCATAATTCTGGTAATCCTTCATAGTTTTCTCCTTATATTCGGTTTAATCGATTGTATATGGAATTGGTTTCATTTTATCGAATCGATATAATTCAGTAAAACCAATTTCTTTTAATTGAATAATTATCTCTTCAAAATGATCTTTTAAATTCTCTATCTTATGGGTATCTGATCCCATTGTAAGTAATCTTCCACCTAATTCATAATATCTTTTTAAGATTAAAGTGGAAGGTGTTAAATCGGGTAAATTGTAACGATAACTCGATGTATTTACTTCTAATCCTTTATTCTTTTCAATCAAACGTTTTAATATTCGATCGATAATATCCATACTATGTGAATCATCCAATACTCCATTTTGATCATAACGTTTTATCACATCCAAATGACCCATTACACTAAAGTCATCAAATTGATCGACTAATTGATATAGGTATTCGTAATAACCACGATTGTATTCGATTTGTGTTTTTGATTCTTGGTATTGGTTTAACCATAATTCTTTATTATCAATTTGGTGACAACTCAATAAGATAAAGTCAAAATCATAGTTCTTCATATCATCTCTATAACGATCAATGGTATGGAGTTGTACACCAAATTCTAGTCCTAATTTTATCGTAATCTTTTCTTTATAAAGTTCATTCAATCGATTGTATTCTTTGATAAACTCTGGATAATCTACTTCTTGTTTATCAACATATTGGTTTTTCACACCATAATCTACATGGTCTGTAAAACATATTTCATCCAATCCAAGTTCAATTGATCGGATGATAATTTCTTCCATGGTTAATTTAGAATCGACACTAAAATTGGAATGAATGTGGTAATCAGCTCTCATCTTTATCTCCATATAGTATTTGATTTAAGTTTTGGTATAATTCAGGACTACTTGTCGCAAATAAGAATACTGATTTTACATTAAGTTCTTGGTGCTCTTCAAACGGTAGATACGTACGACCACCAACTTCTTTTAAGACGATTCTAGATGCCGCAAAATCCCAAATCTTTAAATGACTTGATATATATATATCATGTAGTCCTCGTGCAATCTGACACATACTAATTGCGGCAGATCCGATATTGCGATGCGCAAATACTTGTTGGGATAATAATTTTACATTCGCATCGTATTTTTCTTGTAAAGTATAAAGTGTTTTAAGATTCATATCTAAAACAGATTGATTCATTGTACGAACTGGTAAATAACTCATTTTCACTTTATTTAGATATGCCCCAACGCCTGTAATACCTAAATATAAATCATCTTTTACAACATCATAGACAAACCCAAACAATGGTTTCTCATATTCATAATAGGCAATGGATATCGCAAAATCTTCTTTACGTCGAAAGAAGTTCTTTGTCCCATCAATTGGATCAATAATCCACATTTTATCAGTAAAGATATGTTCAACACTTTCTTCACCTAAAACATGTGTATCAGGAAATGCGTCAGTTAGTGATTTGATCAATGTATCTTGTACTAAAATATCTAAATCTGTAACGATATTATCAAATTCATTATCTTTAACAATTACTTCATGTATTGTTTTACTTAATACTAATTGTCGTATTTCTGGTAATAACTTCTCTAAGAACTCTATTTTTTCTCTCATCGTTTAAACCTCATATTCTATTGTATCAAATCATTCTCTTATTTCGTCGTATTTGCTTAATTTCACTTATTAAACTTTCAATGAATCGTTCACCTTCACCTTTAACAAATAAACTCGTTAATCCTTCATAGGTATTTTCATATGATTCTTCATCTACACAATAGCCAATTGATGTATTCGTTAATCCAAATAATATTATTGGATGATCTACTTGTTTTTTTAAGCTTAAGTATAAACTTGAAAATAATTCCATCGGTACACAACATATTATTATTTCATCCAGATCGATAATCGAATATTCTATTTCTTGAACATTAGAAATATCCATTTGTAGTCGATGTTCTAATACAGTATTTGTCGCGTTTAGGAGTTTGAGTGCATCTTGATTTGATGTCGTTTGAATTAACTCTTTATTTAATTGAATCGCGTCTTCAATTCTACTTTTATCGTTCGAACAAATGAAATCAAACTTTTTTTGATAAAGTACAAATTCAGAGATATTTAATAATCTCGAATCTAATTGAATTGGAATCTGATTCAATATGCCATTTCCTGTTCGAATTAGTTCTAATTCATCCGAACTAAGTCGATAATGGCGATTGCTTATATCACCTTCTGCCCCATTTGTCATTATGACGGGACAATTATATCGTTCTTCTAAACCTTGACGAATTATACCCATTAAATCAGAGCTTATTTTTGTGTTTTGTGCACCAAGAATTGTTGGATGACAAGCTAAATTAACTAATAGTGCAATAGTCTTATCATCATGATTAAATTGAACAATTCTTATATTCTTATCACTTAGCTTATTCGGATCATTTCGATTCCCATAATATCCATCAATCGAAATTTCAGAATAACTTAATGAACATTCTATTAGATTATCTAGACTTTCTTTTACACTATTTAAGCTAATATCAACTAAGAAATCTAAGTAACTTTCTTGAACTTCTGATTCTGTTTTAATCCCAAATAGACCATCACGTAATACTTCTGGACCTGCATGTGTATGACTTGGTATCGTAAAGATATGTGATTTTAAAATGCGAGTATTAATTGAAATACTATCTCGAATTCGATTCGATAAATACTCATCAAACTGTAAGAGATCATATGCGATAAAACACATTAATTCATTATTTATTTCTAGAACGAGTGATGTGCAATAAATCGTGTCTAAAATATCCGTATGTTTACTTATCCTATTTATTTGACCGGATAAGTAACTTGGGATAATTGGATTGATATTTTTCTTAATTATTGAAACGCGCATAGGACCTCTCACATTAAATAGGAAAAGGAATCTCGTTTGAGATTCCTGATTGGAAGGGAGTTTATTATGATTAGAATAAACCTAAGAAGCCACCAACTAAGCCTAAGACTAAGAGAAGTGCGATACACTTAACTGCAGACCAGTTCTTATTTTTGATGAGCCAGTATAAACCTAATGTTAATCCAAGAGGAATAAGTTTAGGTAAAATACCATCTAAGATTGTTTGTAAAACAATAGGACTTTCACCGTTAGGAATCGTTAGAGCGATTGTTGTACCACCGTATAGGGAGGTAAGGGCACCAACAACCAAGATACCTAAGATAGAAGCAGCACGTGTAAATTCTTTTGCGTTACGCGTGATTGCTTCAATTGCTTTAGTACCTAGATTATAGGACCAGTGCATTAACCAATAACGTACGCCAAATTGTACAACGTTAAACATTAATAAGAATACGATAGGACCAGCGATACTGCCATCAAGAGCCATATTAGCACTGATACCAGCTGCGATTGGAACTAATGTAAACCAGAATATTGCATCACCGATACCACCTAAAGGACCCATTGCGGCAACACGTACTGCACGAATTGTAGCAACATCTGCTTTTTCTTGTTCAAGTGATAGAACGATACCCATAACGAATGTGACTAAGAATGGGTGAGTATTAAAGAACTCAAGGTTGTGTTGCATGGATAACGATAAGTCTTCCTTATTGGTATGAATTTTCTTCAAACCTGGAATAATACCGTATAACCAACCTGCTGCTTGCATACGTTCATAGTTGAATGAACCTTGTAAGAAGAGTGAACGCCAAGCCATTTGGTTCAAGGTCTTTTTGTCTAGCATTCCTGCTGGATTTAGATCACGATAATTTGTTGCAAGATTAGATGCCATCATTGCTTACCTCCTTTTTACCAAACTGTTTCATCTTAACATTGGTTTGATAATCGTAGAACGCTATTGCGAAACCAATTAAAGCGATTAAAGCTAGTGCTTGTCCGCCTAAACCAGATTTGTCGACGATGGTAGCCAATGCGAAACCAGCGAAATAAATTCCCCAATATTCGTTTGACATCATAACCTTCAATAAAACCGCAAACCCTACGAAACGCATCATACCACCGGCTGCTTTAAGACCATTCCATACCCAAATAGGTAATGCGGTAGTTAAAGTTTCCCCGATTGCTTGACCGAATAATAATCCCGCTAATACAACGAATGAGAAGAATAAGCCTAACAATGCCATCGTCGTATAGTTTAAACGTTCGATTGCTTTTGTGTCCGCATTCTTAGCAAATTCATCAGCTCTGGACATTAATGGTGAAGTAATAGTAAAGACTAAGATAACAGAATATTGACCCAATAAAGCAAACGGAATGGATAAACCAAGCGCTGCTTGAGGATCGGTAATCTTCATGGAAATTGCGAATACAGTCGCCATGATTCCACCAATTACTGCATTAGGTGGTTGAGCACCGCCGACCGGCATACTACCAATCATCATTAATTGATACGATCCACCAACGATTAAGCCAGTGTTCATATCCCCAAGAATAGCCCCAACAACTGGACCCATTACGATTGGTTGATATAATGATTCAAGGAAAGAGAACTGATCAATAGCGGCGATGAAAGTTACAATCATAACAAGTAAAATCTGAATAAAACTAAAAGTCATATTGTTTCATCTCCTTTATTTTTTAAATAATTTTTGAACATCTTCAGAACCTTCACTCGGTACTTTTCGAATCTCAAGTTCAACCTTAAGTTCGACTAACCTACGAAAAGCTTCCACATCTTTATCATCCACAGCCACAACAGTCGCAATCTGTCGTTTACCCTCAGCCATATGCATGTTTCCAATGTTAACCTTAGTAATTGGGACCCCTCCCTCTACCAAAGTTAGTACATCACTTGGAGAATCACACATAATAATAATCTTCTGCTCAGGACTAGCCTTATGAATGACATTAATTGTCTTCTCTAAGGTAAAATAACGAGTTTGGCAAAAACTAGGTGCAGCCATATCCATGAGACCTTGTCTAAAAGTATCATTCGCGACCTTGTCATTAGCCACAAGAATTAGATTTGCCTTAACACTTGAAGCCCATTGGGTTGCGACTTGCCCATGGATTAATCGGTTATCTATTCTTGTCAAAACTATATTTGCCACTACACTCCCTCCATTCCTAGTAGCACTCAATGAGAGCGCTTTACCTATACTAAATATATCCTTAACGATAATTAATTGATTTGCATTTTTTCCTATACTATTTGTATTTTTCGATATAGAATTGAAATATAAATGAGAATAATCACAAACAAAAATGAGATGAGAAACCCCAAATGTACAAAAAAACAACTTCAATTCAATGCGCAAAATATTGCGAAATATTAAAAACTTTACCGAAAAATGCAAATTCAAACTATTTTATTGCTAAAAAGACTATTAAAAAGAAAACAATTGATGAATTATACGTTTATGATCGATCTGTCTATGTCCAAGTCGAAAACGGAATTGTAGGCATTGTTTTTCAGAATCATGTGAACGATAAACCAGAATTATTCGCAATACACAAAACATTAAAAATAAAAGCAGGTGTACATTTTAATTTTATTAGCTTATCTCAATCTGGAAATATTTCAATGCAGATTCACTCAAGCGCAATAAGTCAAAAAATAAGAATTCCTGATTTTGGATTTAGCGGAATTAAATCAACAATCAAAGTTCAAGAAATTTATGCTTATTACTACTCGACGAAAGGAAATTCATATTTCTTCGAAGGTGAAAAACATCCTTATTGGGAAATGACATTTGTCGATAATGGTGAATTAATTACGAATGTTGAAGGTGTTGACTATACACTTCCTCCACGATCCGTAATTTTTTATGGTCCAGGACAGTTCCATACACAGAGAACAACAAGCCATAATACATGTTCATATATGACGATTATGTTTGATATGAAGGATATGCATCCAAGTAAATTATCCCATCGTGTCATTCATTGCAGTAAAAATATGTATCAAACATTATCAATGTTTATGCATTTATCTAATGAGAAATGGGAACATATCAATGAATTATTATTAAGTTTATTGAAATTACTTATCATATACGCAATGGATGAAACCAATGAAATAGAAATAGCGAATCAGAATATCAATCCTATGCAACAACACTATGAAGATGAGTTGATGAATGAAATTATTCAATACATAAAAAATCATATTAACAGTTCATTAACCATTAATGAGATTTGTAATAAATTCGCGGTATCACGTTCATCACTTCAATCCTTATTCAAACGTAATTTAGATGTTTCCCCAAAGCACTATATCAATGATATAAAGCTAGAACAGAGTAAGATTCTATTAAAGAATTCAGCTCGTACAGTAAGTGAGGTTAGTGATTTGTTGGGATTCGCTTCTATACATTACTTCTCCCGAAAGTTTAAATTACAGTACGGCATTGCGCCAAGTGAGTACGCTAAATCAATCGCAAACTAAAACCTCGAATTTATTGAGGTTTTTCTACTGCATAGAGGTAATCGCTCAAGACTTCACACACAACGTCTTTCACCCATGCCTCTGGTTGGTACGCTAACTTTCCTTCACGAACTTTGCGATATTGAATCGGCATATACTGACTTAACAATGAATACGGAATATCTTTAGTGTTATGGTATAACACATTTATCGCATGTTCGATACGCAGATCTGGCATGTAATATCGACTTCGATCTGAGAAGCTGAATTTACGTTTAAATGCACATTCAAATTCATTTCCATGATAATGTTTAACCCAATTCGATGGATTTTCTAACATAATTGATTCTAATACATCAATAAGATTTGATTGAAGCGATGGTTCTACCCAAGCTTTCTCACAAAGCGCTAACGCAAATAGACCTTCTCTTAATGCGAACGTTAATGCAGGACCTACTTTTAATATCGCAATAGAATCATCCACCATTTCTTTTAATCCGAAACGAGTTTGATAATCCGTTGAATGGCCTTCAAATACTAAACTTGGATAATTCGATAAACTTGTTATTAATGATTCTGCCTTTATTGGATTGTATTCATGAACACTTGTATCAGAGAATTCAACCCCTGGTTGCACGACAACCGCTAATACACGTTGAAATACATGAGTTAAACCTTCTTTATCCATCACATCTTTATAGACTTCGACAGTATTCTTAAAATCATCTACTTTAGTGATTTCAAGACCTTCTTCTATTTCTTGAGCACCACCTGGAATTGGCACTTCAGATCCAATGATATAAACCGGTAAGAGTGCATCAGGATGAGCTAGTTTTCGCTCTAGATAAGCTTTTTCACATACTTTCATTAAACGAATACCGCGTGATGCGATCGTCTCAGTAGATAATTCTTTATCATCCCCAAGATGCATACTGGTATCTAAATGTATTTTCGTAAATCCAGCTTTAACAAACTGTTCAACTAAAACTTCAGCTTTTATCATCGCTTCTTCAGCGTTTAATTTTGACCATGTCAATGGACCTAAGTGATCTCCACCTAAGAATAATCGATTTAATGGAAAATCATATCTTTTCGCTAGATCATAGACAAAATCAACATAATCCTGTGGTCTCATTCCTGTATAACCACCTTCTTGATTGACTTGATTAGCGGTAGCTTCAATGATTAAAGGACTTTGTTTATCTTTGTAATATTCGAAACATGCTTCAATTACTTTAGGGCTTGCGGTACATATCGACACAATTCCGTGAATTGATGAATGTTTTCTTTGATCAAGCAAGCTTTTAAGAGGATGCATTACTTTTCCTCCACAATGGATTGAATCGCAAAACGTGAAACTTTAACAGTTACTTTAGGCGCTATTTCTACAAGAGCGATGTCTTTATCCAAACTAATAACTTTTCCGTAGAATCCATTCGCTAACAACACTGAATTACCCACATCAAGTTTTGTATGTAGTTCTTCAAATGGTCTCTTTGATTTTCTTAATCGTAAGAAACTAACAATCATATAGATAATAACGAGGATAACTAAATCGATCGCAATAATCATACTTACATTGATGAATTGTTGAAGATCCATTAGATACCATCCTCCATACCATCACGTTCAACTCGTACAGGCATTGTGAACTTAAGTAATTGATTCGAATCTTTTTCTAACATAATGTCCGCTAACTTCGATGCGTCCGTTTCGTTGATACGCGCAAACAGAAGTTCTAAACAAGATGCTAAATTTATACCGGCTAATACTGATACATTTTCTTGTTTAACAGAAAGCGTTGCGGCTGACTTAAACGGTGATCCACCTAATAAATCACAGACGATAATTACACCATCATTTTTTTGTTTTAACTCAGTATACGCATCCATTAGATGCTTATCCAAATCATCTGTTGATTCTGATTCTAAGAAGTTAACACCGATTAATGATTCCGCTTTACCTGCAATCATTTCGATACTACTCATCATTCCTTCAGAAAATCTGCCGTGACCTGTAATTATAATTGCTATCATAGTGTTTTTCTTTCTACAGGATAAATTGTTACACCTGTTACAACGCGATTTACTTCACCTGTTGGACATGGATTATCGACAGTAATACCAAGTGAAATTGATTTAAAGAATCCAATCATATGCGCTAATACAATCATCTTTAATCCAACAAGTTCCATTGGTAAATCATTGTATGTTAATTGAATTGAGTAATCTGTATTACATTCGATTTCTTCATGATTTATAACGAGTATTTTATACCCTTTTTGTTGGGATTTTAATTCACGAATTAAGTCTAATTCATATTTACGTGTTAATTTATCATCACTTAGATAAATCACAATTAATGTTTGATCATCAATAAACGATTTAGGACCATGTCTAAATCCTGTTAGTGTATCAAACAATGTCGCAACTCTACCTGCTGTAAGTTCAAGTACTTTTAATGCACTCTCTTGTGCATAACCTTTCATACAATGTGACCCTAAGTAGATAATTCGTTCAAACTTAAAATCATCGATCATGTGACTCAAATATTCCGCATTCTTACTTATACTATTTTCAACTGAACTAGCTAAAAGTTTAATTTTAGCTTCAAATGCATCTAATTGTTTAAGATTAAAACTTAATACAGTCGCAAGTAACATATTTGTAAAGCTAGATGTCATCGCAAATCCTAAATCATTGGTTTCATCCGGTAATACAAGTGCATACGTACGTTCTGTTGTTTTCGCAATGTTCGCTAATGCGCCATCTTTATTACAGGTAATAAACAAATGATACGCTTTATCTGTTGCGGCATTTGCGGCATTAACAGATCCTACTGATTCTGGTGAATTCCCACTTCTACCATACGATATAAATAGCGTATTTTTATTAGGATTCACAAATAATGTCGGATTAAGAATCATATCCGTTGACGCAACACTACGAGCAGAAAATTGACTTATTTGATTAAGGTATTGTTCCAAGGAATTACCAATATATTCACTTGTTCCTGCACCCATAAAAATAATGTCATATGTGCCCAATTCTCCACATTGATTTAAGAATATCTGAAGTTGGGTTTGTTGGGATTTGATTAATTCTAATGTCTTAAGCCATGTATGAGGTTGTTGAGTTATTTCTTTAGCGGTATCAAGCGCACTCAATTTTTTGAGTATTTCATCTGAAATTGTTAAATACATATGTTTTACCTATCCTTATCGTATTTATTATAATACTCAGACTCATTTCTTATTTATCTTTTTCATTTCATCTTTTATCCTTATCACCATTTTTTACAAAATAGGATTAAAATTCTTTCAAATCAAGTTTATAATATGACTATGAAACAAAACACTCAAAGAAGACGTATTCTTGGTATATTCTATGACAAAGATAATCATCCATATTTTTACCAATCCAAACAAAAAACTGCTTATTTTATTCCGGAAAAAGATTTAAAGATTGCGGAAGTTGTCGCCTATCGTCATTGGATTGCGATCTCTGTTGGAGTCGTATTATTCTCGATATTTCCAAATGACATTTTCTATCCTGTAGCAGTTGGTGTGTTGTTGTATGTTGTATTAGAATGGTATTACCGTCAACGTATGTTAGCGAAATTTAAAAAGCTTAGTCCATATCATCCTCATCTAACACAAAAAGAAAAAGATTATAATGCGCAAAAGACATCAGTCGTATTATTAAAAACAATTGTTTATATCGTTGCGGCTGGTCTGCTCATTTGGACAATTTATGATCAGAAAAATGAAGGGGTTAGTTTAGCGATTCTTGTCGCAATGGTTGGTGTATGCGTCTTATCTGCTGGTCAAAATATTGTATTATTATATAAAAAAAGATAAGTTTCCTTATCTTCTGTACTCTGATTTGCCTAATACATAGGTTTCAATTACATCATAATTATCATCAAGTATTACAAGGTCCGCATCGTAATTAGAACGTATGCGACCTTTTTTATGATCTAACTTTAATATCTTAGCTGGATTGATTGTTCCGGCATTAATCGCACTCACTTCACTTACACTGGCTAACTCAATCACATTCTTTAAACTTTGGTTATATCCTAATGTACTGCCCGCTAAACTATTGGTATCCGCAAGGTATGCGCCACCATTACTTCTAATATCAATGGTTTGTCCACCAAAGACATAACGACCTTCGCCTACTCCTTTTGCTTGTAATGCATCGGTAACCATTACGACATGATCTTTACCTTTCGCATGAAAGAGAATATTAATCGCTGGCCAACTAACATGAATACCATCACAAATTAATTCTGTATATGCCGTTCCGATTCTTAACGCAGCCCCAACTGTTCCTGGTTCACGATGATTAAACGGACTCATGCCATTGAATGTATGGGTGAAACCACTAGCACCATTCGCAATCGCAAAGAGTGATTCTGAATAGTTCGCAGCGGAATGTCCAATATTAATTGATACACCCTTTTGACTCGCATATTGAATAAGATCATAATCTTCATCATTTTCAACCGCCATCGTCATAATCTTGATCATTCCATTCGACGCTTCTTCATAACGTTTATATTGTGCTAAATCAGGTTTAACAATGTACTCTTCAGGCTGTGCACCTTTGTATTTAACACATAGATATGGACCTTCAAAATGAACCCCAACAATCTGTGCACCTACATTTTTCTCAGCTGCTACTTTAACCACATTTCTTAGTGCTTTTGTAAGGACTGCTTCACTTTGTGTAATCGTTGTTGGACATAATGAAGTCACACCTTCTTTAACAGCTACTTTTAACCAACGTTTTAATCCATCTTCATCCGCTTCATTGGTATCAAATCCAACAGCCCCATGACAGTGAGTATCAATAAACCCTGGATAAATACGTTGATTCCCATAATCGACATCAACTTCTTTAAGGTTATATGGATAAATGCGATGTATTTTATCGTTTAATAGTTCAATTTGAGCTTCTGCCCATTGTTCTTCAATCCAAATTCTTTTACTTTGAATGATCATATTTTGTCCTCTTTATTTAGTTAATCACACCTTACAAAAATTATAAAGTTATTCGATTCAATTGACTGTTTTTTACAAATCATTGATTTAAAAATATAATAATGTACATCTTATCTCAACTCATCATACCATAAAAAAAAGTAGGGTTACCCTACTTAACTTTGTGTACTTGAACACATTTCACATGATCCATATAACATTAATTTATACGATGAAACTGAAAACGGACTAATCTTATTCACAACATCCTTTAAATTTAATTGTACGTCATAAACATTTTTACATTTTTCACAAAAGAAATGTTCATGATAATTCAAATTAAAGTCAAATCGATCACTATCACCTGGGATGGATACTTTGCGTACTTTTCCTTCTTCAGTATAGATATTTAAATTACGATATACGGTTGCTAAACTCAATCTAGGATGATCTTTTTTTAAATGTAAATAAATCTCGTCCGCTGTCGGATGATACTTTAGATCAAAAACCGCATCAAGAATTATCTCTTTTTGTTTAGTGTGTTTCACTGACAGCTCCTTTACAACAATCGTAATTATAGTGTAATTCAATTAATTTGTATAGAAAAATTATGTCACTTATCGAGTGAATAAAAAAATAGACATTCATTATTTTGAATGTCTAACTCGTCTATTTAAGTTCTGATAATGATTTCGCAATCTTTGCGGCAAGTCTTGAATTATTGAAGACTAACGCTTTATTTGCTAGTACAGATTTACCTTCTGTATCATGATGTAAAGCAGCTAATAAGAATGGTGTAACATCTTTTCCTTTAATGCCTTGTTGAATTGAACGATTAAGCGCTTCAGTGATTTTCTCACGAATATATTCTGGGTTCATTTCATTTTCTTTTGGGATAGGATTCGCAATAATCATACCTGCTTTAAATCCAATTTCTTCTTTCGTACGAATTATCTGCGCAATTTCATTCGTTGTTTCAACACAATAATCAACTTTTAGTCCACTATCACGTGTATAGAAATCTGGGAATGCGTCTGTTTGATATCCTACAATTGAAACCCCTAATGTTTCTAGATATTCTTTTGTACGAGGTAAATCGAGAATTGATTTTGCCCCAGCACAAACTACATTAACGTTTGTATTAGCGATTTCAACTAGATCAGCGGATACATCCATCGTATCTTCACCGTGCATATGTACACCGCCAATTCCACCTGTCGCAAACACTTTAATTTTCGCCATATGTGCAAATAACATGGTAGTCGCAACAGTTGTAGCTCCATCTAAGCCTAACGCTAAGATTGGCGCAACATCTCTTCGACTACATTTTGAAATTGTGCGATTTTGCGCAAAGAATAGAATGTCTTCTTCACTCATGCCGATTAGAATTTTACCATTTCGAATTCCAATCGTAGCTGGTACAGCTCCTTCTTCACGAATAATGCGTTCACACGTTTTAGCACAATCAAGGTTTTCTGGATAAGCAAATCCATGTGAAATAATTGTGGATTCTAATGCGACAACCGGTCTTCCTTCTAATAATGCTTGTTTAACTTCATCCTTAATTACTAAATATTTTTCTAAGTTCATTGTTTTACTCTTTCCTTTACCATCTCAAAACTAATGTTTGGATTTACTGTATATTGTGATTCCATTGCGATACTAGCACACGCTAGCGCAAATTTAACACACTCTTTTTCTTCATATTCATTCAATTTCGAATAAACTAATCCAGCCATAAACGCATCTCCAGCACCTGTCGCATTTTGGACTTCAGTCGCCTGTGTTTGCATAAATCCGGATTCTTGTTCTGTTTTATAATATACCCCTTCTGCACCAAGTGTAATATAAACACATTTAACACCTTTGGATTGGAGTATTTCAGCCGCTTTTATAACATCTTGTTTATTCTTAATGGTTGTATCACTTAAATACTCGGCTTCTAATCGATTACATTTAAGTGTATTGAAGTAATGTAGCTTATGCTTAATGCTCTTCGCTTTACCAATGGATACTGGGTCAATAAATATACGTTTTGTGGTGGCATATTTTTGTCCTATCACATCCATGACATCCGATGGCAATACCGCATCTACTACTATAATTTCACTACTCTTAAGTACATAATCTTTCTTAATAATGTAATCTACCGGTATTTTATCTAATGCGCTCGTATCACTTAACGCAAGATCCATATCACCCGCATCATCTAGAATCGCAATATAAGTTGTCGTACTTTCACCTTGCACCATATACGCTTCACTTATATCCACATTCGCTCTAACACATGAATCTTTAATCATTTGCCCAAATGAATCATCACATAAGGCCGTTAAGAGTGAAACATGTGCACCAAGTCTTGATAGATTCTCAGATATGTTGCGTGAGACACCACCTGCTGATACACGAATTTGACCTGGATTTGAATCTTTATGAATTAATGAATTTCTACTTTTACCCACTATATCAATCATAGAAGCCCCAATAACCACGAGCTTATCTTTTCGATTCACAATATACCCTTTACCTTCGATGTATCTTTTCTTGAGTAAATTCGAAATGTGAACTGAAACGGATGATCGCGTGATGTTTAAAAGTTTCGCTAATTCATCTTGACTAATTTGTGGGTTATCACAGATCAAATCAAATACTTCTTGTTCCTTCGTTGTTAGTTCTTTCATATTCTCCTAAGCATTTGCTTATATTGTAAGCAATAACTTACTAATAGTTTATCAAGTTATTTTTAAACTGTCAATAACCTATGTTAGACTTAAATTAACTATTTTTTACTAAATTAACAGGAGAAATGAATGAAAATTTGCGGAATTGAGGCAGGTGGGACTAAATTTGTGCTTGGAATTGGGAATGAGCATGGAGAGATAATTATTCGTGAAACGTATCCAACACTTACCCCTAAAGAAACAATTGATCAGTGTAAAGCGTTTATTCTAAAACACCAACCCGATGCGGTTGGGATTGCGTCTTTTGGACCGATTAACTTAGATCGTAAAAGTGAAACTTATGGGTATATTACATCTACCCCAAAACCTGGATGGGCAAACACGGCTCTAGTAAGTGAAATTCAATCCATATTCAAAGGACCAATAGGTTTTGATACGGATGTTAATGGGGCTGCACTTGGTGAATCGATTTGGGGTAAAGGTAAGGATGTTACATCGTGTTTATATTTAACGATTGGTACAGGAATTGGTGGAGGTTATGTTGAAAACAATCAATGCCTTCATGGGTTATTACATCCTGAAATGGGGCACATTCTAATCCAACGACATCCCGAAGATACTTATGCAGGTATTTGTCCATATCACGGATCATGTTTCGAAGGACTTGCGAGTGGACCATCCATTGAGGCTCGTTATCAAACATCAGCTAATAGTCTACCGAGCAATCACATTGCATGGAAAATTGAAGCGAATTACATTGCGCAAGCTTTAGTGAATTACATCTTGATCCTTTCACCTAAGAAAATTGTATTAGGTGGAGGCATTATGCATCAATCACATTTATTTCCGATGATACGAAATGAAGTTAAACTGTTACTAAAGAATTACATTCAACATCCTTATATCTTAGAGTGTGATGAGAACTATATAACAAGTCCTGGATTAGGCGATAATTCTGGATTGCTTGGCGCATTTGCGCTTGCCATATTAGAGCACAAAAAATAACAATAATATAATTTGTTTGTTTATACGTTAGAGTTTATAATTTAAAAGACTAATAGATTGGGGGAGCTCATATGTTTTACATCATTGAATATGAACTTCTAGCCTTCGTCGCCCTATTAATTGTGGCGATGAGATACTTCTACACTAGATATTTCCCAAGTCATCAAAATCGTATATTTGGGTACATTATTCTTGTAACATTGGTTTCATTATTTCTTGATTTAATCACTGCATATACCATAAATGCAGTTTTCTCTATACCATTCTGGATTAATCAAATCTTAAATACACTTTATTATGGTGTACAAACAATTAATCCACCATTATTGTTAATCTACACTTTATTATTAGCAGGTAACCTAAGTTTTATGCAACGGAATCGTATAAAACTTATTTTCATGCCATCTTTTGTTGTTTTATTTATTCTATTCTTTATCAATCCATTAACTGGACTCTATTTCTATATCGACCCAATTAGAGGCTATTCCTATGGGGTTTGGTTCTATAGTTTACATTTCATGGCTTTAATCTATCTATCGACAACATTTATGTTTGCGGTTCATTATAAAAATCGTTTATCTACGATACAGTACCAAACCATTACTTCATTTATATTCGCAGTTCTTGTAACGATGATTATTCAAGCGAATTATCCCGAGTTATTAATTACAGGTGTTGTGTTATCATTCGCAGTTATTGTAATGTACTTTACACTACAAAATCCTCAACAAATGAAGGATGTATTAACTGGTGCATTTAACTATAACGCGATGTTAGAGTACTTATATGAATTGATTAAATCTAGACAAAAATTCCATCTTATTGCGATAAACATCAATGATTTAAGCCGCATTAATCGAATGTTTGGATTAAAAAATGGAAATAAAGTACTGATTGAAATTGCGAATTATATTACGAACCAATCAAAAGATATCTGGGTATTTAGAATGAAGGGAACTCGTTTCGTCGCTATTATGAATGATGATACGTCCTATTATAAATTAAAGGCAAATCTAGAATATCGACTAGAATCATCATGGAGTATTGATTCAAACAATATTTATGTTTCGACAAGTCTTTGTTGCATGTTTAATTTAAATGATTATGTGACAAGTATTGATGATGTAGTTAATTTAATAGAAACATCCTACATTCAATCTGAAGTGAATGGCGTTAAGAAGAAAATGATTTCATCGGATAATGGATTATTCGATGAATTAGGTCGTATGATGGCAGTTGAGTCTGCACTCCGTGATGCGCTTAACACAGGTATTGGGATTGAACTTAACTTTCAACCGGTATATTCAGTCAATAAGAAGCGATTTACATCGGCAGAAACACTGCTTCGTTTTAAAGATCCTTTATTAGGTTCAATCTCACCATCTGAGTTTGTCCCGATTGCGGAGAAGAACGGACTCGTTTTACAGTTAGATTTATTAGTTGTTGAAAAGGTATGTCAATTTATTGAGAAATACAATCCAAAAGAAACATTGGGCTTAGATTATTTGGGAATAAATTTATCTGCTGCAGAATTTATGAATCGACAAATGCCAGAAAAAATGACTGAAATACTTAATCGTTACCAAATAGATCCAGAGTTCATTATTTTTGAAATTACTGAAACGGTTGCGACTGTTTCATACGATATCGTGTCTTCGTGTATGCAGGAATATCGTGGGCGTGGATTTAGATTTGCGTTAGATGATTTTGGGACAGGGTTTGCTAATTTATCTCAAGTTGTAAGTTTACCGTTCACCATGGTTAAAATCGATCGTGGTTTATTACATGGTTCTAAGATAGTTCTTGAAGACTTATTACGTATGTTTAAACGTCTAGGATTAATTACTGTCATTGAAGGAATTGAAACATCTGAACAATCTTCATTACTTCAATCAATGGATGTCGATTATATTCAAGGATTCTATTACGCTCGTCCAATGGGTGAAAATGAGTTTGTTCAATCATTGAAATAGATTAAAATTCACACCATCTAATGCATCGTACTCAGATAATGAGTTGATAGTGCTATAATATTTATAATGTTACATCATAAAAAAGGAATGACGTTGTTAGAAGTACTGATTGCGCTTTTGATTTTCACAATCATGTCTAGCGCTATTTTTGGTTCGTTCATTGCGGCAGGTCGTATGGACATGTCGAGTAAGTCATTTACTGAAGCACGTGGTTTTGCGCAAGCACAATTAGAAAAGATTTATAATTATAGCCAATCATTATCCTATGCGGATAGTTTATATCAAGTCATTAATGTGGATGGATTCGCTTGTACTGGTTTTTCATGGACAGTCGACGCAATAAGTGGAGAAGTACTCTACAATTCACCTGAAAACACTGTCACATGCACTAAACAACCTACAGGCTTTAATATGTTAATGGTATTTACACGTGACACATCCATCACATCAGTTAATTTAATTAAAATAAAGATTGATGTTAATTCTACCGACAGTCAAAATACGAAACGATATGAGACCCTATATGCGACAGAATTTAAGTAAAAAGGGATTTACATTAATCGAACTTATCATAGGGATTCTTATGTTCTCTATTATTGGGGCAGGATTAACGACGATCTTTGTAAGTGGCTTAAAATTCTATTCTGAGGAACAGTCTCAAGTAAACAATCAATTTTCAGTTACTGAGATATCAACCCAATTTGATACCGATATACGGCAAACTGTTTCTGCTTCAAAGAATGTTAATTGTTTAATATTAACTACAGTAAATGCGAACACAATTCAATATTGTTATAATACTGTTAATCAATCCTTAAGTCGTAACTCAGCTGTTATTGCGACAGGAATTCAAACATTTACATCACAAATCATATTGAATCAAGTTAAGATTGTGATTGAAACAGATCCAGACTTAAGGTTAATGAAAAACAAGATTGAATTGAATTATTATCTGCGTGAGGGAAATTATTAATGAAACACATTCAAAATAAAAATGGTGTCGCATTAATCACAGTATTACTTGCCTTTTTAACGTTGTTTATTCTAATTGGCGCAATGGTAATGTCTTCCTTAACCAATCAAGACACAACCATTCAAGCAAATGATTATTCAAAATCATATTATATTGCGGAAACTGGATTAAATTTACGTAGTGCTAAGATATCAGAACTCTTCTATGAGATTGCGGAGACAAATCCTGATCCAAATGATTTATTCATAAACTTTGAACAAGCTGTTAATGCTCTTACAAATACCATAAGTTTTTCAGAAACAGCTGATAATGATTTCGCCACATTAACCTTCGCGGAAACAGACACAAACATGGATTATCCAGATTACATTTTCTACACTCTCACAAGCGTTGGTAGTGTTAATGGAATTAGTCGGACAATCTCAAAAGAATTTGGATACAAATACACCAGAGGCGGTCCTGGGTTAATCATTGGTAAAGCTGTATTGACACAAAGAAGTATGAGTATCGGTGAACAAGGGTCAATCATTGTTGGACCCATCGCAAGTAACTTATTAGATGGTACAAGTATCGATTTAAATAATACAACACAGAATGACATTAATATGGTGTTTGTCCCAACAGGAAGAACAAGTAGTGTTATTAATCCAACTAAGGTTAATAATCGAATTACAGAAGTTTCAACTCCATATGTTTTCCCAACTATCGTATACCCAACAATACCTACATCAACTCCAATCACAATATCCCCTTATACGTTCACAAGTAATAAAGCTACGATTAATGTATATGAATATTCATACTTAGAAAACTTAACTATAGCGGATGGACAAGTACTAACAATCAACTTAGGAACACGTGGTACTGCAAATACACGTAAGATGTTGCGCGTTAAGAACATAAATGTTTCAGGTGGTATTCGTGTACTTGGGACTGGTCGTTTATTATTAGTTTACGATTATGGATCAGGAACACTTAATTTAGGTCCTAAATTTAATGTATGCGGAAATGTGGCTGGTAGTTGTTTGACAGAATCACCTGACTACACAAAATTCTTATTTTACCTTCGTACAACAAATGTGACTAATGGTGATTTCGCATCGTATCCAAAACTAGCATTCTCGAACCTCCAGATATTTTATGGAAGTCTATTAGGTGAATATGTGAATGTCGAAGTTAAGAGTAGTAACTTTAAAGGTCATATTGTCACATCTGGTAAACTTATTGATTTTACTGCCAACTCAATTATTCATGAAGTATTATTCTACGCACCTTTTGCGGATATAACGATAGGAGCGAATGCGGTGTTGAGTGGATCATTGGTAGGCAATACATTTAGAATTTCGAACCCTCAGACAAAAGTTACGTATATTGAAGTTAAGAAAGAATCATTCCCTTTTACAATTGACTTCCCTGTGACAGAAACTTCCAATTATGTCCCTGGTACTGCAGAAATTATCGAAGGAAGAACGGTAGGTAATTAAATGAAATTCTATCGAACAACATACATTGATACATTAGGTAAACGTTCAAATGAAGTTATCGCTGCAGAGAGTGAAAGCGATATTTTTAGTCTGTTAAAAGAGAGAAATCAATTCTTAGTCGATTATAAACAAGTTAATCGAATTCGACGTAACACACTAAAAACCGTTGATCTTATTATATTTACACGTCAACTTAGTTCTATGATTGATGCAGGCGTTTCTATTGTTAAAGGCATTAATATCATCATGAATAGTACTGCAAATACCTTCGCTAAGAAAACATATAAGAATATATCACAAGAAATTCAAAGAGGTAATTCACTTTCTAATGCGATGACTAAACAAGGTGGTGCATTTCCTGACATCCTAGTTAACATGGTTTCTGCTGGTGAAATGGGTGGTACATTAGAGAAATCATTAAATTTAATGTCTCTTCATTTCGAGAAGGAACAACGTCTTATTAATAAAATTAAAAGCGCTAGTACCTATCCAACCATATTAGCTGTTATATCGGTTGCGGTTGTATTAATGTTAATGACTTTCGTACTTCCAACGATCACAAAGATGTTTGTCGATACGGACTTACCCCCACTAACTAAAATCGTTATGGGTATAAGTGACTTTATTATTGGGTATTGGTACTTGATTATCGCATTTGTACTTCTCAGTATTACCTTAGTTAAATTCTTATTAACCGTCCCATCCATTCGTCGCCAATTTGATCATATGTTGCTTAAGATGCCGATTATTGGTAAATTAAATCGCACCATCTATTCAGCTCGTTGTGCACGTTCATTCGCATCACTTTATTTAAGTGGTATTCAAACCTTAGAGATGATTAGTTCAACCGCAAAAATCTTAAACAATAGTTATATTGAACAATTATTCGATGAAATGATGTTAAAGGTATCCCAAGGCGAATTAATCTCTACAGCGATAGAAGAAATGCGTATATTCGATCCAATGTTAAGTTCAATGATTAATGTCGGAGAAGAAACTGGAACACTGGGTGATATACTAGTTAAAACAGCGGATTATTTTGATGGTGAAGCTGAAAATGCACTTCAAAAAATGGTCGCTTTAATTGAACCTATCATGTTAGTTTTAATGGGTATCATAATCGGTGTCATCATCGTATCCGTCATACAACCGATGTTTGGTATGTATGATCAGATTGGAGGATAATATGAACATTATCGAACTTAGAGATAATACTTTAATCTTAGTTAAAGCTAAGAAAACAAAAAATCTGATTAATGTGATTGAATCAGAAATTATTGAGTTGGAAGATAACTATAAAGTCGTCTTTAACAACACTGATTTATCCGCAAAACTCGTTCAATCATTACGAAAATTCTTTAGTCATGATCGCGATAGTTTATTGTGTTTAAGCACAAGTTCAATTATCTATCGAGATATTATTACACCTAAAACAAACGAAAAGTACTTAAAAGCACTCGTTAAACATGAATTAATTAATGCGCTAAACTTAAGTTCAGATTATTTAATCGACTATTCACATATTGGTGAAATTGTCAGTGATAATGTTAAACAAAATAAATTGTTGGTAACTGCGATTCAAACAGCATTGTTAAATGAAATACTCCAATTCTTTACACGTTGTGGGATAACGATTAAGAAGATTGATGTTTCAAATAATGCGTTAGTAAATTACGTTTACCAGAATAAACTACTTAATCAAACTGAAAACTCAATATTGGTTGATATTACAAACAAACAAATGCGCCAATATCTCTTTGAGAATGGTCAATTTAGTTATCATCGTAATACAAAAATTAATTTAGATAATAACGATGAAAAAATAAACTACGATATCATTATTGATGCGATTGAAAAGATGATTCAATTCTCATTAGCACAAGGTCGTATAAAAACAGTACATAATATCGTATTTATTGGCTATCCATTAAATGATGATCGACTAGTTGATTTTGGGAATGATTTAAAATTGAAGATACATAAATTTGATACGAAGACATCAATCAAATCTAAATCGGATGATGATACGCAACTTATTTACGCATTATCGATGTTGTATAAGTTACGGAAAAAGAAAAATATCGATTTAATGATTCTTTATAATACACTCAACCAAAAGAATGATTTAGTTGAAAGAATCAATCCTGCATTTATGCCGAGTGTCGCGATTTTAACGTATGTCATACTTACAACACTAATCATCTTAGTAATTAAAACATATGATACGAATAAATCCATTAATGAGATAAATACCTATTTAACTCAAGATGAGGTATTATCGAAAATGTTTGATATTACAGAATCACAATCACGTAGTGCAAAAATGAACGAAATATTAGTAGAAGTTGATAATATTCAAGGTATTTTAGACAAAATGCCACGGTATAATCAAACAATCTTAAGTCAGATTTATTCTGTTAAACCTGAAGAAGTTTCGGTACGATCAATCAATTACGCGAACAGTGAGATTGAATTAGAAATAGAGACAGTTGACGCAAGTTTAATTTATCAATATGTAACAGCGCTTAAGAATACGAACTATTTTGATGAAGTTGTATATGACACATATACTCGAGTTAAAGAAAATGGTACATACGAAAGCACCTTACGTATTAATTTAAAGGAGTTAGAGTAATATGAAATTAACCCAGAAAGATATTATGTTATTAAAGTGGTTAGTTCTATTTGTTCTATTGTTTGTCGCATATCAATTTGCGTATAAACCAATCGCAGATAATCTAAGTGCTAAACAAATCGAATTAGAGGCATTAGTTGCACAAAAAGAATATACTGAAATTACGCTTCCAACCTATGATGCAGTACTAAATACTGAGAGTGAAACACGATTAAATTTAGAATCTAGATTTGAGAATTTCTTTGATGAATTTGAGGCTGACTCACTCGAAGCTTATTTAGACCCAATATTCGATAAATACAATGTTCGTATTGAATTCTTCCAAGCCGCACTCACTCAGGTTGTTATACCAGAAATATTAGCAGATGAAAAAGAAATATTAAATTATAAGATTAAAGTATTAATGGATGAGTACGAAAAGAATAGTGTAAGTCCAATCGATCCGATTATCGCGACTTCAGATTTACTTAAAACTAGAGTTACATATCGCGTTGAAATGAGCTTTACAAATTATCAATCATTAATCCAAGAACTCAGTGACCTAGAAACAAGCATCTTATTATCTAGCTCATCGTATCAATTAGAAGATGGAGTAGCGACACTTGATTTTGACGTTTATTCACTTCAAAAATTTTTGAATAATCCTTGATTTGTTTAATATGTTAGGAGCACAGAATGACACAGACACTTGAAGAACTACTGGTTATTGAGAAGATTATTACTCCTTCTCAACTTGATGAAGTAAATCTAATCCAAAAACAGACTGGGCAAGCCACATTCTATATTTTAATTGACCATAAATTTGCGAAAGAAAAAGATGTACTTCGTACACTTGCGAAATCACTTGGAATGGATTATCTTGATAACCTATCCTTTAATACAAGTCCAGATGCGATTCGTGTTTTCCCAGAGAATCTTGCCCGTAAATATCGGATGACTCCATTAAAAGTGGATGAAGGTACCCTAACCCTCGCCACATCCAATCCATTTAATTTGAATGCGATTGAAGATATAGGGATGGTTCTTGGAATTAATATCCAAACCGTATTAGCCCCAAAGACAGAAATTGATTCTACCATTGAACGATTATATTCTAAACGTATTTCCGATCGTACAAAACTTGCACAAAACAATGAACAAAATGAAGTTGATGATGAGAACGATGTCGAAGGTTCACCTATTGTACGTATTGTAAATAATCTAGTGATGGAAGCGTATAAACGAAATGCCAGTGATATTCATATTGAACCTGAGGCAAACTATACACGTGTACGATTTAGAATAGATGGTGATCTTGTTAAGTACATAAATTTTGACAATGATATGCATTCACTTATTTCAACTCGCATTAAGATTATCAGTGGATTAAATATTGCGGAGAAACGTATTCCACAGGATGGAAGTTTTCAGTTTAATTATGAATTTAAGAAAATCGATATCCGTGTATCAACACTACCTACTCCATATGGAGAAAACATTGTATTACGTCTATTAGGCGCTGACCAAAACATTGAATATTCATTAGCTGGATTGGGATTGTCCCCTCGAACCTTAGAAATTATCGAAAAAGCAATTAAAGTACCCCATGGTATTATCTTAGTAACCGGTCCTACAGGTAGTGGTAAAACAACTACCTTATATTCCATTCTTTCTAAACTTGCGATCCCAAGTAAAGCAATTAAGACGGTTGAAGATCCAATCGAACGTAAGTTTGAAGGCATTACACAAGTACAAGTAAATCAAAAAGCTGGATTAACATTCGCGGCTGGATTACGTTCAATATTACGACAAGACCCAGATATCATTATGATTGGGGAAATTCGTGATGGTGAAACAGCTGAGATTGCGATACGTGCAGCAATTACCGGTCACTTAGTCTTATCGACTATCCATACAAATGACGCATTATCATCTGTTGTACGTTTAGTAGATATGGGAATTGAACCATTTAAAGTCGGTTCATCTTTAGTGTGTGTTATTGCGCAACGACTAATTAAGCGAAATTGTATTCATTGTAAAGAAGAAATTGAACTTACAAGTGCCGAAAAACGCTTATTAAAAGTTGATTATGAACATGTATATCGAGGTAAAGGCTGTGATAAATGCAATCACACTGGTTACTCTGGTAGACTTGCCGCATTTGAAATCGTATTGGTTGATGCTAAACTTGAAGAATTAATCTCAAAGAATTCAAGCATGGAAACACTTCGTGCGTACGCTGAAGAAAAGAAGATGCAGATGTTAAGAGATGAAGTAATTGAGTTTGTTCGTAAAGGATTAACTTCTGTAGAAGAAGCACTTAGAGTACTCTATAATGTCGATAATTAATCACTGAAAAGTGATTTTTTTATTAAAAAAGGACTTCTAAGAAGTCCTATTCACTGACCCAACTTAATTCAGGTTGAATAATTTTATACACATCTTTCTCAAGTACTATTGTATAACTCGCATTTTCAAGTGTTGCTTTACCTTGCGTAGAACTATAATTCGCATTAACCATTGCGGTAAATGTGTTATCTTCATTTTTCGTTATACTTAACACTTCATAATTCTTTAACACAAACTCAATTGATTTAATCGATTCAGAGAATATATCATAATCTTCCGAACGACTATCAATCGGAGTTAATAAGTATTGGTGACTATAACGCTTAAAGATTTGCGCATCTAAGTAACGTTTAAGTGCTTCTTCAGGTGTTCTTTCAAGGATATCTTCGCCTTCAATGCGAACATTTTTATTAACTTTGTCCTCATAGAAGAAACTTAATGGATAATAGGTATTAGACGCATTCCAGATAATATATTCATTTAGTCCAAGCTCTTTTCCTGCCGCTAATTGTTTACCAATCGCATCTTCTTCGTATAGGATGTTTCCCTTAACCCATGTTGCAGTAAACCCTTGGTACCATGAACGGATGATTGCAGGTTCTTTTTGAGCCGCATTACGTTCTAATGCCTCAAGTAGCGCAGTACGGACAATTTCATATGGATATTGATCTGGAACCGCAAAACCATAGAAACCAGAACCATAATGACTAGGATAAATCATAGGACAAATATATTCAGTACTATTCGCAATTAATCTCCATGTTTGACCAATATCTTCAGGTTTATCATCCCAAGAATGAGTTACAACACCAAATACATCTGCAGATACATGAACGTTATATGGTTTTAAAGATTCTCGCGCAAAGAGTAAGAAATCGCGAATTGCCTCATCTTTGTCACGGTCATTTCTTCCCGGGAAATATGTTATTGGATTATAATGTCCTGCATTATCAGGGAATCGAACATAATCGTATTGAATTTCATCAAACCCGCGAAGAGCTGCTTCTTGTGATACTGACACAACATACTTCCATATATAATCATCAAACGGATTTACCCACGCAAAGCCTGCTTTATCTTTATAGACTCCACCTGCTGATAATTGAATCGCATGGTCTGGATTATTCTTCGCAAAGTACGGATCTTTAAATGCGACTATACGTGCAATGGTATAAATTTCTTTTTCATTCAAATATGTCATTAAATTATCAAAGTTCTTAAGTGGGGAATTCCAATTTGAACCAACTGAATTAACAATCTGAATATCACTATTCCACGCTACCAATCCTTCATCATTCTTAACATCAATAACCAAGGCATTTATTTCAGTCGCTTCCGCAATCCCCAATATTTTTTCTAATTTATTGACTTGATCCAATCGACTCTCATCAACTGTTTGACCACTTTGACCACTAAGCGCAAGTATGTAGTTTTTATAATATTCAATATCATCTAAATTAAATTCAAAACCAGCCACATTGGATGTTACATACAATGCCTTAGCTTCAACTGTTACTAAATCATTTGGCTTTTCTAAGGATGGTAAAGGTACATAGAATTCACCTAAATCAACTTTACGCTGTTCCTCTACTATACGTCTCTCTTCTATTTTTTGCGCTAATTCTTGCGCATCTATTTCTTCTTGTGTTGGACCCTCTTCAATCGGTGTTTCTGGTTCTTGTTTAGAACATGCTGAAAAGAGAATAGATAGAATAATTAAGTTAATCAATAAATACTTTTTCATAAGTTTCTCACGATCTAGGGTTTTGGATAAGTATACAATTCTTTGGATTCATTTATCGTTAATTTATCGACTAAATCACTTGGAATTGTGACGATATTAGGATTTCCATCACTAATAAAGACTTCATTCGGATGCTCGTTATAATAACTAATATAGTTATACATTCCAACATTATCCACATTCATTTCACTCGCACGAACTCTTGGTAAATTAAGTGGGTCAAAATCGGTATGATATGGCGACAATGATGGAAACCAACCGACATTCAATACCGCAATGTTTTGGTAAGAAAATGAACTATATGTTCCCTTTTCAATGTATCCTTTAAGTTCATCATTCTTAGGTCGAGAACCATACGGAAGGGCTAAGGTATTAACTTTATAACCAATCGGTGTAAATGTTTCTAAATACTCTGCTTGATACCCAATTTGTGTTTGTAAATCTTCTGCGGTCGCATCCTTAAAGTTCATATGATCTTTTGAGTGATTTCCAATATCCATTCCTTGTTCAAACAAAAACTCAACTTTTTGTTTAGAATAGGTAGATTGTTTAAATGGTGTAGAACTTGTAATAAAGAATGTTGCCTCTAGCGGAAAATCTGGATGAGTTTTATTAAACTCAACTAATATTCCAACAGCACAATTCGGATCAATTGTCCCATCCTCTAAATACTTAAAATTGTTTAAATTTCCATCATCAAAGGTTAATACAACTGGAGTATAACCCATCTCTGTTGTGATATTCCCATTCACATAATCGGTTAAACTTATTGGACGATATCCTTCATCATATAAAGTTTGTAAGTCTTTTTTGAAGTTCTCAACCGTTCGTGTCCAAGTTTGTTCCTCTTCACCAATATTGTGATACATCAGAATCATTATTTTGCCCGCTTCATTTGGGTTTAAACTTAAGTCGATTAATTCTTTTGGATCAACTTCTATTGGAGTTTCTGGTACAATCGGTGTTTCTACACCCTTTTCTGCACACCCAGAAATGAATAATAAACTTAGACTCACAATCGCTAACTGTTTTAACATATTTCCTCTTTTATAAACATGGATAACCATGAAATGTAAATTCCTAACTGCCTAAGTCTATTATGACATAAAGCACATCTAAAATAGTACCACTTACTTCGTTAATCGTTAAGTGTTTCTTTTTGACGTGCTTCTTTTTCATAACTTATTTCTAAATAAGCATGATAATGATCTAAACCTTTTATTCGATATCTACTATATTCTTTTATATATCGATACAAAAATCGTATAAATCCAAGTTGAGAGTATTGTTGCACATGTACCATTTCATGTTTTCTAAGTTGATATGAAATCGATTCTTTATGTATCGCATAATAAACATGATGACCTAGCGTTACCGCTGTCACATTCATTAATTTAGGTAAGAAATGGTTATAGTGCTCAATCATAATTTTATGGATAAAATCTCACGATGAACTCTTGTTTCATACATGTAATCTTTTAATACATCTTCATTCTCAATCGTTAGATCTATAGATTTAAAGTATCGATCAATTTTTTGGGTAATTCTTCGATAATCCTTATCTTCTGGTTTGAATGTTTTATTTCGTGATAACGATTCGAAATAATAAAACATTAACGTAGGCATTACTTCGAAACATGATGTTTCAATCCAGAAATCAACTTTGTCAAATTCAGGTAGAACATTTTCTAATAATTTTTCGATTAATAATAACCCATCATCATTCGATTGCCAAATATCCACAAATACATAATCATAATCATTTAAATCTGCTTCATTAAAGTAATCAAACGCATCACTTTCGATAATATCAAATGATATATTCTTTGGAAATTGCGGTTTTATAAATGTGTTAAATAAATCGATTACAGCTTTTGACTTTTCGATTACTGTAATACGTTTAACATTTGGATTTAACATCGCCATAAATGGAAAGTACCCAATCCCTAACCCAAATGCCAATACATTACCATGTGCTTTCTTAGCGTAGGGATTAATGGTTTCTGCTTCAGATGGCGCATCTAACATCCAAACTTCATCATTTTGATATAAGAATGCGGCTTCATAGGGTTCATCTAACGCAACCAATCGCATCGAGTCATTTAACTCACGCTTTGGGTCATATTGGATACTCGATATACTAAATAATTCATTTGGATTAATCGTTTCAACCTGGTAACGAAACTCAGCTGATTGTATCTTATCCAACTTAATTGTTCGATTGTATGGACTATTCTGATATTCTTTTGCGCTAATGAACAAACTTGGCCATGATTCTTTAGGGCCACTAAAATCATTGAAACCTGCTTTTTTTAACGCTTGTTGGATTTTAGATTCAGTCTCTTTGGTTATAGTCATTCCTAAAAATCGATTCTTTGCCTCATTTTGAATGTTGTGGTGACATCGATTAAAGAATTGATCAATAGCTTTTGTACGTTTTATTTTCATATTGTTATTTTACCAAATTTCACAAAATAAAAGTTGTCTTATAGAGAGAATAAGACAACTTGATATAAAACATTGATTAATCCATCAAAATGAATGGGGAAAGGGGTTGGATTAATCAATGAGAAATATGTAATATAATCAATTCATTTAATACACTTGTATGTGTATAGTACTAATATACAGAAGTAATCGTTAATCTTCTTACGATAATTTAATGTTAATTTGACGCAATTTTGACGCAATATCAACAAATAAAAAGCTCTATTTCTAGAGCTATAATGTGAAGCTAAATGATTGTCCTGCTTTAATGTAATCAATCAAGAATACTTCATAGTCTTTTATATGACCGACTACATTGGTTCTTCCACTATTCTTCATATCTCTAAGCGCAATCTGTACTTCACCTTTATATTGTCCATACAAGTTATTTTCGATTAGGATGTCACCACGTTTGATATCAACCGTATTAAATGGTTGAATATCTTCTTTACGTAGGAATAAGCGACCTTCAAGTGAACGAATAATATAGTCATTAGTATCAGGTCTACGTGATAATGGCATCTTTAATATATTCTTATATTTCTCATCTAATCCTTCACTAAGTTCCACATCAAATGATACAATCGTTTTATTTACGTTACTTAGTGCTTCAAGTTCTTCGCTTGTCGCAAACGCATCCCCAATTAAAACATCATCAATCGTATCCATACCTACATAGTGTTTAAGCTGAGTAGTGATTGGTAAATTACGATGCATTTCCAAGGTAGGTAATCCATCACAAATTGGCCATGGTCCATATTTTTCACTGGATTGTGTCGATATAAATGCGGCAGTACGTAAATTTTGTTTTGTCCAGATTGCCGTACAACGATTAAAGTATTCTAAGGATAATCCTGTATAGTTATGTGGATAATAATTATGACATCCCATCACCTTTTCTCTTGGGGCACCCATCGCTAATACACCTGACACATGATCAATTTCCATCGACATATTGAGCTCTACTTTTATCCCAAACTTATTCTTTATGAAGAACGCTTCTTCCAACTCACTCATACCCATATCAAAACGAATGATGTCTACTCCAAGATCATGAAAGAATGTTAAGTCATAGTTCCCAAAGAACCCTTCACCACAAACTGCTTTAATTACTTCACCATTCACATCGCATGACACTTCATAATTTAATTCTTTCGCACGTTTTAAAATCGGCCCATAATCACGACTTATTCCTGCTTGAGTTGGTTCAGCTCCTAACAACGCCACAAATAATCGTGTGAATCCATGTTTTGAGGCTTCTTCTAAATACGCTAAATTCTTTTCTAATGATGCTTTCTGAGGATAAATTGAAATTCCAAGTTTTTTCATTTAATTACCAATATTACCTTTCTTGTGATTAAGAAATAAACTTTTTAAATAACTAAAAACTATAATTGTTAACCCAGAGCCAAAAAGTGTATCCGTTACGAAATGATCTCCCATAACAACACGTGATACCATAACGATCATAATCCATAAACTACATATCACTAATATACTTCTTTCTTTACCTTTAAGCTTGTCAAATAACTGAGGTAAAAATGTATAGACTAAGGTTGTTGCGGCAGCGGCAGAATGTCCTGATGGGAATGATTTCCAATTATCATCAAATGTAAATCCAACACGATCAAACCAATAGCGAAATAATGAATCATCTCCTATCATTATTCGATAGCGTGGACGTGCCCAAACCAGTTTAATGACATTGGGAATAAGTATTCCTAATATTACAGTTAGTATTCCAATATATGCATATACTCTAATTTGTTTTTTCTTAAGGTCACTTAATTGATTCGCCCATACAACTAGAATCATCGATATAATAAAGCCAATAAAAATATATGGAAAGAACTCTAATTCAAGATATTTTATGAGTTGTATACTTATCACAAACCCCATAATGAATGTTAGTAATCCAAAGAAGATTCGGTTATAATCACGTTTTTGTTCATCATTTCCTATATAACTTGTGGTTAATAGCGCAAGACATACAAGACCTGCAAATGTCCCCGGTAGTTCCCCAAACATCCAAAAGAACTTACCAAATCCACTATTTGGTTGATATAAGTACTTACTAATTATTAAATCGTATTGTGTAAATACTACGATTGAAACGAGATATAGTATAACTAAAATTAGTTTTTCTTTTTTGTTTAACAACGTATCTTCCTCAACTATTTCAATAGTATCACTATAATAAGATTCATCTAACTTGTCAAAAAAGTAAAAAGATAAACAAATGTTTATCTTATTTATTAAGCACTAATTCAACCATAGAAGTTCCTTCGCGTTCTTCTATAACTTGGTAACCTTGTTTAATGTACATGTTGAGTGTTCCACGATATGCCTTTTGGATATCATACACTTCACTCGGTGGTAAGGCGATAAGTCCATCAAACCCTTTATTCTTGAAATAGTCAATCGCATGCGTTAGAAGTAGAGTTGCTAAACCTTTATTACGATAATCTGGATGGATTACGAAACAGATTGTTATGGCGTACTTCTTATCATGGAACTTTTCTAAATCTGCATATAATCGTTTAAACGATTCAATGGATTGGGCATTTAACCAACCAACTGGTTTATCGTTGTCATAGATAAGAAAGCCATTCATTTCACCAGATTGTATCGCATTAATTGTTTCTATACGATTCAACTTTGGATCCCGTTTTATCCATTCTTCTAAAGTGTAATCTGTATGATAATATCTGCAGTAACATCCACTCCAATGTGGCGCATGACTGTAATCTAAAGAATCAAAGAAATTAGGTAATTCTTCTGGGTTATTCGGATTAAGTGAATGAATGGTATAGTTTGACATAAGTACCTCTTATTTAATCCTACCAGATTTAATAAAATAGAACTATCGCTTTACTACAGGAATCCAAACTTCAGAATAACTTAATGTATCATCTAACATATAGTAAAGTTCCATATCAGGACCTTCCGCATGTTCATACCCTGAATTAGGGAACCACTCTGGGAAGATACGTCTCCATATTGCTTGAATCTTTTCAACAGTTTCAGATGGTTTATGATTCTCTGTTCTAAAGATTGCCCAAGTATGCGACTCTACATTAACTGTTTTCAAATCACTTGGTACAGAACTTGTTCCATCGAAATCAATCAACCCAATCATGTACGGAAATGTATCATTTTCTAACATTTCATAACACATAATCGCATTCACATTACATAGATTCTTTACTGGATTCTTAAGTTCAATTTGTTCTAAACGTTTTACTGTTCCATCTTCATATTTCTTATCCCAAAACTCAGGTATGCTTGTGAAGTTTTCTTCATTTGTATTCTTTACGACAAAATCTACTCCATGTACTTTGAATGCACTTCTCTCTTCAATACGATAATTCATTTCAATTTCTCCTTTTAATGTTAATTGGAATGACATTCTTGGATATGCTTTTAATTGAATTCCTTTATCTTTCGCAAGTGATGGGTTAATCCCATGACAATTCTGAAATGCACGCGAGAAGGAAACAGGCGAATCATATCCATATTTGAGCGCTAAATCGATTACTTTTATATCACTATTTTGTAGTTCAAAAGCCGCAAGTGTTAAGCGTCTACGTCGGATATATTCTGATAATGACACATCTGTAATAAACGAAAACATCTTCTGGAAATGATGATTTGAACAAAGTGCTTTCTGCGCTAGTTGTTCATAATCAATCTCATCCAATAAATGTGTTTCAATATAATCCATCGCGCCATTCATTCGTTCTAACCAATCCATCGTATCAATTCCTTTCAATACTAGTGTAGTGAGAATCTTCTTTAATCTCGCAACTTTTCTTGTTTAAATTAGTTTGTATCTTATTCAATTGATTTAAATAATTGGAAAGATAATACACTTGAGAAACAGGCGAGTAATACAAACACTCCAACTTTTACGATTAGTACAGGAATAGGAATATCAATGTTTGCGACAAATTGAAATGCAGATTGTATTGGCAACATCACTCCCATTACGGTACATAGGACTAACATACTTGATAAAAGAACTGTCCCAAATCCATCATTGCGTTTAATTAAATAATAACTTAGAAACATGATAGGACTAATAAATGCCATATCATAAACATAGGTAACTTCTGTTGTATATGTCTCGATTAATGATAATGAACTTCCACTTAACAAGGTTGGAATTATATCCATTAACCATATTCCGAATAAGGCGATTCCTGTAATGATTAAGAATATTGTATAACCTTTTATTGGCGATTTTAAGACTAATTTATTAAGATCTAATTCTTTTATTAAGAGGAAAATACTAATCCAACTTAATATGACTGAACTAATGTAAAACAAGAATAAATAATTGTACGTAATTCCTGTGGAAATACTAATAGAATAATAGAATATAACACCTAATAATGATATTAATATTAATCGATTTTTTAGAGATGGTTTTATATTAACCCAAACCAATGTACCAATTAATGCCGGTAAAACTAATACTAAGATGGTGAAGTCTGACCCAATAAAAATAGGTGCTTTAAAATATGAATCATAGAAATAAACACCATTCCCAAACAATTGTATGGTTTGACCATAAATATTTGTCACAAAGAAAGACTTCTCTATCACAAATGATTGTATACCTGTAACTGTAATTATAAGTAGAATGATAACTTCCAATCCCAATAAAACATTGATATGATTAAGACCTTTTTTCATGTTTATATTATTCCTCTATTTTGTATTTTACACTGATAAAAAAACTTATCTATCTCTTTTTACGAAATAAATAAGTTTCATCCTATAATCACGAATAATCTTAAACGACCGTATTACACTTTCGTTCTTTTTATGTAATCTTCATCGACTTCTTTCTTCCAATCATCTTCAATACAATCATTCGTCCTGAAATCACTAATAACTTTATTCATCGCTTGATAGTTCAAATTGGTCCCTTGGTCATCAGAGTGAAAGTTAACAGCTCGATTTGCGTCTATCCCAAAATTGTTTGCCACATCAATCGCATCCATATTCGCACCCATAAAGATAAACTCCCAATGGTACTTCTTCTTCTGATGTTCGACCATTCGTTTAATCATTTTATAGTTATACTTCCGACTTGCGTTTTCCATCCCATCAGTCGTAATCACAAATAACACTTTATCGGATTGATGTTCCTTCAATGTCGCTTTCTGTACATTCACAATCTTTTCGATCGTCATCCCTATCGCATCAAGTAGCGCAGTAGATCCACGTACATAGTATTCTTTTTCAGTTATATTAGCGATTGATTTTAAGTTTAATCGGTCATGTAATATTTCATACGCATGATCAAATAAGACTGTGGTGATTATTGCTTCACCCTCTTCTTCTCTTTGTTTATTCAATAGAGAATTAAACCCTTTTATCGTATCACTTTCAAGTCCAGCCATCGATCCACTTCGATCGAGTATAAATATACATTCAACTTTATTTGTCATAATTAATCTCTCTTTCTAATCCAAGTGTATAAAAAGTGAGATATGTTAAGGTCAACTGTCAGGCTACTTTATAATGTATTACATCCTAATAAATTTTGATCATATTCAAATAACACTTTATTAATTTCGAAAATATCGTAGATTTTCTGTTCAATGAAATACCTCACAATTAAATCGTGTTTAGAGCTGTTTGAAAGGCTAAATCCGGCTTTTTCGAGTAAGTTGGCACTTTCAACCAGTGATAATCTTAAAGCTACACAGAAGGCTAAAACAGTAGATTTAGTTGGTCTGTAATCCACATGACTTCGTATCTTAGAGAAATGTGCTTTACTTATATTTGCACGTTTATACACATCTACATCTTTCATATTCTTTTGATCAATCAAATTCAATAATGATTCAGAAAACGATTTATCCAATTGAGTAAATATGTCATCCATCTTACTTAATGGAATAGAGTCCATTTCATCAAATTGACGACTAAATACTGTATTTGTTCTACTACTTTCAAGTCGAATATTGCTAATCGATTTCTCTACATAATTATCATCGATATAGGATTTTATTGATAAAAATAGCTTAGAACTTATTTGGTACGCAACTTTATCATAAACAACTAAATACACCATCATTTCATGTTCAAACAAAAAAGTTTGTATCGTATGAATCGCAATTCTTAATGCGTCTTCTTTAGGATATCCATAATTACCAGAAGAAATAAGCGGAAACGCAATTGATTTCAAATCATGATTCAATGCACATTCTAATGATTTTCTATAACAACTCTCAAGTTGTTTAGATTCATTATCTATTCCACCATTCCAAATTGGACCTACTGTATGAATAATATGTTTCGCATTTAATTTAAATCCTGATGTTAATACAGCTTCGCCTGGTGCACAATACCCAATTTGTTTACACGCATCCGTTAATTCATTTATTCCAGCCAACTTAAAAATAGATTCGCTTGTTCCTCTTCCCATTTTTAACTTAGGGTTAGTTGGATGCACAATCGCATCTGTCATTAATCGTGTTATATCTTCGCGGATTATCTCGAATGGCATAGTTTATAGTCTCATTATATCAAATAAAAAAAAATTAGATAGTTATCTATCCAATTTTATGTACACGTTAGTTTTTAAACCAATGTTTAGTATTATTCGCAATCTTCACAAGGATTAACATAACAGGTACTTCAGTAAGTACACCAACAACTGTCGCAAGTACTGCAGGAGATGTTGTGCCAAATAACGCAATCGCAACCGCTACTGATAATTCAAAGAAATTGGATGCGCCAATCATACCGGCAGGTGCTGCGATATCATGACTTAGATTTAATTTCTTGGATGTTAGATATGCGATAAAAAAGATTAAGAATGTTTGAATGATCAATGGAATACCGATAAGTACGATATGAAATGGATTGTTTATAATTACATCACCTTGGAATGAAAATAATAGAATTAGGGTTAATAATAAACCGATTGTGGTCGCATTATCAAACTTATTTACAAATTGATTCTCAAAGAAGTCTAAACCTTTATGTTTAATCACAAAGTGACGTGTCAATACTCCAAGTGATAATGGGATTACGACAAATAATACAACCGATAAGATTAATGTATCCCAAGGGACAAACACATTACTAACACCCAATAAGAACTTAACAATCGGTACGAACGCAACCAAAATAATTAAGTCATTTGTCGCAACTTGTACAACCGTATACGCTGGATTCCCTTTTGTGAGCGTACTCCAAACAAATACCATTGCCGTACATGGAGCTGCCCCCAGAAGAATTGCGCCGGCTAAATATTGTGTTGCGAGTTCGGGAGTAATAAACGATTTGAATACCACAAAGAAGAAAAATACTGAAATTGCGTACATCGTAAATGGTTTGATTAACCAATTTGTAACCCATGTGACATATAGTCCTTTTGGGTTCTTTCCAACATTTTTAATACTTTCGAAATCAACCTTTAACATCATTGGATAAATCATTACCCAAATAAGAATTGCGACTGGAATCGATACCTTAGAAAATTCGAACTGATTGAAAAAAGTTGGAATACTTGGTAAATATCGACCAATCAGAATCCCTAGAATCATACATAACGCAACCCAAATACTTAAATATCGTTGAAAGAAATTAATTCCTTCAAGCTTCTTACTTTTTTCGCGATTCATAGAACCTCAATTTCTAACTATTTAACAAGTAATGGTTTAATTTGTTCAGCTGTTAATACTCTTCCATACGACACAACTTTTTCATCTACGACAAGACCAGGTGTACGCATAATTCCATACGATGCGATTCCTTCCATGTCTTTAACTTTCACAAATTCAGCTTCAATCCCTAATTCTTTTGCGGCTAAACGAGCATTTTGTTCAAGATTTACGCAATTTGCACAACCAGATCCTAGTACTTTGATAATCATATTTTTTCCCCTTTATTTTAAAGTAAATACATTCCAAATTGATTAAACATGAAACCAATAATCATAATCCCAACCACGACAATCGACACAAACACAATAAGTAATTTAGGCTTAATAACTTTTTTTAACATGACGATACTTGGAAGGGATAATGCGGTTACTGCCATCATAAACGCTAAGGCAGTCCCAATCCCAACACCTTTAGAAACAAGAGCTTCCGCAATTGGTAATGTCCCAAAGATATCCGCATACATCGGTACACCAACAAGGGTCGCTAGTGGAACTGAATACCACTTATCGACGCCAAGTAGTGCCGTAATAAACTCTTCTGGTACTACATTATGGATAAGTGCCCCAATCCCTACACCAATTAATACATAAATCCATACTTTGCGAACAATCTCTTTTACGGATTCACTCGCAACACGAATACGCTCTTGAGTAGTTAATTCTTCTAATTCCATTTCTGGTAAACCAGATTTACGAAATACAAATGCTTCAACTTGATCTTCCATTTTAAGTTTAGAAATGATTGTGCCACTGAATACAGCTAACAGAACTCCCACAACTACATACGCTAATGCGATTTTCCAATTGAAGATACTCGCAAGAAGAATAACTGAAGCTAAATCCACAAGCGGAGATGATATTAAAAAGGAAAATGTTACACCGATGGGTAATCCAGCAGATGTAAATCCAATGAATAGAGGAATTGATGAACAAGAACAGAATGGGGTGATTGTGCCTAATACTGCGCCAATCAAGTTCGCACTTACCCCTTTATATCTTCCCAATATTTTACGCGTACGTTCAGGTGGAAAATAACTTTGAATGTACGAAACACCGAATATTAAAACAGATAATAAGACGAATATTTTAACTGTGTCATATAGAAAGAATTGTACACTAGCACCAAGTTGACTCTGATTATCTAATCCAACTAGGTTTACAAGTCCGCCCATTAAGTCACTTAACCATGTCATTTTTAAGAATACGTCATTTATAAAACTAAATATCTGCATAACTCCTCCGAATATAGATAAACATCTATGTATAGATTATAGACCTGTAAAATAACCCTGTCAATTAATATATCGATATTTATCTATATATTTACTGAACAACATTTATCATCTGAATTAGATGAATCTAAAACATCTTTTTCGATTAATGTTAATCCTGATAGATCATTGATTAATAAGTTATAATATTCAGAATTTACTTTATATCGAACCCATGTCCCATCTTTACGAGATACAACTAACCCACATTGCGTTAATTTTTTCATATGAAACGATAATGTAGGTTGTGTAATTTTATAGTCATCTAAAATATCACACGCACACAACTCATCCTTAGAATAGAGTTTCTTGATAATGGATAAACGTATTGGATCAGATATTGCCTTTAATATTTCTACAGTGTTGTATTCCATAATTCCTCCGGTGTATAATTCAATATATTGATTAATATCTATATTAAGCTTTTATTCATAATATGCAAGCCCAAAGGAAGTGGAAATCGTATGAAAATTGTACAAAAAATGAGTTGTTGCGCAGAAGGAAGTGATTGTTGTAAACCTATCAAGAAGATTGAGATAGAGTTTTTATACCTCGATTTAAATGTATGCGAGCGATGCCAAGGTTCAGATAAGAATCTTGATAATGCGATTGAACTAATCAAACCTGTTCTTACAAAGCTAGGTTATGCTATAGATATTCATAAAGTTAATGTAAATACGATTGATCGTGCTAAACAATACAGATTTTTAAGTTCACCTACGATTCGTATCAATCAAAACGATATTGAATTAAGTGTTAAAGAAGATAATTGTAAGAGTTGTGGAGATTTGTGTGGTGATACGGTAGATTGTCGCGTATTTACGTATGACGGTAAAGAATATCATGAGCCTCCCGTTGAGATGATAATCGATGGTATTTTACGATCGATTTATAATCCATCAAAATTAAAAGAACTTGATGTTTATCAAGTTCCAGAAAATTTACTTAAATTTTATAAAAAATAATTAAACAACTTTATTTTTCTTAAATATCCCAACTAAGTTACTTAAGAACACAAAACTTTGTGTCATTTTATCACTTGTCCCGAAGTTAAGTATAAAATGGATATCATTTATTGGATCATAGAAACAATGTGTCGATAATATTCCAATATGTCCAATCAAACGAGGGAAATTACGCATCAGAAAGAAGAATCCTTCAAAACGTATTTGCATCATACCCATACCATAATGAATTCCAGGTCTAAATACACCTTGCCAAACTTGCATTTGTTCTAAATGATTTTTTGTGATTAATTTTCCACTATACAATAATTTTTGGAATGTTAATAAATCATTTGGCGTTGAGACAATCCCCCCATCCGCTTGATCACAAGTTAAACTATTAAAAAGTTTAATATCAGTCTTTCCAAAATAGATTGATTCTGGAACCATCGCATGTTCAGTTGGATATCGATAGATCATAGATTGTGTATTTAATAATCCAAATGGTTTAAACAACTCTTCATCCAATAAGATATGTATGGGTTTTCCCTTTATCGTTTCAATACACATTAGAACCAACATAAACGCTGTATCACCATAATTAAACTTCTCTCCACGTTCTCCAACGGGCTTTAGATTAGAACGCGCAAAATCGACTATATCTTCTCTATTCCATGCTTTATCTGGACGATTCACGACTAAATCCGTAAATTTAACTCCCCGTTTATCTTTGCCTTCAAAATAATCGCTCGCGCCACTTCGATGTGTTAAACAGTCGCGTAATGTGATTAATGAATGCTCAGATAAGAATAGTCCTTCAAGGTTAGATTTATCTAGATACTTAATTAAAGGATCATCTAAACTAAGAAGTCCTTCTTCCACAAGTCTTAATGTATACACTGTTGAGATTAATTTACCGATACTCGCGATATGGAATAATTTGTGTTTGGAATTAGGTGGATACTCAATATGGATGTCTTTCGATTCAGATTCGATAAGAATTTGTAGTGGAAAAATACCTTGTTTAGACTCTACCTTCTTGAGTAATTTCTCAATCGCTTGATCCATATTAACCTCTTTTTCTTATCGCAAGCTTTAGCACCTGCTTAGGACAAATATTCTCACATTCCGCACAATTAATACAATCATATGATTCGATGGTTCCTTTTTTCAATTCATTCATCACATCAATACTCATTGGACATGCTTTATTACATTTTGAACATGATATACACGCACTTGGATTTGATTGTATACGTAGTTGCGGTATATTCAATTTATCCCCAATCCATGAACCAGCAACAAGAAATGGAGACATCCAACAGATTGAATGACAAGCACCTCGTTTACCTATAACTAATGTAAGAATTACGAGTGTAAATAACACGGCATAATATGTAATGAATTTAAATGGTTCATCGACTGAAATGATTGATTCAGTCATATAGAAAGGATTGATTGAAATGTTGGAGGACACAATAAATCCAATAATCAACGCAGTAAACCATAATCCAAAAATAGAATAACGTATGATTCGTAATTTCTTAATGTTCACATTTCGACTATTGATTTTCTCTGAATAATCCGCGATTGTGGAAACTGGACAGAGATACGAACACCATGTTCTACGAAAGAATACAGAAGTACTTAATAATGCAATAAATAAAAGAACACTCCCTGCCACAACCCCATTAAATGCGGCTGTAACACTCACATAGGGCGAGAAATAGTTCAACGTTAATGGGAATAACAAGAAACACATAAACGCAATTGTACGTCGAATTTGAAGCTTATTCATTATTCTTCTCCTTTAACTTAATAATTGTTTCTTTTGACCATTCAAGATACGCAGAGTTTGTCTTAATCCCAAAATCGATTACAGATAGTACATCAGAGTGATTATGAAATGGGTCATCAATCGATTCTAATTCTTTTTTAAATTGGTTCAAGATAAAGAGTTCTTGTTTATGTTGAAGTTCGAATTGCTGGATATGATTAATCATAATTTCAGGTTCCACAATTCCCGCAAAATAGCGTTTCAATAAAATCTCTAAACGAAAGGACTCCGTATCTGGACGAATCATCAACCATTGTTTTAACTCTTCATATCCAAGCTGGGTGATACGATACAACTGTTTACCACGTTCAGATTCAAGTTCAATACATTCGATTAAACCATCTTCTATCATTTTTTTTAATTCAGGATAAATTTGTCCATACGATTCATTCCAAAAGAACTTAAAACGGATATCGATTATTTTCTTAATGTCATATCCACTTAATGGATTTTCAGTTAATAAACCTAATATGACATATTGAGTCTTACGCGCCATGATTAGATAATCGATCTTGCCCAATTAATCGCAAGATTTCTTGAACTTTCTTGATTATCTTTGACACTTACCAAGCCTAATCCACTTACATATGTATTACGTAGATTTATAATCTCTTTAGCCCGTTCTTCAGCGCGACTTGCGCCACCGTCATGAGTATAGAAATACGCAATCTTCTTATTATTTAATTGTGGGTGATCTAAAAATGCACGAACAGGTGGTGCATATGTACCTGCCCAAATTGGTGTTCCTAACCAGATAAAATCATACTCATCTAAATTCACATTGATTGGTTCTAATTCTGGGATTGATCCCATCACAACTTGAGCTCCACCCCAAACAAATTTACTAAAGCCTTTTGACTTTAATTCTTTAACGGGCTTTAATCTTACACAATCTAACTCAAACTCTTCATGTAATACATTCGCAATAATTTCTGTTGTTCCTTCAAATGAATAATATACGATTAATCCTTTTGGCATAGTGCTCTCCATATATATATCAATTATATATCTATTAGATATATATTAGATATATAATAAATTGAGATTATATTAATGTCAAACAAAAAAAGCACAATGTGCTTTCTATTTATCGACTGTTATTCGGTTTAATAAATTATTACCAATTAATGTACTAAAAATAAATACCAATATGGCTAAGAATGTTGAATCTAACAATTCTATAGGAAACATACCCGTTAACCAAAGATATCGATAAAAGACAATCGCTAAGAGTCCATCTGTCATGAACATGAGTATAAAAATTCCTAATAAATATACCCATTTCTTACGCAATAGAATTAGTTTATCTAACTTTTCGATTAGCCAGTAACACAATTGATAAAGCATAAGATTTATCACAATTCCTATAAATGAATAATTTAGATTATAATTATCCATCGCTAACTGCTTAAACACACGTCTTACATATACACTAATAAGTAATACGATCAGAACCCCAATCATTTGAAATAAACGTTTCATAATCCCCCTTAATTAAGAATTATCATGTGCTTCCTTAATCTTACCCAACATCATGACTTCCTTAAAATGATAATTATATTGTATCGCAATACGTTTAAGTGTGATTAATATTTCTTTTAAGTTGAACTCTATATCAACTGGCTTACTTTTATAACGGTTTATTTTTACATTTCGATAGAGTTGGTTCCCATGTAAATTATCATTATTTAATTTAAGTCCAAACGTAAATCCCTTATCCTTTTCAGATAATCGTTCTTGTACATAAATCGTTTCATCCTGTTCATGAACTCCAATAAACAGTTTGTACTCAATACACTTAATTTTATCGTTCCATTTGTTATTCTGGAATTGTTCATGAATGATTAAATCTGCTTCATCGTTTTTAAAACATTCGAGTCCTAATCTCGATATCTCTTCTTGGATTGTTTGGATTATATTAGCCTTCATTCAAACTCCTTTTTGGTAGAGTAAGAGTAGACATAAACTGTATCCCAATTATTACACTCATCGAGTGTTTATACAATCACTTACTTGATTACACCAATGTCTGTACGATAAAAACAATGTGACGCATCGATTTTCGCGATTTCTTGATAGATAGAACTCCGCACTTCATCAAGCGATTTTCCAAGACCAGTTATACTCAATACACGACCACCAACATTGATAAACTGATTATTTTCTAAGCGTGTTCCCATATGATAGATCGTCGCATTAACGTGATCGAGATTATTGATTGGTAAAGATTTTATGGGATCTGTCGGATAACCGATAGAGGCTAATACAACCGTTAGCGCAACTCTAGGATCGATTTCAATTTCAATTGATTCATGATTGATTAAAGCGAAAATAATTTGATCAATCGGAGTTAACAATCTAGGAAGAATAACTTCTGTCTCAGGATCTCCAAAACGTACATTAAACTCGATGGTTTTAACACCCTGTTTTGTGTCCATCAGGCCACCATATAGAATACCGACAAATGGCATACCTAATTCAACCATAGCCTTAGCCATTGGAATCATAACGTTTTCCATCGCTTCATTAACGCTCTTTTCAGAGATTTGCGGAACTGGAGAATATGCGCCCATGCCACCAGTGTTGGGTCCTAAATCATGATCAAAAGCACGTTTATGATCACGCGCAATCGGTAATGGAATAACACGATCATGATACACAAATGCCATTAAACTAAATTCTTCACCTTCAAGATATTCTTCGATTACAGTCACATGTGTTTCATTATGATTAGGGTATAGATTTTCTATCGCTTGGATTGCCTCGAAATCAGTTAAGGCAACTGTAACACCTTTTCCAGCCATCAATCCATCTGCCTTAATGACAATCGGCGCAGGATGAAGTGCTAAATAATCAATCGCTTCTTGATAGCTTGAAACTGAAACATACTTTGCGGTTGGGATAGAATACTGTTCCATTATTTTCTTCGCAAATGATTTACTGGATTCGAGTTGAGACGCTAATTGTGTTGGCCCAAAGACTATAATTCCTTTAGATTCCAAATAATCCACAATCCCCATTGATAATGGAGCTTCTGGTCCTATGAACACTAAATCAATCTTTTCTTGCTTAACAAATTGTTCAATCTTATCAAATTCATTTGCGTTGATTGGGACGATTATCGCCGTATCTGCCATCCCGGCATTTCCTGGCGCAACATATACCTCTCCAACAGTTGGACTTTGTTTAAAACATTTAGCGAGGGCATGTTCACGACCACCTGACCCAATGATAAGTATTTTACGTTTCATTAGTGTTTAAAATGCCTTTCACCCGTAAATATCATCGCAATCCCTGCTTCATCACAGGCATCAATGGATTCTTGGTCTTTTATTGAACCACCCGGTTGAATGATACATGCGATACCATATTGAGCTGCTAATTTAACCGTATCGTTCATCGGAAAGAATGCGTCGCTCGCAAGAATCGCTCCTTTGGTTTTATCACCCGCTTGTTTAAGTGCAATTTCAGCTGATCCAATACGATTCATTTGACCTGCACCAATCCCAATTGTTTGTCCATCTTTGACTATCACAATCGCATTTGACTTAACATGTTTAACTACTTTTTCACCAAATAATGCATCACTTATGTACGTTTGATCAACTTTACGTTCTGTAGGGACAGTCCAATTTTCTACACGTGATGATGTTTTATCGGTTTCTTGTTTGAGTAATCCACCACTTAATCGTGTAAATGTTTCTTTATATGGTGTTTCAACTTGATTATTTAAACGTAAGACACGTAGGTTCTTTTTCTTTGATAAATGTGTTAAAGCATCTTCTGTAAACGATGGCGCAAGAATAATTTCCAAGAAAATCTCGCCTAATTCTTTCGCAATTTCTAATGTGACTTCACGATTAAATGCGACAATTCCACCAAATATACTTGTTGGATCTGCCTCGAACGCTTTACGCCAAGATGTATAAATGGTTTCAGAAATTCCAACACCACATGGATTCATATGTTTCAATGCCACAACACATGGTTCATTGAATTCAGAAATGATTTGTAAAGCCGCAGCCCCATCCTGAATATTATTATAGGAAAGTTCTTTCCCTTGAAGTTGTGTACATGACGCAATCGAATCTGCTTCAGGGAATACCGTTGAATAGAATTGTGCTTTTTGGTGAGGATTTTCACCATAACGCAGATTTTGTTTAAGCACGAATGTTTCTGTGAAACGTTCAGGATTTTCTTCGTTTACCGCTTCAGTTAAGTACTTCGCAATCACCGCATCATAGGATGCACAAAGTCTAAATACTTTTGCGGCTTTAGCTTTACGATAGTCTAAGGTAGTTTCATTTAAATTGTCTAACATTTCAATTAAGCTAGGGTAATCGATTGGATCACAAATAACGGTCACATCTTGATGATTCTTTGCGGCACTTCTTAACATTGAAGGTCCACCGATATCAATATTTTCAATTGCCTCTTCGAACGTACAATTCGGTTTAGCGATTGTTTGTTGGAAAGGGTATAGATTTACGATCACAAAATCAATGGCTTGAATATGTGCTTGTTCAACTTGTGCGACATGTTCAGGGTTATTACGTTGGTAAAGAAGTCCACCATGAACATTTGGATGTAAGGTTTTAACACGTCCATCTAACATTTCAGCGAATCCTGTAATTTCCTCAATCCCTAATACCTTAAATCCAGCATTTTGAAGTGATGTCTTAGTTCCACCTGTTGAGATTAATTCAATGTCATGTTTAACCAATGCATGTGCTAATTCGATAATTCCCGCCTTATCACTTACACTTAATAACGCTCTTCTTTTCATTGTTTTTCCTCCAATAATTCCTTTAATACAGCTGGATAAAAGTTGTGTTCTAATGTATGTAATTTCTTCTCAATCTCTTCACGAGATTCATCTTTACCTACTACAAACTCGAGTTGTTTGATAATACGACCTGTATCAACACCTTCATCTACATAATGAACCGTAATTCCAAGTAAGGTATCATGATTCGCTAATGCTTGACCTAATGCGTCTACACCTCGATATTTTGGCAATAAAGAGGGATGGATATTGATAATATTCTGCTTATACGCATTGAGTAATGTTGGTCCAATGATACGCATATAACCTGCTAATACAATCGTATCAACTTCCCATTGTTTTAATTGCGTAAGAATTGATTCTTCCATTTCAATTTTCGTAGAGTAATCTTTTCTTAAACAATTAAATACAGGAATAGTATGATTCCGTGCACGTTCAATAACATACGCATTTTCTTTATCGACGACACATCCAACGCATTCCACATTAAATTGTTTATTCTCAATGGATTGGATAATAGCCTCAAAGTTTGAACCATTCCCCGATGCGAATATCGCAATTCGCTTTAATCCCATTGGATACCTACTTGATCACTAACTTCTCCAATAATGTTTGCGGTTTCGCCATTTTGACGTAAGAGTTTAAGTGTTTTTTGCGCATCATCTGGTCGAACAATCATAATCATACCGATTCCCATGTTGAATACATGGTACATTTCGTCTTCTTCCACATTTCCAAGTTCACTTAAATAATTAAAGATTGAGGGAATTTCCCATGAACCTTTCTTTATCTTTAATCCTTGATTAGATTGAATACAACGCGGCATATTTTCATAGAAACCACCACCTGTAATATGCGCAATTCCAGATACACTAACATGTTGTAAAACATTGAGTACACTCTTAACATAAATGCGTGTTGGGGTTAATAGAACATCCCCAATTGTACGATTCTCAAAGCTTTGATTAAGTTGAATATCATTATCTTTGAAGAGTATTTTACGAACTAAACTAAATCCATTTGAATGAATCCCACTACTGCTTAGTCCAATCACCACATCTTTTACTTGTACATTATTAGGATTGATTAATTTACTCTTCTCCGCAACCCCAACCGTAAATCCTGCGATGTCATATTCTCCATCGTGGTACATATCTGGCATTTCAGCTGTTTCTCCACCAATAAGTGAACAATCTGCTAATTCACATCCATCCGCTACACCTTTAACGATTGCCTCAATTACAGCTGGATTATTCTTTCCTACTGCAAGGTAATCTAAAAAGAAAAGTGGCTTTGCGCCTTGAGCCAATACATCATTGACACACATCGCAACGACATCAATCCCAATTGTGTCATGTTTATCCATCATGAACGCAATTTTAAGTTTCGTACCTACACCATCAGTTCCACTTACAAGAACGGGTTCTTTTATGTTGTGAAGTGATAGATCAAACAATCCACCAAAGGACCCAATATTTTCCATCATCCCAAGTCTACGTGTACGTTCTGTATGTTTCTTAATACGTTCTACAGATTCATACCCTGATTCTAAACTTACTCCTGCATCTTTATAGTGTTGACTCATAGTTCTCCTAGAATTTACCATCTTTATTGGCATTTTTGATTTCACCATAAAGGTGTGTTGGATATTGATTACTGAAACATGCTAAACATAAATCACGATTTCCAAGGGCTTGTTTTAATCCTTCAATCGATAGAAACGCTAATGAATCTGCCCCGATAATTTTTCGTACTTGTTCGGTATTGTTAAATGCACTAATCAATTCTTCATATGTCGATGTATCTACACCGTAGAAACATGGCGCAATAATCTGAGGTGACGCAATACGCATATGCACTTCTTTCGCACCCATATCCTTTAACATCGCCACAATCTGCTTAGATGTTGTACCACGTACAATTGAATCATCGATGAGTATGACACGTTTACCTGCCACAATTGAACGTACAGGAGATAATTTCATCTTAACCCCTTTTTCACGTAAATTCTGTGAAGGTTCGATAAATGTTCTACCTGAATAACGATTCTTGATTAAACCCATTTCATATGGAATATGACTTTCTTCCGCATAACCACTAGCGGCAGAGAGTGAAGAATCTGGTACCCCAATTACGATATCTGCTTCAACCGGTGCTTCTTGGGCAAGAATTCTTCCACATTCCTTACGTGAACGATGGACATTCATACCTAACAAATCACTATCTGGTCGCGAGAAATAGATGTATTCCATGGCGCAAATTTTATCTTCTGTATCAAATGAATAGAATGTACTCTCCATTCCTTTATCAGAGAATGTCACAATTTCGCCTGGTAATATATCTCTAAGAAATTTAGCGCCAATCGCATCAAACGCGCAGGTTTCTGAGCTTATGACATAACCATTATCGATTGTGCCAATTGAAAGTGGACGTAGTCCATGTTTATCGCGCATAGCGTACAATCGATCTTTAGTTAAGATTAGAAACGCAAATGCGCCTTCTAAATAGATCAATGATTCTTTAATCGCATCAATGCGTTTAAGTCTTCCATCTTTTTTTAATAAATGCGCTAGTATTTCACTATCCGATGAACTTTGAAAAATACTGCCACTGTTTTCTAAATTACGCTTTAATTGTTCAGAATTAACAATATTCCCATTATGACATAACGCAAAATCACCTGCTCCATGTCTAAACAAGAAAGGTTGGACATTTAGAATTCCACCACCACCTGTTGTGGAATAACGTACATGTCCAATAGAATGATTTCCAACCAATTTCTTAAGTACTGGTTCAGTGAATACACTACGTACACTACCTTCATTCTTTATTCCGATTAATTGCGTTAAATCAGATGTGACAATACCACAGCCTTCTTGACCACGATGTTGGAGCGCATGAAGACCATAGTAACTTAAGTTTGAAGCGTTTTCGACATTAAATACACCGAATACTCCACATTCTTCATGTAATTCACGATCGTATAATAGACTTATTTCTTGCATGGGATTCCTCATTTCGATAGACGCGCTAATATCTCCTGATAAGCATCTTCCACATTTCCTAAATCTCGTCTAAAACGATCTTTATCTAACTTCTTCTGAGTTAATTTATCCCATAAACGACATGTATCTGGACTAATCTCATCTGCTAAAACGATTGAACCATCTAATTTGCGTCCAAATTCAATCTTAAAATCGACAAGTGTTATATCGATTTGATCAAACAATTCAATTAATACACGATTGATGTTTAACGTTAATGCCTTAATTTCAGATAGTTCTGTTTCAGTTGCGGCATTAAGTGCTAAGGCATGATCTTCATTGATTAGAGGATCTCCTAACTCATCATTCTTATAACATAATTCATAGATTGGTCTTGGAGCCAATGTACCTTCTTTGATATCTAAACGTTTCGCCATTGAACCCGCAATACGATTACGAATAATTACTTCCAATGGAATTATCGTTACTTTATGGCAAAGTTGATCGCGATTATTTAATGTCTCAATGTAATGAGTTGGGATATTGTGTTTATGAAGATGTTTAAAGATGATTGTAGAAATCGCGTTATTTAGTTCACCTTTATGTTCTATTTGGGCTTTTTTTACTCCATTAAATGCGGTCGCATCATCTTTGTAGTGAATGATAATATGTTCATCATTCTCTGTTGTATATAATTGTTTAGCTTTACCTTCATAAATCATTTCTAGTTTTTTCATATTTTACCTCTTTTGAAAAAATTAACACCATTCTCGAATAACTTCATTTCTTGCATATCTGGAATATTGATATAACAGCCATCTTGAATACGTTCTGTATGTCCCATCTTACCGAGTATTCTTCCGTTTGGAGAGATCATACCTTCTATCGCATAGCTTGAGCCATTCACATTGAAGTGTGGATCCATTGTAACTTGACCTTCATGATTTACATATTGGAAGGCGATTTGTCCATTGTTTAGACATGTCTTATATAAGCCAGAATTTATAACTAAACGGCCTTCTCCATGACTAAGTGGTACTTTACTTACGTGCGCTAAATCTTCGCGATTGAGCCAAGGTGATGCGTCACTACTTTGTCTGATATTCGCCATTGTGGAAATATGTCGATGAATTGTGTTATGTGCTAATGTCGCATCATTTTCATTCAATTCACGTATTTCTCCATAGGGTAAATATCCTGTCTTGATTAGTGCTTGGAATCCATTACAGATACCAATCATTAATCCATCACGTTTCAATAGCCGACTAACCGCATTCTTGACATCTTCGTTAAGTAAGATATTTACGATAAATTTTGCACTTCCATCTGGTTCATCTCCACCAGAGAATCCTCCAGGTAATGCGAGTATATGTGCGTCATCAATCAATGTACAAAATTCATGTATCGATTCTTTTAATTGATTCGCATCTAAGTTTCGAATTAATGCATGTTTTACAAATGCACCTGCTTTTTCAAATGCACGTGCTGTATCAACTTCACAGTTTGTGCCAGGGAATACCGCTATCACAACATTCACCTTTTCTACAGGTTCAAAGGCATACGGTTTATATCCAATGCTTGATGTGATTGTATCAATAGAACTATCTTGTTTAGGTCCAACACTTGGGTATAAGAAGGTTAATCCACTTTCATACGCTAATTTTGCGTGATTATAATCAATTGTGATGTCATTAAAGATGAAATGATGTGCAGTAACTTTACCTAAGTAGTGATAATCAAGTTCTATTTCTGGTTTAACTTCGATGATAATAGAGGCTGGATAATCAATTAGTACATCTAAATCAGTCTTTACCTCAAATCCTAATCCATTCCCAAATGACATTTCACAGAGTGATGTCGCAAGTGTTTGGCTTACTGTATGAGCACTTACTATTTGTTTGGATGCGATTAATTCTTCAAGTTTTAGATACGTTTCTTTGATTAACTCTAAATCAAACAAGCCATTTTCAAATCGTTTAGCTTGTACAAAATACAGCTTATTCCCAACACTCTTAGTCTCGTTAGATATGATATTTTTCACAGAACGTGTACTACACGCAAAACTTATAAATGTATCAATGACATCTTTCTCATTAAATGAACCACTCATACTATCTTTTCCACCAATTGCAGGTCGTCCAAATACTTCTTGAACACTTTGTGCACCGAGCAATGTTTGAACAACATTTCCCCATTTCTTAGGATCCTTATAGAGTCTTGCGAAATATTCTTGGAACGAGAAGAAGATATTTTGAATGGATCCACCAACCGCAATCGTACGTGCAATACTTTCAAGTACAGATGCCTGTGCACTCATAAATGGATTAATTTCAGCTAAATTTGGATTAAATCCATACGTTAAGATACTTACTGTATCCGTTGTGCCATGTTCTAAACTAATCTTCTGTATACTTGCCAATGCAGGAGTTAATTGATGTTTACCCCCTAATGGATATAGAACGGTTGTAGCACCGATACTTCCATCAAATTGTTCGATAAGACCTTTTTGGCTACTAACATTCAAATCATTGAGATGTTCTAATAGTGATAATTCAGTAAATGGTTTTTGTATATATTTGGTAATTGATTTTTGTGATAAAGTAGCTTCAATCTTTTGACGTACACCATTTGTATTAATTAATTCACGAGGTAAATCCACAACAATTTCATTTCCATATTTCATGATTAATCGATTTGTATCAGTGATTGTGGCGACGATTGTTGCCTCAACATTCTCATTACGTGCATACGCTAAGAATGTTTCACAATCATTGGGTTCTATTACGACAGCCATACGTTCTTGGCTTTCACTAATTGCGATTTCGGTTGGAGTTAGTCCTAAATACTTAAGTGGTACTTTATCCAATTGAATTGTGCATCCATCAGATAATTCACCGATTGCGACACAAACTCCACCTGCCCCAAAATCATTCGCTTTTTTAATTAATTGTGTGACCTTTGGATTTCTAAACAGACGTTGTAATTTACGTTCTTCAGGCGCATTGCCTTTTTGAACTTCACTTCCACTGGTTAACAGACTGTTGGAAGATTGAATCTTAGAGGATCCGGTTGCGCCACCAATTCCATCACGACCTGTTCTTCCACCTAATAGAATAACGATATCACCTGTTTCAGGTTTTAAACGCTTTACATATTCTTTTTTAACTGCCCCAACTACTGCGCCACATTCTAAGTGTTTTGCGACATACGATGGATGATAGATTTCCTTAACAAATGTCGTTGTGACACCAATTTGATTCCCATACGATGAGTTTCCCTGTGTCGCCTTAGAAGCGATGATGCGTTGTGGAAGTTTATTCGGAAGTGTCGCTTCAAATGATTCTTTAACATTGCCACATCCACTAATACGCATTGCTTGATAAACATAACTTCTTCCACTTAATGGATCACGAATCGCTCCACCAATACAAGTTGATGCGCCACCAAATGGTTCTATTTCTGTTGGATGATTATGGGTTTCATTCTTAAACATTAACAACCATTCTTCAACACGATTATCCACATCTACATCAATCATCACACTACATGCATTAACTTCATCGCTTAATTCGTTTCTAGGATCTTTATTGAATCGACCAAACATCGTTGCCATTTCCATTAATGTAATGGGTTTATTACTGCGATTTAATGAATTTCGCATTGTTAGAAATTGATTAAACGCATGTTCAATCGCATCTTTATATGGACCTTCTTCAATATTAATATGGGTAATTTCTGTCTCAAATGTCGTGTGGCGACAATGATCACTCCAATAGGTATCTAACACTTTGAATTCGGTATATGTTAAATCTCTATGTAAGTACTTATTAAAATAGGATTGAATTAGTTTTAAATCATCTAGTGTCATTGCGGCACTTTGGTCTTTTAGAAATTGTATCAATTCAACTTCTTCCCATTTGCAGAAATTTAAAAGAAGCGGTTCGTTAATCACATCCACCGTTTGATTATCTTCCACTAAATTCTTCAATCGCATTTCTACAGGATTAATCCAATATTTTATAAATTTAGAATGTTCATTATCGGTAAGGTTTCGATTAAATAGCACAACTTGAAATGTTTTAACATTTGGTTCCGATTCAAAATCTAAACATTTGATACATTGAATTGCACTATCGGATCGTTGATCATATTGACCTGGTATTGGTTCTCTGGCACAAATATGGCCATCATTCTTAGGAATTGATTCATACACAATATCCACCATTGGTTCACTAAAGACATGTTGGATGGAATTTGTTATATCTTTTTCTTCAATATTTTCGACTGTATATCCATTAAGAATTCGAATATCACATTCTATATCTAATAGATTTTTTAATTGTGCCTTAAGATTAATCGCTTCTTGATTAAAGCCATTTCTTTTTTCTGTATAAACCGTTAGTTTCATCGTTGTGTTCTCCAATTTTTCGCAATTTCTTTCACTTGTTCTACTGAATCATGATGAATCGTAAGATGTCCCATTTTACGATTGTGTCTAATTTCTTTCTTGCCATATACATGTAAGTGAATCGATTGTGTCGATTGTTTTTCAAATCGTTGGATAATTAATTCGATGTCTTGCCCAAGTATATTTTGCATAACACTTGCTTGAAGACGTTTAGGTTGAATAACTGAACTTCCACAAATTGCGGAAACATGTAAATCAAATTGGCTATAGTCACTTGAATTGATTGTCCCATGACCTGAATTGTGTGGACGTGGTGCTAATTCATTGAAGTAAAGCTGATTGTCTTTAACGAAGAATTCAACTGCTAATATGCCTTTATAATTAAACGTTTCGATTATCTTTAGTGCGCTTTGAATTGCCTGTTGTTGGATTTCAAGTGATACTTGTGCAGGATACAGAGATGTATCGAGTATTCCATTCACATGTTGATTTTCAAATGGTTCATAGTAGGCTTGTCCATCCTTAAATCCACATACGATAACACTTATTTCTGTATCAAACACACATACTTCTTCCGCAATATACGCATTGGGAAATTCTAACTTTAGTGATGTTAATGCTTGTTTATCATTAACTCGATATTGACCTTTTCCATCATATCCAAAACGTCTTGTTTTAATAATGATTGGGAAATTTAAATCTAGATTATCGAGTTCTTCTTGTGTTGAGAAAGGAGCGAATTGTACAGTTGGTATCCCTAAGTATTCAATAGTACTTTTCTCAAGCAAACGATCTTGACTTACTTTTAGACAATCATACCCTTGTGGAACGTTATCTATTTGACTTACTTTGCGTAACATCTCAACATCTACATTTTCGAATTCATAGGTAAGTATTTCACTTATCTCTGCTAATTGACGTAATGCGGATTCATCAGAATACGATGCACAGATGAAGTGGTTCGCGATACTAGCACATGGACATTGATTATCTGGATCAAGTACTACTACTTGATAACCTTGTTCAATCATGGAAATTGCCATCATTTTACCAAGTTGTCCTCCACCTATGATTCCAATTGTGGAAGGTGGTAAGATACGTTTCATCATGGAAGCTTAGTATCCCTTACTTCAGACGCAATGTTCATTTGATATTCTATGAGTTGTTTAGAAAGATTATCATCATTCAAACTTAGAATTCGAATCGCAGCTAAAGCCGCATTCTTTGCGCCGGCAACTCCAATGGCAGTTGTTAATACCGGAACTCCAGCTGGCATTTGAACAATTGAGAGTAAACTATCCAATCCATTCAATGATTTACTTTGAATTGGAACTCCTATAACAGGAAGTGTAGTGAGTGATGCGATCATTCCAGGGAGATGAGCTGCGCCACCAGCTGCCGCAATTATCACGTGTATGCCTTTATCTTTCGCTTCTTTCGCATACGTAAACATATCCTCTGGGGTACGATGCGCACTTACAATCTTCTTTTCATACGCTACTTTAAAATCATCAAGAATGGCTATTCCTTCTTTTACTGTTTCATAATCTGAATAAGAACCCATTACGACTGATACTTTAATTGATGTATCCATTTTTTCTCCTTAAATAAATAAAAGACACTTGTTACAGTGTCTCTAGAAAAAACAAAAATAGCTAAAAAGCCTATAGTTGTTTTGTAGTCCTGTCAAAGGTAACAGGGTAGAGACTTGCAGACCATTTTTCTGCGATTATACAAAACGATTTAGTTGTGTTAAGCAATTCAATAGATATAAAGTTTACCTAAAATAGGATGGTTCTCTTTATATCTGTCTATTCTACACCAAGCCTATTTAATTTAAAAGCAATGAAACGAATGTAACTAATGAAAGTTTATGAAATAAAAAAGTGATCAGTTGACCACTCGTTATTAAAAACTATTTATGTCCTTCAGTTGGGACGATACAAATGAACTTTAATACTGCATTCGATGTATTTTGAAACTGATGAAGTTCATTTCCTGGAACATACGCATATGAACCAGCTTGTATTGAATTCTCTTGTCCATTTAGAAACAATGTCCCATTCCCTTCCACAATATAATTGATATGTGGCCATGGATGTTGGTGGCGTGGTGTAAATCCACCCGGTTCAAGTTCAAATACACGCATGACGTGATTATCCCAACCTTCGTTTGATCCAACCAATACTTTCATTTTAGCCTTATCCGCTAATGGGTTTTGTACTACTTTATTCTCTAAATCGTTTACATGTCCAAGTGGCATAATGTTTACCTCAAATTAATACTTCATATAATACCATAAAGCTATAATACTATTCAGTAATTCGCTTTAATGCGTTTATGTTTTTTACGATAATCTTACGTTGTCCGATTAATTCGATAACTCCTTCATCTTGAAATGAGGTTAGTTTACGACTTAATGTTTCTTGACTCATCCCAATCGACGACGCAAAATCACCTTTCGTCATATTCAATGTAATCTCATTTCTTTGATTAACTAAATCAAGTAGTGCTAATGCTAAGCGTTGTTCAACTGTATTAAGATTTATTTTCTCAATCAATGATTCAGCTTGTTCTAAACGTTTACTTAAAACTTCCATAACTTTAAACGCAATGGATGGATACTTATTCATCAATTCTTTTAACTTATTTCCATCAATCATACACATAAGCGTTTTCTCAAGTACTTCCGCATTATCAGTTAATGGTGTATTACTTAATAGCGTTAATTCTCCCATAAATTCGCCAGGTTCGACGATGCGAAGAACTTGTTCCTTACCATTAATATTTAATCGTGATATTTTAACTCGACCTGAATGCAGAACATACAGTTTGCCTCCCAAATCATTTGCCATGTAGACATATGATCCTTTATCAAACTTTGCCTCAGTTGTAATATTCGCAATTTCCAACATTTCTTCTTCTGTTAGATTACTGAAAATAGGAACGATTTCGATACAATTGGATGGATTCTCATCTTGGTGATGGTTACATGTCATAGTTATCTCCTGATATTATCATAACTGATTCGATTACTTTTCTCTATATTTAAGCAATCCTACCGCATTTAATATAACTAAGAAGACGGATAGTTCATGAATTAACATACCTAAGGATAAGTTAACTGTTTTGATTAAAACACCAGCTAATAGAAACCCTGCCACAAGTAGAGCAAATACGATATTTTGCGTCATATTTTGAACGGTCTTACGACTTAATCCAAACGCATAGATTAGTTTTTTAATCTGCGATGATAATAATATAACATCTGCCGTTTCCATCGCAACATCCGCTCCAGCTTGTCCCATCGCTATTCCAATATCGGCACTTGCAAGAGCTGGCGCATCATTAACACCATCTCCAACCATTGCGACTAAACCATATTTAGTTTTAAGGTTATTTAGTACTTCGACTTTGTTTTCTGGGAGTAAATCTCCATAGAATTCATCAATTTGAAGTTGTTTCGCTATTGATTCTGCAGTTCTATGATTATCCCCTGTTAACATAATGACATTAATATTCGCTTTATGAAGTTGTTTAATCAGTTCATGTGAATCATCACGTATCGCATCCGCAATCATGATTAACGCAAGGATCTTTTTATCATTGCTTAAGAGTATAGTTGTATAGCCTTGTTCTTCTTCATGTTTAATCTCTTCTTCAATATCACGATAATCAATGTTTAAACTCTTCAGTAAGTTTCGATTACCAATTCGATAATGTGTACCTAAATAATCAAATTGAATGCCTAATCCAGTCAAAATTTCGATGTTATCTATTTTCTCTGATAAATCAATCTTTTCAGTTTGTGCTTTAAGAATTATCGCCTTACCTAATGGATGTTCAGAATACGATTCTCCAAGTGCCGCAATTTTTAGTGCGTCATGTTCAGATAGTTCAAATGTCTTAATTTTCTTAACTTCTGGTTTACCAATGGTTAATGTCCCAGTTTTATCAAACGCAACAGCTTTTATTTTACCTAATTTCTCAATTGATTCTCCACCCTTAAATAGAACTCCATAATTCGCACCATTCCCAATTCCAGCCACGATCGAAACAGGTGTAGATATAACAAGCGCTCCAGGACATGCGATCACGATGATCGTAAGTGATAATTCAACATCACGTGTAATTAAGTACATCACAATGGAAAGTACGACAATTGATGGTGTATAGTAAGCTGAGAATTTTTCGATAAACTTCTGTGTTTTTGCCTTACTATCCTGCGCATCTTCAACTAACTGTAAAATATGTGCAAATGTTGTATCATCCCCAATTTTTTGAGCTGAAATAACTAAATAACCTGATTCAATGGTTGTGCCAGAAAAAACTGAATCATTTAGTGATTTATATACAGGGAGTGATTCTCCAGTAATTGATGATTGATTCACATACGCATTCCCTTCAAGTACACTTCCATCAACAGAAATTTTCTCACCTGGTTTTACGATTACAGTATCATCTATCAATACATCATCTACTCCAATAACAATTTCTTTTCCATCGCGTAGAACTGTTGCCTTTTTTGGCGCTAGATCAAGAAGTGCTTTAATGGAAGATCGTGTTTTTTCGATTGTACGTGACTCTAGATAATCACCTAGCATAAACAAGAACGTAACTGCCGCAGCTTCCCAATATTCACCAATTAAAACAGCCCCAATAACCGCGATGGTCACAAGGGCATCAATTCCAATAATTTTATAGCGAATTGCACTAAATGCTTTCTTGAATATTGGTGTTCCAGCAATAACGGTTGTGACCAACATAAAGATATTCGCATATAAGCTTAAATCTTCAAATTGTCTGAGAATAAACGCAATCGAAATCGTTATTAGAGAACTTGTGATAATTTGTTTTTTAGTTAATTTAAACATAAATCCTCCTTTTCAAAATCAATTACTTTTCGCTAATTACGTTATAACCTAATTGATGAATTTTCGCCTTTATAAGTGCAGAAGTTACTTGTTCTTCATTAAAACTTACTTTTACTCGAGAAGAGTTAAATAACACTTCAGACGTTTCGATTCCTTCGGTTTGTTTTAACATTCCTTCAATTTTTTTAATACAACTTGGACAAGATACTGTTTCTAATTGATATGTTTTATTTTGCATAATGTTCTCCTTGTCGAACAATTTAATTGTTTGATATCTAAAGTATACTCATTTTAATAATAGATACTTTGACCTAAGTCAAATTTTCCCATTTATTTCATTTTTTCGCTTATACTTCTTATAAACACAGGATATAACATGCACAACCAAACAATCTCAAAAGCCTTCTCGATTCAAGGCACGACTCATAAGAAAGAATACTTTGAAGGCTGGTATTTCAAACAAGTTAATCTTAATCATGGTGTGACAATTAGTTTTATATTTGGCTATAGTACTAATACAATTAATCCTCATAGTTTCATTCAAATTATTCGTACTAATCCATTAAAAACATATTATATTAGTTATCCTTTAGATGATTTTATTTCAATCGATGATGGGTATCAAATTGGTAGTACTTTTTTCTCAGTTAATGAACTCAAACTTAATATTGATACGGATGAGATTCGTTGTATCGGACATTTAAGTTTCAATAATCATACTGAACTAAATGGAAGTAATTGGTATATGCCGACGATTATGGGGCCTTTTTCATATATTCCTAATATGGAATGTAATCATGGTGTTGTGAGTATGCATCATAGCGCAAATGGGACACTAAAATTAAATCATGAGTCATTTGAGTTTAAAGATGATATCGGATATATTGAAAAGGATTGGGGAACATCTTTCCCTAATCGTTATATATGGCTTCAAGGCAATCATTTTACTGAACCTAATACTTCATTTATGTTAAGTGTTGCGAACATACCATTCTTAGGGTTGAATTTTGAAGGATTAATCGCTTCATTAAATATAAATAATCGATCTTATCGTTTTGCGACATATACTGGCGCATTTAAACGTAAACTAACTAAAAATGATAATGGATTCGAATTGATAATCCATCGTGGATTTTATAAACTAATCATTAATGTACATATTGATGAACAAGCTGATCTTGTTTCACCTCAGAATGGATTGATGATGAATACAATCAAAGAAGGATTAGGCGGTAAAATTTCATTATCGTTGTATCATTTTAATAAATTGATTTGGACTGGATTATCCAATAATTGTGGAGTTGAGATTGAAGGATATTAAAAGGTAAACGATTGTTTACCTTTTTTAATTTAATTATTCAACTGTTAGAGCTCGTAAATGAATTTCATCGAGTTCTTTCGTTCCAAGAATTTTTTCACTTAGCCAAGCAATTCCTAAAATACCAAATATATTTAAACTAAATCGAGTAATTGTAAAGATAAGCCCCATCGAGGATGCTTCAAATAACAATAATGGAATTTTGGTTGTGGACCATGCGCCTATAAGTATTAATACGTTTTTGAATGAACTTCCTTTTCGTAATAACGTTAACGCAACAGGAAATGCGGCATAGAGTGGTCCTGCAGCAGCAGATCCTAAGAAGAATGCTAACAACATCCCAACTGATCCGCTATCTTTGCCCATCATTTTGACCATCGTTTCGCGTTTAACCCAAACATCAAGTAATCCTAATAAAACGAATACAGGGGGTAAAACCATTATCATTTCTATGAAACTCGAATACGTCTTTTGTGTACTTGAATTAAATAATGCGTTATCAAAGAAATAGATAATTCCATAAATAACTAATAGTATAAACACTAATCTATATTTCTTAATGGTGTTCTTCATACTAATATCACTCCTATAACAAGCGCTACAAGAAGTGAGAATAAGAATGCTAAACCATTTCTCAAATAAGCAGCTTTTTTGCCAAAATATTTAACTTCTAATGGTATTGTGACAATTCCAACCATCATTAATGTAGAGATGAATGCGGCAATTTGCATATACCCCGCCCCATTTTTTAACAGTGCAGCCGATAATGGAAATGCGATAAAGCCTGGGATAAGCGTGATTGAACCAATTATTGACGCTATTAATACTCCAATCCATCCAGATTCACCACCAATGAATTTCGATATTTGAGTTGGATTAAGCACACTTAGCACAACTCCTATTATGAGTAAAATACTTAAGAATTGAGGAAGGATGTTTTCAAATGATTTCCATGCTTTCTTTAGTGCTTGAACTGTTTTTCCTTTTGATTTATACCATGAAATCCCAAGTGCAACCCCCGCAATGATATAGGCAATACTATCCATGATGATGTCCTTTATGATCATGTGAATGATTATGTGACCCACAACCTGAACATTCATGTCCAACAAGTTCTTTATTTAACGTATTATTCAAATACGCTTCAAGTGCTTCATTAATATTCTTGTCTTCCGCATTGACACATTTAATGTTGAGAGCAATTAAACGATTATATGCACCTTTCCCCATCGTATTCATTATCAATACATCTACCCCAAGATCTTTAAGAAATTGTGGACGTTCTTGATGAACATGTACATCATCATGAATTTTTCTTTCACTAACTTTAACATTGTCTATTATTTCATAAATTATAAAGTCATTACATTGCCCAAAATGACCAGCAACTTTTTCACCATCTACACCTATTGCGATTTTCATATTAACTTCTCCCTTTTCGTTTATGTTTAATGTATTCTCAAACATGTTATTTGAGTTGTAAGTAACATTACCACCTTCAATTTCAAGTATTATTCCTCGTACGAGAGCTTCCGCGATTTTCATTCTTGCGCTTGCATAAATACGTTGTACAGTCGTTCTACTTATATTCATAGTAGAAGCACAGTTCTCTTGACTGAGTCGTTCAAAGTCACATTTACGTATAACATCGAATTCATCTAAACTTAATTTAATCTTTTCATGTGATTGTATTTTCTCAGGCACAAATTTACAACAAATCGGATTATCTCTAATATTTCTTTCTTTTACTGGTCTTGGCATACTACCTCATTTTGAACATATGTTCATAACTATTATACCTTTTACTTGAGTTAATGCAATAAAAAGCCAAATGTTTATCGTGCAAGGAGTAACATTTGGCTTTAATCTATTTAAAATTTATTAATTAGCGTTTTAATGCGGCACTTTCGCCCGCAATTCTACCGAATACAGTCACATCCGCTAGTGCATTTCCACCTAAGCGATTCGCACCATGAATACCACCAGTAACTTCACCAGCAGCGTACAATCCTGGAATGATTGCGCCAGTCGCATCAATAACTTGTGTGAATTCATTGATTTCAACACCACCCATTGTATGATGCACTGTTGGTACACGTGCACCTGCATAATATGGAGGCGTATCTATTTTCTTATCGAATAATGTTCTACCAAATGCGTCAGGTTTTCCTGAATCGACAGCCGCATTAAATTCTTCTACAGCTTTGACTAGATTTGCAGGATCAACACCGATTTGTGCAGCTAATTCTTCTAATGTATCACCTTTGAAAGCACGTCCTTGTTCAATTAGGCCTTCAATTGTTTCATTAAAGTTATTTGTTGTTTCAGGTGTTGGATAATTCTTCGCATCCAATACAACCCACATCTTAGTTTCTTCTTGTTCAAACAATGCCTTCGTCATAACATCTCTACGTTGACCTTCATCAACGAAACGATTTCCATCGATATTAACGAAGATACGGTTTTCTACGCCTTGTTCGATATTACCACTTAAACTACCTGTTACAGGATCGCCCATTGGTAATAATTGTATTGCGCTCATACCAATAAGATTTGCGCCTACTTCTTCAGCCATCACAATCCCATCACCTGTTGCGCCAGGATGATTGGTTGTTTTAATGCCTTCAAGTGTTGGCCAAATTTCATTGTATTTCTCTAACATTTCTTGGTTAGCGGAGAATCCACCTGTCGCAAGAATAACCCCATTGTTCGCGTGAAGTATAACATCACCTTCCAATGATTCTGCTTTAACCCCAGTTACACGACCATCTTCGATGATTAGTTCGAGTGCTTCTGTATCAAGTAGAACTTCGATACCTTCATGCGTATCAATATAGTTTTGATAAGTACTGATAAATCCAGTTCCAAGTGGCGTTGTAGGTTTGTGTGCTCTTGGCCACATTCCACCTAAAACAGTAAATACTTGGTCTTTAAATTCCATGCCTAATCCTTCTAACCAAACAACTGCAGAATATGCATTTTCAACTAACGTTTGAATCAAGACAGGATTGCCTTGTTTATCTCCACCTTCATACGTTTGTGTGAAGTGTTTTTCAACTGAATCTTCAATATCTTGTGCTTCTTGACGTACAGGATCTACCGCATTAAATGCCCCACCGGATAGAATCGTATTACCACCAAGTCTTGACATCTTTTCTACTACAATAACAGTTGCGCCATTTTCATTAGCGGAAACTGCAGCTGCTAATCCAGCTCCACCCCCACCAATAATAACTACGTCTGTTGTATATTCCTTAGTTTCGCCTTTAACAGCTGCACTATCATTCTTAACATTTAGCTTTTCAATATCAGCACCAGCAAGCTTTAGAGCTTCAGAAGCGCCATTAATAATTGCTTTACTGGAAACTGTTGCCCCTGAAATTGTATCAACCGCTAAACTTTGTTCATCAACGATCGCTACTGGAATTCTTTCAATCGCCGCATCAGAGATACTTGGACTTTCCATGTGATCTAAAATATTAACTTCTAGAATTTCGCTATCACTAACAACTACTTCAACTGTCATGTCCCCATTATGACCTGCGACAGTTGCTTCATATGTTCCAGCTTTGAATAACGCTTCATTACTTGATGATTGACATCCAACAAGTGACATTAACATTAATACACTGAAAACGATAGACACTAACTTTTTAGTAAAACTTCTTTTCATTTCCCTCATTAATCCTCTCTCTATTAATTGAGTTATTCCAATCTAAAAACTAAATTCTTGAATAGAATATCGTTTAAAATCCTTGCCTTGTAATGTATGAATTTTTATATGTTTCAGTCATATTCTAACTTGAGAATATTTTAACGAACTAGTTCACTGAACTTATTCATTATATTATAGGGTAATTAATGGCGTCAATATGATTTGTTAATATATTATCAAGCGTTTTTCACAAGTGATAAATTAGTGTGTTATGGTATACTTACTTTGGAGTTTTTAATTAACATGAACATCGAAAAACAAACAACTCGGCAAGCACAAGCCCAACAAACAAAAGATAAAGTTTATCAAGTTGCGATCGAGCTATTTGAGACAAAAGGATTTGAAAATATCACTGTAGATGAGATATGCAAAGTCGCAAATGTTTCAACTGGTACGTTTTATAATGTATTCAAATCTAAATACGAGATTTTAGATCGAATATTTGAATTAGCGGATGATTATTTTAATGAAACGGTTAAGAATACGGTTTTATCTGATAATACAAAGGATCAAATATTAACTTACTTTGATTACTATGCACTTTATAATTTGAAATGTGGAATTAAATTTACTAAACAATTGTATAATGTTAAAAATAATTTGTTCGCTAAAGAGAATCGACCAATGCAGATAATATTAAAAGAAATTATCGAAAATGGACAAAATAAAAAAGAACTTGATACAAGTATGAGTTCCAATGAAATCGTTCAATTCTTATTTATTTGTGTTAGAGGATTAGTCTATGATTGGTGCTTGAGGGATGGATCATTCGATTTAAGATTAGAAATAAAAACATTAGTTACGCGTTTATTAAAGACAATATAAAACCCTAGATAACTCTAGGGTTCGTTTTTTTATTGGTTTCTACGATTTTGTCTACTTTGTGAATTTAGTACTGGATCACAATCTACATTTGTTTTACCATCACGGTAATCTTCGAATATGGATAAATGACTTTCTGACGCATTCATTAAATGTGTGAATACATTTTCTACATTAGCAGGTAAATCTTTTTCTAAGAATGCTTTATACAATGCGATATTGTCAGTTTCAGCTTTTATACCAATCACATATGCTTCAGCTAATGTACTTGGCACTACCGCAAAATCACTTCCATTATCCGCTGGTACATCTAATCCATAGACAGTGAATAATTGTGTTAACGCTCTAATGTGACTTGTTTCTGCTCTGATAAGATTCACAAACGGAGTTACTTCTCCAAATTTACTAACGAGTGCTTGATATTCAGCACGTGCCTTATATTCATCTTTAATCAATACTGTTAAGATACTTTCTAGTTGAACCAATTCTTCTGCACTAACTGCACTTACAGCACTTACTTGTGCTACACCTTGGTTTTGGTTAGATGATCGATTTTCACCATATCGTGCATCGACTGGTTGAAACATTGTACTCATTAATAACCCACCTAGGGTTAGGGATAATATCCCTGTCATAATTATTTTTTTATTCATATTGATCTCCTAAAGCCATTGCTTTATGGAAGTATCATAGAATAAAGATGTTACAGAGATGTGTCAGAAGTAATCTATTTCTGTGACGAATTACTTAACCAAACCATATTTCCAAGTCGCGACGCCACCAATGTTATGTACATTGGTATAGCCAACTTTTTTGAGATAACTTGTCGCATCTGAAGCACGTGCACCACTTAAACAAATCACAAAGATTGTTTGATCTGTTTTTGGTAATGCGGATTGAAATTTCTGTGGAAGTGTATTTAGAGGAATATTTACGCTTCCTTTAATATGACCATCCTTATACTCTTCTTTTGTTCTAACATCAATTAGTTTGATTGTGGAATCATTTTGTAGTTGTGCATATGCCTTATCTTGACTTAAATTACTTGATTGAAAAAAATTAAACATGTGATTTCCTCGCTTTATTGTTTATTAACATCTCTTTGTATTCGATTCTTGATAGATTTCCATAAATTCTAACGTTCGATTAATTTTCTCGAAATTAAAGAATCTACTTTCTCTTAATACTTCTCTTCCTTCTGACCAGACCAACATCGTTGGGACTGTGAACACTTGATGTTGACCTGATATTGCAGGATATTTAATCGCATCAATTTCGATTAACTCAATATCATAATCTTCAATCAAATTCTTAAGTCGAGGTAGTAGCGCATGACAAACACCACATTCTTCCGTATAAAAATACATTATGAAAGGTTTTTGATTTAGTTTGTGATTCATAATGTTTGTAATAGAAGTTGTTGTTTGTATGCGATGGCTCATATCTTTACTCTCTTTATTGATGTCTACATTACTATTATAAGGGGACACTTCTTGAATTTCAATCATTTTGATTAAAAAAGAGTATTTAACTCTTTCTTACTTACTCTTCTTTCATTAAACGACGTGCATGTTCAAGAATTTTTGCGCCATTCATTGAACCATACGCTGTCATATCCATTGTCTCAACTGGACAGTGTTTAATTTGATCTCTAAATTTGTTAAGCATAAAGCGAACTTGAGGTGCTACTAACACGACATCCGCATCATCTGAATGTCCAACAACAGTAGTTGTATCATATCCTTCTACGACATAATCATATCCGGCTTCTTTTACCGCATTACGAACTTTTAATACAAGTAAACTACTGGACATCCCAGCACCACAAAATAATACAATCTTTTTCATTTAATTTTCTCCAACGATTAGTCTTATTCTACTTTATCAATGATTAGTACTTCAATCTATTTCGATAATATATTTTTATAATCGTTCGATTTCTTTTATCCCATCAAGAATTTTTATGTCATTGTTTGATAATTCGAAATCTAAGCTCGCATTTTCTACCATACGTTCTTTACTACGCGTTTTAGGTAGAGGTAGAGTTCCTTTTTCTAAACAGTACTTAATGCATAATTGTGCTACACTCACATTATTTCTAAGCGCAATGGATTGAAGTTCTTCGTTTTGGAAAACACTTCCTGTTCCTAACGGAGAATATGCTTCGATTAGGATATTATTCGATTGACAGAATTCAACAATTTCATTTTGAGTAAATCCAACAGAGAATCTAATTTGATTAACCATTGGGACAATTTCACATTCATTAATAATTGCCTTAAGATCTTCCACACTGAAGTTACTTACACCAATTGAACGTATTTTACCTTCTTTAAGGAGTTGTTCCATCGCCTTCCAAGCTTTTATGTTTTCTGTAGTACGTGATTGTCCACGTTGGTCCCATGCCCATGGCGCATGGATTAAGTATAAGTCCATATAATCCAATCCAAGTTCTTTGAGTTGTGTATTAAACGCTAAAATGGTTTCATCATATCCTAGTGCTGGAGCTCTAAGTTTACTTACGACAAATAGCTCTTCACGCTTAATACCTGAATCTTTGATTGCTCTACCTACCGCATCTTCATTGTGGTACGACTTCGCAGTATCGATATGACGGTATCCAGAATTTATCGCATCCAATGTGGCTTGATATGCTTCATCATTTGATATTTGCCATGTCCCAAACGCAATCTTAGGAATCTTAACTCCATTATGTAACGTATAAACTTCTGTTAAATAGTTCATTGTAATATCTCCTTTAAGTGAATTATACTCTTTAGAGTTAACTCCAAGTCAATAATTATTTATGATACTTGCCTGTAAATTCCTGTACAACAACTTTCATTACAGTTACCATATTTACCATCTTCTCATCAAAATCAAACTCTTTCATTGTTTCATGATGCATAAGCAACTGTAATCCTTTTAGTTTTTCATTATACTCTTCCACAAAACTTACGTGTCCATTGCCAATAATACTCTTAAATCCAAAGGAATAATCACATGCTTTATCCCCTTCGATTAAGCGATGATCGCAATCCATTTCAATACATACATTAGGGTTTGATTTTAATGCGTCGATTTTACGACCAACTTTAGCACTGTGGAAATATAGATTGAGTTGATTATCAACATATTCAAATCCATAGTTTAATGGCACAATATAAATCCCTTTGTCATCTTGCATACCCAAATGACAAATCCGACATTCTTGTATAATCCCTAACAACTCATTAATATCTGTAACTTCACGATCTTTTCTTCTCATAATGTTTCCTTTACTTTGTTAAATCTAAACTGAAATAGGTTGCGCCTTCTAATGGATTTTCATAATAAGATTCAATCTCCTTAAACCCAAAAGATTGATATAAGCTAATCGCTGGTTTCATTGTATTCAATGTATCGAGAAGGATTTGTTTATATCCAACTTCCTTCGCATCATTAATTACGTGTTGAACGAGTTTCTTACTCATTCCTAACCCTCTAAATTCAGTACGAATGAATAATCGTTTTAACTCAGCACGTGTATCATCATAACGACGCAAAGCTACACATCCTGCTAGATGATTATTCCAATACGCTACATAAAGTCGTCCATCCGGTTGTGCATATTTACCAGGCAATGTATCGAGTTCGTACTTGAAGTCTTGAAAACATAAATCTACTTCGAGTGATTGTGCGTATTCATTAAATAATAGTTTAATTGATTCAATATCATCGTATGCTGGTTTAATGACTAAATTCATTTTCCACCTCATGATTAAATTATTTTTATTATACCTTACAACATTAAATATTTTTAAAACATTTATTATTCACTTGACTTGGAGTTAACTCAAGGGTATACAATAAAATCAACAAGGAGGATTTACAATGGAATATGTAAAACTTGGTAATACTGGATTAGATGTATCACGTATATGTTTAGGTTGTATGGGATTTGGAGAAGTTGGAACTGGTTTCCACCAATGGGTCGTGGATGAAGCACAAAGTCGTGAGGTGATCAAACACGCATTAGATTTAGGTATTAACTTTTTTGACACCGCAAATGTGTACTCAGCAGGTACAAGTGAAGAATACTTAGGGCGCGCTTTGAAAGATTTTGCGGATCGCGATAAAGTTGTGATTGCGACCAAGGTAAACTTTAGAATGCATGATGGTCCTAATGGGGCTGGATTGTCGCGTAAAGCAATAATGAGTGAAGTTGAAAAGAGTTTAAAACGACTTCAAACAGATTATATTGATTTGTATATTATTCATCGTTGGGATTACGATACACCGATTGAAGAAACGATGGAAGCACTCCATGATTTAGTTAAATCGGGTAAAGTTCGTTATATCGGGGCTTCCGCAATGTATGCTTGGCAATTTCAAAAGGCTCAATATGTGGCAGAGAAGAATGGTTGGACTAAGTTTGTGTCGATGCAAAATCACTATAATTTAATCTATCGTGAAGATGAACGTGAATTAATTCCATTCTGTATCGAAAATAAGATTGCGCTAACACCTTACAGCCCTCTTGCGTCAGGCAGATTAACTCGTGCTAAGAGCGAAGGTTCAGTGCGTTCCGAGACAGATAAAATGCAAACGATTAAATATGGATCAATGGAACAAGTCGATCAACCGATTATTGATCGTGTTGGCGAATTGGCTGAGAAATACAATGTTTTGCGTTCACATGTCGCACTCGCATGGATATGGAATCGTCAACCTGTTGTATCTCCGATTATTGGCGCAACAAAACTAAGTCATTTAGATGATGCGGTTAATGCGTTAAACTTAAAATTAACAGATGAAGATATGAATTATTTAGAAGAAATGTATCAACCTCATCAATTAGTTGGATTAATACCCTATACATTTAGATAAACAAAAAGGTATCAAACTTAAACAGTTTGGTACCTTTTATAATTAATCACATTTACAATCATCATTTCCTGTTGATGGACAAGAACTGCAGGTTACGCCACATTTACGATCACGAATTACTTTTCTGAGCGCAAATCCTACGATAAGGACTATAATACCTAATACGATAAAATCTTGCATATTATACACCTTCCTTTTGAAGACTTAATGCCGGTGAATCATTACGTTTAATCAAATAAACAATAACACCGATATAGATTACAACACCAATTAAGCCATACAATGCGCCATTTCCAATGTTACCTGTTGTGATAAATGTACCAATTTGATAAATGAAATACGCTAAGGTATAACCCATTCCAAGTTGGAACCCAATCGCTCCAAATAACCATTTCTTACTATCTAACTCCGCATTCATTGCGCCAATTGCCGCAAAACATGGAGGTGTAAATAGATTAAACACAAGATATGCAAGTGCAGCGACAGTTGTTAATCCCATGATGGATGCGACTTGACCAGAGCCTGAAACTAAGACTAACTCTTCAGTATTTATGAAGTTAGTGATTCCAAACACGACTGCTAATGTACCAACAACATTTTCCTTCGCAATAAATCCAGTAATCGCAGCTGCGGCTAATTGCCATAAGCCAAATCCTAATGGAATAAAGATTAGAGCTAAAGGACTTGCGATACTTGCTAGAATACTTGTGGAAGCCATACCATCTTCAATTAATTGGAAATTCCAATTAAATGTTTGCATAATTTGAACTAGAGTATTACTGATAAGAATGATTGTGACTGCTTTAATCACAAACTGTTTACCTTGAGAAATCATCGAAATAAATGCACGTTTGAAACTTGGAAAACGATATTCTGGAAGTTCTAGAATAAAAAATGAGCGCGTTGATGAATCACCTGTAATTTTACGAATAACAAGTGCACCAATAACCACAATCATAATACCGATGAAATACATAAGAGTACCAACCCATGCGGCTTCTTGGAAGAATACACCAGCGAATAACGCAATAACTGGTAATTTAGCTCCACACGGCATGAATGAAGTTAACATTGCGGTTGTACGACGTTGACGATCATCACGAATTGTACGCGTAGACATAATCCCAGGAATCGCACATCCAGTACTGATAACCATCGGGATAATTGAGCGACCTGATAGTCCAACTTTCTTTAAATATGGATCCATTACTACCGCAACACGAGCCATATATCCACTATCTTCAAGTAGTGCTAATAAGAAGAAGAGAACCATAATAAGTGGTAAGAAACCAACAATTGCGCCAACTCCACCAATGATTCCATCTAATAACAAAGCCCTTAATAAAGGCGAAACACTACTACCAATGATTGTATCTACAAAACCATAGAATGAATCAATCCAACCAACTAAGTAATCAGCTAAGAATGGACCAACTGTTGTTTGAGATATGGAAAATACGAAATATAGAATAAATGCGAAGATTGGAATACCTAAGTATTTATTTGCGACAATCCTGTCAATTGAATCATTAATGTTCTGTTTAGAACTAGATTCTTTACGAATTTCAACATCAGATACAAGTTGATTAACATACGTAAATCGTTTCTTATCTTGTTCAATTAATGTCTCTTTATCAACCGTATCTAAGTCTACCCCAACAAATGGTGCAGATTGTCCTGTGCCTACTACTTGATTACATGCGTTTATTAACTCTGATAAACCTTTATCATTAATAGCGGTTGTCTTAATAATCGGACAACCTAATAATTCAGACAATTTTTCAGTATCGATTTCAATGGATTTCTTCCCAGTTAAATCCCATTTATTTAATGCGACAACAACAGGAACTCCCAACTCAAGAAGTTGAGTTGTAAAGAATAAAGAACGATTTAAACTTGATGCATCTACGATATTTATAATCACATCAGGATTTTCATTGTTCACAAAGTCACGCGTAATACGTTCTTCTGACGTAAAAGGTGACATTGAATAGGTCCCAGGTAAATCGATAATACGTACTGGATTTAATCCTTTTGTGATCTGTTTTTTCGCATTACCTTCTTTACGAGAAACAGTTACACCTGGCCAATTCCCTACATGTTCTATACTTCCAGTAATCGCATTGAATAATGTCGTCTTACCGCTATTTGGATTTCCTGCTAAAGCAATACGCATAGTTTCTCCTCTATTGTTAGCTATAGCTAACTTAACCTACAAAAAATTAAACGATAATCGCTTTCGCTAATTCCGTATCAATACTATATCGAGCATCGTTGATATTAACCACATATGTCGAACTTAATTTTGATATAACCGTTATTGATTGTCCTTCATAACATCCTAATGTAAATAGAAAATCACGCATCGCATGATCATTTGTATGTATCGCACGAATAATATGAGTAGTATTCATTTTCACTTTTGTTAAATCATGTCCCATACTATTTTCCGTCTCCACTTCGAATGTTTCATCCATTAATCTATGTCTATTTAAAACAATATCCATATTAACTCAATTCTTCTTTATTTAAATATTCTTTTATTGATTCCAATAAAGTGTCCGTAATAACATGTTCCATACGACACGCATTCTCTTCCGCATCCTCTGGACTTAAGTTTAGCGATTGTTGCAAATACTCAGTAATAATCAAATGTCTCTCATAGATTTCTTGAGATAATTCTCTACCCTTGTCCGTTAATGTGACTGGACCATAATCATCTTTATTAATCAATAATCGATTTTTAAGTTGATCCATCGCTTTCGTAACACTTGGTTTAGAAATGCTTAATGCCTTAGAAATCTCAGCCACATGTGCATGACCTTGACTTTTTTCTAATAGATAAATCGTTTCCAAATACATTTCTGCTGAATCGTGATATTTCATCGCTTTTCCTCAAGAGTTACCCTTAACTAACTTTCATAGTATAGTATAAGCGAATCACTCGCAAATGCAAGTTAGAATGTTCACAATTATTTAACTAATTTATTAAATTTCCTAGATACGATGTGATATTTGTCATATTTTGTGAAAGTTGTAACATTTCGCACAAATAGAAAACATCTACGTTAATAGATGTCTAGGTTAAATCATTTTTGTCGTCCAGTTTTCTACATTCCATACATCGCTTACGATGTCTTGATAGAATTCTGGTTCATGACATACTAATATGATTGTGCCTTTGTATTCTTGTAAAGCACGTTTTAATTCATCTTTCGCATCCACATCTAAATGGTTCGTTGGTTCATCTAGTACTAATACATTACTTGGTGTATTAATAATCTTACATAGACGTACTTTAGCTTGTTCACCACCACTTAATACAGATACTTTTGATTCTAACTGTTGACGTGTTAATCCTACCTTCGCTAAGGCATTACGTACTTCAAGTTGATTCATACTTGGAAATGCTTTCCAAACATCTTCGATACAACTTAAATTATTGTCTTTTTTAACTTCTTGTTCGAAGTATCCAATGGATAAGAATTCACCAGTATGTATATTCCCTTCAAACGGTTGAATGATACCTAAGATACTCTTCAACAGCGTTGATTTACCTAACCCATTTGCGCCGGTTAATGCGATTTTTTGACCACGTTCAACCAAAAATTTTAATGGTTTCGATAGCGCTGATTCATACCCTATGACTAAATTTTCTGTTTCAACGATCACTCTACCAGCTGTTCGTGCTTGTTTGATATTAAAGACTGGTTTTGGTTTTTCTGGATTTAATTCAATACGCTCCATCTTATCTAATACTTTTTGACGTGAAGCCGCAATACCACGAGTTGATACACGTGCTTTATTGCGTTGGACGAAGTCTTCTAATCGTGCAATTTCTGATTTTTGACGTTCATAGCTTGCTTCAAGTGCGTATTTATTCATCTCATAGATACGTAAGAAATCATTGTATCCACCAACATATCGAGTTAGTTTTAAGTTCTCAACATGATAGATTAAGTTAACTACTTCATCTAAGAATGGAATATCATGTGAAATTAAGATAAAAGCATTCTCATATTCCTGTAGATAACGTTTTAACCATATAATGTGTTCTTCATCTAAATAGTTGGTTGGTTCATCTAATAATAGGATATCTGGTTGTTCAAGCAATAGTTTGGTTAATAATACCTTTGTACGTTGACCACCACTTAAATCATCCACATCACGATCTAACCCTATACTTGATAATCCAAGTGCAGATGCGACTTCATCGATTTTAATATCGATTTTGTAGTAGTCGTGATGATCTAACATATCTTGTAAAATCCCGATTTTATCTAATATTTTATCCATATCAATCTCAGGATCAAGTGCCATTTGATTGTATAGTTCCATAATTTCAGCTTCAACATCAATTAAATATTGGAAAGCTTTTTGTAGATTCTGACGAATCGTTGTGCCCTTTTCAAGAACGGTATGTTGATCTAAATATCCAACACGAACTTTTGATGACCACGATACTTTACCTTCATCGGGAGTTAATTTACCGGTAAGTACACTGAAAAAAGTTGATTTACCTTCACCATTTGCGCCGATCAAACCAACATGTTCACCTTTTAATAATCTAAATGACACGTCTTCAAAGATTCCACGATCTCCAAATCCATGACTTAAGTTTTCAACTGTACAAATACTCATAAAATTCCTCCTACAATAACAATCGCTATCATACACGACTTATGCATTTGTTTCAAGATTTGTACGCATTTAAAAACCAAAGTCTTTTATTATGCGACTTTGGTTTAAATAATTATTTAATTTTTAATTCAATTGCGATTCGATTATCAAACGATTTCTTAATAGCGCCAAGAATATCTCCATGACCATCTCTTAAGCTCATCGTTGCGGCAGTTGTCACATCAGCTAACACTGCTTTATCATCATCGGATAATGCATTATATTTCGCAATATCTTCATCTTTTGTGGAATCTGCTTTTAAAGGTCTTCCATTTAAGTCTGATGAATACTTCGCAAACCATTCTTCGATTTCAGTAACAGTTTTACCAACAAATAATGCTTGGTACTTTTCAATTTGATCTGTCCAAGTACCTGTGTTCATTACATATTCAGAACCACGTTCACGTTTAGTAGCCCATGTAGCGATTTCGGCAAAGAAATTTTCTTCAGTATCTAATGTCTTACTATCCACAACTTCATCATGATTTTCATCAAAGTTATATCCACCTTGACCTAAGTAACCACTAAAATGAGGCATTCCAGCACCATCATAATTAGGTGTTGCGACTTCAAGTTGATCGATATACAACGCAACTAGTTTGTCATCTTTATCAAATAGTGAATTAACAAATACTTGGTTAAAGCTCCATACTTGAGTTTCAGTATTATCAGCACCTGGTCCTTTACGACCTGTACTAAGAACTGCGAAACCTGAAGATGTTGCTTCTTTGATTTCTAATTTAACACGGTTGTCATATGCTTTTTGAATAGCCGCAATGATATCCCCATGACCATCTCTTAAACTCATTGTCGCAGCAGTTGTAACATCTGCTAACATTTCTTTTTCATCATCTGTTAATGTCGCATATTTTGCGATATCTTCTTCTTTTTCTGATTCAGCTTTTAAAGGTCTTCCATTTAAATCAGATGCGTATTTTGTGAACCATTCTTCAATCTCAGCGACTGTTTTACCAACAAATAATGTTTGATATTTTTCGATTTGATCTGTCCAAGTACCAGTGTTCATAACATAAGCATCACCACGTTCGCGTTTTGTTGCCCATCCAGCAATTTCCGCAAAGTAATTTTCTTCTGTATCAACAGTCTTACCATCTACTACTTCATCATGATTTTCATCATAATTATATCCACCTTGACCTGGGAAACCACTGAAATGAGGCATACCTGCACCATCATAATTCGGTGTAGCCACTTCAAGTTGGTCAATATAGATTGAAACTATTTTGCCTTCTCCATCAAATATAACATCCGCAAACACTTGGTTGAAACTCCAAACTTGAGTTTCAGTATTGTCTGCACCAGGTCCTTTGCGACCCGTACTTACAACTCCAAATCCTTGATATGCTTCATCTAATTTTGATCCATCGGCACATGCGGTTAAACTACTTAACATAAGTAAGCATAATAATAGACTAATTATTTTTTTCATCCTGTATAAAACCCCTTTCATTATTTAACTATAGGAAGAGTTAAGGATGACTGTCAACGAATTACTTGTTAAATGTTTCACATAAAATGTAAATTCATGAAATGTTTGTGATTTTTTTAATTAATATACTATAAAAGTTAAACTATTCACAAGTGATATAATAATGGGTAAAAAAAGACTCTACACACAATAATTTGGTAAAGTCTTAATTACTATTTCTTAGATACAATCTTACGCCATATTCCAAACATACTTATCGTATAAACATATTGTAAAATAAATTGTATCCATTCAGGTCTAGAGTACCAACCCACTGTAACATAGAGTGGTAATCCAATAATACCTTCTTTATGATCTAGTACTGTGGATGAGAAATCATATGCTTTAATAAATAGAATATGGTTTTCTGCTATATAACCCAATGACTTTAATGCGGACAAACCTTCATGTACTGCATAGCCTAATAAGAATCCAGCTTGCAAGATTAAATACGCTAAAGTTATCGTAAACAACAGTTTGAGATTAACATTTATTAATGCATGATAAACTAAATACGCTAATACTAGTGAAATAAGAATCCCTGTTAGTATTGATATTAAAGTATACTTTCCGGCAAAGGTAAATATCGCTATTTCTGCACCTTCTCGTACAACCATAATAAATGCGACACTAAACAAACCGCTTGTAGAAAGATTTTGTTTAACTTTGTCCTCTACATCACCAATCATATTTTGTCCATGTTTCATCATCCAAAAAATAAATGTCGTTATAAGCAATAACGCAATTATACTTGCGCCACTTTCCCATATTTTCGCAATCTCATCTGTTTTTTGAATAAGTGTTGAGATGAAAAATAATCCAGCACCGATTAAAAGTGAAGCGATTATTCCAGCAAATGCGCCATAATATACATTCTTTTTTAAATTAGTCTGTTTAGTATGATTTAAATACTGCAGAATAATCACCACAATTAAAAAGGCTTCTAACCCTTCGCGAAAACCCATAATAAGACCAGGTATAAATACATCCATATGCTTTCCCTAACACTTTCTAATCGTTGTGTATTTCAAGAATAGCGTATGTACCTTTTATTTACATTTATTATGCTCATAACCATTAAGAAATAATTAATGAAAATAGTGAAAATTTACATAGACAGATGGGTCATAAACACATAAAATTAAAACAATACAAATTTGAAAATTAGAAAAAGTGGAGAGTTTTATGTCAACATTTAAAGTAATTACACCAGAAGAGATTAAATCAAACCCGTTTCATTTAATTGGCAAAGAATGGATGTTAGTAACAGCTGAAATGGATGGTAAAGTTAACACTATGACAGCTAATTGGGGTGGTGTTGGCGTAATGTGGAATCTTGATGTTGTGTTTGTGGTTATTCGTCCACAACGCTACACAAAGGAATTTGTCGATCACTCTGATACATTCTCATTAACGTTCTATGACCAAAGCTATAAGAAAGATCTCTCTTACTTAGGCAGTACATCTGGTAGAGATGAAGATAAGCTTGCACATACTCATTTAGAATTAGTCTACGATGATAAAACACCTTTTTTCAAACAAGCTAAAACGGTTCTAATATGTAAAAAACTTTTCGCACAAGATTATCAAAAAGAGTCTTTTATTGATTTAAGTATTGAAAAAGAAGTATATGATTCAAATGATTATCATACGTTATACATAGCGGAAATTACGAAAGTACTAGTTTCGGAATAATCAATCGACAAATACAATCTCATCTCCTGGTTTTATATTCCCTCCAACTAATACCCGAGCGAAGATTCCTTCTCTTGGCATAATACAATCACCGACTAAATTCCTAATTTCACACCCAACGTGACATTCTTTTCCTATTTGTGTCACTTCAAGTAATACATCACTTACTTTGAACTTTGTCCCAATTGGTAGATGGTGTAAATCAACGCCAATGGTTGTTAGGTTTTCTGCAAACTTCCCTGGAACTAAACCACTAACCCCTTTGTTTGTCATTTTATCGATACTCTCTTGAGCTAATAAACTAACCATTCGATGCCATGGACCTGAATGTGCATCACCAACCATCCCTAATTCTGTTTCAAACTTTCCTTCAGGAATTGGATTTTTGATTACACCTTTCGTTTCACTTATATTCACTGATACAACTTTTGCCATAGTCTTCTCCTTTTCATTTACCATGTCTTTTCAATCTCAATCGTTTGATTCGATACACAATATTGAACACCTGTTTTAAATGGTTTTTCTCCATTTCCATGTGTTATAAGCAATACCGTTTTATTTTTATCTAATAATTCTTTTTGAATAAGTTCATAAGCAATATTCTTTGCGTATTCATCCATATATGAAGTAGGTTCATCTAGTAAGTAGATATCTGTATCACTACAAAGCGTTCGTATCAGCGCAATCTTTTGGCGTTCACCTCCAGATAATTTCGATATTGGTACATCGCTGTCATAGTCTAAATTAAACATATCTAACCATTCCATTACTTGATTTGTTTGGCTTAAATTATTCCTTATTTTTGGACTGAATAGATGAAAATGTTGAGGTTGATACGTCCATGTACCATTGATTGTAATATCACCTTGATATGAATTTAACCAACCGATCATACTTCTAAATAAGCTTGTTTTACCACACCCATTTTCGCCTTTTATTAAATGTAATTTACCTGATTCAAAAGTTAAATCATTAATGTAAAGTAAGGTTCTATCATTGAATAATAGTTTGAAATTAGTACATTGGATCATGACTTACCTCTTTAAACACACTGTGTACTAAGTAATTTATCCCAAAGCTAATTATCAACAAACATATCCCAAGAATAAGTGCCGTTTGATAGTTCCCTTGATTTGTTTCTAATACAATAGCGGTTGTCATAACTCTCGTCTTAAAACGTATATTTCCACCTACCATCATTACAGCCCCAACCTCTGCCATTGCTCTACCAAAACCAATTAAGATTGATGCTAATATTCCATATTTCAACTCTTTAATGAGATAAACCATTTGTTTATAGTTGGATATATGTAAGCCATAACAGGTTTCTAGAAAACTTGATTTAATCGGAAGTACTAATGGATATACACTTGCGATGATAAGCGGGAGTACAATTAATATTTGCGCAATTATGATTGCGGTATGCGTATAGAGTAATTTTAATGAACCAAGTGGACCTGAATTGGATAATAGTAAAAATATCGTAATACCTGCTAATACAGGTGGAAGTCCTGCTAAACTCGATATAAATGGACGTATTCTTAATACGCTCTTTTTAGTACTTTTACCAAGTAACAATCCTAACGGTACCCCAAAGAATGCCGCAATTGTGGTAGAGGTTAAGCATATTAAAATTGAATTTACGATTATCTGAATAATTTCACTCATGTTTATTCTGTAAAAAACAATGCTTGTTTATATGCTTCCTTTCCGAATTCACTAATCAAACCTAATGCTTTTTCACTTAACATCCATTCTTCAAACTTAAGTGCAGTTTCACTATCCACATTTTCAACTTTTTCAGGGTTAATTACGATGATTGAATAATCATTCCGTAAATCTGGACTTTCACTCACAATTACATCTAAATCTAATTTATCTTGCATAGAAAGGAATGTGGCTAAATCAGTTAATGTGTAAGCTTGTTTCTCATTCGCCATGATTAATGTATTTCCCATTCCACTTCCACTTGATACATAGAAACTCGTATCGAGAGATAGTTCATCATAAATTAAATTAGTTGATTTCCAAATATTCTTTTCTTTACTATGTGTACCAGAATTATCACCTCGCGATACAAATAATGATTTAGTTTCATAAATCTTGAGAAATGCGTCTTTAGCGCTTAAATTTATGATTGTTGCTGGATCCGTGTTTGGACCTACGATCGCAAAGAAATTGTACATAAAGGTACTACGTTTTAATCCATATCCATCTTGTACAAACGTATCTTCTGCGGCAGGTGAATGTACGAGCAATACATCCGCATCCCCTCTTTGTCCTGCTTCGATTGCGGCACCAGATCCAAGTGATACTACTTCAAGATTGATATTCAAATCTTCTAGAATGTAAGGTCTTAAATATTCTATTAGTCCACTATCATTTACTGACGTAGTCGTTGTTAATCTCAGATTTGTCGGTTCTTCTTTTACAATTGTTTGAGTTGAGCATGCGGATAATAGTAATACGAGTAATAAACAAAAGATACGTTTCATTTTTTTAGTCCTTTCTGGCACATTCTTGTGCAGACCCAATTAATATATCTAACCCATGTTTTAATGGTTCGATAATATATAACAATGATTCTTCAACTGCTTTCGGACTTCCTGGTAATGTAATAATCAATGTTTCATTACGAATACCAGATATTGCACGCGATAACATCGCCTTCTTAGTAATGGTCATACTATAGGCACGAATCGCCTCTGAAATCCCAGGTGTATTTTTATCTAATAAGGGTTGAAGAGCTTCAGGTGTAACATCCCTTACTGCGAATCCAGTACCACCAGAAATTAGCAATAAATCTACCTTTAATTCATCTGAACAATGCTTAATCTCTCTTTGGAGATGTTCAACTTCATCTGGAACGATGACAGTATACTCAAGTTTAAACGGTTGATTAAACATACACTTTTCTATCGTTGGTATTCCTCCGTCAACTCTTAAGTTTTGCGAACCTTTATCCGAAGAAATTATTATGGCATATCGATACATTTTATGACCTCCCATTGATCATTTGATTTAACTATTCCTGAACTCAAACATTTTAGATAGATTGTATTTATTCTTAATGGACAATTTTCATGATTCCGCAAGTAGTTACACCCATCACTGATGTGACATCGTTTACCTATTTTAATTATTTTAAGTAATACGTCATTCTTTCGTATTGTATCCCCTACAGATAATCGAATATTCTGAGAATTATCATAGATAATATTCGCATAGAAACTCTTCATGCATAATGCGTTATCTTGATTCATCTGATTATATGTATCCATATCAAGCATTAATATTTGATCATCATTATGATAATCTTCCAATATACCTGATTCTGTAAGTGTTAAACTCTCTCGATTAGATACATTATCTTTATTAATCCCAACATATAGAGCATGAATTCTAAATATTTCTGACATAATGTCCAGATTTCCCACCAATCTTTTCGATTAAATAGATATCCGTTATATGCATCGAAGGATCCATTGATTTTGCCATATCATAGATTGTGAGCGCACAAATGCTTGCGCCTGTTAGAGCTTCCATTTCTACCCCTGTCTTCCCTTCACACGTTACTTTACAAACTACTCTTATCGAGAAATTTGTATCATCAGAATGAAAAAGAATATTAATGCCTGTTAATAAAAGTGGATGGGCCATTGGGATTAATTCAGCTGTCTTCTTAACTGCTTGTATCCCACCAACTTGCGCAACAGATAGAACATCACCTTTTTTCATTTGTTTGTTCATAATCGCATTATAGGTAATTTCGTTCATATGAATTACAGCTTGTGCACTCGCGGTTCTTGAAGTAACAGTCTTTTGTGTCACATCTACCATCTGACCATGCCCCTGTTCATTTATGTGTGTAAGTTTCATTTATCCTCCTATTTGACTCATTTGACGAACAATCATTTGATGTTCATCGAGTAAATGTTTTTCTGGTTTAACTTGGTAAGCTTCAAGAATTAAAGGTAATATGTCTAAATTAGCTCGTAATGGAGTTTTTAAATCAATTTCAAGATCACTGTGTAAACATGGTTTTAATTTACCATCTGGAGTTAATCTCAATCGATTACAATATGCACAGAAATTACATGACAATGGAGAGATTAGACCTACCTTGCCTCTTGCGCCATCTAATCGATAGTATCGAGCAGGAGATGAAGGATCATCTGATTTTACTGACTTTAGTTCAGGATGATGACTTATGATTAGTTCATTTGAATAAAAGTGCTTTTTAGCATATGCGACATTACTACCAATCGGCATTAGTTCAATGAAACGCACATCAACGCCCCAATCCTTTGTGAGTTGAATAAAATCAGTTATTTCATCATCATTGATTCCTCGATTAACGACACAATTTAACTTAACTTTAAGTCCTACATTTAATGCACTGTGTATTCCTTCCAACACATTACGTAATTGTCCACCACGGCTCATTAATTTATATCGGTCATGATTTAATGTGTCCAAACTGATATTTACACGATGTAACCCAGCTTCTTTTAATGGTTTTGCGAGCAATTTAAGAAGCACTCCATTGGTAGTCATTGCGATATCATCAAGTTGTTTTAGTTGAGCAACTTTTCGAACAAACTCAACCACATCTTTACGCACTAAAGGTTCTCCACCTGTAATACGTAATTTCTTTACACCTAAACCAACAAATTTTTCAATTACTGTATATAACTCTTCAAAACTTAGTATTTCTTCGTGTGGCATCGATTCTACACCTTCTTCAGGCATACAATAGGTACAACGCAGATTACATCGATCTGTAATTGATACTCTCAGGTACGTTAAATCACGATTAAAACGATCAAGCATATTCAATTACCTCCCCGCAGTTATGTGTATCATAACCACCTAATTCAAAACACTTATCTCTGAACTCATTTGATTTTAAACACTCTAAAAATAACTTCATCATGTCAGTTTCAAGAAGTCCTTTACGACATACAAAATCATAGTCCTCTTCACCTAATGGAATAAAATCGCATCCCATTACGTTTGCGGCAGAATAAACACCTAATCCACAATCTACTACACCATTTTGTACAGCCGCAGCGACTGCTAAATGTGTATTTAATTCTTTATCATATCCATTAATACTATTTGGATTTATATTCTTTTTAGTTAGCCAATAATCAAGTAGAACGCGTGTTCCGGCACCGCGTTGTCGATTCACAAATCGATGATACACTAAATCTTCTATCGTACATATATTTAGTGGATTATCTTTTTTAACAATCAAACCCTGAATTCGTTTAACCCCTTTTATTAACACCATTTCTTCATCTTTGAATAGTTGTTTAATAGTATCAATATTATAGGTTCCACTTTGATCAAGTAAGTGTGTCATTGCGATATGTGATTCTTTTCGTTTAAGTGCTAATAATCCAGCATAAGAACCTACATGTACACTTGATATATGATAGTGCACATTATTTCTTTCTATCTGTTCTAATTGATTATTTAATACATCCATTACAAGATCATGTGATCCTATTGCCATCAGTGTATTTTGAATGGTTTGTATCGGTTTATTTAACCAAACCTCAATTCTTTCATTCGATTCTATGCCTTCACTATTCTTATCAATCATTGCGTATCCATCGCTCTTTACAACAGACATCATCATACCTGCACCACGAGCAAGCGGAGTTGCGATATATTTTCCATCTATATACCCAAGTTTTACACGGATGTATTCTTTACTCTTTAAACTTGATACGATTCTACGTGTACTTATCGCTTGAATAATCGATGTTTGTTTAACTGGATAATGATTTAATTTCAATAATAATGGTGTAACAAACTCTTCAAATACGATATGAGCACTAACAGGATAACCAGGAATTCCAATAACCGGTACATTTCCAATTCTGCCTAATATCGCAGGTTTACCTGGTTTTATGGATAATCCATGGATGAATACTTCACCTAATTCTTTGATTACAGATGCGGTATAATCTTCTCTTCCCGCTGATGAACCTGCATTAATTAGTACTACGTCATAGTGTTCAGCCGCAGATTTTACCGCATTTAATAACTCATCATATACATCAGGAATAATCTTTAACGTTGTTGGGATTGAGAATGCTTCTTGTGCCAATCCCATAAATAAATACGAATTAGATTCCACAATATCCCCAATATTTACTGAATCATACGCAGACCGTATTTCCGTTCCAGTTGGAATAATCGCTACACTAACTTGTTTATACACTTCAATATGGAGTTGATTAGCAGCCATAAGAACACTAATATCCATTGGACGTAACACATGTTCCATCGGAAATAAAAGTTCACCTTCTACAATATCTTCACCAATTGGTCGCACATTTTCCCACGGGACAACTGATTTAATAATCTGTATCCCATTATCTGTTTCTATGCAATCTTCAACCATAATAACCGCATCATACGGATCAAGAATAGGATCACCCGTATCTACTTCGATATAGTCATTTACATTAATTAACAGTGGTCTATGTTCATTCGCATCAAATGTTACTCTCGAATTAATTGCGATTCCATCCATCGCTGAACTTGGATAAAATGGCACACTTCGTTTAGCATAAATTGGTTGCGAAAGTACACGATTTAGAGCGTTTCTACTTTCCACAATTTCAATTTTGCGATCCAAATAAATATCTTCTAAGACTTGATTATAGTTTGCCTTAGCTATTTCTAAATCTGTAGACTTAAGATAAAAAGATCGTTTCATACAATTCCCCCTTAACTAAATTAATATGACATTTACTAATTCATCCTTTTTATATCCTTCTAAATTACCCGGTACGAAAAGATATGCGTTAGCCGACAATAATGTAGAAATTAAACCACTCTTTGTGTATACAATACGTGCTCTAGTACAATTATTTTCTTGGTAAACGGTTAAGAAGATAATCGTTTCTTTACCTTGAGATGAAATTACATTTGTGTCTATTTTTGCGAATATTGAGTTCGTGTTCTGTTCAAATACTTGTTGGAATGATGTTTTGAAAACTCTCTGGAATATCGCAAATGCACTCACTGGATGACCAGGTAAACCGATAAGAAGACACTTACCAATAGAGCCTAAAATAGTTGGTTTCCCAGGCTTAACAGCTAAACCATGCGACCACACAACATTTTTCCCTAACGATTCAAATATCTTAACCGTGTAATCTTTTTCACCTTGTGAACTCCCGCCACTTACAAATATCACATCAACTTCTTTACTTAAACGATTAATTGCTTTATTTAGTTGATCAAAATCATCTTGGATTAATAACGTAGAATGTACATTAATGTTTAATTCATTTAATTGAACAGTTAAAAGAGTTCCATTAATATCATGAACTTGACCTTTTTTTATGGATTGATTTATTGGAAACACTTCATCACCGGTAGAAATGATTGCGGCGTTTAATTTCGCATAAACTTCTACAGTATCAATTCCAACACCAGCACAAACACCAATAGCTTGAGTAGTTAGACGCTTACCCTTCTCAACAATTACCTGTTTGTAATTTATATCTTCACCTGTTCGAATAACATTTTCATTACTCGCAATCGATTTATAAATAAGCACATCATTCGTATTGAATAATTCTGTATACTCAATCATTACAACTGCGTCTGCACCTTCTGGCAACATTCCACCAGTTGGCACATATGCACATTCACCAGCATTAATTGTAATAAGTGCTTCTTGTCCCATCGCAATCTTATCAACACACTTCAGAATTGTTGGCAGTGATTCAGATGCGCCTTGTGTCTCTTTTGAGTGTACTGCATACCCATCTACAGTAGATCGTGTAAAGTTAGGAAGCACTTCTGGACTGTATATCGGGGTTGAGACAATACGATTAAGTGCTTGTTCAATACAAATAATCTCGGTTTTACCAAGATGATATTTCTTTAAATGATTTTTACAATTCACTATAGCATTTTCGACAGTATCAACTTTTAATAGAGCCATTTCAAATCAATTTTATGGTCATAAAAAAACACCAACACCTTTAAATCTAGTATAGCACATTGAAATGTAAGCGCTTTATTAAAAATGTGAAATATCTTGAGTCGATTAATGTTTTGCCCTATAGTAAGATTATGATGAATTTACATATCAATGATGATGTCCCAATAAATAAGATTTATCTAGAACTTACACAACGCTGTAATCTTCAATGTAAGAACTGTTTTAGACAGAATTGGACATTACCAGAAACACAAATGTCGCAAGAGATTTTTGACAATATACGAAATAGTTTAAACGATATCCCAAGTTTAAAAGAGATTGTGTTAGGTGGAATTGGTGAACCTACGATACATCCTAAATTTGTGGAATGGGTTAAATTACTACCTAATGTTGAACTTAGTGTTACGACTAACGCCTATTATTGGAAAGACGAAACGATTCAATTACTAGCAGAACGATTTAACCGCATTGTAATTTCTGTCGATGGTTTAGAATCAACATTCTACAAAATACGTAGCTTTGAACTTTCTTTACTTGAACAAAATGTAAAACGATTAATCCATATTCGTACATCACTTGGAAAGTATGAACCATTCTTAATTACACAAATTGTATTAAGTACAGACAATGTCGATGAGATTGAAGAACTAATCCCAATACTCGCAAAGATGGGATTTATGAAGATTATTATATCTAACTTGTTACCTCAAAACGAGTTAGATAAAGATAAAATACTATACACTTTACATGAAAATCCAAGAATGACAAAACTTCGTACAACTTGGTTAAATAAAGCTTTATCCAATCAGATTCAAATAAAATTTCCAGCAATACAACTTAAAACAGAAAGACGTTGTAACTTCGTACATGATGGAACGCTAACCATAAACAGTGATGGTAATATTGCGCCGTGTTATCGATTTGCACATCCATCCATCGAATATGCATTTGGTAGACGTAAACAAGTTTATCCTTTCCATTATGGTAATGTCCTTAATCAATCAATTAACGAGATTTGGTTTACACGTTTATATACCGATCTACGCCTGCAAAACATTCGCAATCGTTTCCCATCATGCCCAGATTGTGATCGGGTGGATTGTTGCGACTACATCAATGACTCACTTTGTGATTGTAGAGGACAGAATCCCTCATGTGCTGATTGTTTATGGACAAGAGATTTCATTCAATGCATATAAGACCTTTACTTTAAAATGTAAGCGCTTTATAATTAAGTTAAGTTCCGAGTTATTCACCTCAAAAGGCAAAATAACCGATGGGTTTTATTGGAAACGATAAAGCCTCCCACTCCTTGGAAAGGGACTGCATTTTTAAAATGCGGCCCTGTACACCAACACATAATACAAGGGTCGCCCCTTGTTTTTTTATGTTTGACAAAGGAGGAAATATGTCAACAACTTATAATCTTAAATTGCTTAGAGTCAATCTTACTGAAGGAACAATCAAAACTGAAACTTTAGATGAAAAATTGGCTAAAAAATTCTTAGGGGGACGTGGTTTAGGCACTAAAATACTATTCGATGATGGTATTGCTAAAGTAGATCCACTATCACCGGAAAACAAGCTTATCTTTATTAATGGACCATTAACTGGTGCTAATGTTCCAACTGGCGGACGTTATATGGTCGTCACAAAATCACCTTTGAATAATATGATCGCAAGTTCAAACTCAGGTGGTGTTTGGGGTGCCCGTTTAAAATATGCTGGTTATGATGCACTAATTGTAGAAGGTAAAGCAAGTAAACCTGTTTATATTTCAATCGATGATGAAAAAGTAGAAATCAAAGATGCGAAAGAATTATGGGGCAAAACTTCTGAACATGTCGAAGAAACATTGAAAAAAGTTTATGGAGAAGAAGCTTCAGTCTTAAATATCGGTCCTGCAGGAGAAAATCTATCTCTAATGGCTGCGATTATTAATGAAGCGGATCGTGCAGCTGGTAGAAGTGGTGTTGGAGCTGTTATGGGATCAAAATTACTAAAAGCTATCGTATGTAAATCAACTCGTACAGTTGTAGAACCTTTCGATAAAGAAGCATTACGTGAAACAGTTACTCATTCATTAAAACTTATTCGTGATAATGGTGTAACTGGAACTGGATTACCAACGTATGGTACTGCAGTATTAGTCAATATCATCAATAATATTGGTTCATTCCCAACTAAAAACTGGCAAGAATCAGAATTCGCAAATGCGGAACAAATCAGTGGCGAAACACTAAAAGAAAAACATATCGTTAAACAAGGTTTCTGTCACCGCTGTCCTATCGGCTGTGGTCGTGTTATTAATCTAAATGGTAAAGTAGTTGGTGGTCCTGAATATGAACCACTATGGGCTTATGGCGCAAACTGTGGTGTTGATAATTTAGAAGCCATCAATGAAGCAAACTATTGGGCTAATGAAATGGGTTTAGATGCGATTAGTTGCCCTACAACGATTGCGACTGCGATGGAATTGTATCAAAAAGGTTATATTAAAGAAGAAGACTGTGATGGCATACCTCTAGAATTTGGTAGTGCCAAGGCAATCGTAGAATGGACAAAACGCATTGGATTGGGACATAATAAATTAGCTAAATTAATGGCTCAAGGGTCATATCGTTTATGTGAAGCGTATGGTGTTCCTGAACTTTCAATGTCTGTTAAGAAATTAGAAATGCCTGCATATGATGCACGTGGTATCCAAGGGATTGGTTTAAACTATGCGACATCAAATCGTGGTGGATGTCATGTACGTGGCTATATGATTTCTCCTGAAATTTTAGGTCTACCTCAACTACTTGATCGTTTTGAAACTAAAGATAAAGCTATTTGGACTAAAACATTCCAAGATTTAACCGCTGTTATTGACTCAGCTGGTGTTTGTTTATTCACATCATTCGCATTGGGTGCACCAGAATATGCATCAATGATTAATGCGGCAACTGGCACAACGTATACACCTGCTCAATTGCTTGAAGTTGGAGAACGTATCTATAATATTGAACGTTTATTTAACAAAGAAGCTGGTATGAAAGCAGAAGATGATCGTTTGCCAACACGTCTTATGAAAGAACCTATTCCTGCAGGTCCATCAAAAGGTGAAGTAAGTAAGTTGAACATTACATTGCCTGAGTATTACACTGTAAGAGGTTGGGTTAACGCATTCCCTACTGAGGAAACATTAAAACGTTTAGACTTACTCTAACCAATAAGGAGATTTATGATTGAAGTTCGACTCTTTGCGTATTTTCGTGATAATAGAGGTAAAATTCTTCATTTAGATGCGCAAGAATTCCAAACTCCTCAAAGTATACTTAATCATCTTGGAATCGATATCAAAGATGTGGCTATATTATTAGTTAATGGTAGACATTCTAATGGTGAACATATTTTAAAGGATAGTGACATTGTCGCATTCTTCCCTCCTGTAGCAGGCGGATAATAAAAAGGTCTATAATCATTTAATTGGTTATAGACCTTTATTATGTTTGGTACCACAAAGTATACATTCTTCATTTCTATTGATTTGAATTTCTTCAAATTCGCAATCCAATCCATCGAATGTTAGTAATCTACCTAACATTAACTGTCCTGCATCTGTAATTAATTTAATTACTTCAAGCGCTTGGAGTGAACCGATAACACCGGTAATTGCGCCAAGTATACCAATTTCATTACAGGTTGGGAATTCATGACCTTCGTTATTATTTGGATATAAACAACGATAACACGGCGTTTGATCAGGGATGATTGTTGTAAGTATTCCGCTAAATCCAACGACAGCCCCTTCTATAAGTGGCTTTTTTAGTTTATAACATGTGTCTGTTATTAAATAGCGAACTTTGATTGTATCTACCGCATCCACAATCACATCATATGTTTCAAATATTCCTTCAATATTATCTACTTTCAATTCAATATTATGTTCGATGATTTGTATATTGGGATTTAAACGCGATAACTTTTCTTTTGCGGATACTGTTTTTAATGACTCCAAGTCATCAGATGAATGTAGAATCTGTCGATTTAAGTTAGAAAGCTTTATCACATCGTAATCCACAATTCCGAGTGTCCCAACACCAGCCGCAGCTAAATAGTAAAGGATTGGTGATCCAAGTCCTCCAGCTCCACAAACACATACTCTTGCGTTCTTTAATTTTTCTTGTCCCTCTATCCCAATATCTTTTAAAATCATTTGCCTATGATAACGTATAGAATCATTATTATTTAGTTTATCCATGTTCATACCTTTAGATTCATTATAATTTTTAGTATTCTTTAAACTCATTTTACACCATTAAAGTAATTGATTATACTTAATCGAACTATAAAAAAAGCACTTTCGTGCTTATGTAAACATTCCCTATATAACCATACCAATTAGATGTAATTTCAAAAGGGGGAGTTTTGTATATCAATATGGTTTGTTAGGTAAATAGTGATTAGAATTTTATTGGTTCAAGTTTTAATGGTGTAGTAATACATGTATCACTTTCACTAAAGGTAGAGATAGGATATTCAACAGTCAAACCATCATAATCGACTTTTAATGTAGCTTTAATTCCTTTTGGCAACCATATTCCAATAAACCCATTATCCTGAGTAGTACGCTCTTCATCAATAATAATCTGATTGTTTTCATCGACAATTCTAACTCTCATGGTTTGATTGAATATTTCACCACGACATGAAACTAAATTATGAATGGTACATGGGTGTACTTCATTAATATATGGTGCGATAGACACAAAGAAAGAATCCGTAGGCAAGTCTAGACTATATTCCTTTTCATTATCATATAGAAATAGTTTATCTCCTGTAATTCGTGCCCCAACATGTGTAGGTTCATCAATTCTTTGATCAAGATTATTCACTACTTCTTTAATTTCTGTATTTTCTAAATCAAGTTGTTTTAATACTTTGTTTACACCACTTGGTAACGAAAGAAACCAAACTGATACGCTTATAAATACAATTCCTAAAATAATGATTAACCCAAGTTTATTTTTCATTGTTCAACCCTCATTTATAGTTTAAAGGTTGGATATGTAGAACTTATGAAGATTGTTTAATTGGAAGTATTATCGTGAAAGTAGACCCAACATTTAACTCACTTTCAACTTTAATGGTTCCTTTATGTGCTTCAACGAGTTGTTTAACAATGGTTAAACCAATACCACTACCTCCGCTCTCACGTGTCCTGGAAGAATCTACTCGATAGAAACGTTCAAATATATAAGGTAATGATTCTTCTGGTATGCCTATACCTGTATCTGATATTTGAATTAAGATGTTATTGTCCATTTTATTAACATTGATTTTCAGTTTCGCATTTTCATTTGAGTAATTATATGCATTCAAAATCAAGTTATATAGCACCTGATAAATTCGACTTCGATCAGCTTGGATATTAAGTGGTATTGAGTTTAGTTCGATTGAAATAGATTGACTTGTTTGTTTGAACTCAAGTGATTTTAAACATTCCTTAATAAGTTCATTGATATCAAATTCAGTTAGTTCTAGCTTATTGGTTAATTGTTCAATCTGAGTTAATTGTTCTAAATCTTTCACAATTCTTGTCAATTGTAATATTTCATCATGAATGCTCTTTAATCGATTATCATCCATCTTAATAATTCCATCCATAATAGCTTCAACACTTATTTGAAGTGTTGATAAAGGTGTTCTTAGTTCATGTGCTACATCTGAAGTAATTTGTTTCTTTATACGATCTTGTTCATAAAGATTTATCGATAAGTGATTTATCGAATCAATCAACTCACTAACTTCATTAATATTTGTTTTATATTCAATCTCACTTCCGTAATGTCCATTCGCAATATTCTTCGTCGCATCAATCGTCTTTAAGATTGGTCTACTAAGTGTCTTCGCAAAGAGCACACCAACAACTACACTTGATAATATGCTTGTTAATGCAATGATCAATAAAACTGATTGAAGTTGGTTAATAAATATTACATCATCCTCTTGATAGAAATAAGGTCCGAAATAACTAATTGTGACTTTGCCTACATCCGTATTTTTGTACTCAAGCAAATAATCATATGACACAAATTCACCTTTTTGAGTTGGAAATTGCGTTAACATACGATGTGAAATATCATTTATCAACTGTACACAAGCACTCATATCCCAAACTTCCGCATCCCAAATAGAACTATTCTCGTTATCATAGACTTTTATAATATAACCACTATATAACGCTAGCATGCCTACTTCATGTACTTTTTCATTATCCCAAGACGAACGATTAACATCATACTGTAGTGATACTTGGGCAATAATTTGATTAATTGTTTGCGTTTGTTTATCAATAATATAATCTTTGAATCGATCATGGATAAAATAGCTCGATATTGAACTTACTAATCCAACCGCAACTAAAACAGTTAATACAATAACAGATGTAAGTTTACGACTTAAAGATTGTTTCATGTTAAAGACCCGAATCGATAACCTAAACCAAATACTGTTTGTATGTACATTGGTTTCTTTGGATTATCTTCAATTTTATTTCTTAAATTTTTAATATGCGTATCGATTGTACGATCATAACCATCAAAATCTGATCCAAACGCATAATCTACCAATTCTACTCGATTAAATACTCTATTTGGATGATGGATTAATACAGTTAATAGACGAAATTCATTAGGGGTTAAATGTATTTCAACATTATTTTTAAGTACACTTTTCTTATTCAAATCAATCTCTAATCCTCCATCAAATTTCATGATTTGATATAGTGGTAAAATGGATGATTCTGATCGTCTTAGTACTGTCTCAACACGCGCATTCAATTCTTTCAAACTAAATGGCTTTGTGATATAGTCATCTGCCCCAAGTTTCAATCCATCAATAATGTTTTCTTCTGTCGAACGTGCAGTTAACATAATAATCGGCACTCTCGAAAATTGTCGTATTGTTTGACATACTTGTTCACCACTTAATTTTGGAATCATTAAATCAAGTAACACTAATGAAAAAGTTAAGTCTTTTGCGAGTGCAACTGCGCTAACTCCATCATGTGTAGTGACAATATTAAAACCTTGATGCTCGAAATTCGCTTTAAGTATTTCGACAAGTTTTATTTCATCTTCAACAATCAGGATTGTTTTATTTTCCATTCGTATAACCTCATTTAATGCATTAATGCCCAACTAGGTTGAGCATTAATACGATTTATAACTACACTTCAATTATTGATTTATTTACCGTTAATATCAAATGGTTTTAATAGTTTATCAACCATTACCATTTTACCGTTTTCATCCATTATCTCAACTTGTGCAAATACCCAACCTTCAACAGATTCAACATCAACACCAGCATCAACAAATGTCTGTGGATTTAATACAAACACAATATCTTTATCGTTAGTCGTAAAGTCTTTAGCCCATTCAAATACATTCCCATTACCGAAACTTAACCCATAATGATCAAGTGCTGCATGATAGCCCACTAAAGTAGGATCAATTCTGAATACTGATTCAAATGCTGGAACTACATCTTGAACATTAACGCCTTCATTCCCTAAATCATATCCAAATACAATCTTATTATCAACAAACATTCCTTCTGGCAATAAGGCAGTATCTAATCCTGCGTTAATAAAAGGTGTCGCTTCAATCTCCATTTTATAGTCGTATGGAGTTGTGAATGCGATGTCTGATGATATCGAGAATACAACTTGATTGTCTGGTGAAGTTAGTGTGTAAAATCTACTTTCATCTACAAGTTGGAAACTTACGTAATTCGCCATATCTCCAAACGCTATAATTGATGGATCTTTTTCATCAACTGGTGTTTCTACTACAGGTGTCTCTACTACAGGTTCTTCATCTACCTTAGCAGTACATGCGCCTAATGTTAAAACTAACAAAATGGCTAAAATAATCATTCTTTTCATGTTTTGTCTCCCTCAGTTTTCACTGCTTATAAACAATAACATAGAAATATGTAGAACTTATGTAGATATGCTTTTTTAGATATCATGCATAATTATGAATTCCTTCATAATTTCTACATAATATTTCGTTAGATTTAGAGTGTAAATAAGGAGGTGATTTAATGTTAGGTTTAGCACTTGCGAATTGCATACATACTTGTGGACTACGTGGACAAGCATTAGCTGATTGTATTCAAATGATGATTCATGGTATGTAGTCTTTATAAATATTAAGCGTTATAAGAAAAATTCATTCGTTTATAGAATGAATTTTTTAATTTATTTAAGTGTACTTGTAATCTGTAAGAACTCTTCACGTGTGATTTCACCTCGTGCATAACGTTCTTTCGCAATATTCAACGCATTGTTAGTCGTTGGTTGACCTTGATTTCTATTATTAGAAGAAACTAAATAAACCACAGCCCCAATCACAATTGCGAATCCTAAGAATCCCATAAACATTCCTCCTGAACCAAAGTTCATCATTCGATTATTTCCATAGTCTTGTGCATAAGCAAAGCTATCATCATTACGATTATAGCGATAATTGCGACCCATCATTCCATAGTTTTGGTCTGTATTATACCCATCATTACGATATCCACGCATCATTGGTCCAATTTGTCCATACGAATTGGTTTGATCATCACTATATCCATATTGCATAAATGTCATCATTGTAATTGGATAACCATTTAAATAATCAGCTCCAATTTGAGTATGCAAGTTGGTTAATGTTTCTGAATCATCACCACCATAATATTCATCAAGTGCTTCATGTTGTTCAGAATCTCCAATATACGCTTCCATTACGGAATCACCAAGTTCTTCAAGTAATACTTCATCAACTAGATTAACATCAATCGCATCATTAACTGTAATCCCTAAATCAGTTCTAATTTCTGAAACAATTGCGTCAACTGAACGCATAGGTGTTTCTAATGCGCTAACACCAATAACAGTTGTTAATAGAAAAGCGACAATAAACAATGAGGTTAATATTTTTTTCATTTATCTCCCTTCCTACAAACTCTTTCGAATTGTATCGTATTCTTCTTTTGTAATCTCACCTTTAGCATATCGTTCATTAAGGATTTCTATACTTCGATTACTCGTTTGAGATACAACATTCTTATTTGAACGATTCATCAATGTTTTAATTAGCCAAACGATTCCAACAATAACTAGAACGATAATAATTAAACAAACTAACATTCCAAACCAACCAAAGTTGCCCATCATTCCAAATCTTGAAAATGCTTGACCACCACTAAATCCTCTCATCATATGTTTACCCTCATATAAAAGTTTAACTTTTATATTATTTTAACTTTCCGTCATATCTCTCTGACATCTGTATCTTAACAGTCAATTGTTACAAAAGTGTGTGTTTACACAAAGAAAAAACATTGTTTATCACAATGTTTAATTAATCGATAATTTCCCATGAAATACAATATTCCCAATTCAATATTTGTGTTGGATCAGAAGTAACAATCCATCTTCCATTAAGATTCAATTCCTTCGCAGAACATTCAAAGTGACATTTCGCAATTCCAATGTCATTAAGTTGAATGTCATACCCTACTATTCCATAACCAGGTGTACGACATAAATATATATCATAGTATTTATCTCTTTTTACAATTCTCCACGGTTGTTTGTTTGAGGCAGATGGGGAAATTCTTACTAAATCAAGTACTGTAGAATAATCTCCAAGTAATTCTTTGTTTAATGCATGCTCGATTGATTCATTAAAGAATATTTCTTCCCATGGTTTACGTTGGTTTGACTTTGCGACAAATCTTACAGCAGAGTCCATCATTGATAATTTATCTTTTTTATATCCTATCGCAATGAGTATTACTAATGATTCTTTATCAACTAATGAAAGATAATTCTCAAAATCTTTACGATTATATGTTCCACCTAACCAACATGTGCCTAAGCCTAAACTTGTCGCATATAATACAAGTTTCTCTAATTGATAGCCTAATTCAACTTCATGGCCATCTTGTTTAATAATTCCTGCAATATATGTATTTGTCCCTTTAATTACTCCGTAAGTACCTAACTTAATGGGTTCCTGTGTGTTAGTATCTTGATTCGTTATGATTTGAAATCTCATCTTTTCATTTACTTCTTGGTTTATATGATCAATTGATAAATTAAGTTTGTTCATCAACTCTATTTCTATATGTCTATCATCATATGTTCGTACTGATATTCTATCGCGAATACTTTGAATCCAATTTATGTTTGTTTGCATATTACTCCTTCGTAAACAATCAAATATCATTCTACATCATTTTTTGATTTGGAATAGTTAATCTACGTTTTAATTACATTATAAATAAAAATAAACCATCATTATGCGATGGTTTCTACTACAATACAAATACTATTTGATTATTCTTAAACCTCGACTGTAACTTACTCCCCCGAGCAATATGCACAACAATTTATTAACTAATCCCATTACCCACCAACTAATTTTACAATCTAAAAGTAAGATTTCATTATTTTGAATATTTTTTATAAAACGACACTTTAAAGACAAATTAACAAATTATATTCATTAGTCTTGTGTAATCATATAGAAATCATAGAGACTTTTATATGTATTTGTTTCTGTAACTAACTCAATTAATTGACTTTCAAATATTGAGAATTGAAGATTTCTATCTCTTACTTTTTTAAAATCGTGCGCTAAATTCTTCTCTATGAATTTTATACTTTTTATCGCATCTTCTTCAATGTACTTAATTTCAAATAATCGATATTGATTCTTATAATAATCTGGATATGCTTCTATATGTTTATTAACTTTATTTAAAAATAACTTTATATCGAAATTTTGGTTTTTTCTATAAATCTCTATCATAAACTGCATACTAATTACAGATATAGGTTCATAAATCGAATGTGATAAATTAAAATTTTCAAACGCTTTAATGTATTCCAATTTATACATATAGATAATCCCAAGTAGATGGTAAAGTTTAGCTAATTCAAATTTCGGGATGTCATTTTGATTTAATATATAATCGAAGTTTTCTACTTGAAAATTAGTAAATGATCTTAATATATTAATATGAACTAGTAAGGATAATCTTTTAGTTCTAAATTTGGTCAAATTATTTATATCATCTATTTGAATTTTATCTAAGAGTCTAAGTGATTTTATAAACTCCCCATTTCTTATTGAAATATTTATATTTAAAATTCTATTTAATACATTAGAATCATCCAAGATAAGATTAGTTGTAAGAAATTTCCTTATAGAATCACTATTAAACGGAGATATTTCCAAGAACCATACAATAATATCCTTCAATATTAGGTTGAAAGCATTTGAATGATTAGGGAAATAAAAGATAAGTTCTTCTATCTTCTCAATATTTGGTATTTCTGAATGTAAATAGTATTTTAACGATAAGTTTAGAATTTCCAAACATTGCGAAATATAGAAATTATTCTTATGTATACGATATAAACTATTAAATTCCTTTTCGAATATTTTTAATTGATCATTGTTTTTATATACTAATAAATCAATATAAGTATCCGCAAATTTAACTAAATCATCATAGTCTTTTTGAACACTTGAAAAGTTATACCCTAATTTATTAATTAGTACTTCGATTACTTCATCATATGTAAACTCATTTCCATTTTCGATTCTTGATAATGTGGATTGAGAACAAATTGGAAGTCCTTTATAAATCAAAAAGTTCTTTTGATTATATTCGTTTGATTTATATTTTAGTAGGTATTTTCTACATCTACCTATTAGTAGACCTATTTGTTGTTTAGTTAGTTTTTCCATAGTGTTGTCTCCTGAATTAAATGCCCTTACAATAAAAATTATTCTTTCTACGAACTTGTTTGGATTTCTTTATATTTAATATCTTTAATAAATATAAGCATGAAAAAGATTTTCCTTTTAAACTATATCATTATATTCATTGATATTAATCAGCAAAAATTCACTTATCCAAAATAATTCTTAGAATTTTGAGATTAACCATTTTTAAAAAAACTAATATCTCAATTATGATAATAACATACAAAAAAGTACCCATTAGGTGCTTAATATGTACATTGGAGTGCGTGACAGGTTATTAAATATTGTACGCATCTACGTAAACAACCGTAATCTACAGTTATTCGTTTAAAAAATAATATAGAAATAAATGTATTACTATAGATTTTTATATTCTGTTACCCTTTAGAAATTAATACATTTTAGGTTACATTAAAGTAAATATTGATAAATACAAGTTTTATTGTTCAACACAGAATTGATTAGTTGATGGAGAAGAGGCGTTTCTTGTATATCACTTGGTAAAATTATCCAAAAATTGCAGTACTTAACCATATCATCTAATTGGACGACTTGATAATGCAATTTCCGAAATTGAAATGGATACAACAAAAGGTAGAATAAAGAACACCACTACGATCATACTTATGCGTAAAGTTAAGACAAAAGTATTGATCATACGTTATAAAGTTTAGGATACCTTTTTTGATCCAGATGCAAAAAGAATGGAAATAGTATCATCAATATCAATCCAAAGCCAAAGATGATAAACCATGCATAGTTGTAATCTATATATTTAAGGGTTTGAGAGAAGAAGTATTGTCCAACACCAATTAATACCATCGACACAACACCAATACTAGCTTCCACACGTGCACGGTGTGTGGTTGGAATACGTCTTGTTACATAAGCACCACGTGTGATCGCAAAACTAATTTCACCTAATGTAAAGAGCCACATACCAATTATAAAAATAATCCAATAGTTAAACAGTAAGGCAAATAACACAAAGGTAAACATATATAGAAGTGTTCCTAATATGAAGCGTTTAATCTCTATCGTTTTCTTTAACCAAATGGTTAATAAAGGGGTAAATAGAATAACCACTAAGCCATTAAAACTAGATAAAAACCCATAGAACTCCGAAAAATTAGTCATCGTTTTTTCAAGTTGTAAAGGGAGTAAAAAATTAACTTGCATATACATCACTTCAGATATCGCTATCATAAGCACGTAAAACCATAAAACAGAATTGGTTTTGAAAAGCTTAAAGATACTATCGTGATGACTTTCTTTCTCATAGTCACCAATTTCAATATGTTCTCCTTCACGAAGTCCATCTTGAATATAAATATGAATAAGAATAGTCCCAAATAAAGTTGTTAAACCATCAATAAAAAAAGCTAATCCGAGATGGTTTTGAAAGAGAAAACCTCCTATACTCGGGCCTAAAATAAAGCCTAAATTAAAACCTAAGTAAGATAATGAATAAGCTCTTTCTCTGTCTTTTGAAGATGTTTTATCCGCTATTAATGCATGTGAGGCAGGATGAGAAGCTGTCCCAAAGAATCCAGATAAAAAGAAGATAATAATCGTATGTAAACCTAAAGGTAGAAATGCATTGAGAAAATACCCAGCAACCATCAGATAGGAAGAAATGAGGATAACGTTTTTTCGTCCATACTTATCTGCCCACTTACCACCTAAGGCTTGGGCAGGTATTTGAATCGCTCCCCCAACAATCATAATGAGAGCGATGGTTGGCGCATCATAATGAAACTTAGCTGAAAGAATGAGGGTCATCATCGGCCATATAAAAGTACCCATAGCCCCAACGACACGCCCAATAAAAAGGATATAAATATCCCTTGATAAACCTTTATACTGATGAAATATTTTGAACATATTAAACTCCTAATTGATTGAGAAGACCACGGGAGAATACAAGCATAATAATTAGTGCCATAATAACTCCCAAGGTAACGGTTAAGAGAGCTTTGTTACGATCTATTTGTACCATCTCCGCAATTTAATAATTTCACTTTCTACCTTTTAATTATACTAGGTTGACATAGATTTGCATTAGAATTCTGTTAGGCAGGGAATTTAGGGGAATTATTCAATTGTGCTATTTATTATGTAATTTATAATAAAGTAGCTAATACCCTTTAACAATCGAATCTAAAACAAAAGCACATATTTGAAATATGTGCTCTATTTGTTACAATGGTGCGCGTGACAGGACTTGAACCTGCATGGTTGCCCGCTAGATCCTAAGTCTAGTGCGTCTGCCAATTTCGCCACACGCGCAAAGTGCATTCAAATTATAACAATCTTTTGAATACAGTTCAATAAGAAATTACTTTAAATTACGAATAAATGCGATAGATTCGAGTCCAGCAACACATCCATCCCCAACAGCTTTCGCAATTTGCATAATACCAGGTGTACAATCACCTGCCGCAAATAATCCTGGGACATTTGTTTGTTTCTTCTCATCCACAATAATTTTATTATTCTCAACCAATGCACCAATCTTAAGGGCTAAATCAGTCGCAGATGCGGAACCTAACGCAATAAACAAACCTGACACATCAACTGTACTATCATCATCTAGCGTTACTGCTTGAAGACGATCAGTCCCAACCAGATTCTTAATCTTGTTCTTCACAAACTTTACTCTTGAGTCAAAATGTCCAATCGGTTCCAACCCATTCGTAAACACTATAACTTGATCTGCCACATTTACGAGTTCATGTGCTTCTTGTGCCGCATAATCACCATGTCCCAATACACCAACAATTTTCTTGCGATAGAAGAACGCATCACAAATTGCACAATACGATACACCTCTTCCTTCAAGTTCCTTTAGATTAGGAATACGTACTGTAGCACGGGGAGAACCTGTCGCAAGTATTACCGCTTTCGAATGATATGAATTAAGCGTAGTAGTAACTTCAAAATCTAAGCCGAAACTTAAACCAGTTACTTCTTCATCAATCAATTCAATACTCAATACTTTCGCATGCTTAAAACCTTCTTCAAGTAATTCTGGTCCACTAATTTGCGTAAACCCAAAATAATTCCCTATTTTATCCGTTTTAGATAATGCGCCACCATCTTTGCCAATCACTAAAACATTTAAATTAGCTCTTTTAATATAAACAGCTGCTTGTATACCAGCTGGTCCTTTACCTAATACGATTACATCATACATAATAAATCCTCCTTTAATACAAACTCTTATTACTCAACTATTCTATCAAATCTAAAATTAAACTCAAGAAAAAACAGGGCTAACCCTGTTTATAGTAATGATGTAAGTGTATACCCATTCTTTTCTAACAATTCGCGAACTCTTTTCTTATCCAACTCGTTACAACGAATCATAACTTCATCGCCTAAATTCGTGAAATGAGAGATTGATATTCCATTATCCGCAAACAACTTCGTAAACGCAGCGAATGCCCCAACTTGATCATTAACCAAGAAAGTAACACGTGAACCTTGTTGGTTATACCCAAACAAGTCCACAAACGCTTTTAAGATGTCACTAGTCGTCATAATCCCTAATAACACATTAGAATCACCAACAACCGGTAAACAGCCTATATCCTTCTTCTCCATGATATCAGCCGCTTCTTCAACTAACGCTTCAGGTCCAACTGTCACAACCTTCTTAATCATAATGTCTTTAACTTTAGTCTTAGACAACAGATAATTCATTTCATGAATACTTAGTGTTGTTAAGTGTGATGGAGAATTCTCTTGTACAACACCTTGTGTCACTAGACCTACCAATACACCTTTCTCAACAACTGGAATACGGTGAATCTTAAACTCATGCATTAAATCTAAAACTTCTGAAATAGTTTGATCAGGGGTAACTGTCTTTGGATTAACAGTCATTTTATTCTTAACGTACATGGTTATCCTCCCAAATAGACTTTCTGTACTTCAGGACTACTAAGTAATTCCTGACCTGTACCTTGTAATACAATATTACCAGTTTCTAATACATACGCTTTATCCGCAATCTTAAGAGCTTGCATCGCATTCTGCTCAACCAATAGAATCGTTGTACCTTGTTGGTTGATCTCTTTAATGATATTAAAGATTTCTTTAACCAATAACGGCGCTAATCCCATTGATGGTTCATCCAGCAACAATAACTTAGGCTTAGCCATAAGCGCTCTTGAAATCGCAAGCATCTGTTGTTCACCACCCGATAATGTGGACGCATCTTGATTCTTACGATTCGCTAAAATCTCAAAACGTTTATAAATCTTCTCTAGATCTTGTTTAATCCCATCTTTATCTTTACGCAAATAAGCACCCATCATTAAGTTCTCGTAAACAGTTAACCCAGAGAAGATTCTACGACCCTCCGGTACTTGAACTAAACCACGTGTCGGTAAGACTTGTGCCGATACTAACGCAATATTCTCACCAAGATATAATACAGATCCAGAGCTTGCTTTTATAAGTCCACTGATTGTTCTTAATAGGGTTGTTTTACCAGCACCATTTGATCCAATAAGCGACACAATCTGACCTTCTTCTACTTCAATATTAACATCTTTCAAGGCATGGATAACACCATAATGTACATTCAAATTTTCTACTTTTAACATTAAGCTTCCTCCTCACCAAGATATGCTTCAATTACTTTAGGATTGTGTTTAACTTCATTCGCAGTACCCTGCGCAATAAGTTTACCATAATCCAACACAAAGATACGTTCACAGATTTCCATAACCAATGACATATCATGTTCGATCAACACAATGGTTAAATCCATTTCTCTACGAATCTTAGCCACAAACTCTGTTAATGCCAGAGTCTCTTGAGGATTCATCCCTGCGGCTGGTTCATCTAAGAATAATAGTTTAGCACCCGTTGCCATTGCACGCGCAATTTCAAGTTGTCTTTGTTTACCATACGGCAAATTCTTTGCTTTAGTTTGAGCTAATTCATCAAGATTTACTTTTTTTAGAAACTCTAAAGCACGCTTCTCAATATCAGCTTCTGACTTATAGAAATTTCCAATTCTAAGCAATGCGCCAAGAATTGAATATTTTACTTCTTGATTCATCGCAATTTTAACATTATCTAATACCGACAATTCTTTGAATAATCGGATGTTTTGGAACGTACGTGCAACCCCTTGATGTGTAATTTTGTAAGGCGCTAATTTATTGAGTTCAATATCTTTGCCATTCTTATGTAAAATTACACGACCTGTAGTAGGCGTATATACGCCCGTTAATACATTAAATAAAGTCGTTTTACCAGCACCATTTGGACCGATTAAACCAACAAGTTCACCTTCTTCAATTGTAAGTGAGACATTGGATACAGCACTTAATCCACCAAAGTTTTTAGTTATATGATCAACGGTTAAGAAACTCATGCTTTCTCCTTCCCAGCCTTAGTAAAACGCTTAAAGTGTGATTTAAAATTAAACAATGAACTTAGAGACGCTTCATACGTTCCTAATAAACCTTGAGGTCTAAATATCATGATTCCAATAAGCGCTAAGGCATAGATAATCATTCTTAACTCTGCCAAAGGTTGTAAGACAATATTAATAATACCCAAGACAATCGCAGCCACAACACTTCCCGTTAAACTACCCATGCCACCAAATACTACAATAACTAAGATATTTATAGAATTTGTAATACCAAATGTTTCAGGCTTAATAACATAGTAACTTGTCGCATACAAAGCGCCCGCAACACTTGCGAGTAATGCACCGAATACAAACGCTGTAACTTTATATTTTGTCGTATTAATTCCCATCGCTTCAGACGCTATTTCATCTTCTTTGATTGATATACATGCACGACCAATCGCTGAATTTTTAAAGTTAGCGGATAATGCGATAGCTAGAACTGTAAACACAAACATTAATGGCCAGTTTACTAAGAATGGAATATTACTTATCCCAGATGCACCATTTGTGATTGTCATATTAAGGATGATGATACGAATGATCTCACCAACACCGAGTGTTGCGATCGCAAGATAATCACCTTTTAAACGTAATGTAGGCATTGCGACAATAAACGAAACCACAAAGCTAATCACAAGACCAACTCCAATCCCAATCGCAAGTCCAGTATAATCAGGCATCATTTTTAAGAGCACTGCGGCGCTATATGCGCCAATAGACATAAACCCAGCATGACCTAGAGAAAACTGCCCAGTAACCCCAATAATGATGTTTAAACTAACTCCAAGAATAGCGAAGATACAAATCCAGAATAATGTTACACGATAATACGGTGAAATGATTCTTGCGTTGATTAAGAGTTGAACTACAACGAATATAACAACCGCAATCGCTAACCATGTTAAATTCTTTTTATTGAATAGAGATTGTTTCATATTACACCTTCTCCTTCTTATTCTTACCAAGTAATCCACTTGGTTTAATAATTAACACAAGAATTAAAATGATATAAACAACCGCATCTTTGTACAATGTAGAACCATAACCACTCACGAAGGTTTCGATTAAACCAATAGAGAAGCCGCCAAGCATCGCTCCAGGAATAATACCTATACCACCAAATACCGCCGCAACGAATGCTTTAAGACCTGGCGCAAACCCCATCAACGGATTAACTGTATTATAATAAATACCAACTAAAATACCCGCTGCCGCAGCCAATGAACTACCAATCGCAAAGGTCAATGTAATGATATGATCCACATTAACACCCATCAAACGAGCCGCATCTTGATCTACCGCAACCGATCGCATTGCACGACCAATCTTAGTCTTTTGTACGATAACTTGAAGAAGTAACATTAATACAATCGAAGTCGCAAATATAACAACCTGTTGAGAGTTTATACGAATACCACCAATCACATACAATTCATTATTTAAAACCGCTGGGAACGTATAAATCTTCGCACCCATGATTCGACTTACAATATTTTGTAAAAAGAAGGATACCCCAATTGCGGTAATTAGCGCCGCAACACGTGTCGATTTACGAAGAGGTTTATATGCAATTCTCTCAATTATTACACCAATTAAAGCAGTTAATACCATTGTGCTTATTAACGCTAAAAAGAACGGAAGTTTAAATACCGTTACAGAGATTAAACCAATATAGGCACCAATCATATACATGTCACCATGCGCAAAATTGATGAGTTTGATAATACCATAAACCATCGTATAGCCTAATGCGATTAAAGCATAAATACTACCGACTGATAGTCCATTAACGAGCTGTTGTAAAAATTCTTGCATAAGACTCTCCTTTTGAAACAAACAGGTGAAAGTTTCCTTTCACCTGTTTAAGTGATACTACTTTATTCGGCTTAAGGATTAACAACTGTTGCGGCAGCTTGTACGCCGTCAACTAATTGAACAACGATAGCAGATTTAACAGGATTATGCCATTCATCAAAGCTAATTGTTCCAGTGATGCCTGGGAAGTCTTTTAGAGCTTCAAGAGCTGTATTAACTTTAACAGGATCAACTTCGCCAGCAGCTTCGATAGCCGCTTTCAACATGTAAACTGTATCATAAGCCAATGCACTTAGAGCACTTGGAGCTTCACCAACAAATGCAGTGTAATTCGTAATAAAGTCTTGAACTTTTTGATCTTCGCTTAAAGATGAGAAGTGTGTAGAGAAGTAAACATCATTAAGGTTAGCTGCTCCACCAGCAAGTTCAACTAGATCAGGTGATTCGAAACCATCTGGTCCAACAAACGGAACTACGATACCAGCTTCACGAGCTTGTTTAATAATTAAGCCAGCACGTACTGCATAGTCTGCTACGAATACAACATCAAATTCACCAGCTGCTTGAACTTTAGTCAAGATAGCAGAGAAATCTGTGTCCGCATCTGTATAGTATTCTGTTGCGACAACTGTGCCGCCTTTAACTGCGAATTGTTCAGAGAAGATTGATGCTAAGTCTTTAGCGTAATCAGATGAACTTGAACCTAAAACTACAGCTTTTGTTTTGCCTAAATTATCTGCCGCAAAATTAGCTAATACTAAACCTTGGAATGGATCGATAAAACATGCACGGTATACGAATGGATAAACAGCTGTTCCATCATTAGTAACTAATGCATTTGAACCTGAAGGTGTAATCAATGGTACTTCATATTGGTTAGCTACAGGAGCAGCTGCCATTGTTGTACCTGAGATTGCTGCGCCGATAACTGCCACAACACCATCTTCAGTCATTAATTTAGTCGCATTACTTGTTGCTTCTGCAGTATCCGTTTTAGTATCGTAAATAACTAATTCGATTTGTTTGCCTAAAACACCACCAGCATCATTAATTTCTTTAACCGCTAATTCAGCAGCTAATTTTTCAGGTGTACCATAAACAGCGGCCTCACCAGTTAATTCAACGTTTAAACCTACTTTAATTGTTTCCGCAACTGCCTCTTCTGCTGCACAAGCCGTCAAGCCTGAGAACAGTAAAGTAATTGTTGCTACTATCGCTAGAATTCTCTTCATAAATACCCTCCTTTGGTAATATGAGTTGATTATAAATGAAAGTTATGTGAAATTCAATCATTATTTTACATTATTTGTGAAAATATTTCATTTTTGTTTCATTTAGCCATTTTCATGGTAATTTACAGCTAAAAGAAAGCCTATCTTAGTAGATAGGCGAATTAGTTAATTTAGATATAATCATGCTTAATACAATAAAGATAGAATACTCCATAGATAAACGCATATACAATATCTATTATTATCCATATCCCCTTATCTAATTGAATCTTCATAATAGGATTAAAGATAATACAACCAATTATAAATAATATTATAAATACCAAGATGTTATTCTCATTTATATCTCTTAACTTAAATAATATATAGATAGATCCCCAAAATACACAATCTCTCAGTAATTCATAAAATCCATAGGGCAAGTTAAAAATACCAAATACTAATAAAACCATCGTTCCAATTAATACACTTTTTAGGATATATCCATTGAGCATAATTACCCTTACTTGATTTCATTATTTCAATCAATGATATCTAAGTCAAGCTAATATGAAAATTAACAAATAAAAAACCTATATCTATAATATAGGTTAAATTACACAATGGTGACTCGTGACGGGCTCGAACCGTCGACCCACTGATTAAGAGTCAGTTGCTCTACCAACTGAGCTAACAAGTCATTTTTAATGCCTTATGATTATAGCGTATTTAAATAATGAATGCAAGAATTCTAAGCATAAAAAAACGCAAGCATTTAGTGCTTACGTGTTTTTTTAAATTGGTGACCCGTACGGGATTCGAACCCGTGAATGCATGCGTGAAAGGCATGTGAGTTAACCGTTTCTCCAACGGGCCACAATGGCGCCTAAAGTAGGACTCGAACCTACGACCTAACGGTTAACAGCCGTTTGCTCTACCGACTGAGCTATTTAGGCAAGTGCTTATAAAATATAACATAGTTATAAACACATTTCAAGAGATTTTTAAGATATTTTAATCATCTAATACAACTAATTTTTCTTCATGCGTATGAGCTAAATTTTTAACCCATTTCTCTTTTCGAACTAAACTATAAGCAACGATTAGTTTTAAGAAATCTGTAGACTGACCAACCAAATAAATCGCAAAGACATTCCATCCTGTTAAGTAAGTTACTAACCCAACAGCCGGTAAATTAACCGTCCACATAAATACAGAATCCATAAGTAATGTAGACTTCGTATCTCCACCTGCTCTTAAAATAAAGAAACATTGTGCATTAGACATATAGATCCAGAACATTACTGACATGATACGTAAGAATGTAGCCGCTGTTTCACGACTATAATCCGTCACATTATAGAAATTTGGTGCAACATAACTAAACGCAAACATTAGAATTCCTAATGCAATTGATAACATAACTGAGAAACGAATCATATTATACGCATTATTACGAGCCTCATCTAGTTTATTAGCACCTAACACTTGCGACACAACAACCGTCGTCGCAACGGCCATACCACCAAATAGGGTAAAGAATAAATCCGCAACAGAACCAGAGATCGACATCCCTGCCATAACCTCAGTTCCACGCGTACTATAGAACATAAATAGAATACTCATACCACTTGACCATAATATTTCATTAATCGTCAAAGGTACTGCTTTAATTGTAATAGCCTTAGCTAATTTTCTTGATATTTTAAACAAATCTTTTACAGCCGTCTTAAACATGAAATCCATACGCTTTGAAACAACTAAGAATATGATAACTTCCACAATACGCGCAATAATCGTCGCATACGCAGCTCCCGCTACACCTAAAGCTGGAAACCCTAGATGACCAAAGATCATAATGTAGTTAAAGAATGCATTTGTAAAAATCGCAACGATTGAAGAATATAACGGAACCTTAGTTTCACCTAAAGAACGCATCGCATTACCAATTGTCATCGATAATGCCATGGGAATGTAAGTAAGAATCGCAATACGTAAATAATCTGAACCCATCTTTATAACTTCAAGATCTCTTGTAAAGAAACTTAAGATTTGATTAGGATAAATAAATCCCAACAAAACAAATGGTGCAATTATTACATAAGCACTAATGATCCCATATCTAAATGTTTGTTTTACATGCTCTTTATCATTAGCCCCAAAGTATTGAGCTAAGAATATAGACATTGCACCACCAACTCCAAATATTCCAAAGTTCGCAATCATATAAAAACGATTCGCAGCCGCAACTCCCGCAATAGCCGCGTCTCCTAATTGCCCAACCATTAAGTTATCTAATAAGTTAACAGAGGAAGTAATTAATTGTTGAAGCATAAAAGGAACCGCGATTACGAGTACGCTGATATAAAACTGTTTGTTTTCTTTTAATTTCAACATAATTTCCTCCTTATATAACAAAAGCCACTCAAGAGTGGCTTATTTGTTAATTTGGTGGAGCTTATCGGGCTCGAACCGATGACCCCCTGCGTGCAAGGCAGGTGCTCTCCCAACTGAGCTAAAACCCCAAACTATCGATGGTGGGCCTGAATGGACTCGAACCAACGACCTCACCCTTATCAGGGGTGCGCTCTAACCACCTGAGCTACAGGCCCATTCCACAATCGATGCCATATAAATATAACAAAACTAATCTAGTCTGTCAATAACATTTCGCTACTAAAAACGAAGTAATTTAACTATTTTTTTAATTGTGAAAGAACGTCATTTCTTCTAAAATATTCGACATTAAGATACACCAGATTCTAAGATTGAAAATGTTTTATATTCACAATTAACTTCAGCTAATACACCATATGGTATAACATGCATTGGTTCGTTATGTCCAAAACACATATCAAGCATAATAGGACATTCAATATTAAATTCCTGAACAACCTTTTTAATCACTTCGCGATACTCTTCTTTATATTTCTCTTCGCATGGTTTCCCAAAGAGAATTGCCTTAGCGCTTGTAAGTATACCTGTAATCGCATAATTTCTTAGCCAATATAACACTTGATCTGGATGTGGCATTTCTTCTGACGTTTCAAAGAAGAGTATTGTATCATCATTTAATTCTGGCCACAGTATTGTACCTTTCGCAAATTCTAGTACTTCGATACATCCACCAAACAATTTTCCTTTTACAACTCCATTCCCTTTAAGTAATTCATATCCTGTATGTGGAATCATTGTTTTTTGTATGTCTTTATTTTCCTCTAGCCACTTTATCCTCTCAGATGTCCAGGAAGAGGATGGTTTAATTTCTCCTATTATGTCTTGATTAAATAATGTCTTACGAATGGATTCATTTGTATAATCGAATATCTTAATATTCTCCGCAAACTCAGCTAAAATAGATGGTCCATAATAACTGATTAATCCTGCTTTATAACACATTAAGTGAGTAATGGTAGAATCAGAATACCCAATAAATATCTTAGGATTATTGCGGATTACATCAAAATCGATATAAGGAAGTAAACGAATACTATCATCTCCTCCAATACACGAGAAAACACCCTTTATTTCAGGGTTCCTAAACGCATCCATTAAATCCTTTGCACGAAGCTCTGGATGATTATAAACAAATTCTGTGCCTTTTAACGTATGTTCCATTTCAATAACTTTAAGTCCATACTCAGATTCTAAGCGCTTCTTCCCCACCTGATATCGCCACAGGATCTCCGTATCGCCAGCTCCTCCCCAAGATAAGCTAACTGTCGCCACACAATCTCCAGGTTTTAACATTCTAGGTTTTATCATACTTTTTTCCTCGCATGGATATAAAACAAACGATATGGAATATCTATCCCGTTTACGCGTTTTACATCAGTTAATGCTGTCCCAACGCCCATAATCTCAAAATCAACATTCTTTAATATTTCACAAAACTCATCACGATCAAATCCATTATGACCTTCAAAATCTAGTTCATCTTTATGAAAGCTACCATCTTCTTTATCTAGATCAACTATAAATAATTCACCTTTAGATGTTAATACCTTCGAAAGTTCACTTAGCTGTGATTTTATATCAAGTATATGATGAAATACCATTGAGCTTATTACACAGTCTATCTGATTCGTATAAGCTAGTAAATTAGTTGTGCTTATAACATTGTTTGTATTTAATTCGCCTATTTTCCGATTGAATATGTCTAACATCCCATTTGACGTATCATATCCAATTATAGATTTTACCAATGGATATAGACTAAAACTAATTAATCCTGTTCCACACCCAAACTCTAAAACATTCATTTCTGAATGTAACTTTACTTTTTCATTTATGAAATCAGAGATTACTTTCGCTCGTTTAACACGTCTATCAGTATCCCATTTAAGAGCAAAATCGTTAAAATTCATTTTGAAACCCTTTTAAATACTAATTCTTAAGTATTCATTTCCTTATTATTATATTAACTAAAATCAAGTTGAAGTAATAGTCCTGTTATATTCTTATCTTTATCAAACGCTATTGTATAGATAACGATTCCTTTTTCATATTTCATGCGTACATAAGCCGCCCCAATCGGTTCTTCATTTAAAGGATTCTTTGATTCATTGAATTCAACACTAATTAGTCGTTCATATACACCAGCACCATTTAATACACTATCAACATACGTTTCATAGTTTTCAACAGTAACGGATTGTTTATACTTCTCTAGAAACAAATCATATGCGTATTGAACATCTCCATCATTAATCTTTAACGCAATTTCTTCCGCATATTCACTTATTTCAACTTCATCAAACACTTTCACTTCTTTTTCCATACATGCAACTAAAAAAATAAGACAAAAAGATACAATCATACGTTTAATTATCGTTTGCATAGTTCCCCCGAATTTACATTAATCATAATTTACCGATTTTATTATGTCAAATTGATAAAAAAAAGACCCAAGCAATGCTTGAATCTTTCCATAAACGAATTAACGTTTTGAGAATTGTGGAGCTCTTCTTGCGCCTTTTAATCCGTACTTCTTACGTTCTTTAGCACGTGGATCACGTGTAACATAACCTGCAGCCTTTAAAGCTGGACGGTAATCAGCAGAGACTTCCATAAGTGCTCTTGTAATACCATGACGCATAGCACCAGATTGACCAGTGTATCCGCCACCTTGAACATTGATTTTAACATCAAATGAAGCAAGAGTTTCAGTAAGTTGTAACGGTGAACGTACAACCATTCTTAGTGTTTCAAGTGGTAGGTATTCGTCCAAGGTTTTATCATTTACTGAAATGATACCTGTACCTGGAGTTAAATATACACGAGCGACAGATGATTTACGACGTCCTGTACCTAAATAAGTAACGACGGCTTTCTTTTTCTTAGCGACCATGTTTCCTCCTATCCCTTAATTTTTAGTTCAATTGGTTGTTGTGCCAAGTGAGGGTGCTCTGCACCTTTGTAAACAAATACATGTCTACGTTGTTTGTTACCTAAACGTGTATGAGGTAACATGCCGTGTACGGCTTTTTCTACCCATTCAACAGTGTAGTTTTGACGCATAACTCTGGTAGAACGTACGCGTAATCCACCTGCAAATTGCGAATGACTATAGTAATTTTTCTTTTCGTCTTGATCTCCGGTGACGACAATTTTGTCCGCATTAATAATGATTACAAAATCTCCCGTGTCAACGTTAGGTGTGTAAGTAGGTAAGTGTTTACCTCTTAATACTGTAGCAACTTGAGATGCTAAGCGTCCTAATGTTAAACCTGTTCCATCAACGATATACCATTGACGAACAACTTCATTTGGTTTTGCCATGGTTGTCTGGCGCATAATGAATTTCCTCCTAACCAATTGTAGTTTCCGGGGCTACATTGGCATAAAGTGCCGATTGTTATTATAGTCTTAAACCTCTTAAGTGTCAAGGTATATTACTTAACATTCAAGTCGTTTATATCTATTTCGCAAAAGACACACAACACCATTCAATATTCCGTTTTTACTTGTTTAGTATACCACAAAGCTTAGGCAAAAAATGCTTAAAAAAACAAACAATATTTTATTGATTGTTTGTATTAAAATAAGTCATTTATTATCTTTTTATATCGTATTATTTAATATAAAACCCAACAATCTCAAGTGATTTAGTAAAACTAATTGTATAAGTTGATTTACCATCTTCATGTTCAGATACGATGATAACCACTGCATAAAGTTCAGAAGTACTTGGATCTTTTGTATCGGTTATTGCGATTTGACTAATCTCTTTAAAATCTCCAATAACTGCTAATTTATCAGATATAATTTTATCTAATTCTTCAACTGAAACCATGGTTTGGATATCAGATCTAAACATCGCATAAACTTCATCAAGTTGATTACTATTGAGTAAAGTGACAATCGATTCAGCTTTTTGGTTTAATGTTTTTTCTTCAAATCCTTCTGGTACATTATTAGAGCTACACCCAACTAACATAAACAAACTAATTATTAATAAGATGCGTTTCATTTTCTTTCCTCCATTGTAGATAAACAGTAAATAGACCAATAAGCGCCATAATGATTAAAATACCTTCCACAGCCCACAGATTAACTCCATTCATCATTAAATATACAGAGATGAAATTAACTAATGTATGCGCAACAATTGATATTATTACATTCCAACGTTTACCACGATAAACTGCTTGATAGACTAAAACTGAGAAAGTGATATGGATAATCATCGCACTTAAACGTTCTAATCCACTCATCCATAAACTTGCGGAATCGATAAGATTCGGATTTGTCATAATGAGAGCTATTCCAACAAAGAGTATTGCCTCTATTCCACCGTGTCCAATCCCAAATGCAATTGCGGTTTTTATATTTGCGTTCTTAATGAACAACTTCATCATAATATATCTTCCACATTCTTCAAATAATCCTGCAGTAAAGGATAAAAGGAACACATATAGAATAGGATATTGATAGGTAAAAAGAATATACCAGACTTGAGTAGGTAAAACCTCTTGTATAAGATATACACGTGTAAATACTTGGAAAATTAAGAACGTTAAAACACCAATAAAAATTGGCTTAAAGAATGATTTAGATTTGATAATTAAAAATATACTAATTAGTATTGGCAATCCAATGGAGACAAGTAATGAAAATCCATACGCTAACGTGTTCATATTTATCTATTTCCCAAGAAATATTACTTAATTTGGATATCTAATCCATCGATAATTGTTATACCAATCGATTGAAGAAATAGTTCCGCATTCTTTACTGAATTATAATCAAGTAAATCTTGAGGAGAATGTGCATCAACGCCAATTATTACACTAGCCTTCTCTTCTGCCACAATCTTCCAAAATTGATTACTTGGATATGTCATCTTTAAATGACTAAAGTTGCGAATACCACCTAGATTATATTCTAATGCGACATTCATTTCTTTCGCACATTGAATAATTCTTCGTGACATATTCTCCACATCTTTATTCCATTCTTTTAGAGAACGAACAAATAAATCTGGATGTGCAAAAATCTTAAATAAACCTGTTTTTAATCCATTAATTGAGTCCTCTTCATAATGGGTTAATAAATTAGCTGTATCACTATAATTTCCATAATAATGTCCACGAACTTCAAATAGATGGAAATGATTTCCAAACACTAGATAATCCAGTGGTGTTTCGTTTAATAGATTTTTCATGAAATCCATTCGATCTGCGTAATATTCTGCTTCGAGTCCTAGATTAATTTTGATTTTATTCGCATATTGTCTTTGAAGACGCTTAATAGATTGAACATAATCTGTAAATTCACTAATTTCCATGCGAATCATGTGATGTTCGATTGGTAATTTAGGCCATGGGGCATGATCAGAAAATCCTATCTCTGTTAATCCAGCTTCAATCGCAGCTAATACATATTCTTCATCACTACCTTCCGCATGTTTACAGCGTGTAGTGTGTGTATGGTAATTTGTTTTTATCATGCTTCATCCTCTTTATAATGCACTTCCATTAAGTAAAGTCCACATGCATCAATAATACCACTGTAAGCTCGTTTGTCTCGCTTTTCTAATATCGTCTGAACTTCTTTGACAGTTACTTTACCTAAGCCAACATCTACTAAAATCGCTACTAACATTCTTACCATGTAACGTAAAAAACCATCACCGATTAAGATGAATCTAATTTGTTCTTCCTCATCAATGCATTCAAAATGCATGATCGTACGTACTTGATTTGGCATTTCTTCTTTTGTGTTTGAACAGAAACTAGAAAAATCATGCGTACCAACCAATATACTAATTGCTTGATTTATCGCATTATAGTTTAGTTTCTTTGTAAGACTTAAATGTGTTTGATAACTAAAAGGGTTTGTTTCCTCTTTAGAAATCAAATAATCATAACGTTTTGAAACAACACTAAATCGAGCATGAAATTGTGAATGCACAAATTGAGCATCAAGTATTTTAATATCTTTAGGTAATTGACTATTAATCGCTACTACCCAACGTTCTTCACTTAATGTTAAGTCTGTATCAAAGTGGAAACATTGGCCAAACGCATGCACACCTGCATCTGTTCTACCTGATCCAACAATCTTTATAGGATGATGATGCATACGACCTAGTACATTTTGAATTGTGGATTGAATGGATGGTTTATTGTCTTGGACTTGCCAACCAGAATAATGTGCACCATGATACATCACGGTACATAATACTCTTTTTAAAGACTTATCCATACAACACTTCCTAATATTACAATAACTGAACCCATCATAATCCAGTCTTTAGGTGTATGTTTAAGTTGTTTATAGCGCGTTCGTGTTGCGGAAGGTATATAACCTCTTGCTTCCATCGCATCGGCTAACTCTTCAGCTCTTTGGAAACTTGATACAAATAAAGGAACGATTAATGACAAAACAGCCATAATCTTTTCTTTAAATGAACCTTCTTTTAAATCTACTCCACGTGATGCTTGTGCCTTCATAATTCGATTTGTTTCATCGATTAGTGTCGGAATAAATCGTAATGCGATTGAAATCATCATTGCGATTTCATGCGCAGGAAAACCGAAACGTTTTAATGGACCGAATAAATCTTCGATTGCGAGTGTTAAATCTAATGGTTTAGTGCTTGCGGTAAGGATTGTTGTAACCATGATCATTAATAATAATCGTATTGTTATATATAGTGTTTGAAATATCGCATCACTATATACTTTAAATCCAAATAAATCTACCAATACATATCCTGTTCTAAGAACGAGTGTATTTACGAAGGTTAAGAACACTAACATAAATAACATTGGTTTCATTGCACGAATAATCATCGTAAAGTTTAGTTTTGCGAGTAATAAAGCAAATAATACAAATATACCAATAATTACATAACCGATATAACCGGATGGGAAAAAGATTGCGACCATAAGAACAAGCATCGCAACAAGTTTAAATCTAGGATCCATTTTATGTACAATCGAATTTAAAGGTAGATAACGTCCTAACGCAATGTTATTCATGTGATATCTCCTTCTTAATCGCTAATGCAAGTTCTTTAATATTTGAGATTTTCGATTCTAGATTGAATCCTTTTTCACGAAGTGCTTCCACAAATCTTAAACGTTGTGGTAATGCCATTTCGATATCAATGACTGAGTCTCCTTTAAAGAAGAAATCATTTACTTGTTGGTGTGTAATTACTTCACCTTTTTTCATTACAATAACGTTATCGCAATAGTTTAAAACATGATCCATATCATGTGTAACAATTAATATTGTCTTTTTATATTTACGGTTTAGTTCCACAAATAATTCCATCATTGATTTAGCACCTTGTGGATCAAGACCTGCAGTAGGCTCATCAAGAACCAATACATCAGGATTAATTGCTAGAATACCAGCGATTGCGACTCTACGTTTTTGACCTCCTGAAATATCAAGCGGTGAACGTTCATAGAAGCTTTCATCAAGTCCAACCATTGTTAAAGCAGTCATTGATTTTTGACGCGCTTCTTCTTCACTAACTTTGAAGTTTAACGGACCAAACATAACATCCTTTAAGATGGTTTCTTCGAATAATTGATATTCAGGAAACTGGAAGACTAAACCAACTTTTTGACGAAGTGATTTTAGATCCTTATTCTTTTGATTCGCTATAAGGGCACGATCTAATACAAAAACTGTACCTTCTGTAGGCAATAATAATGCGTTTAAGTGTTGAACTAATGTGCTCTTCCCACTACCTGTTGGACCAATAATAGCTGTTATCTTATTTAATTCAATCGCTAGATCGATATTTTTTAAAGCTTCATATTGAAATGGAGTCTTTGGCGCATAAATATAATTTACTTTTTCAAAAGCAATTGGCATAATTCATCCACCATTCCTTCCATATCCCACGATTTATTTACTTTAATCCCTAATTTACTTAATTCGTTTGAGAGTTTAACGCTATACGGCGCATCTAATTTTAAGCGTACAAGTTCTTGTTCATTTAACATTACTTTGCTTGGTAAACCATCTTTAACAATTCTTCCTTCAAACATAACGATGACATGATCACTCTTTAATACTTCTTCGACATCATGTGTGATGGATAGAATCGTCATATTGTTCTCTTTATGGAGTTGTTTAACGAGGCTATTAATTTCTTCTTTACCTTCAGGATCAAGCATCGACGTTGCTTCATCAAGAATCAATATTTCTGGTTCCATCGCAAGTATACCCGCAATCGCAACACGTTGTTTCTGACCACCTGAAAGACGTGTAGGTTCATGATTAAGATAATCACTCATTCCTACTTCACGTGCGTATTTTTCGATTATAGCGTCCATTTCTAAAGGATTAACTTGATGATTCTCTAAACCAAACGCAATATCATCACGAACAGTTGCGCCGATAAATTGATTATCTGGATTCTGAAATACTATTCCAATTTTTCTACGAATTGTTTCAACTGTATCGTTGTTTAACTCTTCGCCATCAATTAAAATAGATCCTTGTTCTTTTTCAAGTAACCCAATAATTAATTTCGCAATTGTACTCTTACCACTTCCGTTATGCCCAATTAAAGTCGTGTAGCTTCCTCTTTGTACAGTAAAAGAGACATCTTTAACGACATCTAAATGTTGGTCATAAGAAAAATTTAAATCTTTAACTTCAATTGGATTCATAGCTCTCTCATTCTATTTAAGATTCTCAAAAACCCATCCTTGATATATACCATGGTATTCCAGTGTTGATTCCGCAACTTTAATGATTTCATTAAATGCATCTTGTGCATCTGTCTTAATGGTATGACGTAGGTTAATGCTTAAATCATCGTTAATTTCGTAAATATAGTTTTGTTGTTTCAAATATTCAGAGTATGTATTTAATTGATCAGTATCAATAAAACTTACAGTATGTTTAATATCAATTAATTGGTCACTTGGATATGCATCCATCATAACTTTAGACTGAACTTTGAAACTTTGGATTAGTGATTCGTCTAATTTTGATTCTGTAACTAATTCAGGTAATTTTTGAACTGTTGTATCAAATTGGACAACTTCCTTAACTTCATTCTTTTTCTTATTTTTTTCATATGCTTTATATGCGATAACTGCCGCAGCCGAAAGAGTAATTAACTTTAATAATGTTTTCATCGTTATTCTCCTTTTGTAATCATATCATATCTCAAAACATCTGGGTATTTTCGCCATATGACTAGAATTCCATCCGCAATATCTTGTTTCATTGTGACATAATCTGGGTGATTTATAACCCATTCTTCAAATAGAGCTATTTTATTCACCATTTTCTGTAATCCTCTACGCTTAGATAGATTCATACGATTCTGTACATGTCCATGAAATGACATATTATCTACAATTATAAATCCATTTGGATTTAAATATGGTAAAAACTGATTAAAGTAATTTTTATGTTGGGCTTTTGGACCATCTAAGAAGATTAAATCAAATGTTCTATTTGGAATATAGTATTTAGCGTCCATAAGTACACATTCAATTTGATTTTGTTTGTTTGCGATATTTACATTATGAACAGCTTGTTCATAGCGTTCTTGGCTAAATTCTACTGTAGTAATAGATAATTCTGGATTTGACGTTGCGATACACAAACTCCAATAACCAACTGCAGTACCTATTTCTAAAATAGTTTGGATTCCTTTTTCTTTTATGAATTCTTTACAATACAAAATTCCCGTTTCTTGCATGATCGGGACATTATCTCTAATTGCTGAATCTCTTAGTTGTTCTAAGTCAAACATAATAAGAAAGGGGAGCAAATGCTCCCCAGTTTTTTATACCAACTCGATGGTTGCCATAGGGGCTGCGTCCCCACGACGAACACTTGTTTTCATAACACGAGTATATCCACCATTACGGTCAACATACTTTGGTGCAATTTCATCAAACAATTTTTGTAACGCTGTTTGACCCGTTTTTTTGTCAGCCACAACATCTCTTAAGTAAGCCGCAACTAAACGACGAGAGTGTAAGTCATTGCGTTTTGCAGTGGTGATTAGTTCATCCACAACAGAACGTAAATCCATTGCTTTCATTTCAGTTGTTTCAATTTTTCCGCTAACAATTAAACTTGTTGCTAAGTTACGCAACATTGCTACGCGGTGATCGGCATTACGTCCAAATTTACGATTTTCCATAGTGCTTATTTCACTCCTTAATCATAGACCTTGAAGCCGAGGCCCATGTCGATAAGTTTTTCTTTAACTTCTTTTAATGACTTCTTACCTAGATTACGAACACGCATCATTTCATCTTCGCTGCGTTGTGTTAGTTCATCCACAGTTTGAATACCTGCGCGCTTCAAACAGTTGTATGAGCGTACAGATAAGTCTAAATCTTCAATCATCATGACCATACCTTTATTGGTACTTTCATTTGTAGATTCTTTAATTACAGAATCCATTGATGCAACTTGATCGTTGATATCACTGAATAAATCCAAGTGATCAGTCAAGATACGAGCCGCTAAAGCGACTGATGATTGTGGCGTAATTGAACCATTCGTCCAAATTTCCATAATGAGTTTATCATACTTAGCATCTTGTCCAACACGTGTAGGTTCTACATTGTAGCTTACACGTTCAATTGGAGTATAGATGGAGTCAGTATAAATTGTTCCAATACCTTGAGATGCACCTTGGTGAAGGTTTTTATTTTGATCAGCTGAAACATAGCCGCGGCCATTTTTAGCTTTCATTTCCATTTCAAGAATTGCGCCATCTTCTAGTGTAGCGATAACTAAGTCTTTATTTAAGACTTCGACATTTGCAGGACATTCAATGTCCCCAGCAGTCACAACTTTACTACCCTTCGCATTGATACGAAGTGTATAAGTTTCATCATCATTAACAACTAAAATCAAGTCTTTTAAATTTAGAATAATATTGGTGACATCTTCCACGACACCAGGAATTGAGGTGAATTCGTGATACACGCCTTCAATTTTGACAGAATAAACCGCTGCTCCCGGTAACGAGGAGAGTAATACTCTTCTTAATGCATTGCCGATCGTTGTACCAAAACCACGTTCTAAAGGTTGAATTTCAAACTTTCCGTAGTGATTGGATTCTACATATTCTTGTATCTCAAATTGTGCACGTTCAAATTTTTGCATTTCAGGCCCTCCTCATTTAATCCTAACCACGTGGACGTTTCGGTGGACGGCATCCGTTATGTGGAATAGGTGTAACATCATTGATTACAGTGATGTTTAATCCTGCTGTTTGTAAACTACGAACTGCAGATTCTCTTCCTGGGCCTACACCCTTAACTAAGACTTCAACTGTACGCATTCCATGATCAACCGCTGCCTTAGCAGCAGCTTCTGAACATTGTTGAGCTGCGAACGGTGTTGATTTACGCGATCCCTTGTAACCAAGTGCACCTGCACTTGACCAAGAAATTACATTACCTTGTTCATCCGTAATAGTTACGATTGTGTTGTTGAAGGTAGAATGAATGTGTGCTACACCGCGAGCGACATTCTTACGTACACGACGTTTACGTGTTGCTGGTTTTGTTGCCATGTTTCAATCCTCCTATTTCTTCTTGTTCGCTACAGTACGACGTGGTCCTTTACGCGTACGAGCATTCGTACGTGTTCTTTGTCCACGAACTGGCAAACCTTTACGATGACGTAGTCCACGATATGAGCCAATTTCCATCAAACGTTTGATGTTTAAGCTTATTTCACGACGTAAGTCACCTTCTACTTTAATTTTGTCAACTTCTTTACGAATCGCGTTGACTTGGTCATCCGTCAAGTCTTTTACACGAATATCTTCAGAAATTTGTGTGTTTTCCAATATCTTTTCAGCCAAAGGACGGCCGATTCCATAAACATATGTTAGTGATACTACTACACGTTTGTCACGTGGAATATCAATACCTGCTATACGAGCCATGTTTCTATGTTCCTCCTATTATCCTTGACGTTGTTTGTGCTTCGGATTCTCACAAATAACCATTACGCGACCTTTACGTTTGATGACTCGGCATTTGTCGCATATGGGTTTGACTGATGGTCTAACTTTCATACTTGTCACTCCTTGACACTACTTGTGTCTAAATGTAATTCTCCCACGTGTTAAATCATACGGCGAAATTTCAACGGTGACGCGGTCACCTGGTAAAATGCGAATGTAATGCATGCGGATTTTACCAGAAACGTGGGCTTTGAGCGAATGCCCGTTTGTTAATTTCACATCGAAGGTCGCATTTGGTAGAACTTTCTCTACTACGCCTTCTATTTCTATAACGTCTTGTTTACCCATTCAGTAAAGTTTCCTCCTTTGAGATGGTGGTTAAGATTTCACACCCATCTTCTGTCACTAGAACTGTGTGTTCATAATGAGCTGCTAGTGATCCATCCTTTGTCACGACGGTCCAATCATCTCCCAATACTTTGGTAAAAGGTTTACCACGATGAACCATTGGTTCAATCGCTAAGGTCATACCTGCTTTTAGGATGGGGCCCTTACCTTTTGGTCCATAATTTGGAATTGCTGGATCTTCATGTAGATTTGCGCCGATGCCATGTCCGGTATATTCATACGGTACACTATAACCGAAAGAATAAACGTATTCTCCGATTGTGTTGGACACATCAGACAAATGTACACCTGCCTTGACAACTTTTAAGCCTTCATAAAGACTTTGTTTGGTTACTTCCATTAGGTGTTCAGCTTCTTTTGAAACCTTCCCAATAGCATACGTCCAAGCACTATCTCCATGATAACCTTTATAACAAGCGCCAATATCGACGGATATAATATCGCCTTCTTTTAAGATTTGTTTACCAGGGAATCCATGCACTAATACGTTATTTACAGACGTACATGTTGCGCTTGGAAATCCATTGTATCCCTTAAATGAAGGTGTTGCCTGGTTATCCAGTATTACTTGCTCTACGATTTGATCAATCTCTAGAGTAGTAATTCCAGGCTTAATTGCTTTAGCTACGGCTTGATGGGCTAAGGCAACTATTTCTCCTGCTTTACGCATGAGTTCGATTTCACGCTTGGATTTTTGTGTAATCATTAAATTTTCTCCAGAACTGAGTCAATATCTTTAAATACTTCTTCAATTGAGCGAGATGCATCAATATCAAACACTAAGCCTTTTTTAGCGTAGAAATCTAATACGGGTTGAGTTAATGTTACATGTTCATTTAAGCGCACACCTAATTGATGTACGGTATCATCTGAACGGTGTATAAGTTTTCCACCACACAAATCACATATGCCTTCAACTTTTGAAGGTTGTTGTTTTATATGATAAATCGCTCCACACTTTTCACACACTCTACGCCCGGTTACACGTTCAGCTAAATCATCTAATTGTACTTTAAGGTTAATAACCGCTTGTACAGGACGATCAATCTGATGTGCTATATCCTCAAACGCAACTGCTTGAGGCAATGTTCTAGGATATCCATCTAGTAGATAACCCTTTAAACAATCAGGCTCAAGCAAGCGTTCTTGAATCATTTGAATCGTTACTTCATCTGGAACTAAACGTCCTTCATCAATATACTTACGCGCTTCTAAACCAAGTGGAGTATTAGCATACATGTGCGAACGAAACATATTCCCAGTGGAAATATGCGGAATGGAGTACTTTTGAATAATCAATTGTGCCATTGTTCCTTTGCCGCTTCCGGCAGCGCCCATAATTAGTATGTTCATACGTTCCTCCTATTTAATGAAGCCACGGTATACTTTCTGAGTCATTTGTCCTTCTAAATCCTTCATCGTTTCTAACGCAACCCCAACTACGATGATGATACCTGTTCCACCTACAGAAACTGTATTAGGAAGTGATGTTACCATCGGTAAGAGATACGGTAATATTGCGATAAAGACTAAGAATAAAGCCCCTAAAACGGTAATACGATTTAATACTTTGGATAAATATTCCTTCGTCTCTGACCCAGGTCGAATACCAGGAATATAAGTTCCTTGTTTGCCTAGATTCTCCGCGATTTTCTCTGGATCAACTTGTAAGTTGGTATAGAAGAAAGTGAAGATTACGATTAATACTGCATAGATGGTTAATCCCAAAGGTTTTTGGAAATTAAACACATCCGAGAAGAATTGATATAATCCTTGCGTTTGTGAGAAGAAACTAAATGCTGTTGCTGGCGCTGTCATAACCGCTGATGCAAAGATGACAGGAATTACGCTAGCAGAGTTAATCTTTAAAGGCAGGAAAGTCACATCGTTTTTGCCTTTACGAAGATTACTTGACGTATATTGAATTGGAATTTTACGTTCAGCACGTTGCATGAAGATAACCAATACGATAATCGCTAAGTACATCAATGTATAGATAAAGAAATTTATGACTCCACTGAATAAAGCTGCGTTACTGCTGGTGTCAACCATGGTTTTAAACATTGTTGAGAAATCAAACGGAATACGTGAGACGATACCAGCGAAAATGATGATGGAAATACCATTACCGATACCAAACGATGAAATACGATCACCAATCCAAAGTAGAAACATCGTACCAGCTGTAAGTACAACTGAAACATAAATAAAGTTTGCTACGGTTGGATCTTGTAGTAATCCATAGTTTACATCGAAAGCATATGTAAGTGTAAAGGCTTGAAACATTGCTAGGAAGACTGCCACATAACGTGTAATCTTATCCATTTGTTTCTTGCCTTGTTGTCCTGATTTAGCCATTTCTGACAAAGCAGGTACTACATCCATCGCTAATAATTGAATAATAATGCTCGCAGTAATATAAGGACCAACCCCCATTGCGAAGACGGAGAAACGTTGTAGTGCTCCACCTCCGAGTAGGTTCATAATCCCTAAGACTGAGTTATCTGCAACACCTGCCAACAATGCTTCAGTATCGACTAAAGGTACAGGAATACCTGCACCTAATCGAAATACAAACAACATTGCGAGTGTGAAGAAAATCTTCTTACGAATATCCTTTTGTTTAAACAGATTGACGAACATCTTGATCATTCTAGATGACCTCTGCTTTTCCGCCTGCTTGTTCAATCAAAGTAACAGCGGACTTAGAAAATTTGTGTGCTTTAACAGTTAACTTCTTTTCTAAAGTTCCAACGCCTAGGATTTTGATTCCATTATATTCTTTTTTGACTAGTCCAGTTTCGATTAACAATTCTGGGCTAACTTCTACCCCGTTTTCAAAACGGTTTAGTTGTTCAACATTTACAATCGCATATTCTACACGGTGAATGTTTGTAAATCCACGTTTAGGAATACGACGGTAAATAGGAGTTTGACCCCCTTCAAATCCTAATGCCACTCCACCTCCGGAACGAGCATTTTGACCTTTGTTACCTTTACCAGCTGTTTTACCTTGTCCTGAACCTTGTCCACGACCTAAGCGCTTGCTATCTTTACGAGCGCCTTCAGTATATTTTAATTCATGTAACTTCATACAAGCCTCCTCTAAGCGCGCACTTCTTCGCGTTTTAGATCACGAAGTTTTGCGACTTGTTCTACTGTCTTTAAACTCTTTAGGGCTTCAACAGTTGCACGAACCATATTGATTGGAGTGCGTGAACCCAAACATTTAGTTAAGATATCACCTACACCAGCCAATTCAAGAACGGCACGGATTGGACCTCCAGCGATAACACCAGTACCTTCTGTAGCAGGGCGAATTAATACGGATCCTGCACCAAAGTTACCGATAGCTGTATGAGGGATTGATGTTCCAACAATTGGAACAATGAATAAATTCTTTTTAGCATCCTCGATTGCCTTCTTAATTGCATCAGGAACTTCGTTAGCCTTGCCAGTACCAAAACCGACACGACCTTTCTTATCTCCAATAACAACTAATGCAGCAAAGCGGAAGCGGCGACCACCTTTAACAACCTTGGTTACTCGGTTGATAACGACTACGCGTTCTTCAAATTCTTTTGGTTCTCTTTCGAATCTTCTTGGTTTACGTTCCATGGCGACCTCCTAGAATACAAGTCCGGCATTTCTTGCAGCATCTGCAAGCGCCTTGACTCTTCCGTGATAGAGGTATCCACCACGGTCAAACACTACATTTGTAATATTGGCTTTAAGTGCGCGTGTAGCGACCTCTGTACCTACCAAAGCAGCAGCAGCAACGTTACCGCCATTTTCTAACTTTAATTCTACACTATTTGCAGAAACTAGAGTAACACCATTTACATCATCAATTAATTGTGCTGAAATGTGTGAATTTGAACGGAATACGTTTAAACGTGGGCGATCTGCAGTCCCAGAGACTTTAGTACGTACACGAGCATGTCTACGTTGTCTTTCTGAATTTTTTGAAACTTTTTTAAGCATGAACTGGTTTCTCCTTTCCCACTATTTCTTACCTGCTGTCTTTCCTTCTTTACGGCGGACAACTTCGCCTTTATAACGGATACCCTTACCTTTATAAGGTTCAGGTTTACGAACTGCACGAATATTAGCAGCCCATTCACCAACTCTTTGTTTATCAATACCTGTAACGATGATTTCAGTTGGAGTCTTGCATTCGATTGCAATACCTTGTTCGATTTCAAATATTACTGGATGTGAATATCCAATGTTGATAGTTAATTTAGTTCCAACAACGTTAGCACGGTAACCAATACCTACTAATTCTAATGAACGAGTAAAGCCATTGCTGACTCCTTCGATCATATTGAATAGTAATGCACGAGTTGTGCCATGAAGTTGTTTTGTATGTTTCTGTTCATTAGGACGAGAAACAGTCAAAGTTTGCTCATTTAATTCAATTCCTAGAGCTGGATTGAATTGACGAGATAAAGTTCCTTTAGAACCTTTGACCGTCACCTCATTCCCTGGGTTGATAACTACTTCAACACCAGCAGGAACGGTAATCGCTTTATTTCCGATACGTGACATGGATGTTCCTTTCTTCTACCAAACGTAGGCGACAACTTCACCGCCCACATGTTGTGCGCGAGCTTGTTTGTCGGTTAGAAGTCCGTGAGAAGTTGAAACGATAGCAACGCCTAAGCCATTTAAGACTCTAGGGATACGATTAACGTCAACATAGACACGTAATCCTGGTTTAGAAATACGTTTTAAACCAGATAATACTTTTTCTTTATTTGGTCCGTATTTTAAACTGATTGTAATCATTTTAGGTAAATCACCAGTTACAACGTAACCGTTAATGAAACCTTCTTCTTTTAAAATGCGAGCAATCTCTACTTTTTCCTTGCTGGATGGTACTTCCACCACATCGTGACGCGCTTGTATAGCGTTACGTAATCTAGTAAGCATATCCGCAATTGGATCTGTCATATTCATCATGGGTGTTCTCCTTCCTACCAACTAGCCTTTTTGACTCCAGGAATTTGACCTTTATAAGCCAATTCTCTGAAACAAATACGGCATAGTTTGTATTTTTGTAATACTGAATGTGGACGTCCACAACGTTCGCAGCGAGTGTATTCACGGACTTTGAACTTTTGAGGACGATGTGCCTTAACAATTAACGATGTTTTTGCCATGATTCATGTCCTCCTTATTTCTTTTCAAATGGCATGCCTAAACCTTTTAGTAGGGCACGACCTTCCGCGTTAGTCTTAGCGGATGTTACGATGACGATATCCATACCGCGTACACGGTTGACTTTATCAAAGTTAATTTCAGGGAAAATTAATTGTTCCTTAACCCCTAAAGTATAGTTACCACGACCATCAAAGGCATTAGCACTTACACCACGGAAGTCACGAACGCGAGGTAGAGCGATGTTAACAAGTTTGTCTAAGAACTCGTACATCTTAACTCCTCTTAATGTAACCTTACATCCGATATCCATTCCTTCACGAAGTTTGAAGTTCGCGATGGATTTCTTCGCTTTTGTAATAACAGGCTTTTGACCTGATAATTGAGTTAATTCAGCAACTGCTTCTTCCAATGCCTTAGCATTAGCGATCGCATCACCGATACCCATGTTAATAACGATTTTTTCTACTTTAGGAGCCTGCATAACTGAGGAATATTCAAATTCCTTCATTAAAGCAGGAACCACTACTGTTGTGTACTTTTCTTGTAAACGATTCATGGTGCCCTCCTATTCCTTAGCCGCTGCTTTTTTAGCACGCGGTTTCTTTTCTTCTGCTTTTTTAGCAGGAGCCTTTTTGGCTTTTGTAGCTTTTTTTGCTTTCTCTTCGAAGATTACTACGTTTGAAACATGAACCTTAGATTCTTTTTCAACCATACCACCGTCTGGATTGGCTTGTGTTGGCTTTAATGACTTTTTAACAAGCTTAACGCCTTCAACAATAACCTTGTCTTCCTTAGGGAAAGCTTTTAGAACTTCACCAACGGTTCCTTTGTCATCGCCAGTAATGACTTTGACTTTATCGCCTTTTTTAATTTTCATTGAGCTTCCTCCCTATAAGACTTCAGGTGCTAACGATACAATCTTCATGAAATTTTTCTCACGAAGTTCACGCGCAACTGGTCCAAAAATACGTGTACCCTTTGGGGTTAAATCTTCTTTAATAATAACAACAGCATTGTCATCAAATTTAATATAAGTTCCGTTTTCACGACGTACGCCGTACACTGTACGAACGACAACCGCTTTAACAACTTCACCTTTTTTAACAGATCCGCCTGGTGTTGCTTCCTTCACGGTGCACACCACAACATCACCAATACTAGAAGTTCTACGACGAGAACCTCCTAAGCATCGAATAACCAATACTTCCTTAGCCCCTGTGTTATCAGCAACTTTACATCTTGTTTCATTTTGAATCATGATTTGGCCTCCTACAACACAACGGCTTTTTGTACGACCTTAAGCAAGCGGAAGTTCTTAGTTGCAGATAGTTTACGGGTTTCCATAATTTCTACTACATCACCGATCACAGCTTGGTTTAGTTCGTCATGAGCCTTGAATTTCTTCGAATACTTAACGCGTTTAGCGTATAAAGGGTGACGTTTGGAAGTGTTAACTTCAACAACAATTGTCTTATCCATTTTATCGGAAACGACTGTTCCACGATATACTTTACGACTTGTTCTTTCCATCGTTTCTGCCCTCCTATTTCTTCTCACTGAGTTCGCGCTCAGTGATGACGGTTTTGATTCTCGCAATAGTCTTACGAATTTCTTTCATTCGACCAAAGTTACTTAATTGGCCCGTAGCCTTTTGAAAGCGTAGGGTGAATAACTCTTCTTTTAAGGAATCGATTTCTTTTAGCAATTCAACATTGCTTTTTTCACGAATGTCGTTTCTCATTATAGATTCTCCTCGCCTTTCTTAACGAAACGGGTTTTGACGGATAGTTTGTGAGAACCAAGACGTAATGCTTCACGTGCTACTTCTTCACTCACTCCACCAACTTCAAACAAGATACGTCCAGGTTGAACAACTGCTACCCAACCTTCTGGAGCACCCTTACCACTACCCATACGTACTTCGAGTGGTTTTTTAGTGATTGCCAAGTGCGGGAATATTTTGATCCAAACTTGACCACCACGTTTCATATAACGTGTAATTGCAATACGTGCTGATTCGATTTGACGGTTACTTACGTATGCGCCAGATTCAGCAACAATACCGTAATCACCAAACACAACTGCACGACCTGCTTTAGAACGACCTTCATGACTAACACGGTGAGGTCTTCTAAATTTTGTACGATTAGGCATCAACATTATTCAGCGCCCTCCTCTTTTACAGCTTCAGTAGCAGTAGCTGGAGCAGCTTTACGTGTATCAGGACGATCGTTGCGACGGTTGTTGTCACGACGAGGTTTACGATCACGAGCTTGTTCCTTAGGTGCTTCAGGTTCTTTAACCATTTCACCAGGTAATACTTCTCCACGGCAGATCCAGACTTTAACACCTAGACGACCATAAGTAGTAGCAGCTTCTGCATGAGAGTAATCGATATCAGAACGTAAAGTATGTAGAGGAACTACACCTTCGGAATAACCTTCGCTACGAGCAATATCATTACCACCTAAACGACCAGATACAAGAGTTTTAACACCCTTAGCACCTGCACGCATACATTGTTGAATTGCACGTTTTTGTGCAGTTCTGAACGATGCGCGAGCTTCTAATTGATCAGCAATCAAACGTGCAACAAGTGTTGCGTCCAAACTTGGATTAGCAACTGCTAAGACTGTAATCTTAACTGTTTTGTCGCCAACGATCTTAGCTAAATCAACTTTTAAAGCTTCAACTTCTTTACCATCTTGTCCAATGATTTCTCCAGCCTTACCAGCACGGATAATGATTTCGACACGGTGTTTTGAACGTTCGATTTCAATTCTTGAGATAGACGCTTTCTTCAAACGTTTTCCTAGGAATTCACGAATTTTAATATCTTCTTGAAGCAATGCTCCGTATTCTTTTTCAGCGTACCAACGGGATTCCCAATCGCGGATAATCCCAACGCGTAATCCTATCGGACTTACTTTTTGACCCATGATCGTTCCTCCTAGTTTCTCTCAGCCACAACGACTGTAATATGACTTGTACGTTTCAAGATTTGAGTTGCGGAACCTTTAGCACGAGGCATAAAGCGTTTCAACACAACACCTTCATCAGCGTAGCATGCTTTAACATATAATTTTTCTTCTGCTAATTGGTGATTGTTTACAGCGTTAGCAATCGCTGATTTTAATACTTTACCAATTGCATCTGATGCACTGGTAGGAGTGAACTTAAGGATAGCAGCTGCTTCCTTAATATTCTTGCCGCGAACTAAATCGAGGACAAGTCTAGCTTTACGCGGTGGGACACGAAGTGTCTTTGCTGTTGCTTTAACATCCATCATTATTTACCCGCCTTCTTATCATCTGAACCATGTCCACCGTATTTACGAGTTGGAACAAACTCACCAAGTTTGTGACCAACCATATCTTCAGTTACATAGACTGGAACGTGTTCTTTACCGTTATAAACCGCAAATGTGTGTTCGACAAATTCAGGGAAAATGGTGGAACGACGAGACCAGGTTTTAATTACTTCTCTTTTGCTTGCCGCGTTCAGTTTTTCCACTTTCTTCATCAAGTGGTCATCAACGAACGGACCCTTTTTTAAACTACGACTCATGTGTTTCTCCTTTCCTACTTGTCATTACGACGTCTTACGATTAATTTAGTAGACGCTTGTTTTTTCTTACGAGTTTTAGCACCCAAGGCTTTTTTACCCCAAGGTGTCATTGGTGCGGTATGACCGATTGGGTTCTTACCTTCACCACCACCGTGTGGATGGTCAACTGGGTTCATTACTGATCCACGGACAGTCGGGCGAACACCCAACCAACGCATACGACCAGCTTTACCATAATTGACTAAGCTGTGGTCTTCATTACCTACAACACCAACGGTTGCACGGCAATTGCTCAAGATACGACGTACTTCACCACTCGCTAAACGAATGATTGAATAACGGCCTTCTTGACCTAGGATTTGAGCACTGACACCAGCAGAACGTGCTATCTGTCCACCCTTACCAGGTTTTAATTCTACGTTATGAATGACAGTACCATCAGGCATTGAGCCTAATTCCATTGCATTCCCAACTTTAACGTCAGTAGTTTTTCCACTTACAACTTCCATTCCTACAGTTAAACCTTTAGGAGCTAAGATGTAGCGTTTTTCACCATCTGCGTAATTTAATAATGCGATATTTGACGAACGGTTAGGATCGTACTCAATTGTTGCTACTTTAGCAATAATGATATCCTTGTTACGTTTGAAGTCGATAATACGATAGAGTCTTTTGTGACCGCCACCTTGGTGACGTGTTGTTATACGACCGTTGTTATTACGGCCACCCTCTTTACCAAGGGATTGTAGCAATGAACGTTCTGGTTTGTTTGTTGTAATTTCATCAAACACCAAGGTTGTCATGCCACGGCGACCAGGCGTGGTCGGCTTATACTTTTTAATCGCCATGTGTTTCCTCCTTACGCGGGTATTTACGGAAATAGCGTAATTTCTTCCGTTGTGTGAAGACTAACTAAATTAAGTTAATCTTATGTCCTGCAGCTAATTTAACGATTGCTTTACGTACAGCACTTGTAGTACCAGCGTATTTACCAACACGTTTTGCTTTTGGACGGCAGTTAAGAATGTTAACTTTTTCAACTTTTACATTGAAGATTTCTTCGATTGCAATTTTAACTTGTGTTTTATTAGAACCTCTTGCAACTTCGAATGTAACTTTATTATCTGCATCTTGTAATTTCATGGTCTTTTCAGTAATGAGTGGACGCACGATGATGTCTCTTGCGTTAGACATTAGGCTAATACCTCCCCAGCGGTTTTAACAGCCGCTTCTGTGAAGACGATCTTTGTAGCACGCATCATGTCAAACATGTTCAATCCTTCAACTGTTGTGAAGATAGCATCAGGAATGTTTCTCATTGATAGATAAACATTATCCCAGTCTTCATTAGCGTCGAATACAAACAATGTCTTACGGCTTAAACTTAGAGCACTGTAAACATTTAAGAAATTCTTTGTCTTAGGTGCTTCGAATTTGATTTGATCAACAACTACAATCGCATTTTCAATGAATTTTTCTGATAATACAGAACGAACTGCTAAACGTCTTACTTTACGGTTAATACGGTATGCGTATGAACGTGGAGTAGGACCGAATGCAATCCCCCCGCCTCTCCATTGTGGAGAACGGATAGAACCTTGACGCGCGCGTCCAGTTCCTTTTTGACGCCATGGCTTACGACCACCACCGCTTACTTCGCGACGTGTCTTAACATCATGGGTACCTTGACGCATGGAAGCTCTTTGCATTAATACTGTGTCAAAGATTGCTTGTTGGTTAGGTTCAATACCGAATACCACATCCGCTAGGTCAATTGTATGAAGGGCCTTGCCTTCTTGATTTAATACTGTGATTTGTGGCATGGCTTAGTCCTCCTTAACTTCTTCTACTTTAGCTGTACGTACTAAAATTTGTTTAGCAGCGACAGATTTAACTGATTTAACTGTTGTTTTAATAACAACGAATCCGCGTCTAGCACCAGGAACATTTCCTTTTACTAGTAGAACGTTCTTATCAGTATCAACCAAGATAACTTCTAAATTCTGGTTGGTAGTTGATAAATCACCTTCGTGCCCCGCCATGATACGTCCCTTATTAATGATCCCGTTATTACGACCGATGGTTGCTAATGAACCAGGGCTACGGTGGAATCCTGAACCGTGTGAGTTAGGACCAGTAGTTTGGTTATTACGATAAACCGCACCCATGAATCCCTTCCCTTTTGATGTGCCTGAAATATCGACCATCTCTCCTGCTTGGAATAGATCAGCTTTAATCACGGCACCTACTTCATATTGACTCATTTCTTCCGAACGAATTTCTCTGATGAATTTTTTAGGGCTTGTGTTAGCTTTTGCGACATGTCCGACTAATGGCTTGTTAGCACGTTGAGGTAAAACATCTTGATACCCTAACTGAACTGCAACGTAACCATCTGTTAATTTTGTTTTCTTCTGAAGAACGACATTTGGCAATACTTCTAATACTGTTACTGGAATCAATGTTCCGTCAGTAGTAAAGACTTGCGTCATACCGAGTTTTCTTCCTAATAGTCCTTTCATGATTTTTGAGCTCCTAACTATAGCTTAATTTCGATATCGACGCCACTTGGTAATTCTAATCGACTTAATGCATCAATTGTAGCCGCTGAAGGCCCAACGATTTCGATTAAACGCTTGTGTGTACGAACTTCGAATTGTTCACGCGAATCTTTATATTTGTGAACCGCGCGTAATACTGTTACTACTTGTTTTTCGGTAGGTAGTGGAACCGGTCCAATTACTTTCTTTGAACCAAAGTCATTTGCAGCATCTACAATTTTTTTAGTAGCAGCATCTAATGATCTGTGTTCATAAGCTTTAAGACGAATACGAATACTATTCTTTGCCATGAAAATCCTCCTATTTCTTGTCGCCTCTGGGTTAAACCCAATCGCTCAATCCGAATTCTCTGACTTCTCACCAATCATGACAACGCTTATCAGTGTGTCAGTAACCTCGGACGTCATTGCGTGCGCTTCAATATTATACAGCTCTGTCAAACAAAAAGCAAGACATTTTTGTCTCGCTTTTTTTGTTTATTTTCTATCTATTTTTTAAAGGAATATAGGACTGATTTTCACCCAGTGTAATATACGCTGGACGCATGATTTTATCATCTAAAATCTGCTCTAATCGATGTGCTGACCAACCTGCTATACGACTTATCGCAAAAACCGGTGTATACAAATCTTCAGGGATATTTAGCATATCTAATACAAACCCTGCATAGAAATCTACATTCGCTGCCATACTGTTATCATTCTTCACTTTTTCATTAAGTAGTGCACAACCATAACGTTCAATGTCCGCATAGAGATTATACTCTTTAACCCTATTCTTGTGAAGTGCTAATTGATACGCTTTTTCTTTTATGATGATTGTTCTAGGATCGGATAAGGTATATACCGCATGTCCTAATCCGTAGATTAAACCTTTATTATCAAATGCCTCTTTCTTTAATATCTTTCTTAAGTAATCTTTTAATGATTCTTCTGTATAATCCAACGATATATGTTCCTTTATATCACTAAACATTTCCGCAACCATCTTATTCGCTCCACCATGTTTTGGACCTTTTAGTGCACCAAGTGCTGTCGCAATCGCTGAATATGTATCTGTGCCAGTTGATGAAACCACATGTGTTGCGAACGATGAGTTATTCCCCCCACCATGTTCAGCTTGGATAACGAGTAGTAAATCGAGTATTTCTATTTCTTCTTGGGTTACTTTACCATCTGGACGAATAAGGTATAAGAAGTTCTCCGCAGTACCTACACCTTTTTTAGGAGTATGGATAACTAAGCTATCATGATTGAAGTAGTGGCGTTTCGCTTGATAGCTATAAGCCGCTAATAAAGGGAGTTTAGCAATCAAGTCAATGGATTGTCTAAGTACATTCACAACGCTTATATCATCAGGATTATCATCGTATGAGTAAAGTGTTAAGACCGTACGTTGAAGTTTATTCATTATATTAGGCGCTGGTATTTTGAGTATGACATCCTCTTTATAATGACGTGGTAATTCTCTACGATCTTCAAGTGCTTGATTAAATTCTTTTAACTCTTGAGCATTTGGACATTTACCAAATAATAGTAAATAGATAGTTTCTTCGAAACCCAAGCGTTTCTCTTCTTGGAATCCTTTGACTAAATCAAACAGATTATATCCACGATAGTAGAGTTGTCCATCAATTGGAATCTTCTTATCATTTTCTTTACGATAGCCTATAACTGAACCTACACGTGTAATCCCAACTAAAACCCCTGTTCCATTTTCATTACGTAATCCACGTTTAATGTTATGTTCAGGATATAGTTTTGGATCAATTGTATTTTTTTCTTCAATGATTTTTGACCATTCTTCTAAATGGGTATCAAATTCATTATTTTTTCGCATAGAATTCACCTTTTAATTCTTGGATAATCATTATTAATTTGTGTGTAAATGCTTTGGTATCTAATGGACCTTTAATATCCTTCGTAAAGTTTTCCTTATTCTGATATACGTTATTAATCGAATATCTTAATAATTTAGCTTCTCTTGGATAATTCAAATAATCCAGCATTAAACTCGCACTTAATAACATGGCTGTTGGATTCGCAATTCCTAATCCCGCAATATCTGGCGCTGAACCATGTGTCGCTTCAAATAATGCTTTATCTACCCCAATATTCGCACCCGGCACAAAGCCTAGTCCACCGACTAGTGCGGCACCTAAATCAGATAAGATATCACCATATAAATTCTCGGTCACAATCACATCAAATTGATTTGGATTTAAGACCATTTGCATGCACATATTATCAACGAGGATTTCAGTAAACTCGATACTTGGATAGGATTTTGATACATCTCGTACTGTATCTAGGAATAACCCATCACTTAATTTCATAATATTCGCTTTTGTGACAACCGTTACTTTTTTACGTTTATGTTGAATCGCATAATCAAATGCGGCTAACGCGATTCGTTTACTCGCAGGTCGTGTTATTACTTTTATACTACGCGCTTCATCATCACTTACTTTCTCTTCTAAACCCATATAAAGATCTTCAGTATTTTCTCTAAACAACACGATATCTATATCATGATAATGACTTGGTACATTACCAATGGATTGAATTGGACGTACACAAGCAAATAAATCATAACGTTTACGTAACTCAACATTTATACTGCGAAATCCGGTTCCTATCGGTGTTGTGATTGGCCCTTTTAACGCTACTTTATTTTTCTCAAAGCTTGTGTAGATTTCTTCTGGCACAAGTATTCCTTTTTCTTGATAAACCGCTAGTCCTGCATTGTGCTCTTCCCAGACAATATTTACATCAAGTGCTTGAATTACTTCTTTAGTAGCTTGCGTTATTTCAGGTCCAATTCCATCACCAGGAATTAGTGTTACGACAATTTCATCACGATAATGATTTTGCATAGTTAAGATAACCTCCTTTGATTAAGATTTCACGTTCTCTTGGAGTCGCGTTTAGCTTAACTACGATATCTTGGTTTTTTGTCTTATTAAATACAGTAAATACTTCATCTTTTTGAACATGTTCTAAGAGATTACTAAATACAAGTTCATCGCTTAATTCGAAATCAGTAGATTCGATAACTAATGGTAATATTCCAACATTGATTAAGTTTGAACGATGGATACGTGCATAACTCTTCGCAAGAACTGCTTTTATTCCTAAATATAAAGGAATAAGTGCCGCATGCTCACGCGATGATCCTTGTCCATAGTTTTCTCCACCAATGACAATTCCACCTTTAAGTTCTTTAACACGATTCACAAATTCTGTATCGATTCCGTGGAAACAATAATCTGCTAAATAAGGGATATTCGAACGATATGGTAAGAGTTTTGCGTAGGATGGGACAATATCATCTGTTGTCACATTATCTTTTGTGATAAGTACAACATTACGACTAAATTCATCGTCTAACGCGTTTGCCTTAGGGAATGGTTGAATGTTTGGACCTAATGCGATTTCAATGGATGAAGGGTTATCACTTGGATAAATAAAGTATCCATCAACTTTACCGAATGATTCGGGTTCTTGAATATCAAAGCTTAGATTTAAATCATTTGGATCAGTTAAAACACCCATTAGGGCTGATGCGGCAGCTGTTTCAGGTGACACTAAATAAACTTGTGCATTTGCAGTACCAGATCTTCCTTTGAAATTACGATTAAACGAACGAACGGAAATACCATTCGAGCGAGGTGCTTGTCCCATCCCAATACATGGTCCACAGGATGATTCTAGAATACGTGCTCCTGCAGAGATTAATGTGGATAATCCACCATTTTCGGATAGTAATCGCAATATATTTGCGGAACCTGGCGAAATAACTAAACTAACATTTGGATGTATTGTTTTACCTTTTAAGATTGAGACAACTTTCATCATGTCTGTATACGAAGAATTTGTGCAACTTCCTACCGCTACTTGATCAACTTTTAAGCCTTGTACAGCTCTTACTTCTACAACATTATCTGGCATATGAGGTTGAGCAACCATTGGTTTTAATATACTTAAATCAATCGTAAGTGAATAATCATATTTGGCATCATCATCAGCTGATAATTCGAGATAATCCTCCGGACGTCCTTGTTGAGTAAGATAATGAAGTGTGTTCATATCACTTGGGAAGATTGAAGTGGTCGCACCAAGTTCAGCTCCCATGTTACAGATTGTTGCACGATCGGTAACGCTAAGATGTTTTAATCCATCTCCTGTATATTCCATCACAAAGCCAACACCACCTGTAACACTTAGTGTTTGTAATACTTTAAGAATAATATCTTTTCCATTTATGATAGAGTTTGGTTTATTTATTAATTTTATATTATAGACTTTTGGCATAATGATTGTGGTCATACCCGTTGCCATCGCAACTGCTACATCCAAACCACCCATACCAATCGCAATTGCGCCTAATCCACCTGCAGTAGGTGTATGGCTATCTGAACCTAGGAGGATTGTGCCTGGTTTAGCAAATCGTTCTAAATGTACCTGATGACAGATGCCCGCTCCAGGTTTACTAAAAATAATGCCGTGTTTTTGCGCTACCGATTGGATGAACGCATGATCATCCGCATTTTCATATCCAGTTTGAAGCATGTTGTGATCAATGTACGCAACGCTACAATCCGTCTTTACTTTATCAACATCCATAGCTAAAAACTGTAAGTAAGCCATAGTACCTGTTGTATCCTGTGTTAAGGTTTGATTTACTTGTAGTCTTATTTCCTGTCCAGGGGTTAAAGACCCCGCACGTAAGTGATTTTCAAATAGTTTATACGTAAGTGTTTTTTTCATATATTCTCCAAGATTAGCTCTATTCTAGAGCAAGCCTTCCAATTATTCAACATTTTCTTTCTGAAAATTTTCTGTAAATATTGTTTGTGTATCATAAGTATGGTTTAATTGAACAATAAAAAAGGGGTATGCCATGGAATATCGTTTCGCAAAAAGATCGAGTAATGTAGAAGATTCATTTATTGTTGAGATTTTTAAGTACCTACAAGACAAAGAAATGATTTCATTTTCTGGTGGTTTTCCTAATCCCGAATCATTTCCTGTTGAACAACTTAGACAAGCTTCAAATAAGGTTTTCGAGTTAGATGGTAAGTCTGTTTTACAATACTCCCAAACCGAAGGCTATAAACCATTACGCCAATTCATCTCGAATCGATATAAGAATTTGTATAATCTTGAAATTCCTTATGACGAAATACTTATTACATCTGGTTCCCAACAAGCCCTTGATTTTATTTCTAAGACATTTATTGATCCAAATGATTCAGTTATTGTGGAAGAACCTTCTTATCTTGGAGCTCTGCAAACATTCGGTAGTTATGAAGCTGACTTTCTAACTGTAGAGTTACATGAGAACGGAATTGACTGTGAAGTCCTTGAACAAAAGCTTATTCAATATAATCCAAAATTGATCTATATTATTCCTAACTTTCAAAATCCAAGTGGTGTTTCCTATTCAGAAGAAAATCGCCAATTATTTGCGAGTATTGTTAAACGCTTTAATGTGATCGTGATTGAAGATGATCCATATGGAGAAATCTATTTTACGAATGATAAACATACACATATAAAATCACTTATTCCTGATCAAGTATTGTTAATGGGTAGTTTCTCAAAGACTATTTCTCCTGGTTTACGTTTAGGTTGGGTGTGTGCACCTAAAACAATTCATAAAAAGTTATTCACATGTAAAGAAGCTTCTGATTTACATAGTAGTTATTTAGATCAACGTATTATCTATCAATACTTATTGGATAATGATTACGATGAACATCTTAATAAAACACGTTCTATGTATCATTTTAAACAAACGCAAATGTTAGACGCAATTACGAAGTATTTCCCAGAAAATGTTAAAGTATATCCTTCAAACGGCGGTATGTTTTTATGGGTTGTATTACCAGAGTATATTTCTTCATTAGATTTATTCTATGAAGCAGTTAAAGAAAAAGTAGTATTTGTGCCAGGTGATCCATTTTATGTAAATAAACAGAACACGAATGCATTTAGATTAAATTTCTCAAATGCGTCTACCGAGAATATTGAAGAAGGTATTAAACGATTAGCAGGTGTTATATCAAATAAAATAAAAAAATAGATTGTCGCAAGACAATCTTTTGTTTACTGATAATAAATAAAAAAGCCAGAAAATCTGGCTTTAATTCATTAATTAAGCAACGATGGAAACAACGTTTCCAGCGCCTACTGTACGGCCACCTTCACGGATTGAGAAAGTAGTACCTTGTTCAACAGCGATTGGGGAAATCAATGTAACTTCCATTTCAACGTTGTCGCCTGGCATAACCATTTCAACGCCTTCAGGTAGTTTGATAACACCAGTAACGTCTGTAGTACGGAAGTAGAATTGTGGACGGTAGTTAGCCACGAATGGTGTATGACGTCCTCCTTCTTCTTTACTTAGTACGTAAACTTGTGCTTTGAAAACTGTGTGAGGTTTAACGGAACCGATTTTAGCTAAAACTTGTCCACGTTCGATTTCATCACGGTTAACACCACGAAGTAATGCACCGATGTTGTCACCAGCTGAAGCAAAGTCTAATAGTTTACGGAACATTTCGATACCTGTAACAACAGTTTTCTTAGTGTCATGTAAACCAACGATTTCAACTTCTTCACCTAGTTTTAACATACCACGTTCAACACGTCCTGTAGCAACAGTACCACGACCTGTAATTGTGAATACGTCTTCGACGCTCATTAAGAAAGGTTTGTCTGTTTCACGAACTGGGTTAGGGATGTATGAATCAACAGCATCCATAAGTTCTTGAAGTTTAGGTTCCCAAACTGGATCGCCTTCTCCGCCTTTAAGCGCAGAACCACGGATTACAGGAGCGTTATCTCCATCAAATCCGTTAGCAGTTAAAAGTTCACGAACTTCCATTTCAACTAAATCGATTAATTCTTCATCATCGACCATGTCGCATTTGTTCAAGAATACAACCATGTGTGGTACACCTACTTGGTGAGCCAACAAGATGTGTTCGCGAGTTTGAGGCATTGGTCCGTCAGTTGCAGCAACAACTAAGATTGCGCCGTCCATTTGAGCAGCACCAGTGATCATGTTCTTGACATAGTCAGCGTGGCCTGGGCAGTCTACGTGTGCGTAGTGACGTGCAGGTGTTTGGTATTCAACGTGAGCTGTATTAATAGTAATACCACGAGCTTTTTCTTCAGGTGCTCCGTCGATTTGGTCGTATGCCATAACTTTAGCACCACCGGACTTAGCCAAGTAGTGTGTGATCGCAGCCGTTAAAGTAGTTTTACCATGGTCAACGTGTCCAATGGTACCAATATTTACGTGCGGTTTTGATCTGTCAAATTTTTCTTTTGCCATAATGCTTATTTTCCTCCTAATTGGTTATTGTTAAAATGCAATTCTATTTTATGCCAATCCACCTTATAAATCAAGGATTAGTTATCTCTGGCGTTCTTTTTAGCAACCTTTTCCGCAATGGACTTTGGAACTTCAGTGTAATGATCAAATGTCATTGCATAAGTACCGCGGCCTTGTGTAAAGGAGCGTAAGTCTGTCGCATAACCGAACATTTCGGAAAGTGGTACTTCGGATTTTACGATAATCGCATTTCCACGTTCTTCTTGATCTTTAATTGTTCCACGACGACTTGAGATGTCACCCATAACTGAACCTAAGTATTCGTTTGGTGCTGTGACTTCAACTGACATGATTGGTTCTAATAGTACAGGGTTACATTTTGTAGCAGCTTGTTTAAACGCTAATGATCCCGCAACTTTAAACGCCATTTCATTCGAGTCGACATCATGGTATGATCCATCGAATAAGGTAGCCTTAACGTCGATGACAGGGTATCCAGCGATTAAGCCGTTGCTTAATGAAGCTTCGATACCTTCCATTGTAGGTTTGATATATTCACGAGGAACAGTTCCGCCTACAATACCGTCTACGAACGTAAAGCCTTTGCCTTTTTCGTTTGGTTCAAATCTAACCCAAACGTGACCGTATTGTCCACGACCACCGGATTGACGAACGAACTTACCTTCACATTCTGCAGATGCACGAATCGTTTCACGGTAAGCAACTTGAGGAGCACCCACGTTAGCTTCAACCTTGAATTCACGTCTCATACGGTCAACAATAATGTCTAAGTGTAATTCACCCATACCAGCGATAATCGTTTGCCCAGTCTCTTGATCGGTATAGGTCTTGAAAGTTGGATCTTCTTCAGCCAACTTGCTCAACGCTAAGCCCATCTTATCTTGATCGCCTTTTGATTTTGGTTCAATTGCGATGTTGATAACAGGTTCTGGGAATGTCATTGATTCCAATATAATTGCATGTTTTTCTTCACAAAGAGTATCACCCGTTGTAGTGTTTTTCAAACCAACAGCAGCTGCGATATCGCCAGAGTAAACTTGTTCGATTTCAGCACGGTGGTTTGCATGCATTTGCATTAAACGTCCGAAACGTTCGCGTGTATCTTTTGTGGAGTTAAACACGTATGAGCCGGAAGTAATTGTTCCTGAATAAACACGGAAATACGTTAAGCGTCCAACAAATGGGTCAGTCATAACTTTGAAAGCTAGAGCTGAGAATGGTTCACTATCGTCACTGTGACGAACATCTGCTTCACCATCCATTGTAAGACCTGTAATAGCTGGAACATCAAGAGGAGAAGGTAAGTAATCAACAACTGCATCAAGCATTGCGGTTACGCCTTTGTTCTTATATGCTGCACCACATAGTACAGGGTGGAAATCACCAGTAATTGTTGCTTTACGAATTGCAGCTTTAATTTCTGCAACCGTTGGTTCTTCACCTTCTAATACCTTCATCATAAGTTCGTCATCGAAGTCCGCAACCATTTCAATTAATGCATTACGGTAATTTTCGACTTCTTCCTTCATTTCAGCAGGAATTTCAGTGAATGTGTCTTCTTTTTCTTTAACACCTGAGAAGATACGTGCTTTACGCTCAACAATATCAACTAGACCATCAAAGTAGTTTTCAACTCCGATAGGTAATTGGATTGGAGCAGCTTTCGCAGCTAGACGAGTTAATAAAGATCTGAAAGACATATAGAAATCTGCACCTGTCGCATCTAATTTATTTACGAATACGATACGAGGTACACCATATTTAGTAGCTTGTCTCCAAACAGTTTCTGTTTGAGGTTCAACACCTGACTTACCATCTAATACAGTTACAGCTCCATCTAATACACGTAGTGAACGTTCAACTTCAACTGTGAAGTCAACGTGTCCTGGGGTATCGATGATATTGATGCGATGGCCATTCCATGCGGCAGTTGTTGCTGCAGAGGTAATGGTAATCCCGCGTTCTTGTTCTTGGGCCATCCAGTCCATGGTAGCTGCGCCATCATGAACCTCACCAATTTTATGTGTTTTCCCGGTATAAAAGAGAATACGCTCAGTTGTTGTAGTTTTACCTGCATCAATATGCGCCATAATCCCTATATTACGAGTATTCGCTAAAGAAAATTCACGTGCCATGTGTGAGTAGCCTCCTTTCCTAGTTAGTTAAGCTCTGCATCTTACCAACGGTAATGTGCAAATGCTTTATTCGCTTCAGCCATTCTATGAACATCATCACGTTTCTTAACAGAAGCACCTGTTCCATTCGCTGCATCCGCAATTTCGTTTGCTAAGCGTTGTTCCATTGTTTTTTCGTTACGAAGACGAGCATAGTTCACTAACCAACGTAAACCTAAAGTTAAACGTCTTTCAGCTGTTACTTCTACTGGTACTTGGTAGTTAGATCCACCAACACGACGTGCTTTTAGTTCTAACATAGGCATAATATTTGAAAGTGCTTGTTCAAACACTTCCATTGGGTTACGTCCAGTTTTTGCTTCAATCAAATCGAATGCATCGTATAAGATTGTTTGTGCAATACCACGTTTACCATCAATCATAATCTTGTTAATCAAACGAGTAACAAGTTTTGAGTTGTAAATTGGATCAATTAATACATCTCGTTTAGCTATATAACCTTTTCTTGGCATTAGATTTGACCTCCTTACTTCCCAGCTTTAGGACGCTTAGCGCCATAAAGCGAACGACTTTGTTTACGACTTGCTACTCCAGCACAGTCGAGTGTTCCACGGATAATGTGGTAACGAACCCCAGGTAAGTCTTTTACACGACCCCCTCTGATTAAAACAACGCTGTGTTCTTGTAGATTGTGTCCGATTCCTGGAATATAAGCTGTTACTTCCATTCCGTTACTTAAGCGAACACGAGCATACTTACGTAATGCTGAGTTTGGTTTCTTTGGTGTCATCGTACCAACACGTGTACAAACACCTCTCTTTTGAGGGGATGAAATGTCAGTTGGGCGACGTTGTAATGTATTTAAGCCTCTGTTTAATGCTGGAGACTTTGATTTGTACGTTTTATCAACACGACCTTGGCTGACCAATTGGTTAATTGTAGGCATACGCTACTCCTTTCTTTTATTGCACACACTTCCGGGTGTGCCTAACTTTTCACTAAAATGATATTTCCCTTCCGGAAAATGTCATTTCATAAGCTAATACATAATAAATCGTTTTTAAATACTTGTCAATAAAATCTAGCAAGATACGCTAGAAATTCTAGCGTATCCTAATAATCAGCTTCTTCTTCCTTACCATCCCGAGTCATTTCAGGAGGAAGGGTTAATTCTTCTTGTAATCTACGATTCACTTCATCGCGTTTTTCTTTCATCGCTGCAGCCATTGCGGTAATCGTAATGGTACTTTCACGACTTGTATGTGAACCCGTTCCTGCCGGTATTAATTTACCGATAATAACGTTTTCCTTAAGACCTAACAAGTGATCCACTTTACCCTTAATTGACGCATCAGTTAAGACTTTAGTTGTTTCTTGGAAGGACGCAGCTGATAAGAATGAATCTGTTTCAACGGATGATTTAGAAATACCTAACAAGACAGGTTTGAAGGTTGCAGGGCGTTTACCGCTCAATAAGACTTTCTTATTAATGTTTGTAATGTTTGGTAAACTCAATTGAACACCAGCACTTAAGTGTGTATCGCGTCCATCAGTAACAACAACTTTACGTAACATTTGCTTAATCATAACTTCAATATGTTTGTCAGAGATTTCAATCCCTTGACTTTGGTAAACTTTTTTAACTTCCTTCATGATGTAGTTTTGTACACTGTGTACGCCACCTACTTCAAGAAGTTCCTTAGGATCGATATGATCTTCGGTTAATTTATCCCCTGCTTCAATAACAGTACCCACTTTAATCCATGGTCTGATATGTTGCGTCAAGGATGCGAAGTGTTCAACACTTTCCTTTTCGTTTGTAACAACGATACGCATTAGTAAGTCTTTATTACCACGTGTTTCTTCAGAACCTTCAATTGTCTTGAATGATTCTAAGTCACGGATCTTCTTGAACTTAAGTTCTTCTGCGTTAACAACGGATAGTAAGTAAGAATAGATATTCGGGTCAACCCCTTCAATCGTAGTAACAGTTCCAGAAATCTTCGATAATAGCGCAGGTTTCTTAGGACGACGTGCTTCAAAGAGTTCTTCAACACGAGGTAAACCTTGTGTAATATCTCCCCCTTCAGCAGCCGCAACCCCACCAGTATGGAAGGTACGCATGGTTAACTGAGTACCTGGTTCCCCAATGGATTGAGCAGCCATAATACCAATCGCTTCACCAACTTCAACTTCTTTACCAGTCGCCATGTTACGTCCGTAACATTTCTTACATACACCGTAGATGGATTCACAACTGAATACAGTACGGATTAAGACTTTCTTGATTCCAGCTTCTACAATACGACGAGCGATATCATCGGTAATGATTTCATCACTTTCGATAATAACTTCGTTTGTTGTAGGATCAACAACATCTTCTTTAACATAACGTCCAATTAGACGATCGAATAAACTTTCAATAACTGAGTTTGTCTTACGATCTACGATATCTTCCATAACGTATGCACGATCGGTTCCACAATCCTCTTCAGAAATTAGAACATCTTGCGCAACGTCAACAAGTCTACGTGTCAAGTAACCAGATTCAGCTGTCTTCAATGCAGTATCGGTTAGACCTTTACGCACACCGTGTGTAGAGATAAAGAACTCAGACACGTTTAGACCTTTACGGAAGGAAGAGTAGATAGGGACTTCGAATATGGATGTCGCATATTTACGTTCACGTAATGCTTCAACCTTAACGGCATCTCTGACTTCAGTTCCAACTGATTCAGGTGTATAGGATACTTCGTTATCTTTAACTTCTAAGAAACGTTTGTATGAAATCTTGTTCGAATCAACGAGTTTCTTCGCTAAATCAATGTATGATTTCTCGAGATCTGCGTTGTTTTCTTTTAATTGTTTTAATTCTTCTTCATTTAAGTGTTGAAGAATCTTTTCAGAATCAGATTGGATCAACTTACGTGTCTTAGAAATTAATTCACGACGTTGCCATTTTGTAATATGTTCTTCTGAAACTTTGTTTTCTGCGATTAGATTTTCCGCAACACCACGGATTAGTTCAAGATTCTTACCTTTTGATTCAATCAAAATTTCAGCTTGAATTCCAGTTAATGCACTACGGATTTCTGCCGCATCAGAGATTAACATTTCGATGATTAGTTTCTTAGTATCTAAACGATCTAAGAAGTCTTGATCAATACGATTTGCTTTAATTAACTCTAAAGCGATAATTGGGAATTGTTTACGTTCTAATTGGTCTAATTCATATGTTTCTTCCACAATTGACAAGACTTCTTTAGCCCCTTCTTCTAAATAACTAACAGTCTTAGTTACCATAGATTTTAGGGTTAAGTATTCTTCTAATTGTACTTGAGTGAAACGTCCATCTTCGATGACCACATCACTAATATGTTTGTATGAATCAGCTTTTAGTTTCTTATCTTTGTGTTCATTTAACGCAATTACTTCTTCAGCACTGAGTAATTCAATGATGAAATCGTCTTGGTTCTTTAAGCCTTCGATAATAACTTTACGTAATTCAGCTTTTTGTAATAATTCATCGTCAAGACGAAGATCATTGATTAAGCTTTCGATTAATGGTTTTAATTCTTCTGAACGTTGTTTCTTACCTTTGATGTTTTTAAGAATGATCTTATCATCATCACTGAGTAAGTCGACAATTTCAGGAGTTGCTAAGGATAAATGTTCAGCCAACAAGGAAGATTTTTCCTTACGGATATCACTTTCAAGTTTTTGTAACATGGACATTGATACACGGTTTTCATCGACCAAGTGTTCAGACAATACATTAATGTACTCATCTTTATTGGTACGTTTTAGACGTAGTGAATCGATATCTCTAGCGGAAGTCATATTCTTAATGAAGCTACTTTCTTTTTCAAGGTGCTTCTTAATAAATTCAGGAACAAGTAATAACATATGCGCTTGTTGAACGCGTTTTAGATTCAATGAATTATCATTCATTAATTCTAATGCGAAGTTACGCAATGCTTCATGGTTCTTTGTACGGTTAATGGATTGAAGTTCTAATTTCTGATCTGGTGTAAGTAAATCTACAATCATTTCAGATTCTTTGTTTAACAATTCCATAACAGTTACGCGTAATTGACGAGAGATTTCAGCTTTATGCAAGGTTTCTTCAGTTACACGGTTTTCTTCAACTAAACGACGAGCAAGTGCTTTTAGTACTTCTGAGCGTTCTTTCAAGTCTTTAATTGTTTTTAACGTTTTAATTTCGTTAGCGTGTAATTCACCAAAGATTTCCTTGGATTCTTCTTTCAATAAATCGAGAATTAAGCTTTGTTTTTGCCAAGAAGATGTTGCTTTACGCAAGATATCATCTAAGCCTTCTTTTTTCTTACGATCGACGATACTATCCCCAACGCTGCGAATAAACTCAGCACGTTGAGTATGATCTTCAATTGTTTTAATCTTTTCAATATCATCACTTGGAATCAAGTAATCAAGTACACCCCATTCAATCAATGCAGTAACTTTATCGATTAGAGGTTCTTTGTTCTTAGTAACATCTTCTGATTCGTATTGTTGTAGTACATCACCACTTGTAGCCGCTTTGAATGGTTTACCCATTAATCCACGAGTACCCGCTAATTGCGTAAAGTGAGACGCATTACCACGCGCACCAGATGTTTTCATCATATTGATTGGATTCTTACGAGGTAAATGTGCTTCCAAGTCTTTTCCAATTTCTGATTTGATACGATCCCATAATAACGTAACATGGCGTTCCCACTCACGAGGCGTTAGACGTCCACGTTGGCGTAATTCCATTAAACGAGATTCTTGGATCTTACCTTGTTCTACAAAGTTCGCAGTATTAGGAGATACGACGATGTCGCTTAACGCAACGGTCATACCAGCAATCGTTGAGTACTTAAATCCATTGTCTTTGATCTTATCTAAGATGATCGAAGTTTGGGATGTTCCATAACGATTGAACACTTCGGAGATAATTGTTCCTAAGTCTTTCTTCTTATAGTCCTTACTGATTGGTAATTGTGCAATGTAATCTTTGACGTTTTGACCTTGAGCTAAGAAATAACGTTCAGGTGTTGCGACAAAGTTTTCTTTAGTGACTTCATTTAAGTATGGGAAATCACTTGGGAACATTTCATTGAAGATTAACTTACCAACAGTTGTGATTAAGTATGATTTGTTTTGAGCTTCTGTAAACGCATCTTTGTGTAATGTACTTGCTTTAACCGCAATACGTGTATGCAAGTGAATTTGCTTATTTTCATACGCAATTACTGCTTCATTGATATCACGGAAAACATGACCTTCATTCTCACCGAATAAATGCCACATCTTAGCTGCTTCTTTATCACCAAGTGCTTCAAGAATTAATGCTTTTTCATAGTATTCAGATGCTTTTTCTTCCATGTTTAAGTAGAAGTTACCCATAACCATGTCTTGGGATGGTGTAACGATAGGCTTACCATCTTTAGGACCAAGAATGTTATTGGAACCTAACATCAACACTTCGGCTTCAGCACGTGCTGATTCAGAAAGTGGTACGTGTACCGCCATTTGGTCACCATCAAAGTCCGCATTGAACGCTGGGGTAACAAGTGGGTGTAGACGAATTGCACGTCCTTCAACTAGTTTTGGCATAAATGCTTGGATACCAAGTCTATGAAGCGTAGGCGCACGGTTTAGTAATACTGGGTGGTTTTGAATAACTGCTTCAACAACGTCCCAAACGCGTGGATCTTGACGTTCAATCAATTTCTCAGCACTCTTAGGATTTGATGAAATACCACGGTTTACGATTTCGTTAATAACGAATGGTTTGAATAATTGGATAGCCATTTCACGTGGAATACCACATTGGAACATTTTTAGATCTGGTCCAACGGCGATAACGGAACGTCCGGAGAAGTCAACACGTTTACCAAGTAAGTTCTGACGGAAACGACCTTGTTTACCTTTTAAGCTATGGGACAATGATTTTAATGCACGACCGCCAGCCCCTGAAATAGGTTTTGAACGACGTCCATTGTCAATCAATGCATCAACTGCTTCTTGAAGCATACGTTTTTCGTTTTGTACGATAATCGCTGGTGTACCCATATCAATGAGTTTACGTAAACGATTATTACGAGTGATAACACGACGGTATAAGTCATTTAAATCACTTGTTGCGAAACGTCCACCATCCAACTGCAACATTGGACGTAAATCTGGTGGAATAACTGGAAGCATGGTTAATACCATCCATTCCGGTTGGTTATGAGAATTTCTGAATGCATCAATGGTTTCTAAACGTTTGATTAATTTCTTACGTTTATCGCCTTGTGCTTCTCTTAAATCTTCAATAACTGCTTTATGTTCTTTTTCAAGATCAACACGTTCAAGAAGTTCTTTAACCGCTTCAGCCCCAGTTTTAGCTGTGAATGAACCGTATCCGTAACGACGTGAGAAGTTACGGTATTCTTGTTCGGATAAAATTTGTTTGAATTGAAGAGGTGTGCTTCCTGAGTCAGTAACAACCCATGAAACGAAATATACAACTTCTTCTAAGTTCTTAGGTGTAATCCCTAAAAGTAAGCTCATACGTGAAGGAATACCACGTAAATACCAGATATGTGCAACTGGTGCAGCAAGTTCAATATGACCCATACGTTCACGACGTACAGATGATTTAGTTACTTCAACTCCACAACGGTCACAAACAACCCCTTTGTAGCGCACTTTCTTATATTTTCCACAGTAACATTCCCAGTCCTTGGAAGGTCCGAAGATACGTTCGCAGAATAAACCATCACGTTCAGGTTTTTGTGAACGATAGTTAATGGTTTCTGGTTTCTTAACTTCACCATGGGACCATTCACGAATTAATTCAGGAGAGGCTAATCCAATCTGAATCGCAGCAAAATTGTTTATACTCATGCCGGTCTCCTCCTATTCTTCTTCGCCAAGGTCTTCGTAATCATCGGCTCCGACGATCGCGGCCTCAGCGATAAATTCTTCATCATTTTGTAGATCTGCAACTGCTTCAATCTCTTCATCAGGATTAACCGCAACCGCATCTTCTACTTCTATTTTCTTCATACCAACTTCATCCCCTTGTTCATCAAGAAGACGTACATCGATACCTAATGCGTTTAATTCATGTTTTAGAACTCTGAATGATTCTGGAACTCCAGGTTCAGGAATATCTTTACCCTTAATGATGGCTTCATACGTCTTAGTACGACCCATGATATCATCGGATTTAATGGTTAAGATTTCTTGTAATGTATGCGCAGCACCATATGCTTCAAGTGCCCAAACTTCCATTTCCCCGAAACGTTGTCCACCATTTTGTGCTTTACCACCTAAAGGTTGTTGCGTTACTAGAGAATAAGGACCTGTTGCACGTGCATGCAATTTATCGTCAACCATGTGGGCTAACTTGATCATATACATGACCCCTACAGAAATACGTTCATCGAATGCTTCACCAGTACGACCATCAAATAGAGTAGTCTTACCATCTTCACTCATTTCAGCTTCACGTAGAATGTCTTTTAAATCTTCATTGTTAATACCGTCAAAGACTGGAGTCGCAAATTTAACGCCTAATTTCTCAGCCGCTAAACCTAAGTGAATTTCAAGTACTTGTCCGATGTTCATACGAGATGGAACGCCGAATGGGTTTAACATGATATCAACTTGTGATCCATCAGGTAGGAATGGCATATCTTCCACTGGTAAAATCTTAGAGATAACCCCTTTATTACCGTGACGTCCAGCCATCTTATCCCCTTCAGAGATCTTACGTTTTTGAACGATATATACTTTTACAACTTCATTAACTCCTGGAGGTAAATCATGTCCTTCTGAACGTTTGAATATACGTACAGATTGAACAATACCACTACCACCATGAGGAACTTTAAGTGAGTTGTCACGAACTTCACGTGATTTATCACCGAAGATTGCTAATAATAATTTTTCTTCTGGAGAGATTTCGCTTTGTCCCTTAGGTGTAACTTTACCAACAAGGATATCGCCTTCTTTAACTTCTGCCCCGATCATAACGATACCGCGTGCATCTAAATGACGGCATGCATCTTGAGAAACGTTTGGAATATCACGAGTGATTTCTTCAGCTCCTAATTTAGTATCGCGTACTTCAATGTCATATTCTTCAATATGGATTGATGTGTAGACATCTTCTTTAACGAGACGTTCTGACATGATGACCGCATCTTCATAGTTGTAGCCATACCAAGTCATAAATGCTATTTTAACGTTTTGACCTAAAGCCAATTCACCATTTTGCATCGCTGGTCCGTCCGCTAAGACATCCCCACGATCAACCATTTCGCCTTTTTGTACAAGAGGTTTTTGATTGATACATGTTCCTTGGTTAGAACGTTTGAATTTTTGTAGAGCATAAACTTTTTCGCCTAAATCACCCATGATTACAATCTTATTCGCATCAACATATGTAACTAGACCTTGTTGAGTTGCGATAACAGCAGAACCTGAGTCAGATGCGATACGGTGTTCAATACCTGTACCAACATATGGAGAATTAGGACGTAATAGAGGAATTGCTTGACGTTGCATGTTCGCTCCCATTAGGGCACGAGACGCATCATCGTTTTCTAAGTAAGGAATACAAGCAGTCGCAACAGAAACAATTTGCTTAGGTGAAACGTCGGCTAGTTCAACCATTTCTTTCTTCGCAAGAATGTGGTCTCCCTTATAACGTACGACAACTTCATCATGTGCAAGTTTTCCATCGATAACTTCATTTGCTTGCGCAATGTAGTAATCCATTTCATCATCAGATGATAAGTAAAGTACTTTTTCATCAACGGTTCCATCTTTATTAACAACACGGTATGGTGTTTGGATAAATCCATATTCATTCACACGACCATAAGATGTTAAGTTAGAGATCAAACCGATGTTTGGTCCTTCTGGTGTTTCAATCGGACAGATACGGCCATAGTGGGATGCATGTACGTCACGGACTTCAAAGCCAGCGCGTTCACGAGTAAGACCACCAGGTCCTAGAGCTGAGATACGACGTTTATTGGTTAATTCAGCCAATGGATTGGTTTGATCCATGAACTGTGATAATTGAGATGATGAGAAGAATTCTTTAATCGCCGCTGTTAATGGACGGATATTTGTTAAGTTCTTCGGCGTTAAGTTTGTATTGTCAGTAATTGACATTCTTTCCTTAACAACTCTTTCCATACGGGATAGACCAATACGGAATTGATTTTGGATAAGTTCTCCAACAGTACGAATACGACGATTACCTAATTGGTCAATATCATCTGTTTCACCCACTCCATCATCAAGATTGAGTAAGTAATCAAATGAAGCGATCATATCACTCATCGTTACAGTCTTCTTCGTCATTAATGGATCTGTACCGATGACTTTAACAACATCTGTACTTTCCTTAGCGTAACAAAGAACTTGTTGAACAGCTGCACCAATCAACCAAGCTTCAATACCATTGTTTGAACCAACTAGATTCACAAGAGCTTGTTCTTGATCTGATTTAAGTTTCGCAACTGCTTCACTTGGTAAGTAACGATCAACTAATAATTCTTGATTGCTTGTAAATACGTCTTGATCCTTCGCAGTAATACGACCTAAGACAAACAAACGTTGTCCATAGTTCAACACTGCACGAACATTGTTCTTATCTAAAACAACACGACGCGCAATAATACCACCATAGATTTCAATGTGTTCATAAACAGATGCTAAAGCTTCGACATCATTGGATGTTAAAACTAAGCCCTTATCATATGTAACACCATTTACTTCACATTCAATCGCTAATACACGACCGATTAGTGCAAACGGATAAGCTGTACTTACTTTTGCATTTTCAGGATAGGAGAATAAAGCATTGAAAGGGAATGCTTCCATATGATGACCTTGATTCAAGATTTCATTTAGGATAGCTTTTTCTTCACGTTCAATCTTAGTACCCTTCGCAATAACAACTTGACCTTTTGAGTTAACAATGTCCTGTGCAACGATATTATTGATTAAACGATTTGTAACACCTAATTTTTTACCTAATTTAAAGCGTCCTGCTTTAGTTAAGTCATAACGACGTACATCAAAGAATTTTGCACGCATTAAGTTAATCGCACCTTCTTCAGTCGCGATTTCATCTGAACGTTGGTTGTTATAGATTTCGTATAGAGCTTCTTTAGTTGTTTTGATTTTGTCAGATACTAGTGTATTAACAACTTCAGGATACTGACCAAAGAACGCAGTATAAAGTAGAATATAGAGATTTAAAAATTCTCTAGGTTCAACTTCCATTTCAATTTCATTAACAGGAAGTTTTAATGATTGTAGGAAGACTTTGAACGCAGACGTATCAAAAGCATCTTCACCACGTTCCATATCTAAAGAGAAACCAATCGCTTTAAATAGGATGGAAGATAATATTTTACGTTTACGATCAATACTCACATTAAAGTGGAAGTCTGATGTATTTTGTCCCACATTTTCGCCAGAATAACTAGCTTGTGGATTATTTGCTTTTTTGTAAGCCGTCATAAATTCAAGCCATGTACCACGACTTGGAATTAATTCGCTCTTGTAAACTTCATTTAAGCTTGCTTCTTTATCCTTCATATAGAAAGAGTCATAGTAAGCTCCAGGAGAACGAACAATTTGGGAAACGATAACACGTTCAGCCCCATTAATAACAAATGTTCCTGTATCAGTCATAAGTGGGAATTCACCCAAGAAGACTTCTTCATGACGTTCTGTTATTTCACCGGTGGTTGGGTTTGTGATTTCTAACATCATCGTCGCTTTTAATGGCGCCGCATAGTTAGCTTCTCGTTCTTTACATTCACTGACGGAATATTTTGGTTCTTGAAATTCATAGTTTAAGAAATTTAAACGAATGTTCCCTGTATAGTTGGTTACAGGATAAATTTCTTCAAATACTTCACGAATACCCTCGCGTTTAAACCAATCAAAAGAATCGGTTTGAATTTCAACTAAGTTAGGAAGTTCTAAGCTTCCACTAACTTTTGAGTAATCGCGGCGTTTAGCTTTTTTACCGAATTCGACAACGCGGTAATTCTGTTTTTTCTCCATATACGCCTTCCTTTCATATATAAATGACACAAAAATGGGCATTCTTTCCCATCGTATCATTTAACATTTATGCAATTTATAATACTACCAAAAAGATAGTATTAAGTCAATGGTTTTTGAGCAAATAGTATCTCAAAACCTTTATTTAGATCCAGACGTTCTACATGCGCAAAACGTTCCTGAAGTGCTTTATGAGCAGATGCGGCTCCTTGTTGGCGACGAATCACCACATAGAAACCTCCATCTTGATTCAAATGTGATTGAGCATAATCGAAGAAAGCATAGACTACTTTCTTTCCAGCTCGGATTGGTGGGTTCGTCACAATACAATCAAATGTTCCTTCAAGCCCCAATAATATATCTTGGTTTATAAAGTCAACATCCAACTTCATTGCCTTAGCACTCTCAATCGCACAAGTAATGGCACGTTCATTCACATCAATACCTGTTACATCTAATTCTTTAATTTGATGCTTCAGTAAGAGTGAAATTAATCCATAACCACAACCCATATCCAATACTTTACCGTTCGGAGCATGTTTTAGTACGTTCTCAACTAGCAACAAAGATCCATCATCTGGCTTTGTCTTCGAGAAAACTCCCGCATCAACTTGCAAAGTATAGAAAATGCCCAAAAACCGGAAAGTTATTTCCTTCCGGTTATGGGGTAAATTTTCTGAGTTTTTAAAGTAATGTGTCAAAATGACCCCCCTTCACAACACTAAGTGTTTGTGAAAAAGGATTACTTGATTTCTACAGTTGCGCCAGCTTCTTCTAATTTCTTCTTAACTTCAGCTGCAACTTCTTCGGAAACTTTTTCCTTAATTGCACGTGGTGCTGAGTCAACAACGCCCTTCGCTTCAACTAAGCCTAAGCCTGTTAATTCACGAACAACTTTGATAACTGCAACTTTGCTTGGTCCAACTTCTTTTAAGATTACATCAACTTCAACTGGTCCAGCTGGAGCTGCTTCTTCAGCTGCTGCTGCTGCTGCAACAGGTGCAGCTGCGGATACGCCGAATTCTTCTTCGATTGCTTTTACTAAGTCATTCAATTCTAAGATTGTCATTTCCTTTAGGGAAGCAATCACATCTTGTGCATTTAATTTTGCCATGTTCATTTTCTCCTTGATTAAATTACGCTTGTTTTTGTTCAGCTACTTGTGAAATCGCATAAGCGAATTTACGAACTGGGGATTGTAACATACCCAAGATCATAGAAATCATGCCTTCGCGACCTGGTAAACTAGCCAATACTTTGATTGTAGCTACATCGACAACTTTGCCTTCAATAACTCCACCTTTTAATACTAAATGCTCATGCTTTTTAGCGAATTTCGCTAATACGCGCGCTGGCGCTACTGCATCTTTGCTGAATGCAAAGGCATTAGGCCCTTTTAGACTTTCTGCTAAAGCAGCATAACCGAGATCGTTTGCAGCGCGTTCTACCATTGAATTCTTATAGACTTTAAAGTCTATACCATCAACTAGTAATGCACGGCGCAATTCGGTAACTTCTTTAACGGATAGCCCGCGATATTCGACGACTACGCTTGATGCTGAAGCTTCTAGTTTTTCTTTGACTTCATTAACAACCGCAATTTTACTGTCGATAATCGTTTGGTTCATCTGTTGCACCTCCTTGATTTACGCAATATCCCAAAATAATAAAACTCACACTAGACAGCGTGAGTAAAAAGATTTTTCTATCTTTTACACCTCGGCAACTTTATTAAGCACTAGGCCGTTGCTGTCTTTGGTCTATTGAACAGACTTTATTCTATCAAACTATAAGAATAAGTCAAGAAAAAACGTGTCGATTGACACGTTTGTTTTTAGAATGTTGCGACGTCTAATTTAATGCCAGGACCCATTGTTGTAGATAACACTACATTCTTCATGTAGATACCCTTAACAGCAGCAGGACGAGCACGTAAGATTAGGTCATAGATAACTTTCATGTTTTCTTGAATTTGTTCATCAGTGAATGAAAGTTTTCCAACTAACACACCAATGTTTCCTTCTTTATCAACACGGTATTCAACTTTACCTTTTTTGATATCGTTAACAGCTTTAGTAACATCCATAGTAACTGTACCTGTTTTAGGGTTTGGCATTAAGCCCTTAGGACCTAAGATCTTACCTAATTTACCAAGTTCAGCCATCATGTCTGGAGTTGCGACGATAACATCGAAATCAAACCAACCGCCTTTGATCTTTTCTAAGATTTCTTTGTTCCCAACGAAATCTGCACCAGCATCAAGAGCTTCTTTTTCCTTAGGACCTTGAGTAACAACTAATACGCGTTGTGTACGTCCAGTACCGTGAGGTAATACAACAGCACCACGGATTTGTTGATCCGCATGACGTGGATCCACGTTTAGACGGAATGACAATTCTACAGATGCATTAAATTTTGTGAAATCAGCTTTGCGAGCTAACGCAATAGCATCTACCACTGGATACACAATATTACGATCAACTAGTGAAGCTGCCGCAACGTATTTTTTACCTTGTTTTGCCATGTTGACCTCCTATTTGTCGTAGCCTTCGATAACAATGCCCATATTACGAGCAGTACCCGCAACAATAGCCATTGCACCCTCAACGTCATTTGCGTTAAGATCAGGCAATTTGTATTCAGCAATTTTTCTTAATTCTTCAACAGAGATTTTTCCAACCTTTGTTACTTTTGAACTTCCAGAACCTTTTTCAACTTTTGCAGCCTTCTTTAATAGGTTAGCAGCAGGTGTTGTTTTTAAAACAAACGTAAATGATTTGTCTTCAAATGCTGTGATGATAACTGGGACAATGTCTCCAGCACGATCACGTGTTGCGTCATTAAATGCAGCACAGAATTGTGGCATGTTTACGCTAGCAGATGCCAAAGCAGGGCCTGGACGCGCAGCGCCGGCAGCGAATTGTAGCTTGACAACTTTTGCAATTTTCTTACTCACTAGTCATTCCTCCTTTTTGAATGGTAGCCGCGGTTAAATTGGATGATAACTCATCCTCCCACGGATTTGCCTTTTATAGGCTTTCTCATTATATGATTAAGTCCTTTGAGTGTCAAGAATGTTCTTTATCTCAATTGAGTTTCAACTACATTACTTTATCTAACCAAGCTTTAATACTTGAATCGGAATCTTTTACTTTACTGCCACGTATTGCTAAACCATCCTTCACAATCGCTGTTGGCACAACCTTTTTGATATCTTCAACACTTGTACTTAACTCACTACCTTCATGCGTACAGAACGGTAATATCGTTTTACCAGTGAAGTCATATTGCTCTAAGAACGCATAAGTTGCCATAGGACAGGTATACCACCACATTGGATAACCTATTACAATCACATCATAGTCAGCAAAGTTTTCAACTTTATTAACTAATTCAGGTCGATAGTGATCAGTGAATTCTTTCTTAGCTTGATCAACAACCAAGTTATATTTCACAGGATAAATATCTACTGTCTTCATTTCGAATAGATCACCGTTTAATTGTTTACTTATCTTCTCTGCGACTGTCTTTGTATTTCCAGAATGTGTAAAATACGTTACTAATACTTTCTTCATACTGCCTCCTCAAGTCATATCAAGTAGTTTACTTAATAGTTAAGCATATTCTAATACTTAGAGTTAACTCCAAGTCAAGTATTATTCAATATCTTTTAATCTTAACATCGAATATGTTTCATCTAAGGCAATATTTCCATTCGCTATTAGTTTATGTTTCTCTTGTGTATACGCAAATAAAATATCTCGGTTAATACCTGGTTTTAGTGTTTTTGACACCTTTGGATAGACCAACCAAATATTTGATCCTTTTTTACGTTTAGATTTTAATTCATCCACACATTTATCCACATCTTTTAAAGCTAACACTAATCCCATTACGACATCCGCATCAGTACTAACAATTTCTATCATCGATTGATTACTAAGATACGTTTCTAATATTCCATCCTTATCCACAAAAGCTAATTTCATACCTGGTTTTATATGCATCTTCTTAAAGATTGTTTCCATACGTTCACCGATAAAAAAATATACCCTTTCGGGTATATTATAATATTTTTTCCAAATCCATGTAGGATATTTCAGTTGGCGTCTCACGGCCGAATAAGGTAGTAAGTACAATTGCGGATTGTGATTCATCATTCATACTTTCCACAACACCTTCTAAACCACTGAAAGGACCATTTAGAATACGTACATGATTATTAACTTCGAAGTTAACCACCACTTTGTTTTCACTTAATCCTAGACGTCTAAAGATTGTTTCGATTTCTTCTGGAGAAACTGGGAACGGTTTAGCACCACCACCTGATGATCCGATAAATCCGGTTACACCTGGGGTATTACGAACAACATACCAAGCTTCATCTGTCATAATCATTTCTACGAATAAGTAACCAGGAAATAGGTTTCTCATTCTTTCAACTTTTTTACCGTTTTTGATTTCGATTTCAGATTCTTCCGCAACTAAAATTCTAAATAAGTTGTTTTCGATTCCCATCGTTTCAACACGACGTTGAAGATTTTCTTTTACGCGGTTTTCATGACCAGCGTAGGTATTGACCACATACCACTCTTTTACGATATCTTCCATCTTAGACTCCGATACCGATTAGTCTTAAAAAGTACGCAATCGCTGCTTCACTTATTACGAAAAAAGTTCCAAAGAAAACGATGAATACGATAACCACAACACTGCTGTGGAGTATTTCATCTTGCTTCGGCCAGCGAATACGCTTAATTTCTGTAAATATGCCTGAGAGACTGAACCATTTCAACATTTTCTCTCCTCCTACTTCGTTTCTTTGTGTAAAGTTTGTTTATTACAATGCTTACAAAATTTCATTAATTCTAATCTTTCTGTCGCATTGGCTTTATTACGTGAAGTGTTGTAATTACGAGATAAACACACAGTGCACGTTAAAATGACATGCTTTGCTTTGTCTGCCATATCATCACTCCATTTCTTGCTTTATAACTCTATCACAAGCACTATTAGGTGTCAAACATGACTCTTACTTTCTTTTTTATTTTCTGAATGATATTATCCACATCTTTTTCAGTTAGTCCAAATTCTTTACTTATTTCTTTATAACTATAGCCAAGATGATGTTTTTGATAGACCTTCCATTGAATATCAGGAATACTTTCACGAATCATTGGGATCTGTTCTTTAGCCCATGATATATGCGCTAAATAAACTGGATCATAATTCTTTTGATTACTTGATATCGTATCCATTAAACAAAGATTGTCATCGTCTGATATTGGCATATCAAGTGATATCGCTGTACTTAATAATCGATAATTGAGTGATCTTTGTTTCCTTAAGTATGTCCTAATCTCATTTTCGATACATTTATTCGCATAACTAACAAATAGTATATTTCGTGTAGCATCAAAATGTTCAACCGCATGCATCAATCCTAACAATCCTTCTTGATATAAATCTTCTACATCAATATCACTTGGGATAGGAGATTTAACTAATTTATGAATAATCGCCCATATACTTCGACGATACCTTTGAATAAGCTCGTCTACATATTCTTCCTCTGATTTATTATTTCTTATTAAAGACACTAGTTCATAATCTCTGGAATGATCTGTCATTCCTTTCCTCCTTTTTATATGAGGGGATTACGTTGATTAAGTACTTCGTACATCAATAAAGCTGCACTAACCGAAGCGTTAAGAGAATTAATTTCTCCATACATTGGAATTTTAATTACTTGGTCACAGTTCTTTAAAACTAACCGAGATATCCCCTTACCCTCGGAACCTATCACAAGAGCTACACGACCTTGATATTTAATGGAACGATAATCTACCGCATCTGCAGTAAATTCGCTACCATAGACCCAAAACTTATGTTTCTTAAGTGTTTCAATCGTTTGAGTTAAATTAGTCACCATAATTGTTCTAACTGTTTCAATTGCACCAGTTGAAACTTTCGCAACTGTACCATTAAGTTGAACAGAACCATTCTTAGGTATTACAATCGCATCTACTTGACTCGCATCTGCAGTACGTAGAATAGCTCCTAAATTATGGGGATCTTCAAGTCCATCCAATATAACGATTGTGGCATTATCTGATAAAGTGTTCAGAACCTCTTCGAGTGAATATGTTTTATAGTCATCAATTTCAGCAATTACGCCTTGGTGATTACCATCATATTTACTTAATTCTTTATCATCACAATATTTAATTGGTATGTGTGCTTCTTTTGCCATCTCAATAAACTCTTTTGCAGGATGACTCTTGCTTAAGAGTAATAGATGTATTTTCTTGTGGTTTAGGATTCGTTGCTTAACAACATTTTTCCCATAGATGTATTGTGCCATAATTCTCCTAGATGATTGTTTTCAATTAGTGCCAGTTTAGTGCCTGAATTGTGATTTAATTGTACAATATTTAGTACAGTTTTTGTATTACTTTAAACGATTATACACGTATTCTTATATTTACTTAAGAAATATAAGAACCTATTCTCCAATAGGTTCTTTATCAATTGTATTCTTCATTTCTTCCCAGATTTGTAATAGTCGTACATGATTATCTGTTAGATACAAATAACCAAGTAATGCTTCAAAACCAGTTGATTGTCGATATGTCACAATATCCGCATTCTTTGCTTTCGTATCACTTTTATGATTGCGTCCACGTAAGAATAGTTTAACTTCATGTTCGGATAAGAAATTATCTGCTAGAAGCTTCTGAATAAACTTAGCTTGTGCATTTGCACTAACAAACTTTATACTTCTTTCTTGAAGTTCTTTTGTTTTTGTAATACCAAGTTTAACTAAATAATCTCTTACATAAAGCGATAGAATCGCATCTCCTACAAACGCTAATGTACTACCATTGAGTAATTCTGGATTCATACGAGTACATTTTCATTGATTAATTCTTGACGATACGTATCCGCTAATTCAAAGTCTTTATTCTCTTTAGCTTGGTTCCATAGTTTATATAAATCTAATTGACGTTCATTTAACACTGTTACTTCATGTTTAATCCCAAATACATCCAACATTTTCATTAGATCATGATAATGTACTCTTAGCTCGTCTTTAAGCTCTTTAGAGCGTATTAACGCATTAATTGACTTAATCACATCAAAGATAGATTTCATCGCATTAGGCGTATTTAAATCATCTTGCATCGCATCTAAGAATAATGTGAAGTGATTTGAAGTTAATTCAGTTGTTAAATCATAGTTCGCTAATTGACTCTTGATTTCAACTTGCTTAAGTACAGCTAACGCTTTATTGACTTCAACTCGTGCTGTCTCAATGACTTCATCTGTTATATTAATCGGTGCTCTATAATGTGCACTTAACATCATCCAACGTACGACATTACCACCTAATAGTTTAATCACATCTTTCGCAACCATTACGTTACCTAAAGATTTACTCATCTTCTCTCCATCAATGTTTAACATACCATTGTGCATCCATACATTGGCTAATGAGTGATTGAAACATGCTCTACTTTGCGCTACTTCATTCTCATGATGTGGGAACTTAAGATCCATTCCTCCTCCATGAATGTCTATCATATGATGGAAATGATCGTGAATCATGACCACACACTCAGTATGCCATCCCGGTCTTCCTTTACCCCATGGTGAATCCCATTGAATACCATCTTCGGTTTTCTTCCATAAAGTAAAATCAAGTGGATTTTCTTTCTCACTCTCAGCCTCTATACGAGCCCCAACAAGTAAATCTTCTATTTTTTGTTTAGAGATTTCTCCATAATGTTCAGCTTTTTCTACTCTAAAGTAGACATTCCCATTCACATTATACGCATATCCTTTATTCACTAAATCCGCAATAAATTCGACAATTTCAGGAATTGTCTCAGTTACTTTAGGATTTGTTAGAACAGGAAGTGTATTAAGTGATTGTCTAACACTCTCATATGCGTCAATATAACGTTTCGTAATAACCGTCTCATCGACATTTTCTTTAATTGCTTTCGCAATAATCTTATCATCCACATCGGTATAATTCGACGCAAAATCTACCGTATAATTCAATGCACTAAAAACACGTCGCAATGTATCAAAGATAATTATTGGTCGCGTATTTCCAATGTGTGCATCACCATAAACCGTTGGTCCACACACATACATTGTTACTTCATTTTCTTTTATTGGTTTAAATACTTCTATCTGATTTGTTTTTGTATTAAAAAGCTTCATAGTTTCACCTTGTATTTTATTATAACATTTCTCTTATTATTTAGAACTCATGTCATTCATTTTTATGTTAGGATATACCTATGATAGAAGTATTAAAGTGGTTTATAAACAAAGTAAATGAAATCCATCACTGGATTCTAAGCTTAAATGATAACTATTCGTGGGCATTATCAGACAAAAATCTCCATTTTATTATATTTGGTCTTTTGTCTTTAGCCTTTTTTATTGGCACAAACTTTATGTTTAAACGCCTTGCGAAGATATCAATTAACTTACTTTCATTCATATATACATTTACAGTCATGTTCGCATTAGCCTTGGCAATCGAATTTGGACAACGATATACCCAACAAGGGGTTATGGATTTTGATGATGTTCTATATGGAATTTATGGTTTTATTGCGTTCTTTATAATCTATCAATTAGGATTATGGATAATTAAGTCAATCAAATCATCGATCAATAAAAAAGAGAGGTAAAAAATGAGTGTATTAGTTACAGGTGGTACGGGTTATATCGGATCACACACAGTTGTAGTGTTGTTAGAAGCTGGATACGATGTCGTTATTGCGGATAATCTTTATAACAGTAAATTAGATGTACTGGATAAGATTGAGACAATCACGGGTATTCGTCCAAAATTTTATCAATGTGATGTATCAAACAAAGAAGAACTTAAAGTTATATTCAATGAGAATAAGATTGATTCGATTTTACACTTTGCGGGATATAAAGCAGTTGGTGAATCAGTTGGAGTTCCACTAAAGTATTATCGTAATAATTTACTCGGAACAGTCGCATTAGCTGAATGCGCTCTAGAATATAATGTACCGAAGTTTATCTTTAGTTCATCCGCTACTGTTTATGGAGATGGTGCAGTTCCTTATCATGAATCAAATCCTTTGATGCCTAGCACAAATCCATATGGTGAAACAAAGGTTATGTCTGAGCGTATCTTAAGCGATACCGCAAAAGTTAATCCGAGTTTAAATGTTACGCTACTTCGTTACTTTAATCCAATTGGCGCACATAAGAGTGGTTTAATTGGTGAAATCCCAGTTGGAACACCGAATAACTTAATGCCTTACATAACACAAGTTGCGAAAGGTAAATTAGAACGTTTACGTGTCTTCGGTAACGACTATAATACCGTCGATGGGACAGGCGTTCGTGATTATGTTCATGTCGTAGATTTAGCGTATGGTCATATGGCTGCGCTTGAAAAGATGCGTAATGGTATAAACATATACAATCTTGGGACAGGTAAAGGTACTTCCGTTTTAGAACTTATCCACACCTTCCAAACTGTGAATAATATACAGATTCCGTATGATATCGTAGATCGTAGACCGGGTGACGTGGCTAGTTCATACGCTGATGTCTCAAAAGCTTGGGATGAGTTGGGTTGGAAGACACAAAAGAATCTTCAAGATATGTGTCATGATTCTTGGTTTTTCGAAAAAAATCAATAAGTTTATAGATAGAACATTCTATGTTCTATCTTTTTATTTTACTCACATGTTAAAATAGGTGAGTAAAAGTGAGACCTATGAAAAATAAAGCCGTAATCCTTGGATCAAATTATTTCATCGCACTTAGTATTCTTAGAAGTTTAGGACCTAAGAAGATTCAGTGTGTCGCATTAGACCATAGTAAAAAAGGTTCGTATGCGTTTTTATCAAAATATGTGAGTGAAGCGTATGTTTGTCCTCATTATAAGAATGAAGAAGAAGCGTTTTTAAACTATTTAATTGATTATGCGAAAAAACAGGAAGTTAAACCTGTTCTATATCCATGTGCCGATAATTATGTTGAGTTTATTGATGCGCATTTAGATGAGTTAAGGGAATATTATTTGATTCCACAAACCCAAAAAGGTTTATATACTGAAGTCATGAATAAGGATACCTTACATGATTTAGCGGTTAAGTATGGTGTTCGTGTTCCTGAAACAATTCGTTCAAACGATGATGACTTAGTGAATAAAGTAAATCAACATGTTGGTTATCCTTGTATTGTAAAGCCTGTTGATTCACCAGCGTTTACGAAAGCATTTAGAGTTAAGAGTTTTTATATAAATAATGAGACTGAATTGATGACTGGACTTAACAAGGCGAAAGACGCGAATGTGGAAGTCATTGTACAACGTATTATTCCAGGATTTGATGATCATATGTATACTTATGATGCATATATGAATCAGAACAGTGATGTGACTCATTGGGTTACCTGTAATAAATTTAGACAATATCCAATTAACTTTGGGGCTTCTTCGTTTACCATACAAAAGTATGTCGAAGAACTTCATACGATTGGTGCACCATTCTTTAAGGCGATGGGATATAAAGGTTTCGCTGAGATTGAGTTTAAAAAGGATGCGAAAACGGGAGAATATTACCTTATTGAAATTAATGTACGTACGACGACATTAAATTCAATGTTGGATAAAGCTGGAGTTAATTTCCCTTATGTACAATATATGGAATTAACGGGAAATCCAGTTGAACCTTATGCGGTTAAAAAGGATACGAATATCGCGTTTTGGTTTGAATATGAAGACATTTTAGCGATTAAGGCTTATATTAAAACTAAGCAATTAACCTTAAAAGAAGTATTACCGACATTTAAACGTCCGATTGTATGTGCAGTGTTTGATGCACATGATATCAAACCATTTTTTGGGATGATTGGTATGATTCTAGGTCGATTTGGTAAGAAGATGAAGAGGATGATAAAGCGATGAATGATAAAGTAATTGGAATATTAGGTGGAATGGGTCCAGAGGCAAGTGCTTTTTATTATACTCAACTCGTTAAAAGAACGCATGTGAATAAAGACCAAGATCATTTTCATGTGATTATTGAGGCGAATCCTAAGATTCCTGATCGTACAAAATCCATTCTTGGGTTAGGTGAAAGTCCATTGCCTGAATTGATTAAGAGTATTGATCGATTGAATTTAATGAATATTGATCAAGCATTTATAACATGTATTACGTCTCATCATTTCTATCCAGAATTAGTTAAACATTGTAAGTTTGAATTAATTAATGCGTTAGAGTGCTTAAATACACAGTTACATAAAGATGGGATTAAGCGTGTAGGATTGTTGGCGACAAGTGGTACGATTAAAACTCAGTTGTTTAATCAATACTTGAAAGATATAGAAGTTATTATACCAAGTGAAATGATTCAAACGAGCTATGTCATGGATGCGATTTATCATCCTGAGACAGGGATTAAGAGTGGTCATGTGGAAGGTTATCCAATATCACAATTAATTCATGCAGGGCAAAGTTTGATAGAGAATGGCGCAGAAGTATTAATTGGTGGATGTACAGAAATATCGATGGTATTAAAGAAAGATATGTTTAGTGTTGCGTTGTATGATCCGATGATTGTTACAATTGATTATCTCATTCAAAAATAAGGAGACTTTATGAAAGGTATTATTTTAGCAGGTGGTGCTGGTACACGTTTATATCCTTTGACTATGGTCACATCTAAACAATTATTACCTGTTTATGATAAACCGATGATTTATTATCCGTTATCAACCCTTATGTTGGCGGGGATTAGAGAAATACTAATTATTTCTACACCACATGATTTGCCTAATTTTGAGAAACTATTAGGCGATGGAAACCAATACGGTTTAAAGCTCAGTTATAAAGTTCAACCATCACCCGATGGATTAGCGCAAGCCTTTGTGTTAGGTGAAGAATTTATTGGGGATGATTGTGTTGCGATGGTGTTAGGCGATAATATTTTTTATGGTAGTGGATTCTCACAGTACTTAAAAAACGCGGTTGAACAAGCAAGTCATGGTGGTGCATCCATCTTTGGATATTTCGTTACAGACCCTGAACGTTTTGGGATTGTGGAGTTTGATGCGAATGGTAAAGTTATTTCTGTAGAAGAAAAGCCTGAACATCCTAAATCGAACTATTGTATAACCGGATTGTATTTCTATGATAATTCAGTTGTACAAAAGGCAAAGAACTTAAAACCATCTAAACGTGGTGAATATGAGATTACAGATTTAAATCGTTTATATCTTGAAGAAGATAATTTACATGTTCAGTTATTAGGTCGTGGTTATGCATGGTTGGATACTGGAACTATGGATAGTTTAGTCGATGCGGCTGATTTTGTTCGAACACTTGAAAAACGTCAGGGATTGAAAATATCTGCGATTGAAGAAATTGCCTATATTAAAGGTTGGATCACAAAGGATGAGTTAATTGAAGCTGCGAAGCGTTATGGTAAATCACCTTATGGCCAACACTTAATGAATGTGGCGGAAGGTAAGATACAATACTAATATGAAAATACTTGTGACAGGTGGTGCTGGTTTTATTGGTGGTAATTTTGTCTTGTATATGGTTAATCAATATCCAGATGATATGATTGTGAATTTGGACGCATTAACGTATGCCGGTAATTTAGAAACATTAAAATCGGTTGAACATAAAACGAATTATAAATTTGTGAAAGGTGATATCGCGGATCGTGATTTCATCAATCAATTATTTGAAGAAGAGAAGTTTGATTGGGTTGTGAATTTCGCGGCAGAGAGTCATGTGGATCGTAGTATTGTAAATCCTGGTATATTTGTAGAAACCAACGTATTAGGAACACAAGTCTTGTTAGACGCAAGTCGTAAGTACAGTGTTAAACGTTACCATCAAGTGAGTACGGATGAAGTATATGGTGATTTGCCTCTCGATCGTAAGGATTTATTCTTTACAGAAGCTACTCCTTTACATACTTCAAGCCCTTACAGTGCATCTAAAGCAAGTGCTGATTTATTATGTTTAGCATACTTTAGAACATTTAATAGTCCTATTACAATATCACGTTGTTCAAATAATTATGGACCATACCATTTCCCTGAGAAGTTGATTCCACTTATGATATCTCGTGCATTAAATAATCAGACATTACCTGTATATGGTAAAGGTGAGAATGTAAGGGATTGGCTTCATGTGTATGATCATTGTGTTGCGATTGACTTAATTCTTCGTAAAGGAAGAGTTGGGGAAGTTTATAACATTGGTGGTCATAATGAACGCACTAATTTAGAAGTTGTACAAACGATCTTACACGAATTAAATAAACCCGAATCATTGATTCAATATGTGACGGATCGTAAAGGTCATGATTTACGTTATGCGATAGATCCAACTAAGATTGAAACTGAACTAGGGTGGAAGGCTGTATATACGTTTGATACTGGAATTAAACAAACCATTGAATGGTATTTAAATAATAAGACGTGGTGGGAAAATATTCTGAGTGGTGAGTATAAACATTACTTTGAGAATCAATATACTGATTTAAATAAATAAGACATTCCGCAGAATGTCTTGTTTTTTTATAGGTAATCCCATGGATTTTGAGGTGTTCCATTAACACGAATTTCAAATTGTAAGTGACTTCCGGTAGCAGATCCTGTTTTACCCATTCTTCCGATTAATTGTCCAGTTGTGACACTGTCACCTTCTGATACATCAAATCCAGAAAGATGGATATAGTAGGTTTCTAATCCTCCACCGTGATCAATAATAATGTAATTTCCATAGCTATCGGTCCAACCTGTTTTCGTGACTGTACCATCCGCATAGGCATTTATAGATGTCCCAACTTTATTTGCGATATCGATTCCATCATGGAATGAACGTTTACCAGAAATAGGATGTGTACGCCAACCAAAGTCACTGGATAGATTTCCTGTGGTAACTCCAAAGTTTGTACCAGATGAACGAACGGTGACTGGTTTTGAACCTACAACTACTTCCGCAGTAATTGGCTCTACTAATACCGTTTCCGAAAGAATATTACTTGATTCTTCAACGCCATTGACCCATTCATATTCCACAATTACTTCCTTTAATCCATCAACGCCTTGTTTCGTAACTTTCTTCGTATTCTGTGAAAGACTCGCATCATTCATTGTTTTAGTCTCAAAGTGAATAACTTGTTCAGTACGTGATTGAAGTGTCACATTAACATCTAGATAATATTGAACAGACGAAACGATTATTTCATCGCCTGGCCATAATTTTTCGAGTTCTGTACCAGGATTCATTTGTGCGATATTTTCTAAATCCATATCGAGCTTTTCTGCGATTTCCCATGCACTATCGCCTTCTTGGACAATATAGTTACTTTCAGCTTGAATTGGGTGTTGAAGCTTTAGATACAAGTTATCAATAACACTCAATTTAGTCTGTGCAACACGCACTGGGACAATCTCAACTTCTTGAACGAAATTTGCGCTGAGTATTTTGGTATCATCATTTACGGATGGGGACATTTTAGCTTTAAATTGATCTAAAGCTTTAGTGATTTGTTTTACATCTTCTAGAACAAACCATGTCTCACCATCAACGATTAATTCATAGGCATCTACTTCTTTTGGCACAAAAAGTGCACTGGTTTGTGTTGGATTCACAAACGATAAACTGAGTATTCCGATTAACATCAAGACCTTTACGCGAGTCTTGAACGTATTACGTGTGATGTATTTATTTTGAGTCAATTCTATGCCCTCAACTTTTTTCGTGAGGTCATTATAACAAAGAACCTTTGACATAAAAACCCTTAAAACGGCTTTTAAGGTGAAAATTTAGACACATTTTCGATTTTCAACCTATTTTCACACAATGAAATACATATTAAAGTGTAATAAGTTTTGCCAAACGATGTTTCATTCCTGACTTACTTATTGGTTTACCTGTCTCTAATTCAAAACGTTCACATAGCTCATTTAAGCTTGCCTCTGGATTATTTAAACGAAGGATTGCGACTTCTTTTAACTTCACATCAATGTACTCAAACTCACCGCTATCGATGAGTTTCTGGATTACTTCGAGTTGATCATTTGCGGCTGCCATAGTCTTCATGACATTCGCTACTTCACAATTATCTAAACGAGTAAGGTTGTTGTGGAAATCACGTTGAATACGTATATCTTCAAAATCGAGCACGGCATTGTTTGCCTGAATCATTCGTAAGAAATCAGATATTTTCTCAGAGGCTTTAAGGTATACAACATGTTGGTTACGTCGAATAATGTATTTAGCCCCTAATTCAAATCGATTCATAATCGTTTGAATGTATTGTGCATGTTCAACATCTTGAGTCACTATTTCACAATGATAATTTGACTTCTTAGGAGAATTGATACTACCCGCAGCTAAGAATGCGCCAGCTAAATAAGCTCTTGCGCAACACTCCTTACGTACTACAGCTTTACTTGGATGATTGGTAAACCCTGAGTTGTTCCAAAGTCCAAGTTCAGTTAATATCTCTGTCGTTTTACTTAGTACTTGGATTTCATAGATATTATTCTTTTTTAGATTCATCTTCTTCATAACAGACAATTTCATTTCAGCTTGAAATTGTTCCTTCATGAGTTTAAAAACCCGTTTTGCGGTTGTCGCATTTTCGGTTTTTATCGATAATTCTAATTTATGGTTTTTAATCACGACAGATGAACTTAACTGAATTAGTGCGGCAGTTTGCGCTTTTTGGCAACATGCATTTAATTCAATATTCGCTACTTCGTGTTTAACTTCTTGTGTAAATGACATTTTTATCTAACTTTCTTTAATATTTCTTCGATTACGTTCTTAATTCGCTCTGGATCATGTCTAACTCGTTTGGAATCGAATTTTAATAATTTTCGTTTTAATAATGTATAGGTATGTGTTTTATCCGAAATTTTCACTGGAAATGCCTCTTCTACGACATAACGTTGTAATACTTCAAGAGGTATTTCATCATTTGCGGCAACGACGACATCTATTTTAGTATCCGCATGTTTTTCGATTGCGGCTACGTGATCTTCTAACGTATAGCCATCTGTTTCACCAGCTTGACTCATCGCGTTTGCCATATATATTTTGATTCCGCGGTTCTTCTTTAACGCTTTTTGAATTTCAGGAATAATAAGATTCGGACAAATACTTGTATATACACTTCCGATTCCTAAAATAATCACATCCGCTTTCTCAATCGCTCGAACTGCTTCATGACTTCCTACAACTTTTTCGTCATAAAAAACTTCTTGGATACGATGTCTACTTTTTGGAATATTACTTTCGCCTCGGACGATTGTACCATCTTCCATTCGTGCTAAAAGACGTACGACTTGGTGTGTTGAAGGCACGATATCCCCTTTGACATTTAGGACTTTTGAGATAGTGGTGACAGCGTCCATAAAACTACCTGTTTTTTTGGTTAATGCCGTCAAAATAATATTTCCCAGGTTATGACCAACTAGGTCATTTTCTGCATCTAATTCAGCTAAATCATCTTTCTCAAAACGATAACTCATAAGTGTAGAAAACAGTGTTTCACTTTCTGATAAAGCAATCATAACGTTACGAATATCTCCCATGGCAGGAATATGATAGGCACGTCTTAAACGGCCAGTACTTCCACCATCATCCGCAACTGTCACAATCGCAGTGATTTCGATATCATCAATTAGTTTGATTCCTCTTAGAATGGTTGATTGGCCTGTTCCCCCACCAATGACCACAACTTTTAGTGTTTTATTCATTTTTTACTCCAGGTCGCGATGATCCTTAAAACAATGATACTTTTTACTATATTCATTGAATAACCAGTTTACGATGGATACCGAACGATGCATACCGCCTGTACATCCAACTCCTACAGTAAAATGGTTCTTACCTTCTTTGATGTATTGTTTAAATGCGTAATCTAAAAATGGTTTTAGTTTATTGATAAATCGTTTAGTTTCTTTATCGGACATAACATAATCATATACATCTTGATCATTCCCTGTTTTCGTTCTTAGTTCTTCAACCCAATATGGATTGGTTAAGAAGCGAACATCAAACAAGAGATCTGCGTCCATTGGTAATCCATTTTTATAACCAAACGATATAAAACTAATTGAAAATGCGGCACGATTATTAATTGCGAATACTTTATTTAAACGTTGTTTAAGTTCAGTCGCATTAAAGAAACTTGTGTCTACTACAAAGCAGTTTTGTTCCTTAAGTTTACTTAAACGTTCACGTTCAATTTGAATTCCATCTTCTAGTGTCGTCGCAATATTCGACAACAACATCGGATGGGTTCTACGTGTAAATTTGTAGCGTTTTAGAAGTTCTTGATTGCTTGTTTCTAAAATTAGAATCTGTAAATCAATATCTAATACACCTAATGTATTCTTAAATTCATTGAAATCCATGAGGTTTGTCGATAATGCGAGGTTTTGAAAACGCGGATCATTTTCTTGAACAATTATTTCCAATAAATTGGGTAATAACTTGACTGGAAACTGGTCCATACAATGATAGCCCATATCCTCTAGAACTCCCATTGCGGTTGTTTTACCTGCACCTGACATTCCTGTAACTAAGATGATGCGATGTTTCATACACTTTACCTTCTTATATGTATTCTACCACGCATCCGGGTGGTCCTCAACCTTTCTATTAAATTTAGATTGAAATCCATGTAAAATAGGCGTAAAGTAATTTAGGTTAGTGGAGGTTATGTATGTCAATCAATATCGGATTAAGAACAATTAAAACTGCGCTTGCGGTTACGATTTCAATCTTATTGTCACAATTACTTAAGTTAGAATTTCCGTATTTCGTTGCGATGACCGCAATTATTTCTATGGATCGGACTGCTCGTTTATCCATAAACATGGGTCGCAATCGTGTTATTGGTACATTTATTGGTGGGTTGATTGGTATCTTGTTTGCGACAATTGACCAAGGTAATCCGTTCTTAGCTGGATTGGGTATTCTATTAATCATATTAATAAGTAACTACCTAAAATTACCTGGTTCTATTACAGTTGGTAGCTTTGTGTGTGTTGCGATTATGGTTCACATACCCGCAAATATTACTCCATTATTTTATGGTTTACATCGTACGTTCGATTCATTATTTGGCGCATTAATTGCGTTTGTGATTAATCTCAGTGTTATGCCTGGTTATTCTGTTAAACGTTTAGATGAGAAATTAGTTAAATTCTATCCGGTCTTAGAAAATACATTAATCCAGTTTGACACAATCAAATTGAATGATTTTTTACAAATAAATACGAAGTTTAATGAATTAATGGAAGAAGCTTTGTTATATAAGGATGATGTTATATCTAAACATAGTCATGAACTATTAAATGATCATTTATCAAACTTAAAAACATATATCATCCCATTAAAAAAGCTTGAGTTATATCTTACCGTTAATGAAGACGAACTCAAACTTATGTTACATAATCAATTTAATCAAACTCTTTAATATAATGGAATGCGACTTGAGCGGCGATTGCCCCATCATTTACAGCAGTCACAATTTGTCTTAATGGTTTAACTACAACGTCCCCGGCCCCATAAATGCCTGGGATTTTTGTTTCCATCTTTTCGTTCACAATCATATACCCTTCATGATCCGTGATTCCTAATGTACTAACACATTGGGTCGATGGTTTTGCGCCGATGTAAGGAAATATTCCGTCACATGGTACAACAGTTTCTGATTTATCTAATACACTTTGGATTTTTAATCCTGTAACTTTTACGCCATGAAGTACTTCTACTGGGATATGGTTACGGATAACCTTAATCTTAGGATTCGCAAGCGCTCTTTCTTGTGCTTGAATATCACCTCTAAATACATCACGTCGAATGACGATTGTGACTTGTTTTGCGAATTGAGTTAAGTATAACGCTTCTTCTAATGCGGAGTTTCCTCCACCGATTACTACAACTTCTTTCTCTTTATAGAAAGCTCCATCACAGACAGCACAGAAGCTAACACCTTTACCAACCATTGGATCTTCACCTGGAATATTCATCATATTCTCGATGGTTCCAGATGCGAGGATTACAGCTTTTGTATGAAATACATGACCATCTTCACACTTTAATTGTTTAACACGTTCATTTACAATTTCTAATACATTAGTGTATTCAGTTTGTACTTCTAATTGAGTTGTATGTTCATACATCTTCATCGCAAGTGATACACCACTAATATTAGGTTCGCCTGGCCAGTTATCAATTTCAAATGTTTTAACAAGCTTTCCACCAGGTGCACTGCCTTCAAATAAGATGACATCCAACCCTGCACGTTTTGCGTAGATTGCGGCTGTCATTCCAGCTGGACCTGACCCAATAATTGCTAAGTCAAAGATCTTGTCCATATTTGGTTCCTTTTGAGTATTTCTTTTATTTCTAATAAGTCTTCTACGGTTGCGTTTGGTTTCGCAGCCATAATCGCATCTCTACGTTCTGGATGAGTTAAATACGCAATTGAATATAAACCTGCATTGTTAGACGCAAGAATATCAGTACTCGTATCTCCTACATACACACAGTTATCGTGATCAATCCCTAATGCTTTACATGCGTTGAATATTCCTTCTGGACTTGGTTTATGTTGTTTAACTTCATCGTATCCAATAATCACATCAAATTGATTTTCTAATCCAATTAGTTGTACACCATACTCAACCATTTCTTTTTTCTTGGATGAAACGAGTCCCAATGTATAACCATCAGCTTTTAAATCTTTTATTAGCTCTACCGCATTTGGCATTGGTTTAATTAATTGAGGATGAAGTTCTTTATTGTTTTCACGATAAATCTTAATTCCTTCTTCAATCTCAGATTCATTTAAGTAACGTGCAAGTATTGTATTAAGTGTAGGACCTAAGAATGATATTTCATCATCTCTAGAGATTTGCACTTCAGGTCTAAAATGTTTAATTGTATGTTTCATGGATTCAATAATTAAAGGTTCAGTATCGCCAAGTGTTCCATCAAAGTCAAAGAGTAACACTGGCTTCTTTTTCTTCATGAATCGATCATAAACACCTAATTTACCTAGTAATCCAACTAGAATAAATACGATAGATGTTAACTGAGCCATTCTAAAGCCCATAAACATTAAACTATCGGTTCTTAATCCTTCGACCCAGAAACGTGTAACGCCATACCACATTAGGTATGCATACATTAAATCACCACGACGATTGTCAGAGAAACGTTTCAAGACATATACAATTAAGATAAATCCTACGATATTTAATACACTTTCATATAAGAATGTTGGTTCACGATAAGCACCACCAATTAACATATTATTCTTAATAAACGCTGGAAATAGATTAAAGTATGCTTCATCCACGATTTTTCCATACGCTTCTTGATTCATGAAATTACCCCAACGACCAATTGCTTGAGCAATTAGAATATTAGGCACAATCGCATCCGCAAATCGCATAAAGCTGATTCCTTTACGTTTTAAGAAGAAGAACGCAAACAGTGCTCCAAGTAATAAACCCCCTTGAATCGCCATACCGCCCTGCCATGTCATTAGAATTGATATCGGATTCGCAATGTATGTTTGTAAGTCATAGAATAAGACATACCATAAACGTGCCCCAACTATTCCAGAAACTAAGCTACCAAAAAACAAGTCATCAATCATTCCTGATGGATAACCTAATTTTTGAAGGTTTTTTGTACATACATAGAAAGCGCTAAATGCACCAATTAAGATTAATACCGCATACCATTTGATACTGATTGTCCCAATATCCACAAAACTTGATAAATCTTTAAAAAACACCATGTTTACTCCTCATTTTGATTCTTTATAAAATCATAAACTCTTTTTTCAAATTCTTTAGCACTATTAATACCACGTTGTTTAAGGTTGAAGTTTGTAACTGCAGATTCAACTAATACCGCAATATTTCGTCCATCACGGACAGGAATAATCGATTTAGGAATATCCAATCCTAATATTTTTTCTGTTACTTCTTCTTCAATCCCTACTCGTTCATATTGTTTATGATCATCCCATTTTTCTAGATGGATAATGAAATCAACTTCAATATTATCTAAGTGAGAACTTGCCCCAAACATACGTGCGACATCAATAATCCCGATACCACGTATTTCTAACATCCCTTTTAATAGTTCAGGTGCTCTACCGAAAATTGTATTATGAACACGATTCACATCAACGCGATCATCCGCAACCAATACATGTCCACGACGAACAAGTTCAAGTGCAGTTTCACTCTTACCGACACCGGAATCCCCCATAATAATAACGCCTTTTCCATAGATGCTTAGAAGAACGCCATGTATATTATCGGTTGGCGAGAGCTTTTCATCAAGATAACTGACCACATCGACCATTAATCGATACGTTGGTTGGTCAGACACAAAGATTGGGAAGTTCTTTCGTTCCGCAATATCTTTCAATAGTGTTGGACATTCCATGTTCTTAGAAATGATAATTGCTGGACTATACTCATCGGTTAAACGTTCTAAACGTTCCGCAAGTAGAGTTTCATCCAATTGTGCAATGTAAGACATTTCTTTTGTGCCTAAGATAATAATTCTTCGTGGTTCAGAGTGTTCAAAATAACCGGTTAACTCTAAACCAGGTCGATTAATATCGGGTACAATTGCCCATCGATTCAATGCCTCTTCGTTGCCTGTAATTTGGGTTAGATTAAAGAACTTCTTAAAGTCTGAAATCTTCGCCTTGCGTTCAAAATCCATAGTTACCTCTTTTCAAAGAGATGGGATAAGTATTGACCGGTATAACTCTTAGGGTTTTTCGCTAGGAGTTCTGGTGTTGTGGCTTGGATAAGCATTCCACCTTCATCTCCACCTTCAGGGCCAAGATCAATCACAAAATCCGCATTCTTTATAATATCTAAATTATGTTCAATTACGATGACTGTATCGCCGTTATCCACAATTCGTTGTAAGACTGTAATAAGTTTACCTACATCATAGGAATGTAATCCTGTTGTTGGTTCATCTAAGATAAATAATGTTTTACCAGTAGCCTTACGTTGTAGTTCACTTGCTAATTTAACACGTTGTGCTTCACCACCGGAAAGTGTTGTCGCAGATTGTCCTAATTTAATATAGTTTAATCCTACATCCGATAAGGTTTGAAGACGATGCTTAATCTTATGGATATTCGCAAAGAATTCTAAGCCTTCTTCTACTGTCATCTCTAAGATATCATAGATTGACTTCCCTTTAAATGTGACTTGTAGAGTTTCGTCATTGTATCGTTTACCTTCACACTCTTCACATGGTACGTAGACATCTGGTAAGAAGTGCATGGAGATACGTTTAACGCCATCCCCTTGGCACATTTCACAACGTCCACCTTTAACATTGAACGAGAAACGGCCTTTATCATAACCACGTCCTTTTGCCTCAGGTGTTAATGCGAATAAATCACGGATATCATCAAAGACACCGGTGTAGGTGACTGGATTTGAACGAGGTGTACGTCCAATAGGGTCTTGATCAATTTCAATCATCTTATCGATGAATTCTAATCCTTCAATCGCCTTGGCTTTACCTGGTTTAATCTTTTGTCTACCTAAACGATGCGCTAGTGTACGTCCTAATACTTCATTTACGAGCGTCGATTTACCACTACCACTTACACCTGTCACAACCGTTAATGTGCCAAGCGGAATCTTAACACTAACTTTCTTTAAGTTATTTTCATACGCGTCGATAATATGGATAAATTCGCCATTCCCTTTGCGTCGTTTATCAGGATATGGATTAACTAATTGACCGGATAAATATTGACCTGTAATAGATGTAGGATGATCAATGATTTCTTGTGGTGTCCCCATTGCGACAACTTCTCCACCATGAATTCCAGCTCCTGGGCCAATATCAATAATGTAGTCGCTTGCCATCATCGTTTCTTCATCATGTTCGACAACGATTAATGTATTCCCTAAATCACGCATGTTCTTTAAGGTGTTGATAAGTTTCATATTATCGCGTTGATGTAGACCAATGGATGGTTCATCTAGAACATATAAAACTCCAGTTAAACGAGATCCTATCTGTGTAGCCAATCGAATGCGTTGTGCTTCACCACCCGATAGTGATCCTGCAATACGATCAAGTGTTAAATAATCTAATCCAACATCTTTTAAGAACGTTAAACGTTCATTGATTTCTTTAACGACTAAATGCGCAATTTCCTTTTGCATAGGCTTAAGTTCAATACCACTCATATAAACAAGTGCTTGTTTAACACTCATTTGTGTCCATTGTTGGATATTCTTAGGTCCAACGCGTACACTCAATGCCATCGGATTTAAGCGTAATCCATTACATGTTGGACATACACTGTCAGTCATAAAGGATTGGTACCACTCACGTGCCATTGGAGATGATGTCTCCACAAAACGTCTTTCGATCATTTCTTTAACACCTTCAATACGATCAAACTTGGAATACTTATTTCCAGAACGTGTTTCAATAGTATAACGAATTGCTTCTTTTGAACCATTGAGTACGATATCAAGTTGTTCCTTCGTGAAGTCCTTTATTGGAGTCTTCATTGGAATTTTATAATGATCACATAGTGTTTTAAAGTTTTGCCACTCAATATTTTCTGTATCTAAAATGTTTTTATAATAAACAATCCCACCTTGTAAGATGGATTTATTACGATCTGGAATTAAGAAATCCACATCAACCATTTGAATCATCCCTAAACCTTTACAGGTTTCACAGGCACCTAATGGAGAGTTAAAACTGAATAATCGTGGTTGTAGTTCTGCGACAGAGAAACCGCATTTTGGACAAGCATAATTCGCAGAGAAAAGAACTTCTTCGTTCTTAGTAATCGCTAAGGCTAATCCATCTGCTTTTTTAAGCGCTATTTCTAATGAATCTTGAATACGACCATTACTATCATCTTGTTTAATAATACGATCCACAACTAAATCAATATCATGTCGTTTATTCTTATCTAATTTAATCTCATCTTCAAGTAGAACGAGTTCACCATCAACACGTACACGGATAAATCCATCTTTACGTAGTTTCTCGAATAAATCTTTGTGTGTACCTTTTTCACGTCTTAAAATTGGCGCTAATATCTGAACACGTGTGCCATTCTCTTCACGCATAACACGTTCAACCATCTGTTTAATCGTTTGCGCCACAATTGGTTCATTGTGATTAGGACAAAACGGTGTACCTACACGAGCATACATTAAACGTAAGTAATCATAAATTTCAGTCACAGTCCCGACTGTTGATCGAGGATTGTTGGAAGTGGTTTTTTGGTCAATCGCTATACTTGGGGATAAACCTTCGATTAAATCGACATCTGGCTTTTCTGTATTCCCAAGGAATTGGCGTGCGTACGCACTTAAAGATTCCACATAGCGTCTTTGTCCTTCCGCATATATCGTATCAAACGCAAGTGATGTCTTACCAGAACCTGAGAGTCCTGTCATAATTACCAATTGGTCACGTGGAATTTTTAAATCAATGTTTTTGAGGTTGTTTACACGAGCCCCTTTTATTTCTATAAAGTCTTTTTGCATATGTATTATTATACACCAGAGTAAAAGATTATCGCAGATTTCGACTCTCTAAATTGACTCATGTCCATTTTTTTGACATAATGCAAGAGGTGAAAAAAATACAATGAAAAAATTAATTGCACAACTTATGAAGTTTGTCGTAGTTGGCGGATTATCCTTCGTCCTCGACTTTATTATTTATTATGTTTTAACAAATTTCTTTTCTGTCTATTACTTAGTAGCTGGGTTCTTCTCATTTAGTTTATCGTTAATCTTTAATTACTTAATGAGTATGAAGTTTGTGTTTAAATCAAAAGATGATTTAAAGAAAACACATGAATTCGCAATATTCGTAACCTTAAGTGTAATGGGTTTAGGACTAAACTTATTAAGTTTATACATATTAGTCGATCTATTTAAAATGAATGATTTGATTGCGAAAGTGTTCGTAGCTGGTATTGTGATGATATTCAACTTCGTAACACGTAAAATATTCCTTGAACAAAAATCTTAATATAAATTACTTATTCATTAAGCAATTAATCGTATTATCAAAAATATCCAAAGTAAAAGTCTGTTATTAACAGACTTTTGTGTTTATAGTACTTCTCCGTTAGTATCAATAACGTTCTTATACCAGAAATAACTATCTTTCTTGTATCGATCAAGTGAACCGTTTTGTGTTTCATCTTGGTCAACATAGATAAAGCCATAACGTTTTTGGTAACCATTTAACCAACTTAATAAGTCCGTACATGACCATGTGCAATATGCCCATACTTCTGAACCATCATCAACTGCTTTTTTAAGCTCTTCGAGATGTGCTTTTAGGTAAGCGATACGATATGGATCATGAATTGATTTATCATCTTCTAATTTATCAAATGCGCCTAAACCATTTTCAGATATAACAATCGGTAGGTCATAACGACTTGTGATTGTACGACAGCACATTCTGAGTCCCATTGGATCAATCGTCCAATCCCAGTCTGTAGTTTGTAGGTATGGGTTCTTTGTATCTTTGAATAGTCCTGGAATACCAGAAGATTTAGCCGTACCCTTTTGTCCACTGTTATTCATTTCAGTGCTTAAGCCAACACCATCAATCGGATTGTGTTCCACAACCGTAGTTTGATAGTAGTTTACACCCATGAAATCAATTAATGTGGCAGCTTCCTTCATCACATCCGCATCACCTTCAAGAAGTTGAGGTTCAACACCGATGGATGTTAAGTAGTTGAATGTTGCCTTAGGATATCTTCCATAACCATATGCATCTAACCACCAATAGTTACGAAGATCATCATAATCTTCTTTAGCCATGGTGTTTAATGGATTACAGTCTAATGCATAACTTGGACCGTACGCAAAACTTGCGCCAATATTACCAAGTGGGAATAGTTTCTTAAATTCAAGTACTGAGAATGCATGAGCCATATTCGCATGATGATTTACTTGGAAGAATGTCTTCATGTCATTTACTTTTCCTGGTGGATGCATGCCTAATAACCAGCCATGACCTGTAAATACGTTTTGTTCATTCATGGTAATCCAGTAATTAACTTTATGACCATAACGTTTGAATAACGTTACTGCGTAGTTCACAAAATCATCGACTACTTTACGATCTTCCCAACCATTGTATTGTTCAACTAATGATAAAGGTAGATCCCAGTGATAAATTGTGACCATAGGTTCAATACCATATTTGATACATTCATCAATTAAATCATCATAGAACTGTAGACCTTTTTCATTGACTTCACCATTTCCATTTGGATAGATGCGTGCCCATGAAATACTGAAACGATAGGTTTTCAAACCCATTTCAGCCATCAAACGAACATCTTCTTTAAAACGATGGTAGTGATCAACTGCTAAATCACCATTGGTTCCTTTGAAGGTTTTACCAGGAATTCGAACGAATTCATCCCAGTTTGTTTTTCCTTTTCCGTCAATATCCCAAGCACCTTCTACTTGGTATGCGGCAGATGCGGATCCCCATAAGAAATTCTTTGGAAATCCTTTCGATTCTTTAAAATACATTCATCTTCCTCCTTTATGTTTACGAACTCTTTAGTTCAAGTACGATATCACGTAATTCTGCAGCTCTTTCAAAATCCAATACGCGTGCTGCTTCATGCATTTCTTTTTCAAGCGATAAGATAAGTTCTTCTTGCGCTTTACGATCAAATTTCTGACGTTTAGTAAGATATTCTTTCGCCATTTTCTGTGTTTCTTTACCACGAATGACATCATGAATTTCTTTGATGATTGTGGTAGGTGTAATATTGTGTTCAATGTTATATGCGATTTGGATATCACGACGACGATTCGTTTCTTCAATTGCTTTCGTCATTGAATCGGTCATTCTATCCGCATAGAGAATTACTTCCCCATTGGAGTTACGTGCTGCACGTCCAATCGTTTGGATGAGTGAGCGATGTGAACGTAAGAAGCCTTCTTTATCCGCATCTAAGATACATACCAATGATACTTCAGGTAAGTCTAAACCTTCTCTAAGAAGGTTAATCCCTACAAGTACATCGTATTTACCACGACGTAAATCACGAAGTATTTCGATACGTTCGAATGTTAGAACTTCATGATGTAAGAAGACAACTTTTAAATCAATACGTTTTAAGTATGCCGTTAACTCTTCTGCCATCTTAACTGTAAGTGTTGTGATAAGTGTGCGTTCATTACGCGCAATACGAACATTAATCTCATGGATAATATCATCAATTTGTCCCTGACTTGGACGTATTGTGATCTTTGGATCTAATAATCCGGTTGGACGAATAATCTGTTGTACAACTTCATGATTGACTTGATCAAGTTCATAATCACCAGGTGTTGCGGAAACATAGATAACTTGATTGATAATTTTCTCGAATTCATCAAATCGCATTGGTCTATTTTCTAACGCACTTGGTAATCTAAATCCATATTTAACCAATGTTTCTTTACGAGCACGATCCCCATTAAACATTCCTCTACTTTGTGGAATACTCACATGGGATTCATCGATTACAAGTAAATAGTCTTTCGGGAAGTAATCGAGTAAGTTGAATGGTCTCTGACCTGGTTGTCTACCATCAATGTGCATGGAATAGTTTTCTATCCCAGAACACATACCAAGTTCTCTTAGTGCTTCTAAGTCGTAGAGGGTACGTTGTTCAAGACGTTGTTTCTCAACAAGTTTATTTTCACTTTCAAGTTCATTTAAACGTTGATGTAATTCACGTTCTATTTTGTCACATGCAACACGCATTTGTTCCTTAGAACGCGTATATTCATTGGCTGGGAAGATGTTATATACGGAATACGCATTTAGTATTTTCCCGCTTACACGATCAACTTCTGTTATGCGTTCGACAATATTGTCAAATAGTTCAATTCTTAAATTGAATTGATCGGTATATCCGAGTGATACTTCAATACTATCTCCAACAACTCTGAATGTTCCTCGTTTGAGTTCCATATCATTTCGTGCATATTGACGTTCTACCAATTTACGAATTAAATCTTTTCGATCAATCGTTTCATTTTGATGAAGTGAAAAGAACAATTCACGATACAGACTTGGATCACTTGACGCATAGATACATGCGACTGATGCGACTACAATTGTATCTCTTCTTTCTAATACTGCGTTTAATGAAGACATTCTTAACATATCTAATTCTTCATTAATCATCGCAGTCTTTTCAATGTATGTATCTGATTTAGGAATATACGCTTCTGGTTGATAATAATCAAAGTTAGAAACGAAATATTCAACGCGATTATTAGGAAACAGTTCTTTGAATTCAGAATATAGTTGTCCGGCTAATGTTTTATTGTGTACAAACACTAATGTTGGTTTATTAACTTGAGCGATAACATGTGAAATTGTAAATGTCTTACCAGTTCCAGTTGCGCCAAGTAAAACCTGTGCTCGTTTATTTTCATTTAAGCCTTTAACTAATTCTATTATTGCGGCTGGTTGATCACCCGTCGGTTTGAATGGTGAAACCAATTCAAATTTATTAGTCATTAATTAGCTCCATCGCTTTTAATAATTGTATATCTTTTTCAGTCTTTTCAACATTCCAAACACGAACAACTTCTGATCTTAATTTATCCAGTAAAGCTTTATTTATGATTGGTTCAACGTCTAATTTATATTCATTAATGTATGATTCTAACGCCTTAACTGTTTGGCTAGAGAAATAACCATCTGTTCGATCCACATTATAGCCTAAGAAATCAAGTGCCAATTGTGCATCACGAATGGATTCATGAACCGTATCAAATCCATACGCTTCTTCTTCATTTAATTCTGTGAATACTTCATGCATAACTGGATGTAGACTAATAACTTCATCCGGTGTAATCCCTACACCATTGATATGATTACCCTTTGGAGTTAACCATTCCGCTACCGTATATTTAAGTGCACTACCGTCTGAGAAGGCATGTTGTTGCTGAACAGTACCTTTACCATAGGTTGTTACACCGATGATTGTGGCCCCATTATTTTCTTTGATTGCGGCGGTTAGCACTTCAGATGCTGATGCTGAATTCTCATTAACTAATATAATTATTTCATCGAAATCTAAAATAATATTTCCTGTTGATTTAGATACTAATTTCTCACCACTGTATACTTCTTGTTGGATAAGAATTCCATCTTTTGGTACAAACATACTACCAATTTCTTCTAATGCGGATAGATATCCACCCCCATTATCTCTAACATCAATTATAATATCTTTCGCATTATTCTGTTTGAATAGATTCATATACTGTTCAACTTCATATCCTGTATCTTCACCAAATTGATAAAGTTCAAGATAGGCTGTATCTTCATCCAACATTTTACCAAATGCGGTATTCTTAATTACACCACGTTTAATATCAAGCGTCACAACTTCTTCGCCTCTTAAGAAATCAATCTTAACAATTGTATTTTCTTCACCACGAACACGATCCACAAGATCATCGGATGTTAGTCCAACTGTACTTTCTCCATCTATTGCTTGAATAATATCACCAGGTTTTACACCAGCTGTTTCTGCTGGAGAACCGATAAATACTCGTTCAATAATAAATGTTCCATTGTTATCGAAATAGGATACACCAATTCCAACAAATCCTCTATTAATGGATTCAGTAAATGCGGTGACTTGTTCGCTATTCATATAACTTGTATGAATATCACCTGTCCCATCAATCATGCCATTTATCGCATCTTCAACTAATTGTGTCTTTAAATCAACTTGATCACGTCCAAAATACCATTCTTCTGTTAATACAGAATAAATAGCTTCTAAGCGATCAAATTCACTATTTGATTCAACTGGTACGACTTCATCATTTAATGCGGATTTTAAACTATACCCAAAGCCAACAGATAAAAGAATACTTATTACAAGTATGCTTATTCTTATCCATCGACTTCTTTTTTCTCTCTTTTCATCCGGCCATTCATACCGTTGAAGTGGAATTCTTACTTTTTTCTGACTCATATTATTACCTCAAACAACTCCTATTTTAGCACAAAGCCGCTAGTTAAATACTAACGGCTCTTTGATTAATAATACTGTCCATATTTAACCCCAAACACTGAAGCTGGATTCTTTCGACATGGAGCACTATTTCCATTATTATCACATCTTCGATCTAACCCGGCATTACCCCATTTATTACCGAAACTTAGATCACCATTCCATGATGCGGCATAATCCGCAATTGATTTCGTTCCTAAGTAATGTATTTCAATGTGTAAATGTGGTCCAGTAGAACTACCTGACGAACCAACTTTACCAATTGAATCACCTTGATTAACAATTCTACCTTGTGTAATTGGTGTATCTTTTTCAAGATGCATGTATATGATTCCATACGTTGCGCCACCAATTGATACTAATAGGATTACTTGATTCCCTCCACGATTAATTCCAGGAGCTCCACAATTATTACCATAATACCCATATGTTGGACATGCATTCGCACTATACAGTACTACCCCATTCCCAACAGCTCGTATGTCTGTCCCAACCGGTGCACCTAAATCAATTCCTAGATGAGTTCCACCATATGGATATGTCCATACACTGGCTGTAACTCTAAAGCCTGATGATATTGGCCAAATAAAACCATCTGACGTTACTACATTATTTAATGCGGCAGATATATTCTTTAGATTTTTTTGGATTTCACTTAAATTAGACGCAATATAACTTTCTTTAGCCATCAATTCAGCTTCTTGAGTACGATATTCAAGTAATATTTTCTCAACACTATCCTGTAATTCAATGACAGTTTCACGATTCTTTATTAGATTCGCTTTATTTTCTTCGAGTATCAACACTTGTCTTTCAAGTTCTAATTTATCCGCATTAAACGCATTAACTTCCTCTGTTAAACGTTCTATTTCTTGTTTATCTGCATTCGTTATATCATTGATTCCTTCAATTCGTCGTACAAGATCCACAAAATCCTGTGCTCCAACAATGAAGTCTATATATGAATTTAAATAAACAAACGACTGCATACTAATCATACGATTTTGAATAAATGCATCAATCTCGTTGATATTCGCTTGTCGAGCTTCAATATTTATTTTTAATGTATTAATTGATTCTTCACTGGTTGCGATAGAACTTTCGATGTTCGCAATTGATTTATTTAAATCATCGATTTGTTTCTCATATTTAGTCACATCTGCCGCAAGTTTTAGAATATTGGATTTAATGTCTTTTAATTGATCTCTTAAATCATTTAGATCATCTTGAGCTTGATTTGCTTTTTCATTCACATACGCTTGATACGCACTACATTCATCCTTATGATTCTTAGCTTCAACAGAAGAACATAGATTTGAGTAGTAGGCTTCATTCGCCTCAAAATCAATCGCATTAAATTCCTTGTATGGAACTAGCGTTAATACTAATAATACAAGAACGACATGTAAGATAAGCTTTTTCATCGAACTGTCCTCAAGTAACGAGAAACAGAAATGAAACTACCCACTAATCCAACGGACACTCCTAACATGATGAGAAGATAGGATAATTGAAAGACAAACGGGAATACAGGTCTTAGTTCGAATATATTGGTGAGTAAAACACCATTCAATGATTCATATAAATATTTATATCCAAATATGCTTATACCAATTGGTATGAGCGACCCGATAAATCCGATTAATAACCCTTCTACTAGAAATGGGGAGCGGATAAAGCCATTGGTTGCGCCAATTGTACGCATAATCTGTATTTCAGACATTCTTGAATGTATGGACATTTTTATTGTATTAGTAATCAAGAATACCGCGAGCAAGCCTAATACAAGCACAAGAATTAATCCACTATCTCTTACCGAATTTAATATTTCGATTAATTTTAGCGCATTAAGTCCGCCATAATTAACACTTTCTATCCCTATCATATTTTCTATTTTCGTAGAAACTTGATCAATCACATTACCTTCAGAAACTTCGATAATAAACGCATTACGTAATGGATTCTTTTCTCCACGATACATTTCGAATATTTTGCCTTCTTCGCCATAGGATTCGATAAAGTGGTTTAACTCTTCATCCTTATCAGAGTATTCAACAGCCACAACACCAGGTAATTCTGAAATATTACGTTTCAAATCCGCGATACCTGTTAAATCAACTTCATTCTTTATTTGTACATGGATTTGAACTTTTGCCTGTACAGAGTCTGTAATTTGTTGGAGATTAACGGTCAACACTAGAAATAATGAGACTAATAATAGTGTCACAATTACTGCCATAATGGATGAAACACTCATCGCTAAATGTCGAATAAGTCCAATAAATCCTTCTTTAATCGGCCGAATGATTCGATTCATGTTGAATATATCCTCCTTCAGCCATATCTGCGACAATGTGCCCAGCTTCAAGCGCAATGGTACGTTTCTTATATAAGTTTACGATTCCGATATCATGTGTAACCATTAATATCGTTGTACGTTCTTCACGATTAATTCGTTCAAGTAATTGGATTATTTCTCCTGATTTTTGCGGGTCAAGATTACCTGTTGGTTCATCCGCTATTAAAATACGTGGTTTATTCGCAATCGCTCTCGCAATAACTGCACGTTGTTGTTGACCACCGGATAGTTGATTTGGATAATGACTTGATTTCTCACTTAAATCCACTAATTGTAAAACTTCACGTACTCTTTGACGTGCCAATAATGGATTCATATTCGTTATTTCTAATGCATACATAACATTTTCAAATACTGTTTTAGATGGTAATAATTTAAAATCTTGAAACACAACCCCAATATAACGTCTATAATATGGTATTTTCCCATGTCTTAATTGACCTACATTGATACCTGATACTTCAACGGATCCTTTAGTCGGTTTCTCTTCCGCATCCAATAATCGTATCAATGTGGATTTCCCTGAACCTGTCGGACCTATAATATAGACAAATTCACTTTGATCGATGAATAGATTGATATTGTAAAGTGCATTAACACCATTTTTGTAGGTTTTCGATACATCACTTAATTTGATCATATTGTCTCCCAATTGTTTTAATTATAGCATAGTAAAGTTTAAGCGTAGCTTAAGACAGCACTTCAAAATCGTTAATTAACCTAGATAAAAAAAGATGAAATTTATTTCATTTCATCTTGATACATTTTTGTTATTTTGTACTAAACTTTGTAGTCAAACGAGAATCCATTGCCTTTAACTTCCATTGCCTCCGTCGCTATCACAAAGGCATGCGGATCTATTTTATGTAGTTCATCAATCAATTCAGGATATTGAGTCATATTAATAACAGATAAAATTACAGCTCTGCTTTCACGTGTATATCCACCATGTGCAGATAATAATGTAGCGCCACGTTCTAACTTCTTATCAATCATATCTACGACTTCATCGACACTATTCGTTATAATCATGACAGAACGAGCTTCTTGACCACCAAAGACTAAAACTTGTTTAATCGCAAAGGCACTTGCCCAAACGGATATAAATCCCATAAGAACAGCTTCAATACCATATACAAATACACCTAATGTGACAGTAAGAAAGTCAACCGCTAATACTAATTTACTTAATTCGATATTCGTAAATTTATGGATAATGAGAGGTGGTACATCCATCCCCCCAGTTGAAGCCCCAGTTCGAAAGACTAAACCTACTCCAAATCCAGCAACCAATCCTCCATATAAACTAGCTAGTATTGGATCGATACTAACTTGTATTGGTTGTGTACTTAATAAATTAAGAAATAATGGATATAGAATACTACTTGATATCGTATGAATGGTAAACTTACGACCTAAGAAATAGGCACCTAAACCAAATAATAACCAGATTAAGACTGAGATGATTAAGTCAGAACGATATCCTGTGATTTTCGCTAACGCTACCGCAATCCCCGCAACTCCACCGGATAATATTTCATACGGTAATATAAAAGTATGCACCGCAATTGCGAGCATTAAGTTCCCTACTACGACTAATAGGATATCTACAAGGTTTTTCTTTAGATTCATGTTTTTCACGCTATAATTATACCATTACAACTGAAAGACTTCCTATGGTTAACGAACGAAAACACACTAAACTTATCTTTCCACTCCTGACTCTTGTCTGGATTATCGTTATATTCTCGTTTTCTTTACAGAATGGGTCAATTTCAAGCCTTCAAAGTGGTGTTATTACAAAATACATTCACACTCTTTTATCCAATATAAATATCAATCTAGAGCTAAAGTTATTAAGTTTGATTATCCGCAAACTAGCGCATTTTACGGAATTCTTTATACTAGGTTGCTTAACAAGTAAGAGTTCGATTGATTTGAAACGTAATGATCTATTGTTATTTATCTTCATTATCCCTATACTCGATGAGTTTATTCAATCCTTTATTCCTGATCGAGCAATGTCTGTAATTGATATGGGGATTGATTCACTTGGAATTCTATTTGGGTTAATTGTTATAACGATTATTCACAAATTTATTAAGTAAATAAACACACTAAATATAAGGAGTTGATGCATTATGAATCAACTTTTTTTATTATTTTAAAAAAATATATACTTTTTTTATCAATATACCTTGACAGGCGAAGTATATCGTATTAATATGCAGATAGAGAGGAGTGATGTCATGAATATTACATCTGATCTTCTAAGAGGACATACTGAGACGATTATCTTAAAACATCTTATCGAAAAAGACAGTTATGGGTATGAGATTAATAAATCAATCCAAGAGAAGACGAATAATCAGTTTGAACTTAAAGAAGCAACCCTGTATTCCGCATTTAGAAGACTTGAGACAGCTGGACTAATATCATCTTACTGGGGAGATGAGGCAACTGGCGCAAGACGTCGGTATTACACGATTACATATGAAGGAAGAATGTTATACCAACAAAACAAAAAGGATTGGGAAGAGGCTAAAAGCCTTATTGACCACTTGATCTAGGAGGGAACTATGATTAGCAAAATTAGACAGTATATTACACGAGCATTTGAAGATGTTCCAAAGACAAAGAAATCAGTTGAGATGCAAGAAGAACTTATTAGTAATCTTATTGAGAAATACAATGATCAATTAGCTCAAAATAAGTCTGAAGAAGAAGCATACAATACTGTTATTGCAGGTATTGGTGATTTAAGCGAACTAACTGAAAGTTTAAAAGAAAGACATGTATTATCAGCGATTAGTCCTGAAGAAAGAAAACGTTCTGCACGTAATACTGCATTTGCGGTTATGTTGTTTATCTTAAGTCCAATGGCACTTATCGTTTCTGCTGAAGTACTTCATCAAGAAATTGTTGGATTAGCTACAATGTTTATGTTTATTGCATGTGGAACAGGTATTCTAATCTATACACAAGCAAGCAAACCTAAATATTTAAAAGAAGAAGAAACAATGATTGAAGAGTTTAAAGAATGGAAGAGTAAAAAGAATCGTGATAAAGGCTTATTTGAAGCACTAGGTTCTGCGTATTGGTTGATCGTTGTGGCGATTTATTTATACATTAGCTTCACGTACTTCAATTGGCATTATTCATGGATTATCTTCTTAATCGCTTCCGCAATATTTAATATTCTTAAAGCAGTCGTTGATATGGGGCATCGCAATGACCAGTAGATATTTATTAGGGACCATTAAGATTGTTATATTTTCTCTAATCGCGGTAATTGCGACACTTGTATTCTTCGCGCTCTTTAATGGACAATCACTTCCATTTAATTTTACAGAGAACAAAGAACCAAACGTACTATTGCAAGATGTAACGATTGAAGAAAACATCGATAATGTAAATCTTGAATGGTACGCTGGTGGAGTAGTAATCTCTAAGAGTTATGATGACAAGATTCACTTTAAAGAAAAATCTACTGAGAAATTAAATTCAAATAAATGGGCTAGTGCTGAAGTTGTTGGGGATACACTCAATCTAAAGAGTAACAATAAGTATAATTTCGTATTATTCTTCTTTCAATCACCAGCTACTTATTTAGAGTTGAGATTACCAGAGAAACAATACGAATCATTTAGAATGTTAATGACATCTGGTAATACAACAATTTCTGAGTTTAATATTAGTGATGTAGATATTACAATCACTTCTGGTAATCTATTCTTGTTTAATATTGAAAGTGAACGTATGACGATAAATATGACAAGTGGAAACTCAAATTTCCAAAATACTAGAATTCACTCGTTTGATTTAACGATGACTTCTGGTAATACCGATTTTGATGGGATTATTTCTGAAGAATGTCGAATTGATATGACAAGCGGAAATCTAAACCTTTCTTCGACAACCTTTACTCCACGCATAATGAATGTGAATATGACATCAGGCGATGCGGACATTACATTAAGTAAGAACTATGGATTTGTCTTGAAACTTGATAAGACATCAGGAAATATTGATTTAGATAACGAGATCGAAAAAGTTAGTGAATCTGAATATACATATTACGATAAAGAATATAATATAAATGTTGATATGACGAGTGGATCGTTTGATATCAATTTACGTTAAAGAAAAGCCTAATTCAATTGAATTAGGCTATTTTTTATAGTGGTTTGAATCGTGCATTAAAGAATCTTAACATCGGTGGTTCATATACAAACTCAAGGCCAGTAATTGATTCACGTTTATTATAGAGTGCGATAACCGCATCCGCCACAACATCCATATGTGCATATGTATATACACGACGAGGAATGGTAATACGAACAAGTTCCAATTTTGGTCTATGGTGTTCCCCTGTTTCTTTATTTCGACCTGCAGATACGATTCCTCTTTCCATGGTACGAACACCTGATTCAATGTATAGATGTGCAGCTAACGCTTGAGCAGGTAGTTGGTCTTGTGTTAGATGGGATAAGAATTTACGTGCATTAAGAAATACTGCATGTCCTCCAACGGGGCGAACAATCGGAACACCTGCAGCTTCTAACTGATCACCGAGGTATTTAACTTGTTCAACGCGATGTGAAATATACGCATAGTCAACAGATTCGGTAATACCGATAGCCATAGCTTCCATATCACGTCCAGCTAAACCACCATAAGATGGCATACCTTCAAATACAACAACCAACTCTTTACAACGTGCAAATAGTTCATCATCATTCATCGCTAAGAATCCACCAATATTGACCATACAATCCTTCTTACCAGACATTGTACATCCATCCCCATAACTCATCATTTCATGGAGAATGTCTTTGATGGTCATATGTTTGTAGCCTTCTTCTCTTTTCTTAATGAAGTAAGCATTTTCAACACAACGTGTCGCATCAAAGAAGATATCGATATGATGTTTCTTACATAATGCACTTACATCCTTAATGTTTTGCATAGAAACTGGTTGTCCACCTGCTAAATTGACCGTAACAGCTAAACAAACATATGGAATACGATCCGCACCAAATTCATCGATTAATGCTTGTAGTTTATTTAGATCAATATTGCCTTTAAATGGATGTTCGATTTCAGGATTATGGGCTTCATCGATAATCACATCTTTAAATATTCCACCATTCGCTTCTTGATGATAACGGGTAGTGGTGAAATACATATTACCTGGGATGATATCATCTTTCTTAATTTTTAATCGTGAGATTAGATTCTCTGCACCACGTCCTTGATGGGTTGGGACCATATGTTTAAATCCGTAATATTCTTTTACAATCGCATCAAGATGCAAGAAATTACGACTTCCAGCATAGGCTTCATCCCCTATCATTAACCCTGCCCATTGACGATCACTCATAGCGGTTGTCCCACTATCGGTTAATAAATCAATATACACATCTTCACTTTTCAAGAGAAAGGTATTATATCCCGCTTCAATCATTGCGGCTTCTCTTTCTTCACGACTCATTGTCTTCATCATCTCAACTACTTTTATTCTAAAAGGTTCTGCTGGATAATTCTTCATCGTTAATCTCCTTATGGTTTTACTTTACCGATGAATGTAAGCGCTGTCAATGTATCTTGGTGATGTAAATTATGATAATAAAAAGAAACTATTCACATTTATGTAAATAGTTGATGTAATAAAAAATCCTATCGATTGATAGGATTAAAGAGGGAAAATTGTTTTATTATATTCGTTGTTTACAATCTGTCCAACAGCACTATACATTGCGGATGCGCCACAGAAGATTCCAACATATCCAGCTACTAATGTAATTGTATGATTACCTGTGAAATCACCTAGTGCTAAAAGTACAAATAATAATGTTAGTGATCCAAAAACGATTTGAGTGATACGGTTGTGGGTTAATGTTCCTATGAACATAAATCCAGTAAAGATACCCCAAACCAATAAGTAATAACCCATTGAAATCTTATCTGCTTCAAGTCCAGCAGGTGCGAACATCCAGATAATTACAAGTGACCACCAGAATGCGCCATATGCGATAAACGCTGTACCCGCAAAGGTGTTTCCTTGTTTCATTTCAAATATCCCAGCGATTAGTTGTGCTAATCCGCCTAATGCGATGCCCATTCCGATAATTACAATTGAAAGTGGAATAATATCCGCATTGTGTAAATTTAATAAGATTGTTGTTGTGCCAAAACCTAGTAACCCCAATGGTCCAGGATTTGCCAATTTCTTTTCAACATTTGCCATTACAATAAATTCTCCTTGTTAACGCTTTCAAGCCATATTAGTATACCAAGCTTAAACATGAAAGACAATTCACATTTGATAAAAAATTAAAGCAGTGTTATTCTATGATTACATAAAGCTTTATCAGGACTTTATTGGAGGAAAAACTTTGGCTGATAAAGATTGCGAATTAATTATTGAGAATTTCCCAATTGGGTTTATGTATCTAAAAGGCATTCTAGATTCTGAAGGTAATCTCGTCGATTTTAGTGTGGCTCGATTGAATTTAGAATTTGAAGAAATATTCAAAATAGATCGTAAAACATTAATCAATAAACGATTAAGTCAAACCGAAGAAATAGCACAATTCTATCAGAAGGAATTTATCCCTGCACTTATCGATATTACAATTTCAAAAGATAAATTAGTATTTAACAAATATAATAAATTATTAGATAAATGGTTCAAAATTTCGTTTTATTCACCTAGAGATAATGAAATCGCCATATTCTTTTCAGATATTACGCAAAGTATTCAACCATTTACGGATATGAATATTCTATTTAACATTGCGACAGACTTAATCACAATCTCTGATTTAACTGGTAAGTATATACAGGTTAATCAAATTTGGACAAACAATTACGGATATGAGATTAACGAAATTGAAAAACATCATGCATGGGAATTTGTGCCGGCTGATGAATATAATACAATAAAGAATACGTATCAATTACTATCAAATAATCATGTCAATGAGAATGTTAGTTATACGACTCGTTTCCGACATAAGAATGGTAACTATAGTTTTATTGAATGGGCATCAAAGAAACAAGGTAATCGCGTTTATTCCGTTGGTCGTGATGTGACAGATCGATTGAATCGTGAGCGTGAAATTGAATACTTAAGTTTTCATGATGTACTTACTGGTTTATTAAATCGTCGGTTTTTAGAAGAGGAAATGAAACGATTAAATACACCTCGTAATTTACCAATATCATTAATTATGTGTGATGTTAATCGCTTAAAACTTATTAATGACGCGTTTGGTCATGAAAAAGGCGATGAATTAATTCGATATACAGCTAAAGTATTTAAAGAGAGTTGTCGTCCAGAAGATTTAATTGCTCGTTGGGGTGGAGATGAGTTCATAATTTTCTTGCCTAAGACAAGCAATGAAGATGCGAAGAAGATTGTGGATCGGATTAATATAAACTCTAAGAAGTATGCGATTAATTCAATCGAATTAAGTATTGCCTGTGGTACGAGCACAAAAGATACGAATGAATATACAATTCAAGATTTACTTAGAACAGCAGAAGATGCGATGTATCGTGAGAAAACCATTGAGAGTGAACGGAATCGTAAGGATATGATTTCGGTTATCGCTCAAGCGTTATATCAAAAATCACCATTTGAAGAAGCACATGCGAAACGTGTAAGTATGTTATGTCATTATTTGGCAACCGCTTTAAAATGTTCAAAAGAAGATATACAAAAAGCGGAAGTCGCTGGCCTTTTCCATGATATCGGCAAAGTTGCGATTAGTAGTGAAATTCTATTAAAAGATAGTACATTAAATGAAAATGAATGGTTGATTGTTAAACAACATACAGAAATTGGCTATAAAGTAATTGGTGATTCATCTGACCTTAGAGATATCGGTCGAGCTGTTTTACATCACCATGAACGATATGATGGTAAAGGTTATCCAAGTGGAATGCGATGGGATGAAATCCCGCTTATTTCACGGATTATTAGTTTGGCCGAAACCTTTGATATTATTCATCAACGAAGTATATCAGAGTCTGAAGATCCGATTGATTTTGTAATAAATGAGTTAAGAAAAAATAAAGAAACTCAGTTTGATCCATTTATTACTGAGATCTTTATTAAGGATGTTGTTGAGAAATTATATCGACATAAGAATGCTAAATAAATGATTTTATACAATTGATTCCTACACTAAAATCTTTTACTTCGTTATATATTACTAGATTATCTAGATTGATACGATCACGGTCGGGTACGTATATGACATCCACATTCGCTTTATTACACGCTTCTATCCCATTCTTTGAATCTTCGAATGCGATGCATTCATCGTGAATGAATCCGGATAACGTTACTGCTTTAAGATACATTTCAGGCGATGGTTTTGATTCTTTTACATCATCTCCATATACCATAAATTTAAAACGATGAATTAGATTAAAGTGAGTTAGAATTCGACTCGCTTTTTCTTTTGGGGTTGATGTAACTAACGCGAATGGTATTTGTTTAGAATCAAGAAAATCAAATATTTCATGCACAAATGGTTTTAGATTTACTTCATTCTTAGCCATTTTTAACCAGAATCTTTCATCTCTAATTTTACGTAGATTCAATACCTCTTCCATAGAATTGGTATATTGATTAATTGTTTGATTGATGGCTAAATTATTCTTTCCACGCCACGTTAATATTTCTTCTAATTCAATCGGGATATTATACTCTTTAAATACTTCATGCCATGCATAGACATAGGTGTATTCACTATCCACAACACATCCATCCATATCGAAAAACACCATTTTTATTGTTTTCATACAACTTGATTCATTTGAGCATCAATCCCAATGATGTATTCTTTCCCTGTATGGATTACTTTATTAAATAATTCATCAAGATTTAAATGTTCTCTATTTTCACATGACTCTAAGATCATCGGTAAATTAACACCGCTAATCATACGAACATCGATTGCGTTCGCTTCGAAGTTTGGATAATTGAATAAAACAGAATTGTATGGTGATGCGCCAAATAGATCCACAAATACTAAAACACCATCATTTTGATTAACGTGTTGGATAGAAGTATAAACTGATTCTTTAAACGCTTCAAAATCATCCCCATGTCTTAGACACACCGTTTCAAATTGAGTTTGTTCCCCAATGATGAGTTCACTACTATCACGCAGACCTTCTGCTAAATTACCATGCGTTACGATACAAATACCAATCATGTTCTCTCCTATCGACTGACACAGTCAGTATTTATTAAGTGGTTCGGTTTTAACCCATTTGCGACTCTTTCGCAATCATTAACACATTTCTCACCCATTCCTCTTAAACATTCGAATGTGTAAGCTGAGATATGCGGTGTAATCACAACATTTTTATTGGTTAATAATGGATGACTCGCATCGATAGGCTCATTCTCAACCACATCTGCACCATATCCAAAGATATGATTTGATTCTAATGCTTCTAATAGTGCTTCATTATCAACTAATTCTCCACGTGCTGTATTTACTATAATCACATTCTTCTTCATTCTTGAAATGACTTCTTTTGAGATGATATGGTAATTATCCTTACTTAAATAAGCGTTGAGGGAAATAATATCAGACTCTTCGATTAATCGATCAAACGTAATCGGAGTTACGCCTAATTCACGTAATTGATCATCTGTTATATTTGGATCATACGCTAATACATCACAATCAAATCCACCTTTAAGGATTGAACCGACACGAGATCCAATGTTTCCATAGCCAATTACTCCAACAACTTTATTGCGTACTTGATACCCTAAGTATTGCGCGCGGGTATGCCATTCATTTTGTTTGATGGATTGAATCGCAGGCGTTTGTCTACGTGTAATATTCATCAACAACGCTATCGCATTTTCCGCTACTGCATCTTGTTCTACTATACCCTCCACAATCGAGACATACGTATGATAATCGGTTGCGGCTTGAACATCGACATTATTGAACCCAATCCCATGTCTAGAAATAATCTTACATCCAGGATGATGTTCAAAGAAATCACGTTTAAAGAATGGTGTAACACTTGCGATAATAAAGTTGAAATCCTTTAGCTTATCCGCAAGTTCTTTTCCAGCTATATCTTTTGGGAAATGAAAGAACTCTACATCTCCAATGTGTTTTAAACGTTCCAAGTGTTCTGGAAATACTATCCCAAAACTACTCGAATTAACTATCGCTATACGATTCATACTATTTTTTTCATCCCATCCTCAAAGCTTACCTTTAAACTATCTGGTATTGTTTGGAAAAAGATATCAATTTTTTCTTCTTTTAATTTCGTTAGATTCACTACATCTTCATCTGTAACATTTACACTTGAAATAACTAACTTAGAATCCTTCTTTTTCGATATCCCACCTACATTCAGAGTATCGATAACTAATCCTTTTTGAACTGCTTCATACACGGTATTTATTGATTTGAAGAGTAATAATACTTTATGATCTTCAAAATTCTTTTCGTTCCAATATGAAACAACTTCATCAGTACTTAGAGCTTTAATGTGTAATCCAGATCGAGATCCTGAGCTTATATAGATTTGTTTCATGAAATCATCTTTTGCGACTTCGTTATCTACGATAAATATCGCATTAATTCCTAATCCTTTTGACCATTTCGTCATAACTTGACCATGGATCAAACGATCATCAATTCGTGTAAGTTGTATTTTACCCATTATTTTTACCTCTTTTATTTTAGTGTTATTATCTATTTTATAGTATTCCTATTAAGATTAATCCGCAAACAATTAGACTAATTAGAATTAATCCTTTTAGTAAGTCTAATCCTTTTTTAGACAAATAATAGTACACAATAATAATTAGACCTAATGCTAGAAAACCTTCGATAATATGAACATTCAATACATTTAGATGAGACAAGAGTTCAATTCGTTTTTGATTAAGATCAATCTGAATATAATTTGCGCCAATAAATCCAAGCAAGATTAATCCAAATATCGATATAACTTCCGTTAACATTTGGAATTTCTTTGAACTAACGAGTTCTACGGCAGCCATTCGTCCTTGTACATAACCTAAATACGCAAAGTAATTTCCATATGCGTACGTGCTTAATACGAACATAATCCAAGGTATTAATGCGCCAATCAGATAACCATTAAATGCCCAAGGTAGAGCTAGAGTAATAAAGATGTATTGAACTGTCCCTGAGTCTACCGCGTCCCCAACACCTGCTAAAACACCCATCAATCCAGTTTTAGTCATATTGATAAATGATTCAGTAATCTCTGTTTCGTTATCTTCTAAATCACGATTTAATTGATTGGATTTTAATTCTTCGAGATTATTCACAATCCCTGTAATCGTACCTCCACCCCAAATTGCTTGAGTATTGAAATACGTTAAATGGCGTAAATACGCTTCTTTTAAATCATCATTGTTAGTATATAGCTTTCTCAAACTTGGCATCAATGCGTATAAAAGTGAAGGACCTAGTAAATAATCTAAATTATTTGGTATTTCATTGGAATACCACCAACGATTAAAGGAACGATTAATATCACGCTTAGATAATTTCATATTAGTTTCCTCCTTTAAGTCGTTCTTTAAATACGACATAGAGAATGGATATTACTATACCAAGTGCCGCATAAATAAAAATATTCCCATTGAATGGATTAAATAATAAAGCAATTAAGAATGATCCTATGAAGAATACGATATGTCCTGATTTACCCATAATGTGAATAGATAACGCGAATCCAACAAGTGTTAATGCGCCACTAATGATAACAAGATATGGATAGATTATTGTGCTTGATACATATGTGAGTATACTCGTAGATAAAGGTACAAGTGCGTATAGACTGATAAAGAAAACTGGAATGTATAAGCACAAACTAAACAGTATAGGGTATAGAATAATAGATTTAAATAATCCAGTATCATTTGTATCATCGACATACTTTTCAGTTAATCGAATTATTTTCGAGTTAATTTTTATACGATACGGATAAATATACCCACCTAATACACCAAAAATAAACGCAATTAATACTGCTAATTTGAAATCAACGTTACTAAACAATACGATAGGAATAGCGAACGCTACCGCTACTGCAGGTTCAGATCGCATAATTCCACCAGGTGCTAAAACACCTAAATAGAGCAATTGGATAATTGCGCTTATTTTAAGTGCGTTTGGTATATCGTTTAAAATTATTCCACTCATTAAACCCATCATCATCGGTGTGAATCGCAACATTAAGGATGCGTATCCAAACCCTCTTGATAGTATTAATGAAATACATAACGAAATAAGAAATGCTTGTAGGATTGTGAGCATAGAGACCTTCCTAATATAAGCTTATGGTTAAAATTATACCTTAATCCGTCATCACTTGCATAAAAATGAGTCTATTTTTTAATAATAGACTCTAGATTTATTCGATTGAAATAATGTAATACATTTAATGCTTTAATCGTAATCATTTTACTTGGTTTCCCTGCTTTTTCCATTGTGAAATAAGTCAAACCAGAATAGTGAGCATTCACATTCCATCGGTAGTCTTTATGGCGCGATTCTAACCATTTCAATGCACTTTCGAAACGTATATCATACGGATGTTTAGAGTCTGCAAAATACTCGAGTACTCTTAATAAATCGTATCGCCAATAATATGGGAAATGCGTCGAACAATAACGCTCATCAATAATCTTATTCGTTTTATCACTGATATAGAGTTGATGAATAAGTAGAAACTCTTCCGCATTTTTTCTTAATTGCTTAACTTCTTCAATACGATAGGTATATCCTTGTTTTTCATATTCCCATAATCCTTCAATTACACATAAAGTTGAATTGAACGCGCTATGATGTACATTATGTCGATTGAAACTACAGTTAAATCCACCATCTTCGATTTTAGCTAATATCAAGTAATCGATAACAGACTTTAAATCATTTATCTGTGCATGATAGTAACATGCGATATTTAGAAACATACCATTTACGCAACAATCACTCTCATTATGTGTACGTGACGGACTAATGCCTCCATCTTTACATTTCTCTTCATTGAGTATTCGGTTGATTGCGAATTTTATCGACAATGTTTTGGGATAATTTAAACAACGTAATGTTTGAAGGGTGTAATGGGATGATATCCATTTAGGTGAGTAATACCCATCCCAGTATCCATCATCTTTTTGATAGGTTAATAAGTCATATCCCCATCCATGATCAAGCATAGTAGCTTGTATGTCCGTTAAAACATTACTTGACGCGTTTAAAATATCTCTTTCTAAACGATATTGTACGGATGGGTCTGAATCTTTTAGCCAATTAAAAAGTTCATTCATGTTAATCACATCGTAGAATGAACTTTATAAATTGTCAATTATTAATCAATTTGTACACCAATTCCGATTAATCCAGGACCGGTATGTACACCAAGTGCTGGTGATACTTGACCAATATAGATGGTTCCTTTACCTTCTAATTTATGCACAATATTTTCTTTTATTTTTAATGTTTCATCTAACGCATTACCATGAGCTAGCGCTAATGTTGGATTTGCACAATCTTTAACGAAATCCAACGCAATTTCCATACAACGATTAATGGATACTTTACGTCCTCTAGCTTTTGCGATGGTTGTATAAATACCATCTTTATCACAGGTAATAATTGGTCTTAAGTCTAATGCATATCCAATCAATGCCGTAACTTTACCGATACGTCCGCCTTTTTGAAGATATTCTAACGTGTCTAACACAAAGAATACTTTTGTCTTAAGGATTGTTTCTTGAACTTTAACTTGGAGTTCTTCCCATGATAATCCTTCTTGAACATATTTTGCGGCTCTAATAACAGATAATCCACTTCCTATCCCAATGTTCTTAGTATCAATAACTTCCATTGGTAGTTTTGATTCTTTTGCGACAAGTTTCAATACATTACATGTTCCAGATAATCCACTTGATAATACGACCGCTAGGATATGTGTATAGCCTTGCGCTTCTATCTGACCAATCACATGATCAATATCTTGGCCTAATGGTAGAGAAGTTGTTGGAATTTCTTCTTTTAAACGTTTGTACATTGTGTCCGCATCAATATCTACCCCATCTCGATAGCTCTTATCTTTATAATTAACTTGTAGAGGGACAACGAAAATATTCATTTCTTTCGCTATATCATATGGTACATCACTTCCTGAATCTGTTAAAATCGCTATTTTTTGCTTAACCATTTAATTCTCCTTTGTCGTTGATCAAATTTCGTGTATAGCGATGAATCGCAAACGAGAGTGCCGCATAGCGCATTACATTTCGTTCTTTATCTAATTCATCTTTTTCTATAAATGCGGCGATTGCGGTTTTATTAACCATACAATCAATAGAATCTTCTACTTCTTGGACAAAGATATTGTACGCAACATCTCTTCCTAAAATTCCCTTCTCCAAGTTAATTCCTCTTACTATCTCAGAAATCTCAAACACATCTTTGAGTAGCGCGATGATAAAGATATGCGCCAGATGTTTACGTGAATATTTCTTTTTTATTGGGGCAGGAATCAAATTAAGCTTCGTGTAATTATTAATCATAGAAGCCGTAATCGGACGAACACCTAATGGATTTAAATATAATTCAAGTAGATCTAAGACTTGCTCCTTATATAAATCAATATTTGGTAATTCTTCCCATCTTGGCAAATGAATTGTGGACATAGTATCCTCGCTTATTTCAATAACTATATTATATGATTATCATAACTAGATGCAAGTGTTTGATAAAAAAATAACATATGTAATGTTACTTTTTGATTAATATGACTGAATTATATGGTTGAATTACTAAACTCGATGTACTTAACTTCGCATTTGTTTTACTTAGATTAAATATTTGAGCACTAATCTTATAGTCTTTGAAATCATATTCAATGGTTGATACTGTATCGCTAATGTTATGAATGACAATCACTTCTTCATTTTCACTATATGATTTTAATGCATATATATTATTCCCGAAATTAAGTGATTCGTATTGTCCATCTGTAATGACATCGTATTTATTCTTAAGTGAGACTAATTGTTTGTAGTGATTGTATAAGGATGATTTATCAGAAGCTTGTTGCTTAACACCAATTGGTTCTTCACCATCATAATCCGCAGCTGAAGGTCCGAGTGTTTTTCCAGTTAAATCATTGTTATCCCAAATCATTGCTAAACGTTTATTCTCATCAATGCCACTTCCTCGCATTCCAATCTCTTCACCATAATAGATATACGATCTACCTGGCATTAGTAAATAAATTGATGCCATTAATTTTTGATATTCTACTTGTGCACTCTTGAAGTATCCTGCACTTCTACCTTGATCATGATTCGAAATAAATACCGCATTTAATGCGTCTGGATTCGAATCATGTATTAATTCATTGTATTTAACAACTTCATCCGCAAGATTCTTACCATTCTTTGAACGTATCGAACTTGCGATTAATCCATCTGCTTGAGATAAACTAAACTGGAATAAGCTATCAATACCGCTTTCATACAACGAACTAATTGTAGAATTCGTTGTCCATGCTTCTCCTACTACATAAGCATCTGGATCGATTGTATGTATTGTTTCATCTAACCAAGTAAGAAATTCCGTATTCTTTGTGACATTTTGATTATAGAATGAAGTAACCGCATCTAATCTAAATCCTTTTACCCCTTTATCTAACCAAAACGTTAGGATATCCTTTATTTCATTTCGAACATCTTCATTATCTAAATTTAAATCAGGCATTTTATCCCAGAATAGAGCTTCATAATAATACCCTTCTCCGATTGGATAATACTTCCCTTGAGGTGTTGTACTAAATACGTAATAATCACAATATGAATTTTCATTCTCACATGTACCATTCAATACATTCTTTTTCGCTTCAATAAACCATGGGTGTTCACTTGATGAATGATTTAAAACTAGGTCGATAATTATATCAATATTATATGTATCAGCTTTAGTAATTAACTCATCGAAATCTTCTAATGTCCCATACTTTGGATCAATATCTTTGTAGTCTTTGACATCATACTTATGATCGGTTGGAGATGGATGAATTGGCATTAACCAGATACCACCAACACCTAAATCATCTAGATACTCTAACTTTTCAGTTACACCATCTAAATCTCCCATACCATCTTCGTTTGTATCATAAAATGATCCAACAAAAATCTCATAATAAACATAGTTCTTATCTGAACGAATTGTTTCAGTAGAACATGCGGTTAATAAAATGATAACGATAACTAATAGAATTCGTTTGAACATATTATCCTTTGACTGATCCACCAGTGATTCCACTGATGTAATACTTTTGCATATAAATAAATAACAACGTAATCGGAATCGCTATAAGAACGGCACCTGCAGCGAATCGTGTAAAGTATTGATAAATATTTTCACGTGACAACATTTGGAATAATCCTAACGCAACCGTATAGTTTTCATAATTATCCTTCATGATAACACTCACAAAGATGAAATCCATCCAAGGCGCGATAAACGATGTGAGAATAGTATATACGACAATTGGTTTTGATAAAGGAAGCGTAATCTTCCAGAATATCGTATTCTTACTCGCTCCATCTAACATCGCGGATTCATCAATTGATTTCGGGATTGTATCAAAGAAACCTTTTGAAATGTAATAGCCTAATGCGGCTCCACCTGAGTAAACAAGTACGAGCGCAAATAATGATTGAGTTAATCCGAATGCTTTAAGAATATGGTATACAGCAATCATTGACATAAATCCTGGAAACATGCCCAAGACAAGTGCCACATTCATCATCGGTTTACGTAGTCTAAAACGTAAACGACTTAGTGCATAACTTGTAAGTAATACGATGATTGTAGATACTGCGCATGTAATAATCGCAACTATTAATGTATTCATAAACCATCTTGGATAATTGAATAGTTTAGTATCTGTAAATAACGCAATATAATTATCTAATGTGAATGTTTTAGGGATGATATAAGGTGTATATGCACCTGGTTCTGCTCTAAACGAAACTAAGACAAGCCATCCAATTGGAAGAATCCAAATGAATGATAAGATTGACAATACTCCATAGATTAATCCATTACTGAATTTTTCACGAGTTCGCATATTTTTTATCATTGGAAGTCTTCCTCCTTCTGTGTCGATGCGGTCTTATTAAAGACAATTAATGAGAAGAATGCACTAATCATGAAGATAAATATACCGATTGTGGACGCAAATGAATAGTTTTGTTCATTAACCGTTAATTTATACAACCAAGTAACCAATAAGTCTGTTTTACCTGCTTGGAAATAATCCAAGGATAATGGACCTCCACGAGTTAATAGATAAATTACATTAAAGTTATTAATATTACCAATAAACTGGGTAATTAAGTAAGGACCTGTTACGAATAACATATACGGTAGCGTAATCTTCCAGAATTGAACCCATGCGTTAGCACCGTCAATCTTAGCACTTTCATATAAGTCTGTTGGTATGTTCATCAATATCCCAGATGTGATTAACATTGAATATGGAACCCCAACCCATAAGTTAACGATAACGACTGTGACTTTAGCCCATGTCGGATCAGATAAGAATGGTAAGAACGTTTCAATAAAGCCAAATTGTCTTAAGAAAACATTGAGTGTCCCAAGATCCGCAAGTAATTGTGACATTAATAGTAAACTAACAAATTGAGGAACCGCAATGGTTATTACGAATATCGTTCTCCAAAATTTCTTAATCTTAATGCCTTTTTTATTGATCATTAATGCTAAAACCATTCCAAATACATAGTTTAATCCAGTCGCAAGAACTGCCCAAATTAATGTCCAAATCAATAAATCAATAAATGTTTTAGACTTTAATGGGTCATTCCATAATACAGCCGCAAAATTCTCAAATCCTACCCATGTAAATAAATTACCTGGAGGTTGATGATTACGGTCAAAGTTTGTAAAAGCGATTAAAATCATAAATACCAACGGTACAATCGTAAATAGGAATGTTAGAAACACTGGAAGTGTTAATACAGTCACATGATATTTATCATTTAAGTATAGTTGTATATCTTGTTTAAGGTTGTTTGGTTTTTTACCACTATTTAACAGTTTTTCATTTTGAATTGAACCGATAACACTCATCGCATACGCGATAATAACGGCTAATACAATGAAGATTGTCGCAACCCCAAATAACAACATAAGCATTGAGTTATCGCCCTTAGCGACTACGAAGATTCCTCTCGCTTCATCCCATACACGTTCTTGAGTTTGTGTTCCTAGTGTTCTTAATCCTAGAATATTACTCACACCACTCACTAACATAAATAGAATAAATCCAACTTGAGTCACTAAGTATAATGTTCCTTTAACGATTTGTCCTCTTAGTAATTGACCAAGACCCATAATAAAATAGGATCCTTTAGTAATGCCATTACCTTCTTTAAATCCATTAAAGAAATCACTCATACGCTTTAATACTTTATTCGCTAAATCTTTGAACTTTTCAGTATTCTTCATACTTGTCCCCTCCATGAAGAATAAGGGCAATATTATTCATATTGCCCTTTATTAATCTCCAATACTAAGTAAGATTATTCGCCAGCTGCTTGAGAAACTAAAGCATCTAGCATTTCTTGAATGGACATTGTGTAGTCTTTATTTTCAAGAGCTAAACCGAATGCTTCAGCAGGACCCCAATACGTACCAGCTACACTGTTTTGACTCATAGCATAAGGTGCTTGTTGAGCTAAAGCAGATAAAGCAACGTCAGCTAATACAGCAGCATTTTGTGCCGCATTCTTATTAGCAGGACCTAATTTACGAGTTTCGAAACGTTTAACTTGGTTAGCTTCATTTGTTAAGAATTCAGCTAAAGCCATTGCTTCTTCTGGGAACATTGTTAAACTATTAACACCCATTAGTTTGAATCCAGCGAAACTACCCATTTGTGTTTCAACTCCACCTAGATTAAAGGTAGGAAGTTTAGTAGCAGCATAGTTGTCGCCTAAGATTGTAGCGATATCGCCAGCATTCCATGTTCCAGAAACACCAGCAGCAATTGTAGAACCGATACCAGCTTTAAGAACGTTGTCGTCCCCAGTTAAGTAAGCAGGATTAGCTGTAATAGCCTTGATTGCTTCCCCAACTTTAACACCAGTTTCGTTGTTGAAATCTAATGCTTGTTTTCCATCAACAACTTCAAATTTGCTACCAGCACCGATAAAGAATGATGCAATGTACCAACCATTTGAAACGTCCATGAATACTGATTTACCAGCAGCGCCAGCAACTTCTAACATCTTGTCGAATGATTTAACATCTTCTTCTGTGAATACGGATTTATCATAATACATGAAATATCCATTATCAGCAGTCATTGGATAACCATATAGTTTTCCATCAACTGTAGCTGAATCAACTGCGGATTGAATGTTTGCAGCAACAATCGCATCCTTATTGATCGTAACTTCATACAAAGCACCAGCATTTACTAAGTCCATAACTTGGTCATTAGGGAATGCGAATACGTCTGCAGCAGCCTCAGGATCTTCTAAATATTTTGTACGTGCATCTGGTTCACCAACAACACCTAATTCGATTGTCCAGTTTGCTTCAGGATGAGCAGTCTTGAATTCTTCAATCATGCCAGTAAGCATTTCTTGATCTTCTTGAGCTCCCCAAACTTTCAACGTAACATCTTTTACTTCCGCAACAGGTTCTTCAGCTTTACATGCAACTAAAGAAAGTGTCATAAGAAGCATTAACATAGCTAATAATAATTTCTTCATTATAGTCCTCCCTATTTAAACACAATGTAAGTGTTTACATTTAAAATATAACACTTAAAAATGAATACTTCAATCGATTTACCCAATGTATTTTCTTACATCTAAATATGAAAAAACAGGAAAGATTCCTGTAAATTTCACATATATTTCACAAACAAAGTCTATTTTATCGATTTTCGTTTAATGTTTGTACGAAAAACGCTAGGGATTGAGCCCCTTTAATACTGGTACGTCCATTTATTAAGAAATACGGAACCGCATGAATATTCTTACGATTTGCTTCCTCAATATCTCGTTTTACCTCAGTTTCGAACTGATTTGATGAGAGTAATTCATTCATTAATTTTGGATCTAACCCTACTGATTCACCAATTTTTATAAGATTATCGAATTCCGCAATGTTAATTCCCTTTGTAAAATGTGCTTCATACAATGCTTTATTTAACTCATTTGTAACATTTGATTTCCCAACAAGTTTAGTTAATCGATGAGCATCAAACGTATTTGTCTCATTAACTTGATCGAAACGTAAGTCTAATCCTACATTCTTTCCATGTAATACGACATTATTAACCATCTTTTCAGCTTCACTATATGGTACACGATATTTCTTAGATAGATGTGTAATCGTATTCTCAGTTGATACTTTAGGCGCGTTAGGATCTAATTGAAATGCCTTATATACAATTTCAACCTCTTCCTTAATCCCTAATTTCTCAATCGCTTGATCGAGTGTTGTCTTTCCGATATAACAGAACGGACATGCATAATCTGCCCAAATTTCAATTTTCATTTATTTTACCTCACCATTAATTTACCTTATTCTCTTACTTTTAGAAAGTAATATGCATCATGATTTATGATATTATTATTTCATGATACAAGGTAAACGCATTTATTTAAGACACTTAAACGAACATGACGCAAATCGCTTATTCGATTACGAACTCAAGAATCGCGATTTTTTTAAGCCAACTTCATTTACACGTAACGATAATTATTACACGTTAGAGAATATACGAAAGAATATCGAGAATTATAAGAAGGAAGTTGCTAGTAAATCAGGCTTTAGATTCGGTATATTTCTTAACACAAATCATCATTTGATTGGGATGATTGCGTTAAATGATATTCTTTGGTCACTTAAGACTTCGTATGTTGGTTACTCATTAAGTCATGAACATACTAAACTTGGGTATATGCGTGAAGCTCTAGATTTATTAATAAACTATTCATTCGAAGAATTAAAGCTACATCGATTAGAAGCTGGAGTAATGCCAAGTAATGTTTCATCTTGGAAAGCACTCGAAAATTGCGGGTTTATACGTGAAGGGTTGTTAAGAAAAAATGTCCATATAAATGGACAATGGGAAGATCATTATATCTACGGTTGTTTAAACGAAAAAGATAACTAAATCCTGAAAAGGATTTTTTTATCGTCCACTTATGACATCTACTGGATCGAGTAAATTAATGTGATGAGTTAATACGATAATTAAGACTGTGAACACAAGAATGATTAACGTAAATACTTCAATAAAGTGGCCAACACCTAAAAAGAAAATTGGGTAATGGAAGAATGAGATATAGGTATCAAAGAAATGTACCATAAATGCGAAGTTTAAAATATCCAACATAAATGGAACCATGACTAAAACTAAACTCATAATAAATATTCCAATAAAGAATGCCTCTATCAAGAATATCTTCTGTATTTCTCCAACTTGACAGCCTAATGCACGTAATATACCAATCCGTTTCTTTCTAAATAGAATACTTGATGCGATATAGTTACCAAGGAAAATTAACATAAAGTAGCCAATTAATGGGACAAGTAATCCCATAATTAGTGTAAGTTCATAACGTGTATAACGGTTTAATGTGTCAGTATATCTTGGCAAGATTGTAAATGTTCCAATCGTTTTTAGCTCATTTATGAGTCCTTTAATATTCGTTGTATCACTAATCTTTATTCCATAACTAATTTGCGTTGTTGGATATGGATTCGTTCTTAAGAAGCTTGAATGTACATACATATTGGTGAAGGTTGATTCAAGAATGGTTGTATCAGAACGTAATAATGGCGTCTCATTAAGTGCTATTCCAACGATTTTTAGTCGTAGTTTATCAGAAAAGTTTATCCAATTATCTTGCTTAATCAAATCTTCAATCGTATTCATTTCTGTATAGTTATACGTTAAGAGTAATTTCGCAATGTAATTCGATATCACAACTTCATAACGATTCTCTGGTGCGCGTCCAATTATATTATCTAATAATGGACTTTTTTCTTGTACTGATGTGAAATTTATATTGGAGTTTTGGATTGTTTCGTATAATTCATCATTCGGTTTAGGGATTAATGGTGATTCCAATAAACTAACATCTGACCAATTTACATCCAATTGTTTAAGTTTAATCCAATCTTCATTTAACTTAATTAAAGTCTTAGGATAGAGTATTGCATCATATTTTAATGCGATTTCTTTTATATTTACCAACACATCAGGTGTAAGCTTACGATTCATATCTACACTAATATTCGGATTCGAAATATTAATTGTTTTGTCAGAGATAGGTTCAACCACAATCAAATGATCTTGATTACTTAATCGCATGAGATCTTCAGTTACACCATCACTGACATAGAGCGATGTATAGACAGAAGAAAGAACTGCGACTAAAAATGACACAATAACACATGTCACTAATAAGCGAAGTTTGTTTTTAATGATATTCCCAAAACTCATATTCCAGATTAATGAGAATGGAAGACGTGCTTTCCTTTTAGCTGGTATATTTACTTTATCATCATTAATAATCGTATTTGAATCACGTATAACATGTCCATCCGACAATTCAATGATTCGATCAGCGTATTGATGTGCATATTCCGCATCATGACTTACCACAATGACACACTTAGTTAGACTTAGTTTCTTAAACAATTCGAATATTTGAATGGATGTCTCACTATCAAGATTCCCCGTTGGTTCATCCGCTAATAATATAACTGGATCTTTTATAAGTGCTCGTGCAATCGCAACACGTTGTTTCTGCCCACCCGATAATTCATCTAATTGTCTTTTCTCTAACCCTGTTAACTCCACATCTTCTAATACTTTATGTATGATTTCATCTGTAACTTCACGTTTCTGTAGGCGTAATGCTAGAGCGATATTGTCATACACATTTAAGTTATTCATTAGATTGTATTCTTGAAAAACAAATCCAATATACGAATTACGATACTGAGCACAAGTGTTTTCATCGAAACGTTTAAGTTCTTGTCCATTGATAAGTATCTTACTGGAGTTCGCAGAATCTAAACCGCCAATAATATTTAATAAACTTGTTTTCCCACTTCCACTTTTACCTAATATAAAAACTAATCCCTTTGAATTAAACTGTAGATTTATTTGATCAAGTGCTTTTACTTGTATCTTTGACTTACTGGTATACGTTTTATTTACATTTAATAGTTCAATCATATTAGCTCTCTTTCAATATCGAAATAACACTGTTTTTCTTAATAGAGTACAACGTTAACCCTATTGTTAGAGCCATAGGAATAGTTATTAAGATCCCAAAATTGAAGCTTAGTTGTAAAAGATTTAATTCAAACAGTTTAATTCCATCAAAGAATTTCTTATTAATATCAATAATATAGGCGAATGATAACAGTGAAGATAATGTAAAAGATACGATTCCTATAATTAATCCTTCCCATGCGAAGATACGTAATACATCATTGGTACTCGCACCGAGTGCTTTGAATATTCCAATTTGTTTGCGTCGCTGAGAAATGCTCATGGATAGAAATACATACAGGATACTTATCAATCCAACATACATTCCAATAAATAATGTTCTAGCGTTTTCAAAGGATAAGTAGCCTTGTAAGTCTTGAGTCATTGCGATTATCTTAGTTTGACCATACATTACATAAAAATCCGATGATGAGTATCGTATGAAATATAAGTACGCTCCTAAAAGTAACGTAAATAATAGACAAATTGATAAGATGAAATTAGTAATTAATAATTGACCTTTTTTATTCGATAAACTATGAATACCATATTTCCAACTTGATAAGAAACTTAATTTAGGATGAATTAATTCAAATACTCGAGATTCACTTTTATCTTCATGTAAACATATATCTTGAAGTATTTTCCCATCTTTAATCTTAATAACACGATCCGCATAGATTTCAGCTTCTTCGGGATCATGTGACACTACCACAACTAAATTATCTAACGATATTTTCTTCAATAAATCCATTATTTGATTGGATGTATGTGAATCTAGATTTCCTGTTGGTTCATCCGCTAATATTATTGTTGGTTTCTTAATCAATGCACGTGCAATTGCGATACGTTGTTTTTGCCCGCCAGAGACTTCATTCCCTTTACGCGTTTCATATCCACTTAAGCCAACATAGTCTAATAATTCCATCATTTCGTTATGATCAACTTTTTTACCTTGTAGTTCAAGTGCTAATCCTACATTTTCTTCTACTGTAAATGAGTCGATTAAATTAAAGTCTTGAAACACAAATCCAACATTCGCATTACGATAGTAATCAAGTTCTTTTTGGTCTAGTCCATGAATGTCTTTACCATTAACTAGCACTTCACCTGAATTTGCGGTATCTAATCCACCAATTATATTAAGTAGTGTCGACTTCCCACTTCCGCTTTTCCCTAACACAAAAACTAAGCCTCGATTGGGTAGTGTCAAGCTTAAATCATCTAACGCTTTGGTAACAATACCTAATCGTGTAGTATAGTTTTTTATTATGTTTCTTAATTCTATCAAAGCTAAAAACCTCCGACTCTGTTTATAATTATAACTACATTAATTTGAATATAATAGATAAAAAAGATAGGTTTCCCTATCTTGTGGATAATTTTATAATTGAATCCTTAAGTAATTGTACAAACATCTCGCGATTACTGGATAATGCGACAGAAGCGTTTTCTTTTCTACCCGTCACTTTATGGATATCTACGATAGTTTGCCCTCTGCTATATTGTCCAGATAGGTCTAATACAACATTTAATTCTTCCATCTTAAATATTTCAGGTTTAAGTAGATACGCAACTGCACATGAGTCATGCGATGGATCTCCATCAAAGTATGGGAGTGTCTTATAACTTTCAAAATGATAGGTTAAGAAATCCGCTGCCGCGTGAGCATACTTACCACCGATTCGTCTAATTTCTTCCATTTCACTCGGTTTAATTGTAGTTTGATATGTAACATTTAATCCAAACATTGCGATTTTAGCACCTGAGTTAAACACGATATGTGCAGCCTCAGGGTCATTCTTACAATTCGCTTCTGCGACTGCGCTAACATTGCCAACATTTACAGAACCACCCATTAACGAAATCATTTCAATATTGTCTAGGATTTCTGGGTATAAACTGATGGCCATTCCAACATTGGTTAAAGGACCTGTCGCAATAATTGTGACTTTTTCATCACTTTTCAGTATTTCCTGGGCAATCAATTCATGTGCACGTCTAGTATCACAATTTGCCTTTGCCTTAGGCAATTCAACCCCACCAATTCCTGTCGTTCCATGAACATGAGAACCTGAATTAAATCGACCTAATATCGGATTGGAAGACCCTTTCGCAACTGGAATATATTCTTTACCAAAGAACTCAAGTAAGTTTAGTGCATTTTGTGTAGTGTTCTCAATCGTAGAATTACCCGCAATTGTCGTAACAGCTATTACATCTAATTCATCTGACGCTAGCGCAAGCAATAACGCTAATGCATCATCTAATCCAGGATCACAATCAAATATTACTTTACGTTTCATTTCTTCACCTTTTTCGATTGAATATCTTTATATTTCTTTTCACCTAATTCATACAATTCTTTCTCTTCTTCGTTAGTAATAACGAGAGGAGTAACTAATGCTGGCTTACCATCCTTAATATGAACCATAGTGAAAAACGCACTTAATGCACGGACTGGCTCAGAATAATTCTCAATATCATGTACATACACATTTACTTGTACTTGCACTGAACTTCGTCCAACGTAACATACTTGTGCTACAACTGTCACAACATTTCCAATATTAACGGATTGATGAAATTCAAGCTCATCGACGCGCGCTGTCACAACCAATCCTTTTGCCTGTTTAGCTGCCGCAATTCCTGCCGTATTATCCATCATTTTCATCAAATCACCACCATGGACATTCCCATGGATATTTGAGTGTATTGGCTCCATAATTAAGCACGTTTCTGCTCGTGCGAACTTTACATTTTGATTTAACATAGTATCCCTTTCTATTTATACCAACCAAGGTAAGAAGAGTGTTGCTAAACCTAGGAAGAAAAAGAAACCTAATACGTCTGTAGATGCGGTTAAGAAGATTGATGAACCTAACGCTGGATCAAATTTGAAATGTTTGAGAATTAGTGGAATTAAGAAACCGAATGTACTTGCGACAATCATATTCCCAATCATCGCCAAGAAGATTATAAATCCAATCATTGGATTTCCTACTTTGAAGTAAAGAATAATTCCGGCGAATAGTCCAACAATTGCGCCTTGTACAACACCAATCGCTATTTCTCTAAACACACGATGCCAACTCTTTTTAAGTTCTAATTCACCTAACGCAATACTTCGAATCACAACAGATAATGTTTGATTTCCTGCATTACCACCCATACCTGTTACGATTGACATAGAAGACGCGAGTGCGACAACTTGCGCAATAACACTTTCAAATAATGTGACAGTAAATGCGGCAAGGAATGCAGTCCCAAGATTGATGATTAGCCAAGGTATACGTCTTTTGATGGAATGAATAAGTGTTCCACCTGTTGTTTCATGTCCACTAACTCCCCCTAAACGTAAGATATCTTCAGTTTGTTCTTCGACTATGACATCAATAATATCGTCTACTGTAATAATGCCTAATAGATTGTTATTTTGATTGACTACCGCAACTGCCTTTAAATCATATTTAGATACTAATAATGCGACTTTTTCTTGATCTGCATCCGGGAACACACTTAGGTGATTTTCATTTGTAATATCACGCATAAGCGATGTTCCATCTGACGCAAGTATATCCCTTAAATCTGCTGTCCCCATTAATTCATTCTTTTGATTTAATACAAATATCGTCTCAATTACTTCAGATTCATATCCTTCCGTAATCACAACTTCTAACGCTTCTTTTGTGTTCATAGACTCATCTACCGCAATATATTCGGTAGTCATAATTCCCCCAGCACTCTTAGGAGAATAACATAACAATTCTTCAATCGTCACAAACTCAGATACCTTCATCTGATGTAATAATTCTTTTCTAAGATTTGTTGGCAAACTACCAATTGTATCTACGACATCATCTTTAGACATCTTAGTAAATAATTGTACTGCCTCAGCATAATCAAAATGACGTAATAGTCTTAATTGGAGTTTCTCATTAGCTTGTTCAAGTACTTTCGCATGATACTCAGGCGTTGTAAATTTTATAAATGTTTTAAGTTCTTCTTCTGAACTGTATTCAAGCGCTAGCGCAATATCGATCGGAAAGAGTTGTTTGACTAATAAATCAAACTTATCTTTTTCTTTATTTTTTAATGCCTGTATAATTACTTCACCAATACTAGTTAGCATATATATTCCTCTTTTTTTCTTATATCATACCATTAAAACAAAAGACCACCTAAGTGGCCATTATTGCATAATTGCAGGAACTAAATCATCTCTTAACTTAAAATCAACTAGCGCTTCAGAAACCTTTTTAACGACTTCTTCAAACGATCCATCGAATAATGTAAAAGATGCCCCAAACATTAGGTTTAGTGGATTTTCAAAGTCTTCCACATTCATATCATTCGCATCACGATATTCAAATTCTTTACCTTTGTTAGGCACTAACTCAATCATCGGTTTAACTTCTTTAACATACCCAAAACATTTCTTACCTAACTGAAATGCCATACCACATTCAAATGATACATCGTCGTTAGGTTCTAACCCATGATAGTCATTTAAGTTCGCAAGAATTAAATCACAATTACGCACATGTTGTTGGTAATGATCAAATTGATTGTATGCCATTTCGTACACATCATCACTTTCAACGTGTTCTACCATTGGCGCATCATCTAATGGACTTATTGCGACTAAACCATACATATCACATATCTTTTTCATTTCTTCTAATTTATTTTTTGCGTCATTATCATAACGTTCGAATGTAGATAGGTAAACTCTTGGTTTATCAATTGGTTTAACCGTAGGTTGCGGGTCCGCATCAAGAATAAAAACATTCCGATTTGCCTTTAACTTTGAATCTTCTTCAATATCTGTTTTAAACATATTTAGTGCGTCAGTAAAATTACCTTCTATTATTTTAGTCGATCCAACAATACATGGACCAAATGGTAATTCTTTATGCGGCAATACTCTTCCATCGATATCATAAAGTTCATTCCCTTTATAAATCGCATTCCCATATTTCATTCGTTCAGGACGTTTATCACGTGTAAATCCATAGAGTTTTGCGCCCTTAGCGTAAGCCATACCCATTTCATATACCGTTCCACCATCCGGAACACAACCACGATAGTTCTCAAGATTCGCTATGATGCATGTTGTTTGATTCATTGAATCTCTACAGTTCTTGAATATTGCGGAACTAAATTGACGTTTATTTCCTTCTTCGTACTCTAAAACATTTTCATTTGGTAACGCGACTTTAAAGCCATTAAATTCCGCTTCTTTACGTAGTGCATGCCACATTCCATAACCATTCTTATAAAAACAGAGTGGTCCTGCAATATACAAACTTTCATCTTTATTCATGATAATTCCTCTTGTTTATTCTGTAGTTTAATTTTAACTTAGAATCGATTCATTTTCACTAAATTCGTTTATAGATTAAACAATTCCACAAATGCTTTTGCCAATCCATCGTCATCTACGGAACTTGTAACATAATCAGCACTCTGTTTGACTTCATCACTCGCATTGCCCATCGCTATTCCATGGCCAACAAGTTCTAACATTTCAATGTCATTCATTCCATCTCCGAATGCGTATGAATCTTCTCGTTTTAATCCAACATGGTTTGTTAAAAATACACATGAACTACCTTTTGTGACACCAGGTAGATGCATATCCATACGAATCGATTCTTCATCGTATGCATGTATAATCCAATCTTCAGGCATTTCTGCTTTTGCGTTCCACATACTTGCCGCATCATCGAATACACCTGTTGTGGCAGTACATTTAATCTGATCCACATCAAATGGCAAAAATATTTTATCAACTAGTTTAACATCTAATCCAAAATGTACCATATGATCAATTGCTAAGTCTTTTCTATCAGGATTTACCCATTGTCCGATAACACCTGAAAAGATTAATCCTGCATTGTATTTTTCAATAACCGATTTTTGAAGCAATAATTGATCTTTTGAAAAGCAATTGTTCAATAATATTTCATTGTGAAATTCTATGTATTGTCCATTACTAAATACAAATCCATCAAACATATCTTTCATTAATCCTAATGGCAATTTCGAACGAGATGTCGCTAAAATTAATAAATTACCTTTTTCACGAAATTTTCTAAATGCGTCTAAACAATTTTCTGTTGGTAGATTTAATCCACTTGGGTAATTTAATATCGTTCCATCAATATCTACGAATGCTATTTTCATTTTAATCCTCGCCTTTTCATTTTTTTAATTTCACTTCTATATGATAAGATTAGAGTATCATGTTATTCAACAAACTTAAAACACTCAATAATCTGACTCATCAGGAACAAGCTGTCGTTCAATACATTGTGGATCATCCAAGTGATTTACTTAAAATGAACATCAATGATTTAGCTATTTTAAGCTATTCTAGTACCTCAACTATCGTACGTTTATGCAAGAAACTAGGATTTAAAGGATTTACAGATTTTAAGATTACATATGTATCAGAATTCTCACTCTTCCTCGAACAACAGGAACATCTTTTGGATATTCCATTTACTCCAAAATCGAGTTTAGACGATGTCGTAAGTCGATTACCCATGATATATCAAAAGGCAATTGATCAGACGCGTTCTATGTTTGATTATGATGTATTGTCTCGTTGTATTAAGATGATACAAAATAGTAAGCATATTGGAATTTACGGAACAGGATTAAACTTCGATCTCGCTAAGATGTACCAATATAAATTCGAAGAAGTTGGCGTTTCATCCATTGCGTATGATTCTGCACATTGGCAACACCTCTCACGTTTGAAACTCCATGATATCCCTAGTTTTGCGATACTAATTTCATTAACTGGTACAAATCCAATTATCTTGGATATCGCTAAACGTATGAATTCATTAAGTATTCCTACGTTATGTATTTCTGGAAGAGATAATAATAAATTAAGTTCTTTGTGTACCGAAAATATTCGTATAATCGATGTCGCAAATACCTTAGAGCTCTATAATCTTACATCTGCGATTGCGGCGCAATACATTCTTGATATCTTTGTCGCAATGAGTGTCGTAAAGAATTATGAAGAAATACTATCCATTACTAACGAAACGACAATAAATCTTAATAAACTAATCTCAACTAAATAAAACACATTGGTAAATATCTGGACAAATGATTTTCCGTTTCCAATGTGTCATGACAAGAACCTGCAAGATCACATTTTGGGATGTGATGGTTCTATACTTAGATTTAAACATGTTAAATTAATATGAACAATGTTCCAAATAGAAATTGGAACATTTTTTCATTTATCTAAATCGATTGAGATATAAATGAAATAATTGCGAAAATTACTACCATAGAATTCTTATCGTAAACACTATTGTAAACAAAAACCATCCAATAGGATGGTTAGAAATCAAATTCTAGATCAAGTAATGGCGCATGTTGTTGAGCACCATAGACATCGGTTTCACGAATATCACCACTGCACATTGGACGAATGATTGTTGCTTTAATCGCATGGGCAGGAATAAATTCAATAATATTTATTACATCTTCAACTTTTATTTGATACAAACGTGCAATGAGTTCAGGGTTTATGCATTTGTGTTCACACATTAATCTAAATGTTTCATCATCCTTTAGGATAATATCGAAGGTAATTTCATAAGGTCCTGAATTCTTAGAACGTATGACTTTCGCCATATCAATTAGTTTACGTTTCATTGGTGCCTCACAATTGTACAATCGTACGTTTAAACATACCGACAGGATCTGTCACTTCAATAAGATGATATAGGCTAAAATTATACACAGCTCCGACTTTGAAATCGGATGGTGAGTAAGGGAATGCTAGATTACCCGCTGTCGCAATACGTCCTTCATATCCATAATGTAACATCGTACTTCGCGCAAAACTACAGATGGTATTTGCGACTTCCTGAGTACTCGCTACCGCATCGATTACGATGCAGAGTTCATGTGAATGTATTTCTTTGATTGGTTCAAGTTCACCCATGACACCATTCTTACCATATACCTTAAAGTTTAAATGATAATCTTTTAAATCTTTGAAGTTATCTTTTACTCTTAATTCAACACCTTGAATTATTGAATCGATTTCTCGAATGAAGATTGGATCTCGTACTCCGGCAATACTAACGGTTCTAAACCCAACACATTTAGCTGCCTCAAGTTTAATCGTATAAGGATTGGATGGAATATATACACTACCTTTAACCTCAACTTGTTCATCGTTTAATTGAGTAAAAGTTGTATTGTGTAGATCAATGGTTCCACCAGGACCTGGTAGAATATAAGGATTTGTTTTTTCGTAGAGTGTATGTGCACTAACACTTAATGTCGTACATTTACGGATTGGATTAAGTGTTTGCAAGATAAATGAATCCTCTGTAATCGTTCCAAACATACAATCACTTCCACTACCTGGACTTGACGCAATTGCGGCACATTCCAATATCTTTCCACAATGGAGTGCTAAACCTGGATCAAATCCTCTTAATATCGGAAGAGCTGCGAAAACGGTTGGGTCATAAGCACGACCCGCAATAATCACATCTACATTTTCTTTAAGCGCTTCAATAAATGGTTCTACACCCATTTGACCTACAATATAAGTCGAGTCTTTAATATCATCTTTTGTACAAACTGGTGCTGGATGTAAAGGCTTTATCTTACCTTCATCAAATGCTTTATACAGTAATTCTTTGTCAATATCTGCTTCAATAATTGCCATTTTAAAATGTAGATTATTTTCTTTTGCGATTTCTTCCACAATCTTTACGGTCCAATCAAGATGTGGTTTTGCGCCACTACCTCCAGCTGTCCCAACAAGTACAGGAATATTGTGTTCAATACCTGCTTGAATCATTATGCCTAAATCACGTTTAACGGCATAGTAATCGGTAAATGAAACGCCAGCTCCAAGATAATATGGTCCAGGATCTGTAGAACCAGCATCAACTGCGATACAATCTGGTTTAAGTTTCATCCCTGCTTCAAAACTAGACATCGGAAATCCATAACCAAGAATCGCAGTAGTGGATAGTATTTTTACACTTTTCATACGTTTGCCTTTCGTGCAGTATCGAGTGCGATAATTCGTTGCATTTCATTGTATACAATCATGAATCCTTCATCGACGCCCATTCCAGGTTTCGCAAGAATTTGACATGGTTGCGTTGCCATCGCTAAATGTACACATGTTTTAGCACTTAAATCAGTCTCGTTACATGTACCACCTTGGTATGCCCCAATTCCTTTTTCCTTACAATAAAGTACAGCTTCAACGGTATTCTGTATACCACCTAAATCAGGTGTTTTAATCTGTACCATATGACCAGCTTTCATATCCGCAAACTCCATAATATCTTCAAGCGTATTACACCATTCATCCGCAACTATCTCAACATCAATCTTTCTTTGATCGAGTTTTTCAGTGATTATTTTAAGGCCTAACATCGTCTTTTCACGATTATCGAAATCAACTGGACCTTCAATTCTTAAATGATATGGTCCGCTTGCGACACGTAATGTTTCAAGATAATCGACCATCGCATCATAATCTTCTTTAAAGATAATGCCTAATGTCCCATACACATCGATATGAAATACCGGATTATAGTCTTCTGAATTTTTATGTTCATCAATACGTTGTCTTAACCATTTAACATACTCAAGTAACTTCTCACCTTGATAACCAAGTTTACTTTCAACATGATTAATCAAACCATGCGGTAAAACAGCACTTCCTTTAAGTATCATTTTATCTACATTGTCATAGCGATTATCGCCACTTTGACTGAAAATAGGGATTAACTCATGACTTACTTCAGTATGATATTCTTCCGCAATGATATTTGCCATTTGGGTATGTTTCGATTTCGCAATCGCATCGAGTAATGCTTGAGTAATTCCATAACGTAGTGCCGTATGAATTCGTTTACCATCAAGTTCTAAATGATCAAATTCATGTGCCATTGATTTAAACGTAGTCATTTCACGATTTAATAAAAGTGGTTTAATTCTCTCTTGAACGATTTGTTTGAACTCTTCTGCTATAAACAATGGATCTCTTCCACCACAACCACTGTATTGAACAGCACAACAATCGCCCATTCCAACTTGTCCATCTTCAAGGATTAACATAATTGTTAATGATTCGCCTGCTTGACGGATACGGTTAAAACCATCAGTTACAGGTTCTCCTATATAGAAGTTACCATCTGATTTAGCACCTTTTTTAATTGCTTTTTGGTCATCAAAAAAGAATCCTGTTCTTCCACAACTACTTACGACATCAATTATTTTCATATGTTCCCCTTATTAGGACGACCAACGAGTCTTCCTTTACTAACTGCATAGATATCATCAATAACCATTTGGAAACTGACTTGTCTACGTTCAACTTCTGCACGTTCTTGTAGTTTCTTGCGATGGAGATCTTTCAATGATTCATCAAATGGTAAATTACCAAATTCATAGATTCTTACTGCACCATGATTGTCTCTAGCCGGTAACATCTTTCCTGCATTACATACAGCTGGGGCGAATGGTACATCAATTAGTCCTGCTTCAAATGCACGAACAGCAGATAAACCAAAGTTATTTTCACCTAATTTAAGGACTGCTTCTAAAATGCTCTTTGTTTCACGCGTGATAATGTTCATTTCATCGACGATTTCAGTTGTCTCAAACGCAACTTGATCCTTTAACATCGATGTTAATTGTTTAGTTGTTTTTAATCCATTTGCGTTCGCTTCGGCAGTTGGGACGCCAAATGCTTCATGTGGAGATTTTACGATTACTTTGGTTGCGCCAGATAAAACGGCTGTCGCAGCTCCCCAACTTATAACCGCATACGCTTTAGCTTCATCTTGTGGGAAACCACCCATCCATTGATGAAATACGGTAGATACTTTTACATCTTCATACCCAAAACGTTTTAGATATTCTTTTGTGAGTAAATCAAGTGTACGAATTGCGGCGATATCTTGGGTTTGATTGCCACATTGTCCATACCCTACGGTAATACATTTACACCCTTGTTCAGCGGCTAATAGACTTTCAAGAATCGCAACACTGTGTGAGATACATGCAGGTACAAGTGTTCCCGTCAATGGACCAAACGGTTCGCGATTAATGGTTACTCCGCGTTCTTCATAATATCCAATTAAACGATCGACATATTGCCAATCTGTTATTGTTTTCTCTAAAGAATAATTCTTTCCATAAGGAATGTTATAGGAGATTCCACCCCCTTCATACGATGTGAATCCACCTGCTAAAGTGATTTCTGCTAATAGACGAGCATCTGGAGTTCCATGTCTTACTTGTAGCGGTACATTCAAAGATGACACGATATTGCGACAAACATGAACCCCATGGTTAACTGCAGGAAACCCATTAAGCAATGATTTACCTGTTCTAACACTTTCATCAATACCGGTTTGTGCTTCAGTATATCGATTGTGTCGTGTATAACTATCGATGGTTGTTGGTAAAAGATCTGCTCCACCTTCATCTTGTAAGAACTTTAATAATTTTATGTGTTCATTTGGTAATGCGACACCAGCTCTTGGTTGAATCAATGTTTCTTTGTTTAGGATGGCTTGCGCTAAACGATGACTAAATCGTTTCTCATCACTAATTGATTTTTGATAAGTTATCGCTTCTTCAATATCAACATCTTTTCCTGTACTCCATTGTTTAAGTACTTCTTCTCTTTGTTTAAGAAATTCATCTAACGGAATTTTTTTATTATACATGATGAATACGCTCCATATTTCTCTTTAAGATTCGTAATACTGTGTCGGGATATTTGTTCGCTAATAAACCTAAACAGCTAATAATATAACTTTTATCTAAGTAGAATTCACATTGATTAGGCAATAATATCTCTTTATGATTAGGTTGTGATAATGCATTATGTAGGATTGAATACGCATCTTCCGCATAGATTATCGGTCCACCAATCCCGATAAGTATTTTCACATCGCGACAATCCTTCCCCGTTTGATAATAACTGACACCCATTGGTGTATAACTGGTTTCAAGTCGTCCTACATGTCTTTCACATGCGATTTCTGTACACCAACTCGCAAGTAGTTTGTCGTATTTTGGATTTGGTACACAATGAACATTATGTTTAATTTCGTTTAGATATGTTTCTAATTCTGGATCATTGATTTTATCTTTCATTAATTCATATACATTCATTGAACTAAAACGTAACCCTAAATCACCTTCTACACTTCGTTTCTCTAATGGTTCTTGTAGTCCTTTATATCCAAACTCTTCATTTATAACCAATCGTTGATTCATACTATACACATCTGTTGTGGCACCACCGATATCAATGGCCATTAAATCGCCTAGTCCACTCTCAGTTAATGTACCTTTGGATAAGAGCTTTAGAGCTTCCATAACACTTGATGGGGTAGGTAGTACAATATCATCCACAAGTTCACTTAAACGTGATAACCCACGTGCTTTTATGATTGATTTTAGAAATAACTCACGTATCTTCTCTTTACACTCGTCTACTTCTAATACACCATAGGTAGGCATTACATTTGCGCAAAGTATGCATTCAAATCCATTTTGTTCAAGTAATGTCTTGATCTCGTCTTGACATGATTTATTGCCTGCATAGATGATTGGAAAGCGTGATTTTAGTTTAATTAACTGATTCGCATTAGTTCGAACACTGGTTTGGTTACCACCATCTGTTCCACCACTAAGTAATAAAATATCACAATTCGAAGATTCTATGTGTTCCAGTTCAGATTGATTTAATTCAAACGAATACGATTGAATAACTTTAGCCCCAGCACTATAACACGCTAGACGAGCTGCTTTAAGGGTTAAATCCGGAACTAATCCAATCGCAATCATACGCAATCCACCTTTAGCAGAACTACACACTAATGTTTCATGAATTGTAATATGATCTAAAACATCTTTCATTTTAGATTTTATCTTCTCTATCCCAATCGAAATATCTGTACTTGACGTTGTAAAATCACTCGCATGTGCAAGTATTTTCTCTTGATCTGTATCAACGATACAACCCTTTGTATAGGTTGATCCAACATCAAATAAACAGTAATTAGGCATAGAACCCTTGCGCTAATAAATCATTCTTCAAATCTTCAATGCCTTGGTTAATATCTGCACCAGGTGGATAAACACGATTAAAACCCATGCCCTTAAATAAATGTTCAACCTCAGTAAAATCAGATTTACCTACGACAAGGTTTCCACCAATATAGAGCAATATTTTATCCAATCCAGCTTCTTTACACATATCCCCCATACCGCGACAATCCAATTCACCATGTCCATAAAGACTTGAGACAATGATAGCCTTTGCGTTAGTCTCAACCGCCGCATCAATAAACTCTTTTTGCGAAACCATAACTCCAAGGTTAATCACATTAAACCCAGCTTGATCAAACGCATACGCAATAATACGATTCCCTACCGCATGAACATCTGCCCCAATTACACCAATTACGATATTAATTTTTTCCACTTCAAATGCGCTCCTTAATCCGCAAAATGATTTATTTTATGGATATCCTGAATGGTTTCTCCACTCACAATTCCAACTAATTCAAACGTACTCTTCTGAGGATCATAGACATATTCTTTGAGTAGTCTAAAGTGTTTAATTTGCCCTGTATGATTTACATGCGTTCGAGGTCCTGTACAATATTGATCAATGATTTCACCTATTTTGATGTGGGTTGAATCATGATAACTTATTGTTAGATCCTGCTTAATATATGCCTTAACTTTCTTTTCTAATACCGATATTGAAACCTTAGGTTTCTTATTGAAGGATAATATGAATCCATGTTTAACATCCCCATGACCATCACACACAATCCCGTAATCACTTTCTAATACATGAACCAATAAATCTTCTGCACTATGTGCCATTCTTCGATAATTGATTGATTTATAAACCGTTGTTTTAATATCTTCTGGAACAGGTCCAAACAAATTCGGACGCGATACAATAACCTCTTCTCCTATTCCAATTAGCAAATCCGCATTTACTTTCAAGTATGGAAATAGATCATCAAAATGTTCAATAATGACTCTTTTCTTATTTAATACTGCAAGATTTACAGCTTCTACCAATAAATACATCTGCGTAAACGCTGTTTCAAAGCGTATATCAATATGGTAGGTATGTGATTTAAAATTCAATTGTCCATAATCACGCATAAGAGGTGAAGGACGACTGTTAATTCCATCATCATCATTGGTTAACTCTAATCCTGGAAACATACCTTTTATGAAAAGTGATTTTCCACTACCCGCATCCCCGATTAATCCAATTATCTTATCGTTGGGTAATAGGTATTTCTGACTCACTTGATTCCCAAGATTTTGCATACGAACACTTCCTCTTGGGGCAAAGTATGTCGCATATCTAAATTGTTCGATGCTTAAAGTCATGTTTATCTCCTAATAAACAAAAATGATGCGAGAAAAATCGCATCATTTGCTTAGTTTATATTATGTCGTAAAATTGGTTCAGATTTTGTGTCATGAAGGATAAATTCATAGAATTATATTATTTCTATCTACTATAAGCATACACTATTTCACTTAAGTTTGCGTTTCAAATTATGATTTTCGAACACATCCTGATGCGATTGCGACATCTTTTACAGCTTGACTAACGACATCCTTAACACGTTTATCAAATACACTTGGAATAATGTAATCTGGACTAAGTTCTTCTATTTGGATAAGACTTGATAGACCATATGCGGCAGCTTTTTTCATCTCTTCTGTGATTTGCGTTGCCTTTGCGTCCAGTGCGCCTCTAAACAAACCAGGGAATGCGAGCACATTATTGACTTGATTTGGATAATCACTTCGTCCTGTCGCAATGATATACGCTCCAGCTTCTTTCGCATCTTCATAACTTATTTCAGGTTCTGGATTCGCTAATGCGAATACAATGGAAAGTTTATTCATACTTTGAATCATCGCTTTACTAACAAGTTTAGGAGCAGATACACCAATAAACACATCCGCATTTAACATCGCTTCTTGAAGTGTAACATTAAGTTGATTTGGATTTGTAAATTCACTGAGTTCTTGAACTAAGAAATCGGTGTGTTCTTCTTTTCGAATAATTCCTTCTTTTCTAAATCCTAAGATATTTACAACACCTAAATCTCTTAACATAAACATGATTGAACTACCGGCTGCGCCAGCACCACTTACCACAACTTTTAATTCTTTGAGTTCTTTCTTAATTAATTTTAATGCGTTAATTAGTCCAGCCGCTACGACAATCGCTGTTCCGTGTTGATCGTCATGGAAAACTGGAATACTTAAAGTACGTTTAAGTTCTCTTTCAATTTGTACACATCTAGGCGCAGAAATATCTTCTAGGTTGATCCCTCCAAAACTTGGAGCTAATGCCTTACAGATGCGAATGATTTCATCTGGGTCTTTTGTGTCTAATGCGATTGGGACTGCGTCAATATCTGCGAACGATTTGAATAATGCACATTTACCTTCCATAACAGGTAAGCTTGCATGAGGTCCTATATCACCTAAACCTAGCACAGCAGTTCCGTCAGTAATAACCGCAACGGTATTCCCTTTCCAGGTATAGTCATAGACGGATTCTGGATTACGATGGATTTCGCGACATGGTTCCGCAACACCTGGTGTATAGGCTAAGCTTAGTTCTTCTTTATTGGTAATTGGCGCATTTAATTCAATACGTAATTTACCCTCGCCATGCTTTATGTGCGATGAGTGATTTTTGATAAATATCTGACATGTTAATCCAACTCTCTATATTTCGCTTGTTCAATTTCGTATAAGTTATTTCCATAGGCATCAATCACGACAATTGCGGGAAAATCTTTAACCCAAAAACGGTGAATTGCCTCAGGACCTAAGTCTTCATAACATAGGATTTCACTTCCCATAATACTTTTCGAGATCATTGCGCCAAGTCCACCAATTGCCGCAAAGTAAACACATTGGTGCTTTTTCATCGCATTGATAACTTCAACACTTCGATTTCCTTTGCCTATCATTCCTTTTAAACCTTTTTCAATTAAGATTGGGGCATATTTATCCATACGATAACTTGATGTAGGTCCAGCTGAACCTACCGCAACACCTGGTTTACTTGGAGCTGGTCCAACATAATAGATGACTTCTCCTTCTAGTTTGATAGGTAATTGTTGATGGTTTTTAATCGCATCAAATAATCTTTGATGAGCCGCATCTCTTCCTGTAATCATCGTTCCTGATAATAAGACACTCTCACCAGCTTTTAGTGATAGAATCGTCTCATTATCTAAAGGTAATTGTATTTTTCTTTCTTCCATTTCTTCTCCTAGAGTTCAATAGACGCATGTCGAGATGCATGACAGCTTATATTGATAGCGACTGGTATTGAGGCAATATGTGTAGGATAGACTTCGATATTAATCGCAAATGCGGTAGTTAAACCACCAAGTCCCGCAGGTCCTATCCCTGTTTTATTTATTTTTGTGAGTAATTCTTCTTCTAGTGCTCGATAACGCGGGTCAGGATGTGGATGATCGGTTCCTCTTAACACTGCTTTTTTCGCAATTAAACTTGCGTATTCGAATGTTCCACCAATTCCAACTCCGACAATCATGGGTGGGCATGCATTCGGTCCAGCTTTTTCTACCGCTTCTACAATAAATTGTTTTACACCTTCAATCCCAACAGATGGCGCAAACATTTTTAGTGTACTCATATTCTCACTTCCAAATCCTTTAGGCATGACTTCAATATGTATTTTATCCCCAGGCACAATCATTGTATGGATTACTGCAGGTGTATTATCTTTTGTATTAACTCGATCAAACAATGGATCTCTAACCACCGATTTGCGAAGATATCCTTCTTGGTATGCTTGTCTTACACCTTCATGAATCGCATCATTAAGGTATGTACCTTCAATATGTACATCTTGTCCAATATCGATAAAAACGACGGACATTCCAGTATCTTGGCAAATTGCAATACCTTCTTTTTTAGCGAGTGTATTATTTTCATAAATCTTTTCTAGGATTGATTTCCCTAACTGTGATTTCTCTTTATTCATCGCATCTTCTATTGTCTTGAAAACTGAATCGCCAATATCAAAATTAGCTTGTATAAATAAGTCTTTTACAGCTTGAGTGATTTCTGTTGATTGAATGGTGCGCATGTTACTCCTCGTTATTGTTTAATCGAATCGTCATATAGATTGTACCTTTTGTGAGGGTGGTAAACAAGACACCTCTGTATTGCGTTGATTAACATTTATCTAATTTTATCGATATAATACTTTTATAAAGAGGTACTAATGGAATCAATTGAAATACGTGATTATACGATTAATGATTTGAATCGGTGTCGAGAGATTTTGTATGATGTACAAATGAATGATTTTAAATGGGTTGATAATTCTACTATTAGATTAGATAATTTTGATCATATAACCGAAGGTGAAAAAGTATTTGTGGCATGCATTAACGATAAAGTTGTCGCATTTATGTCAGTATGGGAAATCGATTATTTTCTGCATAGTTTATATATTGATAAACAGTATCGTAGACATGGGATTGGTAAAGCATTGATTCATTTTCTATTAGATTATTATAAACATCCGTTTACATTGAAATGTGTAATGGAAAACACAAAAGCATTATCGTTTTATTTATCCTTAGGATGGGTTATATATAAAGAAGAGTTAGGAAATGATGGACCTTATTATCTAATTGGATCTAACCCTATAAAATAAGGAGATGATTATGCATACAGTCAATGAACTTTTAGAGAATTATCAAAGTGCAGTACTTGAGAAGAATGTCGATAGATTTATCTCCATGTATGATTCAAATGTACATATTTTCGATAGTTGGAGTAAATGGAATATTATCGGTAGTATTGCATGGCGTAAACAAGTTGAAGATTGGTTTGCGGTTTTACAACGTGATAACTCAACCCTTCGTGTTAGTTATGAAGATTGTGTTATCTATGAAAATGGTGATTTAGCATCTATCCATACCAATATACGATTCTCTGAATATAATTCAAATAAGATTGAGTTTAGACATCTTACGAATCGTTTTACATTTATCCTAAAGAAGGTTGATTCAAATTGGAGAATTGTTCATGAACATTCTTCATTACCAATCAATCCTGATGATGGGACTGGTATTTTTAATCTAAAGTAAAAAGAAGCGTGAGCTTCTTTATTTTGAGTATAATTTTCGCTTATAGTTTCTATTAGAATCTGCTTTTTAGATTGTATAAATTCTATTGAATTTCACAAATGCGTTTGATAAACTTAAATAAAGAAAACGCTTACATCACTAAAAAGGAGATTTGTTAATGATTAAAAAAGTATCTATTGCGGGAGCAGGGACGATGGGCGCATCAATTGCGCAAACATTTGCCTTATTCGGTTATGATGTGACTGTGTATGATATTTATGAAACTGCGCTTGAAAAGGCAAAACGTCTTGTAGATATTAATCAAGAAACATGGATTAATGCAGGAATTGTCACTTCAGAAAAGTCATTAGAATTGAAAGAAAGAATTTCGTATACAAATGATATTAACTCATTTAGTACCTGTGATTTTCTTATAGAAGCCATATTAGAGAACATCGATGTTAAACATAAATTCTGGGGAGAAGTATCTAAGATTGTTAGACCTGATGCCATATTATGCAGTAATACTTCTGGATTAAGCATTACACGTATTGCGGAAGCTGTTGAACATCCAGATCGATTTGCAGGTATGCATTGGATGAACCCTCCTCACATCATTCCATTAATTGAAGTTATACAAGGTAAATTGACGAGTGATGATACCATCCAAGTTGTATATGATTTAGCATTAGCCTTAAATAAGAAACCAGTAAAAGTTAAAGATGCGCCAAGTTTTGTGCTAAATCGTCTTCAACAAGCCATCTTACGAGAAGCACTTTATATTGTTCAAGAAGGTATTACTACACCAGAAGGTGTTGATGATGTCATGAAATATGCATTAGGATTTAGATATGCAGCATTTGGACCATTTGAAATTTGCGATCTTGGAGGTTTAGATATTCACAACAACATCTCAAAGTATACTTTCCCAGATTTATGTGACGCTAAAGAACCTTTTGGGCTTATAAAAGAATGTGTTGATAATAATCGATTAGGTGTTAAGAATGGCGCAGGCTTCTATGATTATTCTAATGGTAGGGATGAAGAGGTAATACGCTATCGTGATAAGATGTTTACTAAATTAGCTAAAACATTGTTTGAAGAATAGAAAAGCGAGAAAATTCTCGCTTTTATTTATATAGTATTTCTCCATTGGACTCTATTACAGACTTCATCCAATAGAAACTCTTCTTTCTTAAACGATTATAGGTTCCATGCCCTTCATCATCACAATCGACGTAGATGAATCCATATCGTTTACTCATTTGTTTAGTGGATTCAGACACTAAATCGATACATGCCCATGAAGTATATCCCATTAAATCTACACCATCGTATTCAATCGCATCTAGGATTGCCTTGAAATGTTCACGATGATAGTTAATTCGATAATCATCTTCTATCGTTCCATTTACTACTTCATCTTTCGCACCTAAACCATTTTCTACTATAAACAACGGTTTGCGATAACGGTCATATAAATCAACCATAGAAATTCTTAATCCAGTTGGATCAATCTGCCATCCCCAATCACTTGTTTGTAAGTATGGGTTCTTAATTCCTACTATAGTATTCCCTGCAGTTGTCTCTGCTCCTTCAGGATTAAACGCAACACATGATGACATATAGTAACTAAATGAGATGAAATCAACAGGGTTGTTTAACATTAGTTCATCATCGCCTGTTTCTTTTTTCAATTCGAATCCTTCATTTTTGAAACGCGTTAATAAGTATCTTGGATATTCTCCAAACACTTGTGTATCGCTATAACAATACGTACTACGCATATCTTGTTGCATCTTCAAGATATCTTCTGGTTTACACGTTAATGGATAATACGTTAATTTCGTTAACATACATCCAACCTTATTCTCAGGATCTACGTCATGTAATATCTTTGTCGCAATTGCACTCGCAACGAATTGGTGATGCATCGCTTGATAGATAACATGCATGAAATTCTTACCATGGAAACGATCTTCTACTAACGCTCCACTCGTATATGGATGACGTACGATACTATCAATTTCATTAAAGGTTAACCAGTATTTTACTTTACCTTTATAACGATTCGCCACAACCTCTGTATACTTTGTGAACATTGGAATAATTTCTCTTGAATACCAACCATCATAGTTTAATACGATATTGAGTGGTGGTTCATAATGTGACAATGTCACAAGTGGTTCAATTCCATGTTTAATACATTCATCGAATACATCATCATAGAACTTTAATCCAGCTTCATTTGGGACTAGATCATCTGCGTTAGGGAATATTCTTGGCCAACTAATGGACATTCTAAATACTTTAAATCCCATTTCTGCCATTAGTGCGATATCTTCTATATAGTGATGATAGAAATCTGATCCACGACGTTTTGGATAATACTGTGTATCATCTGTCTTCATTGAATTCAAAATATCTTCAGTAGTAATGTGTTGGTGCGCCGCATAGTTCTTCACATCAACATTTACTCTTCGAATGACTGTATCCGATACACTCATTCCTTTGCCATCTACATTCCAAGCGCCTTCAAATTGATTGGCTGCCGTAGCGCCACCCCAGAGAAAATTCTCAGGAAATCGTCTTTTTTTAGTCATAATTTCTCCTTGATTATTCCTATTATAAGACAAAACCGCTATTGCGGTTCTGTTAAAATTTAATTTGTTTTACTTTTACTACCCAAGCCCCAATCCACATGGCCATTGTGATTAGGAGTGCACTAAACATAAAGATAGAGCTTGTCGAGAAACGAACAGCGACTTGTCCCCAGATTAATCCACCTAAGAAGAAGCCTGAATCTAACCCAACAAATAACATCGCATTTGCGGTAGCTTTATCTGACATCGGTACATTCTTAACTGCCATTGTGTTGAGTATTGTGCCAATAAAGTTAAACACAAATCCAAATAGAATACCGAGTAACGTCCAAGCCCATACTGTTCTATATAAAGTGATGAGTATTAATAGTATTCCATATCCTAGTCCAAATAGGATTAACACAATACTTAAATGTACGTGTTTCATAATTCGTTTCATCACAATTCTTGAGAGTATTAATCCAATAAATCCATATAAGAAGAAAAATCCTACATTTGGTATGCCAACTTCAATTCCATAAATAGCAAGATAACTGGCTAATCCAGCGTACACAAACGCTGATGTAAAAGCTAAACTTGATGGAAAAAGTGCTTTACTTTTAAGTAATGGAATTCCACTTTTTTCTGTATGTAAGCCTTCAGGTAAAGGTAAATGTACTTTAAAACGCAATGTCGCAAGAATCAATATACCTAATGTCACAAATCCCAGAGCAGTTATGAATAAACGAATAAATGACCCATCCGCTATTAAGTACATTCCTAAAAATGGGCCTACAGCTCCTGCCGCAGCCGCAAACAATGAATAGATATTCAAGCCACTTAAAAGTTCATCATGAGGGACAATCTGAGATATAATCGTACCCATTGTCGTAATAACAAGTCCCATTCCAACTCCTTGGATGATTCGACCTAATACGACAATCGCAGGATTCTTAAATACAAGAAACATTGTGAATGCCACAAAATACAATCCCGCCCCAATTAAACCCGTCTCAATACTTCCAATCTTACGATTTAATATTGCGGATATAGGTCTAAAAAACATGGCAGATAGTGCGACTGCTAAGGATGCGGCCCCAATAAACCCTAAAGGAAAATTCAAACTTTTAAGATAAACAGAAAACGTAGGAATCGACATCTGCATCGACATGTTAAGAATAAAGATCGTAGCTGTAATCAGGATAAAAGGTATTAATATTTTGCGATCTTTCATTCATTTCTCCAAGTTAGTAAACTTTGTTTATAAAAACATATGATTAGTATACTACTTAGAGCTAACTCTAAGTCAAGATATATTTCACAAACCATAGCTGGGCATATCATTTGATAATAGTTCGAATTCGAATTATTATTGACTTACATTTAAAGGAGATAAACATGAAACAATTAAATGGTATACATCATGTCACTGCGATCACAAGTAGTGCGGAAAAAAATTATGCATTTTTCACCAATATCCTAGGCATGCGTCTAGTTAAAAAGACTGTTAATCAAGATGATATTAATACCTATCACTTATTCTTTGCGGATGATCGTGGAAATGCTGGAACAGATGTGACATTCTTTGACTTTAGAGGAATCAATAAAGCAGTCAAAGGTACAAATGAAATATCGCGTATCGGACTAAGAGTTAAGGATGACGCATCACTTGAATACTGGGTTAAACGCTTTAATCACTTTAAGGTTAAACATGAACCGATAACGCAACTATTCGGTAAGAACGTATTATTTTTCAATGATTTTGATGATCAAGAATATGCATTATTCTCAGATGAAACCAATGTTGGGATAGAATCTGGTACACCTTGGTTAAATGGTCCAGTTCCTGTTGAGTTTGGAATTACTGGATTAGGTCCAATCTTCTTTAGGGTTAAGCTAATCGACACAATGAAAAAAGTATTGGAAGATGTGATGGGGATGCGTTATACCAACAAAGAAAACCAATATACTTTGTATGAAATGGGATTGGGTGGTAATGGTGCTAGTGTTATTCTTGATAACCAACCTTTATTGCAGGATGCCTATCAAGGATATGGTGGCGTTCATCATGTTGCGTTTAGAGTAGATGACACAACAGATATTGATTTATGGATTAAGCAATTAAACGCTATTCGAGCAAGTCATTCAGGTTTTGTGGATCGATTCTATTTTAAATCACTTTACACACGCTTATATCCTGGTATCCTATTTGAGTTCGCGACTGAAGGTCCTGGATTTATTGATGATGAAGAACCGTATGAAATTCTTGGTGAGAAACTTGCTTTACCACCTAAATTTAGAAATAAGCGTGAGTACATTGAATCGATTGTGAGACCGATTGATACGGTAAGAAGTACGAAACACTATCCAAAGGAGTATTTCAATGAATAATGATTTGAAAACAGTAACGGTATTATTTCGTGCAACAAATACAATTCAAAAAATAATCTTAGAGGATGTGTCACAGTATGGTTTGAATCCATCGGAATTTGGTGCACTTGAAGTCTTGTATCATAAAGGTCCTCAATCTGTTCAAACAATTTGTGATAAGGTCTTAATCGCTTCATCAAGCATGAGTTATGTGATTGAGAATTTAGTTAAGAAGGACTATATTACAAAAGTTAAACATACGGAAGATAAACGTGTACATATTGTACATTTAACAGATAGTGGTAGAACATTAATGGAAGAGATTTATCCAAGACATGTCGAGAAATTACGGAATGTGATTAACATCTTAGAAGCGGATGAAGAAATCATCTTACAAGATTTACTTAAAAAATTAGGCAAACAAGGAGTTTAATATGAAACATATATTTCAAAAAGAAAATCTAGATAATCCTACGTTTTTATTACTCCATGGTACAGGTGGTGATGAAAGAGATTTACTCCCTTTAGCCCATATGATTAATCCTGAATACAATATTTTAAGTGTTCGAGGTGAAGTTAAGGAAAATGGAATGAATCGTTTCTTTAAACGTTTATCTGAAGGTGTGTTTGATGAAGTGGATTTGGTTGATCGTACACATCAATTAAAGGAATTCGTGGATCAAGCTGCAGAGGAGTATGGTTTTGATCGTAAAAGAGTTGTCGCATTAGGATATTCCAATGGAGCGAATATTGCGGCAAGTGTCCTATTTCATTATTCTGATGCGTTTAGCAAAGCTATAATCTTACATCCGATGGTTCCTATTCGTAAAAATCTTCCTGATTTAACTGGAATACCAATCTTTATTGGGGCAGGTAAGAATGATACAATCTGTCCGCCTGAACAAAGCATTGAATTAGAGAAATTATTTAAGAACGCAAATGCCAATGTGACATTACATTGGGAAAACTTTGGACATCGATTAGTTGAGTCTGAAGTTGAAGCTGCGAAAGAATGGTTAAATCAATAGACATAAAAATCAGCACTACGCTGATTTTATTTTTGTCTTATGTTCATACATCTTTTGATCGACATGATGATAGAATCTTCCATAATATTCCCACGTATTACTATCATAGATATCCGTCCCAATTGCGACATTTATCGGATGTACAAATTCTTGAGTCGTTTCTTTTATGTATAATTGGAAGTTTTTTACACATTCATCGTAGATCGTCACATCAATATCATCCAGTAATACTGCGAATTCATCTCCACCAATTCGATAGTTTTGACCAGACACAAATCCAGCCTCCATCGCTTTAAAGACATGTCGGATTGCCTCATCCCCTTGACTATGCCCATATGTATCATTTATGTACTTCAACTCATTCAAATCGAGAAGAACTAATCTAAATTGTTTCTTAGAATCGATATATGTTTGTACATCTCTTTCATAAGCAGAACGATTAAATCCACCAGTTAAGAAATCTTTATACGCCATTTTCTCTAGTAATAAGGTTTCATCTTGTCTGCGCATATTTGTACGTATATAGATAAATGTATCAATCGCTAACATAATAAAGAACACGATGATTCCAATTCTAAAGAAAGATGATATTGAACTAAATGCATGGAAATAGAATGATCCAATTTCGAGTACTAAACTAATTAGTAAGATTAGTGTAAACTTTACAAATCGTTTTGCGACATCATTTTTATACTCAGTAATCTCGATATAGATTAAATAAGCCGCATAAATAGCGCTGATAAATATGATTGGTAACGTATATTCCATCATTTCAATGTATACAAGAATTCCCATTAATTGAAGTATTACATTAATGATGACGATTGCGATAAAGGTTAGCGCTAAGTATCTTAAATGTCGTTTAAATTTTTGTTGGGTTATTATTGCGTCTTTAATATATAAGGCAAAGAATAATGCCATAATCGGGATCATTAAGTACGCCATAGACCCTAGAATAAATCGGTTACCAATAAAGAATTGAAGTAATCGAGCTTCAGTGAGTATCCATAATCCAGATGCGATGGACATAAATCCAAGATACAATAATCGCAAATCTTGAGCGTTTTTAATCGCAAATGAAGTGATGATTGAAATAATACCAAATAAAAACAAGAGTAAGAAAATTCCGAAGCTAAAGGTTTGTGAAGTAAATAAGCTATGTAAGACCATCGCCTTACGATCAAGATGTACCTCATTTATTACACCAGAGAATGCACTCACATTTGTGAAATAATCGATACGTAATGTTTTACCTATCGAATTTTCAGGGATATCAACTAACACCCATAAACTCGTTGGAGGCATTTGTAGTCCGATTGATCTAGGTTGAACATGTTCATGGACTAAAACATCATCGAGGTATACCCAAAAATCTTGCATAGATGAGCGTATTAATAACGTATCTTGGTTTTCTGCTAGAAACGGAACTTCTACTGATGAACTGTATCGCACACCTTGGTCCAAGTTTAAATCGTATGGTAGTTTAATATTATCTAGTTTGGTTCCATTTACAGAAACTGTCCAAGGACCATTTATCATCTGCATCTTTCCTTCAATTAAACTAAAGTCCTCACGTTGATCTAAACGACTTAATAAAAACATCACCAAAATGAAGCTTACTAATCCGATTGAAACGATTATTCTTTTTACGTTAACTTTGCGCATATTACCTGAAGTTAAGTTTAACATGAAAGCTTTATTGATAAAATGCATATCCGTAATTATTATGTATTAAAATAGCAATTTCTATATTTACTTCAAAAGATTTAAACATAAAAAACCGATACTTTACGATATAGATTTAATCGTCCTTGTTTACCAATGACTTCAATACAATTGACGCTTTGTAAGATGTTTAAGGTTAATTGTGTAATTCGTTTACTTGTTCTACTCAGTTTCATGAATTCTTTTGACGTAAATGTATCATTTAAATCACTTGGGATAAATTGATGATAATCATTTCGGTCATTAATTTCTATTGTATGACGATATTGAAGTGGTATACGATCATTACGCCATGACCCTTTTTTCTTATCATCACTCCAGCCATTCAGTAATCGATATTCTAACATATCAATAAATATGAGATGTATGGATAATCCTGGATGATTCAAATACATCTTTATCTTATATAACTCACTTACACTATCATAAAGTGTCCCTTGTTTAGGGGATTTTCGTTGTTTAGTACTTTCACCTGTGAATGGATCTATCCAGGATAGATACTTAATATATGGTATTGGATAAACAATCGTAACTGGATATTCTGGTAATAATGCGATTAGCTTATTACGTAATTTATTGAACTGTCTGGTTTGAATCTCGATTACTTTGTTTTCCGCAAAAATATCGACTACATATCCGTTTAATTTAATCTCATGATTCTGATCATCGTCTTGATATGCTCGTTTCAATATCGCATGTAAAATCTTCTCTTGTAAGGTGCCAATCCCTTTTAATGGATTCTCACTTTTCTGGTAATCGTTTAGTACTTGTTCAAAATGATCAGCGTTCATACTTCAATGATACACTGTCAAATTCGTATCTCAAATAGTTTAAGACTAATAATCATTTAATCCTTTTCCATCAAGAATGGATTGTGTCATTTTCTCAATTCGAGCTTCGCGTGTTTTCGGATATTTCGGACTAGAAAAATAGAGGATATACGCTCTTTGTCTACCTGGGGTTAGTGATTCAAACGCTGTTTTAAAATTAGAATCTTGTTCAAGCTTTTGTATGAGTTCTTCAGGCATCTTGAACTCTTTCGTTTCTTTGAATTCTACTTCTTTCCCTGCTTTTTCAATTTCAATCGCTTCATTAACATACGCTATTATTTCATCTTTTACACGTCTAATATCATCTGTATTCTTAAAACGTAATTGCCTTCCTGCTTGTACATTTTCACTTTGTTGGATTAGAATTTGTGCTTCGTCTTTTAGTAATACACCTTTAAAAAATAATATTGCGCAGTATTCTTTAAATCCATGTATTAGCACTATATTTTTACCATTATTGGTATAACATGCTTGTCCCCATTTAATAACTTCATCTAAGTCACATTCTAAAATATAATTACGTAGTAGTTCGAATTCTTCTCTCCATTGTATTGTTTGGTTTAATAATTCATCAACCTCTATGTTCTTCATAATTTCTCCGTTTATGTCATTTCTTGTTCATCTATATAAAATATAATACATCTAATAGAAAAGGTGTCTAATTTTACTTAGACACCCAGCTCTTTAGGCATATTTGCATTGATCGCTCATCGATATCGCATTATTTTAATCGAGCTAATCATTCTTCCTAAAGGGTATAATCATCATAACATTTTAAACCTTGAATTCAAGTATCTAACGTGACAGATAGGTGAACAGTTTGTGATAGAATTTTTCACATTATGAGTTTGATTAAATGATAAATATTCTGGTTAATTTAATAACCTTTATCAATTAATTAGACTAAAATAGATTATATATGAGGAGGATAATTATGAATGAATATCGTGTAATATTCCATGTGGACGAAATGAGTAAATGGAAACTTGTTTTAGCGAATACACAGAATTTGATTAACGCGTTAAGTGGTAACACTCTAACAGTAGAAATTCTCGTAAACGCTGAAGCAGTTAAGTACTTGATTCAAGATAATCTAAATGAAGAAGATAAGGATATCTTAAATAACTTAAGTAAAAATGTCACTTTCAGCGTATGTAATAATTCGTTGAAATCATTTAATTTGGATCCTAATAACGTGTTAGATTTTGTAAGAGTTGTCCCATCAGGAGTAGCGGAACTTACCATTAAACAACACGCTAATTTCGCATACATTAAACCTTAATTATCTATTTTTTTTGGATTAACTTAATTCTTCGATTGAGTCTTCTTAATCGAACTGTTTGAATACTTATAATTACTGTAAGTATAATGAATAAACTAAACACAAATAATAGTGCGATTCCTGGATTAATATTTTCAATACTCTTTAAAATTTCTACTGTAATCCATAATGAAGCAGGTAATATAATCAATAATAATACAATTATTGAAACTAGAATAAACCATACTTTCTTCTTGAGAGAATCAATTGGAACATTCAGATGAGATTCTATGTATTTCTGATCATTGGCAATCTGTCTTTCTGCCCATAAATTAGAAATAACTCGGATAAGTATAAGCACTAATGCGCCTAAAACCATACCACCTAAATACTTCCATTCACCTTTTACGAATGGTTCAAGGAAGTCTACTATCCCAAGCATATGTTTATCCTCCTTCAACCCGATTATAGCTTCTTTTATACTCATTATCAATGTGATGAAAAAGGTAATTTATACTTGATATATACCGAAATTTAAGAGGAAAAATATGAACACAAAATTAACACAACGCTTAGAAGAATTAGCTGATAGTCTTAAGAAGCGACAAACATGTTTGGGGCTACTTGCCTTAGGATCAAACGCTGAACTAGAACGCCTAGATGAATGGTCAGATTTAGATTTTTTTGTGTTAGTGGAGAAAGACTGTCAATCACTTTATCTTACAAATCTCGATTGGCTTGAAGAATGTGGACCTATATCCTATGTGTTTAGAAATACTAAAGATGGTCATAAGATAATGTGGGAAGATGGAGTTTATGCGGAATATGCGGTGTTTGAATTAGATATGATGGATGATATTCCTTATTCAAAAGGAACATTTATTTTTAAACGAGATGGGGTTAATCTATCTGAATCATCTTTATTACCATTACCAAATCCTTATCAAACGATTCAATATGCATCTAACGAGATATTAACTAATCTTTATGTTGGGTTATTACGTTATCATCGTGGTGAAGTTTTATCCGCATTTCGACTAATTCAAGTTCATGCGATTGATCGTATTATAGCGATGTCACATTTGATATATCCATCTCAATCTGAACATGTGGATTTATTCGCATTGGAGAGACGAGTAGAGAAACGTCATCCTAAATTAGTTGAACTATTTAATAAGAGTATTTTGGGTTATGAGCATATTCCTGTTTCTGCACAGATTATATTAGATTATATAAAAACCATCACTGAATTGAATCCAATGATGGTTAAAGAAATCGAACGATTAATAAAACTTACTAACTAACTATTTTTTACCCCAAGGAAATATCATTGGGACTTGTTTGGTATATTCAACCCAACCGGAATACTTTTCCATATTCTTTTCTAAAAGTGGTGTTGATATTTTTATAAGTACAGTGCTCATTAATACGGGTGAAATGACCAATAATCCATAATAAATTAAACTAATGGAATTGGTAAAAAACAATGTAATTCCACTTAAATATAATCCAATCCAAATTAATATCTCTCCAAAGTAATTAGGATGACGTGTAATTGACCATAATCCATTTTGAAGTAAAGACTTTGTCTTTTTACTAATATGTTGTCTAAGTTGTTCATCTCCTACAACTTCAAAGAATAATCCAATAAGCGCAATCCCTAGGGCAATAAATACATATACTTGTTCAGATGAACCAAGTACAAATTGATTGTATTTAATAACCGCATAACTTGCGGATCCTACAATAAAATTGATAATCGCCTGTATCATAAACACTCTAAAGAATGCGATTATAATAACATTGTTTCCCCATTCTATTCGCCATTGAGCATATCGAAAATCTTCTGGTTTTCCCCAATTGCGTCTAAATAATCGAATGGATAGTCTTAAACCCCAAATTGTAATAAAACCAACAATAATATACGATAAAATCGTTGGACTCTCTGTTACAAATAAGGTTAACCAACTACCAACCACAAAACCTAAACCCCAACCTATATCGACAATCGAATTATTCTTAATAGCTTGAGCAATAACGAAAATAGTGGTGAAATATCCAAATGTAAATAGTAGTGGTATGAGAAGTCCATCAAGTCCTAGATTGGTATACCCTTGTGTCGCAATTGCGAATGTAAGCACGAACAGAATCGAATATATGACTAATCTTTTCTTGTCCATTTTAAACCCCTTTTAAATTGATAGAATTCTATCACATTCTGTAAACAGAGTTTATTTATGTGCTCAGTAAAATATATAAATTTTATTTCTTAAAATTTTGTTTAATATCTGATATCGATTCTTGAATTTTACCTTGTACTTCTTGAGCAACGCCGACAGCTTTATCTGCAGCACCTTTGACACGTAGTTTAGGATTGTTAGTGGCTTTTCCGATATCCATCTTGATGTTTCCCTTAACTTGATTCATTTTGCCTTTGAATTGATTCTTAGCACTATCCATTTTCATTGTCGCATTATCCATTATTTCTTTTACTTTAATTGATTCATCTTTTTGATTATTCATACTATACCTCCTGGCCTCATTGTAGCACTCTGAGATAAATTAACTCGGTTTTGATAGAGTTCACATATACTCACATAGTTGCACTTTTCAAATGAATGTGTATTTACAATTAGTAAAAATGCAAATTAAGTACACGTAGATTTAATAATAGTGTAGTTAATATGTATCCTAAACAAAGTAATAAGATTATAATTCAATTATGATCGATCAACCAAAATATACAGTTATAAAAAAACAAGCTCAATTTGAATTACGACGCTATCAAGCTTTTACTATTATTGAAGCGACAGATATTGATTTAAAAAGTTATAATGGGTTTCGATTAGCGTTTGACTTTATCCAAGGTGAAAATGAAAAAAGTCAAAAGATCGCTATGACTGCGCCTGTAGTTAATCAATTAAATGACAAAGGGATTCAAACGACTGCTTTTGTGATGCCTCCAAAAATGAAACATGAAGATGTACCACTTCCACTCGATAAGAACCTAAGAAAAATACTAATCCCTGAAAGAATTTGTGCAGTATATCGATTTAGCTTCAATCCAAAGATGGATATAATTAGAAATTACGAAAGTTTACTTAGAACATGGATTGAACAAGAGGGGTATAAAATTATTGGTGAGTTACAATTAGCTCGATATAATCCTCCATTTATTCCTGGATTCTTAAAACATAATGAATTATGGTTTGAAGTTGTTAAATATTAGACTGATAATATTTCCAATATTAATATTTAATATACATATGGTTTTCAACTCAATATCAATCAATAGAACTGTCTTTTGGACAGTTTTTACTTGAAGATATTCCAAATAAAATCTGTATAAAAAGTATCTAAGTTGTTTATTGATTTTCATCAGTGATAGAATACACTTAACAATGATTGAAAAGTAAATAATGATCAAAAGGGAGTAAAAATGAACTCAAATCGAATTTATCATTATAGTATTACGAGTGTATATCCTCTTTATATTACTAAAGCTGAAAACAAAGGTCGTTCAAAGAATGAAGTTGACGAGATAATTTTTTGGTTAACTGGACATAATGTAAATACGTTTAAAACTGCACTTGAGAAAGAAGTAACGCTTGAAAACTTCTTTAAGAATGCACCTCAACTTAATCCATCACGATCACTAATAAAGGGTGTTGTGTGCGGTGTTCGACTTGAAGAAATCGAAGATGAAACAACTCGTGAAATTAGATATTTAGATAAATTGATTGATGAACTTGCGAAAGGTAAGTCAATGGATAAGATTCTCAGAAAACAGTTAGAAATTAATAAGGTGTAATTATGAGTGATGAACGTACAAAAATAATAAATCGTATCCAATTGACAACCCAACGTACTTTGGATGAAATTACTCAGATAGTTGTTCAAAGTAAACTCGAAAAACATAGTGAGATTCGTTCGTTATTAATTGAAACATTTAATCTTACATATGGAGATGCGAATACCTTAACTCATTATGTAATGAAGTCTGATGGGCAAAGTTTGGCTGAAGGTAAAGAAATAGACATAGTAATTGATGAGATTTATGCAGATAAGAAAATTGTTCTAAGACCCATTCATGATTTACTTATGCATAGAATTACAAATTTTGGTTCATTTGAAATTGTTCCTAAGAAAGGATATATCAGTTTAAAACGTAAACGCCAATTCGCTATGATTGGTCCAAAGTCGAGCACTCGCATAGAAATTGGGATTAATTTAAAAACTGTTTTAGATAATAATCGATTTATTACACAACCGAAAGGAAGTATGTGTCAATATATTGTGAATGTGACGTCTATAGAGGACGTTGACGATGAACTTATTTCAACAATTAAACAAGCATACGATCAATCAGAATAGTTATAGTAACTTTATTTAGGATAATAATTAGAGACAAAACTATAAGAACATAATAAAAATAACCGTTTATTCGGTTATTTTTGACGCGTTTATCTTTTATAAACTTCTAATTAACATTTAACACATAGTCATAAAGATAACGACCAGCCCCATCCTCATCACAATTATATTCTGTAATAACATCTGCGATAGCGAGAGTATCTTGAGTTCCATTTTTCAAACAAACACCTAATCCTGCAACTCTTAGCATTTCATTATCGTTACTTGCATCACCAATTGCGATAACTTCAGACATTTCAATTCCATTAACTTTACAATATTCGATTAGCGCTACACCTTTATTAACTCTTGGATCTTGGAATTCTAACATCTTCGGTCCTGATAAGAATGATTGATAATATGGTTTTGGATGTGCCGACGCAAATTCCACAATCTTTTTAACTTCTTCTGGGTTTGGAGGTAATCTAAAGAGTAATTTCGCATTATCTTCTTCCCATAATTCTGTTTCATTATTACATGGAATTGCAGGTTCATGATTACGTACTGCGGATGCCTTCATTTCTTCATCAAGTCTACCACTTAACATATATCCTTCTTTATATACAAATGGATTCAAATCAAGTGGTCGCATAAAGTCGATGATTTCATGTATAACTTCAGCTTTCAGTTTATAGAATTCTTGATATGTATTATTCTTCACATCCAAGAGTTGTCCACCATTCATCCCGATGATTACATCAAATTGAAAATCCAATCCCCATCTTTGTGCATTAGCTTTAAGTTGATCACCAACTGGTCGACCAGACGCAATTCCTAACAATACTCCCTTTTCATGTAAGTCAATTAATGCTTGTCGAGTAAGTGGCATTATCTCTTTTCCATAATTGACTAAAGTCCCATCAATATCCGCAATCACGAGTTTCGTTTTCATTATATATTTCCTTTATTCTCTATTTTTTATCCTAACATTTACATACCTAAACATAAAGTTAGAAGTATGAAAATTTGTGCCAATATTTATACACATTTATGATGATTATTGAATTATCTTTATCATTTTTTGATTTGCATAATATTGGATTACGACTGAAATAATCGATATGGAAATTAGTACTGGGAATAGCACATTTATAATGTCTTTATATCCGTTTTGTGTAAACAGATCAAATACATATAATACCAATAAACTTAACGAGACCCACGCGATTATATAACCTATATATCTTTTTATATTAGCTTTAATCTTAAAATACAGTTTACCTCTAACAACATAAATCACCATCCATTGGAAGTATAAGAATCCGATTAGATTAAATACACCTATTACTTTCCCTATGAAGTATTGATCATCACTAAATGATGTACCCAAGATTACTCCAATTATAAAAAGTACCAATGACATAATAAATGCGACAAGCAAATAGACTAATCTACTTGGGTCATAGTTTGGGATATTAGCTTCTTCGGTTGTATTATTTTCAACTATTTGAGCATCTACTTTTACAAATTCACCTGTTAACTTATATCCGAATATCGCAGTTAAACCAACACGAATGATAATCGCGATAACATATGCAAATATAGCTCTATACGGTGTATTCAAAAGAAAAAGTAATAGCACACCAATTCCACACGAGATGATGTTTACGATTGTTTTATTTTTGAAAATGGATCCACAATTTGTACATATATGCGTATTCTTAAATGTATCGAGCTGCATATAATTCAAATCATAACTACAATTAGGACATTTTTTTATTTTAGACATATACCCCACCCCTGGTTGTTAAAATTATAACATATTCCATTCATCTCTCAATATTTCGTAAATATATGTATCTACCCAAATAGGTTCATTATTTTTATCTTTCTTAAAATATATATTCTTAATTAAATGATCTACTTTTCGCATGTTAATCCGTTCCAATAATTTCCATGATGAACTATTCAAAGGATTACACATTGATTGTATTCTTCTTGCGCCTAATGTTTTAAAAGCGTAGTTAATTAAAGCGATTGTGCCTTCTGTCGCATAACCATGTCCATGATAATTATGATTAAATACATACCCTAGCTCAAATTCATAATTATCTTCTTGATTAAGATATAAGTTCCCAATTAGTTTGTTATTTTCTTTCAAACAGACCGCATAAAAAGATTCACTAGTCGAACGCTTTATCGCCTCTTCTAGTGCTTGTTCCTTAGTGTAGACCTCATAAGGTTCGAATTTTACAACTGATTCATCTGACAAGTATTCATATAAATCGTGTGCATCATCTCTTGTAAATCTTCGAATAATCAATCTTTCTGTAATTATATTTTGCATTATTAACCTCATACTTTAAATGAATTTTATTAAATTAATTGTAATTTTTATTTATCAGTTATTACTTTACTTTGTTTTAATACAATGAGATTTACTAAGATTGTAACAAATAATAGTGCAAAAGAAATTCCAATTGATACTTCAATAGTATCTAAGACTGCTATCCAATCTGAAACAATAGCTCTCGATTCTACCCATACTAATTGAAACACAATCGCTAGAGAAACCATGCTTAGACTTATGACTGATATAATGTTTTTATCGAATCTGGATCGAAAAGTAATAATTGGTAGAAAAATAGCGATTAAACCAAATAATAAACTAAATAAATTAGAATACATTATAGTTCCCCCTTTATTAGTTAAATTTATTACAAATCTTGAATTTTCATTTTGTCGAGTTCTCTATTCATACTACTTCTTTCGCGAATTACATAATAGATAGATAAAAGAATAAGTGTTGGTATATTAGATAATACGAATATCATTAGAATTCTACCTACCATATCAATCCAAGTAAAATGATCATTAAAACCAATATTCGCTACAGATATCAATGAAAACATTACAAATAATATTGGAATAATCAATCCTGGAATCTTACTTTTTGATTTAGATAAAAACACCTGTAATAAAATAACTAATCCAATCATAATCAACATTATTAATGTATTTAGTCCATTAATCATTTTGACTCCCCCTTAAATTTCTTGTACTCATTAATTAATAATTTTGCGGAATTGTATTCCAGTTTATCATTGACTACTAAACTTTTTATTAATGATACATACGCATCATTCGCATTATCTTCACTGATTTCTATTTTCTTAATTAGTTTGTCTAAGCGTAATCTCACTGTCGGATATGTTACTCCATATTGGTGTGCAATATCCTTCAACGATCCTGAAGACACAATAAATTTTTTTATAAAAGAAACATCTTCATCATCAAGATTTGCCATCCACTCAGGAACAATTTCAATCATTTACTGTCACCTTCTTTAATATTATTAAGTATATCCTTTAATATTATTAAAGTAAACAGTCAATTACACTCAACCAAACAAAAACCGCATTTTAGCGGTTAATGAATCATAGCGAATACTATTTAACTCTACGCATGATATATTCACTCAATATTAGAATAGTCCTCATCACTGATTTGTTCTAACCATTCAGTCTCATAATTATCCGCAGGTACTTCAACCGCAAGATGCGTAAACATACTATTACGAGAAGCTCCATGCCAATGTTTTACACCAACTGGTATTTGAACGATATCTCCAGGATTTAAAATTTGAACTTCTTTCCCAAGTTCTTGATAATATCCTCTTCCACTTATAGCCATCAATATTTGACCACCACCATGATGAATATGCCAATTATTTCTACAGCTTGGTTCAAATGTTACATTCATAACTTTTACACCATCGGTTGTTAACATATTTAAATACGCTTGGCCTTTGAAGTATTGACTAAACTTTTCAGGCATTGGATCACCTATTGGGAACAATGTTTTATATTCTTGCATATTATTTTGTACTCATTTCCGCATCATTGATGCATTTTAGGGCATTAAGCGCTCTAGGATAACCGATATAAGGAATACATTGGGAAACTACATTAATAAGAAATTGTTTATTATTTCCAATTCTCATATTTGCGGTAGAATGATAAATTAACTGAGATTCACATCCACCTTGTGCCATTAATAGACAAAACGTTATAATTTCTCTCTGACGATAATCTAATCCATTTCTAGTGTAATAATCCCCGAAACAATTCTTTGTTAACCATTGATTAATGTGCAGAGTTTCTTCAGGTGCTTTTTGATGAAATTCGCGCATGTTCTCACCTGAGATACTTACCATCGCATCTATCCCTTTTTCTAATCGATTTTCAGGACTGGTTGTCGATTGGTTTTCTAATGGTAGTTTTATACCCATTTGAATGAAAACATCATTCGTTAATGTTAAGAATGGTCTTACTCTTCCTATGCCAAGATAAGCAACTGATTGATAAACTATTTCTTTTATTTCAATTGGTGATAATCTTGATTTCAACGCTTCATTTAACATTATTTTATATTCATCAATGCCCTGACATCCGATTAAGGACGCGAGTAATACAATGTATTTAGTTTTTTCATCTAAGTTAGTCTGTGTATTTACTTCGTTCGACACAAAATTATAGAAAAATTCACTAAATTCAGGATCCGTTTCACGTAATTTTATCTCGTCTTCAGTAAGAAATCTTTTATGCATATCATTCGCTAAATTCGTCATTTTTACTCCTTTGTATCTAACTGATTTATTCTAATTAGTTGATGGTACTGTTATAAAACTATCGTAGTCTTTTATAAATTGAAAATCAAACTCATGTTTCTTAAAATTAATTAGTAATACTTAGATAACTTGATGACTTAACCATTTTCCATTCTGATATCTTCTCATACTCAAGAAAGCACGAATACACCAATCAAGTCCCATTGCCAAGGCAATCCCAATAACACCAAGATTGAATACAATCCCAAACAAGTAAGATAAGATAACTCGCATAATAACTGTCGCAAAGATTGATGTATACATTGCGTATTTAACATCACCAGCAGCTCTTAATCCGTTTGTGAATGGGGAAGAGATTGGGAACGCTAGCGCATTAAACAAATTATGGATAAACACTAATACAATAACTAACTGCTTAGTTTCAGGTGTTAGATCATATGCCATTAATGCGAATGGTACAATTGCTAACATAAATACATTCCATAAAACTGAGCTAAATAGCGCTATCTTCAATAATTTAATCATGTAATATTTCGCAGCTTCTATATCCTTAGACCCGAGTGATTGACCGATAATTGTTATAAAAGCAGGGCCAAATGAAACACCAATTAGTGCAGACATAGACCAAAATCCTTGTGCAACGCCATTTGCCGCAATTTGACTTGTCCCAAATAACGCTGTAATCGAGCTTAATACGACTTTAGAGATTTGAAATAAACCTTGTTCGATTGAGTTAGGAATCGCTATTCTAAGAATTCGTTTCATCATATCGATATGCCAACTCATTATTTGTTTTAACCGTAATGTTAGTTCTTGGTTTTCTCTAAAACACCAAACAACAATAACAACTGCCGCAAAAACCCTTGATACAAATGTTGGCCACGCAACACCCGCAACACCTGCTTTTAAGATAAATACACCAATATAGTTACCCACAATATTAATGCCATTCATCCATAATGATAGATGCATGGTACTTTTTGTACGTCCCATACTTCTAAACAATGCGGCACCTGCACTATATAATGCGATTGCTGGAAACGTATACGTCATAATCGTAAGATACGTAACACTCGCTTCCATAACAGCTGGTTCAACACTTCCAAATAACCAGTTCAAGATATATTGACGAGAAACTAGTGTCACAATCATTGAGAAAATTGAGATTACACCAGACAAAGCCATAAGTTGACTTGCGGCTAAATCAGTTAATGAACGATCTTTACGTCCAATCGCTTGACTGACAACGACAGCACCACCAGAAGCTAAAGCTGTGAATATATAGATAAATATCGTAATAAACATATTTACGAGTGAAACGCCTGATACAGCTGCTTCGCCTGCATAACTAACCATTAACGTATCTGCTATTCCTACAAGCATGACTAAAAATTGTTCGACGAACAATGGTAATATTAATTGTTTTAAATATGAATTCTTAAAGATCTTACGATCTTCAGAAATTTGATTCTTTGGTTCAATCCATTTTAATATCCACATCATGATAATTACCTCACTCTATGGATAGTTTAATATTACATCTAATATATATCAAATACTTATAATGAATAATCCACTATGCCTTTAAAGCATCATTAATAAACCTTAGAAATAACCGTGTTGCAGGATTCATTTGTTGATTTTTCTTCCAAGCTAATACATGACCTGTGGATTGTTCTGGATTAAGAGGAATAAAGCGAATATGCTCATCATTACGAATGAGAAGAGCTCCTTCTATACTTATCGGATAAGCAACATCTTGTTTTAAGAGAAGTAATGTATTCGTTATTAAATTTTGTGTAGCCACAATATTGAGTTCTTCTTTTTTAATCCCTAACCATTGTTCTAACTCATCTTGAACAATAGATCGGCTTGAAAAGATTAAAGGCAACGATTTTAGTTGTTCTACATTTATTTGTTCTAAATTAGATAATGGGTGAGTCTTTGGTAATAGTACGCCCCATCTTTCCTTAACATCTAGATGAACTGAATCATATCGTGCGGTCTCAATAGGTTCTAAAAGTATCGCTAAATCAATTAAACTACGATCAAGCTTTTCTCTTAAATCATCTCCAGCTCCACTAACAATATCAAATACTACACAGGGCTGAACTTCCTTAAATGCTTTAATCCATTGGACTAACAATAATGAAGCTTTACTCTCTACACAACCAATTGATATTGTCCCAATTAACTCAATCCGAGATTCATGTAGATCACGTTCAGTTTTAACCACAAGATTCAACAATTCTTGAGCTCTCTGAACTAAAAGTTGTCCACTCTCAGTTAAAATAATTGATCGTTTACCTCGTACAAATAATTGCGTGTTAAGCTCTTTTTCTAACTCACTAAGTTGTCGACTTAATGTAGGTTGAGTAATGTGCAAACGGTTCGCAGCACGTGTTATATTGCCTTCTTTTGCTAACATGACAAAATACTCCAATACTCTTATTTCCATGTCCAAACCTCTTTTCTAAATTTTCTCATAATTTCAACCTTGATACAAACCGAACATATTTAGATATTGAAAATCAATCCAATAATAAATTCATAAAAAAGTATAATTTCCGCTTGCATATAAAGTTGGCTTTAGGTTTATGATGTGAATATCCTGAGAGGAGTACAACGTATGGAATATATAAAACTAGGAAATACCGGATTAGATGTATCTAGAATTTGTTTAGGATGTATGAGTTTTGGGATCCCAACCCAAGGATATCCTGAATGGTCACTACCAGAAGAAGAAAGTCGAAAGATTATTAAACATGCTTTAGATATAGGTATAAACTTTTTTGATACAGCAAATATTTATAGTGGAGGCTCTAGTGAAGAAATTCTAGGGCAAGCATTAAAAGATTTCGCTAAAAGAGAAGATGTTGTAATTGCGTCTAAGGTTTATAACACGAATAAGAAAGGTCCAAATTCTAGAGGACTTTCAAGAAAGATTATTATGAGTGAGATTGAATTAACGCTCAAAAGATTACAAACAGATTATTTAGATTTATACATCATTCATAGATGGGATGAATTTACTCCAATCGAAGAAACCATGGAAGCATTACATGATCTAGTTAAAGCTGGTAAAGTGAGATACATTGGCGCATCTAGTATGTATGCTTGGCAGTTTGCGAAAGCACAACAAGTTGCGAAAGAAAGAGGTTGGACTCAATTTGTTTCGATGCAAAACAAGTACAACTTATTCTATCGTGAAGAAGAACGCGAAATGATTCCGTTATTGCAAGATCAAAAAGTTGCTATGACACCTTATCAACCTCTTGCAGGTGGAAGATTAGCACGATTTAGAGATGAACAAACTGTAAGAGCTGAATCACAAGCAGCGAATAAGAGTTCAACAACTCTATACAGTGACGAATGTGAAAATGAAATAAACAATAGAGTTGAAGAATTAGCAAAGAAACACAATGTTGGTAAGAGTATTATTTCCATGTCTTGGATATTTAGTAAGAGTTTTATAACATCCGCTTTGATTGGTAGTTCTAAGACCCAACAACTTGATGATGCAGTACTAGCTCTTGATTTTAAATTAAGTAATGAAGAAATTAAATATTTAGAAGATGCGTATATACCTCATTTCCTAAGATTCTAGATCGTATATTTATTACATTAAAATTACAAGGTAGATATAAACTGGATAATATAAAGACAAAGTTCGAAAACTAGATATGTAAAAATAATGTAACTGTAACCAAGTCTCCTCCAGTTTTACCTATAGAATCTCTTATTTTCTTATTAATCGAAATCATTCGATCTTCATCTTTCCTTGGTGCGAGATTAATATTTCTTACTTCATAACCATCGATTGTCCCAGAAACTTTTAGTAATCCCCACTTACCTTCCAATTGAGATGTACCTGGTATTACTATGTGATAGGTCCAAGCACCAAACCCAAATTTATATTTTAGTTCTAATTGTTGATTACTGATAATTTCCTTCATTTTACCTACCTCTTTGTAATTAATATTATTATACCTCTTATGTTAATGTAGTTATAAAATCAAAATATAAAACTAAGTATTGATTCAACTAAAAGAGATGAAACGTGTTCCATCTCTTTCTTTATATTTTTATAAACACTTTACATTATCAACTCATTAATTATTCACTTGCCCATCATCTAAGTTCTTTGATTTTTCAGCCATAAAGTATAATACAATAATCTGACCAAATGGTACAAACAAGAACAATTGCCACCATACACTTTGCCCAGCATCATTCAATCTTCGCGCCCCTACCGCAAGAAATGGAACTAAGAATATAACAGTGATGATTTGATTAAGTCTTTCATGGATAAGGTATGCGACGGACATAACCAATACCATAAATAGTAGAAACCACCAATATTCATAACGTGTCGCGGTCCCAGAAAAGTTTGAATATTCCAAAAATACCTTTTTAATCGCTTCTATTGGAGTGGTTGGTTGTTGTTTTTCCTGGATAATCAATTCATTGTGATCAACATCTAGTGCCTTTGCTAGTACATTTAATGATTCAATAGATATAGTAATACCATTTTCAATTCGTTGTATTGTACGTAGACTTAAACCACTTACTTCACTAAGTTGTTCCTGTGACCAACCTTTATTTAGCCTTAGATTTTTTACTTTATTTGAATCAATTTTCATATCATTTATCCTCATTTACTTGATTTTCACTTATTATAGTTAATTAACATTTATGTGTCTACGACAGTTATACGCCAATTACCCGCAAGTAGTATTATAATTTTTACAACAATGACTCCTGTGACACTTCAATTCTTTTAATCAATTTAGCTGGAACTCCACCTACAACAGTTAGTGGTGCAACATCCTTTGTTACTACTGCTCCTGCCGCAACAACTGCTCCTTGACCGATTCTAATTCCTGGCAATACAGTTACGTTAGATCCAATCCAAACATCATTCTCAATAATAATCGGTGCATAGTGATTTTTCCGTTTCTTTTCAAGCTCAAGCGCATGATTAACTGTCGCAAGAACCACATTATGTCCAATCAATACTCTATCTCCGATTGTTATTCCACCTTGATCTTGGAATTTACATCCAGAGTTTATAAAAACATTCTTTCCAAATGTTATATTTTTCGCAAAGTCCGCATTAAATGGAGGAAATAGTTTAAAACTTTCATCTACTTTTTTTCCAATAAGTTTGGTGATTAGTTCAATAATCTCATTTTGAGTATGGTACTCAGAATTTATTTTCATGCATATTTGAATTGATTCTTGAATTAAAGACTCTACTAATTTTGATCTTTCTTCTTTAATAGATGGATCTATGATTTCATTTCTGAATCCAGCAAGTACATCATTGAGCGTTACCATTAATGTTCTCCTATTTGTTAAATCTGATTTAATTATAAACTATAACTATGAGCAAGATAGAAATACGCTTTTAAACTCCTAAACAAAACCGCTTTCCAGCGGTTCGTTCATCAAATTATAATAATTAATAAGGCAGCTCATTTACTAAACAAAATTCTGCGTTAAGTAATAAATTCATTTAGCTATTATTATCTAGTGAATTAATCTTAAAAATAATATATAAGGATCTAGATCTTTAAGACATCCAAGTATATTGAAATTATATATAGCAACATAGCCTAATCCTTTAGCAAATGAATTTGGGACTGGATTTAACTTTATATCTTACTCCTCACTATAGCTAATCATAAACACATTTTGTTTTACTTTTATTAGGAAACCAAAATCAATATATTTTAATCATAATAAAAAAGCAATTAATTATCAGACGCTAAAATACTGACCAATATTGAAAAGCGTTTCTTACCTCTTAGATTAAAGTAATCTACAATTTTATCTCCATAAATAATAACAATCATAATAAGTTGAAGTGCTAGTAAAATATAGGCAAATACACCTATGTAATGGAATGCTGTAGGTATTTTTTGAGTCCATGGATTTAAATTAGCAAAGTAATTAATCTGATTTTGTATCATTAATAGCGAAGCTACAAAGGTATATACTTGTAACATAAACATTATGATGTATATACTTTTATTCTTTAAACTGGCTTTAAGTTTCCCTCGTAAAAGTAATATTAGATTTGATAAAGTAAAAATTACGAAAAGTAGCATTGCAATCCCGAAACCATTATCATCTAATACTCCATATTGAAAAAGATTCTTAATAGATAAATATCCACTTATATGATATGCATATTCGTTATCAACGAATATGTTCAGTGAATCATTATAGTTAATGCTCAATGGTGTATACTTCGCAAACATTAAACTAAGAGAAATAATTGATAAAATAATTAAATTCAGTGATTTACTATTATAAATATTTGAGTTGTCTTGTTTTTGATCTGAAATTAGAAAATCAACAGAAGTATTAAATATCTGAGCTATTCGCTTTAAGTTCTGAATATCAGGAATTCCTTCATCATTTTCCCACTTGCTTATAGCTTTACTACTAACCCCAATTAATGAAGCTAATTGTTGTTGCGTTAGTTGATTTTTACTTCTATATTCTTTTATCTTATATCCTATAGATGTTTTTTCCATTTAGAATTTCCCCCAAACTCTACTGTAAATTATGCCATTGTTTTTATCAATTCATTTCTATCTACGAATCGTATACATACCAATATTGATAATTTAGTACTTTCTAGAAAGATATATATACATTGTAGTAAACGACATAAATCCTATTCCGAACAATACTTCAAAAATTAATGCAGAACTAACATTTTTGATTAAATCAAACGAATCACTTCCAAAATAACTTAATAAGATTACTGCCATCATTACAATAAAAGCTTTAGATTGAGCTCGTTCATTGATAAATTTTTCTCGCTCATCTTGAGACTTCTTTGAATCGCTATATTGAATTGTCCCTGAACTGAAAACTGCTAATGCGGTAGAAAGTTTAGGTATAGTGTCATTTTGATAAATTAAACCTAATACTAATAGTAATATGTATGTAATCATAATAAGAATTATGTATTTTATATTCATAATTTCCTCCTTTAAAAATTGATCTATATGGAACTACATCCTTTTGTCAAAAGCTTTATTTACAATCCAGTTTGTAATATTTATTACTAAGAATACTCCAGCACCGTATAACGAATCCATGAGTTATCTAGAAACATTCCTATAATCATAATAATTACTAAAAACACATATATTACATTTAACGTTAGTACTGCGGATTTCCCTTTGACTTGAATAGTTCTTTCGTCATTAACTAGTTCTTTAGCTTTTCGATTAAGCCCTGGGAATCTTGTTTGATAATAAACATTATATGTGATTGCTATAATTGATGCGCCTAACAAACCTGAAATAGAATTTTGTAGACTGTTTTGTCCACCTAATAATACAAATATTGTCGTCCCAATGAAATAACCAAGAAATGAATATATGCCCAGCATGATATAATATCGATTAACTTTCTTTTCCATTCTAATCATCCTCAAATATGAATAATGACTCAATTGACATATCAAAGAATTTTGCAAGTCTAAATGCTAATTGTATTGATGGATTATACTTACCATTCTCCAATGAATTTATCGTTTGACGAGAAACTCCTAGTTTGTCCGCTATTTCTTCTTGAGTGTAATTAAATTTTTTCCTAATTTCTTCTAACTTATTTTTCATTTTAACTTCCATATTGTGTAAAGCAAGCTTTACATATATATTAAACAACAGAATTTTCTATGTCAAGCATACTTTACTTTATAGCTATTATTATACCAATATTAACATTGCATGATAAAGTCTAACATCAAGCAAAAACCGCTTTTCGGCGGTCAGTTCACCAATTTGGTGGAAGTGAGGCGTGGCACTTTTATCACTTGGTTGTATAGTTAAGAATTCCGACTTTTTTAAATGGTTCCGCGTTTTAAACATGCGTTATCCTGCGGGAAAATTATTATATACCTTAAACACATAAAGGATATAGATATCCTCAATCTCGATGTGATCTTCAAATTTAAAATACCTCACCATATACCCCAGACCGATAGCAGTGGGTCTATAATACTTACCACCATCGCTATTAGTAAATGTTTCAATGAATTTATATGCAAAAACCGGTTCTTTCTTTCGATACATTCGATCATAATCAAATGTAATAATCGATATTAGAATTACAGCAAATACTATTAATGTCTTTTTAAAGTTATGATCTCGCAAGTATTGCAAACCTTCCTGTTCCTGAACTTTTTTCCCAATCATTATTGTTATCATTTACTTGTAAATGATAATTATTAGAATGTTGAGCTACTTTAAAATTATAGTAACTTCTTGATTTTCCATCCTCATCAGTATATGTGCCAAGAGTAGTTGAAATAGCGGTCACAAATCCTACATGGTCCCATGAGTTGTCATTATTTGAATCTAAAATTATTATATCTCCAACTTTTACATTCTGACTAAATATTTTAAAATCAGTATATGATGCATATAACCCAAACTTCAAAATAAACGATGACACCCTTATAAATGATGCAGAATGTGTATGTGTGTACTCATTTTGGTACGTATACGGATTTAAATATGTTTTAACTTTATGCCACCAGCTTACATTAACGTCATCGGTTGGAGAAGTCACTTGGACAACACCCATAGCCTCAAGAATTTGTGATGTAAAATTCGTGCAATCAGTACCGCCGAAATTATAGTACTTATTAATACTATTGTTATAAATAGCATAAGTTTGTGCATAAGAAACACCTGCACTAATGTTTCTTACAGCAAGAATACTTCTACTTGTCTTAAAGAGAATTGAATTATTAATTTGAAGTCTTACAGCTTCAGTATAAGGCAAATTAATAATAATAGTGTTTATATTTTCATTTATAGAACCATTGTTAATATACTCTCTAATTTCATTGTTATAAATCGTATTTTCCGCAATATCTATAAATTCAACAATAGTTTGAATTTCATTTTGTATACCATTTGAAAAATTGTAGTTTAGTAATGCATCTCTAAAATTACCAATATTTGCTAAATTAAATGGAATATTGATATCGTTTTTGAGCAATTCAAAAACGGAATAATGGTCAATAACAAATCTCTGAATTGCGTCATTAGGATTAATGAATTCCTTAAGCATTTCATACACTTCATTGTTAAATACAAAATTCTCAATATGAGTTTGATACGCGTTATTAACTTCAGTATTTTCAACCTTTTTAACAATATTAGCAGCCATTCCATTAATGGGTATATATTGAGTAAAAACAATAAATAGAATTATTGTAAGCTTAAGTAAATTAGATACTCTTTTCATATAATCTCCCTTTCATTTACTACATAACTAATTCCAAAATTTCAAGAATAATTATCTGCTTTATTTCTAAACAAAATATAGAGATATAAACAGTACTCAATAAAAAATAAATTCGATATTAATTATCACTCTTCGACCTCGCAAATCATTATTTTGTCATTTATAGAAGACTTCTTATTGAGTTCTCAAATATATGATAAACAACCTAAATCTTATTGAACTTATTGTCTAACAATGAAATCAATCAATATATAAAGTGCATACCTTCCATGTTGTACTAGCCTCCCCCTATTTATATTGTAAATTGTATTTTGGCCATTCTTGTCTACTCTTTTTAACGATTTTTGACATTTAATGTAATAAAATTGACAACTATGGGCGACAAATCAAACAATTCTTTTTTTCGTGTTAAAAAACTTATGATCCATCAAAGAAAAGGTTTCATTTTAAACTTGAGGAATCTATCCATTCAGACCAACTACAGTTTTCAAACCCTCTCGATTTTCATATAAGCGAAGAACGAAGTTATGAAAAGCAATATATAAATTCTCTTTGAATATTTAAACAACAGCATACGAATGTTGACATTTATGCAGTCAAACGACTCATTAATATAGCAGAACTTTACATCAACTTTATAAGTATATCTACCAAATGTTGTAACTAGTCAAGCTATTATCACAAAAACAAAAACCGCCTTTCAGCGGTTCGTTCACCAAATTGGTGGAAGTGAGGGGAGTCGAACCCCTGTCCAAATTGTGTCCACATTCAAACATCTACAGTTTAGTCTGAATTGATAATCAAGCAAGTTGCCTCAGACAAGCCTTACTTGATGTGTCTAACTGGATTTAACTTAACTTTGAATAGACATCTGGTTAAGCTGTTCCTTGTTTATGGTGCCTAGTACAACCCCAAGGACAGGGTCGAGTAGACAGCTACGAGCCTTTAGCGGCTAACTATGCAGCGAAACTTAATTTGTTTCCGGTTAATTTTTTTTGGCAATTAGGTCGCCACTCCACTGCAGTCTGAATCCAACTGACAATCTGTCGAAACCATGACACCCCCATGTGGGATGGATGCATTGAAAGTATATTACTAACCATAATAAAAGTCAATCATGTGGCTCAAAATTGGGACACCTGATCGACTATAAATTAAGCTAATTTCTTTCTGAGATACGTAGAGATTGCTTCAACGATTAATACGAATATAATCAACCCAACAAGTAATGCCCCAGCATCCTTCCAACGATACGCATTAATCGCAAAAATCAAAGGTGCACCAATACCACCCGCCCCAACCATACCGAGAATTGTCGCATATTTGACATTAATCTCGAAACGATAAATCGCAGTAGATAGGAAATTACTCATAAGTTGAGGTATAATTCCGTAACGTACTTTTTGTATACCATCACAACCAGACGCATCAAGTGCTTCGATAATACCTGGATCAAGTTCTTCAATTGTTTCAATAAACAACTTAGAAACCATTCCTACACTCGCAATCGCAAGTGTTAATACACCTGTAAACGCTCCAGGACCGGTAACACGGATAAACATCAAACCATATACTACTGCAGGGAATGTACGAATAACCGTAATTGCCGCAACTCCAAAATGTGTAAACCATGAAGGTACGATATTTCTTGAAGATAAGAATGCGAGAGGAATCGATATAATCGTCCCAATAATTGTCCCTAAGAACGCAATCGCAGCTGTTTCTAACAATAAATATGGAACACCTGTTTTAGTTGTAAAGTCTAATAAGAACGGAAGATTTGGTGTAAATACACTTTGAATAATATTCATCGCGATTTCTAATCCAGTATCTGTTATTCCTTTATAGTTTATATAATCCAATGAGAATAGAATAATGATTGCACTAATCCCAATAACTAACGCATTACGCCAGAATACTTTAGGCTGTTTAGCCAATTGGTCTTGAACTCTTTTATTTTGCGTACTCATAATAGATTCTTCCTTAATGTACGACTCAATGTTTCAATTAAGTACACCGTAACCATCATTACTAATAAGATTAATCCAACATCAGGATACATTCTCCATCCAAGTCTTTCATTCAATATAATCCCAATACCCCCTGCCCCAACATAACCAAGGACAGCCGCATTACGGATATTCATCTCAAAGTTATAGAGAATGAGAGAATAATATTGACCCCATAACTGAGGCATAATCGCTGACCAGAATGCTTGAATTCGGCTCGCACCACTTGACGTAATCGCTTCAAATGGTCCCATATCAGCAGTATCAATTAATTCATAGAACATCTTAGTCATAATCGTAAATGTAAATACCCCAATCGCCATCGTACCCGCAAAAGCACCTATTCCAAATATAATTCTGAATAATAGAGCTAATACAAGAATTGGAAATGTACGTACTACACTAAAAAACGCCTTGGTAATAAACTTCACAAATTTACTCTTCATCATATTTTCTGATGAAAGATAAGCCGCTGGTAATGCAAGTAATGATCCAACTAACGTCCCAATAACTGACATCATAATTGTCGCAACTAATGGTGCCCATACTTTATCAAAATACGCTAAATTAGGAGGAATCATCCCATCTAATATTACGAAGAATTGATATCCTCTTTTAAACAAAGTCGCTATTTTAAACTTCGTTAAACTGACACTATACAACGTAATAAATGTTAGTATCGGAATGATATAAACAGCAGGACTCATCTTAGGTTGAACTACTTTACCATTGGTTAATGTGATAGATTTTGGTTTAAAGATTTGTTTAATCTTATCCATATTAACGCTCCATCAATTCATCATCACTTAATTCACGTCCATAGATTTCTTTTAATATTTGATTATTAACTTGAGTAGACGGTCCGTCAAAGACAATCAATCCCTCTTTTATTCCAATAACACGTTGTGCAAACTTAAGTGCTATATCCACATGATGCATATTCGCAATAACGGTTATATTCAGCTCTTTATTAATCTTCACAAAGTCATTCATAACTTGATTCGAAGTTACAGGATCCAACGATGCGACCGGTTCATCCGCTAAGATAATTTTAGGTTGTTGAGCAACACATCGCGCTAACGCAACACGTTGTTGTTGACCACCAGAAAGTTGATCCGCACGTGTATAGGCCTTTTCAAGTATTCCAACTTGATCTAACGCTTCTAACGCAATAATCTTATCCTTCTTAGTGTATAAACCTAAAAGACTCATCCATAATGGCATATCCGCAACACGTGCAGCTAATACATTCTTAATAACCGAAGTACGTTTAACTAAGTTAAAGGATTGGAAAACCATTCCAATATCTCTTCTAAAACGTCTGAGTGATTTTCCACTTAAACTCGATACATCAATCCCATTTACTAATAATTTCCCATCAGTAATGGTATGCATTTGATTAATCGAACGTAAAAGTGTTGATTTACCTGCTCCAGATAAACCAATAATCGCAACAAACTCACCTTGTTTAATCTCTAAGCTAACACCCTTAAGTGCCATTACACCATTTGGATATGTCTTAATCACATTTTGAAACTGAATCATTGTTTTGAACTCCTTTTAGAATAAAAAAAGGAGCGAGGGTTTAGCCTCGCTCTTAAGCTAATTATCCTTTAGCAACTTCTGCAGCTCTACGAGCACCGTCGTAATCCGCATCCGTCACAACTTCGTAACCTTCATGATTGTAAATCTTGATTGCTTCAGCTCCAGCTTCAGTTTGAGCAATTTCAATAAATGCTTCTTGAACTGCCTTCTTGAATCCTTCACTCATTTCAGGATTATTTAAACTTACTGAAATAGTATCATTGAAGATCGCTTCAGTAACACCAATAACATCAGTTTCAGCCCAGATAGACTCTGTACGTTTCCATTCAGTTGTCCATTGTGCTTCATAGTCTCTACGAATATCAGCATAACCAACACCAACATCACATGTTCCTTGAGCAAGGTTCAACGCGATATCACCATAACCACCAGGTAATGGAGCTTTTTCTAAGTCAGTTAATTTCTTATCAAAGTTTTCTAATAACCACATTGTAGGATATACATAACCAGCAGATGAAGTAGCACTAGATGAAACACACCATTGTGCACCATTAACATCATCCCAAGTTAATGCTGTTCCAGCTTTAACTTTTTCAGCTAAAGTACGACCATATTCGCTTGGTCCAGCATAAATTAATGAACGGTAATATGTAACTTGGTTTGCGGAATCACCTAAAGTAGGTAAACCATCATTCCAGTCAGCAGCAGTAACACTGTCTTTATTTAAACCAGCACGTGTAGCAGCTAATACAACTTCTACTCCATCTTCAGCGTATGCAACATAGGTTCCACCAGGTAAGAATCCGATGTGAGCAGTTCCAGCCGCAAGAGCTTCACCAGCCGCATTATAATCGGTTGATACTTCGATGGTAACATTTTCAACTGTATAACCTTTTTCGCCAAGGGTATCAATTAAAAGTTGTTTTAGAGGTTCTGTCGCTTCAAGGATTAATCCTGCATCACGACTAGGCACGAATAATACGACTAAATCTTCAATGACTGTGTCTTCAGTTACTTCTGGTTCTGCAGTACATGCGACCAAACCACCAAAGAACAATACAGAAATCAATAAAATGCTTAAAAGCTTTTTCATTCATTGTCCTCCTGTAATATGAAATTACACTTAAATTTTAACATAGTATTATACTATGTCTCAATTAATATTCAATGTACACGTAAAGTTTTTTTTACAATATTTGCTATAATTAACGCATGAGAAAAATAAAGCTATTATCTACTACAGATATTCATGGAACATTATCAACTTATTCGTATATCGACCAAACAATTAAACCACAAGGTCTATCTCGATACGCTACTGCAGTAAATCAATTTAGATTAGATAATGAATGTATTGTGGTTGATAATGGTGATAGTCTACAAGGAAGTCCACTTTTAACCTATGCACATCGCATTCATGCGAAACCTAATCCACTTGCGCTCGTTTTTAATGAAATTGGGTTAGATTATTACAATTTAGGGAATCATGATTTTAATTATGGAGAATCAATTCTGTTGGATTATATGAATGATCTAAACGCATTATGTTTAACATCAAACATCTTATACAAGGATAAACCAATTGGTCAAACTAGAATACATATTACTAACGATAATACTAAAATCGCATTGATTGGTTTATGTACAGACTATATCCCAAATTGGGAAAAACCTGAACACATAAAGAACTTTACATTCTTAGATCCAATTCAAACACTACGAACTGAACTTTCAAAATTAGAACAAGTGAATTATCGAATCGTTTATTATCACGGAGGATTTGAACGTGATCTCGTTACTGGATTACCGACAGAAGTACTTACTGGAGAAAATGTTGGATATGCATTAAGTCAAATTCCTGGAATTGATTTATTAATAACAGGCCACCAACATCGCTCAATCTCTGCAGTAATAAATACATTACCAGTTATGCAATGTTCACTCAATGCGACAGAATTTATGTTTGCGGACATTAACCTAGATACACATAAAATTGATCATAAACTCATTTCAATGTCTGACTATTCATTTAATCCACAGATTGAATTATTGATTAAACCATTTGATGATGAAACCCAGATTTGGTTAGATCAAAAACTAGGCCATATCTATGGGTATAATTTCCTTGTCAAAGATCCATTTGATGCACGTGTACATAAACATCCATACGTAAGTTTTATCAATCATGTTCAGATGGAAGTTACACACGCTGATATCAGCGCAACCGCTTTATTTAATCAAGTCTTGGGACTTGGTCCAGATATTAGTTATCGTGATTTAGTAAACAATTATGTATATCCAAATAGCTTAATTGTTAAAGAAATGAATGGGAAAACATTAAAAGCATATCTTGAACAATGTGCGGATTATTTCGTTGTGAATGATGGACAACTTTCTGTTAATCCTTTATTTGATGAACCAAAACCACAACACTTTAATTATGATATGTTAGATGGGATTGATTACACACTAAAGATATCGAATCTTTTGGGAGAACGAGTTGTTGAACTACGATTTAACGATAAAGATGTACTCGATACCGATCTCTTTACTGTCGCAATGAACAACTATCGTGCAAGTGGTGGTGGTAACTTCCATATGATACCTTCCTGCAAAACAATCCTAGAAATTCAACGAGATATGACAGATATCTTAGCTGAATACATACAGAATAAAAAAATCGTGACAATTGAACATCACGATAATATAAAGGTTATTATTTAGTTAAAGATACTAGTAATATAATTATACGCTGGTAAGAATGACTCATATGCTTCACTCGTAGCTTCTACTAATCCATTTACTTTCATCGCATCGAGTAATGGATTTTTTATTTCAGCTTGACTCATATTTATCAAACTTGTTTGAATTGCTTTAACAAGATTTTCATCAATTACTTCATTGATTGTCGAATAAACAACTGGATCATGTAAGATTGGATCCGAAAGTCCAACTAATTTAACTTCATCATAGATCGATGCTGGTCGTGCAAATCCTTCTGCTCTTTCACTTGCTTGCCAAATAGACGCATATTCTTCACGAAGTGTATCTGGCCCTACCACAACATCACATTCTTGTTTAGCCAATCGTTCCATTAACTCTGGATAACCCTTCACAACAAGTTCATGATCAAACAATTCCGCAATTCGTCTTGAATAGTTATTAATTAACCATAAACTTGGATAAATATACCCTTCTTGTGATGTGACAAGGATATGGCACCATTTAGCACTATTCAAATCAATCCATGTTAATGCTTGATTCTGTTTAACCTTATTATATAGTTCAATTCCTTTTACAGATGAACCTAAATAAATTCCAGAAAAGTGATAATCAAGAAATGCACTGTTTTCTTCTAATTGAACTTCATCATTCCAAAGTGATAAATCATCCGTCGCAAGATTATAGGTTTTTTCAGTCTGTGTTAATATCACTTCTAGATTATCTTCACGATTTTCAAAGTAACTTAATTTAGTAAGAAATCCAATATCAGCTAATTGTGTCTCAATCATTTCAGTTGCTTGGATATTGGTAGAGGCACGAAATACACTTAAATCCGCCACATCATATCCATTCTTTAAAAGTTCTTTCTTAAATGATTCCACAAACTCATCTTTAGTCTGTAAAAAGACTTCATCACTTATGTTTGGTGATAATACAACTTGAAGAGATTCTACTTTAGTCGGTAGAATAACTTGGCATGCCTGTAGAGGCAATAATAAAATAAGTACGAATAATATTTTTTTCATCGTATAGATTTTAACACACATCAAATAAAAAATCGTTGTGTAACGATTTTTATTCATCCTTCATTATTTTTCGAGCTTGTGCTAAAACCATAACCCCATTCATCGATCCATACGCTTTATCATCGATAACCGCAACAGGGCAAGGCAATTCTTTTTGTAAATCTTTTAAATGGAATCGAATTTGTGGACCGATCAGTACGATATCCGCATCTTTAGCATAGTTAGCGCTTGTAGAAGAAAATGCTTCAACCTTGCATTCATAACCAATTTCTTTAGCGGCATCTCTTATCTTTAATACGAGTAAACTACTGGACATTCCTGCACCACAAAATAAGACAATTTTTTTCATATTTACCTCATTTCGAATACTATTATGGCATAAGTATTTGACACTTTCAATTGTATGGCTGGTTTCTATACATATGCAATGAAAACGCTTATAATATGGTTAAGCTTGTCATAAGTAAAAGGAGAATTAAAAATGGAATATATCGGTTATATTTTACTCGGACTGGTAGTCGTTGTCGTATTCTACGCTGTTGGTGGATACAATACGCTTGTCTCGCTACGTAACCAAGTTGAAGAAGCTTTCTCTACTATGGATGTCTATTTGACTAAACGTTATGATCTAATTCCTAATCTTGTGGAAACCATCAAAGGTTATGCCAAACATGAAAAAGAAACATTAGAAGCGGTAATATCTGCTCGTAATAAAGCAGTTAGCGCAACTTCAATGGAAGGTAAGATTGAAGCTGAAAATGCGATGTCTGGAGTTATCGGACGTTTATTCGCTTTAGCTGAAGCTTATCCAGATCTAAAGGCAAACACAAACTTCTTAGACTTACAAACTCAATTAAAAGCAATCGAAGATGATATTGCGAATGCACGTAAGTATTTCAATGGTGTTACTCGTCAATACAATACAAAGATTGAAGTATTCCCAATGAACCTATTAGCAGGTATCTTTGGATTCACGAAGAAACCACTCTTTGTGGTTGCGGATGAACAACAACGTCAAAACGTTAAAGTATCATTCTAAAAGGGGATCTACCCCTTTTTTTGGAGTAAAAATGAAAAAATTTATCTTAATGAGTTTCGCTTTACTCTTATTGAGCTTCACAACTGTATCTGCCTATGATCCAGTCGTCATCAACACCTTTGATATAAAAATGGTAGTGGATGAAAATGGGCTTATTAAAGTAGATCAAACACTTGATGTCCAGTTTAATGAAGATCGTCATGGAATATATGCTTATATTCCTCAATCCTATAATATGGTTTGGACGATTGATAACCAAGAGATAGAAAAGAGCTATTACTTTCCTGTTCGTAATGTCCAAGTGTTTGGGGATGATTATGAATCAGAGACCGATGGTTATGATAATGTAGTGCTTAAAATTGGGGATGAAGATCGTACAATTTACGGTCAAAAAACCTATCATTATTCTTATACCCTCCAACTTAGAGATCTTGATTTAGAAGGAAGACAGATTTTCTATCAAAATCTAGTTGGGGATGGATGGCAGATTCCGATTAATAATGTGACATTTAGTATTACTCTTCCTAAATCATGGCCGAGTGATATTCAATTCTATTCTGGTTTATATGGTAGTAATGATGTCGCAAATGTAAACTATGATGTTGTTGGTAATGTATTAACGGGTAGTTATACTGAACCATTATTAACGTATCAAGCCTTAACAATTTACGCTCCTCTTCCAAATGATTACTTTACATTTATTCCTCCAACAGATTACAGTGTCATTATTCTTGGGTTTAGTATTGCCTTATTACTCCTTGCGTTTGTATTATTCTTACGCTTTGGTAAAGATGATATTGTGGTAGAAACAGTAGAATTCAATCCTATTCCAGGATTGAGTAGTGCTCAAGTTGGATTTGTGTATGATGGAATGGTTGATTCAAAGGATATTATCTCTCTAATTATTGAATGGGGATATAAAGGTTACTTGAGTATTACCGAAACTGAAGGTACCAAGGATTTTACATTAACTAAGTTAAAAGAAATTGACTTAAGTGAAATCAAAGCTGAACAAACACTCTTCCATCAATTATTTAAAACAGGCGAGATTGTATCAAGTGATACATTAAAGAATACGTTCTATATCGCTATGCAAAATGCGAAGAATGATGTGTACCGTTATTTCCAAGGAAATCCTAAACGTAATATTTATTCCAATACCGCAACTTTCTTAAAAGTACTATTTGGAAGTATCGGTTTGATTCCACTTGCGCTCTTGTTTGCGAATTATTATTACATGTTAAGTTATCGTGGTATCGTATCGTTTATCATTGCGGGCGTAATCTTCTTATTTGGTTCTTCACTTGGGGCATGGTTAATCTATTCGGTTAAACGTTGGCCTTCACAAAAATCTTATCTAAGAATGATAAACGCTGTGTTCTTATTCATCCTATTCGCATTATTTACCTTTGGTTCATTCATTGTGTCTTACTTTATCTTAATTCCTGTATGGCAATATGCCCTTGTTCTATTATTGACACTCATCCTACTAGGACTCGTCTCAGTGATGGATAAACGTACTGAGTTAGGCATTACCTACCTTGGTAAAATACTTGGTCTGAAACGCTTTATAGAGGTTGCGGAGAAAGATCGATTAGAGATGATGGTAAAAGATGATCCAACATATTTCTATAAAATATTACCGTATGCCTATGTGCTAAATGTATCCGATGTATGGAGTAAGAAATTTGAATCAATAGCGATTGAACAACCTTCATGGTATTCAGGACCTAATACACACTTCAATACATTCATCTTTATGAATTCATTCAATCATACTTTATCAAATATGAATCAAGTCATGACATCAATTCCTCAACGTTCTGGAACAGGCGGTGGTGGATTTGGCGGTGGTGGCGGTGGATTCAGTGGTGGTGGATTTGGTGGCGGTGGCGGCGGAAGCTGGTAAACATTTAACGTGAACATCTAAAGTGTTCGCGTTTTTTTATGTAGAATTTGGTACGATAGAGATAGAGAGGTACATATATGAAAGTTAACTTCTTAACCAGTGGATTCCCAAATGGATTAACCACTGAGTTCACACTAGAACTCAATAAATATTTACCTGTTAATCCTTCATTCGTATTCATCGCATCTGATTTCTCGCAACCTGAACGAACGCAGTATTTTTTAGATGTACTCATTCAATCATTTAGAGATAAAGGTCTTGTGTTTAAATCAGTTCATACCATCGATTTTCATATTACAGCTGAGGTAGCGCGTGAATTAATCTACGAAGCCGATGTTATATGGATCGCGGGAGGACCTACTCTAAAACAAATGAACTATATTAAACAGTATGAGTTAATTCCTAATTTATTGAATCGTAATGGTATTACGATTGGGATGAGTGCTGGATCAATCAATATGGCTAAACGTGCTGTTTTGATTGAAGATACAGATGATAATGTAAAGACAGAAATCTATGAAGGTATTGGTTTAGTCGATTTAAATATCGAACCGCATCTTAATTATGCGAGTATTGATCACATTAAAAATATAGAGAGTTTAAATAATGAAACAATTATTGGATTATACGATAACTCGTTTATTGTTTTAACAGATGATAAACAAGAGTATTTTGGTAAATATAGAGTATTCGAAAAAAAAGAATCATAATTATGATTCTTAACGATTAACCTTTAATACTTTCGCAATTTCACGTTTCGCATCGCGTTCTTTTTCACTTTGACGTTTATCGTGTAATTCTTTACCTTGTGCCAATGCGATTTCAAGCTTAGCACGACCATCAACCAAATTAAGTGATAATGGAATTACCGTATATCCTTTTAAGATTGATTTACGTTGTAACTTACGTATTTCCTCTTTATGTAAGAGTAATTTACGTTCACGCGTCTCTTCATGATTGAATTGATTCCCCTGAACATATTGCGCAATATACATATCACGAATAAAAGCTTCACCTTGCACAAAGTGAATATACGCGTCTTTAAACTGAACAGTTCCCTTACGGATAGATTTAATCTCAGTTCCCATAAGTACCATACCAGCTTCAAATTTTTCAATAATAAAGTAATCGTGAAATGCTTTACGATTGACCGATACAACTTTTACTGCCATAAACACCTCAACCTTTTTTAGTCTATCACAAAATCAATGGTTTGCTTAATCTTATCCGCTGATTTTAATCTAACTTTTACTTTCTGACCTAATTTATACTTTAAATTACTTCCACGTTTTACAAGTGTATAACGATCCGCATCAAATTCGAAATATCCTGGAAGATTTGATACATGGACTAATCCTTCAACTGTATTCGGTAGTCGCACAAAGAATCCAAACTTCATAACAGAAGAGATGATACCATCGAACTTTTCACCAACATGGTTCATCATATACTCAGCTTTTTTCATAGCCTCAACATCACGTTCAGATTCAACCGCTCGTTGTTCAGAATTTGAACATTCAAACCCTAATTGATCAACTAGTATTTCATCCTTAACTAAATCTTGAGGATGATGTGTAAATACATGTTTGCGTAACATACGATGAACAATAAGATCTGGATAACGACGAATTGGTGATGTAAAGTGACAATAATCTTCCAATGCCAATCCAAAATGACCACTACATTCTTTATCGTATTTTGCCTTACTCATACTTCTTAACAACAAGTCATTTACGATTAAGAACTCATCTTTACCTTCAAATTGACTAATTAATTTTTGAACTGATTTTGGCGTTAAATGTTCATGTTTAATCTTAACTCCCCAGAACCACGCAATACGAGAAAATTCCGCAAAACGTTTTTTATCTGGTGCTTCATGCACACGATATAATGCGGGTATTTCCAACCAACGTAAATGTGCCGCAACTGCTTGATTCGCACAAATCATGAAGTCTTCGATTAACATCTCAGCTTCGCCTTGCGTACGACCTTCTATTTTAGTGATTTCACCTTTCGCGTTTAATGTGAACTTCGATTCAAACGACACAAAGTCAATTGAACCATCATTCTTTCTGCGTTGACGGATAATACGAGCACATGCTTTCATATCCGCAACCATATCGATTAAATCACTGAAACGATTGAGTGCTGTTTTATCTTGTTTAAGCATACGGTTCACATTCGTATACGTCATACGTTTATGCGAACGAATAATCGAAGGATGAATATCATAGGTTTCAATCTCACCCATTTTATTAATCTTCATGCTACATGTAAGGGTAAAACGATCTTCACCTTCTACGAGTGAACACAAACCATTGGATATTGCGTGTGGCAACATTGGCACAACTCTGTCTATAACATAAACAGACGTACCACGCTTACGCGCTTCTTTATCCAATTCTGTATTTTCACGAACATAATAACTTACATCCGCAATATGAACATCGAGTTGAAATCCATCATCTAACTTTAAAATACTAATCGCATCATCAAAATCTTTCGCATCTTCGCCATCAATCGTAATAACTTTACGATCACGATAATCAATACGTTTTTCACTAGGAACAACTATTGCGGTGGTTGGTAAATTATCAACCTCATGCATTAATTCATCACTAAATGTCATAGGAACTTGATGATTGTGTAAAAGTGTAAGAATGTCCATACCTGGATCATTCACATGTCCTAACACTTTATTTAACTTAACTTTTATTGGGTCTCCATATGAAACGATATCTAAAAGTAGTTGAGAACCAAACACAAAATGTCGTGTATCTGTATCTACTAATTCTATCTTTTGATAGATACGTACATCATTGATAAACACTTCATTCTTTTTCCATGTCCCAACGAGTTGTTTGGTATTATGTTTAATAACTTTTACAATCACGCCTTCTGCACTTAAATCCGCATAAACTTTAGGTTTAACTAAAACTTCATCATCATGCATTGCCCCATTGAATTGATGATTCGCAATATATAAAGAACCAGTTGAATGATCCACAAAGCCAAACCCTTTTGGGTTAATGCTTAAGATACCCTTAACGAATTCACTTTGATCAACTAGTACCAATTTATTCTTTTTGGTATAGGTTAATTCAAACTCTTTTTCCAACTGTAATACAACGCGATTAAAATCCTCAATTTCATGAGTTGTTTGTAAATTCAGTTTGTTCATCCACTCTTCCACAGTATAAGGTTTATCTTGTGTTGCGAGTAGGTCTAAAAGTTTTGTTTTTTCCATAAATAATAAAAAAGGCCCTTAGGCCGATTAAAGTATGTTGACTAATATAACAAGTACGAAGAATGAAATCCCAAGAACTAAAGTAATTCTTGAAATCGTTTTTTCAGAACCACGTTCCTTCACATTCTCAAATAGGTTTAAGCCACCACTTCCAGAGAAAGCGCTGCTGATACCTTCTGATTTCCCACTTTGTAATAAAGACAACAAGATTAATAAAGCCGATACGATCATGAGGATGATATCTAACATAGGATTCTCCTTTCGAGTTGCTTAGTTATTATAGCACCGACAAAATTAAAGTACAAGTCGAATACGAGGTCATAGAATGATTAAAATCAAGGTTCTATTTACTTTGTTAGATAATTTAACTATAGTGTGTTTAGATATGTTAAGCAAGACAATCAAACGAAGAATAATACTATTTCTTACCTATTTCATTTTTAGTATTGCCCTAATCATATTGTTTATTACAATGTATCTCAGCAAACCCATGAATCCGAATGAAGTACTGATTCAAAATCTAGAAGTTACAGATACTCATGTTACATTTATACTCTATGGAACGATTAATTCCTCATATAAATTAGAAAAATATGATCATAATTATATCAATAACATTTTAACCCTCAACTTTTATGAAAGCATTCTTAATGGACAATCCTATCCAATCGAAATAACTATTGAGGATGATTTTAGTAAACTAGAATTCATTAAGATTGTGTCTAGTGATGAAGTACGTACAATATACGAAAAATAAAAGGAATTCCGGTAAAAGAATTCCTTTTCAATATTAACTTCCTCGAGACTACAAATTTTTTAATCCCCTGTAGTCAGGGTAATTCTAGCATTACTATATATTAATATCCTCATATAGTTAAGGTTTTTCTAGCGCGACTACAAACTTTTAAGATCCCCTGTAGTCAGGGTAATTCTTCCTATTTCTAGGTATTCATATTATAATCCAAAACTGTTTTTAGTCAATATTGGATTATAGTTTAGAATTATTTTTTAATATTATAGAAAGCTTTTTCGCCTGGGAAAATCGCAACATTTTCCAATTCATCTTCAATACGGATGAGTTGGTTGTACTTAGCGATTCTGTCTGTACGACTCATTGAACCAGTCTTAATTTGACCAGCATTGAATGCGACAGCGATATCAGCGATTGTAGTATCTTCTGATTCACCAGAACGGTGTGAAACTACAGTTGTGTAACCATTACGTTTAGCCATTTCCATCGCATCGAATGTTTCTGTTAATGTACCAATTTGGTTAACTTTGATTAAGATTGAGTTAGCTATACCTTTGTCGATACCTTCACGTAAGATTGCAGGGTTAGTTACGAATAGATCATCCCCAACGATTTGAATACGTTTGCCTAAACGATCAGTTAAACGTTTCCATCCATCCCAGTCTCTTTCGCCTAAACCATCTTCGATTGAAACGATAGGATATTTGTTTACTAGATTTTCGTAGTAATCAATCATTTCATCAGAAGTTAATACTTCTTTAGTTGATTTCTTGAAAGTATAAACACCCTTTTCAGTATCGTAGAATTCAGAAGCCGCAACGTCCATTGCTAAAGCGATATCTTTACCAGGAACATAACCAGCAGCCTTGATAGCTTCGATAATAACTTCTAGAGGTTCTTCATTGTTTGCTAGGTTAGGAGCGAAACCGCCTTCATCCCCAACAGAAGTCACATGACCACGGCCTTTTAATACTTTTTTCAACGCATGGAATGTTTCAGCACCCATACGGATAGCTTCTTTAACACTTGTGGCGCCAATTGGCATAATCATGTATTCTTGGAAGTCGATCTTCGCATCAGAGTGAGCACCACCATTGATAACATTCATCATTGGTACTGGTAATTCTTTCGCATTGAATCCACCTAAGTATTTGTATAGAGGTAAGCCATAGAAATCAGCTGCTGCACGAGCCGCTGCCATGGAAACACCTAAAATCGCATTAGCACCTAATTTTGATTTGTCATGTGTACCGTCTAATTCAATCATTAATGCATCGATTTCATTTTGACGAGTAACATCCATACCTAATAATGCTTCTGAGATAATATCATTTACATTATCAACAGCTTTTAAAACACCTTTACCTAAGAAACGAGTCTTATCTTCATCTCTTAGTTCTAATGCTTCACGTTCACCAGTGGATGCACCACTTGGAACAATCGCACGACCGAATGCACCTGATTCAGTTGTAACTTCTACTTCAATTGTTGGATTACCACGGGAATCCATTACTTCACGAGCATATACATCTACAATATATGGCATACTAATTTCTCCTTTTGTTTAGGCCTTTACGGCATCAATAATCGCTTTAAACGAGTCTACTTTTAATGAAGCACCACCAATGAGTGCACCATCAATATCCTTCTCAGAAAGATACGCTTTGATGTTCTCAGGTTTAACTGATCCACCATATTGAACGCGAACTTTTTCAGCCGCATCGACTCCGAAATTAACTTCAACTTCATTACGAACTAATGCACATGTATTTTGTGCAATCTCTTGAGTTGCACTCTTACCTGTACCAATCGCCCATACTGGTTCATACGCAATAACGATATTTGAAACTTGTTCAGCCGTTAAACCTGCTAAAGCAGCTTTCGTTTGACGACGAACAACTTCTTCAGTTTTACCCGCTTCAAATTCTTCTAGCAATTCCCCAACACATACGATTGGAGTTAATCCATTTGCGATAGCCTTCAATGTTTTCGCATTGACAGACGCATCTGTTTCTCCATAATATTGACGACGTTCTGAGTGACCTAAGATAACCCATTTAACGCCAACTTCTTTTAACATACCAACACTGACTTCACCAGTGAAAGCACCACTATCATTTTCATTTACGTTTTGAGCCGCAACAATTAAATTCTTAGCACTCGCAACAGACGCTTGAAGCGCTAAATAAGATGCCGCAATCCCAAAATCCGCATCAGTATGTAATAGAGGTTCAACTGCAGTTACGAATTCAACTGCTTCCGCAATTGTCTTATTTAACTTCCAGTTCCCTACAATAATTGGTTTTCTCATTACTTTTCTTGAATTACCGCAATACCAGGTAATTCTTTCCCTTCCATAAATTCAAGTGAAGCTCCGCCACCTGTTGAAATATGACTAAAATCATTTTGGAAGCCATTTTCAATCGCAGCACGAGCAGAATCACCACCACCGATTACAGTATATGCACCAGGTAATGAGGAAATTGCTTTACAAACTTCGATTGTCCCAACAGCGTACGTCTTCATTTCGAATACACCCATCGGTCCATTCCAAACTACAGTCTTCGCGCCTTGAAGTGCATCTTTAAATATTTCAATGGATTTAGGTCCAATATCCAATCCCATGTAATCACTTGGGATATTGTTTTCATCCGCAATAAAATTATCACATTCTTCAGAGAATTCTTTCGCAACTCTGAAATCGACTGGTAACACCAATTTATCAGATGCTTTAGCTAAGAATTCTTTAGCCATATCAATCTTATCTACTTCGCAAAGGGATGTTCCAATCTCTTTACCTTGAGCTTTTAAGAATGTATAAGCCATACCACCACCGATAATTACTTTATCTGCAGTTGTTAATAAATTTTCAATGACATTGATCTTATCGGAAACTTTCGCTCCCCCTAAGATTGCCACAAATGGACGTTCAGGATTATGTACTGCTTTTGACAACATCGTAACTTCTTTTTCCACCAAGAAGCCTAATGCGCTAGGCAATATTTCCGCAATACCAACTGTACTTGAATGTGCTCTATGAACAGATCCAAACGCATCAGTAACGAATAAATCACCTAAGCTTGCCCAATATTTAGACAATTCAGGATCATTCTTACTTTCGCCTTTTTCATAACGTGTATTTTGTAATACTACAATTTCGGAATCCTTCATGTCACTAACAGCTTTTTCAAGTTCAGCTCCACGCGTTTCATCCACAAATCTAACAGGGACATTAACAAGTTCAGCTAAACGAGCCGCAACTGGAGCCATGTTGTTTTTCTTTTTATCGGATGCTGTTTTCTCAGGATCCTTATGATCAACCTTCCCTAAATGGGACAATAAGATCACTTTCGCACCTTGTTCTACCAAATAGTTGATGGTTGGAAGTGCTTGAACAATACGATTGTCATCTTTAATAACGCCGTCTTTAATCGGTACGTTAAAGTCTACTCTTACAATGACTCTTTTACCACTGACATTCAAATCTTTGACTGTCTTTTTTGCCATACGTGTTCCTCCTTGAATACCTTAGTATTATAGCACTCTGACCCATTTCTATCAACGCTAAAGCGTTTAAATGTGAGCAGATTCACAAAACGAAAAGAGGATTTCTCCTCTTTATTTTAAACGATTATTAATAAGCTCCGCATATTCTTTCGCAGACTTCTGCCAAGACACATCTTTTGTCATCGCATTCTTACGTAACGCCTTAAAATCATCCATTCGATACGTAAATGTTTCCAGCGCTAACCATAGTACATGTTTAAAATCATTAACATTCGATGGATAGAATGTAAACCCTGTCCCATCCTTTGTGAACTGATTGTAAGGTACTACCGTATCCTTTAAACCACCTGTTTCGCGTACTAATGGTAATGTACCATAACGCATCGAAATAAGTTGTGAAATACCACATGGTTCAAATGCACTCGGCATTAATAAGATATCAGAACCAGCATAAATTCGATGAGCTAATGCTTCATGATATCCGCAATAGAACACAGCACGACGAGGATATCTAAACTCAATCGCTTTAAGTTCGCTTTCAATATGCGTATCACCAGTGCCTAATACTACAAGTTGGATTTCCCAACCCATAATATCCCCTAATGCTTGGAGTAATAAATTAACTCCTTTTTGATCAGTTAATCGTGACACCATCGCTACTAACATAACATCCGGATCTTCACGCAAACCTAACTCTTTTTGAATCGCTAGTTTATTTGCCTTTTTACCTTTTGTTACTGTCTTAAGATCATAATTAGAACTTAAATATTTATCTGTATTAGGATCCCATGATTCGACATCAATTCCATTCACAATTCCATATAAATCATCACGTCTTAGTGATAAAACATACTCCATTTTTTCGCCAAATTCTGGCGTTAATATTTCTTGTGCGTATGTCTTAGAAACGGTCGTTACGATATCAGAATATAAGATACCAGCTTTCATAAAGCTAATACCATCTTTGAAACGTAAATTTCCATCATGATAATACGACATCGGTAACCCAACACAACTATCCAAAATAGATGCAGGGAAATTTCCTTGGAATAATAAATTATGAATCGTAAAGATTGTTAGAGGTGTTTTAATCCGTTTTGTATAAACTGTTTTAGCTAATAACGAGATTAATCCAGCATGCCAATCATGACTATGAATAACATCTGGCACTACAATCTTCTCTTCAATCATTCGAAGTACTGCATGTTGGAAAAACGCAAAACGCTCTCCATCATCTCCATATCCGTAATAACCATCACGTTCAAAATATGGCGCATGTTCTACGAGATAATAGGTAATTCCATCCTCATCCTTTGAATAGATGGTCGCAATGGTTCGAATGATACCTACTTCAACTTTAAATGTTTTTTCTTTATTAAGTGTATGATGAATTGATTTCGCTGTCTTTAAATACAAAGGCATGACAACAGAAACTTCAAACCCTTCATCCTTTAAAGCTTTTGGAAGTGAACCGATAACATCAGCCAATCCTCCAGTTTTAACAAATGGCAATCCTTCTGATGCGACAAACAGAATTTTTTTCATATTAATTACACCCTATCTTGTCGTTTAACATAGAGAATCTTAGATTCATCTGAGACAAGTTCTTTCACTTTGGACACAACAGCTGATTTATCAACCACCACATTCTTCAAATGAACATTCTCTCCAATCACAGACCCTTCTAATATAATCGAATTCTCAACTAAAGCACCTTTCTTAATCACAACACCACGACCGATAACTGAATGAACTACCGTTCCTTCAATGTAACAACCATTCGCCACGATCGAACAATTAACTTTAGCACTAGGTGTATATTGTGCAGGACATGAATCACTTGTACGTGTATGAATCGGCCAATCTTCACAGAACAATTCTTTCGCGACATCGTAATCTGTTAATTCAAGATTTACTCTAAAGTATTCTTTTAATGAATTGATACAAGCGACATACCCTTTGATCTGATATCCCATCATATTTAAGAGTGGAGCTTGTTCCTGTAATACATCACGTAATGTATATAAAGAAGATAGATTATCCGCTAAGTGAATTAGATGAATAAACAACTCTCGACTCATCATATATGCTGCTAAAGAGATATGACGATTCTTATATTTACCACGATTCTTTTCAATTTCTAATACATGTTTCTTATCATCTAATTTTAATGTATCAACACCCATAAACGATTCATGCGCATTATTAACTGTTTTATACAACACAGTCACATCCGCCTTAGTCTCTAAATGTTGTTTATAGACTTCATTAAAATCAACCGTATAAATCATATGACTCGGTACAATCATCACATACTCTTGAGTCGCATCTTCAATAAAACGCATATTTTGAATAAACGCAGTCACATCATGGTTATACGCCTCAGATTGAATTGAATCTTCACCCGTTAAAATACGTAATTTACCATGTTTAGAATTAATATTATACTGACGTCCACTGCCAAGATGTTCGATAATTGAACGTGGTTTGTGTTTAACATAAACTTGAATACGTTTAATTCCTGAATTTGTCATATTTGATAAGGCAAAGTCAATTAAACGGTAACGAGCTAAGAAAGAAAGAGAAGGAACAGGACGATAACTATCTAACCCTGCGACACTAACAGACGCATCATCATAATTGACTATTCCAAGTACGTTTATCATTGTTTTACCCCCTAAACATTCTGTGAAATCAATTCGATTTCACCACTTTCTTGTCCAACTTTAGATCCTTCTTCTATCACAATATCATCTGCCACAATAACTCTTTGAACAGACGCATTACTCTTAACATGCGAGAACGGCATAAGAACACTGTCCTTAACCACAGCTCCCTTATCAACACGAACACCTGTAAATAGAACAGAATTAATGATTGTCCCATCCACAACACATCCTTGATTAATATACGCATTTTCTATCGACGCATTAGGACCCATAAACTGAGGTGGTACTGTAATATCTTCAGTATAAATCTTCCAATCTGGATCCGCTAAGTTCAATTCATCACGATGATAAATCAAATCCATATTCGCTTCCCATAGACTATCAATTGTACCAACATCCTTCCAATATCCTTTAAATTGATGCGTAAACAAACGTTTACCTGTATTTAAGAATCCTGGAATAATATCTTTCCCAAAATCATGATTCGAATCTTCAATAGCCAAATCATCAATTAATGCTTGTTTAAGTAATGGCCAACTGAAAATATAGATACCCATAGATGCTAAATTAGATTTAGGTTGTTTAGGTTTTTCTTCAAATTCATAAATACGACCATCTTCATGAGCATTCATAATCCCAAAACGTGAAGCTTCTTTTAGAGGCACTTCAAGTACTGCGATTGTTACATCCGCTTTATTCTTCTTATGATCATTTAACATCGCATCATAATCCATTTTGTAGATATGATCCCCTGAAAGAATTAAGACATAATCAGGTTCATATTGATCCACAAAATCAATGTTCTGAGTAATCGCATCTGCAGTCCCACGATATAAGCCAAAACCTTCACTCTTCTCACGTGGAGGAAGAACATAAATTCCACTGTCTTTCGCATCCAATCCCCATCGTTGATCTTGTGCAACATATGAGTTTAATAAAACTGATTCATATTGTGTTAAAACACCTATAACTTGTATATTTGAGTTAGCACAATTACTTAGGGGAAAATCAATAATGCGGTATTTCCCCCCGAAATAAACCGCTGGTTTTGCGACTTTATTAGTCAAGTCTAAAAGACGTGATCCACGTCCACCTGCCAATATCATCGCGATCATATTATGTTTTCGCATGAATATCCTCCTACCGAAGTTTGATTTAATTATACCTTTTTTTACTTCTTTAAACTACTTCAAACCAACAATCTTGGCGTAACTTTTAAAGAGATTTGTTGCCAAATATCGTATTGATTTAAAACTTTTGAAATTACATTAAAAAAACAACGTTTTACCGTTGTTCGAATCATAACGATTAACCAAGAAATCCTATCAATTCTTGTATAACCAAGTAAAACAATATAAACGCAAATAATATTATTGTCCCAATGGCACGTCCGAACCAGAATCGTTTCATAAATTTCTCTATTTCTTTCTTTAATTAAATCTATGAATTCTTTGCGATAGGATAATAGTGTGTAAAGATACGTAATACAAAATGTCCAATAACTGTATTTACCAGAATCATTGCGACTGCTTTAATAAGTCTAACTGATACACTAATCACAAATGGAATATCATACATTATATCTAACCAAAGTGGCGTTAAAGTTAGCTGTACAATCATTTCGATTAAGATAACTCCAATTACCCAATTTAATAGATAAGCTTGGTCATTCTTACGATTCACATATCTTAATCCTAGAATTAATGTACTGACTAACAATAATATAAATGCGGATATTACTAATTTCATCGTAAGATCTACCGTAATATTACCATCTGGTAATGAGATACTTTGGGTGGAGAATACATAGATTAGCGCCGAGAACGCAATTATGCTTATCAATATATTAGGCAATTGTTTCGTAAAATTATTCTTCGTCTTAACAAGTCGATACGTTAATCCAGGAATTACCCCGATTAATATTTTATTCAACGTAAACCCAAAGAATGGGAAAGCGATTGTACCAGTTAATAACTCAAGGATGTCTTCTACAAGTCCTGCGATAAATCCCCATGATGGTCCAAAGATAAATCCGATTAACATTAATGGAAGTTGCGAGAACCCAATTTTAAGTGATGGGAACCCAAATAATGGTACTAACCATGAGATGAGTGATAGTACTAAGCTTAATGCGACAAATAAACTGACAATAATAAGAGTCTTAACTTTTATTACTGGTTTATCGATTTTAAATGTAAATATGCCAAGCAGAACAATGACTGATACGGTCAGAATTTGTGATAGTAATACCATTTCTACCTCCCTAATAGTTTAGGCAATAATACTTGTCTAACTTCACTAATAAAATATAAAGAACCCGTGATTAAACATGTTCCATTCACTGATTTACTGAGTGCATATTGTATCGCATCATATGGATTACGAATTGATGTGACTTGGTTATTCTCCGCAAGTAATTCAAGGGACGCAGCTCGATAGAACTCAAACTCTGTCACAATCACTTCATCTGCACAATCAACTAATGTATGAATCATCTTCTGTGTCTCTTTGTCTTTTAAAGCTGAGAACACAATTACCAGTGGTCTTTTACAATTCTTACAACTTTCCACTAACGCATCAATCCCATTTGTATTATGTGCACCATCTATGATAATAAAAGGATGCGTCGATATCGTCTCAAAACGACCTTTCCATAAGGTATTAACCAATCCATCTTGTATCATTTGATCAGTAATTCTAAACCCACATTCTCTTAAATAAAATGCGGCTTCGATTGCCAACGATGAATTCTTAATTTGGTATTGCGCTAATGTGTTTAAACGTATATTTAAATCTCGATAATTGAAATAAATAAAAGTATCCACAATAATTTCATACGCTTGATGAATACGTATTAAGTCTGAATGTTTTTCTTCACATACGGATTTAAACACAAACAAACAATTCTCTTTATCCTCTGCAGTAATCAATGGAACTGATTCCTTTATAATGCCTGCTTTTTCTAAGCTTATTTCTTCTAAGCTATATCCAAGTAAATCCATATGATCATAACCAATACTCGTTATGAGTGAAACTAATGGAAGAATAACATTCGTCGCATCTAATCGTCCACCGAGACCTACTTCAAATAGCGCAATATCTACATTCTTTTCAATAAAGTAATAGATCGCAATAAGTGTATCAATCTCAAACATAGACAATTGATTTTCTTCGATTATTTCATGGAATTGATTGCCATAACGCAATAAATCTTCATCACTAATAAATACATTATTCACACGAATGCGATCATTATGTACTTCTAAATGTGGAGAAGTAAATGTCCCTACTGTATAGCCTGCAGTTTGAAGAATACTTCTTAGATAATCGGTTGTACTCCCTTTACCATTGGTTCCCGCAATATGTACTGTTTTGAGTTTATATTGAGGATTACCTAATTTCTCAAGTAATGCCTTAAAATGATCTAAACTAAATCGACCTTTATTCATTCTATTCGTCGTATATTCAATAAATTCATGTGTCGATTTGAACATTATAGGCACCAATTAATCGGACTTCGTCCGTTTTTCATTAAGAAATCATTTGTCTTCGTGAACGGTTTAGAACCAAAGAATCCATTGTATGCCGATAACGGTGATGGATGTACTGATTTTAACACAAGATGATTTGGATTGTGTATAAATTTTTCTTTAGATTGGGCTTGTTTACCCCACAAAATAAATACAACTGGTTTATCAGATTTATCACATTCTATTAATACATGATCGCAAAATGTTTCCCAACCTTTATTCTGATGGGACAATGGCTTACTATCCTCAACAGTTAAGATACTATTTAGAAGTAACACTCCCTGTTTTGCCCATGGGATTAAACAACCTGTATCCGGTAGTGTACAACCGATATCATCACACAGTTCTTTATAGATATTTTTTAAGCTAGGTGGAATCGCAATCCCGGGATTAACAGAGAAACATAATCCATGCGCTTGATGAGGTTGATGGTACGGATCTTGACCGATAATGACTACTTTTAAATCCTCATACTTCGCATACGCAAATGCGTTAAAAACATCATCTCGTTTAGGATATATCGTACGCGTTGAATAGGCTTCCTTTAGAAAATCAGAAAGTTGAATAAAGTAATCTTCTTTAAATTCTCTTTTTAAGAAGTCTTCCCAGTGCATCATTAAGCCCTTTTAATAAGATCTCTTTGTTTATGATACTTATGTGCATATGCGACAAGAATTAGTGCAAAACTTGAACAGAATGTAACAGCCACAATCAATGAATATGGTTCAGGTAAAAATGTCGCAAAGAATAGTATGCTTGCCATCCCTAGTAATCTGCCTCCATTTAACATGAATTCTTTAGAGATAATACGTCCAAACACATTCTCTTCTTCGACATAATCTTGTAATGCGTTCATCATAATTATATTAAATGTATTTGCGACAAATGGACTACCCACCGCATTAACAAGTCCAAAATAGATCGCCCCAATCATATTCGGCATTAAGACTAAAACCATCGTACTTGTAAATAACAAGAATGCCCCATATGTATACATCATTAAGCGATTATCACGACGAATCATCTTACGTGCCGCAAAGTTAGCGATAAGATTTAATACCGCAAACCCTGTTAATAAATCTCCATATAAACTACCTTTACCACCTGTCGCATTGTAGATAAGAATACTGGTTAAAACAATAAGTAAACTATCTCTAATACCAAACAAGAAATGACTATACATGACATAACGCCATTGTGAATCCTTCTTTAAATTGAATTTATCTAATAGAGTATATGGTTTTGCGACATATACATTCTTAACACTACGCGATACGAGTGCCGCAATGATTTGTAATACAATTACAACCTGGAAGATACGTATGTACCCAATAGAATCCGTATCTGAAAAACGTACTATCATCGTCGCAACAAACGGTGCCACAACTGTAGATGCGGAGTTGAAGATTGCCATAACCGATATGAATTGTGCACGTGTTTCTTTTGAAGATGATTGTAAGTTCAAACTAATAATTGAGAACCAGTACAATCCTTCACCTGTTCCTAATACTAATCCAACAAGGAAGATTAAATAATAGTTATCTTTAAATAAATGATTGAATCCTAATAAGAACGCAAATGCACTTATGATAATTAATAATCCTAATGATAATATTGTCGATAATGATAATTTACGACTGATTAATCCACCAATAAAGAATCCTAATGGAATCATCGTAAAACGCACCATCGCATACATCGTCATTGAATTGATTGAACCAGTAAACGCATATAAATATACATTAACAAAAACAGCGGACATAGTAGCCGCTATAAAATAAGTCGCATTGATTATTACTAATAGTTTTTCATTTTTACTCATGATTTATCTTACCCTCAAATAATTTCGTTTTACTTATAATCCATTGATCCGATTTTAACGCTAGCTCAACCTGTGCTTCTTCAACCGTTATTTCTTTATTCCATAAACGTTGAATCGTTGCCTCTAAATCAATTTCATAGAAAAGTCTAATCGCTAATAGATTTGGATAGTCTTCAACTGCAGAAAGTGGTTCACTCTCAGACTCAATAAATGCATACGCAAACTGTTTTTGAATCGAATTTGTAAAGTTTAATCCATCTAATGTTTCTTTATCACTCAATAGAATTCGATCATCATTATTCACTTTTGCCTGTAATCCCTCAAGTGAATACATTAAACGAATGAGTTCATGTGCAGCACTCGGATACAATGTAGCACTATTTATACTATACCCCATTACTTCCGTTAACATCGGATGTAAAGATGAATTACTTGAACTTAATGCCTTAGGGAATGACGAAATAACCCATTCACTCTCATGTTTTAAATCCATTTCTTCCACAAACATCCATGTCGCAACTTGGCTAAACACAAAACTATCATCAAATAGTACATTTGGAAAATCCCATGTATAGGATACCGCATCATTATTTTCAGACCCATTCCAATTAACTGTGGACAATGTCTCAATAAACTTTAGTGAATCTACGAATGTTTCATCTTCAAATCCAGGATAATAACTTGAATATTCATCAAAAATCTTCCATTCATTGGATGTAAGTAATGGATAAATTGTATACGGTTCGCTTAAACTTAAAACTAATTTACGTTTATCCGTTTGCCAATCCCCTTGAGCATTGATAATCGATTCATAACTCTCAAATGAATCATGAATATTATTCGTATTGGTATCTGTCCAATTACCGACTAATCGTTCTAATTCTGTTTTATTGGTTATAAACGCAAATCCTTCTCCACTAATCGGTAAGAAACGTACACCCTCAAAATTTAGTTCTGAACTAATTGTGCTTATTTTATTTTCAATATTCGTATCTAAAACAAACAATTCATTGTATTGAATTGCCGCATCGTTTTGACTTAACACCATCACATCTGAACTACCTTCGTTATCTAATACAATATTGATTGGATTCGCATTTGGATGGAGTGTACTCCACAATGATTTAATCACTTCTCCATACTCTAACGTATTTACTTCAAGCGTTAATACTGCGTTTTCTTCGATCGAATATTGTTTAAGTTCTTTATCAAAACATACTGTATCTTGTTTTAAATCGCACTTTCTAAATCCATCATTTGCCGCAAATACAATTAAAAAAGTTGCGAGTAAGAATATAATAGAGCTAATAAGAATCACTGGTTTTTTCATCCTTCTAAGTGTACCAAATCCCCCCCCTAAACTCAAACAATATCGAAACTTTATTTATGCTTATTTTAATGCTATAAAATCATTCCATATTAATTAAATATCCCTCATAACTCTTCAATTCTTGTTATAATGATTCAAATCAAGCTGGAGGAATCTATGCAAATACGACAGTCAAATAAAAATGATATTTCTGCAATTATGCACATTATTAATCAAGCACAAGAATCCTTTAAACTAGCTGGGATCAATCAGTGGCAAAACAATTACCCGAATGAAACATCGATTCTAAAGGATATTGAATTGGATGAAAGCTTTGTTGTACTAGATAATGAATTGATTATCGGTACATTTGCCTTGTCTTATCGTAATGAATCAACCTATGACATTATTTATGATGGGAAATGGTTAAGTAATAATCCTTACGCTGTAATTCATCGTATCGCGATTGAGAATTCATATAAGGGCAAAGGTGTTTCCTCGTATGTATTTAACGAAGTTGAGAAATGGTGCTTGGCGAAGAATATCCATAGTATTAAGATAGATACACATTCTGATAATCAATCGATGCGTAAACTATTGATCAAGAATGGATTTAGTTATTGCGGGATTATTTATCTCTTAGATGGTAATAAACGATTAGCGTACGAAAAGGTACTTTAATCGTTTTTTGAAATCGATTACATTGTTCGTTTGGGGAAATGTAAGCCATTACATTTGTGTTTATGCTAAAATAAAAATGGAGGATTTATATGAGTACTAATCTAAAAAAGCTTGTGGAAGCGTTAGAAAAACAGTCCAATAATCAACACGAATTATTCAATTATGCGATACCAGATACATGGTTATCTTTTGACTACAAAGGTAAACAAATTAAAGTACATGATGGACATGTTCTAGTTAATCCATATCGTTTCTATCAAAGTTTAATTGAAGATGTTTTCTTGAAGAATGATACATCCGAATTGAAGAGTTATTTCTTAACACATCCTGTTGAAAAACACCTACAAAATGGGGATTGGATTCGTAAGAGTAGTGTTTATTCGATGATGGTACGTACAACAGGTAGTTATGATCATGATCGTACAGGTCGATTAGAAGATTCTAATTTATACCAATTAAAAGATACTGGGACATTCCTTAAGACATTAGCGTATTTACCATTACTAAAACGTATGGGAATTGATGTCTTATATATGTTGCCAATTGCGAAATATTCACTTAAAGATAAAAAAGGCGAATTAGGTTCACCTTATGGAGTATCTAACTTCTATGCGTTAGATGAAGGTCTTAAAGATCCAATGACGGGTGATTATACAACCGTTAATGATGAATTCAAGGCATTTGTCGAGGCAGCTCATGCGTTGGATATGAAAGTTATTATTGATATCATTCCGCGTACAAATTCAGTTAACTCTGATTTAATTATTGATCATCCAGATTGGTTCTATTGGATTGAGCATAAAGATTTAGATGATTATCGTCCACCTATGGTAGATGGATTAAAAACAACACTTCCTGCGAAGAAAGAATACTTCAAAGAATTGTTCTCTTCTCCAAGTGTTGAGGAACATCTTCATAAGTTCAGAAAGAATCCAAAAGATACCGATAAAGAAAAATGGAAAGTACTCGTAAAAGAATACAAGAGTAAATCCAATAAGAAAGAAATCTTAGATTTAGTTCAAGAACATTTCGGCTTAACAGTTGCGCCAGCGTTCTCTGATCATATCAATGATCCTCAACCAGCTTGGAGTGATGTGACATTCTTCAGAATGTATCTCGATCATCCAATTAACTCTCAACCATTCCTTAATGAATTAGGCACATTCGAACCATATATCTTGTTTGATGTGGCTAAGTGTAGTTTAAATCCAGGTGCACAACCAAACATGCCTTTATGGGATATGTTAAGTGGCATTATTCCTTTCTATCAAACTGAATTCGGAATTGATGGGGCTCGTATTGATATGGGTCATGCATTACCTGTTGAATTGATTAATATGATTATCTCTAAGGCTAAGGCAATTGATCCTAACTTCTGCTTTATCGCCGAAGAATTGGATATTGAAAATGCTCAAGCTTCAATTGATAAAGGGTATAACATGATTATTGGGGATGGATTTATCAAAGAACCACGTGTATTAGAAGGTATGTTTAATGCGTTTGCGTATAGCGCAATGAATTTACCATCACCTCTATTCGCATGTGGGGAAACACATGATACACCTCGATTAGCTGCTCGTCCTGGACAAGATGTTTTAGCGAAGATGTTAACGGTGTTTAATCACTTTATTCCTAACGCTATTCCATTCTTAAATTCTGGACAAGAGTTCTTCGAACTTCAACCTATGAATACAGGATTGGATTGTAAACCAAATGAAGCAGAAGCCCTTCCTAAGAATGATCCATATTATGGTAAACTCGCATTGTTTGATCGCTATAACCTACATTACTTACACCCTAGACGTTGGGAAATGATTGAAACCATTGAGAAAGCAAGTAAAATTCGTGCATCCATTATGGATAGTATGCTTAATATGGATAAAGTATATCCATTAGGCTTTAGTGCTCCATGGGATACTGCGGCAGGGTTTGGATATCGCGGACGTAATAAAATGACTCTCGTTATTACAAACACTGATGTGAATAACGATAAGGAACATTGGGTTAAATTAGACAATATTCCAGATGATTATAATAATGAAGGTACAGTACTTAAACAAATCTTCTCTTCTGAAAATTCAGTAAGTGAAACGGATATCGTAATTGATTCCACGATGAATGTACGTATCTGGTTTAAAAAAGGTGAAGTTAAAATTCTTGAGATTAAATAGTTAAGTCCTTAAAAGGACTTTTCTTTATATTTATTACTTAATTATTTGTACGATTAAATGTATACATTAATTAATCCATTATTTTTAGTATTATTCGTTATACTAAAGTTATATGAGGTACCTTATGAAACCCTGTGTTGAAATCTGTTGCGGAAGTGTTGAAGATGTTATAAATGCACAAAACGGTGGTGCAGATCGAGTTGAGTTTAATAGTGCACTATACTTAGGTGGATTAACTCCTTCGTTAGCGAGTTTGATCTATCTCAAAAAGAACACCACGATTCCTTTAATCTGTATGGTAAGAACACGTGGTGCTGGGTTTTGTTATAGCACAGAAGATATTGACGTTATGTGCATGGATGCAGAGTTACTTCTACAAAATGGTGCAGATGGAATTGCGTTTGGAGCACTCAATGAAGATCGTAGTATTGATTATAGTACGACAAAGAAGTTAGTTGATATTACCCATAAATATAACAAAGAATTCGTATTCCATCGTGCCTTTGATTGTGTGGATAATCCAATCAAAAGTATTGAGACATTAATTGAATTAGGTGCAGATCGTGTACTTACAAGTGGATTTCAATCAACTGCACTTGAGGGTATCGATATGTTAACGAATCTTCAAAAGACATATGGCGATAAGATAGAATTCTTAATTGGTGGTAAAGTAAATTCGAGTAATGTAAAAACACTCGTAAACACGACAAACATTCACCAAATTCACTCATCCTGTAAAACATGGGTAATTGATCCAACAACCCATAATGATACCGTTACGTATGCGTATGGCAATTATGATTCACACTATGAGTGTGTTGATATCAATTTAGTAAGAGAACTTGTAAATACGACAAAAGGCGAATAAATCGCCTTTTTATTGATTGTCTTCACTTATATTCTATTTAAATGGTTGAATGTAATTTAAACTTTGATTACTCGAATAATTATTTAACCTAAAATATACATCTTTTAATTCTTCTTCATTAATTTCTAATGTTGTATCAAACATTATGTTATTTAAATATTCCGCAAATTTATCTAATTGACCATTCTCTTTATAGGAATTAAGTAGTTCTTTGTCTACACTGTTTAAGACATATCGATCCTCGTTAAAGAAGTATTCTAAGGTTTCATAGTACATGTCTTTATATCGTACATTAAAGAAATCTTCCTCATCCATAGAACCATCCATCCAAAATCTAATTTCGATAGAAGAATTTTCATTATTTAACCATGCAGTTTCTGGATTTAATGGCATATCCGAATCAAATACTTTCATTAAAAATTGTTTAGCATTCTCGTTTTCATTAAATTCTGATTCACTTAATACATAATCTGAAAAACTAGTATAAATTAAAAGTTCTCCATTTCTATCAACCTTATAAAACTCACCTTTTGACTCATTATAAAAATCAAAGAAGTTCATATCTCCTTCGTTATCAGGATCATATGGCAATAAAATGTCTTTGTTTCTATCTAACACAGATTTTAAATTAACATAACCTGCATCACTGATTAATTTCTGTCCTTCGTCATGCAGTAGAAACTGATACAGATGTTCGGCATACTCTTTCGCTAAACTATTATTTTTGTCATAGAACATATAGTTATATATTACAATTGGATAACTATCATCTAAGATTGTCTTATCGTTTGGTTGAATTCCATTTACTTCTAACATTACTACATCATTGTTTAAATACTGTTTCTCAGTAAATGTGTACATATTATACCCAATAGAGTATTTCCCCATATCGTAATTCGCAATAGATTCAATAATATCGCCCATTCCAGAAAAATATGTTACTTCTTTATCAATGAGGTTTGTGTCTCCCATAAATTTTACCATTCTCATTTGAGAACCTGAATCACTGTTTCTTTGAAATGCTTTAATTGGCGCATCATCTCCACCAACTTGATTCCAGTTTGTAATCTTTCCACTATAAATGTCTTTAATCTGTTCGATTGTTAGACTCTTAACTGGATTGTTTTTGTTTATTAAAAACACAAAAGCTTCTTTTGTGATTTCGATTTTACCTAAGTCAACCCCATTATTCTTAGCGACATTTAATAATTCATCACTATAATCAACACCCATTAATATGTCGTTCTCACCCATAATAAGTTTATTAAAGGCATCAACTGTCTTACTATGTTGTATCTCTGATCTTTTTGAACTGAAAATATTTCTTATTGCGGTATGTAAAGGTAAGGTTGATGTAGAACCATCGATTACAAATTGATCATAGTTCTCCTTTAAATACGTTTTAAGTTCTTCAAACTCATTTGCTTTAATTCTTTCTTCATTAATATTTAATAATGTAATTACTCCAAAGATAATAAAAAGGGCTAATAAACTAGCCCAGATTAAATTTTTTTTATTGTTTTTCCCCATTTTATAATCCCCATTAGAAATATTGTACATTTAAATAAATCAATAAACAATATTATGAGGTTCAAATTACTTTTTGATTGAAATTATGATTGGATAATTCGATAACTTAATCTGTCCAAATCTTATATCAATTAATTCATTGGTAATTAGATGGTGATATTCACCTTCAGGGCAATCAATTTGAATCATACCTTTAGAAGAAGACACATTACATAATGCGACTAATCGTTCTTGTTCATTCTCATATTCGAAATGTAATACTTCTTTGGAATGTTCAACCAATTTATACCCATAATTTTGCGCAAAGATTGGTTCTTTCTTAAGCTTAGCTAATGCTATAATCCAACTCACAAACTCATTATCAACCTTCGTCCAATCAACAGGATCCTTTTCGAATAAGTAATCCATATGATCTGTAACTGTTTCTATCCCAAAATGTAAGAATGCGATTCCCTTTGACATAAAGACATACGCTAACCAATTAAGTGACTTTAATCGATCTTGCGTATACGCTTGGATACGAGGATTATCATGATTCTCCACATTACGTGCTTTTACATAATTAACAGGATAAATACGTTCTTGTCTTTGATGTGCAGCGATGTAATCACTAAATGATTTCTCATTACGTAGATATCCGATAAAGTTTACTTGATTATCGTAATCGTACAGTATATCAAAGTACTGATATAATTCCGCATCACTTAAGCAGGTATGATTGTGATATCTTAAGTAATCCACAAAGTTCGAATCAACACTCTCCGCTAAAAATATCGTATTTGGATTGAGTTCTTTAACACGTGGAAATGCGATTTCATAGAATTCTTTAGGTATCATCGATGCGACATCAAAACGATAACCATCTACACCTAATTTTGTCCAATAGAGTAATACATCACTAAGCTTATTAATAAGTTCTGGATTGTGATCAAACTCAAAATCCGCAATGTCTGACCAATCTCCAACTTTATTTGCGAGTTTACCTTTTTTGTACACATAGAAATGAGGGTATTCTTTTACCCATACATGATCTGGTGCTGTGTGATGAAACACAATGTCTAACATTACTTTAATGTTTAGTTTATGTGCTTGTTTGATAAGTTCATTAAAATCATCCAATGTTCCTAAATCAGGGCTTATTCCATAATAGTCTTTTATCGCATATGGACTTCCCATTATCCCTTTTCGATTCAATTCGCCAATTGGATGTATCGGCATTAAATAGAGGATATCAGTGCCTAATTCTTTTATACGTACTAAATCTTGGGTTAATGCGTTAAATGTACCAGCTTCAGAATAGTTTCTAACGAATACTTGATAAATCATTTGATTTCTTAATGTGTTCATAGTACCTCAGTTTAAAACCCGATTTCTCGGGTTAGAATAATGTCTTAGTCGTGTCCTTATCAAAGAAATGTAATTTAGACACATCCATCGCTAATTTAATCGTATCATGTGCTCTAACATCGACACGTGACGCAACCTTTGCGAGTAATTTTTGTCCACCAAATTGTCCATGAAGAATAAACTCATGACCTAATAATTCAGATACTTCGACATTGAAGTCGAACGGTGTATCTGGGAATGTTTCTGCAACAATTCCTTCATAGTGAATATCTTCTGGACGAATGCCTAATACAACTTCTTTACCTTCATAATTCTTTAATCCATCATGGAACATTTTAGGAACCATGAATGATTTACCGTCAACTTCGAAACGTCCCTTCACAAACTTACCATTGATAAAGTTCATCGCAGGTGATCCTACAAAGTTCGCAACGAACATGTTCGCAGGTGTATTATAAATCTCTTTTGGAGTTCCGATTTGTTGGATATAGCCATCTTTCATAACCACAATACGCGTTGCCATTGTCATCGCTTCGGTTTGGTCATGTGTAACATAAACTGTTGTAGCACCTAAACGTTCATGAAGTTTAATAATTTCTGAACGCATTTGTACACGTAGTTTCGCATCTAGATTACTGAGTGGTTCATCCATTAAGAATACTTTCGCATTACGCACAATCGCACGACCTAACGCAACACGTTGACGTTGACCACCGGATAATGCTTTAGGTTTACGATCCAAGAATTGTTCAATTTCTAGTATCTTAGCACTTTCATGTACACGTTGATCAATCTCTTCTTTTGGGACCTTCTTTAAACGTAAACCAAATGCCATATTTTCATACACAGTCATATGTGGATAAAGTGCATACGATTGGAATACCATTGCGATATCACGATCTTTAGGTGCTTTATCGTTTGCGAGCGCTTCATTGATATAAAGTTCACCAGAAGAAATATCTTCTAGTCCTGCAATCATACGTAGCGTTGTGGATTTACCACAGCCAGAAGGACCAACCAGCACAATGAATTCTTTATTGTAGATTTCTAGGTTGAAATCAAAAACTGCTTGTACATTATTTTCATAAATCTTATTAATATTCTTTAATTGTAGTGTTGCCATATTTACCTCGTAATTCGAGTATACCATAGTCATATTCTATTCATATGTGCATCGTGCACAAATCAATTTATAATCGTTCAATTAAGATAAAGTACTGATATAAATACTGCGCAATATGTGGATTCCGTATATCCATATTCGTCTTTTCACTAAACTTATCAAGTCGATAGTTAAATGTATTTCGATGTAGATAAAGCTGTTTCGCAGCGAGTACTGCGTTTTGACTGGTATAGAAATACATGCGTATTGTGTCTAATATTTCTGCAGATAAGTCTTTTAATTTAGTACTCGTCGCATTTAAGAGGGATGGTTCTTTATCCCATACACACATTAACATCACATCTGATAAATCGACCATCTTACCTAATGCATATCGTGTAGCACATTCAAGCGCTACCAACATTAGCTCATCATCTTTTACGCCACTTACCGCACAGATATTCGATCCTAAATCCGCCTCAAAACTCGCTAAACTCATTTTAAATTGTATTCTACCATCTTCTGATACATCCATGCGATAGATGGTATCCGTAACCCAATAGCCATCATCCCCAAACGAATCGCAAAATTCTTGAATCAATGGTTTTTGTCTAGACTGTAGAATATTGATATATAGTGTATTAATCATGATTCGCTTCTAAGATTATCGCTTCAAACGGTTCTAAACGATGAATTCTATGATCTACACGATTGTAGTTTGTATAAATGATACTTGTTCCATTTAGGTATTCAAACTTAATTGGATAAGGTCTAAAGTTTCCTATTACAACTATCTTCTTATGCTGATCTGTACGTTCATACGCAAATACGTCTTCATGTTCAGCGTTAATTAACTTGAATTTACCAAATATTAGTGTATCTGAATAATCACTGAATCGTCTTAAATGGATTAATTTCTGATAGGTCCTTAAGATAGAATGTTCATCCAATAATTGATTCTTCACATTAATCGTAGGATAATTTGATATCTCTTTTTGGATTGGTTTAACTACTGAGAATCCAGCGTATTTATCATCTGACCATTGCATCGGTGTACGTGCATTGTCTCTAGATGTACGTCTTAGCTTATCTAAGACATCTTCTAATGTGTCATGTTCAAGTAACTTCTTCACATTATTCTTAACCCACACATCGTTAAAATCATTCACATCCGTATAATCGACATTGGTCATTCCAATCTCTTCCCCATTATAGATAAATGGAGTACCTGGTAAAGTAAGTAAAATCATTCCCAACATTGTGCCTGACTCACGATGATAATGAATCGGATCACCATATTGATTAATCACTCTAGGATGATCATGATTCAACCAGTATTGTGGTAACCATCCTTTGTTTTCCATACCCTCTACCCAATAATTAAAGATACGTTTGAGATTTAATACATTTGTCACATTCTTTTTTTCATGAGTTATTGGATCAATAACTTGACTGGTTTCCCAACAATGATCAAAGTTAAATGCCATATTAAATGCTTGTGCATCATATGCCGCATAGCCTAAACCAGCCTCTATTTTTGCGCCACCACCAACTTCACCTACTGTCATACAGTCATAATGACTTAATACTTTATCGTGAAATTCGTTGATGTATGTAAATAGTTCTTTTCGATTTGAGAACTTACTCCAATCTGGCGCAACTCCATGTAAGTTAAGCGGTAATGTACTATCTTTAAACGATAAATCACGTGCTAAATGCGCTATCGCATCTACTCTAAATCCATCAACACCCATATCTAACCAATAACGCGCCACATGATACATTTCTTCTCTTAATTTAGGATTATTCCAATTAAGATCTGGCATTTTATTGGAGAAGATCTTCATATAAAATTCTTTAGATTGTTCATCATAATTCCACGCGGAACCTTCAAAGAAACTACCCCAATTATTGGGTGGAAGTAACTCCCCATTCGTATCAAGTTTTCCCTTTTGCCAGATGTAATAATCTCGTTTAGGATTATCTAAACTTGAACGCGATTCTACGAACCATGCGTGTTCATCCGATGTATGATTTAGAACTAAATCCAATACAACCTTGATATCTCTTTGGTGAGCTTGATAAAGTAATTCGCGCGCATCATCGAGTGTTCCAAACACTGGATCTACATCTAAAAAGTTGCTCACATCATACCCATTATCATCCATCGGTGATTGGTAAAATGGACCGATCCAAATGATATTAACTCCTAAATCTTTGATGTAATCAAGTTTTTGGATAATACCTTTTAAATCTCCTATACCATCTTCATTCGTATCATAGAATGTTCTTGGATAGATTTGATACCCAACTGAACTCATCCACCATTTTCTTTGCATAATCATTTCCTCGCATTCTTGTATTAAAATTATACCTATTTCTTACTCTTTTTTGGTTGATTGATACACCAAACAAATTCATATGGACTTAATTCAATCGATTCATCATCAAGATTAAATTGTCTACCTTGAATAAGATCAATCGCTTCTACTCCATTAAATAATTGTCTAAGATGATCTGTATTAATCCATTGTGTATGTTCACTAAAGTTAAACAACGCAAAGAATGTTTGAGTTTTAATCTGACGTATAATACCTAAAACACTTTGATTATTTAGATCGAGTGCATATTGGTTCGCCTGTCCTTGTAAAAACGGTAATTTCTTACGAACTTCAATTAACTTCTTTAAGTTCTGATATACATCATACTCAACCGTCCCCATCACATCCTTGTTCTTAGAGCGTTTCCAATCAAAGAAGGGTCTGTGAACCCAACGTCCTTCATTCATCTTATCTGGATCTAAACGATACGATTGATCATTTAAACTCGCAATCTCATCGCCTGAATAGATGAGTGGAAATCCACGATAGGTAAGAATTAATGCGTGGGCTAAATTGATTCTACGAATTGATTCAAACCGTCTAAATACTTGATTCGTTTCAATCGCTTTATCTAAACCTAATAAACTAGATAATGTCCCATTGGTTCGAGCATCATGTGTGATTGGATTAAACTGATACATTTCGCCTTTTGCGAATGATCCAGGAAATTGATTTCCATAGAACTTAATCAAAAATTGTTTATGTTGATATGGATCTAATCCAAACGAACGGATTGCTTGTTCATTAAACCCCCAACCAATATCATCATGACAACGAACATAATTCATCCATGTCCCACGGTGCGGAATTTGGAATCGATTCGCATCAATTGTAATAAGTCGTACATCACGTGTAGCGAACGCATTGTAGATATCTACCATTAAGTTCGCATTGTACATAACTTCACATTCTGGTTCGCCATCATCCCCAAAGTACTTCACAATTTCTTGTGGCTCTACAATCGCTTCACCTAGAAGTGCGAGTGATGGACATACTTCTTCTTTGATTAAATTGAATAATCGTAATAAATCATGAATCGGTTTTAAATTACGACAGGTTGTATCAACTTGTTTCCACATAAATGGAATCGCATCTAAACGAATCATGTTTACACCAAGGTTTGCTAAGTACAATAGATTATCAGTCATTCCATTAAATACATACGGATTCTGGAAGTTTAAGTCCCATTGAAATTCACTAAATGATGTAAATACATATTTCTTAATTTCTGGATAATACGTAAAGTTACCTGGACATTTATCTGGTAGTACTTCAGGTACGGTTCGATTAAATCGATTTGGCATTTCATCGGTATCATACATAATGAAATAATCTTGTTTAAGTTTATCGTGATTAAGTGCATCTTTAGCCCATACATGTTCTTTTGCGACATGATTAATAACGTAATCGATACACACTTTTATATTACTTTTACGCAATGATTTAACTAATTGAAGAAAATCATCCTTACTTCCCAATCTTGGATCGATATTACGATAATCTTCTACCGCATATCCTCCATCATTTTCACCATCTCGTGGTTTTAATAATGGCATTAGGTGTAAGAATGTAACCCCTAAATCATTGAAATAATCAATCTTCTGATTTAATTTCTTTAGATTACCTGCAAATAAATCAGTATACAATGTCATCCCTACGATATCTTGACCAAAGTACCAATTACGTTGATGTTGGTCCATAGTGACTAAATCTTTAGTACGTTCTGATTTATACTGATCCATCACAGTAAAGAGTTCATTTAACGCAGTCTCATTGTGGTAAAGCTTCATATAAATCTCACGTATTTTTAATCGATCATTCATCTATTTTCACCACCTAATTGTTTAACATCATCGGGATATGCAAGTGAGCCTATTGCGCCTTTTTGAGTTGTCGCAAATGCACCACACGCGTTCGCATATACACTAATATGATACAACTCACGTTCAGTTAATGAATCAAGTTTTAAACCTCTTTTCATCAATTGAGCTAATACACCGCCAAAGAATCCATCCCCAGCACCAGTTGTATCAATCGCATCTACTTTAAATGAAGCAATATGAGTATATCGATTGTTAAAATAAATCGCACACCCATCTGATCCAAAGGTCACAAATAAAAGCTTAAATGGATAATTATCACTTAACCATTTACATGCACTTTCATAGTCATTTATTCCCGTTAGAAAGACTAACTCTTCTTCACTTACTTTTACGATATCCGCATACAATAATCCTTTTAAGATTAATTCACATGCTTCATCTATATTATCCCATAATAATCGTCTTAGATTAGGATCATAACTTATTACTTTATGTTTAGATTTTGCGTACTTTAATAATTTAAAACTTGTAGCACGTCCAGGCTCATCCGTCATACTTACACTACCAATATGAAAGATATCGCATTCATCTATTTTCTGTTTGAATGTGTCATTCATTTCTACCATCACATCCGCATTATTCTTGCGATAGAAACTAAAGCTTCTTTCACCATTATCCCCAATACTAACGATTGCTAAGCTAGTTGGATACTTTGAACTCATTAATAAGCCTTCTGTATCAACCTTCTTATCAATTAGAACATTTTTTAAGAAGTTCCCAAAGTGATCATTTCCAACTTGACCGATAAAACTTGCTTGATAACCAAGATTCGAAACTGCGACCGCCACATTAGCCGGTGCACCACCAGGATTAAACTCATAGATTGGAAAGTTTCGGTCAGATAATCCATACGGAGCCACATCAATTAACAATTCACCAAATGCACATAGTTTCATACATGCACCTATTTAACAGAGCCTTCAACCATACCCTTAATGATATGTTTTTGAGCCATGAGGAAGAATATAATAATTGGGACAAGTGCCATAAGAATCGCTGTCATCATTAAATCCCATGAGACTAAGAATGCGCCCGCAAAGTTATTAACAGCTAAAGGAATTGTTTGAACAGGCGTTCCTTTACCTAAGACTAACATCGGAAGTAGGAAGTCATTCCAAATCCATATTCCATTTAGAATAAGAATTGTCACATAGATTGGTTTAAGAATCGGTAATACGATTAGGAAAAATGTTTTAAACTTTCCACATCCATCCATATACGCCGCTTCTTCTATTTCATGTGGAATAGATTTCATAAACCCATGGAACATAAAGATCGATAATGAACTACCAAACCCTACATACGCAATAATTATTCCAGTATAACTTCTTAGTAATTGAATACCAGTAAATGATTGGAATATTCCAAACCATTTTACCAATGGAAACATAACGACTTGAAATGGGATAACCATCGCCGCTACGAAAATCATGAAGATCGCAGTCGATGTTTTAGTCTTAGTACGTAATAATACCCACGCAGCCATCGCAGAGAAGATTGTGATGCCCATTAATGAGAATACAGTAATAATCGTAGAATTCACTAAAGCTTGGCTATAACGTAAATTAGGGTTATTCCAGATATTCGAGATATTCGCCCATAATGTGGACCAATCAGATGGCAAACTTAATGGAGTTGAGATAATTTCATTATTTGTTTTAGCCGCATTGATTAGCACAAGAAACAAAGGTACTAAGAATATAACGACTAATCCAATGGTAAGAAATTCTGCCACATTCTTAAGAATGATTCGATTATTGATATTTTTAAACATTAGAGTTCAACCTCGCGTTTCTTCGATACATAAACTTGGATGAGTGAGAACGTAACTAAGACTAAGAAGAAGATAATTGCCTTAGCTTGAGCTTGAGCTGTATTCAATGAAATCGTAGACGTATCACTGATGTTCATTGCGAGAAGTGTTGTGCCCTTAATGGCTTTTCCTAGGAACATTGTACTAGGACCACCATTTGTTAAGGATACGTTCACATCAAATTGTTTAAATGAATTTACAAGCGTTAAGAATAGCGTAACGGTAAACGCTTGAGAAACAAGTGGAATCGTGATATTACGGAAACGTTGCCAAGCATTTGCCCCATCAATCTGAGCTGCTTCAATCAAATCACGTGGTACATTCTGTAATGCGGCCACATAAATCATCATGATATAACCAGCGGATTGCCATGTACTAACAATAACCATTGCGAGAAGTGCAGTCTTACTATTCCCCAACAACAAGTTATCCGCAAGATACGTAAATCCTGCCATTTCAGCTAATTGAGGCACAAAGTTATTAAAGATAAATTGCCAGATATAACCTAAGATAATTCCCCCGATAATATTCGGTAAGAAGAATCCTGCACGATAGTAATTACGTCCCTTTAATTGAGATGTGACTAGAAGCGCTAAAGCGAAAGCGATGACATTGACTAATAGAATATTCATTACAGTATAGATCGACGTAATGATTGTCGCATACAGGAAGGAAGGATCTTGAAATGCATCGAAATAGTTTTTTAATCCAATAAAATCAATGGATAATTGTGCAGTTGCGGACCAATTGGTGAAAGAGTAATAAATACCAATCGCAAATGGAATGATCTGTACCATAAAGAATGAAAACAACGATGGAAATAGAAATAGCCAAAATACAAACTTTTGGTTACGTTTATCTTGATCTAAACTACCACTTCCCATCTTCTTAAATGTTTCAATGAATTTCGACATACTGTCCTCCTGGTATAAAAAATAGGGAGCAGGAACACTCCTGCCCCCTAATGTTTGACTGATTATTTAGCGTTATCAGTTAGAGCTGTTTTTAATAATTCTTTGAATTCTTCAACGGTAACTGCACCTTGAGCCAATTGGTCATAAATTGGACCTAAGACGTTATCTCTGAATTCGCCTGAGAATAAATATTGGTTCCAAGAATAAACTTTACCTTCAGCTGTCCAAGCTTGAACAGATCTAGAAAGTTTACCTGTAGGTTGTAAAGCGATGTTTCCAAATGCAGGAATCATACCAGCTTCTTCAACCATGTATTTTTGGCCAAGATCGGTATAGACTAAATTATTTAAGAAATCTAATGCTGCTTGATAGTTCTTAGAATCTTTGTTTACTACGTACCATGCTGGTGCACTAACGAAGATACCATCAGTAACAGCTTTTGTAGAACCGTGAGGCGCAAATGCCATTTCGAATGTCGCATCTGTTAAGTTTCCATCAACCCAGTTTCCTTGGTGTAGGAATACTGCTTTTTGGTTTAAGAATGCGCCGACTTGTGAGTCGTAATTGCCTGTTGTTAGAACTGTCTTATCAGCGTATGTGAACAATAAGTTAACCCAATCCGCATATTCACTGATTCGAGTTTCATCGATTGTACCTGCTAATAAATCATTCGCTACTGTTAAATCGTTGTATGGTAAGCCATTGGATAATAAGCTATTGAAATTATGGTGAGCTGTAACCCAATACATACCAGGACCTGCAGTCATCGAAACAACTGAGTCAATGCCTAATTCTGCTTTCATACTTTCAAGTTTAGCAAATGCGTCCATATAACCTTGATAGTTGTTAAGTGTCGCTGGATCAATACCTGCTTTTTCAAGTAAATCCGCATTGTATGCCATACCCCAACCTTCAACTGCGACTGGGAAACCAACTACTTTTCCATCCACTACGTATTCAACTGAAGTATCGCCAGCCCATTTTTCTGCACTTAGATCCGCAATAATTGCTTCCCATTGTGCATAACTATCTGGTCCATCGATTGGGAAGATATCAGGCATTTCACCAGCAGCGAAATCAGCCTTTAACATATCTCCTAAAGCACAACTACTACCACCACAGGATACGACGTTTACCTTCACCCCTGTAGCTTCTTCATACGCTGCCGCATAAGCTTGGAGAGCCTCATCAATTTCAGGTTTGTTTTGTTTGAATGTGATGACGACTTGTTCTTCTGCTTTTGGTGCACAAGCTGTTAACGATAAAACAACTAATAGCATAGAAATAATTGTTAATAATTTCTTCATTTTGTCCTCCTTTTTCTATGTAAGTTCATTATAGTTCACTAAAATCAGAAAAAATTTGTAATCGTTTACATTTTTCAATAATTAATGATTTTATGCTAAATCTTTAGTGTTTTAGCTATGTTATAATACATTTAACATGAGTACGATCCAACAAGTCGCATCTTTAGCGCATGTAAGCGTTGCTACAGTATCCCGCGTAATCAATAATAGCGCTGGTGTATCAAAGAAAACACGGCTTAAAGTTGAACAAGCCATTGAACGATTGAAATATCAACCAAACGCAATGGGTACTTTTTTGCGTAAAGATAAAACGAATATGATATTAGTGCTTGTTCATAGTGTTGATAATCCTTTTTTCTCCATGATTATCCAAGGGATTGAGAACATTGCCCATCATAATAACTACAATGTCCTTATTTGTACAACCTATGGCGATCGTGACCGTGAAAAACACTATGTGAAGATGTTAAAGAATCACTATGTCGATGGTTTAATCTTAATTTCAAACACCTTAACACTCGAAGAAATCGATGAAATATATACGAATTATCCATTAGTTCAAGTTATTGAGTATTTGCCTGAATCTAAAGCACCTTATTATAGTGTTGATTTCTATCAAGCAAGTTATCAATTGATGGAACATATGATTAATAATGGGTGTAAGAATATTGCGTATGTTCATACTGGTTCAACCCATATCGTTTCACACTTGGAAAAATATCGTGCTTATTTAGATGTATTGTGTAAACATCAATTACCGATACTATCCAAAACGAACGAAGAATATAACTTTGGATTTATTGCAGGTAAGGCTGTCGCAGCACTTCTTCTCGACAATAATCCACAGATTGATGGATTCTTTGCGACATCCGATTTAATCGCAGTAGGTATCATTGATGAAATACATTCACGTAAATTACGTGTACCTGAAGATATTGAAGTCGTTGGTTTCGATAATACCATATTCTCATCTTTGTCTAATCCCGCTATCACAACCGTAGAATTAAATACATATGAGTTAGGCTGTAAGAGTATGGAATTATTGCTTAATAAGATAGAAAAAATTGATGTGGATATTAAAGTTGATCATGTCTTACCATTCCAACTCATTGTCAAAGAATCAAGTTCAAAGTAAAAAAACGTTGTAGGCAATTACCCACAACGTTTTATTTTTTATCTTCTGCCTTCGCAAATACGACTAAGGTATATGGATTAATGGTCGCATTTTGTACAAGTACACCATCTATTAACCCAGCTTCATTCGCAATTATCTTAACGAAGGAATTAAAACTTTCATAGTAAATCTGATTGGTTGGATTGATATAAATCCAAATATCCGTATATGGATCCGATTTCTCACAATGATAGTTCACAATTAACATTCCATCAAATTCTCTAAACTTAACATGTTTATCAATAATATCTGGATCCGTTAAGCGTAATATTGGGAACATCTTTCTTAGCTTAATCATATCTTTTGTGTACTTAAACACTTCAATATAACGATCTTTACGTGTCCATTCAATTTGATTTACTGTATCTGGACTGCGATAAGTATTATGAATTCCATTCTTAGTACGACAGAACTCTTGTCCACTATGGATAAATGGAATACCTTGTGCAAGTAATAATGTCCCAATCATGAGTTTCTGACGTTTAATTCTAACTTCACGATTATCTTCTTTATTACTTTCTTTCATCTTATCCCAAACAGTATGATTATCATGACATTCAAGATAATTAATGGATTGAGCTGGTTTATCAAATAAACGTGTACGATTTGCGATTGATGTACCAACCATACAAGCTTTCATTGATTCAATATAATTGGTATCGCCTGTACAATACCCTTTCACATTCACTTCTTCGTGTTGGGTTTTACCTTTAACATGTTCTCTAAAGAAATCATTGAAGTGACCAATGTTTGGCATTAAGTGTTGATTATACCGATTCGCTTTTTGATTTTCCGGAAGTGACGTTGGCATATTCCATCCTTCACCATAAACAAGTGAATCTGGTTTAATTGATCGACATAATTTCTCAACTTGATTCATCGTATCGACATCAAGTACGCCCATTAAATCAAATCTAAATCCATCCACATCATAATTAACCATCCAGTGTTTGACACTGTCTAGAATATATTTACGTGCCATCTTACGATTCGAATCAAAGTCATTTCCACAGAACGACCCATTTGATAATGCGCCTGAATTCGAACGTCTAAAGTAATAATATGGCACGACCATTTCGAAAGAACTCGCTTCCATATCATAGACATGGTTATATACGACATCCATGATGACTCTTATATCATTCTTATGGAACGTCTCAACCATTAACTGCGCATCTTCGATACGACAGGTAGGACAATCTGGATCAGTACTATAACTACCTTCAGGTACATTGTATTGAACAGGATCATATCCCCAGTTATAGAAAAGAGACACATTGTGTTCATCAACTGTCGCAAAATCATACATTGGCATAATTTGAACATGCGTTACACCAAGTTCTTTGATATGCGCTAGACCTGTTGAAACACCCGCTAGAGTTTTCGTATTTTCTTCAGTTAAACCTAAAAATTTACCACGGTTTACGATGTTCGATTCAGCTTGCATGGTAAAATCACGTACACTCAATTCATAAATGATCGAATCTGTTGGTTGTACTAATGGACTTAGTTTATAACGATTCGTTTTCTTTAATTGATTAAAATCAATAATTACAGAACGTTGATTATTTCCAGTAGAACCAATCCCCATCGGGTCAATTGCGGTATTCCAACTTCCATTCACATTGATATGATAGAGATAACTTAAACCATGTCCGTTAAAATCGACATGACGTCTAAACACACCTTTATCACTGCGAATTAACTCAATGACTTGAGGACCATTCTCTTTAAAGATTTCTACCACCATACGAGTCGCGGTTGGAGCCCATATCGCAAAATCACATGTATTTAAAGTACATTTAACCCCTAAATCATCGCCATCATAATAGAACTCTTCATCAAAACGTAGCGATTTGGTAATTAAACTATATTGTAGAGGTACGGTTAATCCATGTTCCTCTAATACATCATATTTATTTCCAATCACAAGTGATGTATCACATCCAAGTGTATATTTATAATAATCATTCCCACTGTGTTCATAATTATAGATAGAACACTTCGCAAGTTGACCCATTTCATCCCGCACATAAAAGGCATCACTTCTACCTTGATAAAACTCTTTTGAGAGATATGCAGTGATTATTCCATAATCATCTAGATGTGCTTCAAACCGATTTATTTTACGCATGACTTTATTATACCTAATTTATTGAATCTGACAATTTATGTTCATCAACTAATCTAAATGTTTTTTGAATTGCGAAGAATGATAGAATGCTCGATATGAACACAATACCTAATAATAGTCTAAATCCATACGCTTGATAGAGTAGTGGATTGATAAAACTAATCATTAGTGAAGTAACAGACATGGTTAAACTTAACAACGCGGTTAAACTTGCACTATTCTTAACAGGAAGAGAAGATGCGACAGGATAAAGAACACCTAATACTAAATCAAACGATAAAGCGAACACAAAACTAGCTGGTAATATTATCCATGATTGAAGTGAGAAAATTAGTGGCACAACACATATAATTCCGATAATACCATACTTTAATAAATCTCTAAACGCATATTTATGACCTAAGAAGATAATCACAAAGCCAGACCCAACCGTTCCTAAACCAATAATGGTATAGATAAATGAGATAGATTCTTGAGTTTCACCGATTGAATTAAGATAGATACTCAAAAAACTAAAGATTGTGTTCGGTGCGATAGCTAAAAAGAACGTCCCAATTAACAGCCATTTTACGAAACGTATTTTAAATAATGATTTAAAATCATTGAGTGTGACTGGAACTAAATGTGTATTCTTCACTACTGGTATTCGTGTAATAAGTAGTGCGAAGATCAGAGATAATCCAAATGAAAATAAATAAAATATTTGGAAACTAAAGTATCTTACTGTAATTGCGCCAACAATAGGCGCTGCGAATATTCCGAGCGCAAACGCGAGTTTAAAGTAACCTGATACTTTTACTAGAATCTTAGGTTCTACGAGTCGTGCATAATATACCGCAACTAACGCAAAGAAGACGTTATGTCCAATCCCAATTATGAGTCGAGTGATAAAGTATACTGCAGGTGTTGTCGCAAATGAGGTAAGTAGTGCGCCAAAACTGAAAATGAATGTTCCTAATACTAACATATTCTTCAAACCTTTTTGGTCCGCAAAGTAACCAAACAATGGGACTAACATTCCTGACGCAATGAAACCAATGTTTAGATATGGAACAAGCGTGATTGATATCTTAAAATAATCCGCAAGCGCTGGTGACACAGAAAGAATAAAAGACATGGTCATCGTTGTTGTGAATTGAAAAGCCATTAAAACTAAGATAGTTACTAAGATTGACATAAAGTCCTCTCTAATAAAGACAGGTAGCGAATCGCTACCTAGTCGTTAATTGGTTTAATTTTCCAAATCTCATCCGCATACTCTTGAATCGTACGATCCGAAGAGAAGAAACCAGATTGTGCAATATTGACTAAGCACATTCTAGCCCAATATTCTTTATCCATATAGCGACGCGCTACTTCTTCTTGTGCCGCTACATATTCTCTAAAGTCTGCGAGTAAGAAATACTCATCATTTCTAAACATAAGCTCATCATGAATGGTTTTGAATTCATCAATACTTAGACTGAATGTACCATCCATAAATGAATTTACAACGGCCTTTAATTCAGGATCCGCATTAACATATGCCCATGCATCATAACCCTTAGCTTTTAGCTCTTCTATTTCATCCACTTTGAGTCCGAATATAACATCATACTCTTCCCCAACATGTTCATGAATCTCTACATTCGCCCCATCAAGTGTACCGAGTGTAATCGCGCCATTCATCATAAACTTCATATTGCCTGTCCCTGACGCTTCTTTACCAGCCGTAGAGATTTGTTCAGACACATCCGCCGCATTCATCAAGATTTCAGCGATAGATACATTGTAGTTTGGAATGAAGACAACTTTCATAAACTTAGATACATATGGATCGTTATTAATCTTATCCCCTACAGAATGAATTAGTTTAATAACCTTCTTCGCAAAGTAATACGCAGGCGCTGCTTTTGCCGCAAAGATAAAGCTATGTGGAACCATTGTGAAGTTAGGATCTGATTTTAACTTCTGATAGAGATAGATAATATGCATTACATTTAATAATTGACGTTTATATGCATGAAGACGTTTAGCTTGAACATCGAAGATCGAATTAGTGTCTAATTCAACACCTGTAACTTCTTTAATATATTTCGCTAAGATTTCTTTACGTTCTAATTTAACTTTTAAGAAGTCTTTTTGAAGTTTCTTTTTCTTCACATGAGGCATTAAGTTAATAAGATGTTCAGGTTGATAAACATAATCATCTCCGATTGTCTTATCCAATAATTCTCTTAATTGAGGATTGGAATACACTAACCATCTACGATGAGTAATACCATTGGTTTTATTGTTAAATTTAGTACTAAAGATACGGTAGAAATCTTTCATGACATCATTAATCAAGATTTCAGTATGTAATTTCGCAACGCCATTAACCGACATACTCGCAACAATCGCCAAGTTAGCCATGTGGATTTGTCCATCTTTAATAATGGATACACGTTTTACGAGATCTTCTTCATACGGGAATTGTGCTTTCACATTTTCCACAAAACGACGATTAATTTCTTCGATAATCATATAAATTCTTGGTAATAAGAGTTGTACGAAATGAATTGGCCATTTTTCAAGTGCTTCAGCCATAACAGTATGATTGGTATACGCAACACATTTTGTGACTATTGCCCAAGCATCATCCCAGTTATAACCATACTCATCCATGAGTAAACGCATAAGTTCAGGAATCGCTAGAACAGGATGTGTATCATTTAATTGGAACACAACCTTATCTTGTAGATTATCTAGACTTGGATAAACTCTTAAATGTGCTTTTAGGTAAGAAATAATACCTGCCGACACAAAGAAGTATTGTTGCTTAAGACGTAAGTAACGACCATGTTCAGTAGAATCATCTGGATAGACATTCTGACAGATTTCACGTACTTCTGTAATATATTGTCTAAAGTCCTTATTGGCAGGTAAAATATCACTCGCCTCAGCACTCCATAAACGTAATGTATTGGTTGTATCAGTTGATTTACCTACAACTGGCATATCATACGGAACCGCTAAGACATGTTCGCAATCCACTTGATTGAAGATAATTCTTCCATCATCGGTTTTACCCATTTCAATGCGTCCCCAAAACTTAACATCTACCGCATGTTTAGGTTTACGCACTTCCCAAACATTTCCAAGTCTTAACCATTGGTCCGGAACTTCAATTTGAGCCCCATCCACAATCTTCTGTCTAAACAAACCATATTCATAACGAATACAGTTGCCATGACCTGGTAATGATTTTGACGCTAGTGAATCTAAGAAACACGCAGCTAAACGACCTAAACCACCGTTGCCTAAACCAGCATCGGATTCTAAGTCTTCTAACTCATTAATATCAATGTCGAGTTCTTTTAAGCCATCTCTAACCACTTCATAAATCCCTAGATTCATCAAGTTATTGGTCATAAGACGTCCAATTAAAAACTCCATTGAGAAATAAAACATTTGTTTTGCTTCTAATTGTGCAATCGTTTCTTTACTATGTTTCCAATGAATAGACGCATAGTCTCTAACCATTTCACCTAAAACGATATAACGTTCTGTACGATGTGATTGCTCAACTGAACGCCCATATAATTCCACAACGCGTTGTGTAAAGTCGCGTTTGAATTCAAATTTATCTTTAAACATCCTATCCTCCTAAATACCCTTTAACATAATATCACTAATGAAGTAATTGGTCATTATTTTTTATATTCGAGGTAAATTCCTGCAAATGGCGCAATTCTGACTAAAATACTATGATCAAATCGATGCGATTCAATCGGTTCACTATTTACCGGGAAATAATTGCACATATTACATCCATCATAAATATCCTTTTCGGTATTTAATACCTCAGTATAAACCCCTGCATATGGAACTCCAAAGCGATATGATTCATACGAAGCTGGTGTCATATTAAATATACATAATACAACGGATTGTTGGTCTTCACGATAGAACGAGTAAATAGATTGTGACGCATTATCCGCATCGATCCATTTGAATCCATGATGCTTATAATCGAGATGACTTAAAGCACTATGATATTTATACACATGCGATAAATCACGTACATAACGATTAAACGCATTATGTGAATAGTAACCCAACAAGAACCAATCTTGTTCTACGTTCTCATCAAACTCTCTAAAGTGCGCAATTTCATTGCCCATAAAGTTTAATTTCTTACCAGGATGAGCATACATATACGCATATAAGTTACGAGCTTGCGCAAACTTTTGTTTGTATTCGCCCCACATCTTATTCACAATTGTGCCTTTACCATGTACAACTTCATCATGTGATAAAGGTAATATAAAGTTCTCTGAATAGAAATATGCCATTGAGAACGTTAATTGGTGATGATGGAATTGGCGATAGATAGGATCTAAACTATAGTATTTTAAGGTATCGTTCATCCAACCTAAATCCCATTTATAATCAAATCCTAAACCCATTTCAGTTGTTGGATGTGTTACTTTAGGGAAATCAGATGAATCTTCTGCCATCATCGTAATACCAGGATAGCGAACATTAAGATAGTAATTAAGTCTACGAACAAACGCAGTTGCGCCATCATTCGATCCGTTATTCTTATTCCCATGCCAATAGATGATATTTGAAACCGCATCGATTCTTAATCCATCCACATGATACATTTCTACCCAGAAACTAGCAGAAGACATTAAGAAACTACGGACTTCTTCTTTCCATAAATCAAAGTTTAAGGTGTCCCATTGACTGTTCGCATCACTTGAATTTGGATATTCATACAGTGGTGAGCCATCAAATTGACGTAATCCATACGCATCCTTCACAAAATGAACAGGTACGAAATCGAGGATAACACCGATTTCATTTAAGTGACATTCATCCACAAACGTCATGAATTGTTTAGGGGTGCCATAACGACTGGTAAGCGAGAAATAGCCATGAGCTTGATAGCCCCATGAACCATCAAAAGGATATTCGGTTAATGGCATTATTTCAATATGTGTGTATCCCATTTCTTTAATATATGGGATTAATTTATGCGCTATTTCTTCATAATTAAACCATTCATGTGCATCGCGCTTCATCCAACTTCCAAGATGTAATTCATAGATATTAATTGGTTTATCAAACCCTTTTTCTCTACGATTTACCCACATCGCATCACGCCATGGGAAGTTATGTAAATTAACAACTAAATTAGCACTCTTAGGTCTAAGTTCTGACGCAAAGGCATAGGGGTCACTCTTTTCAACCCATTCACCACTTGATTGTTCAATACGATATTTATACATTGTCCATTCTGCCACATCTGGCACAAAGACTGTCCAAGAACCATCTTCTAAACGAGTCAATTCAACTGGTTGACTCCAATAGTTGAATGAGCCAAGTAACTGAACTCGTTTTGCATGAGGTGCATATACTGTAAAACGAACCCCAGGCGCATTATCATAATCAAAATGAGCACCAAATACTTTATGTGCGTCTAAACAATGTCCTTGATGAAATGATTCCACAATTTTTTGTTTATACATACGGACCCCCTAATCCTTGTTTATTCAAGGTGTGTCTTTAATGCTTGATTAATTGAATTAAACTTCGCTTTAACGTCTTCTTCACTATTTCCTAAGACACAGAAATAGAACTTACATTTTGGTTCAGTTCCTGATGGACGAATCGCCAACCAAGTCCCATCTTCTAAATAATACTTAATGACATCAGATGCAGGGAAATCCAAAGGACTTATAACATTATTCTTGGTCTTCTGTTTAAGTAGATAATCTTCTTTACCGATAACCTTGATACCCGCAAACTCTTCAATCACGTTATTTCTAAAATGATTTAATATCGCTTTAATTCTCGCAGATCCATCACTACCTTTTAGTGTTAATGATACTTGATCTTCATGATGATAACCAAAACGTTTATATAAATCATTTAATACATCGACGAGTGTTAAACCTTCATGTTTATAGTAACTAATACATTCCGCAATTAATAAACATGCTTGTATCGCATCTTTATCACGTACAAATGGTTCAACTAAATACCCATAACTTTCTTCATAACCAAACACAAAGTTCTTTTCATGGGTAACTTCATATTTCGCAATTTTTTCTCCAATAAACTTAAATCCGGTTAATGTCTTTTCAACTTCTACTCCATACGAGTTTGCGACCTTCTCACCTAAATCAGATGTCACAACCGTATTAAAGATAACTGGGTTTACTGGTAATGTGTTTAATTGTTTCTTCGTTTTTAACAAGTACTCGATTAGAATAGATCCAGTTTGATTACCCGTTAATAAAACATATTCATTATTATGCTTAACCACAATCCCAACACGATCCGCATCTGGATCAGTACTCAATACCCCATCCGCATTCACTTTACGAGCTAGCTCAATCGCTTTCTCATACGCTACTTTTTCTTCTGGATTTGGTGACTTTGTGTTAGGGAATTCTGGATCAAAAGTACATTGTTCATCGACAAGAATATATGGATAACCTGTTTTATTAAACACTTCCGTTACTGGCATTAATGCGGTGCCATGTTGGGGAGTAAAGACTAAACTAATATTTGATTTATCCATTTCAGGACGATTTTCGATTTCAATGACACGTGCAATGTACTTATCATCAATTTCTTTATCAATCCAGTGGACTAACTTAGTTTGTTCATCGCTTAAATGAACTTCTATCGCAAGTTCATCTTTAATATTATTAATTTCAAATATAACTTGATCAATAAGTTCAGGAATTAACTGACATCCTCTATTATCATAAACTTTATATCCGTTATATTCTTTTGGATTATGGGATGCTGTAATTACGATACCACCTTCACAACCTAATTCACGTACTGCATACGATAATTCAGGTGTAGGTCTAAGTGACGTAAAAACATAGGTAGGGATATTAAAACTTGCTAATACGTTCGCAGATTCAACCGCAAACTCATAGGACATATAGCGATTATCATAGGCAATCGCAACACCTGTATTAAATACATTTGGATATTGACTTAAATAACGTGCAAATGCGACATTTGCTTTACGAATTGTGTGTATGTTTAATCGATTACACCCAACGCCTAACAAACCACGCATCCCTGCAGTCCCAAATTCAAGATTCGTATAAAATGCATCTTTTAATTCTACTTCACTTAATCGATTTAATTCTTCTTTAAGCTTAGGATCTAAATTAGGATGATTCTTCCAATGTTGAATTGTTGTTTCCATGTTCACCTTATAATAAAAAGAAGATGAGATCATCTTCATTTTATGACATTCTATTTATTGAATGACCTTTTGAGTTCTTAGTACATCTTCGATCGTCTTGATTGCTTCTTCTTCGTCTTCACCTTCACAAGAAATCATGACTTCTGATTGAGTAGGAATACCCAATGACATAACGCCCATAATAGATTTCATATTAACTGAACGACCTTTAAACGCAACCTTGACTTCACATTTGAAACGGCTAGCTGCACTTACAGCTACTGTTGCTGGACGTGCATGCAATCCTACTGGATCAATTACTAAAACATTAATTTGCTTCACACAAATACCCTCCTACTTGTTGTTTCTATTTTAGCTTATATATTCATTAAATACAACAAAAAAGGGCTTTCATTAAAAGTCCTTTAATATTCATTTGTCAGCGTTTTCTTACTTATGATAGGCTTGATTATTCAAAATACGATACGAGCGATAGATTTGTTCTAAGACCAATACACGTACTAAACCATGTGGAAATGTATTATTAGATAGTTTCCATACAGAATTAGCTCTTTGTACGACCGTTTCATCTACACCAAGCGACCCACCAATCACAAATACGATATTCTTTGAACCGTAAACACTCGCTTGATCAATTATCTGACTTATCTCAACGGAAGTATAATACTTACCTCTTAAGTCCAATAAAATCACAAAGTCATCATTCGTTATCTTATCTAAGATTGATTTAGATTCTTTTTCAATGCTTAATTTATTACTCGCATCATCATCGTAATTCGGATAATCTTTTAATTCATCGATACTAATTTTACTATATGGTAAGATACGCTTTAAATAATCATTCACTAAGGAGATAATTGCCTTCTCTTTTAGCTTACCAACACAAACAATCTTTATCATTGAAGAACAACATTTACTGTTGTGCTCTTGCCATCTCTTTCATAGCTAATTGACACAACATCTCCAACATTCTTCGTATAAAGTAATTTTCTAAATTCTTTGAAACTTGTAATATTCGTATTATCAAACGCAGTTATAACATCACCTTCTTTTATTCCAGAAAGTTCTGCAGGACTATCTTTTATTACACTCATGACATATAATCCTGTATTTAGATCTAAACGAATTCCATAATAACTCTTTTGATATACCGCTAATTCATCTAAACTAACTGCCGAAATTCCAACTACAGGACGAATGACTTCGCCATTATCTTTTAATTGTTGGATTATTGGAATAATTTCATTAATTGGTATCGCAAATCCCATACCTTCTACAGAACTGTCCGCAATCTTCATTGATGTAATCCCAATTAATTCACCCGCTAAGTTAATTAATGGTCCACCGCTATTACCAGGATTAATTGCCGCATCGGTTTGAAGTACGATACTATCCCAATCATCTGTTCCATTATTATCAAGATCAACAGGCACAACGCGATCTTTACCAGATATGATTCCCATTGTGACAGAACCTTGGAAAGATAGACCTAATGGACTACCAATCGCTAATGCATTTTCACCAACTTTGACTAAGGATGAATCACCTAATTTAAATGCGTTAACTTCGAAATCTACTTTAACTTCAAGTAATGCTAAATCGGTAAATACATCAGAACCAATCAGTGTAGCCTCAAGTTCTTCACCATTCGCAAAAACTACTTGTATTTTTGAAGCGTTTTCGACGACATGATTGTTCGTTATAATATGTACAACATTATCTTTACTATCAAAAATAGCTCCACTACCTGTAGATACTACTTCATCAAATTCAATCGCTTGAATTCCAACTACCTTTTCGATGGAATCTTCCACAACGCGTGTAACATCTGTATCAAATTCAGTCACAACGGTTTGTACAACTGTTCCATCTGGATTAATGGTTGTGTCTGCTTTTGTGTTAAAAAATACTTCGTAAGTTAAAACACTATTCCAAATGAGCAATACTAAGATTAGGCTCTTAGTTAGTAATTTCTTCATAATCTAATCCTCCTTGTATCATGATACTTTGTGAAGCACATCGTATTGAATAATCGTTTGGGTTTAATCCTTCTTTTTCAAATGCCTCGACAACACATTGAATCGCTATACTTGGTTGATTCGCTTCTTGAGACAAATGTGCTAAAACAATATCTTTCGTCTTATGAGTTACTAATTGTGATAATAAATACGCACAATCTTCATTACTTAAATGTCCTGTATCCGATAAGATACGCTGTTTCGTCATATATGGTCGATTTGATTTCATCAATAAATCGACATCATGATTACTTTCTATAATATAATAGTCCGCATCCTTAATAAGATTAAAGTCTTTTGACTTAACATACCCAGTATCCGTCATATATACGAGTTTTTCGTTCGCATGTTCGATAATATACCCAAATATCATTTCACAATCATGAGAAAGTACAATTGGCATAATATCGACATCATTTATTCGATGTTTAATATATGGCATCCATACTTGACTATCCTCACGTAAATTTAACAATACCGGCGCTACTACTCGATCAATTTGATTGAATACTTTTAGTTGTGAGATGTGATCACTATGATCATGAGTGATTAGTAGTGCATCGATACTATTTAAGTCTACATTAATACTGTGAAAAGATTGTGTCAAATATCGCTTTGTCGTGCCACAATCAATAACAAGCTGGGTTGAACCAGCTTGTATGTATGTACAATTCCCTTTTGAACCACTTGCGAATATACTATATTTCATTTTAACATCCATCCAAATAACTACATGGATTCTTAGCTAAACCACTAACGTATATACCAAAGTGTAAATGGGCACCGGTTGAACGTCCTGTACTTCCGACGTTACCAATAAAGTCACCTTTTTCGACACGTTCGCCAAGTTTTACTGGAGGCATACGAACCATATGCGCATACAATGTTTTAGTTCCATTATTATGATCAATGTATACATGATAGCCATTACGCCAATCATAACCTACACGTGAAACTTCGCCTCTATCGGCCGCATATATCGGACCATTCTTGTTAAAGTTATAGACTAAATCGACTCCTTGATGTCCCGCGTAACAATACCAACGACACGATACATGTGAATCTGAACCCAATGGCCAACGATATGTACCTGAACCGATACCTGGCACAACCTTTGTCCCAATACGTACAACTTCACGTACAGGTTGTTTAATAATTGTGGATGAAACAAGTTCACTATCAGAGATAACTCCATTGATAAATGTTTCTTTATACATTACATCCTTATAACCTAATTCTTCTTTAGTCTGTACAACACTAAAGCCTTCTTGCATCGTATTATCCTTGATATACATCGTAGATTGAGGATAAACGGTTTCTTTTGCGAGACGCTCTTTGGTTACTATGATATTAATTGGTGAATTGAAATAGGTAACATTTAATTCTGATCCAACTTCTAAGATTTGATTCACTGATTTAATTGATTCAGAATTGATTGTGACAACTTGTTGCGGTGCTAAACCAGCTTTATACGCAATCCCTTCAACGGTGTCATATTCTTTTACAGTATAGAGTTTAATATCTGTTCCATATCCATAACTTAAGAAATAAACAATTTCAGAGATCGATTTTAGAATCTTTGTGGCAGGCGCTAATCCTCTTTGATATACTGCTTTTTCCACAATACTAAAGCCTATTTCACGTGTTCCATAGGTTGTGAGTGGTGGAGGTAATTTATTAACCCGAATTAATCCAATCGCATCCTTTGAGATAAAGTTTTCTAGATATAAATCTTTCGCTTGTTCAAATAGTTCAATACTCTTAACATAGATTATTGCCCCATTCGAGAATTCAACTTTATCTGCTTCTACTGAAAACAAATCTTGATTCGCTAGATAATTAAAAATAGCTTCATCTTGATTCTCATAATTAAAATTCGTTTCTTCTTCTGATATAAAGATATCTTCCCCAAATCCTAATTTCGTATTTGGAAAATCTGTTTGGTATTTCTCTAGATAGATTCTTGATAAAAACGCTTCCGTATCCGCATCATCACTTAAAACCCCAATAAGTTGTTCCTTCTGATAAACTTTCTGAACTTTTTGATAACTTGAATTTAAGGTTAAAACACTTTGTGGAATAATCGAATCTTCTTGTACGACATTTAAATCAAGATTCGCATATGTGTTATATTCAATCGTTTCATTCATCGAAACGATGCCAATGGCTATAATGAACGAGAAAAGTATTGGTAATATTTTACGCATTACGATCCTCCTTGTGTATTGGATTCTGAGAAGTTATAGAATGCGTTGATATTCGCTTCGAAAGCTAATTCAACTTGACCAATTGGTCCGTTACGATGTTTAGAGATTAATACTTCTGTCTTCTCAGTTGATGGTCTTTCTTCATCTTTTTCATAATATGCATGACGATATAAGAAGATAACTAAGTCCGCATCTTGTTCAAGTGCTCCTGATTCACGTAAATCAGATAGTTGAGGACGTTTATCAGAACGTTGTTCAACACTACGTGATAATTGGGATAATGCGATAACAGGTACATTTAATTCACGAGCTAGAGCTTTTAAGCCACGAGAGATTTCAGATACTTCTTGTTGGCGATTTTCACCATTACTCTTTGAACTACTTGCAATCAATTGGATATAGTCAATTACGATAAGTCCTAATGGATGCTCAGTTTGTAGTTTACGACATTTTGAGAAGATTTCCGCTACACGAATGGTTGGTGAATCATCGATGTATATTTTAGTTTGTCTTAAATCTGCCGCAGCTTCATTTAAGGCATTCCATTCATTGTTTGAATTTAATTGACCAGTTCTTAGAATCGATCCTGTAATTCTTGATTTAACCGATAACATACGCGTAATTAATTGTTCAGCTGGCATTTCAAGTGAAAAGATTGCGACAGCTGATTTGGTAATCTGTGCCGCATTTAACCCAATATTCAACGCAAACGCGGTTTTACCCATCGAAGGACGTGCCGCAAGAATGATTAAATCACCTCGTTGAAACCCATTGGTCATACGATCAAGTGCTCTAAAACCAGAAGAAGTACCTGTAACACTACTGTGTTGTGTACTCATCTTCTGTATGTTTTCTAATACATCTTTTACAACTTCACGTGCACCTTTAAATTCTGATGTACGGCGTGTACGTGTAACATTTAATAATTGTTTCTCAGCTCGATCCATCACATCGTCTAAATTAACGGATGTGTCATACCCATCTTGAGCAATTTGTTGAGCTGTGATAATTAGATTACGTAAGTATGCTTTATCTTGAATAAGTTCAACATAATACTTTGTATTTGCGGATGATACTGAAGTATCGGATAGTTCTAAGATAAAATTAATTCCACCTACTGCATTTAACATCTTTAAATCATTTAAACGACCTAAAAGAGAAGGTGAATCAATAGGTTTACCTTCTTCAAACATCGTCATCATTACACCATAGATACGCTTATGAGCTTCCACGTAAAAATCTTCGGAATGTAAACCGAGTTCTATCGCAGTTTGAACACTGTTGGGATAGGACAACATACTAGAGATTAAGGCTTGTTCAGCTTCGGTACTATTAGGTAATGTTTGATTCATAGGTTTATTGTGCTTTTAGTTGTATTTTAATTGTTGCGATAACTTGTTTATGAAGTTCAATTTGTACATTGTAGAAACCAACTGTATTAAATGGTCCTTCATCTAGGATTTTACGTTTATCAATCGTAATCTTATGTTTCTTCAATAGTTCTTCACCAATTTGTTTAGAACTAACCGATCCAAATACTTTACCATTCTCACCCGTTTTTACAGGAAAGACTAAGGTTAAATCGGATAATTTAACTTTTAATGCTTCAGCGTTTTTAATATCTTCTTTTTCTTGATCGATTTTTTGTTGTTTCTGTTGTTCAAGAATTGCTTTACTCTGTTCTGTTGCCGCAACAGCTAGTTTATTACGAATTAAGAAATTTCGTGCATAACCATCCGCAACTTCAAGGATATTACCCTTCTTACCAACATTCTTTACATCTTCTAGTAATATGATCTTCATTTTTCATCCTCTTGTGCTAACCATTGTTCAATAACAAGTTCTAGTTCAACTAAAATTTGTTCAACACTGGTATTATCTCTTTGTAATGCGGCAGCGGTAAAGTGACCGCCTCCACTCATTTTTTCCATTATAACATGAACGTTGATATTCCCATTCGATCGAGCAGAAATACCCACTGTTTTTTCACTAATTTTTGATACAACAAATGACGCTTCAATATCTTTAATGATAAGTAAACTATTCGCTACTTGTGATATTAACGCACGATCGAGAATTGTATCATCTTTCATCGATGCGACCACAATACCCTTTTTAAATCGAGTAAGGTTTTGCATCAACTTTGTCTTAAGTATAAATTCTTGATAATTATCTTTTAAGTAATTATCACATATGATAGGATCTGCTCCATATTGTTTTAATAAAGCGGATACTTCAAATGTACGACTTCCTGTACGTGTACGGAATCGATTTGTATCAATCAGAATACCTGTTAGCGCAAAGTTCGCTTCTTCTTCTGTTAACTCAATTGTATTCTGTTGATATGGAATAAGCTCAGTAACCATTTCGGTTGTACTAGACGCAGCTGTTTCCATATAAACTAACAATGGATTGAAGCTATAATCTTGGTTTCTTCGATGATGATCAATTACAACAATCTTCTTAACTCTCTCAAGTATTTGAGGTAATGATGATTGAGTTGCTAAATGATGGTCCACCATTATTAATAGTGTTCTCTCATTAATTAATGCGTATATTTCATGTTCTTTGATGAAATGATGTTCTTTATTAAATTTTTCTTTTTCAGTCGCATACGCTAATGATAGTTTACTCTCTAATGCACCATGCATAATGATTGATACTGGTATGTTGTATGATCCAACAATCTTACTTAATACAAGTGCTGAACCGAAACAATCAAAGTCCATATCTTTATGTCCAAGTATCATTACGTTACTTGAATTAACGATTAGTTCTTTTAAGGTTTGTGCAATTACACGAGCACGTACTTTACTACGTTTCTCAACAGCTTCACTACTTCCACCCATATAAATAACATCTTCGCCATAGGACTTAATCGCAACTTGATCGCCACCTCTACTTTGAGCTAACGCTAGTGCCCCATTCACCATTTCTTCAAGTTCTAAGAACTCAAGCGATCCACGTGCAAATGCCATGGAAAGTGTAATTGCGACATCTAGCTCAGAGGATGCTTCACGAATGATTTTAAGGATAGAGAATTGTTCCTCTACCATTTGTTTAAATAACATCTCATTCAACACCAATAACATTCTATTGTTTCTTAATCGTTTAATAAATACACCACGATCATTTGCCCAATGATATACAGCCTGTCGTATTTTACTATCGATCAATGAAATGCGTTGTTCTTCTTCGTATTGTGTTGTTTCTTCGTAGTTATCAAAATGGATCAACCCTAATACGATTTGTTTATCTTCACTTGCGACTCTAAGTATCGTTAAATCTGTCACATCTTTAAAGAAAAGTGTTTGTCCATTTTCTTTACGTCTAATCTGATAGATATGATCATTAATCGTGACTTGTACCATATCTGCTTCGTTATTAAATAATAACTTAGTCTCAGGTAACCAATTCATAATCTTCTGTCCTATGACATCGTATGCACGTGTATGTAGAAGTTCACTTATCCAAGTAATTTCATAATTATGATCAATGGTTAATAAACCTAATTCACCAAAAAGGAACGCTTCTTGTGAATCTTTACCAAGAATTTTAGAAATGGTTAATAGTCTTTCATTATGATATTCTTCTGAATATTCCATGAACACAATAATTAATACAATATTAACCAACGCAAAGAATCCGTCCACAATCGAAAAAGGCAGTCTAAACAAGGTGTGACTGAGTCCTAATGCGATAACTTCTATGGCTAAAACGAGCCACATAAGACGTTTTACTTTTTTATATTGATTAAGCATATTTTATAGTGTAATGAGTTCGATTCGTTTACGTATATCCGTAAAACAATCCAATAGTCCTAATCCAATGAAAACATAGATTACAAGACTTGGCAAGAAAAGAAAACCTAATAAGGCGAAAGTGGTTACAGATTTATTACCTGTTCTTTTACCATAGAACTTGATTAAGCAAAACCCATAAAATGTAGCTATTAATTGTGAGAACACACCTAAATTTATTCCAATAACTTGATAAGTAACAGAACTTGTAGTTACCAAGTATTTTCCTGAAAATAAAGCAATTGTCACTATGATTCCAGCCCAAATTGGTAATCGTAATGATTCTATTGGTCTAGATTTTCTATATGAAATCTTTAATCTTCTTAATAATACTATTGATATCATATGAATTATTAACGCTTGCATGATAGACATGGTTATTAATAATAATGGAATCAACGACAGGATCAATGCTTCACCATTCAATATTGCCGCAAACTCTGGTATTTTGGATAATTCAGATACAACTACGTTTATTTCAGTAACAATATCATAACCAAATAGCTTAGCTAAAACATAAGTTTCAAGAAAAATACTAATTGAATTAACAATTATAGATGTTGTAATAATCCAGTCGTTCGTACGATTCTTTATTATTCCATACCCGTACACTAAGCCTAAAATTAAGCCTGTGAAAGTATAGAATAAAGTAGTAAATTGACCTAACATCAACGTTAAAATAATAGCTGATGTAAATAAAATTATTCCATTCTTAAAACCATATCTAATTGTATAGATAATAATTGGAATAGGAAATACAAATACAAAATAGGATTGTAATAACAATCCAAACTGTAAATTTAAAAATAGGAGAATACCAATAATGCCAAGCATTACTGATCCTTCTGTAATTGTGCGTACTTGTTTTTTCATATATAAAGTTAAACCTCCACCGACATAGTGGAGGTTATAGTTTTTAGTCGGCTACGTATGGTAATAAAGCCATTTGACGTGCACGTTTTACTGCAGTTGCTAGAATACGTTGGTACTTAGCTGCTGTGCCAGTCACACGTCTTGGTATAATCTTGCCATTTGCAGAAATGAAACGTTTTAATAGTTCTAAATCTTTATAGTCAATGACAGTGATGTTGTTTTTTGTGAAGTAACAGACTTTTTTGCGTACTGTTCTTTGTTTTTTGAATGCCATGAGATGCTCCTTTCGCTAAAATGGTAGGTCATCGCTGGAGATATCCAGTAATGGTCCTGTGTTGAAATCATCGTCTGAAACATCGTTATCCGCAAAGTATCCTGTAGATTTCGGTGCTTGTTGACTTGGTTGTTGTGTTTCGCTAGAATTGCGAGATCCGATAAGTTGGACATTATCTGCAGTCACATCCGTCGTATAGACTTTCTTGCCTGTAGTTTTATCATCATAACTTCCCGTTGTAATATGTCCTTCAACCCCAACTGTGCTTCCTTTTTTAGCGTATTGATTCAAGAAGTCAGCGGACTGACGCCAAGCAATACAACTAATAAACGAAGTTTCATCGTTCTGTCCAAACTTACGATTTACAGCAACTGTAAAGCGTGCGTAGGATATTCCCGACTGGGTTTTAAAGTATTGAGGATCTCTTGTAAGATTGCCTACCAATACAACACGGTTAATCATAATTTCCCCTTTTACTTATCTTCTAAGTTTAATACTAAGAAACGTACAACATTTGTGTTAATGCGTGCTAGACGATCGAACTCTTTTACCGCCGCTGGCGTAGTTTCAACCTTAATAACACTGTAATAACCCTTCGTCATATCATCAATAGGGTACGCGAATTCGCGAAGTCCCCACTCATCAACGTGTTTTACCGTTCCCCCATCAACAGATAGGATTGCGTGTAAATTCGTAACAAGCTCTTGACGTGCAGCTTCTTCTAAAGTTGCTTTGACGATGTACATGATTTCATAATTTCTCATGTGTTCACCTCCTTGTGGTCAATTGGCCTTTTCAGGCAAGGAGTAAATAAATTTTATCTACTCGTGCTTAAGATTATACCATTCAAACAATGAAAAGTAAACTCTATTTTTGATACGCATATTGAGTAATTACTCAACCTTTTTTTAAGAAATAAATAGATACCAAATCAAGATAATTTTTTCTCTTAATCTTGGGATTGATATCAAATTTAATTTAACATCTAAACTAATGAACTTATATAAATTAGCTAATTCATGTAGAACTACCTTACCATTTTTTCAAAAAATATCTCTACACCTTTTTAAATTTAGTCACTTTTAAATCAAACAAGTCTATTTCACAAACATATATTGATATTTACGCATTTGATTGAAAATAATATTTTTCACTCTTTCTTTTACTTCTTTGGAATAACAACTATTGTTATCTATAATTTCTTCAACATTCTTTTTATTAAAATTAAACTTCATATGCCTACCATAGACTTTTTCAATAGTATCAAGTTGATCATCAAAGTTATCGCAAAATGTTTTTGATTTCACTTTCTTCATTAAAAGAAATATGTCCTTATTCATTGGATAATCCACTTTCGTGTCTGATAACAAACTCGCACCATTATCGAATATTGGGCAATAATGATAATTTCCTTCGTTATCTAATAAAACAGCAATATTATGTGTATGCCTATCTTCATTTAAAAAAATCGCATCTATTGCTAGTAATTTACTCATGTATTCTCCAAAATCTTCTAAGTTCGTCATCCTAATTGTTTGTTCAACCAGAAATTTGATTCTATTTTCGTAAGACTCAATTGAAAATATATTTTTATGTAAGCTCTGACCATAATAACTAATGAATAATCTCTCTAATGTAATTAATTGCCAACCCTTTGGCAAGAAATCTTTGCTTTTGCATCCTAGAAAATTCGTTTCACTATATTCAATTTCAACCGAATCATATTCTGTATATTCTTGTCCCTTTAAATTAGAAAACTTTAATAAATTAGATATTACATATTCCGCAAAGCCTTCATATCCTGTATAGTCCGCTTTATACCACGTTTTATCAAAGTACCACTTCATTTGATTGCCTTTTGAAGATTGGACCGTGTTAGTTTTTATGTCATTTTCATCTAATTTAATCATACTATTACCTCTCTAGTTTAATCCAAAATTCATCATCAGCCATTTTTCCATTAGTCTTCTCTATAATCATTAATGGTTCATAAAATGGTATATCAAGTTCTCTTAAATATAATTTCAAATTATCACGACTGCGCGGTAAGCATCTTGTTTCAAGAAATTCCTCATATTCTTGATATGTTGGGTTTTCATTATTACCAAATGCACGATAGATTAAATCACCAGTGTAATTTCGAATAGTTACTTTTCTGTTTTTTTCATCTACATCTATTATTGTACAAACTTCATTTCTAAACATATACCATATGCGTAACCGATGCTTCATCGGAAATATTCTATAGTTCATTACAAACTCTGGGTTTTCATTTAACATTTTTATTAATGTAACAATGGGTCCTTTAATCAAATCAGTACTTGACTCCCATTTTTCTATTGTTTTGGTTGAAGCATTAACTAAACTTGAAAATTCTTGTTGAGTTAAGTTCAATTTCTTTCTTATGTTTTTGATTTCTATACTTGATAATCGATCACTTATCGCAAATAAAGGTCTATTTTTAGTCATATTTTTACCTCCATTTAAATTATACCCTATATTATAGGGTTTATCAATGTATATTTACCCTATTTTATAGGGTTATTTAGAAAATTGTCATATTATAACTTAAATAAAAAAGACTACGCGTTAGCGTAGTCTAAGATTACTCTTTGTGTGCTTGTTCAGCAGCTTGTTCTAGTTTTAGGTTGTCCGCATCCATTTTCTTAATGAATGGGTAGTAACCGATACAAGACCAGATGATGATTACAACTTGAAGTAACGCCATTCTCCAACCGCCAGTGATGAATCCACTGATGATTGCTGGTGTTGTCCAAGGAACGTTAATACCAGTGAAGTAAGGTACTAACCCAGTTGCGAACGCAAAGTAACTTGCGATTGCAGCTGCGACTGGAACGAAGATGAAAGGTACTAACATGAATGGATTTAATACGATTGGTGTACCAAATGTAATAGGTTCATTGATGTTGAAGATTGCTGAAGGCAATGCTAATTTACCTAAAGTTTTGAATTGTTTTGATTTAGCAAATAACATTGCTACAACGATACCGATTGTAATACCTGAACCAGTCATTTTGATTAATAGACCATCAAATTGTGAAGTCCAGATGATTGCGCCGTTTGCAGCAGTTAAAGCTTTACCGGAGTCAAGAATTGCTTGGTTCGTTAATAAGTTTGCTGCAGCGATACCACTAACAACACCGTTTACTAGAGAAGAACCATGAACTCCAAACCACCATAATAATGATACTAATGTATAGATAACGATAACGCCACCCAATGATCCAGTTAAACCAGATAAAGGTGTTTGAATTGCGGTATAGATCCAGTCTACAGCTGTTACGCCTAATACGTTGATGAAGAATGTATTAACTAACATTGCTGCTGTGAATAATACTGCACCTGGTGCTAAAGCTGCGAATGATTGAGCGATATTTGGTGGAACGCCTTCAGGCATTTTGATTGTATAACCCTTTGTTAAGAAGAAGTCATAAACCATACCTACGATAACCCCGATGATTAATGCCGCAATCATACCCTTTGATCCAGTATAGGACATTGGTAATACGTTTGCTGCAGTTAATTTGATTGCTTCTTGACTTACTTCCGCAACACCACTAACTACTTGGTTGTGAGGAATTAGAGTAAAGAATACAACGGTTGAAAGGATACCAGCACCTAAACCATCTTTACCAGAATGTTTTGCATATTGGTACGCAATTGCGAACACCGCAACTACTGCTAAGATGTTAAATGAAGCACGGTAAACTTGTAACATGTGTGGTTGTAAACCAATTGTAATAAAGAATTGTTTGACTGGTTCGTATGGGAAGTTTGCCAATAATAAGAAAATTGAGCCGATGATGGTAAGTGACATAGTTGCGATCATACCATCTTTGATTGCGGAAATAGGTTTCGATGTAACGAAATCCATTACTGCAGGAAATACTTTGTCATTGATGAAAGTTTTCATTTAGTTTTCTTCTCCTTCTTTCAAATGTAATAAGTGACTACTGAACTGCTCTTCCATGATATAAATCCAAAGCGAAATCTAATACACCTTCACCATTTACCATTCCATAATCTTGCATACGAATTATGGCAACTGGAATCCCCGTAGGTGCCGCATACTTTCGCGCATCTGCTTGTAGATAAATCAACTGTGGTCCTAACAATACGACATCTGCAGTTGGGACTTCTCTTTCAAGCGTATTCGCTGAGTAAGCTTTGATGAAACAGGCAATTCCTCTTTCTTTAGCTGATAGATTCATTTTATGAACTAACAGTGAAGTAGACATACCTGCTTGGCAGAATAATTTGATGATGACCATACACCCTCCATTAGGGGTTACTTTGTGAACGTCTTGTAAATGTGTATAATCTCATTCGCAACTTCACTCATAACCATCGCCATACCTAAGTGATCTTGAGCATGAACCATGATGATATTAATATCAACCGGGTTCCCTGATATTTCTGCTTGACTCAAGGCAGTTTGTATCAAGTGTGCTTCATTAAGATCCTCATTGGCTTGAACGACTAAATTAGTTGCTTCTAGAATATCACCTTCACGCGCCTTCTGCATCGCCATCATAGATTTTGATTTAGAATTGCCTGCGTGTAGAATAATTTGGAAGGCTAATCTATATGTCGCATCATCCATTTTTCTATCCTAACCTTTCTATCTTCGAATAAGAATCAAGAATAAGACCGAGTCTTAGTCATTAATCTAGTCTCATTTTATATGAATTGGGCTTGTATTCAATTTGCACTTTTTCCATAGGGATATGGCACTTGTGTTAATCAATCTTACGAAATATGCCAAAAATACCTTAAAAACAGCTCTTTATCCTTATATATATGTGTTTTTCAATGATTAGCGCTAACATCACTGATTTTGTGCATTTTTTTGCGTATTGTCATATCTAAAATAGATACCTATAATAGAACCGAAATGATAAGGGAGAGTACTATGGGACATTTAAACAATCAATTTCCTAACAATTTTTTATGGGGTGGAGCTGTCGCTGCTAACCAATTAGAAGGCGCATGGCTCGAAGATGGTAAACAACCTAATGTGACTGATGTCATGGTAGGGATTACGACAAAACCTGATTTAAAGTGGAATGTGTCAACTCAGAAATGGGAAATGGCACTTAATCCAGATAAGAAATATCTAAGTCATGATGCGATTGATTTCTATCATCGCTATAAAGATGACCTAAGTTTAATGGCAGGAATGGGCTTTAATGCCTTCCGTACAAGTATTGCATGGGGAAGAATCTTCCCAAATGGAAACGAAACAGTTCCTAATGAAGCAGGATTGAAATATTATGAAGATCTATTCGATACAATGCTTAAATTGGGCATGGAACCTGTTATTACATTAAGTCATTATGAAACACCACTATACCTATTAACTGAATATGGAGGTTGGTTAAGTCGTGAATTAATTCCGTTATGGATGCGTTATGTAGAGACAGTATTCAATCGTTATAAACACCAAGTTAAATACTGGATGACCTTTAATGAAGTAAACAATCTATTCTTAATGCCATTTGCGGCAGGTGGTTGTTTAGATATTGATCCAGTAGATACAAATGAACCAACTAAAGGATTAACTCAAAAAGAAAAGTACCAAGCACTTCATAATATCTGTGTAGCGAATGCGATGACGGTAAAGCTTGGCCATGAAATTAATCCTAACTTCCAAATAGGGTGTATGTTCTCACTTTCTTCAGTTGCGACATATCCTTATTCTTCACGTCCTGAGGATGTGTTAGGTGCTTTGGATTACAAACGTTCAAGACTATTATTTGGTGATGTGAATTGTTTAGGTGAATATCCTGGGTATGTTAAGAGAATTTGGGATGAACAAGCATGTGGCCCTGAAATTCTTGAAGGTGAATTAGAATTAATCAAAAACTATACAGTTGATTATATAGCCTTTAGTTACTATCGTTCAGCTGTTTATAAATCTGGTGTAACCATGAAAGTTGATACAGGTGGTTCTGTTGGATTTGATAATCCATATTTAGATAAAGCGACTCCTGCTCCATGGAGTTGGCCAATCGATCCTGTTGGAATTCGTATTACCTGTAATGAATTACATGATCGTTATCACTTACCTTTAATGATTGCGGAAAATGGAATTGGTTTACGTGAAACATTAGATGAGAATGGACAGATTATTGATCCAGAACGCATCCAATACATTGAAGATCATTTGAAACAAGTTCATGAAGCAATCCTTGATGGTTGTAACATTATTGGTTACTTATATTGGGGTCCGATTGATGTCGTGTCTGCTGGAACAGGCGAAATGGAAAAACGTTATGGATTTGTCTATGTGGATCGTGATAATGAAGGTAATGGAACGCTAACACGTACGATTAAGAATTCCTATTATCGCTATAAAGAAATTATTGAAACGAATGGAGCTTGTTTGTTTAATTCAAATAAATAATTTGTGTTCTCTAGGCAAGGGATTATTCACATCCTTTGTCTAGAGATAGTGTGTGTATTAAAATTAAGTGAAATACGATATGATAGTGTCGATTATTTTGAATTTAGACATTAAGGATGTTATGCATGCAAGAAACCAGAATTAAAAAGATATTTGACCTTCTCAGTGAGAGTCATACCTATATTACAGGTGAGAAACTAGCTCAGCTTCTTTCTGTTGGGACAAAGACAATTCGTAATGAAATCAAGATACTTGATTCCATTTTCGCTAAGAATGGTGGACATATTGAGTCAAAACCTGGTTTAGGTTATCACTTTGAAGTAACTGATATGGATATGTTTAGAACATTCATTGCGAATAAGTGGCATGAGTTTGCGTTTGAAGATGAGACCTTAGCGTATAAATCGAATCGTGTTATTTTCTTACTGAAGATAATGTTATTTGAAAAGGATTATATGAAAGCAATCGATTTATGCGATCGATTACAGATCTCAAAATCACAACTAAGCACAGATTTACAATTACTTCGTCAGAAAATTGAACCTTTCCAACTTCATCTTGATGTAAGACCTCATCATGGAATGAAGATTATTGGAAGTGAGTTAAACTTACGTCTGTGTATTGCGAATGTTGTGTACAATGAGAAACAATTATTTGATGAAGACGAGTTTGAAACACAGTATATCTTAAGTGAAATACGCACAAATATCTTGCGCGTGTTTAATCAACACCATTATGAAACCAGCGAATTAATCTTCCATAACCTAGTTATTCATTTATTTGTAGCACTTGAAAGAGTAAAGATTGGTGAATCAATTATTATGGAATCGAGTTTATTAGATGAGTTAAAAAAAGATAACGAATATGAAATCGCTAGTGCGATTATCTTTGAAATCGAGAAATTATTTGGATATCCGTTCCCAGAAGATGAAAAAGGCTATGTGTCGATGCATCTATCAGGAAAACGTGTATTTGGTCAGAATGAGAATGAATCAAATGTCGTAAGTGCAGAAGTGGATGAATTGGTTATCCAGATGTTAGATCGTGTACGGTCAGCGATGGATATTGATTTAAGTAAGGACTTGGATTTACGTATTGCGTTAGGTCTACATTGTGTTCCTTTAGTTAAACGTATTAGTTATAACTTGATGATGAAGAATCCTTTGCTCAATGACATCAAGAAACATAAACAAGCTTATATAACCGCTGAGATTGCGACAGAAGTCATTGAACGTCGCTTCCATATTAAATTGAGTGAAGATGAAATAGCGTATTTTGCCTTACACTTCTATGTTGCGCTTGAACGTCATAAAGTCACAATCAATCGTAAGAAAGTATTGTTGGTTTGTTCAACCGGACACGGAACCGCTAAACTCTTACAGTATCGATTTAAACAAGAATTTAATCCGTTCCTAGAAGAGATTGTGACGAAAGATGCATTATCACTTAGTCAACTCGATCTTAATGCGTTTGATTTAATCGTCTCTACTGTTCCATTAACCGTTAAAACAATTACTCCTATCATCTATGTATCTACTCTATTAAGTGATCATGATCTACAAACATTACGTCATCGATTCAACCAAAACGATAGTTCAATCGCAGAATACTTTGATCGTAAATTGTTCTATAAAGATATTATTGCGAACACGAAAGAGGATGTTATCTTCTTTATGTCGCAGAAGATTAGTGATTTATACAGTTTCAGACCTGGATTCTATGAATCTATTCTACGTCGTGAAGCTTCCGCATCCACTGAATTTGGTAACTTCATCGCAATACCACATCCAGATCAAGCGTTTAGTCAATCTACCCTTGTTTCTGTTGCTATATTAAAAAAACCAATCTTATGGAATGAAAGAATGGTTCAATTAGTATTTATGTTGTCATATGGTGATAATGAGAATGATAACTTAGATGTCTTCTTTGCGAAGAGTGCTCAATTCTTAACCAGTTCTAATGATATTCAAGCAGCGATTCAAGCGAATGATTACGATGATTTTATCAAGCTAATTGATCGTACTTAAGGTTGTTGGGCTTGTCTCTTTAATTCAATGTTTTCTAAGAGCTCTGTAAAGAGTTCTTTTCTTACATAAGATTGAAACATAAATCCATTCTTATCATAGGTGAATAAACCGTCTTTATTTAAATAGTAATTTACACCTTCTTCATCATCAAATTCAAATCGAATCATGACTGAAGTAATTCTAAGAATTGATTGTGTTGCTAGTTTTCCCTTTGATTTAGCAGACTCAAACTCTGAATAATAAGATTGACATTGTTCAAAATTGTTTTTCTCAGTCGACGCAAAGCTACTAAAGATTTGAGTGTAGTAACACGCTTCTACTACATAAACCTTAGTACATGAAGAAAGTAAAATAATAAATAAAACGATTATTATCTTTTTCATTTACCATCCCCCAATGGCTATTTATTTAACATCTTCTGGAGTCGTAATCTTAAGATTATCGTATGAACCTTTCACAACTCGTATTGGTACATTACTGTAACGTTCAATCAATTGTGCATCATCGGTTGCCTTGAAGTTTTCTTCTTGGGCTTGATGGATACAACTCAATAATAAACTTGTTTTAAATGCTTGAGGTGTTTGCGCATTCTTTAAACTTTCGCGATTAATCGTTTTAACAACATAGCCATTCTTCACTTCTTTAACGGTATCTTTAACATCAACCGCTAAGAACGCAGCTTGTTCTGTTTCCATTGCGAAGAGTAATTCATCAATTAAATCAATCGTACAATACGGACGTGCCGCATCATGGACTAATACAATATCTTCAGTAACACACATTAAGCCATTGTATACAGAATCTTGGCGCGTTAATCCCCCACCAACATTCACGATACGACCCATTTCATGTGTTTGGGTAACCTTATGTAAATCATGTGGATTGGTCACAATGACAAGTTGTTTACAGCGTACATCATCCACAAACAATTTAACGGTCATATCTAAAACAGTCTTACCATCTTTAATTGGATAAAACACTTTGTTATAACCTAGTCCCATCCGTTCACCTTTTCCACCTGCTACAATTAGTACCGAATAGTTCATAATGTCCCTCTTAATTTATTCTATTCTACCAAAATTCTAAGCGTTTACAATGTTTTAGACCTATCAACATGAAATTCATAATTATTCAAAATGTTGATTGTTGTGTAATTTAATATTATCTATTAATTTATTGAACTGAATAAGTGCTTCCATAATGCTTTCAAATTCAATATCCAAAGTGTATTTGTGCTTTGATGCATATTCAATCCATCTTTTTCTAAGTACAATACTTTTCGAAATTATATAAAGTATGTTAATCACATTTTCTAGATCATTGAAACTTTTTCTATGTGTAAACGTATTAATAATTGCCTCTTTTAGTACGTGTGAATTTACTATTTCATAACGATGGTTAATAAAAAACCAAATATCATAATAATCTTTCATCCTACCTTTAGAACCATTATTCTCAAGTATCGATTGAAACTTCTCTGCTAATATTGTTTCATAATTATAAGCCTTAACATTTATATAGCCATCATTGAAAATCGTTTCGAACTGAAAGTCTATTTCCTTTGGCGTAATAATATCCCCTGTCGATACATCAATCGTTAAGAAGTTCTTAATACTTTCAAGTTTTCCATAAATCTTAAAGCGAAAACCACCATATTTATCTTCATTTCTAATATCTTCAATTTCAATTATTTCAAAAGTTATACCATCTACTTCGTCTTTTGATAATATTTCTTCAATAACACACTTCAAACTATCTTCTTCAAGTTTTAATCCTTTAATCATTGTATCCATATCCATAGTCGTCCGCGAATGAATACCTGATATAGAAGATAGGAGTAATCCACCTTTTAGAATAAAATTATCTCTATAGTTAGATATAGAAATCCTTTTTAGAATTCTTTCAAACATATACAATTGCATAACTTCTTGGACAGACACTTCGTTTTGAACTGATAGTAATTTCGCTTTATTCTTTAATGATTTTATAGATTTACCTCTTACATTATTTCGACAATTAGTTCTAATTTCTTAATACACTTTAATTGCCTTGCATAACTATATAGTTTCTCTTCATTCATTCTTCCTGAATTAAAATAATTCCTTAAACTTTTATTTCGTGTTTCACTATCAAGACTTGTGTTGTTTTTAATAATATCGCAAATTGTTCTTTCAAGGTCATAACAAAGAACATCTTTTCCTTGTGGTGACTTCATCGTTTCAATGCCCAAATCATGATTATTTATCGTAGAATAATGAACTTTTATATTGTTCGGAAAAGCATGAGGATTATATCCTCGATAAACCGTAACATCAATTTTACTTGGTGTTCTTTCTGTAAAATTATGGAAATATAATACTGTATTATGTGAGAAAATCGCATTTGGAAATCTTATTTGGAATAAATAATATTCATCTCCTATTTTATTCGTATCTAAGTAAACACCATTTCTTATACGCTCTATTTTCCCTTGGCGAACTAATTTCGTAAGATAAATAGAAGGAATTCCAGCTTCTTTTGCTTGTTTAGTAGTGATGATTCCATCATTTTCATCTATTAATTTAATTAATTGTTTTTCCATATTAGCTTCTCTTTTTTGTTTTGTGCTTACATTATACCATTTGTACGCACAAACAAGAATAAAGTATATATACAAATTGTGATTGTGAGTCGATTAAATCTAGCCTATAATGAAGGTGCTTAGATTGGTGCTAACGCATAATAGGGAATCCGCATAAACGGAGCTGTCCCAGCAACTGTAGATCTGGACAAGAGGAATTATCCACTGTAAAAACGGGAAGGATCCTTAAGGAAGAATGATCAGCCAGTAGACCTGCCAATGATAAGCGTTGTTTTATCTTCTGGGAACAAGATAAAAAGACATTAGCCTGTCTTTTTTATACACATCCAGATGTGTATTTTTTATTGTAAAGGAGGCTTAGTTCATGAAGAAGAATTTAATACGTATTGGCATAGCCGCATTGTTAGTAGTTGGTTCACTCTTTGTCTATAATCAATTCTTTAGACAAGGAAATGAAGGTGCTAAAGAAGTACAAATCATTATTACCGTCGATCAAGAAGGTGAAGATGTTGTTGTGCTCGATGTGACTAAACGCACTGATGATGAAATGTTAGGAACATTCTTAGAAACAGTACTAACAGAAGAAGAATTAACGTATAACTTTTCTGGTAATGTATCTGATCCATTTGGTCGCTACATTGTAGGAATTGGTGAATATGAAACGAAAGATAGTACCGTTGGTCCTTGGTGGTTATTTAACTCCACAACCAATGTGGATTGTGTCAGTGCTGGATATTGTCCAGGCATCGATATAACACCTTTGTACGATAAAGATATCTTTACGTTTGAATTTACAGCGAGTTATTAGTATGATTACTGTCCGTAAACTTGTGTTGTTGGCTCTATTGGCCGCAAGCGCATTAGCTTTACAATTTGCCTTAGCCTTTTTACCTAATATAGAACTCGTTACCTTATGGTTTCTACTTATTGGGTTAACTCTAAGCTTTAAAGAAAGTTTGATCGTCGTTTTTGTGTTCTCTTTTCTTGAAGCATTAGTCTGGGGATTTGGAGATTGGGTACTTGGCTATTTATGGATATGGACAGCGTGGATTATTCTTGTTAGACTCTTTAAACCACTCTTAAAAGACAAAACACATGCTTGGGCGCTGCTGGGTGCGTTCTATGGTTTTGTCTTTGGTTTTCTATTCGCAGTTCAACATGCAGTCCTCTATGGATTCAATATGGGGGTTGTTTATTGGATTCGGGGCATAAGTTTTGACATTATACATGCTTTCTCGAATTATAGTCTTATACTAATATTATTTTCACCGATATCAAAGGTGTTTAATAATTTATTAAGAAAGTGGGAATAATATGCCAGTCACTACAAAAACAGGGGATAGAGGATTTACAAGCGTTAAAAATGGACGTGTTTCGAAGGATGAACCCGTTATTGATGCATTAGGGAATATCGATGAGTGCAGTAGTTTAATCATCCATATGCAAGCTCAATTGGGACTTGATAAAGAACCATGGGAAAGAATTGTGAAAGAATTGTATGAGATATCCGCATATATCGCTGGCTATACAGTAAAGATCGATGTAGAACCTGGAATTAAACGTTTAGAGACGTTTATTGAGTTAAATCAATCCAGTTATTCGAATTTTATCTATCCATTCGACCAACCAAAAGCTGCTTTTCTACACTATGTTAGAACTGTTGTACGAAGAGCTGAAAGAAGTCTTGTTAAACTAAATGAAACACAGTTGATTGATTCAGCTGTATTACAATATATGAATCGTTTATCCGATTATTGTTTCGTCAATGAATTAGTCTAAACAAATTATGAATGTAACGACTTTCAAAGTTTACCGATAATTTTGTATGTTAAAATTGAAATTACTAAAAGGGGTGTTTTTATGAGCTATACACAATCCACTATTAAAAAATTAAACGCGGATATTCTGAATAACTTTCATCATATTTTTCCAATCGAAGAACATTTTAAACTAACACATGCAGGTGTTAGTCGTTTGGTCATGTTAGATCGTTATTCACAAAAAGATCGTAGTTTAAAAACACTGGGTGTTACCGATATTGTTGTGACGATTGTTAAAGAAGATCCTAAATTTCCTTCCCGTGGGATTGGGCAGGTTATTGATGTGGATTATGAACATGAGTATGTCACATTAAAGTTAGAAGAAGAATTTAGAGCGTCACTTGAGAATGAAGTTGAAGCGAGTACGGGTATCATTACACGTCCGTTCAAACAAGTGGATAAACCGCTTGAGATTTATTATGAACAAATTGCGAAACGTGTTGGTAAGTCTTTGGCTTCAACAGAGTTATCCGATGATTACAGAGAAGGTTTTGGAAAAGTCTTTGCGGAAGAATTAGCTGAGATGAATGTTATTCCTGCTGGACGTGTTTTATATGGAGCAGGTTCACAGACTCAAGTAACGTATTTCAACTGTTTCGTTATGCCGTTTATCCATGATTCTCGTGGTGGTATTTCTAATCATCGTAAAGAAGTTATGGAAATCATGTCCCGTGGGGGTGGCGTTGGAACGAATGGTTCTACGTTACGTCCAAAAGCTGCACCTGCTAAGGGTGTTGGTGGTAAATCAAGTGGTGCAGTTAGTTGGTTAAATGATATTGCGAATTTAACACATCTTGTGGAACAAGGCGGATCACGTCGTGGTGCACAGATGATTATGTTAGCGGATTGGCATCCAGATATTATTGAGTTTATTATCTCGAAGATGCAGAATCCTAAAGTATTGAAATGGTTAATCGAGAATTCAAAAGATGATCAGATTAAATATGAAGCTGAGAAGAAGTTGAAATTTACTGCGTTAAGTCGTATTGATAAAGAAATTTATGAATCACTAACGGATAATAAGAATATACCTGTTCATATTGCGGATTATGCACGTGAACAATTAGCGAATGGTGGTAGCTTAAGTGTTATGAATCCTGAGTTCTTATCAGGGGCTAATATTTCTGTTACTCTTACAAAAGACTTCATGGATGCAGTGAAGAGTGATTCTGACTTTGAATTACGTTTCCCTGATCTTGAAAATTATAACGCTGAACAAAAAGCCGCATACGATGAACATTGGCATGAAGTTGGCGATGTACGTGAATGGAAAGACTTAGGTTATCCTGTTAAAACGTATCGTTCAATTCGTGCGCGTGATTTATGGGATTTAATTAGTTTCTGTGCGACGTATTCTGCAGAACCTGGTATCTTCTTTATCGATAACGCGAATGAAATGACAAATGCGAAAGCATATGGACAAAAAGTTGTCGCAACAAACCCTTGTGGTGAACAGCCTTTAGCTCCATATTCTGTATGTAACTTAGCTGCGATTAATCTTGCGAACTTCGTAGATCGTAAGACTGGCGAAATATTATATGACAAACTTAAGACTACAGTAGCTGTTACAGTTCGTATGCAAGATGACGTTATAGATGATACGCCATACTTCTTAGAACCTAATAAGAAACAAGCTCTTGGTGAACGTCGTATCGGACTTGGTGTTATGGGTCTACATGATTTACTCATTTGGGCACGTAAACGTTATGGTTCATTGGATTCAATTAAAACAATCGATTCAGTCTTCAAAGTAATTGCGGAAACTGCGTACAGTACTTCGGTTGAATTAGCGAAGGAAAAGGGTTCATTCCCATTCTTAGAAGATCGTGAAGCATTTATTAATTCTGGTTATATGAAGACATTGGATGATTCCATTCGTCAAGATATCTTAAAATATGGTATTCGTAACTCACATCTATTAACTATCGCGCCTACAGGTTCGACTGGGACAATGGTTGGCGTATCAACAGGTCTTGAACCTTACTTCTCCTTCTCTTACTTTAGAAGTGGAAGATTGGGTAAATTTATTGAAGTTAACGCGAAGATTGTGGAAGATTGGTTGGAACTTAACCCAGGTTATACTAAACAAACACTTCCGGATTACTTCGTTAGCGCAATGGAGTTAACACCTGAAGAACATGCCGATACACAATGTGCTATTCAACGTTGGATTGATTCTTCAATCTCTAAAACAGTTAATGCCCCTCGTGGATTCTCTGTACGTCAAGTTCAGAAGATTTATGAACGTCTCTATGATGGTGGTGCTAAGGGTGGTACCGTTTATGTCGATGGTTCACGTGATTCTCAAGTTCTATCATTATCTAATGATGATGAAAGCAACTGGGCACAAATGGATATCGTGCATGACTTTGGAATTAGTGTAAAAGAAAAACAAGTTGAAGAGAAGAAGACGGATTTAAGATCAGATCGTCAAGACCGTAATATCGGTGTTGAAGTTGGGGATATCTGTCCTATCTGTTTAGAAGGAACGGTAGAAGAAATTGGTGGATGTAATACATGTACCAACTGTAATGCACAATTAAAGTGCGGATTATAAAATAATTAAGTGTTTCGCAAGAAACACTTTTTTTAACGCATCCTTAATTGACATTCGTATTTACTAACCTTAAAGTAAGATATGAGTATTGGAGGATTTATGAAGCTCGAAGTAAAAGGCATAAATAAGAGTTTTTCTGGTAAACAAGTTTTACATGATGTCACATTCACAGTCACATCGGGTAAGGCAATGGGATTCTTGGGACGTAATGGAGCTGGTAAGACAACAACCATTCGTACATTAATGGATGTATTCAAGGCAGATAGTGGTGTGTTTATGTTGGATGGTAAACCATTTATACCAACTCATTATCGTGTTGGATATCTACCTGAAGAAAGAGGTTTATACGGAAAAGAAAAGATTTTAGAACAATTGATTTATTTCGCTACCCTAAGAGGTGCTACACATAAAGAGGCTAAAGAGAGTGCAGAGTATTGGATAGAACGATTTGAATTGAGTTATGCGAAGAATCATAAGTTAGAGACATTATCAAAAGGGAACCAACAAAAGATTCAGATTGCTCAATCATTATTGAATAATCCTGAGATTGTGATCTTAGATGAACCCTTTAGTGGATTAGACCCAGTAAACTCTCAGATACTAAAAGATGTGATTATAGAATTAATCAATCAAGGAAAGTTAGTTATTTTCTCAAGTCATCAAATGAATTATGTCGAAGAGTTCTGTGATGAAATTACATTGATTGATAAAGGTAAAGTTATTCTAAGTGGTAACTTAAAAGAGATTAAATCTGATATGGGTCGAAGTCGTTTGCGTTTGAATGCGAGTAATTATTCAAGTGAAGAACTTATAAAATATCTTGATACGAACATACAAGACATTGAGTTAAGCCAAGATAAACATTCACTGATTATTGAATGTCTAAATAGTAAGAGTAAGCAGGATTTACTTGAAGATTTAGTTAAGCACAAAATAGATATTGAACTCTTCACGCATTATGAACCTAGTCTAAACGATATCTTCGTAATGAAAGTAGGTGAAGAACATGCATAATGTATTCAAAGTATTAAAGTTTGAATTACAAAGTATCTTAAATAAGAAAGCGGTTCAAGTCACAACACTGATTATGTGTATTGTGGTAGTGATTGCGACAAGTATTCCTACCTTAATGGAAATGTTTTCATCCGATGAACCAAGTGATACTGAGAATGAGGTTGGCATGAGTGTTGAAGATTTAGGGTTTATGACAAAGAGTGAGTTTGTTTCAATTGATACATTAACTGTTTATTTCGGGAATGATTTAAATGTTTATACAAGTGAAGCTGATTTACGTAGTGATGTCGAGAATGGTGTTATAAATAACGGTTATATTATAGAAGATACGCAAACAATTCGTAGTATCGTTCAGAATAAAGGGATGTATAGTTCTACGGATCAAATGATGATATCTATCCTACAAAGAATTCAACGGGATAAATCATTTGCGGAATTAGGCATTGATCCTATGGTTGTGGATACATTATCCAACACACCGATTACACTTCATGAAGAAGTCTTAGGTAAAGATGCACAATCAAGTTTCTTGATTTCGTATATCTTAATGTTTGCGGTGTATATGTTGGTTATCATGTATGGTTCGTTTGTATCAACGTCTGTAGCACGTGAAAAAGATAATCGTACAATGGAAATACTAATCACATCCACTCAACCGAGTGCATTGATTATTGGTAAAGTACTCGCGAATGCGATTGGTGGATTAGCACAATTCTCCGTTATATTAGCGGCTGGATTTATTGGTTATTTTATTAATCAAGCTAATTATCCTGAGTTTATTACTTCGATGTTATTTACTGGATTATCGTGGGATTCGATTGTTATATTCTTGATCTTTACCGCAATTGGTTATTTATTGTACTTATTCTTATATGCATCACTTGGTTCTTTGGTCTCTAAAGTTGAAGATGTTGGGTCTTCAGTTACACCAATCACATTACTCTTCATGGTAGCGTATATAACAGCTTCTGTAGGGATTAATGCGCCTACCAATATATTCGTTAAGATTGGATCGTTTGTCCCATTTGTGGCGATTCTTGCGATGCCTATACGTTATTTCTTAACATCTGTTCCATTAATTGAGTTAGTTATATCGATGACATTAATGATTCTAACAAGTTTAGGATTAGCCTTCTTATCTATTAAGATTTATCGCTTAGGATCGCTTAGTTATGGCAATAAGTTTGGATTAGTTAAAGCATTAAAGCTAATCTTTGCGAAAGATAATATCGATGTATAAGAAAAGGAGAAATTTCTCCTTTTTGATTGTTTACAGGATTACCCAAGTCTAATTAGTATATTTAACTAATCGTTTCTCATTCTTTCAAAGAAACTGATAATTCTACTAAAGATAATCAGATTATCTTCATCGATCCATTTTTTATCAGATGAAGTCAGTCTTTTTATATATTGTTTATCATTAAAAATTGAATTTAATCTTGTGATGATATTTTCAATTTTGTTTTCTTTCATTCCTTCATCTTGAAATATATAAATTTCTAAACACTCCTTTAGTTTAAAATAATCAGTCTTATTTAATAGATAATAAATATCGAATAGATCTTTATATCTTGTGGAGAATGTTCCAAATTTTAATAGTGAACGCAATTTTTCAACAAGTATTTGTTCATTTGAATTAATCAGAAGTCTTACCCCTTCATCATGCATAGATATGTCAAAACAATATTCTTCTTGTTCAATCTCAATCTTTTTGTGAACTCCAATATCTATTTTGCTTATTAATTGATTACCTTCAGAATCAATAATTTTAATATGAACTCTTTTGCCATTGTATTCTTGTTGATTTAGCTCTTCTATATTCCCAATTTTAATAAAAGATATTTCCTCGATACAATTTAATTCATTTATAAATCTATCAATCGATTCATTTGATAATGAGTATTTAATAAAATCGATATCCAAATCTTGTGTAGCTCTTCGTGTGTTTTTTGTTTTACTACGCATTACTACACCCCCTTTGATTGTCACATTTCTCTTTAAAGAACTGTTATTTACCGCAATGAGCAGTAAGTCCTGACTAACTTTTGAAATCGCATTCGTTTCGTTATAACCATTCGATTTTTCATGTTCAATTAATTCTGGAATTCTTTTTCTCATAATACTTCCAATTGAAGAACATCAAGAACCATATTCTTTTTAGGTAAACAATTCGCATATTCTTGAATTGTTTGTATTTCTAACTCGTTAATAATCTTTCTAAAGTTTAATAAAACTTCTTTGTAATAATCAAACGGGAGCGTATTTTTGTTTCTAATTAGTTCAATCAGTAACCGTTCCTTATTATAAATCCTAATATTCGTATTATTGTAGTTCAAAGTAGTTAATCCTAACTCAATTTCTGATGTATTTTCGAATATTTGCTTAACCCTTTTGTCTTTAATTCCTTTTGTGCTTGAAGCTGTTAATAAGTAATAGTAGTTTGGAATTACATCAGTTAAACCATGATAATAAAATGCACTATTTAAAGTAAATATAGCTTTTGGATATTTAAAAGAAATAATAGATATCTCAGAAACATATTTTTCATTTGAATATATGCCTTCTTCAATTTTATAAATTTTTTCTTCTCTAATGCCTTTTTTTAACATGTAACTAGACCCAAAGATTTCCATACTTTGTTTATACGTGTACAACATAATTTCTCCTTTCACTTTTGATATTCAACCAAATGACTGTATTATGTGTTTTTTTACATACCTTTAGTTTATTTTAGTATATGATTGTATATATGTCAAAGTTTATAAATTAAAAGTAGATAATAAAAAACTCTTTATATCGTACTTATACGTTAATAAAGAGTTAAGCTAACTTAATTAATTTACTAGTCTCTATGTCTCATGTGTGGGAATAAGATAACTTCACGAATGGTTTCAGAGTTCGTTAACAACATCACCAATCGATCAATCCCAATACCTAATCCGCCTGTAGGAGGCATACCATATTCAAGTGATTCTACGAAATCAACATCCATTTCATTGGCTTCATCATTTCCTAGATCTTTTTCTTTCATCTGTTCTTCGAAACGTTCTCTTTGATCAATTGGATCATTTAATTCAGAGAAAGCATTTGCGTATTCACGACCATCAATGAAGAGTTCAAAACGATCAGTGAATCGAGGATCATCCGCGTTTTTCTTCGCTAATGGAGATATTTCAATTGGATGTCCATAGACAAACGTTGGTTGAATCATTGCCTTTTCTGCGAAATGTTCGAAGAATAAGTTTAAGATATGACCGAAAGATTGTTGGTGCTTAAGAACGGTTATATGATTTTCTTTCGCAACTTTTAGTGCTTCTTCAAGCGTTGTAATCTTAAAGAAATCAACTCCACATGTTTCTTTAACCGCATCAACCATATGAACTCTACGGTAAGGGCCTTTAAGTTCAATTGTTTTATCTGCCCAAGGAACTTCAGTTTTACCCAGTGTTTCTAATGCGACCGATTCGATACAATTTTCAATAACTTCCATCATACCTGGCATATCGGAATACGCTAAATAAGCTTCTACTGTTGTGAATTCAGGATTATGTTTAGGACTCATGCCTTCATTACGGAATAAACGACCGATTTCATACACACCTTCAAGACCACCGACGATTAATCGCTTTAGAGGTAGCTCAGTTGCGATTCTAAGGTAGAAGTCCATATCTAAGGTATTGTGATGAGTTGTGAAAGGACGTGCAGCTGCACCCCCTAGAATAGGTTGTAGTACAGGTGTTTCAACTTCAATCATGCCTAAACCATCAAAGTAGTGTTGAAGGGCACGAATGATTCTTGGACGCAACATCGCAACTCTACGTGCGTTTTCATTCACGATTAAATCAACATAACGTCTACGATAACGTTCTTCCACATCCGCTAAACCATGATATTTATCAGGAAGTGGACGAAGTGCTTTCGTTAAATGGGTTAATTTCTCAGCTTTGATGGATAATTCTCCATGATTCGTTCTAAAAACATGACCTTCAATCCCAACGATATCTCCAAGATCCGCTTCAGTAAAGACTTCAAACTCTATTTCCGAAATTGAATCTTTACGTACATAAACTTGTATTTGACCATCACGATCCAATAGGTTCATAAAACCAGCTTTACCCATTTCACGTTTAGTCATAATACGTCCTGCAATAATGACATGTTCATTGATTTCAGCTAATTCTTCTTTTGTGTTATGTTCAAACTTATTAAGAATCTCTAAACTATGGTGCGTACGTTTAAAAGCTGCCCCAAATGGTTCAATTCCTTTATCCTTCAACGCCTTCATTTTCTCGCGTCTTATAAGCTCATATTCATTTAATGTTAAATCTTCCATTTTTACCTCGTCGACTCAGAAACAATTGAGTCGTAATAATCCTTTAATATTCTATCAAATTCATGAAAACTTTTCATCTGTGTAATTAAGTCTTTTACTTTATGACTGTTTGGAAGACCTTTAAGATACCAACTTAAGTGACTTCGCATCTCTTTTAAGGCAATATCTTCACCTTTTAAGTCAATTAATTTTAACGCATGTTTGCGCGCACAATCAAATCGATCAATCAGTGATAATCCTTCTGTATTATTTCCTTTTAATCCTTCAATCAATTCATGGACTAACCAAGGTTGACCTAAGATACCACGACCTATCATAACTGCGTCACAATTAGTATACTCTAATACCCATTTAGCTTTATCAACACTTGTAATATCCCCATTGGCTATAATAGGTATGTTTGCGTTTTCTTTGACTTGTTTGATTAATTCAAAGCTCGCATCGCCACTATACATTTGAGCACGTGTTCTTCCATGAATCGCAATTGCGCTAGCACCTGCTAATTCTAAACCTTTAGCCATTTCGAGTACATTCTTTGTTTTATCATCCCAACCTAAGCGTATTTTAACTGTAACAGGTTTCTTAACATTTCGTACAACTTCTTCTACAATCTTAAACGCTAATTCAGGTGTTTTCATGAGTGATGCACCACCTGAACCTTTCACAATCTTAGGGACAGGACATCCCATATTAATATCAATGATATCGCAATTTGTCTCATTATCTAAGTAGATGGCGGCTTTTACCATCGAATCCACATCTTCCCCAAAGAGTTGAAGCGCAATAGGATGTTCATCCTCATAGACTTGCGTCATTTCGATTGTCTTAATATTTTTATAAACGATCGCTTTGTCCGATATCATCTCACTGTAGATAAGTGCTGGTTTATATTGAGCCACAATCGAACGAAAAGCTGGATTACTAACTCCAGCCATTGGCGCAATTACGATTTGATTGTCAAATTCGATATCTCTAATTTTCCACATTAACTCTTATTTAGAATTGAATTCAATTCATCCTCACTAAAATGATACGTAGAGTTACAGAAGTGACATGTAATCTCTGTTCCATGATCTTCATGAATCATTGACTTAATCTCATCTTTTGCGACAGTTGATAAAGCTTCAAACATACGATCACGACTACAACTACATTTGAATTGAACTGTACTCATGCCTAATACCTCAACGTCTTGGAATAAGCTTTCGATTAAACTGGTTGGGGTAAATCCTTCATGGATTAATTGTGATATTGGTTTAAGATGCTTAACGACATCTTCCGCAATTAAGATATCTGTTTCAGTCGCATTTGGCATAAGTTGGATTAATATTCCACCCGCTGATACAACTTCACTATTTTCATTAACTAATACACCGAGTGATACTGCAGAAGGTGTTTGTTCACTTAATGTGAAGTAATATGCGAAATCTTCCGCAATTTCTCCCGTTTGAAGTTGAACAGTTCCTGTAAAATCATCTTTTAAACTTAAATCTTTAATAACTCTAAGCGTTCCATCATTCCCAACAGCTGCCCCAACATCAAGCTTCTTAGTCTTTTCATTCATAATATGTACTTCTGGATTTGCGACAAATCCTCGTACTTCACAATTACTGTTCGCATCTACGAGTATGGTTCCTAATGGTCCACCCCCATTGATTTGAATCATAACTTTTTCTTTGTCCGACTTTAACATCGAACCTAAAATAGCACCCATTGTTAGAGTACGTCCTAAAGCTGCAGAAGCGGTTGGATAGGTACGATGTCTTTCACACGCTTCTTTTACCGTATTGGTCGTATCTACCACAATAATTCTTATCGCACCTTCATGTGCTAATCCTTTTATTAATGTATCCATAGTTCTCTTTTCACAAAAAACCCCTGATTTCAGGGGTTAAGCTCCAACAACAGGAGCTGAATCATTGTATGCACGTCCCTCAACAATGTTCTGAATATTTTCAGATGTTAAGGTTTCGAACTCTAATAATGCGTCCACAAGGCGATCCATCAATTCACGATTTTCCTGAATTAATCGTTTAGCATGATCATACGCCTCATCGATAATTCTACGAACTTCTTTATCAATTTCAAACGCAATTTGTCCAGAGTAATTGCTTGAATTACTATAATCTCTACCTAAGAATACGTTTCCACCACTATGTTCATATTGGATAGGACCTAAATCACTCATACCATAAGACATAACCATTTCACGCGCAATCTTCGTGGCACGTTCAATATCTGAAGAAGCACCAGTAGATATTTCATTAAACACGATCGCCTCCGCAACACGACCACCTAATAAACCAGTAATCTTCGCAGATAAATCGGTCTTCGTTAACATAAATTTCTCTTCACGAGGCGTCATCAAGTTATATCCACCCGCTTGTCCACGAGGGATAATCGTAACTTTTTGAACCATATCAGATGATTCAAGTTTTAAACCTACGATTGTATGACCAACTTCATGATACGCAACTAAGCGTTTTTCACGATCACTATAGATCTTAGATTTCTTAGCAGGTCCACCCATAACACGGTCGATTGCCTCATCTAAGTGAGCCATTGTGATAACTTCTGCACTTTCACGAACCGCTAAGATAGCCGCTTCATTCAATACGTTTTCTAAATCAGCTCCACTAAATCCAGGCGTACGTTTTGCCAAAGCATTTAGATCAACTGAAGTATCTAATTTCTTATTACGTGCATGAACTTTTAAAATCGCTTCACGACCTCTACGGTCAGGTAAACTTACAGTAATTTGACGATCGAAACGACCAGGTCTTAATAATGCCGGGTCAAGTACATCTGGACGGTTTGTCGCAGCGACAATCACAACGCCAGAATTATCTTGAATACCATCCATTTCAACTAGTAATTGGTTAAGTGTTTGTTCACGTTCATCATGTCCACCACCTAAACCAGTTCCTCTTTGACGACCAACCGCATCAATTTCATCGATAAATATAATACAAGGTGCAGTTGCTTGAGCACGTTTAAACATATCACGTACACGACTTGCCCCAACCCCTACAAACATTTCTACGAAATCAGAACCAGAAATTGAATAGAATGGCACTTCTGCTTCACCCGCTACAGCTTTCGCTAATAAGGTTTTACCAGTACCTGGAGCCCCTACCATAAGTACACCCTTAGGTATACGCGCACCCATTTTCGCAAATTTCTTTGGATTCTTTAGGTACTCGATAAGTTCTTGCATCTCTTCTTTTTCTTCATCACAACCAGCCACATCTTCAAAACGCACTTTTATTGCGCCTTCAAGTTTAGCTTTAGATTTACCAAATTCAAACGCTTTATTGTTATTTCCACCATTCATACGGGATAACATAAAGAATGCGAATCCACCGAAAATTAATAATGGTCCGACACTACCCACAAAATCCCAGAATGGGTTTGTTTCATAGGCATCAATAATGGTAACTTCACCACTCTTCGCATTGATTAATTCGACAATCGTATTATTTTGAAATTCTGTATTAGGTACAGTTAAAGTATACGGTGTTTCTGTACCCTTTGAATCTTCATAAATACCTTCAATGGATAATACAACTTCACTTACTGTTACACTACTACTTACGACTTGTTCTTTGTTTAATAGATCAACATATTCTTGATAGGTAATATCCGTATCAACATTGCCGATATTCATAAACATTAAACTCATTACCGCTACCATCACAAAGATATATGGGATTAGTGCGGCTAATTGTTTATTGTTTTTCATGAAAACTTACACTCCTTTTATAAATAACATTCGTCTTTTAATACACCTACATAAGGCAGGTTACGATATTTTTCGTTAAAATCTAAACCAAAACCAATAACGAACTCATTTGGAATCGTAAATCCAACATAATCCGCATCAATTTGTACAACACGACGAGTTGGTTTATCTAAAAGACTTACAATACGTAATCTTTCACAACCCTTGTTTTCTAATAATTCTTTTACTGAATTTAGTGTTCTTCCTGTATCGACGATATCTTCCACAAGTAGAATTGATTCACCTTTAATGGAACGATCTAAGTCCTTGATGATACGAACATCCCCAATGGACTCAGTACCTTCATAACTAGACACATCCATAAAGTCGATTTCTACATCTAAATCAATATAAGGCATTAACTTCGCTAAGAAAGGAACGGATCCCTTTAAAAGAGAAACTAAAATAGGAACTTCACCAAGTTCTAAATACTCTTTTGTGATTTGTGCTCCAAGTTCTTTACAACGTTGATCGATTTCTTCACTTGATACTAATACTTTTTTTACATCTTTATGCATAAAAGCCTCCATAATACGCTTATTTTAACATATAACAATCAATTGTGTCAGTCGAAACACCATGTTCGTATCCAACATCCAAAATGTATATTAACTCATTTTGACAATTAAATACAAGAGGCCACATTTCTCTTTCTTGAACAGGTATTTTATTTCTTTATAAACCACCTTGATAGTTTTGTATAGGTATATGCCTGTAATTGGTTTTTACAGGATCTTAAATTCTTGATTGTAATTGGAAAACTATCCTTTTTAATCAATATTTTCGTATATGCATCTTTATCTTCATAACAAAACTTAATTTGTTCATCTAATGATTCATATAGCTTTAACACATACATATAATCAGGTATTTCTTTTAGGATAGTTATGACACCATATTGTTTAATTAATCTATACTCTTTATTTAAACGCATCTTTACCGTATCTGATTCAGATAACTGTCGATTCAACTCTTCTATAAACTTATTCGAAATCGGATAAAGATTTGTATGTAGCCTTAACCATTCTAATAAGAAACTATGTTTATTATGTGACAAACTTATGTAATCATTATGTGATATTGATGTTTGATTAAGGGTTAATTGATACAGATTCAAAAACTCACTTCGAGTTTGATTGTATTCATCTTTAATCTTGAATAGTTCTTCTTTCTCGTTATCAGTTAATTCTGATAATACTTTGCGAATTTTATTACGTGTATACACTAAGCTCATGTTTGATTCATCGATTCCATAATCAATCTGATGATTATGACAATAGCTTAATAACTCATCTTTTGTATACTCTAACAAAGGTCGATCAACTCTTATCCCGAATAATTTCGTGGATTGTGATAATCCATAATAGTTAACATTTGATTTACGTGTAATTTGAAATATAAGTGTTTCTAAATCATCATCTTTATGATGCGCAACTAAAACACCTAATGCGTTTTCTTTACTAATAACTTCTTTAATCATTAGATATCTAAACCGTCTTGCCTCATCTTGAAAGTTACCTGTAAAATTTCCAGCATGATAAACATAACATTCAATTTTATGTTTATCACAATACTCTTGAACGATCTTCTCATCTCTAATTGCACTTTCACGTTTATGATAATTAACATGTAAAACCACAACTTTTACTCCACTTTTATTTGCCATATCTAAAAGTGCCATTGAATCTGGTCCACCTGATACGGATACAATCCATTTTTGGTTTTGATAAGAAGATAAACTGTTTTTCATCTCTTAAAGTATACCTTAGCGAACTCCTTCTTTAAATAGACAATAACCAACACGTTTTTGGATTCGTGTAAACAGTTCATCGGTACAATCTAAATGACCGACTATTTCTATAATTCGAGTTGGATTGATAAACTTACAATCATTGATAAATAGAACAGATTCACGATTTAATCCATTCCTCTGACCAAAACGCATTAAGTGTTTTCGGCCATTAGGATTTTGAATACGATCATAAGCTTGTGCATACGTAATTGGATTAGATGTCATAGGTATAACGAATACTTTACCATTAATCTTAGATATAACCAATCCAAAATGTTGAAAACCGGATTCATTTAGATAAGCCTGACCAAAATCGATGTAACAAACATCACCACAATTTACTTCGAATGTTTCATGTATTTTAAGTGATGATCGTTGTATATAATTCTGAGTACTTAATAATACTTTTGTAGCATCTTTAACACTTAATTTAGAAATATGATTCTGAAATTCTTGCATAGTCTCTTCTATAATGGTTTCATCAAAATACTGATTATTATTCTCTTGTGCTTCGATTAAATTATTTAGTAAATATGAGCGCATAACTCCTCCTACTCATACTTATGCAAAACAATCATAATCTCCTAAAAAAAAGATCATCTTTCGATGATCTTAGCCTACGATATGTAAGTTTTCTAACATAATCCCTGTACCTTCAGCAACACATCTTAGTGCGTTTTCCGCTACGTATACTGGAATATTTAGTTCATTCATTAATAATTGGTCAATACCGTGAAGTAAAGCTCCACCACCTGTTAATACAACACCACGAGTCACAATATCCGCTGATAACTCAGGAGGAGTTTGTTCAAGTACAGTACGACATGCACGTACAATGTCTTGAAGACTTTCATGAATTGCGATTTCTGTTTCATCAGATGTCATTGTAATCGTATGTGGAAGGCCTGTGACTAAGTCACGTCCACTAACTTCGAGTGAATCCTTGCGTGATCCTCTCCAAGCAGTCCCAATCTTTTTCTTCAATTCTTCTGCAGTACGATCACCAATTAAAAGTTTGTATGTTTCTTTGACATATTTGATAATGTCTTTATCCATACGGTCACCCGCGATTTTTAGGGATGAAGATGTAACGATTTCACCAAGTGAAAGAATCGCAACGTCCGTTGTACCACCACCTATATCCAATACCATATTACCATTTGGCTTCGAAATATCTAAACCAGCACCGATTGCGGCAACTTTTGGCTCTTCTTCAATGTAGACGCGTTTAGCCCCTGCACGGTATGCCGCATCACGAATCGCATTACGTTCAACAGAAGTAATGTTTGATGGACAACAGATTAATATAGTAGGACGTGAGAACATTCCTTTTAATTTTAATTTCTTAATGAAGTATTGAAGCATCATTTCTGTAACTTCGAAATCCGCAATAACACCATCTTTTAATGGACGAATCGCAAGGATTCTTCCTGGTGTACGACCTAACATGTCTTTAGCATCTGAACCAACTGCTAAACACTTTTTAGTCTCTGCTTCAATCGCTACGACAGAAGGTTCATCTAAAACAATACCTTCACCTTTAACATAGATTAATACATTTGCGGTACCTAAGTCGATACCTACTGCCTTTGAAAATGCCATATATGCCCTCCATTTGATAAGCATACCCATTATAGCACAAAGATTAAAAAAGACTACTAAGACTACATGGATAAACTAAGTCCGATTAAGAACTGTGTAACTAAGTAAGCAAGAGCCATCGCAAGAAGTATTATTAATACTTGTGCTTGTACTACACGCTTAGGATAGATAATTTTTGAAAAATTAATAGCGTTTAAACTATATAAACTTGCCCCAAACGTTAAGAAATAAATAATAACGCGAATATACGGAGCCATACTATTTACCTATATCGATACGATTTAATGCCTTCAATAAAGCAATTTGAGCACGTTTAACATCAATATCCGTATCTTTGGAACGTAGTCGTTCTTCAGCTCTTTGTTTAGCATGTTCAGCACGCGCTAAATCGACATCTCCTTCATGTTCAACCGCATCCGATAAAATTGTGGCTTCGTTATTCTTAAAGAAGAACACTCCACCCGCAACCGTATATCTTTCTCGTTTTCCATTATGAATACTCGACATGATCGATATATCTAACATTGTGACAATAGGCATATGATTACTTAAAATACCCATTTGACCATTTGGAGTAACGATATTTATTTGGCTTGATTCGAAAGTTCGAACTGGCGCTTCTGGTGTCACAATTTTTACAATGAACATATTAATTTCCTAAAGTGGCTGCTTTTGCCTCAGCTTCTTCTACATTACCGACATACATAAAGGCTTGTTCAGGTAAATGATCTGCTTTACCTTCTAAGATTGCCTTAAAGCTACGAACTGTTTCATCCTTACGAACGAATAGTCCTTTAATACCATTGAATTGTTCTGCGACATGGAATGGTTGAGATAAGAAGTTACGAACACGACGTGCACGATTAACAATTTGTTTATCTTCATCTGATAATTCATCCATACCCAAGATCGCAATAATATCTTGTAATTCACGATAACGTTGTAATAACTGTTGGACACCACGTGCAACCGCATAATGTTCTTCACCTACAAGAAGAGGATCTAACATACGGCTATTTGATTCAAGTGGATCAACCGCTGGATAAATACCTAATGCCGCAATATTACGATCAAGTACTGTTTTCGCATCTAAATGTGAGAATGCAGTCGCAGGAGCAGGATCGGTTAAGTCATCCGCAGGAACATAAATTGCTTGGACTGATGTAATTGAACCACGTTTAGTGGAAGTAATACGTTCTTGAAGTTGACCCATTTCAGTTGCTAGTGTTGGTTGATACCCTACCGCAGAAGGAATACGTCCTAATAATGCACTAACTTCTGATCCAGCTTGTGTAAAGCGGAAAATATTATCGATGAAAAGTAGAACGTCTTGCCCTTCTTGATCACGATAGTATTCAGCCATTGTTAAACCTGTTAAACCTACACGCATACGCGCACCAGGAGATTCATTCATTTGACCATAAACTAATACTGTTTTATTAAGAACTCCAGAATCCTTCATTTCATGATAAAGGTCATTCCCTTCACGTGTTCTTTCACCGACACCTGCCACGACAGATAAACCACCGTGTTCAGTTGCGATATTGTGAATAAGTTCTTGCATAACGACTGTCTTCCCTACACCAGCACCACCGAATAGACCAATCTTTCCACCTTTTACGTATGGACAGAGTAAGTCGATAACTTTGATACCTGTTTCAAGGATTACAGAAGTGGTTTGTTGCTCATCAAACGATGGAGCTTCACGATGAATTGGCATTCTTTTAACAGACGCATCTAATTCACCTAATCCATCAATTGGTTCACCTAATACATTAAACATACGTCCAAGAACTTCACGTCCTACTGGAGTACTGATCGCAGCTCCTGTATCAAACGCTTCCATTCCACGAACACATCCGTCAGTAGCGCCCATTGATATACAACGAACAACATCATCTCCAACGTGTTGAGCTACTTCTACAATCAGTTTTCGACCATTCACATCAATTGAAATGGCATTATTAAGATTAGGAAGTTCTCCTTCATTAAATCGAATATCCACAACTGGTCCAATGACTTGGCTGATTTTACCTTTATTCTGCATCGTAAACCTCCTATAGTGCTTCTGCCCCGGCAACGATTTCCGTAATTTCCTGGGTTATAGCAGATTGTCTTGACTGATTATACTTCAACACTAATTCTTCAATAAGTTCTTCCGCATTATCCGTCGCATTATCCATAGCCATTCGACGTGCCGCATGTTCACTTGTCTTCGATTCTAACCATAAGCTATATAATATTGACTGAACAAACATTGGAACCAATTGGTTAATCAATGTGACCGCATCAGGTTCAAATATAATATCTTGTTGTAAAACATCTTCAACTTTTTCATCAACTGTCGCAGGCATAACTTCTTCAGTGATAGGTAGTAATGTCATTAATGTTGGTTGGAATGTCATCGTATTCACAAATTTTGTATATAGAACTTGAAGTTTCGTTATTTCCCCTGTTAAGTAAGCATCCATAATCTTAGTTGCTACTTTAGAGATATGACCATATGTAAGGTTATCTCCGGTTTCTAATTCTCCAAATAATGTATAGTTGTTTTTATTTAACCAATAACGTCCTTTAGATCCAACCACGAACAATGGATTATCATTTGAAAGTGTTTCTTTAATCTTCGAGAGAATATTTGAATTATACCCTCCACAAAGACCCATATCAGACACAAACACAAGCGTTAGAGTTTTACCTTCACGTTCAGTTAAATAAGGTATTTCTTGTATATTAGCACTTCCTAAAACACGATTAAAAGTATGGAATAAGGTGTTCGCATAAACACGATTTAACTCCATTTTCTGTTTCTGTTTCTGTAACTTACTCGTTGCGATTAATTCCATCGCATTCGTAATTTTTTTAGTTGCTCGAACAGAACGAATTCTTCTTTTTAACGCTACTTTATTTTGAGCCATTTTACTTTCCACTCATTTTTAAATACTGAGTTGTAAGATTCTCCATAACTTCTTTCATCTTAGCTTCTAGTTCAGGACTGATTGCTTTAACTTCATTCAATTCAGTAACGATATCTGAATGATTCGCATCAAAACCAGCAATTAAGCGTTGGATATATTCCGCAATTTGTGGAACATCAATACGTTTAATAAATTTATACTTAGCCGCAAATAAAGTAATAACTTCATGTGCTAAAGATAATGGTTGATATTGACCTTGTTTTAAGAGTTCAGTTAAACGAGCTCCATGTTCAATAACAGATTTTGTGGACGCATCCAAATCAGATCCGAATTGTGCAAACGATAATAACTCACGATATTGGGCAAGTTCTAATTTCAATGATGAAGAAACTTGTTTCATTGCTTTTGTTTGAGCTGCAGAACCTACACGTGAAACGGATAAACCAGAGTCAACCGCCGGTCTAGCACCTGAATTAAATAATTCGGATTGTAAGAATAATTGACCATCTGTTATTGATATAACATTGGTAGGAATATACGCTGAAATATCACCAGCTTGTGTTTCAATGATAGGAAGTGCAGTAATTGAACCTCCACCATAATCTTTATTTAACTTACATGCTCTTTCTAGTAAACGACTGTGTAGATAGAATACATCCCCAGGATATGCTTCACGTCCCGGTGGTCTTCTAAGTAATAAACTCATTGCACGATAAGCAACCGCATGTTTCGATAGATCATCATAAATGATTAGGACATCTTTTCCTTCATCCAACCATTCTTCACCCATCGCGCAACCTGCATATGGCGCAATATATTGTAAAGGAGCTAATTCACTTGCGGTCGCAGAAACGATTACAGTGTACTCCATCGCATGATGTTGTCTTAATTTTTCAACGATTTGTGCTACTGTAGACGATTTTTGTCCAATCGCAACATAGATACAAATCATATTTTGATCTTTTTGATTAATAATTGTATCAATCGCTATAGCTGTTTTACCTGTTTGACGATCTCCAATGATAAGTTCACGTTGACCACGTCCAATAGGAATCATTGAGTCAATGATTTTAATTCCTGTTTGAACAGGTTGATTAACTGTTTGACGAGTCATAACACCTGGCGCAACACGTTCAATAGGGCGAAGTTTATCAAATTTAATTGCTTCTCCACCATCAATTGCTTGACCTAACGCATTAACAACTCGACCTAATAGTCCATCCCCAACAGGAACTTCGACAATACGTCCAGTACGTGATACACTTCCACCTTCTTTGATGTTCGCATCATTGCCTAAAAGAACACAACCTACGTGATCTTCTTCAAGGTTCATAACCATGCCCATGACACCCTCACCAAATTCGACGAGTTCACCAGCCATGACATTATTTAAACCATTAACGAGCGCAATACCGTCACCAACTTTGATGACGACACCGACATCTTTTTCTTCTACTTGTTCCTGATAGTGCTGAATACGCTCTTTAATCAGTGCACTTATTTCTTCTGGTCTAATGTCCATATTATATTGACCTTCCTTCACGTAAAACAGATCTCAAATTTTCTATTCGAGATTTCATCGATCCATCAATTACTTTGTCCTCAAAGCGAACTTTAATTCCACTAATAAGTGTTGGATCAATTCGATTGATAACCGAAACGGTTTGTTTTTCTTTTTCAGATAAACTTAGTTCTAATGATTTAATCTCTTCTTTAGTAAGTGGTGTTACTGAATACGCAATCGCTTCGATTATTCTGAAATGATTGTTATGTAGATGATGATACTCACTCACAAAATAACTTAAGACCATTGAACGATTCTTATCAACGAGTAAGAATAAAAGATTTAATGTGAAAGGATGTAAATATTGAGTAAATATATCCTTTATTAATGATTTCTTCTGTTCCTTACTAAATTGAATTTTACTTAATACTTCTATTAATTCAGGGTGAGTTGTAATAATATCTTCGATAAATCGAATATCACTTAGAAATCGATCTTCAAGTTTTTGATCTAACGCAAGTTCAAAAAGAGCTGACGCATATTTAGACGCAACTTTTTTCATTAATTACGCACATCCTTAATAAAGTGTTGGATCTGTTTACGATCTTCAACTTCATCAACTTTGCCTTCGATTAATTTAGATGCGGCAAGTAATGCTACATCAACGATTTCAGATTCAATTTCATCACGCATTTGTGTTTTTTGATGTGCAATTTCACGAAGTGCAGATGTAAGTTTATTATCAGCTTCATTTTTAGCTTCAGCCAATAAATGTTCCTTTAAACGTTTTCCTTCAAGCTTACCGTTTTCAATGATTTGTTTTGCTTCATTCGCTGCTTGAGTTAATAAAACATCACTCTTCATTTGATTTGCACGCGCAATAGAATTCGCATCATGCGCTTCTTTTAAAGCCGCATCCGCAACTTCTGCTCGTTTTGCTAGATAGTCTTGCATTGGTTTCCAAAGCAACTTTTTCATACCCAAAAATAGTACTCCTGTAGCACACAGCTGAACGATTAATGTAATCGCATCTGGAAACAGTTTACCCGCAATATCCAAATCAAGATTCATAGACTCACCACCTTTGTGTTAATTAAAAATCAATTAAATACGAAAATTAATAAGAACGCAATTAACATACCGTAGATAGCACATGTTTCGGCAATCGCACAACCTAAAATTAACATTGAACGAATTTTGTTTTCAGCTTCAGGATTACGTCCTACTGCCTCAACTGCTTTACCAGCTGCGAAACCTTGACCAATACCAGTCATCATACCTGTGAAAACAGCTAAACCGGCGCCAATGGCAACTAAACCTCTACCAATATCTCCCATGTTTATATCCTCCTTTGCATGGATTTATCATTCTTGGGGTAATTCATTCCCAATAAAGATTGTTGTTAACATAATAAATATATACGTTTGAATAAGCCCAGAGAATACATCGAAATACGCATGTAATGCCGGCGCAACGACGATCCCTATAAAGTTGAACCCACCAATTAATGGCACAAAACTTGACAACCATTCTGTAAATACATACACCAACATCATGATGGTTGTACCAGAAGTAATATTACCGAATAAACGTAATGACATCGAAATCAATGGAGCTACTGTCCCAAAGACATTCATAATGACAAATGGTGGAAACGGTTCAAAGAAACCTTTCGCATAACCACCAACTCCATTAATCTTAATTTTCGTTGATTGAACAAGTACAAATGTGATTAATGCTAGAGCTAATGTAACACTATAGTTACCTGTAGGTTGATTAAATCCTAACAATCCTAATAGATTAGAAACAGCCATATATAACGCAAGCGACGCAATGTAAGGCGCAAACTTTACTGCAGCTTTAGCCCCCATATTATCTTTAGTAAGATTCGACATCATTTGATAATAAATCATACCAATCAAGACTAAGCCTTTAGGTTTGTCTAACGGATTACTCTTCTTAATCGCTCTACCAATTAAAAAAAGAAAGAACAAAAGTACTGACGTAATAATTAGTATCGAGAACACTTCAATTTGAAGTGATATGACTTTATCACTAGTATTTATCATTTGTTTCCCTCTTTTTTAAAGAATATTTCACTCACGAACATATAATACTTAAAGAAAAGTAAACCAAAAGCCACAAAAATAATATCAAAATAATTACTTATGAATATTGCGATTAGAAACGGTACTACGAACACCATATTCCCAAGAATAAATCCTAAATAATTTCTAAATCCTTTTCTCTGATAGAACAGTACTGAATCTATTTGTGACTCAGTAATATGGATTGTAATGAACGAAAAAGCAAATCCTAATAAGAATCCAAGTGACCAACGATAATTAAAGACCATTAATGCTATCGCAATAATGAGTCCGAAAAGTATAAGTTTTGATAATTTGGTTCTAAGTAGCGTTTTCATTCGTTTATTACTTGTCTATTTTATCACAAATAAATGATTTGGAACTACTTTGTACCAAAAATTCTATCACCTGCATCACCTAATCCAGGCACAATATAACCATGTTCATTTAATTTCTCATCAAGTGCAGCTAAATAGATATCTACATCAGGATGATCTTCTTCAATGCGCTTAACACCTTCAGGTGCACCAACTAAACAAATTAGTTTGATCACTGTTGCGCCACGTTTTTTAATCATATCAATTGCAGCACTCGCTGAACCACCAGTTGCCAACATAGGATCTAAAATCATCACAACTGAATCCGGTAAATTTGATGGGAATTTTGCGAAGTATTCATGTGGTTCAAGTGTTTCTTCATCACGATATAAACCAATATGTCCAACTTTAGCAGTAGGAATTAAGTTACGAATACCATTTACCATACCAAGTCCTGCTCGTAGAATTGGAACTAAAACTATTTCTTTAGCCATTTCTTCAGAAACACATGGTGCAACTGGTGTTACTATCTCTACTTTACGAGTAGGGACATCACGTGTAATTTCATAAGCCATAAGTCCTGCAATCTCATCAAGATTCTGTCTAAAATCCTTCGTACCAGTATCCTTTTGGCGCATTTGTGTTAGTTTATGCGTAATAAGTGGGTGATTTAATACATTTAACATCGTTTTTCTCCTTATTTTATATTGGGAACTGCTGAGTTAATGCAGTTACTTCTTCTTTAATTCTTTGTTTAATTATTTCATCTTCAGGATTTTTGAGACATTCATCAATCCAATGCGCTACTTTTTTAAACTCAGATTCTTTAAATCCACGTGTTGTCATAGCGACGGAACCTAGTCTTAAACCTGATGTGACCATTGGTTTTTCAGGATCAAATGGAATACTATTCTTATTACAAGTGATACCTACTTCATCTAATAATCGCTCAGCTTTTTTACCAGATAATCCAACAGATGATTTAACATTGACAAGACATAAATGATTCTCTGAACCATCCCCTACAATGTTATACCCTAATAATCGTAATTCATCCACAAGAACCTGCATATTTTTTAGAACTTGTTTACTGTATTCTTTAAATTCAGGTTGAAGCGCTTCATAGAAACACACAGCTTTACCCGCAATAACATGCATTAGAGGTCCGCCTTGTATCCCAGGGAATACTTTTTTATCAATTAAAGGCGCAAATTCTTTTTTACATAGAACTAACCCACCTCTTGGTCCTCTTAATGTTTTATGCGTTGTACTAGTCACAAAATCCGCATATGGTACAGGACTTGGATGTAAACCTGACGCAACTAACCCCGCAATATGTGCCATATCAACCATAAGGTAAGCACCAACTTCATCCGCAATATCTCTAAAGCGTTTGAAATCGATAATAAATGGATACGCACTTGCGCCTGCCACAATCAACTTAGGTTTAACGAGTAATGCTTTTTCGCGTAATGCATCATAATCAATTCTTGAAGTAACAGGATCAACTCCATACGCTTCAAAATGATAAAGTGTTCCAGAGAAGTTCAAGGGATGCCCATGCGTTAAATGTCCACCAGCTGATAAATCCATCCCTAATACAACATCCTTAGGTTGAAGAATCGCCATATAAACTGCCATATTAGCTTGAGAACCTGAATGTGCTTGAACATTCGCATGTTCAGCCCCAAATAGTTCACAAACACGTTGACGTGCTAATTCTTCGATTACATCAACTTCTTCACATCCACCGTAATAACGCGCTTTAGGATAACCTTCCGCATATTTATTAGTAAGTATACTCCCTACCGCAACTAAAACATCATTCGATACATAGTTTTCGGATGCGATTAATTCAATATTATTTAATTGGCGAATCTTTTCTTTTTGAATCGCAGTTTCAATTAACTTATCATTCATTATCATTCTCGGTCTCTTCTATTTTACAAATTTTATCAATACGTACTTTATGACGTTCTTCCTGAGAAAAACCAGTACTTAACCATTTATCTACTATTTCTAACGCAATCGCAACCGTTGTTAATCTTCCACCAAGTGCTAATACATTGGTGTCATTGTGAAGGCGTGTAATTTCTGCCACTTTTGGATCATATACCAAAGCACAGCGAACACCTTTCACTTTATTTGCGACGATACTCGCACCAATTCCTGTTCCACATAAAACAATCCCAAAATCATTAGAACGATCCGCAACTGAACAACTCGCTGGATAAACCGTATCTGGATAATCCATGCTCTCTGTCCCATGAGTCCCAAAATCTTCAACTTGGTGACCTTTTTTAATTAAGTGTTGCTTAATGGCTTCCTTATGTTCAAAAGCCCCATGATCACACGCTAATGCAATTTTCATAGATTGTCTCCTCTAATACACTGACTAATGGTTTAACATTATTCGAGTGAACTATCCTAAATATTTTAGCACAACCCGATAGATGTATCGAGTATCGGTGTTACGATTTTACACAATATTCATCTGAATGTGTTGACCAAATATTTCATTGTCTATGCTTGTTACAATTATTCCAGTTAATGTACGACTTTTTAAAAGGATTTTATAACTTAACCATTTAATTTCAGACTGTCTAAAATCACCATTTAAGCTAAATACAGAATTATCTTGTTCGATTCGATCATGATAGATAATTAGTTCTTTATTAAGATTGATTCGTTTATATAGAATCTTAACTTTCAATCGTATAGGTAAGTAAGTATGCAAGAATAATACTGCACAAAGGAATGATCCTAAGCTTATCCATAAATTAGTTAGACTATGCTTGGATGTAACAAACATTATGATGTTTATACCAAAAATGATTAGATACATAAATTCAGAAATAAATCCCTTCTTAATGAGTTGATTAAACAAATAAGTATAAAGTATGAATAAAAATAATATAAACTGATAGTGTGCAAATAATAATAATAATATACAATTAATCAAAACGATTATGTACGGACAATATAAGCGGAGTAGGTATCTAATTTTCATTTATATATCGTAATAAAATATTCGAATCTATACAACCTATTAGAGTATTATTTATTAATACAACTATACATTGTGTAAAAACCATTAATACAACCTAATGGCGTATAATTTACAACAAATGAAAAAAGTTAGTATTGGACACTATTTACGATATCATAGAGATCGACGTGATTTAACTCAAGCAGAAGTTGCGAAGGTTTTGAATTATAGTCAACAGACAATCGCTAAATGGGAAAATTCTACATCGACACCAGATCCTATTTCGCTTTGTAATCTAGCGGATTTATATCAAGTAAGTTTAGATGAGTTATTAAGACATCCAATTGTAAAAGAAACAAATGCGCCTTATTATACAAAAAAAGATGTCGTAGAGGATTGGATTCATTCACCAGGATTCAAAACTGTGTTTGAAATCAATGAATTGAATAAATCTCAGCTTCAACATCTTTCTAATCAATTAATTAGTACAATCGAACTCTTTAAAGGTACGATTAATTTCCAAGATTCCGAACAATAAGCATACGATCTTTACCTTGCATATCTTTTATTACATCTATCTTAGCTAAAGGAAAATAACTACGCGCTAAATCCGTAAGGGTTTGACCTTGGTTCCATCCCATTTCAAAGGCTAAGATATTTTTTTCATTTAATACATAATGCGCATTGGATAATACACTACGATAGAACTTTAATCCATCTTCACCACCAAATAAGGCAAGATGTGGTTCATAGGCTTTTACACTGTTTTGAATTTCTTCACCACTTGGAATATACGGTGGATTACATACAATCACATCCGCTTTAATCGCATGATCGATGAAAGGTTGTAACATATCCCCAACATAGAAATCGACTTTTACGTTAATATTATCCGCATTTCGTTGCGCTTGTTTAAGCGCATCTTCACTAATATCACTCGCAAACATATGGATTTGAGGACATTCTGCTTTAAGTGCACATGCGATTGCGCCACTTCCCGTCCCAACATCTAAAACAGTAATGGGTTGATCATCGAAATGCTCATCAATTTCTTGGATGACATTAAGAACTAATTCTTCTGTTTCATAACGTGGAATTAATACATCTGAATTAACTTCAATCGGATATCCGTAGAAGTATTGAACACCCATCGCATACGCTAATGGCATGTCTTCACAGAGTTTATCCATAATTGAATTAAACTTAGTTAACGTCAATTCATCAAGTTCTTCATTCATCTCAAGATAAAGATTTCGACCTTGTTCAAGCAGAAGCTCATTCATGACATATTTAGCGTAATTCTCCGGAATATCGTGTTGAATTAAACGTTCTTCCGCAGCTTTAATAATTTTTACAATCACGATTGATTTCCTGCTAATTTTTGGCGTTGTTCCTCAATAAGAAGAGCTTCAACCACATCCCCTAATTTACCTTCCACAATTCGATCGAGTTGTTGGAGTGTTAATCCGATACGGTGATCGGTAACACGGTTTTGAGGATAGTTATACGTACGAATCTTTTCAGAACGATCTCCTGTCCCAATCTTATCGCGACGTGCAGCACCTTTTTCAGCTTCTGCTCGCTCTAACATTTCTTCAAACACACGTGCACGAATTAAGCGCATTGCGGTTGCTTTGTTATCATGTTGAGAACGTCCATCTTGACAGTTAACAGAGATACCTGTTGGTGTATGTGTAATACGAACTGCAGAGTCTGTTTTATTAACGTGCTGTCCACCCGCTCCACTGGAACGATGTGTTTCAATCACTAAGTCAGCAGGATTGATATCAATTTCTTCTTCTTCAATATCTGGCATAACTAATACAGTTGCGGTAGATGTATGAATACGACCTTGTGTTTCTGTTTTTGGGACACGTTGTACGCGATGTGACCCTGATTCAAACTTTAGATGTTTAAATGGTTCATTCCCTTTCACAAAGAATGAAATAAGGGTATAACCACCTGCCTCAGCTTCGGTCGCTTCCATGATTTCTATCTTCCAACCCATTAATTCTGCATAACGGCTATACATACGGTATAAATCACCCGCAAATATGTTACCTTCATCTCCACCTGCTGCCCCACGAATTTCAATAATCGCATTGTGGTCATCATTTGGATCTTTCGGGATAAGTAATAATTGTAGTTTTTCTAATAGTGCTTCTTTTTGTGGATTCAATTCTTCTAATTCAGCTTGCGCCATTTCAACCATTTCCGCATCTTTTTCATGTAACATGCTTTGTGCTTCTTTGATGTGTTGAATCGTAGCTTTTAATTCTGAATATGCCTCAATAACCTGTCTTAAAGAAGCTTGTTCCTTCGCAAGCTTTGCGTACTCTCTTGAATTACCCAATACTTCAGGTTTTATCAATATTTCTTCTAATTCGTAGTATCGCTCATTCATACTCTCTAAGCGATTAATCATTACATCGTAACTTTCCATAATTTCCTCACTCACAATAAAGTAACCAGTGCGGTTACTATTTTTATTTAATCTGTTATTTCTGGTTTGCCAATAACTTCATGACAATGGCGACAACGTGCTTCATACGCTTCCGCAGCCCCAACCATGATGATTGGATCTGTGAATTGAGCAGGTTTTCCATTGACTAAACGTTGTGTACGGGTTGCTGGTGCACCACATTTCATACAAACCGCTGTAAGTTTTGTGACAAATTCCGCATCCGTAATCAAGCGTGGCATTACCCCAAAAGGCTCTGCTCTAAAATCGGTATCAAGACCTGCACACATTACACGCTTACCTTTTTTAGCTAGGTAATCGCAAACAAGTAACACATCTTCATCAAAAAACTGTATTTCATCAATTGCGATAACATCCGTATCATCCTTCACAAAATCAAGAATGGAACGTGCATCTGGCACAACGATACTTTCTACTGAACTCCCCGCATGTGATACAACTTTTGTATTACTGTAACGATTATCGATGGCTGGTTTGAAGACCAACACATTCTTTTTCGCAAATTCCAACGTTTTAATTCTACGGATTAACTCTTCTGTTTTCCCCGCAAACATACAACCTGAAATAACCTCGATATAACCTGGACGATACATTTGATACATCATATTATTAACCCCTCATGTTCAAATTTATTGTAGCATACTAACAAAATAAAAGAGAACGAATGTCCTCTTATTTATTACCGTATTTACGATTAAACTTTTCAATTCGTCCCTGTGCTTGCGCGAAGCGTTGACGTCCTGTATAGAAAGGATGACAATTTGAGCAAGTATCAATTTTAATTTCTTTTAAGATTGAACCTGATTCAAATTCATTTCCACAAGATGTGCAGTGTACAGTGACTTTGTTGTAAGTTGGATGAATTCCGCTTTTCATAACATTTTCTCCTTCCGCCTTGAATTTCTGATCAATTCAAAGTAAGTGCGTGTTTAATATATCATAGTTCAAATTAACATGCAATAATGATTAACATCGTTTTTATTAATCGATAAAAAAAGAGGTATTCATTTGGGAACACCTCTCACCTATCGAAAATATTTGTCTGTTTGAACCCGAATGTCTTAATAACTATTTTCGATTAGGTATCCCCACAAACATTAATGTATCACTTTTTTAAACAAAATAAATCAATTTGCTATAACTTGTCTATTTTTGTGTTTAATTAGTTAGAATAACGGCTTATTCAACCACTTCACGCCATATCTTAGCGCCAAGTGCACTCAATTTACCATCAAGATTCTCATAACCGCGATCGATATGATATACATCATGAATCTCTGTTATACCTTCCGCAATTAATCCCGCCACAACTAAGCTAGCGCCACATCTTAAATCTGTCGCGGTTACCTTATCACCATAAAGTCTTGAAGGACCATGGATAATCGCAGAACCCGACATGATGTTAATATTCGCACCCATACGTTGTAGTTCTACACAATGTTTGAAACGTTCAACATATATGGTTTCTTTTACAGTTGATTCACCATTTGCACGTGTTAATAAAGGCGTAAGAGGTTGTTGAAGATCGGTAGGGAAGCCAGGATAAGGAAGTGTCTGAATATCCACATCCTTTAAATGATCCGTTCCACGTACAGTTACTTTATCAATTTCGATGTCCATTGGAACACCCATTTCTTCAAGCTTAGATAATAGAGCTTCTAAGTGATGTGGAATAACATTTTCAATCACAACTTCTTCTGCTGCGGCTGCCGCAATCACAATCATTGTTCCTGCTTCAATACGATCAGGAATTATTTCATGTGTACATCCTACTAAATCGGTTACACCATCAATGGTAATGATATTTGTTCCAGCACCACGTATTTGTGCACCCATTTTATTTAACATCGTTGCGACATCAATAATCTCTGGTTCTTTTGCCGCATTCTCAATTGAAGTACGACCCTTCGCAAATACAGCTGCCATCATAATATTAATGGTTGCGCCAACGGATGGGATATCTAGATAGATCTTCGCCCCAACCAATTCTTTCGCAAATATTTTATAGCTTCCTTGTGAGTATTCAATTTCAGCCCCAAGTGCTTCAAATCCTTTTAGATGTAAATCTATTGGTCTAGGACCGAGGTAACATCCCCCAGGCATCTTCATATTCACTTGTTTATAACGACCTAAAAGCGCACCCATAAAGTAATAGGACGCACGTAATTTCTGTACTGTAGGATGATCCAATGCAATATTAATCATTTCACTTGGATCAATTTCTAAATGTTCATCGCCATGTTGAATGACTTTTACATTCAATGAGTTTAATAACTGACTTAAATGACCTACATCTGAGATGTTAGGTACACCGTATATATTTACACTACCTTTTGTGGCTAAGATACTTGCTGGAATAAGCGCAACCGTCGCATTCTTCGATCCGCTAATTCTTACACTTCCTCTTAGTTTATGTCCACCTTCTATTTTAAGTACTTCTTCCATTGTTGAAATCTCCATAGTTATTTTAGCACAGTCTAAGTGTGAATTATAGTAACACAAAAACAGGCTATTGCCTGTTTTATTTTTGTGAGTAATCAAATGCGGCTTTCACAAAGCCCGCAAAGAGTGGATGTGCACGATTAGGACGTGACTTAAACTCAGGATGGAATTGACATCCAACAAACCAAGGATGATCTTTAAGTTCCGTAATCTCTACTAAATAATCATCTGGACTCAATCCACTAAACACTGCACCATGCGCTTCTAACGCTTCACGATACACATTGTTTACTTCATAACGATGACGATGTCTTTCTAAGATATTGTCTTCTTTATAAACTGATTTCGTCTTTGTGTCGTCTTTTATCTTACATGGCCAATTACCTAAACGTAATGTACCACCCATATTAACAACACCATTTTGATCAGGCATTAAGTGAATAACTGGATGTTTTGTGGATTCATCCCACTCAACAGAATTTGCGCCTTCAAGTCCACACACATTACGTGCAAACTCAATAACTGCAATTTGCATACCCAAACATATACCAAAGTAAGGAATCTTATTTACACGTGCATATTGAGCGGCCATAATCTTACCTTCAATACCACGACCACCAAATCCACCTGGTACGAGAATTCCATCTAATCCTGATAATTCAGTTTCAAGATTATCATTCGTTAAGAATTCTGAATTAACCCAACGAACATCAATCTTTGTGCCAATTGGATATCCAGCATGTTTAAGTGATTCACTAACGGATAAATACGCATCATGAAGTTGAACATATTTACCAACAATCGCAATCTTAACTGTATGTTTAAGATTATTCGCATTATCGATCATCTTTTCCCATTCAGCCATATCTGCACGTGGTGCATGGATATTCAACTTATGGAGAACATAATCATCTAAGCCTTGTTTCTGGAAACTTAAAGGTACTTCATAGATATTATTCACATTAACGGATTCAATAATCGCATTTTCACGTACATCACAGAACATTGCGATTTTCTTACGAATTTCATCACTAATACGTTCTTCACAACGTGTAACGATGATATTTGGTTTAATCCCTAATGACATTAATTCTTTATAACTGTGTTGTGTTGGTTTTGTCTTCAATTCTCCACTTCCCGGAACTTTCGGTACAAGTACAGTATGAATAAACACAACTCCATCACGATCATTTTCTGAGTGAACTTGACGTGCTGCCTCTAAAAATGGAAGGGATTCGATATCCCCAACTGTTCCACCTATTTCTGTAATAACTACATCTGCGCCTGATTCTTGTGCAGCTGCGTATACTTTAGCTTTTATTTCGTCCGTAATATGAGGAATAACTTGAACAGTAGCGCCTAAATAATCACCACGTCTTTCTTTAGTTAGTACACTCATGTATAAACGACCGGATGTAATATTCGCTGTTTGCGTTAATTCTTCATCGATGAAGCGCTCATAATGACCTAAGTCTAAATCCGTTTCCGCTCCATCTTTGGTCACGAAGACCTCACCATGTTGATAGGGAGACATTGTGCCTGGATCGACGTTAATATACGGATCAAATTTTTGTAAGAATACTTTTAACCCTCTGTTTTTTAATAAACGACCTAAAGAAGTCGCGACGATACCTTTACCGATACCACTAACTACTCCACCTGTAACAAATATATATTTAGCCATGCACTCATCTCCTTTCTTTAATACAAATAAAAATGCCTCCTAAAATCGGAGGCATCTGCCCTTTAATATAGTATCAAAGAGTAACCCTAAATTCAATGTTTTTCGGCAGTATCACAATACTTCACATAAATAATTTCAATTTAGAACATATACACATAGGTTAAGTATTTCAATAAAATTCTTATAAATTGAGTATGATTAATTGTTTAAAACTCCCCAAATACTTGTTTTTTTAAAGTATATTTGAGAAATCAAACCATTTAAAATCAATTCTCTTAATAAAGTAAATGTACGCTATTATACTCATAATACTTTGAACTACAAAAATAAATATGTACCTCATAATATCAATATCGGCTGGCCCAAAATCCAAATAGACAACAATTAGCGCTATTATTGGGTCAATGGCTAAAAGTAATAAACGGTAGATATAGAGTTTTGAAAAACCTAATTTATTGTTAGAATATTTAGTCTTAAACAAAAGAAACACAATACTTAAGTTTAAAATCATAAACAATATATGATAATAATTCGTAATATAAGAAAAGTACATAATAAGATCATAATTGAAAAGAGTTGAAAAATTAGAATACACATCTTTAATTTGGTTAATTCCTAAAACTAAGGTATAGAATACGCCAAAGTTAAACAAGAAATTAAAATACTTTAAAGGTTTCCCTTTCCCAAAGCTTTTATTTGTTTCTACTTCAAATTCTGAACCACATACTGCACAAAATCTATTATCTATATCGCATTCAGATTCACAATGCGAACATACCTTTTTGCTTATTACTTCTGTTTCCATATTCCCCCCACATAGAGCTAATTATATCGTTTATATCCTTTAAGATAAACAAAAAGTCACATATAGCGACTTTAATGTTAATCAATTAATATTGATAGATAAGCTTATTCTTCCTCTTCGTCGCGTTGACTAACTTCTTCATCCTCGACATTTAAGTACTCTTCAACTTCATCATCACTTAGGTATTCATCTTCACCTAAGATTGCGCTTGTATCCACATGTGTTTCGTTATACGTACGACGTGAACGAAGATCCCACATATTTTCCGCAAGTGGCGCAAAACGTACATCCAACATCATCGCTGAATAGAATTGAGCAATTTTGTTTTCTGCTTGTGTTTGGTTAAATCCTAAGGATTCGACGACTTTATTCCATAAATCTAAGAACGCAATTTCGTTCTTTTGTGCGCTTAATACCTCAAACGCAACATCTAACATTGATCGACTAGTCATTTAATCCTCCTACATCTTTTCAGGTGCACTTACACCAATTAGGGATAAGGCATTTCTTAAGGTAATCTGGGTAGCTTTTACTAAAGCTAAACGTTGTTGGCGAAGTTCTTCTTCCGCATGTAATACAATACACTCCCCATAAAATGTATGGAAACTTGCGGCTAACTTCTGGATAAATAGGCAAACAATATGCGGTTGACGAGCAAGTGCTGAATCTTGAATTAATTGTGGGAAGTCCGCAATTAGTTTTAATAAATCCATTTCTTTTTCATGAACGATTAAATCAAAATTTTCACAATCTGTCAATTCTGCTTGTCTTAATATAGAACACATACGAGCATGTGCATATTGGGCATAGTATACAGGATTATCATTTGTTTTGGAATTTGCCATATCCAAATCTAAATCCATGTGAGTATCGCCTGCTTTGGATACGAAGTAGTATCTTACCGCATCAACTCCTGCCTCATCGATTAAATCTTTTAAGGCAACTGCTTTTCCTGTACGTTTACTTAACTTAAATTCTTGACCATCTTTTATCATACGTGCCATTTGAATGATATCTACCATTAAATCTTCACGTTTGAATCCAAGTGATATGAATGCGGCTTGTAGACGAGCGATATAACCATGGTGATCTGCACCTAATAGATTAACAAGCTTATCAAATCCACGTTCTTTTTTATTTAAGTGGTACGCAATATCTGGAAGGATATACGTATATGAACCATCGGATTTGATTAGAACTCTGTCTTTGTCATCTCCGTATTCTGTTGTACGCAACCATAGAGCACCATCTAATTCATAGGTATGCCCATTCTTAATGAGTGTATCTAATGACTTTTGGACGAGATTTCTATCGTATAGAGATTGTTCAGAACTCCATACATCAAATTCAACTCTAAATAGCTTTAGATCATCTCTTAGTTTTGCGGTTTCTTTTTCAAGCCCAACTTTTCTAAAATACGCTAAACTATCACTTACTGGTACATCTTTATATTCATCCTTAATCTCAGCGTATAAATCATTCGCTATCTCGATTAAATCTTTACCATGATAACCATCTTCCGGTACGCTAACTTCCAAACCACAGGCTTGTAAATAGCGTGCTTGAAGGGATTTAGCCATATTGTTAATCTGATTGCCTGCATCATTGAGATAATACTCACGCGTCACATCAAATCCAGCTTTTTTCATGATACGAGTTAGTGAATCACCAATCGCAGCACCACGTGCATGACCAGGATGTAAATCACCTGTTGGATTTGCTGATACATACTCTACGTTATATTTAATTGGATGATCAACTTTCGTTTCACCATAACATTCATTCTCAGATAATACCGTACGAATCACTTGCGTTAAGATATCTTTCTTAAGGAATAGATTAATAAATCCAGCCCCCGCAATATCAGTCTTATCAATTGTACTGTTATCTAATTGATCAATAATACTTTGTGCAATTAATCTTGGATTACTCTTTAATTGTTTCGTCAAACGCATTGCGATATTACTTGAATAATCGCCTTGTTCCTTAAACTTAGGCACTTCAATTACTATTTCTTCACTCGTAATTTCAATCTCAAAAGCTTTCAATACAGCTTGTTTAAGATTCTCTTTTAATGCATGTTCAATTTGATTCATGCCTCTGCCTCCTTAATCTTCAATTCTAACTTCTGTTCGGTTATTAAATCATCGTTTACGTACAAACGATAGTGAATATAGATTAAATCATTATTGTTAATCATATTCAAGGTTTCAACTTCTCCATTGAATACGCTTTGATCATCTTTAATCTCAAATTTCCCCCTTTTATTCAAGCTGAAGTCCATCATCGTGGTCCCCTCGTACTTCCGCTTTAAATATATCGTTTCATCCGTAAATGTCATCGTTACTTGAGTTGTTTTATCTTCCTCTAAATACTCGATTTTACGTGGGTTTTCAGATATTTTCCCATACATTTCAATGTTGCTTATTTCATCATTATCTAAACAATCAATAAGACTTAATTTTAATTTCACGATTCTTTCGGGCATTGGTGTCCTACCTTACCTGAAAAGATTATATGTAAATCAGAAAATATGTCAAGCGATATCCATAAATAAAATAATAAACACCATTGAATTATCTCGAATGGTGTTTATTAATAACTTATTTGAATATAAATGCTAATACTAGGAAGATTACCGCAAACCCCAGTAATAGTAGTTTGTAGTTCTTTTTACCAAGTTTATCAATCATAAACTTAGTTTTAGGATTCCCTTCATAAAAGAATGGAATCTCTACGAAATACGCTACTAGATACAAGACTGCGAGTAAGAAAAATACGATTGACCAAGTGTTCATGCACTTTCTCCTTTACTAATTTACATATATTTACGTTTGAAAACGTTATACATCCAATAGACTAAGATTAAATTATAGATAAAGCCAATCCCTAAATATAAATAGAAATTAAGATTCATTGTTACAACACCTAAATCAATATACGGTCTTAATAAACTATACTGAACTGCTTTTGCCCCCCAGTAAGCTGGTGCAAATGCGAATAACCATTCTTTCCAATCTAAGAAGAAGAATGAAATAATTGGGAATATGATTAAGAAACCAGAACCTTTCATCGCAATAAAGCCTTCTACCTTATTACTTGATAATGCGTTGATTAGAAACGCATTGATTGGGACTTGTAAGCCAATCAAGAGTGATATTAAGATAAAGTCGAATAACTCTAGACCTAATCCACCCATGATTATAAAGATAAGCAAGTTAGCTAATACACTTAGAATATAAATGAATATTACTTTGAACCAAACATAGAATCGTACATTCATTGGCGATATCTGTATTGATAGAAAGACATTATCATCACGATCATCAAGAATCGAGAATCCAGCCATTGATCCAAATATCATTCCAGAGATAATCGTAAGAGCCACAATCATTAAGTTAATCCCATTCTCATCGAAATCTTGGGTATCTAATAAGTACTTACCTAAGAAACCAACCATCAGTGGATACACCAACAACATTGCGGTCATACGATCGCGTAATATATTCTTGAATTCAAATTTGATTAAGCGTAGAAACATACTCATACCCCCAAATCTTTCGTCGCATAGGCTTTGAAGTTTGGTAGAACTAAGAATCTATATAAGATAAAACTTAATCCAATAATATATACACTATCCATAAGATACTGAATCCCATCAAATGTTGAATTAAATGACGCATTCAATAAACGTAATGTGACTTCAGTCGGTGTCCAGAAGATAAAATCAATGGTCGATTGAGGTAGAATACCTAATAATACAAAGATGCTTGGTAGAACCAACACAATCATAAGCACCATATAATTCATGAGTAGTGCCGTAAAGTCTTTTGAGATATAACTTAGCAACACACCGACAAACACATAATAACTACTCACTAGTACAATCCCAATGAATAACCAATGGAAGTTAAACAAGAAATCTTTGAAGAAATAGAGTGATACTCCAATAATCACAAAGATTAAAAGTATATTCATAATATTCGCAATAATCTTACCCAATAAATACTCTGTTTCAGTCATCGGTGAGATTAACATTGAACTGATGGTATGTTCCTTCTTTTCATAGAACATTTCCGCACCTACTAAGAGTGATGTCATAGCGGATGATTCCATTAAGAAGACAAATGGAAGAAATTGTTTAAACTCTTCGATTTCTAGGAAATAGCCAATACCTACCCACACAAGTGCCACTACCAGTGAAGCTGTGAATAAATTATATTTTGTGAGACGAGTGAATTCACCCGTTACCAAATGTTTAATCTTCTCCATGAAGTTTTACTCCAGTCACTTGGATAAATATTTCTTCGAGGGTAGTTTCTCCACTGTGTATGGTTTCAATGTTTTTAGTTTGTAAGAGTTGTGTAAATGATTCAGATTTTATCTCATCCATTTCGAATACTCGAGATTCAGTTTGATTGTTTTCGTTATATTCAACGGTAACTGTACGTTTTCCATATTTAATCTTTAAGTTACGTGGACTATCAATTTCTGCGATTTTACCATCGGTAATAAACGCAACGCGATCACATAGCTCATCGACATCCGACATGATGTGTGATGTTAGGAAAACAGTTCCACCATTATGGGCAAATTCACGTATCATATCCTTCACAATACGTGAGTTCTTTGGATCTAAGCCGTTTGTAGGTTCATCCAAGAATAACATCTTAGGTTTATTTAAAAGCGCTCTAACGAGATTTAAACGAATCTTCATCCCTTTAGAATATTCACCTACGAGTTTATTGCGATCATCCCATAAACCTAAACGTTCCATAAGTGGTTGTATATCCGCATGATTCTTATAGAGCTTTTGGAAGAACTCTAGGTTTTCCATTGCGGTTAGTTTAGAGAACGAGATTGGCATTTCGAAACATACCCCAATCTCTTCATAGAACGCATCATTAAAACTCTTTAAATCTTTATCATCAAATTCTATTTCACCTTGATCATAGTTTAAGAGTTTAACCAATATCTTCTGTGTCGTCGTCTTACCTGCACCACTTGGTCCTAAGAAACCAAATATCTCACCTTGTTTAATCTCAAAGTCGATGCCTTTAATGGTATTCTCTTGGTTCTTTGGATATTTAAATACTAAATTTTTAACTTTGAACATATGTCTCCTTAGTGAACGATTGTCCCATATTGAATTAAATGGATTATTTCTTCAGATTTCTCTATCATCAATTCATATTCTTTATTCTCAAAGTGTTCTAATAATATCTTTTGACTCGTACTTGTTAATACTTCAGTTAATAAGACTGGATCAATATCCTCGCGAATAATTCCTCTATCTTGATCTCTTCGTATTAATTGATGAAAGTAATCCTGTAAAGATGGATTCTTTTCGTTTAGTTTTTTAATAAATTCACTATTATCTCTCTGCATATTCAATCCTATTTTGTAATAACGAGGTTGTGCCTCCATCCAAACACGAACTTGTTTCAACATATTTAAATAATCATCGAATACTGAATGACTCTCAGCTTGTACAATATCTTTGAATAACAGATATTTCTCTTGTGCAATCATACTCAATACTTCAATATAACAATCTTCCTTATTCTCGAAGTACTGATAAAAGCTTCCTCTAGATATATCCGCATTCTTGATGATTCGATTAATTGAAGCATCTGTAAATGTATATAAACTAAATTCTTCAAAGCACGCTTCTATTAGTCGATCTTTCTTATCTTTGTCTAAGTTATAAAATGTTTGTTTAGGCATATGACACCCCTGTCATAACTATCTTACATCACCATAATATGATAATCAAGTACGAAGCTTTATTAATCGAACAAATAAAAACTCACACTGAATTTTCAATGTGAGTATATTGCATAATTAGATATTTCCTACAATCTGATAAGAACCTTCAGTATATTGCATAATCTCAAAACGATTACCATCAGGATCTTGAATCCACATTTGCCATGTCTTTGATGGACCAATATTTGGCTCTACATCTATTGCGATTCTAAGTTTAACGAGTTCTTCACGGCATGCATGGATATCATCCACAAGTAGTGCAAAATGTGAGTACCCAACATGTTCATTCCAATCGGTATGCGGAAGCTGTAAAACTGATTTCGGAAAGAACTCAAGAAATTGTCCTGGCGCTATTTCTACATAGGTTAGAAAGATATCATCTGGTCTTTCTTCTGCCATCTTTTTCATATGTGGTTTGTTAGAGTCTTTATATGCACTAAAACGAGTTAATATTTTTTGTTTAAGTCCAAGTTTCCCACAATAAAATTCTAGCGTCTTTTCAATGTCTTCCACATAGAAAGACACATGCATGATTGATTTAAATTCCATTTTCTCTCCTTTATAATTATTTCTTATCCGCTGTAAAATATAGTCCAGCATCTCTTCTAATCTTAGTCATGAGTTTCATAATCATTTGCGTCTTATCAAGCAAAGCATTCATCTCATTTCGATTTCCATTTTTTATGATTGATTCAAATGCTTGTACTTCATATACCAAACGATTATCTTGAGTTTGTACATTAAATACAGTCTTTTCTTTGTTTTGAGTTAATGTAAATGAACGCAATCCATTTACACCTTCATTAAACTCAATCATTCCATTCTCACCATGAATTACACCATATGGTTTTCCAACACTATCCTTAGTCGCTATAGCACTAATTGTCATATGTGGATATTGAATATACAACATACCGGATAGATCGATTCCATTTGGATGTAAATTAGCGAAATATTGACTATTTGTTGGATAACCAAATAATTCTATCGCAAAATTTAGATGATAAATATTCAAATCCATAAACGCTCCACCAGAAAATTCTGGATTAAATACATTTGGTAATTCACCTGCACGTAATGCGTTGAATTTACTCGAGTATTGGCACATGGATAATTCTGTCCATTTAATTGGTTCTATAAGACTTAATTTCAGTTTTAACAATTCAAGATTCGGCATAAAGCGAATCGACATTGCCTCAAACAAGTAACACCCTTTTTCATTTGCCTTAGCGATTAATTGTGCAGATTCTTCATCCGTTGAACAAAATGGTTTCTCGACAATCGCATTTTTACCTGCATTTAAAATATCTAAAGTTTGAGCGAAATGCAAACTATTAGGAGAAGCTACATAGACTGTATCAATTTCCACATCCTTTAACATTGTATTAATATCTGTGAATATTTTAGTGATTCCAAATTTATCCGCTAGTGTTTTCCCAGTTGATTCTTGACGTGAATAAACTGCCACAACTTCAACCCCATCTACTTTATGACATGCGTCAATAAAGCCTTCTACAATTACTCCAGTCCCAATCGTCGCTATTTTCATATTAGCCCTCGATACTTTCTAGTGCTTCCTCAACAATCTTCAATATAAGAAGAACTTGTTCCTCTTTTACAATCAATTCAGCTTTGTGATTAATCACATCATATAGATTATCGTATATTTTTCCATATTCCGTAATCTCTGTAGGAACTTTTTCAGTTATATCTTTTAGATTTTGATCAATATACGATAGTGTACCCCAATTGGATTCAGGTTCTACATCAAATGAAACAGTTAAAGGTTCTGGTGTTTTATGTGCAGATAAATGTCCTTGGGTGTTCTTTATAAAGCTACCACGTGTTCCGTGCGCAATGAATTTAGGGAAATCGATTTTAGCACACATACTACATTTTACAGTGAATTTCATTTTACCGTAGAAGAAATCAATATCAATATCATCGTCACCGTTTTCAGTAAGTACAGCTCGTACATCGTAATGAATACGATCTGGTTTACCAAAGAGCGAGACCATTTGATCAATTGGATGAATAGCTAAACCCGCAATCATTCCTCTTCCACCTGGCCCTTTTTGCGCACCAAATCTAAAGTAATGATAATGCGATTGAATTTCTACTATATCTCCTAGCACTTTTGAATCAACTATCTTTTTAAGCGTTAAAAAATCCGCATCATATCTACGATTATTATTACATGTAACAATTAAGCCTTTTGATCGACCTAAATCATAAACTTCTTGTGCTTCTTTTACACTACGTGCAAATGGCTTTTCAACTAACACATGTTTATTCGCATTGAGCGCAGCTTTTGCGTACATTGCGTGAGTATCATTTCCTGTATTAATCGAAATTAAATCAATTTCTGGATCATTTAATATATCATCTAAATTTGACGTAAACATGATATTTGGATAACACGCTTCACGATCCATTTCACCGGATAAATCACGATCTTCTTGACGACGATAGACTGATTTTACACGTATGTATTCGCGATCCTTGATAAATGGTAAATGGTAGCGAATAACACTATTCCCAAATCCGATGTATGCGACTGTTAACATAACAATTCCTCCTCGTATGTTTGTATAACGTTTTAGGGGAAGATTTCAGTTCTTCCCCTAATCTACGTTATTCTTTATTCTTTTGATGCGGCGATCCGGGCAAGTTCGCGCTTTTCGTATAGACGCCAGAATGGTAAGTAGATAAAGTATCCAATTACGACATTTAAGGCAATAATGATTATCCATTTCCAATCTCCTGAAGCTAGAGGGCCTAGAAGGAATGGAGGGGTTGCCCATGGTAAATTCGCAAAGAATCGACCGACAAATCCAATCATAACTGCGAAGTAACTAACCGCTGCCCCAATTACTGTAGATAACATGAATGGGATGAATAGGATTGGATTAAGAGCTAATGGAAGTCCAAACATAATTGGTTCAATGATTGTGAAGATACCAGCAGGAAGTGCTGTCCAGAATAATGTTTTATGTCCAGGAACTTTTGAGAACCATAAGAAGATAAATAATGGCCAAACCGTAGATGTCCAAACATTCATACGTTGAAGTTGAGGTGTCCAGATATAAGGCATTGGTAATCCTGCTGCGACAGCTTCCGCATTAGCCGCAACAGTCATAGAAGTAAATGGACCTGTAATAACACCTACCATACTATCCCCATGTACACCAGCTGCCCAGAAGAGGTTACCAAGTGTCGTAGAGAAGGTATACATGAAGATATTATCAGCTGCTTTAAATAATGGTTCGATTAATGTGAATAGCCAAGCAGTGAAATCAAATCCGATTAAAGTACGTAAGCCCCAAGCTAGAACAAATACAACTGTATAAGGGATAAGTGCTGTGAAGGATGCCGCAATCATTGGTGGAACACCATCTGGCATTTTAATGACAACCCCTGAATCGACGACTAATTTATAGATTCTTACGGATAATAAACCAACTAAGATAGCGACGAATAAACCTTTTGCGCCAAAGTAATCAACTGAAATCCCTCCAATAGAGAATGGGACTGCAGTACCAGCCGCATCATTAACTGAACCAGTTAATGTAGTGGAGTTGGTTGTGATTAAGAAGAATGTAGCCAAGGACAAGAGGGCGGCACTTGTTTGGTTGACATCAATCTTACGTGCATACGCCATCCCAATGGTTAAGGAAGCGTATAAACCAAGGAAACTCATGGTTAAGTTAAACATTACCAAGAAACTTCCAGCATACGGTGTTAAGAACGGTAATAATGGGGTTGCCTCACCTGTACCGGTTGCGATCCAAGGTAATGCTAGAACAGATAATACTAAGAACATAGACCCAATGATGACTGGAGACATAATCCCTACCATACCTTCTTGTAGGGCAGAGACCCAAGGAATGGATGCGAAATTCGCCATTGGTTCCGCAATCTTCATCGTGAAGTCCGTCAACGAATCAAAGAAACTCTTTTTTTCAGACACTAATTTTTCCTCCTTTTAAGTGTTAAATCAAATAAATTATTTATGAATCTACTTCGCCCATGCGTGAATAATATCCTCCAAAATTAAGTGATATCATAAACTATGCATATCCTAACAATTCACACTCAATGAGACAATAAAACAGATGTTAAACAACACGTTATTTCAGTGAATAATTGCGAAACCCTTGTTTATTGAAATATCATTTCAAAGCGTATACTTATTCTGTATAATAAGACTAACCATGTTACTACATAAAATTCGTGAACAATTAAATTTCACACCCATTGATAAATCAATCGGCACTTACATTCTTGAAAACCCAGATGCAGTTTTATCGTGCAATGCGCATGAACTTGCGATATTGACCTATACATCACCTTCTGCAGTTGTACGTTTTTGTAAGAAACTCAACACAAAAGGATATCCAGATTTTAGATATCAGTACATTGAAGAACATTATGAAAACAAACTTTTATCAAATCATGAATTATCTCCAAATAGAAGCTTGTCAGAAAACATGAACACTTTAGCACAACGCTATGAAACTATCGCAAAAAATTCTGTAGATCGTCTAAACAAATCTACCTTAGCTCAAGTTGTACATTTACTCAGAAACTGTGAATATGTTGATTTTTATGCGAATGGCTTGAATTATGGGATAGCACTTGCGGCATGTGAGAGATTAAGTGTATTAGGTTATCATGCACAGGTACAACTTGGAATTAATCGACATTATATAGCGATGATGTCCAAACAAAAGCGCGGGAAGACTCTTACTTTTTTGATTTCACATTCAGGAGAGAATGAAGCTGTTATTGATGCCGCAAAATGCATATATGGCGAAAAGATGACCATGGTTTTTCTTGGTCGACCAAATAATGAACTTCAAAAAATCGCAAATTATTATCTATATTGGGAAAATGATCATTTAGATTCAATGTTTGATAACTTGTCTTATCCTGTTTCTCTTCTATTTATTTTAGATTTATTGTATGTGCTAGTTGCTTTTGATAAAGAAGTAAAATATCTAGAAAAGTATTAAAAAATGGACTAAATTAAGTCCATTTTCTTATTTCATGAATGATTCTATTTCGTCTACGGTTTTTAAGATACTTGATGATAAGTTAATCGCTCCAGTTTCAGTCACTAACACATCATCCTCAATACGAATCCCAATCATTTCTTTTTCTGAGTACAATCCAGGTTCTACGGTAATTACCATTCCAGGTTTTAAGACTGCGCCTTCGACTAATCCAACATCATGTGTATCTAAACCTAATGAATGACTCACACCATGATAATAGACTTGATCAACTTGATCTGAATTCTCGATGATATTCGCAAGGACGCATTCATCTTTATATACAGCACGCACAATTTCATTAAGTTGAATTAAAGTAACACCAGGTTTGATTGCTTTAATAACTTCTTCTTGAGCTTTTAGAACGATGTTATAGAATGTTTTTTGACGTTCGGTAAACGTACCACTAACTGGGAATGTACGCGAGATATCTGCACAATAATGATTTACACTTGCGCCTAGATCGAATAATACAAGTTCATTTTCTGGTAATGGTTTTTGGTTTGTGACATAGTGCAACACTGTCGCATCTTTTCCACTCGCAGCGATTGTATCAAACGCTATTGTACTGTTATGTAATGCACATTGGTATTCGAAATCTGCGGCTGATTGGTATTCATATCGTCCAGGTTTTAAGTTCTTAAGTATTGATTCAATCCCTACACGTGTAACTTCAATTGCTTGTTTCATCTCTTCTATTTCTTCATCACTCTTAATTGTTCTTAATCCACTAATCTTCTGATTAATATTTATTACTTTTAAATGTGGGTATGTTTCATTTAATTGTTTCGTAAATTTTTCAGCTTCATTAACACGTTGTTTAAAGCCATCACGTTCACTATCGACATAGATTGTATCGACATGATTACGTGCTAATGTACGAGTAAAGATACTTTCAAATTGAGACAACGGATAAACAATGAATACACCACTTTGATGAACCGCTTCATCTTTAGTGAGTGATTTACCTACCCATTTCTCCTCTAATGGATTGTAGTCTTTGATAAACAATATTTCTTTACTTACATTCTCTGTATTGATATAGACATAGATCAGTGAATCTTCATCACAGTTCGTTAAGTAATAAAAATTACGATTTACTTCAAATGGATAATGACTATCCGCTGACTTCTTTACTAAATCACCAGAAAAAAGGACAGTTATACTTCCCTTAACATTTTCTTTTAATACTTCATTTCTACGATTAATAATATTTTCTCTTTTCATAGGGCTCCTTAAAATTTTGGGAAGAATATTTTATTTTCTGTTTTTTGTTTACCAAACACAATCGCACTAACAATCACCGATACTTGTGATAGTTCTCTAATGGTTTTATCTGGCATTAGTATCATAATCTGACTATCATCTTCACTATAGGGTGAATATGGACGTTTCTCTGCTTTATCAAGATAGAGATAGTAATCAGGATTATATCCATGATCAATTAGTTCTTGTTTCTTGTTATCATAATCTTGTGATGTTAATACTTCTTCATAATCAAATAGCTTACGTTCAATAATTCGTTGAGCTAAATCACTTAATATCGTATCTTCATCATCTTGTGCACATTGGAAACCATAGAAACACGTTGTTTCATCAAGTCTATAATGATCCTTTATACTAATTGGTTGGTCGGTTGAAATAAAACGAAACATTGGATAACGCGTAATATATTCTGGATTTAGTTTCATACAATCCTTCAATCGATTAAAGAATGCGTATAATATCGCTTCGATACTACGTGATGTTGGATGGTAATACACTTGCCAATACATATGATAACGAGCCATTATATAATCTTCAACAGAATGAACACCACTCTCTTTAATGACTAATTGATTATTGACTACTCTTAATGTTCTTAGAATACGTTCTAAGTCAAAATGTCCATAACTTGTGCCAGTAAAGTACGCATCTCTTAAGAGATAATCCATACGATCCGCATCTAATTGACTGCTTATCATACGTACTAAAACTTTATTCGGATGCGTATGATTTAAGATCGAAACAATTTGTTCAGGTAAATTTTCATCGTATTTCATAAGAATAGAATGTATATCACTATCTTCTAATAAGATACGCCCACTCATCACTTCATGATTTGGCGTTAATATCGATTCGAAGAAATGCGAGAATGGACCATGCCCTAAATCATGACATAACCCAGCTAACATGATGGTGATTTTCTCGTATTCATTAAGATACGTATCTAACCCTTTTACTTCATTTACCATTCTACGTATAATCTCATACACACCAAGGGAATGTGAGAATCGACTATGTTCAGCGGTATGGTAGACCTGATAGGATGTGCCCATTTGATGGATACGACGTAAACGTTGAAATTCTTTTGAATTAATCACATCCCAAATAACTTGATAATCCACATGAATGTACTCATGAATTGGATCACGCATTACCTTCTGTTCATTACATTTTTGATTAATCATGATTGACCTCAACTAACAAGCAAACAGCTTGCGCCATTACACCTTCTTCACGTCCAACAAATCCAAGTTTCTCACCCCGTGTTGCCTTAAGGTTTAATTGATTGTCTTCTATTTCAAGAATATGTGTTAGTATTTCTTTCATTTTAGGAATATGTGGCGCAATCTTAGGTTTTTCGATCAATATAATTGAATCGATATTTCCTACTCGATAGTTTAATTGTTTCATTTTCTGTACGACTTCTTCTAAAATTCTAAGCGAATTAATCCCTTTATAGCGCTCATCATTATCCGGGAAATGTTTGCCTAAATCACCAAGAGCTAAAGCGCCCAATATCGATTCCGCAATCGCATGAACGAGTGCATCCGCATCAGAATGGCCATCACACCCAGATGGATGTTCAATATGAACACCCCCTAAAATAAGAGGTCTGCCTAGTTTTAATGGATGTATATCTGTGGATTGTCCAATTCGTATCATAGAATTATTATATCATTCTTACTCTTAATTGTTTGTACATAAAATCTTAAGGTTTAAATGGACAATGTATATTATAATCTAGTAGATTAAAGGAAAAATTCATGAAAAATAAACTAACAATTTTATCGATTATCATTATTACACTCTTGTTGAATGGTTGTGCAATTAAACCAGAAGTAACGATTACAGATTATTTTACAGACTTACAAACAACACTATCGACTGATTTCAAATCATTATCCATCGAAAAGTACTTTGATAGTGAAGTTGTCCTTTCAGAGAATGAAGAAACACTTAATTACGATAGTGGCGAATCCAATGTAATGACTGAACGTTATATTGAACTCTTTCAAGGGTTTGAATATACGATAAAGGATACAGTTATAAATGGCGACAATGCGACCGTTAATGTGGAAATTCTAACGTATCCAATGGGTGAGCTTTTATCAAACTATGTGACTCAATTGATGACGAGGGTATTTGAGTGGGCTTTCTCTGGAATCTCTCAAGAAGAAATAACACAGAAAACAACGGATTTATTTATTGAATTATCAACAAATCTTGAGAAGACATACACAAATACAGTACCTGTTTATCTTGTGAAGGTTGATGGTAAATGGTTGATGGCTGGTGGTGAAACGAATTACGCGTTGTTTAACGCATTAACAGGTGGCATGATTGATTTTGCGAAACAGTTCCAAAATGATATGAAACCGTTAGAAACTGAAGCTAAATAGTAGACAATTTAACCTTTTTTGATTAGTATATAGACACATATCTATGAAGGAGATTTTATGTCAAAGTTGAAAGTTGGATTTATTTGTGTTCATAACTCATGTCGTTCACAAATGGCAGAGGCTTTATCTAAACATTTTGCGTCAGATGTGTTTGAGGCGTATTCTGCAGGAACTGAGACAAAGGATCGTATTAATCAAGATGCGGTTCGATTGATTAAAGCACGTTATGGGATTGATATGGAATTAACACAAAGCTCTAAGTTAATTGGTACTCTTCCTCCACTTGATATTGTAATAACGATGGGATGTAATGTGGAATGTCCATACTTACCAAATCGTTTCCGTGAAGATTGGGGATTAGATGATCCGAGTGGTAAAGATGATGAGGAGTTTAATCGTATTATCGATATTATTGAGTTTAAAGTAAAAGAACTTAAGGAAAGAATTTTAACGAATTCAATCCCATTAAGATAATGCATTAAAAAAGGTCACTGATTAGGTGACCTTTTAGTTACTAGAATTTAATAAACTGTTCGACGTCCATCACAAATATGGTGGCGCCTCCAACTTGAACTTCAACTGGGAAAGTCGCAAATCGTCCAATATCATATGAAGCAGTAGATGGAACAAGTTCTGTTCTTTGTTTACTTTCTTCTTTGATTATTTCGATACATTTTTCAACACGATCTTCTTCCGTCCCAATTAACATCGTAGTATTCCCAATTTTAAGGAATCCACCTGTTGTGGCTAATTTCGTAACTGCGAAGTTTTCTTTCGTTAATGCGTTTGATAAGCTGTGACTATCATCATTTGAAACTACTGCGATGATTAATTTCATAAGGCCACCTCCTGTTTAATTTATTATACCATTAAACATTAAATCTAAAGTGTAGGATGTCTCCATCTTTCACCAAATATTCTTTTCCTTCGATTCTAAATTTACCCGCATCTTTAACGGCTTGTTCAGAACCATATTGAATTAAATCATCATAATGATAACATTCAGCTTTAATAAATCCTTTTTGGAAGTCAGTATGAATAACACCAGCACATTCAGGTGCTTTCATCCCTTTATGGAATGTCCATGCGCGTACTTCTTGTACACCTGCAGTGAAGTATGACCATAAGCCTAGTAGATCATAACTATGGTGAATAATCTTATCTAAACCACTTTCTTCATAGCCTAAATCAGCTAAGAACATATCGCGTTCTTCATCATCTAACATGGATAGTTCTTCTTCGATCTTAGCGCTTATTGCGATCACATCACTCTTCTCACTATCGGCAAATTCTTTTACTTTAATAAAGAATGGATTTGTCTCTGCAGTATGTACTTCTGTTTCACTCATATTTGCGACATAGATAACTGGTTTTGCGGTTAAAAGATGGAAACCATCTAGAACAGCTAATTCATCCTTATCCATTTCTAATGTACGTACACTCTTACCATTTAATAGAGCTTCATTGACTCTATTTAAGATAGATAGTTCGAAGATTGCGTCTTTATCTTTAGCACGTGCTTTACGTTCTACTTTAGAGATACGATTTTCAATGGATTGTTGGTCAGCTAAAATAAGTTCTAAGTTAATAATTTCAATATCACGGATTGGGTCAACACTACCCTCAACATGCGTAATACTATTATCTTCGAAACAACGCACAACATGTACAATCGCATCTACTTCACGAATATGGGATAAGAATTGGTTGCCTAATCCTTCACCTTGACTTGCGCCTTTGACGAGTCCTGCAATATCCGTAAACTCAAAACTTGTGTAGATCGTTTTCTTAGGGGTAATAATTTCTGTAATCCGATCAATTCGCTTATCTTTGACTTCCACTACACCTACATTAGGTTGAATGGTTGCGAAAGGATAATTCGCAGCTTCTACTTGCGAATGTGTTATTGCGTTAAATAATGTGGACTTCCCTACATTTGGTAATCCTACAATTCCTGCTGTTAATGGCATAATTCTCCTTACTCTGTTACTTCGGCTTTTTCTACAATGCGTTTTAATTTCTTTTCGAAATCACTACGATCTAACATGATGGCAGCTCCGCACCCTAGACATTTTATCTTAATATCGGCTCCCATGCGAATAATTTTCCAATGTTTTGATTTATGACACGGATGTTCCTTCTTCATTTCTACGATATCATTTAAATCAAACGCTAGCATGTTAGTTCTCCTTTATCGATTTTTCATATGATTTAAGCGTATTCTCTAATAAAGACACAATAGTCATAGGACCTACTCCGCCAGGAACTGGTGTCATGTAATCAACCTTTTCCATTAACGCTTCATAGTCCACATCCCCAACTAGTTTATCATTAACACGATTAATTCCAACATCAATTATGGCATTAGCGTGATTTATATGGTCAGTTGTAAGAAACTTGTCTCTACCAATTGCGACTACGACAATATCCGCAAGGCGTGTTAATTGGGCTAAATCTTTCGTTTTACTATGACAAACGGTAACTGTCGCATTTTCATTTAAGAGTAATTGAGCAACAGGTCTTCCAACGAGTGCACTTCTTCCAATAACGATAGCGTGTTTACCACTTATTTCAATATTATAGTGATTTAGAAGTGTCATTATACCACGAGGTGTACATGGCACAAAACCATCTTGATTTGCGTAGAGTTTTGCGATATTTACAGGGTGTAATCCATCCACATCTTTATTTGGATCTAACGTCTCAATAATTAAGTTCACATCCAATTGTTTAGGGATTGGTAGTTGGACAAGGATTCCATCAACTGTATTATCTGTATTTAATTCATTTACGACATTTAATACATCATTTGTTTGAACATTCGCATCCATTCGATAAACAATAGATTCAATCCCAACTCGTTCACATGCTTTTTCTTTATTTTTTACGTAAGTAACAGATGCTGGATTATCGCCAATTAATAAAACGACAAGTTTAGGTTTACGATATCCTTTTGAATTATATTCGGATACTTTTTCTTTTATTTTCGATTCAATTGTTAGGCTTAATGCCTTGCCATCCATTTTTTGCATAGGTTCCTCAGTTTTCATACCAGATTGTGACTGGTCCATCATTATGTGCTTCTATTTTCATATCTGCTTGGAATATTCCAGTTTGAACATGAATCCATTCACTTAAGTATTGATTGAATCGATTATAGTATTCTTTTGCGACATCTGCTTTTGCGGCTCTATCGTAAGAAGGTCGATGACCTTTTTTAGTATCCGCGTAGAGTGTGAACTGTGATATGGATAGGATACTTCCTTTAATATCCATAACACTTAGATTCATTTTTCCATCTTGATCATCAAATAGTCTAGCATGCGCTAATTTCTTTGCCATACTTTTAAGATTTTCTTCATCTTCATCTTGTTTGAAACCAACAAAGACTAATAATCCTTGTTTTATAACTCCCGTAACTTCATTATTCACAACACATTTAGCTTTTTCGACTCTTTGACAGGTTACACGCATATTTTATCCTCATTTTTATTCTAACACCCTTAATTTAATAGTAAAATAGTAAGTAAGATGACAAACAATAAACCATTAGCTGTTAGAATACGTCCTAAGCATTTATCTGAAGTTGTTGGACAGAATCATTTGACCCAAAAAACGGGTATTTTAAATCGCTTTATTGAAGAAAAACGATTGATGTCTATGATCTTTTTCGGGCCTCCAGGAAGTGGAAAAACAACTGTCGCATCAATCCTAGCGAATGAGTTAAATCTACCCCTAGAACTATTTAATGCGGTTACAGGTAATAAAAAAGAGTTAGATGCGATCTTTGCGAATGCACGATTAAGTGGGCAACTTGTAATGATTGTGGATGAAGTACATCGCTTAAATAAAGACAAACAAGACTTACTTCTTCCATATGTCGAAGATGGTAGTGTATTGATGATTGGACTTACTAGTGCGAATCCATATTTTGCGATTAATCCTGCAATACGTTCAAGATGTATCTTATGCGAATTTAAAGCAGTTAATCCAGAATCAATGAAAATTGCGCTAGAACGAGCCATCCAACATGAAGACAGTCAGTTAAGTATAAACTTAAATGAACAATCTCTACAATCCATTATTGATACATGTAATGGGGATGTACGTATGGCATATAACATTCTAGATGCACTAAATATTGCGTATCCGAATCAAACGATTAATTTAGAACATTTATCTAATCTACATTTACACAGTAATCTAGGTTTTGATCATAGCGATGATGGATATTATGATGCGTTAAGTGGCTTGCAGAAATCGATTAGAGGTTCAGAAGTTGATGCGGCACTCTACTATTTAGCACGATTAATTATTGCGGAGGATTTAGATTCTATTGAACGTAGACTTATTGTGATAGCGTATGAAGATATTGGATTAGCCAATCCAGCACTTGTCGCACGAACCATTCAAGCTATGGATTCCGCTAAACGAGTTGGATTCCCAGAAGCAGTTTATCCATTAGCTGTTATCGTAATTGATTTAGCTCTATCACCTAAATCTCGTAACGCAATTAATGCGTTAACAAAAGCAATCAATGAAGTAAAAGATCATCCTTTACAAGTTCCTGAATATCTAAGATTAACACCAGTTGGTTTAAGAGATGAAGATAAGTATGATTATGATCGTCCGGATATTTGGAATAAGATTGAATACTTACCAAAAGGTGTAACGAATACACCATTCTATTCGCCAAGTAATACTAGTCCTTATGAGAATACCTTAGAGAATAATCTTAAAGTATTGAATCAAATAAAACGTACACATAATATTAGAGGTTTAAAGTAAGAGCAGAAATGCTCTTTTAAATTAAATATAAAGAAAAAGGATCTCTTTCGAGACCCTTTAGTTGTTAATTTTGTTCTGAGAACTATTTAACTTCAACAGCGTTAGCAACAGCTTTAGCGAATGAAGCTAGGTAATCGTCGATTCCGATTGAAACGGAAGTCTTAAGATCTTCAGCAACAGCAACGCCTTCAGCATCTAATTCGATAGCAGCAACTTCATCAGCAGTCTTACCAACATAGTAAGCTTCTAATGCAGCAGCTTGTTCGAACCATTCTTTACCAATTGCAGAAGCAGCAGCCATACCGTAGTCAGCGCCTTTTTCTTTTTTAGTAGGAGCAGCTTCAGCTTTAACGATTGCGCCCATAGCATCAAATGTGCCTTGGTTTTGTGCAGTGTCAACTAGAGCTAATAATACTTTACCGTCTTTGTCTAATGCTAAACCAGTGTACATAACGTTAGTTTGAACACGACCAGCAGCAGCTTCAACAGCAGGTGTAGTAGCAGTAGCAGCAGCAGCAGCTACAGCATTCTTACCAGAAACAGTAGTAACTGAACCAACAGCAACTTTAGCAACACCCTTAACTTCTACAGCGTTAGCAACAGCTTTTTCAACTGCAGCAATATAACCATCGATACCAACTGATACAGAAGCTTTTAGATCTTCAGCAACAGCAACAGCTTCTTCATCTAATTCGATAGCTTTGATTTCATCTAATGTTTTTCCAACAAAGTATGCTTCAAGAGCAGCCATTTGTTCGAACCATTCTTTACCGATAGCAGAGTTAGCTACCATTCCGTAGTCAGCACCCTTTTCAGTTTTTGTAGGAGCAGCTTCTGCTTTAACAACAGCGCCCATAGCATCAAATGTACCTTGGTTTTGTGCAGAATCGATATCAACGTAAACGATCTTTCCAGCATCATCCAATAATACAGCAGCATAAGTAGTAGTAACTTGTACACGACCAGCAGCAGCTTCAACAGCTTCTACCGCAGGTGTAGTCTTTGTAGCAGCAACAGCTTCAACAGCAGCAACAGCAGCACGTCCAGAAACTTCAGTAAAACTTCCAGTACCAAACTTGTATGTCTTAGCAGCACAACCAGTTAAACCAGTTAAAGCTAACATACTAACAACTAATAAAACTAATAACTTTTTCATTTCAAAATCCTCCTTGCAAGAATTATTATATGGGTTCGTATTTTTACTCGCAACTCAAAAGCGGAAATTACGACTTCTTTTAATGAATATTTTCACAATTCAAAACAAATTGAAAAAAGTTTGTTACAATAAAATAAATATTTCACAAGTAACTACTGCTCATTCTTTAATCCTGACTCATATTGGGGGTACAATACAATGAAAATTAGTGAAATTAATGCAATTGTGAATAAGATAGATACAAGCAGTTCAATTGGCATTACATGCGAAGTTAATAATCGCATTGGCATAATTAACATAGAAAATATAGGGACAAACGACAGAATATACCCTATTCCATTTGATAATGCATGTGTTGTGTTTAAACTTAACGCAAGATAATAGATAATTAGTAATACAAGATAAAATGGTCCTTGAATTGACGCAGCTTCTTCCATTGTTTTAACTTTACTGGATAAGATTAATATACAGATTTGAATGAGAAATATTCCTAACAGAATAAAGAGAAGTCCAAGTCCTATAAGGTATACATCTGATGGTTTGAAATCAAGTAATTTAAGTATTTCGGTTATACTAAAATCATCGATTTGTATCGGTAGAAACTTTAGTATTAAACGTATTAATCCTTGTCCTTGATCAAGTTTATATCTTAGATCAGCGATTACTCCTACAATTCCTATCGAACTAATAATTTGAAATAATACTGAACAAAATCCAATTATAAGCTTAGTTAGAAAATGAACTCTAATCTTTACACTACTTAAGATAATCGGAATCATATGCGATGTCTTTTCCATAATTATCTCATTTGAATTTACTGCGATAAAGTTTAACATCATAAAATATATAGATGTTAGAAATAAGATAATGATTTGTTGCTTAAACGTATTTTCATCTAATTTAGAGTCAATAAATTCAACTTCAATCGTATTGTATTTCTCTAACCAATCTAGATTATTCTCATTCTCCATTGTACGTTTATGATTACGAAGTAATAAATCATAAATACGTTGTTGGATACTTAATTCTTGTACATTACTTATTTGATATACTTTATTGACTCTAGTTATTTCAATAGAATTACTATTATTTGTAAATATGAATCCTTGTGATTTCCATTCATCTTCATTTTTTATTTCTTTTCTTAGTGTATTTTCTAGCTTAATTTCGATTGGTTGATGAAAGTCTAAATTAAAGAATTCACTTATTTTATCGATATAAAGTACAGTACATACAATTAGAATAAAGAGAATCTGTAAGATAATCGTCATTTTATTCAAGAAACGACGTTTAAATGCGAACTTTAAAAGTGTTTTCATGAATTATCTCTTAACATATCACCGATAGACACATTATGAAGTCGTATCTGTGTAATACTATTTTCTTTATTAAACAGATTAATCGATTTTTTCGCATCACTTAAATTCGTATAATGAAATTCAATAAGAGAACCTTTCTCAATAATATTCTTATGATGTTTACTTATCCCTTGCCATAAACTATCTGAATTAACACTTACACATACACCATATTCAAGATATAAATCACTTAACTTACCCTGTTTTAGGGTTATCCCTTGATCTAAAACAAGTAAATGGGTACATAATTCATCCATGAAATCCATTTGATGACTAGAGATTAATATACATTTACCAAGAGAAGCTTGTTTCTTGAGTTCAATCATTACACTTTGAACACTATAAAAATCTAAACCATTTAATGGTTCATCTAGAATTAGTACCTCAGGATTATGGATAAGTGCGGCCATTAATTGAACTTTCTGTTGTTGGCCTTTGGATAATTTATTAAGTGTCACATACTTTTTATCCACTAAATCAAACTGTTCACACATCTCATGAATCCGTTTATCCATGCTTTCAGTTGTTAATCCTTTTAATTCTCCGATGAATATTAGTTGATCATACAAGGTAAGATCTAAAAACATCGATCGTTGTTCAGGCATATATCCAAAATTCTTACGTTGATTAAAATCACACGCATTTGACTGATACGTAATACATCCCGAATCATAATCGATTAATCCCATAATACTTTTGAATAGCGTTGATTTACCACATCCATTTTGTCCTAATATACCGACGATTTCATGTGGTTTTATTAATAGATTACATTCTTTTAAGGCTAATTTCTTTCCATAACGTTTGCTTATATTTTGTATTTCTAACATAGTTCACCTATGTTTAGATATGGATTAAATTTGATTGTTCCTAATAAAAACTGCAATATTGCAGTTTATTTTCTTTCTTCAGGTTTAATTAAACCCATATTCACATGACAATATCCAGTTGGATTATTAACTAGATACTTCTGATGATACTCTTCCGCGTTATAGAAATCTCTTAGTCTTTCAACTTCTAATACGATAGGTTTTGAGTAATCAGCTTGTCGTTTTTGAACATAAGTTTTCACAATCTCTAATTCTTCATCATTATCAGGATATACGCCTACACGATATTGTGTTCCTACATCATGTGCCTGTTTATTTAATGAAGTTGGGTCGATAATTCTAAATAGATGTTCAAGAATCTTCTCGAATGAGATAACACTTGGATCGTATTCAATCTCCGCCACTTCCGCATGTAATGTTTTACCTGAACATACTTCTTGATATGTAGGTGCTTCTTTTAACCCTTGTGCATATCCAACACGTGTTTCTCCAACACCCTTTAATCTACGATAATATTCTTCAACTCCCCAGAAACATCCACCTGCTAATACTATTTTTTTCATAGTGTCTCCTTTTTTAACCATTCATTAATATCTGTCAAAAGTAGTTTCTCATTTTCTTCGCTTGGTTTATACCAATATGCTTTAAATTGATGTCTAAACCAGGTTAGTTGTCGCTTTGCGTACTGACGTGTTGAGATAATAATCTTCTCTTTTACGTCATCCAAACTCATTTGATTGAGTAAATATCCCTTCCATTCTTTATATCCAATCCCTTGAAAACTTTGGTAGTCCCATGTTTCTGGTGAACTGAAATAGGTTAAAACTTCTTCTTTTAATCCAGAGTTAAACATGTTATTTAACCTTAACTCAATACGTTGATCAAGAATTGGTTTTGGTAGATCTAACACAACGAGGAATACATCATAAATCGGTTGATGAGTTTGAATCGATTCTCTCTCTGTTTTTGTTTGACCTTTTAATCCGATATTTAATGCACGGATTAATCGTTTACGATTGTTTAGATGTATTTTCTCAAGTGAAATAGGATCTATTTCATTCAATTTATTGTATAGTTCTTCATTACTAAGCTCTTCAAATTGGTCATCTTCTTCAATTTCATCTTTAAATTCATAATCGTATAAACATGCTTTAAGATAGAATCCTGTTCCACCCGCAATGATAGGCAATTTCTCGTTAGAACGTATTTCATCTATCGCATGACGTGCCATTGATTGAAAATCTTTAACACTGTAATTTTCTGTGTAATTAATTAAATCTAAGCCATAATGTTTGATATTCGCTTTTTCTTCTTCAGTAATTTTTGCTGTCCCAATGGATAATTCTTTATACACTTGTTGGGAATCGCCACTAATAATCTCTCCATTAAGCTGTTGAGCTAATTTAACAGAAAGTGCTGTTTTACCACTTGCGGTAGGTCCTGCAATAACGAGTACTTTTTTCATCGTTCAAAATCCTTCCATAAACTCTGGGCATTTTGTTTAACAAGCGTTGGACGTCCATGTGGACAATGGTAAGGTTGTGTACAATGCGCTAGTTCTTCAATGATATGTCGCATTTCAACGGGAGTAAGACTTTGATTAAATCGTATTGAGCGATGACATGCCATTGTCGCAATAACGGATTCTCTTAATACTTCTTGATTTATTTTAGATTCGACTAAGAAACGATCCATCACATCTTGCATAAAACGAACTAAATCATTCTGATTTAACCATAACGGGATAGATCGAACGATATAACTGGTATGTGAGAATGGTTCAATATGTAGATGTAGTGGTTCAAGAATTTGTTTGAACTCTTCAAATCGTTCCATAAATCCACTTGAACATTCAATTTCGATGGGTAAAAGTAAATCAAATTGGTCTTGATTTTGGTTAATTTGATCAAGTATTAATTCATAATTAATACGTTCTTTTGCGGCATGTTGGTCAATGACATATAAATCATTTTCTGAACTAGCTAAGATATAACGCCCATGCATTTGACCAATTAAATCAAGTGTTGGGAATGTTGGATGTCTGTCTTTTGTTTTATCAATTAATTCTTCTTTAACTTCGATGGTTAAGGATGGAGAGGTTTGTTGGTCTGGTAGATAGTGGTTTATATTGAATAATTGAGTTTGTTCCTTAAAGGGTTGTTCAATCTTTTCAATGTGTTCCTTTGGATGAACCATTTCGCTTAGTTGTTTGCTTATTCCATCCAATAATAAGAAATAAGCTTGTTGTTCCTTGGATAGACGTACTTCCCATTTTGATGGATGTACGTTCACATCAACTAAATGCGCATCCATTTTAAGGTTAATAATACAAACAGGATATCGATGCGCAGGAATATACGCAGAAAAAGCTTCCACAATTGCCTTTTGAAGATACCATGAACGTACAATACGATTATTGATGAAAATTAATATGCCCTTATTATTAGAACGATGTTCTTGAGGATCTACCCATACACCTTGAACAGTGAAATCATAGTCTTTCAAGGTAAATTCATGCGCTAAGCGTGCGATCCGATTCCCAAAGCTATTGGCTAGTACTTCTAACATTTGATTGGTTCCACTTGTATTGAGTAGAATCTTGGTTTCATCACTGAGTTTAAATGCGACATCTGGTCGACTTAACGCAAATTTCTCCATTAAGTCGATGATAAGCGAAGCCTCATAGTTTGCGGATTTTAAATGTTTAAATCGTGCTGGTGTTTTACGAAACAAGCCTTCAATTCGTATATGTGTTCCGGTACTAGCGGAATGGGGTCGAACTTGTATAATCTTGCCATACGATATATGTACATAGGTACCCGTATCGTCTTTTGATGTTTTAAGTACACAATCACTTACAGATGCGATTGATGGTAAGGCTTCACCTCTAAAGCCTAAGAATTCTGGCGCAAAGAGTTGTTCCTTATTGGTAATTTTACTGGTTGTATGACGTTCAAAGGCTAGTTGGGCATCACTTGGATCCATACCAATCCCATCATCGAGTACTTCAATGGATTCGATTCCACCTTGATTGATTCTAACCTCGATAAAATGTGCTTTCGCATCCAAAGCATTCTCTACCAATTCTTTTACGACAGCCATCGGTCTTTCAATAACCTCTCCTGCCGCAATCATATTGCTTAATTGTTCATCTAAGCGTTGTATGATTCCCATTTTATCCCTTTATTTTCTTTTTCCACTCATTAAGATAGGTTAATGCCTCTAATGGTGTTGTTTCATTAATATTTAATTTATTCAAATCTTCAGTTATCTCTTGAAGTTCTTTTGGAATGGTTATCATTTCCACAATCTCCATACTCTGTTGGACGACTCGTTTCTTACTTTCTAATTCTTTGAGTAAGTTGTGTGCCCGATGGATAATCGCATTGGGAAGATGTGCTAATCTTGCAACATTCACTCCATAAGATCGATCAGCTCTACCATGTTTAACACGATATAAGAATGTGACTTCATTATTCTCTTCATATACTTCCACATGCATATTACGAATTTGTGTTAACGATTGTTCAAGTTGGGTTAATTCATGATAGTGGGTTGAGAAGATGGTTTTACATTGAATCACTGTCGCGATGTATTCAACCATTGCTTGTGCAAGTGCCATACCATCAAATGTCGATGTTCCTCGCCCTATTTCATCAAAGAATACGATTGATTTATCTGTCGCATTTTGAAGTGCAGTATTAGCTTCGATCATTTCAATCATAAAGGTTGATTGTCCTTCTAGAATATCATCACTCGCTCCCATGCGTGTAAAGAGTGCATCGATTAAAGGTAATCGCGCTTTTTTCGCTGGTACGAAACATCCCACTTGAGCAAGTACAATAATAAGTGCTAATTGACGCATATATGTACTCTTACCTCCCATATTTGGACCGGTAAGAATGTGAATTGGTTGTTCATGTTTGATTTCGGTTGAGTTAGATACATACTGTGTCTGTGTCTCTAAAATTGGATGTCTACCTTCTTTAACGTCTAAATCATACCCATCATGAAACTCTGGACGAACATAATGATGGTCTAATGAAATTGTCGCTAACGCAACTAAACTATCAATACTTGCGAGCGCATTGGAGATTTCTTGTAATTCACTGATATATTTCGCAATTTCTGAAACGATTTCCGAGAATAGGAATTGTTCTAACTTTAAACAACGATCAAAAGAGTTAAGAATCTTATCTTCCATTTCCTTTAATTCCGGGGTAATAAATCGTTCTTGATTACTTAGCGTTTGTTTACGAATATAGTTAAACTCATCTTTAACATTCGCTATATTCCCTTTAGATATTTCAATGTAATACCCAAAAACACGATTATATCCAATCTTTAAATTCTTTATTTGTGTACGTTCTTTTTCTTTTGCCTCAAAATCAAGTAACCATTTTTTGCCTGAATGTTGAATATCACGTAGTTCATCAAGTTCTCTGTTATATCCATTCTTAAAGACATTTCCATCTTTAATGGTTGTTGGGGCTTCATCATTTAATGCTTCATTTAAATGATTGGTTAGTTCGATTAGTTGATTTACTCTATTATAAGGATTAAATAATTCGATATCGATTAAGCCCATAATGGTTGGTAATTGATTAAGGGTATTGCGTAAACGCATGATGTCTTGAGGATTAGCAGAGCCAAATGAAACACGTCCAACTAAACGTTGGATGTCGTAACAGTTCGCTAAATAATCTTTAAGTTTATCTTTCAAAATATAATCTTTCACAAAATATTCGATTTGGTTTTGACGTATATTAATCTCATTAAGATCATATAGTGGATGCATAATCCAATCTTTAAGTAAACGTGAACCCATCGATGTTTTACATACATCTAAGAACGAGAATAACGTTTTATGTTTCGATTGTGTTCTTAAAGGTTCAATAAGTTCGAGATTCAATAATGTACTATAATCCATCTTCATGACACGTTGTACATTCGTATCGACAATTTTCTGTAAATGTTGGAGTGAACGTTTCTGTGTCACGGTTAAATAGTTTAAAAGACGTCCATAACTTTCACGTTTGTAGTCTTCTTGGATATGGACACAATTTGCTTGATATTCAGATTCGATATCGGTCATTTCACAATAGGATAAGGTTAAATATGGGACTTCTCTTAACGTATGTAGTGTATCGATATCAATGTGTTTAGATAATACTATTTCTTTGATTTGATACTTATAAAGTGTTTGTTTGAGTAAACTCTTATCCTCTCTAAATTGGATAAGTTCAGTTTTACCGGATATAAGTTCTAACATGATTAAATGATAGTGTCCCGCGAAATTGACGAGTGACGCAATATAATTACGACTCTTATCTTCCACAAGCTCATCGACAATTGTCCCTGGTGTTACAATCTTAACCACATCACGCTTAACAAGCCCTACCGCAACAGATGGATCTTCCATTTGTTCGACGATTGCGACTTTATATCCTTTATCGACTAATTTTTGAATATAGTTTGAAGCCGCATGATGAGGAACACCACACATTGGAGCACGTTGATTTTCACCTGCCGCTCGGCCTGTTAGTACAAGATCTAATTCGAATGACGCAATTTTCGCATCATCAAAAAATAGCTCATAAAAGTCGCCTAGTCTAAACATGACAAGCGCATCTTGATGTTCGTTTTTAACATCCATGTATTGTTTTAGCATGGGCGTAAGCTTTTCCATAGATTACCTCAAAGAAGAAAGAAAATGCTTATGCACTTTCTTGTATTTCTAAACTCTCTTTTGTTTTACATAATACAGAGTAAATCATATAGCTACTCGCTCCATACGAAATCGCAAATCCAGCACGTGTATCGACAATCTTATTTGCACGATGATGTATTTTACTGAAATCGACTTTGTCGCGATTATAGACTTGAATAATTACTTTACCAATAGACGCATTGGCTAAACGGATATTATCGATTCCACCCACACTGTCTAACAACTCACTAATTACGATTTCTTTTTCATTTGGATTTATGATACTAATCGCACCTTTACGGTAATAGTAACTCGTAACAGCATAATAAAGTAAGAATGTCATCAAACCGATAAACAATACGATAACGAGTGACTTTTGATAAATTGGATTACGCACCAAAATTAATAGATCGATTAAACTACCAGGTGTTGCGACCAATACATTTCCCGAGAAACTATATCCAATGGTAGCCCCAAACATTGGCAATACCGCATATAAAAATGCCGTAAAGAATAGATGGAATACAAATAATAAAGGTGCTGTGAAGATTAAGAATAATTCGATTGGAAGTAATGTCCCAAAGAATACAGACGCTATTACCGCAAATACGATAACGGAGATTAAACGTTTTCGTACGAGTTTATCGGTATACGTTTGAAATGCGGCTAACACAAACGCTGGAACTGCGAATAAATTGAGGATGTATAACGGTGTTATAAGCTTACCAGATGTAAATCCTGAAATATTACGTACAAATTGAGCTGTCCACATTCCAACATCACCAGAATGTACTGCCCCAAGTGGATCAACCCAATTACCACCAAGTGATGTAAACCAGAATAATTGATTCATCCATTGATTGAAATTAAGAATACTTAATAATCGATTAACGATACCGTATATAAATAAATTGATTGGATTACTTAGATCTTTTGAGATAAACATAAAGATACTGGTCATAAATTCTATAAAATAGGGCCAAATAAACGCTATGACAACCCCTGAGATTAAACTATAAATAACAGAATTAAATAGAATGGATACATTCTTATCCACAAAGCTAAAGATACTATATGGCGTTCGCTTTTTAAGTTGTTGAGCAACGGTACGAGTAATGTACAAGACAATAAGTGCACCAATTAAACCCGTGTGAAATGGAATTAGAATTCCACTTGATTTAGTTGCTAAAAGTGACGCATTTGCTTGAATCCCTAATATTGGATAATATACTTCTGATGCTAGATTGGTTGGCGCAAAGAACATAATTCCTACATGGAAACTAATGTATGCGACGAGTGCTGCTAAGACGACCATTCCATCTTCACTACGTCTATAAACTGCTCTTAACAAGAATAATAATGGGAAATACTGTACAATCAAACTTGATAAGTATCTAAACATATCAATTATGGATTGAATGATTGGTTGATTTATCGTAAAAAATATCTGGAAATTTTGATTTAATATTAAACCAGTGATACCCAAAATGATGGTAGAAATGTATAATACCTCAAGTGGGAAATAGATTAGCTCACTGAATGAATTCCATCTTCGCATACCGTCACCTCAGCATCTATGATACCATTATAGTAGTTTTACTTCAAACAAACACAGGTTAATCCCATGTCACAAATGATAAAATCCCCTACAAAGAAAACCTTTATGATAGACTGGCCGCTCAGTCTTATTTTACTATCTCTTACCGCTATCAGTTTACTCTCAATTTATGGTGCGAGTCCTTTACTTGTATCCTTTAGAGATGGGACTGATTTGTTAATTAAACAAGGTATTTGGGTCGCATTATCCGTAATTTCACTTATACTATTAATCCAAATTGGTGTCGATCGCTTATTTACCGCAATTGATGTGGCATATTGGATATTAATCGGATTACTTGTATTACTCATCATCGATCGCTACATAAATTTACCGTTTATTGCGCCAGTTAATGGTACACGTGCTTGGATTACGTTACCTGGATTAGGAACGCTTCAACCAAGTGAATTTATGAAGGCAGTGTTGATTATCAAAGCTTCAATCGTTATCTCTGAACATATTGATCAAAATCGTGTCTCAAATTATGAGAGCGATATCGTATTGTTTTATAAAATACTTAAGTTTGCGGTATTACCGTTACTCTTGATTATTGTTCAACCGGATACAGGTATTCCAATTATCATCATTGTTGGGTTAATCGCAATGTTATTGGTTAGTGGAATTCAACGCTTTTGGATCTACTTAGGTGTTGGTGTTATTGGCACTGTTGTTATTGGATTCTTTATCTTATTCTTCTTTGCGCAAGATTTACTTGTATCAATCTTAGGAAGTTCCTATCGATTAACACGTTTCTATGGTTGGTTACAGACTGAACAGTACATAAGTTCTGCAGGGCTACAACTTTATCAATCGTTGTTAGCTGTTGGGTCAGCTGGTTGGTTTGGACATGGCTTAGGATCTCAAGTTATTACTTTGATCGAACCTCAGAATGACTTTATTTTTGCGGTTATTGGTCAAAACTTTGGATTTATTGGCGCATCAATTGTCTTATTCTTACATCTTGCGTTAGATCTTACAATTGTACGAATTATTTCTAATAATGAATATTATCGTGAAAAGATCATGGCGATTGGATTATTGGGAATGTTGCTATTTCAACAGATACAAAATATGGGAATGATTATCGGTTTGTTTCCAATTACCGGTATTACACTCCCATTTATCTCTGCTGGTGGTTCTTCTTTAATTTCATTCGTTCCTGCAATTGCGATTCTCTTTCATATGAGTCATCTCAATCGTAGTAAAATGATTCACTAAAATAAACTCTTAAGTCTCTTTAAATAACTCGTATTCGGCCGTCCTACTATATGGACGGTTTTGTCATTATAGCCAGTTTGAATAACACTGTCTTTTTTTAGTTTTGTCGATAGATGATCGAAACAAAGTATTGCCTCACAGAAATCATCACTTTCTAAGCGAATCTCCGCATCGGATTGCACGATTAATGGTGATCCAAGTGAACGATAAGCATGGTGATGTATGCCTGTTATTTCTGTTAATTGTAAGAAATCGAGTCCCTCATGAAGAATCGCTCCACCAAGTGATCGATTATATGCCGTCGATCCAGCTTGTGTTGAAATACATAGTCCTGTTCCTCTGAATGTTTCCATGAATTCATTATTGATATGGACACGAATTAATTGTGTACGAATTACATTTTCTACACGCATTTCATTGATTGCGTAATAATGTTCTTTTGATGTGTTTGATTTAACACAAATATCTAATACTGGTAAATGTTTATAGACTAATTTATTAGAAACTAAGTCTTGGATAAACGCATCACTTTCATGACCATCATAACTACTAAAGAAACCAAGTGTTCCTGTATGAATTCCAACAAACTGTATTGTTTCTAATTGTTCAATGTATTGGTGAATCGCGCGTAAAAATGTACCATCCCCTCCAATTGATATTACGAGTTCTGGTTGACTTGCATCATAACTATAATTAAGATCGGTTAATCGTTGACTTAAATCACTTTTAAGGTGTAAAGAATCATTATCTTCTTTTGATATTATCACAAACCGCTTCATCGCTTTACTTCCTTTTCTATTAAGCCTATTGTATCATAGGCATATGAATACGAACCTTGAAATAGAATACAAAACACTTATAACTAAACAAGAATTTGATCAATTGCTTGTCCATTTTAATCAGTTTAAATTGATCAATCAAACGAATTACTATTATCAATCGACAAATAGTCTAAATAAAAAAGTTGCGGCACGTATTCGCCAAATCAATTCAACATTTGAATTAACATTCAAGATTAAACAAGATAAGGGTAAATTAGAAGTCAATTTCAATGTACCCTCTAATTCGATTGAACATTTCTATCGAAGTGATGTCCAAGAATTCTTAAAATCTCATGGGTATAATCGACAATGGGTATTTATTGGCGAATTACATACATCACGTCATTTAATTGTGGAAGAATATGGAGAACTTTGTATCGACCATAATGTATACATGGATGTGGAAGACTATGAACTTGAGTATGAAGTTAAGAATGATTATGAAGAATTAGCGTATTCACGTTTTATTCAGATATTAAATCAATTCTCGATTAAAAATATAAAAGCGAAGGCTAAGTTCCATCGCTTTATCTTAAATAAATTTAAATAATATCTAAATTAATGTATCGATAACTTAAACCACTTGATACAAACATTTGTTTAACTTCATCCGACACTTCATGTTCAATAAGAACGGTATATTGAAGTGTTTTTTGATTGAAATTAGGAATATCATGTGCCATGTGTTTGATTAACGTAAACTTACCTAGTTCATAGACTAATCGTTCCATCAAACTATGTTTACTCGTCGATACACTGCTTATAATTTCTAATCCTTTTTCATTGAATCGTACAAGCTCTTGTTTACGCTCATCAATCCATTGTAAGTTTTCTTCTTTTTTACTAAATTCAAAGAGATATTTCGATTGTTTCTTCGTTTCTTTTTCAGTACTTATATTTGGGATATTACTTAAGCGATATTGAATAATATGTCTTGCTAGATCATCATCAAATACAGACGATGATGGTGCATATGGACTGACTGCACTTGACCATGCGTCAACACCCATTTCATTCGCTTTGAGTAGTATTTTAACAGTCATTTCTGGATTATCTTTGTCTAGATAGATAAAACTTTCTAGATTATTCGAAATACGCATCCCAAGTTCACTTAAATAAACTGGAGCTTGAAAGAATACAATTTCATTTAAGATTAGACTACTCAAACTTGTTGGAAGTGTTTTATCTTTAGATACTCTTAATATCGCATCTTTGAAATCTTCTGTTGTTTCATATCCATTCTTACTTCTATATTGATTCCACATTTGTCTAAACGAGTGTTGAACACTATGTTGAAAACGTCCATAGCCGATAATCCCTTTTTCACCTGTTGATTTTAGTTCTGTTCCTTTTGCGAGGAAAAACAATAAATCACCATGATTAAAATCTGTAAATCGTTTACCCGCTGATGGTCGCCAAAAGCTGATTGTTGAGTTACCATTCAATCGATGAAATTCAATCATGTTTTTATCTGTTATATACGCAATTGATGACATAGTTCCTCTGTATTATAACTCAAATAGTGTTTAAAATAAGCCTACTATTTCATTTTGATTAATATCAATATGATACGCGGCTGGATCTTTAGATAATCCAGGCATTGTCATAATTGAACCTGCTATTACAACGATAAAGTCTGCACCACTTGAGATGTTTAACGCCTTAACCGTTAATGTAAATCCTTTTGGATTCCCTAATAATTTTGGATCATCGCTTAAAGATGATTGTGTTTTTGCGATACAAACATTAAGTTTATCTAGTTTAAGTGAAACGATTTGTTCATATTGTTTAAGCGCGTCTTCTGTAAAGATTACTTCTTTTGCGCCATAGATTTGCGTTGCGATTGTTTCAATCTTGTCTTTTACTGATAGATTTATATCATACAAAGGATGATATAGATTATCTCCTTCCACAATCTCTACTACTTTCTTCGCAAGTATGCTTGCGCCAACTCCGCCCTTTTCCCATGATTCATTAATCTCAAATGCGACATTTTCTGATTCACAGAATGTCTTAACACATTCGATTTCTGCATGTGTATCACTCACAAATCGATTAAGTGCCACTACAAGTGGAACTCCATAGGTTTTAATAATTTGGATATGTTGTTTTAGATTAACCAGTCCTGATTGAACCGCATCTACGTTTTCTTCTTTTAACATTTCATATGGGATATTTCCATGCATCTTAAGTGCACGAACCGTTGCGACTAACACAACAGCACTAGGTTTAAATTCACCCGCACGACATGTAATATCCATGAACTTTTGAGCACCCAAATCAGACCCAAAACCTGCTTCAGTAACGACATAATCCGCTGATTTTAACGCAAATCGTGTCGCGATAATTGAATTACTTCCATGGGCTATGTTTGCGAATGGTCCTCCATGTATAAATACAGGATTTCCTTCTAATGTTTGAACTAAGTTTGGCTTAATCGCATCTTTCATCAAGACCGCGACCGAACCGGTAACACCTAAATCTTTGATTGTGACTGGATTTCCATCAAATGTGTAAGCCACAATTGTACGATCAACACGTTGTTTAAAGTCTTCTAAATCTTTTGATAGACATAACATCGCCATCATTGGAGATGCGACCGTAATTACGAAACTATCATTTCGTACAATCGCCTTTTTATCCTTGAGTGAAACTTGTATGTGTCGTAAAGCACGATCGTTCATATCCATACAACGTTTCCAACTAATTTGTTCAGGATTTATGTTTAATTCATTCCCTTGATATAAATGATTATCGATAATTGCACTAACTAAGTTATTAGCGGCAGTAATCGCATGCATATCCCCAGTAAAATGGAGATTAATATCTTCCATTGGGATTACTTGTGCGAATCCACCACCCGTCGCTCCACCTTTAACCCCAAATACTGGACCTAATGATGGTTCACGTAAACAACCCATTACTTTTTTATTAATTGTCGCAAGTCCATCAACCAACCCAACTGTTGTGGTTGATTTACCTTCTCCAGCTTTTGTCGGAGTTAGAGCTGTCACAAGAATTAATTTGCCATTTGGTCTGTGTTTAATCTCATCAAAGTAGCTTAAATCAATTTTCGCTTTGTATTTACCGTAATTTTCTAGATAATCTGTTGATAAATTAAGCTTTTGAGCGATAACTTCAATTGGTTGAGGTTTAGTATTCTGTGCAATTTCAATATCTGTTTTCATGTTAGATTTTGTGCCTTCCTTCAATGGCTTTGATTAATGTAAGTTCATCCGCATAATCCATATGTGCACCCATTGGTAATCCATGAGCTAGACGTGTAATTTTACCTACTTTATTCTCTAATCGCTTCGCAAGATATAACGCTGTCATTTCACCTTCAACCGTTGGATTTGTGGCTAAGATAACCTCATCTACTGGTGTATTGGTTCTAAGAAGTAATGCCTCTATGGACAAATCATCTGGCATAATTCCTTTTGAAGTAGAAATTACTCCGTGTAATACATGATATACGCCATTAAACTGTTTAATTCGTTCGATGGCAACGACATCTTTAACATCTTGCACAACACAAATTGTCGCATGATCACGTTTATCATCTGAACAAATTGAACACTTGTCCTTATCTGTTATATTTCCACATACACTACAGAAGTGCAATTTTGATTTTGATTGTAATAACGCATTTGCCATTGTTTGAATTTCTTCATCTGTTAAATTCAAAAGAGCGAACGCATAACGTTCAGCTGTTTTAGCCCCTACTCCAGGTAATTTTCTTAAGTTTTCGATTAATGTCTGTAATACACTTGGATACATCTAAATAATCTCCACGTTTTCTTCCCCAAACAATTCAAATAGACCCTTTTCTATATTTTCAGTCTGTTTAACTACTTTTTTCTTCTTCTTTTCGAACACCATTGGTTCAGGAAGATTGTTTTCTAACAATAAACGTTTAAATTCTGATGTAATTTCCCCAACTTCTTGGACTTCAACCGCAAATGCACGCATTGATATACCAAATACAAGTTCAGTAAATGATTCTAATAGCTCTTGATTATCTTCACTATTTAATTCATTTACATACATTTTATCGTTATGACTCAACACCATAAATCCATCATTTAATGCGACAGGGCTAGCATTGACAAGAATTTGCGCAACTCTACCGAATTTCAAGTCTGTTAGATAGGTTTGAATTTTATCCCATTTAGACACAACATCGAGTCGTTTTGTCTTATCTCCAGACGCTAATAATTGAAGAATTGTTTGACGATCCAAAGTCTCAGTTTTTAATAAAGATTTTTGTTTTTTCTTAGGTTTTGCCTTTAAATCTTCCACATCAATCGATTCAAACATAAGTTCATCATTTGATGGTTCGTTAATATCTACTTCCATAACTGGCTCTTGTGGAATAGATTCTTCATTAATTACTGCAGTTTCTAAAATTGGAGTTTTTATCTCAACAATTTCAACTTTTTCAATCTTCTCAACCACTTTATCAACTTTTGTTTCACTTAAACTCTTCTGAGGTTTAATGTTTTGTGTTTTTGGTTCACCAATACGACTTAGAAGTTTTAATAGTCCAATCTCAAAATAGGACAATAAATTAGATGCACTACGATATTTCTCACTCGTTTCCATTAAGTCTTCAATCATACTTAATGCGACATCATTTGGAATAACACCAAGTTGTTTAGCTTCTTCCACATTCAGTTTAGTGATCAATTTCTCATCTTGTGTAAATGAATACACAACAGATTCTTTTAATAATTCCATCAAATCATTCGTTAAACGACGAATATCGATGTTTTTACGCGTTATAATCTCGATTTCTTGCATAAGTAATGCGACATCAACGGTAATAATCGCATGTAATAGTTTTAACTTATCTTGAGTTGTCGCAATTCCGTAAATATCATTCACATGTTCCGCAAGTAGATTATTTCCACTATACGCGATACATTGTTCAAGAATACTCAACGCATCACGAACACCACCATCGGCTAATTGACTAATTAAACGTATTGCCTCAAGTTCATACTCGATTTTTTCAGCTTTTAGTACTTCTTCTATACGCATCTGGATATCTTTTCGATTTACTCGTACAAAATCATATCTCTGACAACGTGAAATAATCGTAGGTAACACTTTATGAGGTTCTGTTGTGGCTAGGATGAAAATAACATGTGAAGGAGGTTCCTCCAATGTTTTTAATAATGCGTTAAATGCCCCTTGAGACAACATATGAACTTCATCTACAATATATACTTTATATTTTGCTTGAATTGGTGCATATTTTACCTTTTCAATTAAATCACGAATTTCATCTACGCCATTATTACTTGCCGCATCGATTTCTATTACATCTGGATGTGTTCCATTTTGTATGGTACGACAATGTTCGCATTCATTACACGGAGCTTTCTCAGGATTTAAACAGTTAACAGATTTTGCGACTAATTTCGCAACTGTAGTTTTACCTGTACCTCTTGGACCACAAAAAAGATACGCATGTGACATCTTATTTGTCTTTAGTGCATTTTGTAAAGTTTGAATAATATGCTTCTGTCCAACGACTGTTTCAAAAGAGTGCGGACGATACGTACGGTATAAAGATTTATAGGTCATAGTTTTTCTCTTAGTTATTATTATAACAAAAAGAGGGTCTAACTTATACCCTCCTTATGTCTTTACCTTATTTATTCATATTAAATTCGAAGAATTCTTCGGTAAGATTTGGCGGATAGATCGACACTAATACCAAATCAAATTTTTCTTCATGTGCATATTGCGCAATATCTTCTTTATAATATCTTGGATCAATCAAAACGATTTCTTTAACAACCGTCGATAAGAATGAAGCCATTGGGACAGACATTGAGTCTTTTATCATTAATACCCTTATTCCATCTGGTTTATCTTGATTTACGATGGACACAAATGCTTGATTTCCATACAAATATGCGAAGTATTTATCCGCATTCATAATACTATCGTAGTCTTTTAAATTAAATGCGTAACCATTTAACAAAGCATCTTCAAATCTACCCGTAGTTTCTATGTTTACTCCAGGGCTTATCGCTGTATAGGTATAATTTGTCTTATATTTCGGATAAATAAGTGTGAAATCATCAACTCCGCCATACAATACACCTGTTTTTCGTCCCATTGACCCAATATAACTTTCAGGATAGGTAATAAAATTATAATTATTTGAATCGGTATAGTACTTTTCGGGATCAAGTTGGTAACCTCTATCTTCCAAGTAACTAACGAGTTCTGCAAATGCCCAGAACCCTGATTCAACCGTCCAGTGATGGTCGGTACTAAAGAATAACTTACTCTTATCCAATTGACTTGAACTAATCTGATCGCGAAAATCAAATGTACTGATTCCACTTTCTTCAATTTTAAATAAGAAATTATCGGCTGTTTCATTCGAATAGCTGTAGGGTAATCCTTCTGAGAATTGCGTATACCCTTCAATTACTTTATCCGGAGGCATTAGAACAACTAAATCTGCTTTAGAAGGACCTAATTTCCAATTTAAGATATTAACGGATCGAACAATCGAATTCACATCATTCGCTTCATCCGCAAAGAAGGCATAATGGAGTTTCCCTTCAGTATCTTGAATTACTTCAAAATTATTTTCTTCTTCTTTAAATAATAATTTTTGCATAAATCCATAACTTTCAATCCACAACATTTTAAATGGCACAGAATCATCGATAATTGCACTAATTCGGCTAAAAATAGTTGTTAGTTCACCTTGAGTTGCGGCTATAAGCGCTTCTGAGTTAGTGAATAACGAAAGAATGGAGTACGAAAACCATAGAACTCCTATTATTAGAGCTGTAACTATTTTAGTTTGATAATATTTTTTCATCGTGTTACGTGCGCTCCTTAGAAATTAAAGTAAATAAATGGGTTATAACTTCCCTTTATTATGGTTGATATGCTTAAAATCAATAATAAAATCATTGTGATAGGATAGAGAAAACGGAAAATCCATGCCCATTTTGATTTATCTTCATCGACAATAATCGTATTCATTCTTCGTGCGATTGGGATAGAGAAAATGATACCAGCTAAGAATATAATCCCAAATTCTCGTACAAACATATACGATATTGAATCATAAAAACCTCCTGCCCCAAACATCGATGCGAACATTTTACCTGCATCATAAATAGAGTTTGCGCGGAAGAATACCCATGCGAAGTTAATCATTAGTAAGGTATAAATATGACGAAGTATTTTCGCGATTTTAATGTTTTCGAAATCCACAAAGCGTTCTACAACGAGCACAACGAAATTAAATAATCCCCATAAGACAAACGTCCAATTTGAACCATGCCATAAGCCCGTTAATGCCCAAACGATTAATAAGTTAAAGATAATTTTATCTTGATTCACAACTCGTGATCCACCAAGTGGAATATAGACATAATCTCTAAACCAAGATGATAATGTCATATGCCAACGACGCCAGAATTCGTTAATACTTTGTGCTATATAAGGGAAATTAAAGTTTTCTTCTGTTTTGAAACCAAACATCAACGCAACACCGATTGCCATATCAGAATATCCCGAGAAATCGAAGTAGATCTGTAATGTATATGCGATTGTGCCTAACCAAGCTAAACTCATCGAAATGGATTGTGTATCAAGAAAGCCATATACTCGATCTGCCACAATTAATAGTACATTCGCAATCAGCGTCTTCTTCGCAAGACCTACCACAAAACGTTGTACGCCTACCGCAAAGCGTTTCGTACTCTCTTTTCGATCTCTTAATTCAGATTCCATATCCTTATAACGTGCAATTGGACCCGCAATTATTTGAGGGAAAAAGGTCACATACAGCGAAAAATTTAATAGCGATGTGGCTGGTTCAATATCATGTCGATATACATCAACTTGATAGGAAATAAGCTTGAAAAGATAGAATGATATTCCTAAAGGTAATAGTAATCTAAGAGTAGAATCCTGAAGGAATCCAATCGCTTTTAGATTATCTAACGTGAAATTAAAGTATTTAAACACGAACAACAATGATACATTCACAATGATTGTAAATACGAATAAACCTTTAGATTGAGCTCGATTATGAATAATATGCGAAAGACTATAATTAAACAGGATAACAAATACGAGTAAACCAACCATTTTTAAATCAAACCAGGCATAAAAGATTAGACTAGCGATTAACAGCCAACTATTTTGAACAATTCTTGAGAATGAAACTAAATAATATATGACAATCACTATCGGAAGGAAGTAAAACAAGAATCCTGTGCTATTAAATAACATTTTTGTTTACCTTCCTTTTATTACGTTTGATTCGATAAAACAGTAGAAATAACCCAAACACAACACCGATTGTTATTTGAATATATGGTGTATAACGTACATCAAACCATTGTTTGAATAGATTATTTAGATTTGTGGTGGAATCAGGAAACGCAATATTTATTCCATTTGCGGTTTCATTTAAAATCCATGATTGATATGTTTTAATTGGATATTCACTCTTATACCCAAATTCATCTACGAATAACAATGGTATTTCACCATCAACTGACTTATCTATAATAAGTTTATTATTTTCTATGCGTACACCAGGTACTTCATCTTCGATTATGAAATAACCAGAATCAACGATTGGCAAATTGATTAACGATTCACCTTGAACTGGAATTTGGATTTCTGATTCACTTATAACATCCTTATTAAGTTTGGAATCATACCATTCATTATCGATTCCATTTACTAATTGAATCGAATTAATTTTAATATTTAATGATTCATTCGCGTTTTGAACAAAAATTATCGACCAAAACTCAAGATTTTTTAAATTTTCTTTTAACTGATTAAACGGTAAGTATAATCGTCCACTAAATGCTTGATCAATTGTATACGTTTCGAAATTTTGAACTAATTTTTTAATCATCTTTGACCCATCATCAATCAAGAGTAATTTTTCATCTTCTTGATAACGATACTCATTATTTGATTTAAATAATAATGTAAAATTAACTGGCCCATCCGTCTCAATACCTATTACCATGCCATCATAACTGGAGAAAGATTGAGTTTTATAGTCCACAATACTTGTAGATTGGTTTGGTGTACTCGTATCAGAGGTTAAACTAAACTCATTCCCTGTTCTAATCACATTAACTGTATCAGTCCAAATCCGATAACTAGGATCTAAATAGCGTGAATCATGCGCAAACACATTTAATGTACTAAAAACTAAACAAATTAATACGATAAAACTAGATCGTTTCCATTTCATTAAATTCACCATCAAATCCTCCTCTCTTTTTAGACTTAGACACAGCCTTTAATCCTTTATCTTTACTTACCCATGTATGAACGATTGTATTAAAATAAGGATTATTTCTTAATTCATCCCCATTTAACACCTCATAAAGAGTCCCGTTCCCAGTATTTTTGAACTTCTTACCTTCAAGTTTAATCTTTTCATTTAGATCTACTGTTACTAAATCATTAGTAAATCCATGTGCCATGAAATAATCATAATTAAAATCATGAATATGAATCGATAATCCATCGTGTGTTTGATATACATGATTAACATGAATACGCGCCATTTTTCTATTTTGACCATAGAAACGATCTACACGTTTCAATAAATTCAATCTTAAATCATCAAATGTACTAATTGAATCAGGTAATCGTGTTGGTAAACTTGGTTCTCTATTATAAAGAAATTGAAGATAATGGTCATTCATTGCTTGATCAATCTCTGTATATTTAAAGGCATATCTCCAGCTCTTATCTTCGTTACGTACGTTCACAACTTCCGCTATCATATTGATTGATTGATTCTTTTCGAAGAATGTTACTTCTATTGGGTCTTTTGGGTCAAAATAATAAGGGTAGTCGATAGAAATAGAGAAACCACCTTCACTAAGGTCAATTGTTTGTGTATCAAGAGATAAATTAGCTTGTTTAAGTTGAACAGCATGTTTCGCCATAAAACGTTCAGAATTTCTTAAAGGTTTACGTCCTAGCATGAAGAAAATCGACATTAATAAGTTATACATGTTTACTAACAGCCAATATAATACAACTAAATACGTTAATGTATTCTCAACGAAGATTCGATTAATCATATTATACGCACCAAAAATCGTTAACATCAGTAATAGAGCATGTGGAATCGTCCACAATAAGCTAAAACGATTATTCGCAGCACGTGTTTTACTCGTAACCGCAAATTTACGTTTCTTTATACCTAATGTCTCTACAATTACTGGAATTAACAAATAAGGGAACAGAATTGTATTATAAATACTCGTCCACTTAGTACTACGAATTCCTTTTGACAATAGTTTTAGTGTTTGATTCGAGAACCAATACATAGGAAGCCAGAATATCAACACTTCAATGAGTGAAGTTTGAACAACCATAATCCCAAATACACTGAACAGGATTGGAGCTAAGATATAGATTAATCGTTTTAACGGTTCATACCAATACCATACAGAAGATATATATGAGAATTTTTGGCCAATCGTCAGACCTTTTAAACCCAATAGATTTACATTACGTACTGTTTGGATACAACCACGAGCCCATCGTTCACGTTGTTTAAATAAGCTTTTAACATCATTCGGTGCTAAGCCTATCGCACACACCTTATCTATTGCGTAACATATATATCCTTTACTTTGAATTAAGATACCTGTCGCAAAATCCTCTGTTATAACCCCAATTCTAAATCCACCCACTTCATCAAGCGCTTTTCTAGAAATAAGTGTGTTAGAGCCGCCAAAAATAACTGTATTACTTCGATTACGTGACAATTGAACATCACGATAGAAGTAATCTTGTTCATCTGGTATACGTTGTTCAGAGTATAAATGATACTGAAATAAATCTGGATTATAGAAAGCTTGAGGTGTTTGAACAAACCCAATCTTTTCTTCTTGAAAGAATGGAACCGTTTCTAATAGGAAATGACTTAGAGGGATCATATCCGCATCAAATACCGCTACTAAATCACCTTTTGCGTATTTTAATACATTATTTAAATTCCCTGCTTTAGCATGTTTATGTTCATCTCGAATTACATACTTAATATTTAACTCATCTGCTAGTTTTCGAACTTCTTGTCGATTTCCATCATCACATAAATATATTTCTAATTTACTCTGATCAGGATATTCTAATTGTTTCGCACCTAGGATTGTTTTACGTAATAAATCTACAGATTCGTTATATGTAGGTATAAGAATATCTACGCTTGGTAATTGATTTATATCTAATTCAGGTTTACTCGGAACCAGTGGATTTGACATACCAACATAATGATTCAAGGATTCAGTCATCCCCAATACTTCGACACCCCATAGATATAATCCAGCAACCAATGAAACTATTCCAAATGATAATGGCAACGTAAAAAATGTACGCCATAGGATATAAATTAATGCGGTCACGAACGTACCAATATATAATATTCGATTTCTATTTTTCATATTCGCTCTCAGCTTTTAAAGTACAGTTTACTTACCAAACCTATAGTCGTCAATTAATTAGATAATTATTCATCACTTATTCCCGATTTTTCGTTTATTTTTAAAGAAATCCTTTAAAATTGCCGAACTTTCGTCTTCACAGACACCAGAAACAACCCATGGATAATGGTTAAACCCTTTTATTAAACTAACATCATATAGTGAACCTAAACTTCCGCCTTTAGGATCTTTTGCGCCAAAAACGATTCCATCTACTCTTGAGAGAATACTAGCACCGATACACATTGTACATGGCTCAAGCGTTACATAGAGTATACATCCATCTAATCGCCATGAATTTAATTTATGACAAGCCTTATTTATCGCTAGTACTTCCGCATGTGCTGTAGCACTTTGGTTCTTTTCTCTTAAATTATGTGCTCTTGAAATTACTTTTCCATCTTTAATAATAACAGCCCCAATTGGGACTTCATCTATATCATTCGCTTTTTGCGCTTCTTTAAGCGCTAACTTCATATATTTAATGTGTTCCATTGATTTAATCATATAAAAAGGCTGCCACACATGCAAGAGCCTATTAAGGCTGCTGTCTTCCGACCCTGACCTGGTTCAAAGGATTGCATTGTAGCAGCTCATTTATTATACCTAAGCTGTTCGTTAATTTCAACGTTTCACGTGAAACATTTATTTCTTTGGAGTGATTTTTTCTTTCATTCCCATGTAAGGACGTAATGCGACAGGTATGTTTACCGATCCATCTTCATTTAGATTATTTTCTAAGAAAGCAATCAACATTCTAGGTGGCGCAACAACCGTATTATTCAACGTATGCGCAAAGTATTTCTCATTTTCACCTTGAACACGTATTTGAAGACGTCTTGCTTGTGCATCTGTTAAGTTTGAGCAACTTCCAACTTCGAAATACTTTTGTTGGCGAGGACTCCAAGCTTCAACATCAACTGATTTACTCTTTAAGTCTGCTAAATCTCCTGAACAACACTCTAATACACGTACGGGAACATCAAGCGAACGGAAGAAATCAACTGAATTGTTATATAAGATTTCAAAATACTTCTTACTATCTTCAGGTTTACATACAACGATCATTTCTTGTTTTTCAAATTGATGAATTCGATAGACACCACGTTCTTCAATGCCGTGTGCACCTACTTCTTTTCTAAAACATGGAGAATAACTTGTATATAAATAAGGTAAATCCTTTTCATCAAGAATATTATCAATAAACTTACCAATCATTGAGTGTTCACTTGTACCAATAAGGTATAGATCTTCACCCTCAATTTTGTACATCATGTTTTCCATTTCCGCAAAGCTCATAACACCCGTCACAACTTCTGAACGTATCATATATGGAGGAATTACATAATCGAATCCACGATCAATCATAAAGTCTCTTGCATAACTTAAAATTGCGGAATGAAGTCTCGCAACATCACCAATTAAGTAATAGAAACCATTTCCGCTCGTTTTACGTGCAGAATCAAGGTCTACACCACCAAATCGTTCCATAATATCGATATGATATGGGACTTCAAATGGTTTTAGTGTAGGTTCACCAATTCTCTTACGCTCAACATTTTCACTATCATCTTTGCCTAACGGAACTGTTTCATCAATAATATTAGGAATTACTAACATTCTTTGACGAATTTCTTGTTGGAGTGGTTCTTCACTCGCTTCTAGATCAGACAATTCTTGAGCAAGTTGTTGAACCTGAAGTTTTAGTTCCTCAGCTTCTTCTTTCTTCTTTTGGCCCATCAACACACCAATTTGTTTGCTTAATTTGTTACGTAACCCACGTAACTCATCCGCACGTGTCTTGGTTTGACGATATTTAACATCTAATTCTAAAACTTCGTCCACAAGATTCAATTTAGCGTCTTGGAACTTCTTTCTCATATTCTCTTTTACTAATTCTGGATTCTCACGAATCAATTTAATATCTAGCATTTCTTTCATTCTCCTTTAAAATAAAAAAAGTCCTTGTAAGGGACGATGAATTACCGTGTTGCCACCCTCGTTGAAATGTTTCACGTGAAACATAACCACTCAAACAAGATAACGGTTGCGCCGGAAGTAACCTTCACTCAGGGGTGGAATTCAAAGTTGTTAATTACAAGTTTCACCATCCCTTGTATCTCTACATTTCAACACTTTGATTAGTCCCGTCTTTGTTTATGCATTTATTGTATAAATTGCCCTTTAATAAGTCAAGAAACTCATTTCTTTATTACATCAAAAAACTTTTTATCCTCTTCTAATATATGTGTCATTAAAACCTTCTCTACTAAATATGACATCAAAGCGCCTAATGATATATCTCCATTTATTGCCTTCTTAACAATGATTTCATATTCAGAAAGAATTCGATGGTGTATTGCTCGATGTTCCATATGATCTTTATACTTAAATTTCATCAAAACAGCTTCTTCATGTGTGAAATGATTTTGAATATGTTTATTCATTTTGAAAATATGATCACGAATTGTATCAATTGGATACTGATTGACTATAAGGTCATGTAAATGATTAACATATTCTGTTAATAGTTTATGATCATTATCAACTTCTGTATTTCCAGACTCAAATTCTTTCGACCATATAAATCGACTAAAATGTACCGGTAATTGTTCATCATCTAACCAAGCTATCCATTTATCTCGACCAGTTTGTTTAGCTTGATATAATGCTAAATCAGCTCGTTTGATCCAATCTTCTTTTGTTTCATCCTTGTCAAATGACGCAACACCGATACTGACTGTAATATTACCAATTTCCTCAAATTTTGCGTTTCTAAAATTATGACAAATTTTTTCAGCAACGTGAGTCGCTTGCGAATTACTTGTTTCAGGAGTGATAATAATAAACTCTTCTCCGCCCCATCGATAAACACGATCAGTAGCTCGTACAGAATTTTTAAGGATTTGAGCGGTTTGTTTTAGTACATTATCGCCAACTAAATGTCCAAACGTATCATTCACAAGTTTAAATCGATCCAAATCAATCATTAACATCGACATTTTTGAGTTATTTCGATTGGTTGTCGCAATTAAGAACTCAATATCATGCTCAAAATAATGTCGGTTTGGTAAATTTGTTAAGTTATCAACAAGTGCCAGTTCACTCAACTCCTCGTTTTTTTGTTGAAGTTTAGCAACTGATTGAGTCGTTTCAAGCCAAATAAACAATGAAAACCAAATACTTACATTGATTAAAGCGATAATATAGTAAATAGCTGTAGTTAATCCTTGGTCTACTATATATTTATTGTATCCTGAATTAGATAATGCGAAAAACACACGTGACATCCATATTACTGTACTGATACTCGCAATTATAGAAATTAAATTATGGATGTTCTTTGTCGAACTTCCTTTGTTTTTATTTATTACAAATAACAAATCAATTAAATTTGCTGCCATCGCAATCGATAATACGATAATTCGATAATTTAAATTAAAATTAATATATGTGAAGTAGAATAAACACACTAAAACAAAAAATATACTTATCCAGAACCTTTTAACAAAAGGTTTCAACTTATATAAAACCCTAATACCAGCAATAACAAATAATTGACTCATCATTACTAATGTATTCGTTAAAATGAAATTCACCCAGTCTGGGAATGATTTTTGAAAAAATAACATTATATACGTAATTGCTAAAGTTAAAAAAGTAAATAAATAATACAATAAATATTCTTCTCTTCGAACTCTATAGATAATTAAAGACATAAAAAAATATACAGAAGTTAATATTACTAAAACGAAGTTTACTGTTAGTGCATCAATCATAGCTACATTATATCAATTAAAAGAAAAGTGTCGATTATTCTTCGACACTTTCCGTACTTTCTTCTTCAACTTTCTCTACTACTGCTACAGTTTGTAAGCTTTGGTCCCCTTGTACATTGATTAAACGTACACCTTGAGTACTTCTACCATAAACTCCTACTGTTTCAAGATTAATTCGGATAATGACTCCTTCTGACGTAACCATCAACAAGTCTTCATCTCCACGAACTGCTTTTAGTTCAACTAATGGGCCATTTTTATCTGTAATATTAATGGTTTTAACGCCTTTAGCTCCACGATTCGTTATACGATATTCTGATAATTCAGATTTCTTACCATATCCATTACGTGTAACGGATAAGATGTATTGACCTTCTTTATCAGTCGCTAACCCTACCGCTTCATATCCATCGACATTAAATCCTTTAACACCACTCGCTGTACGTCCCATTGCACGAACATCTTGTTCGTTGAATCGAACAGCTTTACCATTTGATCCTGCAATAATTATTTCATCTTGACCTGAAGTCAATTTAACACCAAGTAACTCATCATCATCTTTCAATGTGATCGCAATCTTACCTGTTTGACGAATTGATTCGAATTCACTTACATGAACACGTTTTACAAGACCTAACTTCGTCGCGAAGAATAAGAAATTACCTTCATGATCTGGACTAATCGATACTAAAGCACGAATCTTTTCATTCTTATCCATATCTAATAAGTTAATTACTGGAATTCCCTTACCAATACGACTCGCTTGAGGTACTCGATAGCCTTTAATACGATAAACACGTCCTAAGTTCGTAAATAACATCAAGTAATCATGTGAATTCATCGTTAAGAACTGATTAACTACATCATCCTGGTTAACGCTCATACCCTTAACACCCTTACCACCACGGTTTTGAGTCTTATAAGTATCAATATTTGTACGTTTTATATAACCATTGGTTGTCATCGTAACAACGACATCTTCTTTTGGAATTAAATCTTCATCTTCCATATCAAAGTCTGATTCAATAATTTCAGATCTACGTTCATCATTAAAACGACGTTTGATTTCCAACATTTCAGTTTTGATAATATCCACGACACGGTAATGATTTGCTAGAATATCTTGATAATCTTGAATTGATAACATCAATTCTGTATATTCATCTTCAACTTTTTGACGTTCTAATCCAGTTAAACGACGTAAACGCATTTCAAGAATCGCTTTAGCTTGTATTTCAGTTAACCCGAATTCAACCATTAAACCATTTAATGCGGTAGAATCATCTTTACTTGCACGAATTAAACGAATAATCGCATCAATATTATCTAACGCAATACGTAAACCTTCTAAAATATGAGCTCTATCAAGTGCTCTTGTTAATTCATATTGAGTTCTTCTACGAATAATCTCAATTTGATGATTAATATAATGTACTAGTATTTCTTTTAGATTTAACAACTTTGGCGCATTATTTACTAACGCTAAGTTATTAACTCCAAACGTTGTTTGAAGTGATGTCATACGATAAAGTTGATTTAAAATAACTTCACTTTGTACATCACGTCTTAACTCAATTACTACACGTATTCCTTCACGATTGGATTCATCTCTTAAATCAGTAATCCCTTCAATGAGTTTATCTCGCACTAAAGACGCAATCTTTTCGACAAGCGTTGCTTTATTTACTTGATATGGTATTTCTCTAACTAATAGTAGTTTCTTACCATTCGGTAATTCTTCAGTATCAATCTTTGATCGAATAATAATAGATCCACGACCTGTCTCAAATGCTTGTTTGATCCCTGCACGACCTAAAATATAAGCTCCGGTAGGGAAATCTGGTCCAAATATATGGTTTTCCATCAATTCTAAGATCGTAATTTCAGGATTTTCCATGACTGCGATAGCCGCATCAATTGTTTCTCCTAAATTATGAGGCGCAATATTTGTTGCCATACCAACCGCAATCCCAGTTCCTCCATTTACGAGAATATTAGGAAAACGTGAAGGCATAACGGTTGGTTCTTTTTCTTCACCATCATAGTTATCTGCGAAATCAATGGTGTCACGATTAATATCACGAACCAATTCCATCGCAATCTTAGACATACGTGCTTCAGTATAACGCATCGCCGCAGCCCCATCACCGTCGATAGAACCGAAGTTACCGTGACCCTCAACCAACATATAGCGGTACGAGAAATCTTGAGCCATACGAACCATAGACTCGTATACAGCCGAATCACCATGTGGGTGATACTTACCAATGACATCCCCTACAATACGTGCTGATTTCTTAAACGGTTTATCAGACACAATCCCTAAGTCATTCATAGAATACATAATTCTACGATGAACAGGTTTTAGTCCATCTCTTACATCTGGTAATGCTCTTTGAACAATAACACTCATCGCATAATCTAAGAATGAGGTTTTCATTTCAGTTGAGATATTTACATGCTTAATACGATCATATAGTACTTCTTCCATGTTTTCTCCCTCCTAAATATCTAAATTCTTAACGAATTGTGCATTATCGACAATATAATTACGTCTAGGTTCAACTTCATCACCCATCAACATATCAAATACCATATCCGCTTCCATCGCATTCTCTACACTAACTTTAATTAATGTACGAACACTTGGATCCATGGTTGTATCCCATAATTGTTCCGCATTCATTTCCCCAAGACCTTTATAACGTTGAATATTGGTTTTTTCACCTAATTCAAGTCTAAACGCATCAAGTTGTTCCTCAGTATACGCATAACGTTCCTGATTCCCTTTACTAATTTTATAGAGTGGAGGTTGGGCAATATAAATATGACCCGCTTCTACAAGTGGTTTTAAGAAACGATAGAAGAACGTTAATAATAACGTACGAATATGCGCTCCATCGACGTCGGCATCGGTCATAATAACAATCTTGTGATAACGTAATTTCGCTAACTCAAGTTCATCTCCAAACCCTACGCCAAACGCTGTTAACATAGAACGAATTTCATTATTATCAAAAATACGATGTGCACGTGCTTTTTCTACGTTTAGAATCTTACCTCTAAGTGGTAAAATCGCTTGGAATTCACGATTTCTACCTAATTTAGCACTTCCACCCGCAGAATCCCCTTCCACGATGTATATTTCACAAAGTTGAGGATCACGACTTGAACAATCTGCTAATTTACCAGGTAATGATGATATTTCTAACGCACCTTTACGACGTGTTAATTCACGCGCTTTTTTCGCAGCTAAACGTGCTTTTGACGCAACAACAGCTTTTTCGATAATTATCTTCGCATCACTAGGATTTTCCATCAAATAACGTTCTAATTGATCCGCAAAAATATTCGACACAATCTTACGAACTTCACTATTACCAAGTTTTGTCTTAGTTTGTCCTTCGTATTGAGGATCTGGATGCTTAACAGAAATAATTCCTGTTAATCCTTCACGAACATCTTCACCTTGAAGTGCTTCTTCATCCTTCTTAAGAACACCACTTTCCTTCGCATAATTATTGATGATACGTGTTAAAGAGAGTCTAAACCCTTCTTCATGTGTACCACCTTCATGCGTATTGATGTTATTACAGAAAGAATAGATATTTGGAACATATCCATCATTGTATTGAATCGCTACTTCTACTTGTATTCCATCCTCTTCACCATCGACATAGACTATTTCGGGGTGAATTGGAGATTTATTTTTATTTATATACGCTACATATTCCTTAATTCCACCTTTATATAAATACGTGAAATTAGATGGATCATGTCTCTCATCGATAAAATCAATTTTAATTCCTTTATTCAAGAAAGCGATTTGTTGAAGTCGATCTTTAATAACACTGTGATCATATTCTACAGTTTCAGTAAACACTAAAGGATCAGCCTTAAAGCTGACAACACTCCCATGTAAGTCAGTATCACCAATCATCTTTAACTCAGATTCAGCTCTACCACCCTCTACAAAGCGCATAAAGTACTTCTTACCGTTTAAATGCACAGTTACCTCTAACCATTCGCTCAACGCATTAACAACCGAAGCACCCACACCATGCAAGCCTCCAGAGACTTTATAAGCGCCTCCACCAAATTTACCACCAGCATGTAGAACTGTAAAAATAGTCTCAACTGAAGACTTCCCTGTTTTCTCGTGAATCCCAACCGGCATACCACGACCATTATCTTCTACAGTAACGATATTTTGTTTATCGATTCTAACAACGATATGATCCGCATAACCTGCTAAAGCTTCATCAATTGAGTTATCGACGATTTCCCAGATTAAATGATGTAAACCTCTTTGTGAAGTTGACCCAATATACATCCCAGGACGTTTACGAACCGCCTCTAACCCCTCTAAAACTTGAATATCATCCGCAGTATACGAATGATCAACTGGTGTATTAAAATTACTCATCAATTCGACTCCTTTCAACAACCTTACCCTGATTCACTTCAAAGATACTCACGTGATCTTTTGTCCATAAACGAACATCTTCTAAATCGGTAGTTGTTATTATTGTTTGAGTATTTTGATGTAATACCTCAAACAACGCTTCTCTTCTTTTTATATCCAACTCACTGAACACATCGTCCAACAAGAGAATTGGTTTATCACCACTCATTTCCTCAATAACTTCTATCAAGGAACACTTAAGAGCCACAATAATCAAACGTTTTTGACCCTGTGACGCTACATTCAACACTTCACTTTGATCGATATAAAACTCAAAATCATCACGATGTACCCCAATATGTGTTAGTTTGAACCATTTATCACGTTCTAAACTCTTTTGGTACTTTTCAGTTAATTCATTTTTAATATTCTCTGACCAATCAACCGGTCCAGAATAATGAATTTTAATCTCACAATTCGATAACGATAACTTCTGATAATACTGTGTAATTATTTGGTTAATTCGATCCACAAAACCCGTTTTAAACCGAATAATTTCACACTGTAACTCAATCAATTTACCCGTTAATACTTCAAGATACGCATCATCTAAACTATTTCCTTTTAAATAAAGATTTCTCTCTTTTAAAACTTTTAGATATTGATTAAGTAAATCCATGTAAAAAGGATTGATTTTTCCCAACTCTACATCGATTAACTTTCGTCTTGCCTTTGGTGATGTTTCAAATAAATCCATATCTGCTGGAGAAAACATAACCGCATTCATCTTCCCAATAAATTCACTACTCTTCTTCAAAGGTTGATTTTGATAAAACAACGTCTTCCCTTTATCATGAATTACAACCTTTAGTTGTATATCTCCATGATTTTCAACTACTGCACGACACAAACCAATCGTTTGCGCAGCACGAATACACATTTTCTCATCCTGGATACGATGTGATCGCCCAGTCGATAGAAAATAGATAGCCTCTAATAAATTTGTTTTACCTTGAGCGTTATCTCCAATAAAAACATTGATATTAGGATTGAGTGCTAAATCAAGACTTTCATAATTACGAAAATCTCTTAAATGAATTGACTTTAATTTCATTGGTCAATGGTATACGATTTTCCTTCAATATCAATCACATCTGCCGGATATAATTTACGACCTCTACGGTCCTCTTTTTCTCCATTAACTTTGATTTTTAACGTTTTAACCGCAACCTTAGCTTGACCACCAGAATCAATCCAATCCGTCATCTTCAACAGCTGTCCAAGCGTTATATAAGGCGTTGAAATGCGAATCATTTTTAACCCTTCTTTCATGTTCAAATACCCATAAATTATACCATAAAAACACCCTAATTGTTAGGGTGTTGTGTACGATTATGAATAGGTTCTAACCGGTAAAATCAATTGTAGAATTGACTCATCATCTACATTTCGGATAATGAATGGTTTCATCTCTCCGCTAAATTCTAACTTCACAACTGATCCATTTAAAACACGTACTGCATCAAACACATAACGACCACTAAAGGATATTTCCAAAGGACTTCCTTTATAATTTATTGTTGTTAATTTTTCGATTGAAGAACCAACTTCTTGTGATTTAGTACTAATCACAACTTCATTTTGATTCGCACTTAATTTAACAATAGATATACCTTCACTCTTAATAAATGAAGCTCTATCAATCGCATTTAGAATATCACGTGCATCAAGTGTCAACTCATACATAAATTCAGTTGGAATTAAACGACTCGTTTCAGGATATAAACCATCAATCAAACGCGTTTGAATAACAGTATTATCAATCCAGAATTGAGCCTTCTTATCACTTACACAAATTAATACTTTTTCATCACGTTCCAATGTCTTCGCAACTTCACCTAAACTCTTAGCTGGAATTGTAATATTGAATTGATTATTACTTTCAACTTTTACAGCTTTCTTCGCTAATCTAAAACTATCTGTCGCAACACATTCCAATTGATTTCCTTCACACTTGAAATTTACACCCGTTAATACTGGACGAGTTTCTTTATCGCTTGTCGCAAAACTTGTTTGCGTAATTATTTTAAGCAATACATCCGCATCAATTTCAAATTGTTTCGTCGGCATAGAGAAATCAATTGATGGATAATCAGAAGACTTCATACCATTAATATTAAATTCAGCAGAATGACCACTAATTTTTGTGAGAGATCCATCCACAACTTCAACGATTAATTCATCCGCATCAATCTTACGAACGATTTCAAGGATGTATTTAGCTTCGATGACAATTGAACCTTCATCTTTGATTTCAAAAAAAGCATCTTGCTTATCTGCTTTAATGACTTTTTGAATTGAAACGTCAGAATCACTTCCAGTTAAAATTAATTCATTGTTCTTCGCTTCAATCTTTATTCCAGATAACCATGGCAACGGTGAATTCGATGAGATGGCTCTTGAGACAATCGACAAGGCATTGAAGAAGACTCTTTTTGATATTCTGAAATTCATAAGCTAAACCTCCTTTAGTATCTTTAGAGAATTATTATTATTAAGGCTGTTGATAAGTGGATAAACCATAAAATATCCTTTATATACAATGATATTTTAACATTTTTATGTGTTAATTAAAAGTGAATAGATGTGTATAACTTTTTAATTATTAATTAATTTTTCTAACTCAACGAGAGCTTGTTTATAATTAATGTCAGATTTAGAATTTCGTTCAACTTTTTCGCAAGCATTCATTACTGTAGAATGATCTCTTTTACCAAATTCTTCACCAATTTTAGAGAATGGAAGATCTAAACACTTACGGCAGAAATACATTGCGATATGCCGAGCAGTTGCGATATTCTTCGTACGTGTATTAGAAGAAAGTTGTTGGCGAGTCAGTCCATAATAATCAGATACGACGCGTTTTATCTTATTTACAGATAATTCGTTCTTATCCGTTGAACTATTGCCTTTAAATGCGGCTAAAGCAACTTTAAAATCAATTCTTTCACTTCCACTAAAGTTTATGGAATAGAAAAGTAAACGATTTAAAGCTCCTTCCAATTTTCGTACGTCTTTATTGAAATTTGTCGCGATATAATTTAAAACTTCATCATCAATTGTAGACGCATCAACGGATTGGTACTCTAGTCTAAATTTTAAGATAGCTAATGCAGTCTCAAACTCAGGAGAATCCATCCCAACAGATAAGCCTGATGAGAAACGGCTAATTAAACGATCTTCTAATCCCTTAATTTCTGAAGGATTACGATCACTCGTTAATACAATTTGTTTCTTATTGTTCACTAATTCATTGAAAATATTGAAGAAAACTTCATGTGATTTCTCTTTACCAGCAATAAATTGAATATCATCCATCAATAAGACATCTAAATGATTCATTTTTTCTTTAAATTTCTCAATTGAGTTATCTTTTATCGAATTAACAACAGATGTCACAAAATCAGTACTCGATGTATAGAATACTTTCTTATTTGGATCATTCTGTTTAATATAATTTCCAATAGAATTAAGTAAATGTGTTTTACCTAAACCAGAGTTACCATAGATAAATAAAGGTGTATAGAATTTACCAGGCGTATATGCACAAGCTAAAGATGCAGAATGAGCTTCTTTATTACTTGGACCGACGATAAAATTCTCAAATGTATATTCAGGCATTACGCGATCATCTTCGATAATAGCCTCTTCCACAACTTTGATGTCTGTATTTTTTGATGACAAATCATTCTCTAAATGCACTTCACAATTAACTGCATGATTTAAAATCGAACTTAAAACAGTTCCGATTAAATGAAGTTTTTGAGACAAAATCATTTTTTGAAGATTTGTTGGTACTGCAATAATGGCTTTTTCTTCATTTAAGAAGACTAAATTAGACTCTTCAAAGTAGGTTTCGTAAACCAACTTGCCAATAGAAGAATCTTCTCTGAGTAAGTTTTTAGCTTTTGCCCAAAGATCGTTATAGAAATATTCTACCCCTGTCATACTTTAACCTCTTCTAGTGTTATCATTTTACCCCTGTAATGTAGTCATTTCTAGCACAAAATAACTACCCACAGATTTATACACAGTTGTAACATCAATAATAGCTTTTAAATAAAGAGAATTAAAGAGTTTTCCACAATTATCCACATCTTTTTAAAAGAGATAAATTGTTGAAAAGTTATAAACATTTTATTCACTGTGTAGAAATGTGGAGAACTTGTCTATAAAAACACATTGTTCACAAGTTATTAACAGTCAATACGCCTTATGAGTAAAGGGTTTTAGTGGTTTTTCCACAATTCCACAATTCGGTGTATAACTATGATTAAAAACTGTGGTTAAAACTGTGAGTTATCAACATTTCATGATTGGGGATAACTGTTGAAAATTTTACATTTGTACACATATGCACACTATTGGTTGAAAACGCATACAGTAACCTTACAAATTCGGCTAAAGTTGTTATAAAGTTATTAATATTCCTTATATATATGTAAAATATATTATCGATAATTGATTTGAAAATAGATTATCTTAGTAATAAAATAAGATAAATAGACAAAACTTCGGTGATTATTGGCATTATTTTAATAAAAAGAATAGTTTTATTGACTTATAACACTTCTTTCGTTATAATCTAGAGGCAATTGTTCAATTTGTATCAACAAGAAGTGGAGGTGGCTCATATGAAAAGAACTTATCAGCCGAGCAAACGAAAACACCAAAAGGTCCACGGTTTCCGCGCTAGAATGAAAACGGTCGGCGGCCGTAAAGTTTTAGCAAGACGTCGTGCTAAAGGCAGAGAGGTTTTGTCGGCATAAAAGTCACCTAATGGTGACTTTTTTTATCTTTTATGAAGAAAATAAATCGTGTTACGAAAAATGAAGAATTCCAAAAGATTATCCAAACAAAAAAATTTGTTTCCAATCCGTCTTTTACTGTGTATTATGTACCTAGAAAAAGAGAGAACAGTCGTATTGGAATTTCTGTAAGTCGTAAATTAGGAACTGCCGTTGATCGAAATTTGATAAAACGACAAGTCAGAATGATGTGTATTAAAATAACAGAATTTAAAGAAAACTTCGATTGTGTTATTATGGTTAGGAATGGTTATAAAAATTACCATTATGAGGTGAATAACGACGCCTTAAATCAGTGTTTTATCAAAATTAAATCAAAGGCTAAATCCAGCCTTATAGGAGATTTGAATGAAAAAGTTGTTTAAAAATAAAAAACTATGGCTAGCACTTGGGTTGTTAATTACACTCACGGCTTGTACAAATGTTATTGATCCGGAAACTAAATTGATTATGCCGGACAAGATTATTCATCTTACGACTACGATAGGTGATATCTTAGCGAATGAAAGCTGGTTCTCTGCGTTCTTCGTTTATCCGATTTCACAAGCGATTAACTTTATTAGTCAATACACTGGTGTAGTATTATCAATTATCATCGTTACGATCTTAATTAAATTACTAACATTAAGTTTTACGATTAAATCAACTGTAGCTTCTCAAAAACTACAAGTTATTAATCCTGAACTTAAAGCAATTCAAGACAAGTATGCTGGTAAAACAGATAACCAATCAAAAATGAAGATGAGTCAAGAGATGCAAGCTCTATACTCAAAACACAATATTAATCCATTAGGATCAATCGTTGTTATGTTTATTCAGTTCCCAGTTATTATCGCAATGTACCAAGCGGTTCAACGTGCTGCGGCTGTCGTAAATGGTTCAGTATTTGGAACTAGCTTACAAACGACACCAATGGGTGCTTTCCAACAAGGTGTTTACTTATTCGTTGCGATTTACGTATTAATGGGTGTGTTCCAATTCATCTCAATGAAGTTACCAATGTATCTTCAAAAGAAATTGGCTCCAGTTAAAGAAAAGAAACATCCTCATGATTCTAAGAAATCTTCAGGTCCTAACATGGAAATGATGATGTATGTATCATTAGTAATGATTTTAGGTATTGCGATTAGTTGGCCAACTGCGATGTCACTTTATTGGTTAGTCACATCATTAGCTCAAGTAGCTCAAACTGTATTCATCCAATTTAAGTACATTACACCTAAATCAGCCGTGGGTAACTAATATGAAGCTTTATGTAGGAAAGAATTTAGATGATTGTTTAAATCAAGCCTCCAAAGAAAAAGCTGTACCGGTTGCGGATCTTACATATTTTATTAAAGAAGAAAAAACAGGTTTCTTAGGGTTTGGTAATCAAACAACTGCAGAAATCTATGCGATAACAGATGTCTTAGACTTCTTACACAGTTATATTTCAAAATTCTTTAAGAATATTGATTTAGCAATTGAAGTAACAGTTGGACAAGACGCTGAAGGATTAAAGGTTATGTTAAATGCGGAAAACAATGCGATTCTCATTGGTAAAGCAGGACAAACCTTACATTCATTGAATACCGTGGTTCGTAGTGCAGTGAACTCAGAGTTCAGACGTCATTTCAATATTCTTGTCGATATCAACAACTACAAGACAGATCGTTATGATAAAGTAATCGCAATGGCAAGTCGTATTGCGAAAACAGTATTACGTACAAAAATATCCGCTACGCTTGATCCACTTCCAAATGATGAACGTAAAGTCATTCACCAGTATTTAAGTGAAATGAAAAACATTCGTACTGAGAGTGTTGGCGAACGTAACGAAAGACGTTTAAAGATTATTTATGATAAAAATAAAGCTTAGGTCACTAAGCTTTTTTAATCCAAGATAGGCTGGTGTATAATAATGAAGATGAAATGTATTGTCGGATTGGGAAATCCAGGAAAAATGTATGAAAAAACACGACATAATGTCGGTTTTCGTGTTATCGATGCACTAATTCAAAGAGATAATCTAAAAACGCAAACTAAATTTAAGAGTGAGATTGTACAAATTACGATTAATAACACACCAGTATTATTGGTTAAACCTCAAACATTTATGAATTTGTCAGGTGAAGCAGTACGTTTGGTGATGGATTTCTATAAAATAGATATCAAAGATATTCTTATTATCTATGATGATTTAGATTTACCTGTTGGTAAATTCAGACTCAGAGAAAAGGGAAGTGCTGGCGGACATAATGGAATGAAGAGTTTAATTCAACATTTCTCTACACAAGAATTCCCGCGTTTACGCATAGGGATTGATAAGAATCCATTAATCCCAACGCCTGATTATGTATTAGGCAAATTCACTAAAGAAGATGAACCAATCTTATTATCTGCGATTGATAAAGCAGTAAGATGTTGCGAAGACTTCACAAAAATGAATTTTGTGGATCTTATGACAAAATATAACACACAAGAATGAAAGAAATAATTCAACTCCTTAGCTCAAATCAATTAATCCAAGACTTTTCCTTAGGTAAAGTCTCTTTTGCGCATCTATCGGTTACGCAAGAAGCACTATTGATCGCATCAAGTTATAAACAAACGCCACGTCCTATTGTGATTATTAAGAGTAATCTATACCAGGCTCAACAACTTCATGAAAAAATACAGTTTTGGTTAGAAGATAAAGTTGTATTATTTCCAGTTGAAGAATCATTACGTGTTGAGGCAATTGCCGCATCACCAGAAATCAATGCGATTCGTATGGAGACACTATCACGCTTAAGCATTGAAAAAGATTTAATCTGTGTAACACATGTTGGGGCAGCGATACGCCATTACCCTAATCCTAAGTTCTTTGATGAAAATCGAGTTGAATTGAAGTTAAATCAAATTATTCAGCTTGAACAACTTAAAGTACAATTAAGAAATTTGGGTTATACCGAAGTAACTAAAGTAGATCAACCGAGTTGTTTCGCATCACGTGGGGGAATTGTGGATGTATATCCCATCAATACCGACCAACCAATACGAATTGAATTCTTTGACCAAGAAATAGAAAGTATTCGTATTTTTGATATATCAACACAACGTACACAATCACTGATTGATCATATATCGATTCAACCATGTAGTGATTTAATCTTTTCAGATACGGAAATTGATGAAATTAAACAAAAAGTAGAAACACAACTTCAAAAAGAGAAGACATTAAAGAAATACGATGCGTATTTAGAGTTAGAAGAGACCATCTTACGTGATATCGGATTAATCGAACATCATCTGAAAGAGAATCATCTTTATCGATACCGTGTTTTAACACGTACACAAGGGCATCTTTTCCAATACTTTGATCATCCGCACATCATATTATCGTCAACCGAAGATGTGGATGAACACATTAAACGACTCCAAGAAGAAACGCTCGATTATCTCGTAGAATTATCTTCGCATAACCATGCGTTTGCGCTCTATGATGTGTTTAATCACTTATATGATCGTTTAGCAGGGTATAAACGCATTGATTTTAGACGTTTTGAGACCAAGAGTTCACACGCAAGACTTCCATTTAGAGAATTGGATGTACCTCAAGAGAGTTTACTTCAACACGCTAAGGAATTAAAAGAATATTCAGAGAAGATGTTGGTTATTTGTTGTCTTAAGGAACATGAAATCAAACAATTAATCCCAATGTTAGTTGATTTAAAAGTTCCATATTCAGTACGTCTCAAACAAACGAAGAATCCTCAACTTATTATCTTAAACCAAGATTTAGATGAAGGATTTGAAATACTTGATCCACAAATACGTGTATATGGTTCAAAAGAACTCTTTAATCATGCGGTTCATATTGGACGTTACCAAAGTAAATTTAAAGAAGCTGAAACCCTACATTCTTATCAAGAATTGGATAAAGGGGATTATGTCGTACATCACCAATACGGTGTTGGACAATACATTGGGACGATAACCAAAGAAGTAAATGGAATACATCGTGATTTCTTGCATATCGTCTATCGTAATGATAGTAATCTTTTTGTGCCACTTGAACAATTTCAATTGGTGCGTAAATTTGTGTCGCGTGAAGGAGTAGTACCTAAACTACATACTCTAGGATCCAATGAATGGAAGAAGACAAAAGCGAAGATTAGAGAGAATGTTAAGGATATAGCAGAGAGACTCATCGAATTATATGGAACACGTGAGAATGAAATCGCGTACCAATTCTCTGAAGATACCGAACTTCAAAAAGAATTTGAACGTGAGTTTGAATATCCTTTAACCCGTGACCAAGAACTTGCAGTGAATGATGTTAAAAAGGATATGATGGGTAAGAAACCAATGGATCGTCTCTTATGCGGAGATGTTGGATTTGGTAAAACAGAAGTCGCACTCAGAGCTGCGTTTAAAGCGGTTAGTGAGAAGAAACAAGTCGCATTCCTATGTCCAACGACCGTATTATCTGCGCAACATTATCGTACCTTCATGCATCGATTGGAGAATTTCCCAGTAAATGTGGCAGTTTTAAATCGTTTCGTCCCTGAATCTCACCAAAGAGAAATCGTAAAAGCAGTTAAAGCAGGTCAAATTGACATCCTTATCGGAACACATCGTATTCTATCCAAAGATATCCAATTCAAAGACTTAGGTCTATTGGTTATCGATGAGGAACAACGTTTCGGAGTTGAACATAAAGAAAAAATCAAAGAAGTCAGAAAATCTGTCCATGTATTATCCCTCAGCGCAACACCAATCCCAAGAACTTTACAAATGTCCTTGGTAGGAGTACGTTCACTTTCACAACTTGAAACTCCACCTTTGAATCGTTTACCGATTCTTACATACGTCATTGAAAAGAATAAATCCGTTATACGAGATGTTATTCAACGAGAATTATCTCGTAATGGTCAAGTTTTCTACCTCTATAACAATGTCTCAGAAATTCATAATATCGCCCTTCAAATTGAAAAGGATATTCCAGATGCGAAAGTAGCGGTTGCGCATGGGCAGATGCATCGTGATGATATCGAAGATGTCATGTTAAGATTCACCAGTAATCAAGCCAATGTACTCGTTTGTACAACCATCGTAGAAACGGGGATTGATATACCGAATGCGAATACCATTATCATCGATCAAGCCGATAAATTCGGATTATCACAGCTCTACCAAATAAAAGGTCGCGTTGGACGTAGTAATCGACTAGCTTATGCCTATTTAATGTATCAACCGAAAAAAGCACTCACAGAGATTGCCCAAAAACGTCTTCAATCAATTAAAGAATTTACTGAACTTGGAAGTGGTTATAAAATTGCGATGCGTGACTTAACCATTCGTGGAGCAGGGGAAATGTTAGGAGATATGCAGTCTGGATTCATCGACACCGTTGGGATTGATATGTACATTGAGATGTTAACGCAAGCAATTGAAGAAAAACGCACCGGAATTATTGTCGAAGATACAGAACCAGTAATCAAACAAACCATTCAAATCGATGGATACATTCCGCAACAATTCGAACCGAAAGACTTTGAGAAACTATCCCTGTATCAACGCATTGATGATGCGAAGACGCAAAGCACTTTAGCTAAACTCCAGGAAGAAACGAAAGATTTATATGGTAAACTCCCTAAATCAGTCGTATTATTGTTTGAAAAGAAACGTTGGGAACTATTATTAGAATCACCGTTTGTCCAAAGCTTCAAAGAACTTAAATCTGAATTACAACTCATTTTCACGAATGATTGGTCCAGTAAAGTGGATGGCGTAAAATTCTTTGAGATGGTTTCTAAATTATCCAATGAAGTAAAATTAAAGTATACGGGTGGAAATATCGTATTAATCATACCTAAGATGGAAGATTGGTTATTCTTAGCCACTTCAATCTTAGATAAGACAATGACTGTACCACTTAAAAGGAGTTAATATGCGTATTGATCAATACTTAAAAATAGCGAGAATTGTTAAAAAACGTCCTGTTTCGAAAGAATTAGCGAATCAGGAACGTATTCTTATCAATGGTAAAACCGCAAAACCATCCAGTGATGTTAAAATCGGGGATGAAGTCGATTGTGTGTTTGGGAATCGACACCTAAAAATACGCGTTTTAGCCATTGCGGAGAATATTAAGAAGGCTCAAGCACTTACGTTGTATGAAATTATCCAAGAAGAACGCATTCTATTGAATCAAGAAAATAGAGTGAATGAATTGAATAAAGAATGAATGAGGGTATAATAAACTTACATCATGAAAAAGAAAATTAAGAATCGATTTAACACGATTGTGATTAGTGCCGTTCTATTGTTTGGGACCGTCTTTTTGATGATTCCAGTTGTCGAAGAAATTGGGAATACACTTCGTTTAAGTGAGAGTTTAAAACAAGTTCAAGCAGAGCTTGTCGTACTTGAACAAGAGAATAATACACTCAATGAACAGAAGACAAAATTATTGGATCCAGAGTATGTTAAAAGTTACGCACGTGCGAATTATATGTTAACTAAAGAAGGTGAACAGATTTATTATCTTCCTAAGGATGATTCAAACGATACGGATTAAGAAGGGAGACCTTCTTTTAGTTTTCTTTAAAAAAGATTAATGATATTATAAAAAAGCAAAAAGGAGATTAATATGAAAAGACCTGTTGTGTTTGTCGTTATGGATGGCATTGGGCTATCCGAAAATATTGTTGGGAATGCGGTAAAAGCATCGTATACACCAACCCTTGACCGTTTAATGAGTACACTTCCTTACGCATCCATCCAAGCTCATGGAGTTGCGGTAGGCTTACCAAGTGATGAAGATATGGGGAATAGTGAAGTTGGACATAATGCGATTGGGTGTGGTCAAATCTATGCTCAAGGTGCGAAATTAGTAAATGCGTCGATTGAGACTGGAGATATCTTTACCTCTGAGACATGGGTTAAGGCAACAACTCAAGCTCAAACATCCACCATGCATTTTATCGGGTTATTATCCGATGGAAATGTTCACTCACATATTAACCACTTAATCGCTATGGTTAAACAAGCGAAAAAAGATGGTGTTAAAAAAGTTCGTTCACATATTCTATTAGATGGTCGTGATGTACCTGCGACTTCTGGATTAATCTATGTAGAACAATTAGAAAATGAATTTAAAGCACTTAATGACAGTAACTTTGATGCGAAAATTGCGTCTGGTGGCGGCAGAATGCTTGTCACAATGGACCGTTATGATGCGGATTGGTCGATGGTTGAACGTGGTTGGAATACACATGTATTAGGCGAAGGACGTCAATTTACTTCCGCAAAAGAAGCAATTGAAACCTATCGTACTGAACTTGAATGTAACGATCAGTTCTTACCTGCATTTGTTATCGCAGAAAATGGTGAACCTGTTGGTAAGATTGTGGATGGCGATACCGTTATCTTCAATAACTTCCGTGGTGACCGTGCCATTGAAATCACTAAAGCGTTTGAATTTGCGGAAAAAGATTTCCCTTACTTCGATCGTAAGTTTGTCCCTAATGTCTTCTATGCTGGTATGTTACAGTATGACGGAGATTTACAAATCCCTAAAAACTTCTTAGTAACGCCTCCTCGTATTAAAAATACGTTGAGTGAAAAGTTAGTCAAAGAAGGTGTAAATCAATTCGCAATCAGTGAAACACAGAAATTCGGTCACGTTACCTACTTCTGGAATGGTAATCGTACTGAAAAGTTTGATGATAAATTAGAAACATACGTTGAAATCAAATCTGACTTAGTTCCTTTTGAACAAAGACCTTGGATGAAAGCAGCTGATATTACTGATAAACTAATTGAAGCAATCGAATCTCAAGAATATGGTTTCTTACGTTGTAACTTCCCGAATGGGGATATGGTTGGACATACTGGTAACTTCTTAGCTACCATCATCGGTGTTGAAACTGTTGATTTACAATTAAAACGTATCATGACGGCAGTTGAAAAAGTTAATGGTATCTTGGTTGTGACAGCTGACCATGGTAATGCGGATGAAATGTATGAGAAATCAAAAGATCCAAGTGCTACACCTAAACCTAAGACAAGTCACACATTAAATCCTGTCCCATTCTTCATTATTGGACAAGATGTAAAGTTTAAAGAAGGTAACTTTGGTTTAGCGAATATCGCTTCTACCATTACTGACTTAATGGGAATTGAAAAAGATCCTGCTTGGTTAGAAAGCTTAATTAAATAAAATGAACCTCCTTCGGGAGGTTTTTTGTTTAACAGGATGTCAATTTTATAGATATAATGATGCTAATTAGTAATAAAATAATTTATTTAATAATTACTAATAGTAATTAATTCTTTACATAAAATAAATTAACATAATATTAATGTAAAAAGTGATAGGATTTCTAAGTGGGGGGGGAAATATGATCAATTCATGCCCAAATTGTGGTTCAAAATTACCACTTAGTTTACATTTTCATTTGGTTAGAAAACATTGTCCAAATTGTCATTCAACATTAGTTTATAAGCGAAAATTACGTATAATATTAGCAATCTTTATAGTTATATTAATGTTATTTGCTAAAGATAATTTCTATCTTTATCCGGTTATCTTAGTAATTACATTTGTATTTCAACCTTTAATCTCTGTTTTTATTGGTTATGATATTCATCAAAAAATAACTGCAGAATATGTATTTGAGTATTCAAAAGGAGCTTCAGCGATTTTCTTACTTTATTTAATTGGGATTATCTTTGCTGGGGGCTATTTTTTTGTTTTTAGTCTTGGATTGTCAGCGTCTTATCGACTACTACTTTTAGCGCTTATAAATTTAATTGTTTTTTATATCTTTCAATTAATATTAATTATTCTAATTAAGTTTGATTTAGTAAGGAAAATCGCAGCAAACCCAAAACACTATCTTGGGTATATTCTTAGTTGGTTGTTAATGAGTTCAATTGCTTTAAATGTGTTTGATATGTTGTATCAAACCGCAATGAGACCATATCTAAAATGGACTTTCATAGTATTTGGGTTACTATCAATTATATTTACGACGACTCAATATTTATTTAATAAAATAGTACGTGAAGAAAATTTAATTTAGCAAAAACGCTCAATCGAGCGTTTTTATATGTGTTTCTGTAATCGTAGTATTATCGCAATTGTTTTGGAATCATTAATAATCCCATTATGAACCATATCCAATAATTCAGGATAGGTATATGTTTTAACATTCAAGAATTCACCTGGATCAAGATCTTGACCAACAAAAGTTGTTTGAGGTGCAAAGTAGATATAGATAATTTCTGAGAGATAACCAACAGACGGATAAACTAAACCTAAAGGGATAACCTCTAACGCTTCATACCCTGTTTCTTCAATCAATTCACGTTTTGCGGCTTCGAGTGGGTCTTCATTGGGTTCAAGTTTACCAGCTGGGAATTCTAACATGACGGTAGAAAAAGGATAACGGTATTGTTCAACTAACAAGAGTTCACCTTTCTCATTGAATGCGGCGATACAAGCGCCACCTGGATGTTCCACAACTTCACGCATTGCGAGTCTGCCATCTGGAAGTTCAATCTGATCATGACGAACATTGATAATACGTCCGTTAAATTTAATTTGTGTGCTAAGTGTTTTTTCGATTAGTTTCATAGTGTCACCATAGTGCGATTATATCATGAGCTTCATTGTTAAACGCAAGCTAGAATGTTAAAATAGGCATACGAGGGAATTGGCATGAAACAAGGATTATTTATCACATTTGAAGGACCTGATGGAAGTGGGAAGTCAACCGTTAGTCGATATGTCTACGAATCACTTTTAAAATTAGGTTATCCTGTTATATATACACGCGAACCAGGCGGAATTGATATTGCGGAACAGATTAGACATATTATCTTAGATCCTAAAAATACCGCAATGGACGCTAAAACTGAAGCATTACTGTATGCGGCAAGTCGTCGTCAACACTTCGTTGAGAAGATACTTCCTGCGTTAAATGAAAATAAAATTGTCTTATGTGATCGTTTCGTCGATAGTTCTTTGGCGTACCAAGGAATTGCGCGTGGCATTGGTTTTGATGAAGTCTTGAGTATCAATGAATTTGCGATTGAAGGACATTTCCCAGATTTGACCTTATATTTAGAGATTGATGCACATAAAGGCTTAAGTCGCATTGAACGTAGAGCCTTCCTTGATCGTTTAGACCAAGAACCTTTATTGTTTCATGAAAAAGTAGTGGAAGGTTTTCAGAGTGTTATGGAACACTTTAGTCATAGAGTTACTCGTATTAATGCGGATCAAGATGTACTAAAGGTTCAAGAGGATGCGTTTGAAGTTGTCTTAAATAAGGTAAAATCCTATGTTTAGTGAGCAGTTAAAAGAACGCCAAATGATTGTGGAAAAAGTTCTTTTTAATGCGCTAAAGTATAAACAACCATCACATGCCTATCTATTTGTTGGACCTAAAGGTTCTAAGATGGTTGAAACAGCGATTTTATTGGCTCAAAGTTTAGTGTGTAAACACGCGAATCCATGGGCTTGTGAAACATGTGATTCATGTCATCGTATTAAAGATGGAATCTATGCGGATTTAGTTATTCTTGATGGATCAGAGAAATCCATTAAGAAAGAAGATGTTCTACACATGCAGGAACAGTTTTCTAAGACTGCGCTTGAGAGTTATGGGAAGAAGATATATATTATCATCTCTGCAGAGAATGCCTCTACAGAGGCTTTAAATAGCTTATTGAAGTTTCTTGAAGAACCAAGTGGGTATGATACATATGCCATCTTGATTAGTGAGAAACCAGAGCGATTACTGGAAACGATTGTGTCACGTTGTCAAACCTTAACATTCAAAGCACAAGATCGTGAAACCTTAATGGAGACATTAAAGGATAGTGAATTAGAACCGTATGAACTTCATTTATTAACCCAAATGGTGAATGATAAAGAAGAATTAATGGTTTTAAAGGATAGTGAAGACTTTAGACAATGTCTAAATCATTTCGGTGAATTTATTGATGAATACAATAAAGCACCGTATTTAGGTGAATTATATCTACAAAACAGTGTATTATGTCGTAAAGACGCACAAAGTGACCGACAACGTTTGACACTCTTTTTAAACATAGGTATGATGTTTTTTAAGGATGTCTTATTTAAAACGAATACGACATCTATTGTATGGAAGAATCGTATGAATCAATTACCAAGGCAACTCAAGCCTTTGACAGCGTTTACGCTATTTAATGACAGTGTTCATAAAATCACCACCAATGCGAACTTAGGCTTACTAATTGACGCATTGCTCTACCAACTCAAGGAGGAAGAAGTATGACCGAAACCGTGTCACACGAGTATAAATATGTTTTTTCAGTACGTTTTCATGGGAATCAGAAAGCGTATAGTTTTGGAAGTGATGAACCGATCTACGCACATGAAGAATATGTGGTTGTAGAAACGGCAAGAGGATTAGAATTAGGCCAAGTTATCAGTGAAGCTCGATTAAAGGCTGAATTGAATCTAACTACTGAATTAAAACCAATTCTTCGTAAGGCGACTGAGAAGGATGTGAATAGTTATCATAAGAACCAAGATGAAGCAAAAGAGGCATTAAAAACCTGTAATGAGTTGATTCAAAAGTTAAAACTTGATATGAATTTAATCAGTGCAGAATATACCTTAGATCGTTCTAAGATTATATTTGTGTATGTTGCGGATGAAAGAGTTGATTTTAGAGAACTCTTAAAAGATTTAGCAGGACAATTAAAGTGTCGTATTGAACTTAAACAAATCGGACCTCGTGATAAAGCCAAGATGATTGGTGGTATAGGACCGTGTGGGTTAGAGACTTGTTGTTCAAAGTTCTTGAATAACTTTGATGTCGTATCCATTAATATGGCTAAAAACCAACTATTAGCACTTAACATTTCCAAGTTATCTGGACAATGTGGAAAGCTAATGTGTTGTTTGAAATATGAGGACGAGAACTACAAAGATATGCGTAAAGGTTGTCCTAAGATGAATGAACAAATTGATCATGATGGTAAACGTTACCGTGTGACGAGTATGAATGTAATTACGGGACAAGCTAAGTTAGAGAATCGTGAAGAAGCGCATTTCTTACCGTTTGAAGAAGCATTTAAAGATTATCGTAAGAAGGAAAATTCAACCAATGAAGAGACAAAAGAGCTTTCAGAATGAAATCTGTAGTCTTTATCTAGTCGCAACACCCATCGGTAATTTGGAAGAAATGACGCCTCGTGCGATTGAAATTCTAAAAGATGTGAGTGTTATTGCGGCAGAAGACACACGGAATACCGTTCGTTTACTTCAACATTTCGAAATTAAGACGAAACTTATTGCGCATCATTCGCATAATGAACATGATAGTGCGTCTGGAATTATTAAGTTACTTCAAAGTGGTCAGGATGTTGCGTTGGTAAGTGATGCAGGTTATCCTCTCATAAGTGATCCAGGTTCATATCTTGTACAGTCGGTTATTGATGCAGGCTTTAATGTGGTTCCTATCTCAGGTAGTAGTGCAGTATTGAACGCACTCGTTGCGTCTGGATTATCTCCTCAACCATTCTTGTTTTATGGGTTTCTACCGTTACAAGATAAAGAGTGTAATCAAGAGTTGAATCAATTAAAGGCATACCCTTATACACTTGTATTCTACGAAGCACCGCATCGTATCCAGAAAACCATCCAAAAGATGATTCCAGTGATGGGTGATCGTAAAGCATGCCTTGCGCGTGAGATTACGAAGATGTATGAAGAGTTTATGCGTGGCACATTAAGTGAGATTCTAGAAAATAGTGAAGATCTTAAAGGTGAATTAGTGTTGATTGTGGAAGGAAATACTGAAGACAGAGAGAAAGCCATTGATTTAACAGAGATTCACCAAAGAATCAAAGTGTATATCGAAGGTGGTGTCAGTGCTTCGCAAGCGATTAAACAGGTCGCAAAGGATACAGGTATGAATAAGAATGATATCTATTCGTTCTATCATTCCAAGGATATTAAAAACGAGCATTCTTAAGGGATAAAATATTATCCCTTTTTTATAATATATCATTCTACAAATGTAGAAATAATTGTTGATATTTATAAACTACAGATGTAGAATGAAATTAGGAAGTATTTGGGTGGGGGGAGTGAGTGACGTTAAACAATAAATAATGTGTATTTATTTGTATAAAAATAAAGGAGAATCAAAATGAAGAAACTATCTGAATGTGAATTTGATGTAATGAAGGCAATTTGGGAAAGTGATGGATATATCGCTTCATCAGAGATTGTAGAAAAATTAAGTAACCGTTGGAAACAAACCACTGTCTTAACGTTCTTATCGCGTTTATGTACGAAGGGCTTTCTTGAATCAAAGAAAAAAGGTAAAGAGAACTTATATAAGAGATTAGTCGAATCATCAAACTACTTAAAGTTTGAAGGGGATGATTTAATGCGTCGATACGATAAATCGAGTGCGTTAAACCTTATTCAATCAATGTATCAAGATGAGCCGATTAGTGATGATGAATTGAATGAAATTATAGATTGGGTTAAGAATCGGAGACAAGAATAATGAAGGATCTATTTCAAATCATTCTTATTAACAGTATCCAAATAGCTTTGTTAATGATGATGGTACTTGGAATTAATACACTTTTAAAGAATTACTCTGAACAATTAAAGTTTACATTCCTTAAATGGGTATTAGTTCTATCGTATATCCCAATTAAGTTTTCATTTAATCTATTCCGCTTTGACACAACATTATCAAACACGATTAATACGACACTCCAAAACGTTGCACAATCGATGACAATGGTTCGATCAACCCTTGAAAGAGTACAGTTCAATAGTGCAATTAATGTGAATGTATCTCTGTTGGATGGTGTTATTGGAATATGGGTACTAGGTGCACTCATAACCACAATAATTAGTGTAATAAAGCTTATAAAAACACATCGATTTATCCAACGATGGGGGATAGAAGTTGATGATGAGAAGAAAGAATTATTTAATCAATTAGTGAATGAGAAACAATTAAATAATATCAAACTCATTCAATGTGATACGAATCTATATGCGTTTACATATGGACTATTTAATCCAATTATTGTGGTGAATAAGAATGTTAGTATTCAAGATTTTAAGTATATTATTAAACACGAATTAGAGCATATTGTGAGTAAGGATTATCTATTTAACAGTTTAATGTTAATTAGTTTATCGATTCATTGGTTCAATCCTATCTTCTGGATTTTCTCTAAACAATTAACGAAACAAATGGAACTTAAATGTGATGAATGTGTCCATCAAGACTTGGCGATTGATCAAAAGAAAGAATACAGTCAAACCATACTTACCATCGCAAAACAATTACGTTTAAATGAATCGAACTATTTACTTTCTTCAATTACCCAAAAAAAGTTAATAAAGGATCGCATTCAAACCATCTTTAGTAATAAAGAGAATCGTTTTAAGACGATTATTCAGATATCAGTTGTACTAATTATCATTGTAGTTGGGACATTTAATCTACTAACTGATACAGTAGAATCTATCTTGATAAAACCGTTGGAATACGCCAAACTTTATTCGTTTAATATTAGTGATGAAAAGATTAGTGTTTATAAAATTAAAAATGATTTATCGATGAACTATTTAAAAGATTATATGAATCAAATGTCTGGAAATGATGAATTGTTCGATGATTATCTTATGAATTATGTTGAAAAGAAGTTAGTGATATACAATGACATCACTTCTCAAGTTGGTTTTACTTATTTACCAAAGGCAAATGAATGTACGATTGATTGGATAGAAACGATTGATAATAAAGCGTATTCAAATTCAATTAAACTATCATTTCTACCGATTGAACCGAATACTTTAGCTGTAAATGAAGTATTTAGTGAAACAATTAGATTAAGAGATGAATTATCAAAGCACTTCATCTCTACAAAGATAAGTAGTCTAAATGATAAAGAATTAGCCTCAACAATCACTTCTGTGTTAGTATCGTTGAACTCAAGTTTAAAACTTGATTCTGTAAGTAAAAATAATCCAAATGAAGTATATATTAATCATACAAATGAAGTTTTAAATTTTAATGATTATGTTGAAGAAGAAGGTTTGAAATTCTATATTGCGGATATGAGTTATTTAGAATTATCGAAATTATCTAAATCTGAAATCTATCAATCAGTTGGGGCTGAATTGTCTGAAGATATTTTATTAGAAACCAGCGATAAACAGTATGTACGCTTAAGCAATCAAGATATTGCGAATATTGTTGAACCGATTGAGATTAATGAATGGATTATGTCTGTTGGAGTAAAGCTAAATCAAAATAAGAGTTTGGAAAAGATTAAGGATTCAAAGGAATATGAGAATACAATTCGGGAAATAGTAAATACGATATTAAATCATGAATTATCAATCGATTTATTAAGTAGTAGAGTAGATAAGATAAAAAATCAATTGTCCAACGCATTTGATATTAATCGATCCGATTTATATGTGGAAATAATCACAGTAACTGATTAAAATGAGAAAGAAGCGAAATAGCTTCTTTTTTTGTTAAAAAATTGTAGTGTAAATATATTGCGATATAGTACATTAAAAACTAATATAATGAGATAGTAAGAAACAAGGTGTAGTATGAAAAAAGTACTGTTTTTTGGTATAGCTTTGATTATTGTTGTTTCAACTTACGGGATTATTACGAACTATAATCAAAAATATACATCAGTTATTAAAAAAGATTGGTCTATTGATCTTCCCAACTCATATGTAGAACTATATAGTATCGAAAGCGAGACTAATTTAAACGGGGATAGTCAAAGATTTCATGTATTTAATTATGAAAATGATAGTGACTTAAGTAAAATATTAAATTGGAAAACAATTCGAGATACTAAACTAGAAAACGAAATAAATCGAATATTAGAGAAATTAAGTGTTGTGGAAGAGTACACAATAAATTTTGAGAATAAGTATAGTTACTTTACAAAAGTTAAAGCGGATTTCTCCAAAATATATTTAGTCTTTATAGAAGAGTCTAAATTACTATATGTTGTCGAGGATAATTACTAATAAGTTATTCAAAGGAAGTCCAAAAGACTTCCTTTTCTATCCAGTAATTATAATATTACATGTCTTTTAATTAATACTTTTGGTAAATAAAAAACTACTCTATAAAGAGTAGTCAATATTATCTTGAATCTCTACGATTGGGGACATAATCTCCTGTTTCAATCATAAATTGGAGTAAACGCTCTTTGAAACGTTGAACATATTCTTTATAAGATTCATCATAAATCAGATTATTCAGTTCAAGAGGGTCCTTATCCAAGTCATATAATTCATGTGTTTCATATAAACGATACGTATACTTCATGTTTCCCATTCGAATCATGATAGCTTTAGTATGTTCTGGACCTTCACTGTATTGCGTAGATAATCTAGGCCAGTAAGGGGAGTTCTCGTTATGTCCGAGCTCCATGGCTTGTTTTTCTCCATGTATTCGGCCACCTTCACAGAATACCGCATCTTTATGGAATGGGTTACCTGCAATTGCTTGCCGTAATGATTTACCAAACTGAGTATAGGGTAATTCAATGTCTGCCATATCAGTTATAGAGGCACATAAATCTACGAGTTCAACTAAAGCATTTGATATACCTACTTTAACATCGAACTGTTTAGCAGGTTTTACAAGAAGCGGCACATTACTAATTGGGTTCTCAAATAAGTTTTGAGCTTTTTCTGCGACATCATAGTCTGTTGTAAAATCGCCGTGATCACTAAAGACAAAGATTGAAGAATCATCATAGAAATTATGTTCTTTAAGCTTATCTCTAATTAATCCATATTGATGATCAAATCGCGATACCATCGCAAGATAGGTCGCACGAAGTTCGGTAAACATTTCTTCATCCCAAACATCTAATCCTTGTTTGCGAGCAATTTCATTTAACATACTTGCTTTATTTTTAAGTGTAGAAACACTTGGGCGTCTAGGATCAAGTTTAGATCGATCAATAGAACTATACCAAGGGTCTTCACAAACATAAGGTGGATGAGGAAACATAAGCGTGATGTATAAGAAGAATGGTTTATCATCTTTCTTCTGAGCTTTACGATCAAGATAGTTTAATGCATTTTCAATACATACCCAATCTTGATTAACGAAGGTCATCGAACGATCCGCTTTACCAATGTAAAACGAATATAAATCTGGTCCAATATCAACTGATTGAGAATGTGATGAGAAATGAGTTGGTTTTTGAGGTTCAACTTTGTTTAAGTGATCATTCCCATCGTAGTATTCATCACAATAATCGGATTTTGATTTATTCGCTGGAACTACATCATTACGACCAACCCAAATAACTTCGTAGCCATTTTCTTTCATAACTTTTAAAATATTCGGATCATCATCTCCTTGTAAGAAGTGCATTGTACGATGACCAGTTGTATGTGGATATAAACCTGAAAGAAAACTATTGCGGGACGGAACACAAACCGGATTTTGACAATAAGCATTTCTAAAGGATACACCATCATTTTGTGCTAGCGAATCAAGATTTGGGGTTATGGATGCGTCATTTCCCATGTGATGCATGGAATCTGAGCGCATTTGATCAGCTACGAAGTATACAATATTGGGTTTTTTCATTATGTCACCTTTTTCTATTCGAAACTAAACTGATTTTTCGTCTGCTAATGCCTTTTTATCTAGCATAAGCGCAAATGGGTAGTAAATAAAGAAGCATACAACAATTAATCCAAGTTGAACTAAAGCATGTAACCATCCACCAGCAATAAATGCGGAGAAGATAACTGGAGTTCCAGTAGGAATATTTACGCCATTAAGTGGAGTTAAGATTCCAACAACTCTTAATAGATAGGAAATACCGAAACTAACAAGTGGTGCTAATGTAAATGGAATGATAAGTAGAGGATTCATTACAACAGGAGCTCCAAATGTAATTGGTTCATTGATTCCAACTAAACTTGCAGGAAGTGCTAAACGACCAAGAGATTTATAACGTTTGCTCTTCGCAAAGAATGCCATCCAAATCGCGAAGCCTAGGGTAGCACCACCACCACCAATCATACCGAAGATAAACCAGTCTGATTGAACAATCATATTTGGCATAGCTAATCCTGCTTCTAAAGCAGCTAAGTTTTCTAGGTTTAATGGTGTATATAGAGCAGTGATAATTGGCATAACAATTAGACCACCATGGATTCCAAAGAACCAGAAGAATGATACTAAGACTAAAGCTAACATAAATGTAAATGGACTAGCTGCTAATGATTTTAACGGTGATTGAATAACAGTATATAAGAATGTGTTAAAGTTACCGAAATCAGTCAAACTAAATCCATATCGAACAAACGCAAAGAGTATCGCAATAATAAATGTTGGAATTAAACTTGAGAAAGAGTTAGCGACCATTGGAGGAACGCCTTCAGGCATTTTAATAATCCAATTACGATCAATTATGAAACAATAAATACGAGGAACAACCAATCCAAGTAAGATAGCTGTGAACAATCCTGGAGATCCAAGGAATGTTGTGGATAATGCTCCAGCAATTGTGACTGCTTCTTTACTTTCAGCCGCAACACCAGATACACCAAGAGGAATCATCATTAAGAATACGAATAATGTGACGATACCAGCTGTTGTACTATGTTTTTCATGACCAAGTTTTTCAGCCATTGCTTTCGCAATAGAGTAAACAGCGTAAAGTGCTAACATATTTGTTGTTACACCTGGGACATAACCGAAGATAACTTTAAGTCCAACAGATGTAATAAATTCTTGGTAAACAGGAATCTGTAAACTTCCTAATAATGTTCCAATCGCTCCAAGAATAGTAATAGGCAAAATCGTCATAAATCCAGACATGATAGCTTGTAAAGATTTGTTATTCGCTACTTTATCAGCGAAAGGTAAGACATACTTCTCTAAAGATGCTGTAAATTTATCCATTTAATTCTCCTTTAAGTAATTATGAATGCTGGTACCGGTTACATTCTACATAACTTATACCGTGCATTTTATTCACTGTCAATAACTTTTTGAAATATATTTTAGTATTATGAATAAAATGAAATACATTTTAGTTTGTGAGAGTAAATAATGTGATAAAATATTTACATGAACAATTCACCAATCGAGCTAATTAATTTAAACCTATATAAAATGACAAAGAAGGAACGAGTTATTGCGGAATACATCCTTGAAGATCCACATAAGGCGATTCAATTTTCTGCAGAAATGATTGCGGAACAAACGCATACTTCAAAAGCTGCTTTTATTCGTTTTTGCCAGAAGCTTGGGTTTAATGGATACGCTGAATTCAAATTTGCATTATCTAGATCACTAGTTGCATATGTGAACTATGTCGATGATAATAATCCAATAAACCAAATTACCCAATCGTATTCGAATTTTATCCTTCAAATTAATTCAATGGTTACAAAGGAACAAGTCTCAACAATATCGAAACTTGTAATTTCGGCACGAAAACTTAAAATATTCGGTATAAATCGTACTGCCTTTAGTGCACATCAATTTAGAATGCGATTAGGAAAGATAGGATTTGATGCGGAGTTTTGTGATGATACAGTCACAATGCGAGACATTATTGAATATCTTGGACCAGAAGATGTTTGTATTATATTCTCGATAAAGGCAATGCCTTCAACTTATGGAGATATTATTCCAGAACTAGTTAGTAATGGTGTAAAAGTTGTCTTATTAACGATGACTCCAAACAATAAGTTTGCTGAAGATGTTACACATATGGTAACGCTCCCTTATATTTCAAAATCATCATCAAAAGCATTTCTAGATGATCAAGCTATTTTCTTTGTATTTATTGAAATCTTACTTAATGAAATAGCTAGAGAGAGTAGTAATGTCTAACTATTCATATTTAATAAAACCTGCTTCTTCTGCATGTAATCTGATGTGTACGTACTGTTTCTACCATGATGTCGCAAATCATCGAGAAATAAAATCATACGGAAATATGAGTGAAACAACTCAAGATTCAGTTATCAATAAAACGTTAGATGTGGAAGATAATGCGTTTATTAGTTATGCTTTTCAAGGTGGAGAACCAACATTAGTTGGTTTACCTTTTTTTATTGAATTTACTAATAAAGTAAATCAAACAAAAAAACCAAATCAAATGATTCAGTATAGTATTCAAACAAATGGGACATTGTTAAATGATGATTGGGCGCAATTCTTTAAAGAGAATCAATTCTTAGTAGGATTATCGCTTGATGGGTATAAAGAGAATCATGATTATTTTAGAATTACCAATCAGAATACGGAGACATATCAAAAAGTATTTAAATCACTTGAGTTATTACGTAAATATGAGATTGAGTTTAATGTATTAACTGTTCTAACTGAACAATTAGCTAAACATCCATTGAAGCTTTATAACTTTTACAAAGATAATAAAATATCTCATATCCAACTCATTCCATGTCTTCCAGATTTAAGTTCATTATCCACATTCTTTGCCTTAACACCTAAACGCTTTGCGTCATTCTATAAGTCATTCTATGATCTTTGGTTAAATGATCTTCAAAAAGGAGATTATATGAGTGTTGGATTATTTGACAATGTGATACCGATGTACAGAGGTGTTCCACCCCAACAATGTGGAATGGTAGGAAACTGTGCATTTCAGTTTGTAATAGAAAGTAATGGGAGTGTCTATCCTTGTGATTTCTTTGTGTTAGATGAGTATAATTGTGGAAATATCAATACTGAAACCATTCGAGAGATTGCGAAGAATAAGATTATTCATTCATTTATCCATGAACCTAAGAGAATGTGTAAAGAATGTAGTATTTGTCCATTCTTAGAAATGTGTCATGGTAATTGTAAGAGATTAAATGTGACTTATTTTGATGAAGAGTATTGTGGTTACAAAGAATTTCTTCTTCATACTCAATCATCGATGAAAGAAATCGCATCTAGAATAAAAATATAAAAGGAACTCATTGAGTTCCTTTGTTTTAAATAAAATAGAGTATTGCGCCAATAGCAGCGCCAATTGATACAACGATTAATGTATCCCATTTTGTCTTCATACTTATTATGAGGGAAACGATAAACGCAATTGTTGCGGTGAATTCTACACCAAGGAATGTTCCTTCTGGATTAAACAGAAATATTGATGAAACAATTAGACTAAGTGCCGCAACCCATATGAGCCCAACGATTGTTGGTCTTAAACCTTTCATAATGTTTTGGATGAAATGTAGATTACCATGTTTAGCGAAGAGATAACCAAGAATTAGAACTAATATGAATGAAGGTAGAACCGAACCAAGTGTTGCGATTAATCCGCCTAAATTGCCGCCAACTTTAATACCAACGAATGTGGCCGCATTAATCATAATCGGACCTGGGGTCATTTGTGATAAAGAGGTTATATCAGCTAATTCTGTTAATGTGATCCACTGTTGTTTTTCGACGATAAAACTTTGAATAAGAGGCATAACTGCATATCCACCCCCAAAGGCAGATAACCCAATTAATAAGAAGGTATAGAATAGTTCAAAGTAAATCATGATTGTACCCAGTTCTTAATATAGCCGAAATACAAGAAGCCGATTAAACCAGCACATAACATGATATATCCAACTGAGATATTGGTAAACCAACCAATCCCAAATGCGATAAACATTAAGCTTAATGAGAAAGTACGATTTGTTTTAAGTAAGGATTTAAACATTTGATATGCTGAGAATAACATTACAGCACTTACTGCGCCACGCATACCACTAAGAATCGATTGAATTAATAAATTGGTTTGGAAGAGTTCATAGAAAACATAGACAATAGATATAACTAAAAGTGGAGGTAAGAATGCGCCAATCAATGAAACTATTGCGCCAGGTACACCTTTTAACTTGTAGCCAACTAACATAGATGTATTAATTGCCATTGCGCCAGGAATGGATTGGGCTAAAGCGATGATATCTAACATATCATTTTCGACTAAATAACCTTTCTCATCGACATAGTACTTTTTGATAATCGGCATTATGGCATAACCACCACCGAAGGTAACCATATTAATTTTAAAGAAAGAGAAAGCGAGTTCTAAATAACTTGGTTTTTTCATAAACACGATTATAGCACTTAAAATTTATTTTAAAATACTTTTTTGTTTGAAACGCAAGATTATGTAATTTATCTTTCTTTACAAAAGTCTAACATATTTCTATAATAGGAATGAAAAGCGATGAAAAGTTAAGTAAATTGCGTTAATTTACCAGAGAATAAGCGGTTGGTGAAAGCTTATGGTTAACACAAAAGAAGATGGACTTGGAGCTGGTAACCGTAGATCTGCGTTAAAGATATCGAGTGCACTGAAAGGTGAACTAAGGTGGTACCACGTGAAAGCGTCCTTAGAGGATGCTTTTTTATTTAGGAGAACAAGATGACTAAACCAAAAAACAATTATTACATGACGACAGCGATTGCCTACACATCCGGCAAACCACACATTGGGAACATTTATGAAATCGTCTTAGCGGATAGTATCGCACGATACAGACGCAATGATGGACATAATGTGTACTTTATGACAGGTACTGATGAACATGGGCAAAAGATTGAAGAGAAGGCATTAGCTGCCAATAAGACACCGCAAGTATTCGTAGATGAAGTTGCGGGAGTTATTCGTGGTCTTTTCGATTTAATGAATACAAGTTATGACAAATTCATTCGTACAACCGATCCTTACCATGAACTTCAAGTACAGAAGATGTTTAAGAAACTCTATGAACAAGGGGATATCTATAAATCAGAATATGAAGGTTGGTACTGTACCGCATGTGAATCCTTCTATACTGAAACACAATTAAAAGATGGTAAATGTCCTGATTGTGGAGGACCTGTACATAAAGCGAAAGAAGAATCGTATTTCTTTAAGTTAAGCAATTACGCAGATCGTTTAGTAAAACACATTGAAACACATCCAGAATTCATTCAACCTGAGAGTCGTAAGAATGAAATGATTAATAATTTCATCAAACCTGGTCTACAAGATTTAGCGGTATCACGTACATCCTTTAAATGGGGAATACCGGTTGATTTCGATCCAAAACATGTTGTCTATGTTTGGATTGATGCGCTAAGCAACTATATTACTGGGATTGGATACGATGCGGATGGGAATCATGAAGAGCGATTTAAAGAATTCTGGCCAGCTGATTTACATTTGATTGGTAAAGACATTCTACGTTTCCATACGATTTATTGGCCAATTATGTTAATGGCATTGGATATTCCTCTACCTAAACAAGTCTTTGGACATCCGTGGTTATTGGTTGGGGAAGGTAAGATGAGTAAGTCTAAAGGGAATGTCATCTATGCGGATGATTTAGTTAAACTCTTTGGGGTTGATGCGGTGAGATACTTGATGTTACATGAAATGCCATTTGCACAAGATGGTACATTAACCTATGACATCATGGTTGAGAGAATTAATTCTGATTTAGCGAATATCTTAGGTAACTTAGTGAATCGTACTTTGGCTATGACCAATAAATATAACAATGGAGTTGTTTCAAATCCAAAAGTAGTTGGTGAATTTGACCAAGAATTGATTGATTTAGCTGTTTCAACACCTAAAAAGGTTAATGAACACATGGATAAACTACGTGTTCAAGATTCCATTGATGATATCTTTGATCTACTCAAACGTTGTAATAAGTATATCGATGAAACTAGTCCGTGGGCACTTGCGAAAGATGAAGCGAATAAAGATCGTTTAAATACTGTGCTTTACAACTTACTTGAGTCCATTCGTATTAGTGCAGTCTTACTTGAAGCGTACATTCCTGAGACATCTAAATCAATTCTTGATCAATTAAATACACAAGCTAGAGACTTTAGTTCTATTGAAACATTTGGACAATTAGAAGATGGCGTAAAGATTACTGATAAACCAACCATTCTATTTGCACGTTTAGATGCGGCAGAAATCATGGAAAAACTTCAACCAGCGCCTAAGAAATTGGAGACTAAACCTGAAGTTACGATTGATGATTTCAGTAAACTTGATTTACGTGTTGGTAAAATACTCAGCTGTGAGAATCATCCAGATTCAGATAAACTATTGATTTCTCAAGTTCAAATTGATGGGACAGTACGTCAAATCGTCAGTGGATTAAGACCTAAATTTGAGGCAAGTGATTTAGTCGGGCTAAATATTGCGGTAGTCGTAAACTTAAAACCGGTTAAATTAAGAGGTGTTTTATCTGAAGGTATGATTCTTGTTGGAGAAAAAGAGAATAAGATGGAACTCGTACACTTCCATAGTGTCGAAGATGGCGCAATCATTCGATGAACATCGAAATGAAGGTTACAGATGAGGCAATCGCTTATCTTAGCGAAAAAGATCCTATTCTCGGCAAATATATTGCGTCAGTAGGACCTTTAGCACGTACAGGGATTGATGATCCATATATTGCGACAGTTGATTGTATTTTATCGCAACAGATTTCCGCAAAAGCGTACCAAACCATTGCGGGACGATTCTATGCACGATTCAAAGATGCGGATCCCCATTTAATACTTGATGCCCCATTTGAAGATATTCGTGCCGTAGGACTATCAACTCCTAAATCAAATTATGTTAGAGGAATTGCCCAGGCACGAATAGATAAAACCATCGATTTTGATTCATTGTCGGATAAAAGTTTCGAAGAAATAAAAGAAATACTCACAACCCTTAAAGGTGTTGGTCGATGGACCGTTGAGATGGTAAGTATCTTCTCACTTCATCGCTTAGATGTGATTAGTTATGATGATTTAGCTATACGAAATGGGATAAAACGTTTATATCATAAAGAAGAAGTCACTAAGGACTTCTTCAATGAATTAAGTATTCGTTATGCCCCATATCAATCGTATGCGTCCTTCTATTTATGGCACGCAAGTCAATTAAAAGAAGACTTTCAGTAAGCGCAAGCTTACTGTTTTATTTGTGTAAACGCGTATGGATCAGTAATTGTAAGGCGTGGATTATCCTTAATCAATTCAAGAACGGTATCCGTATATTCAGGAAGAATTAATGTATTTCCTCTGAATGTATATTCAGTTGTATAGGTAATGGATTCTCCAACCATTAAACTCAATAATGGCTCATCAGAAATACCACCATTACTTGTGTAAGGAAGAATCATATTGAACTGTTCTTCACTCAATTCGACATAAGTTGCCTTATAATTACCTAATTTATCATAACCACCAAAACCATTCATATTACTGTTCATGCCCATTGCGCTATAGAATTTATAGTCATCAGTCGAATTGTCTTGAGGAATGAATAAGATGGTTTTTAATGATTCGTAGTTTGTTTGATCAGGGAATGTCACATTAATCGAATTAAGGTAAGCTAAACTATTTGTAAATAATTCGTTGATTAAGATACTGCTAGAAATACAATTTGATAAATTATTCAATGTCTTACATGATGTTAAATTCACATAACCTAATGTGACAGGTTGTAAGTCATTGATATTACGATTTGCTAATTTCGCAAAATCTTTTTCATATGCTTGACTAAACGCTTCATAATCAAAGTTCTTTAAACTTAATTTAGTTAGATTAGGCGTAAACGCATTCTGTACACTAACTTCTGTTAAATTAGAGAAATCTTTTCTTAGTGCTACATTTGGCGCAAAGTTCTTCATCATGCCTTCGTTATACATCAATTCTTGTAAGCTCTTTGTCCATTCATATGGAATCGTGTATGAGCGTGATATAACACTACCTGAATCTAGAGTATAGGTGAATCGAACGGTTAGATTACTGCCTTCATAGGCAATGATAGAATAGTCATAATCTTCATAGGATTTAACATAACCTAGTTTAGTTTCGATACGATTAATCAAGGTTGTATCATACATGTATAAGTTACGATTCGAATAATCGACCCATTTGTATTCACTTAAGATAATCTTATGCATGTTTTGTACAATTTCAATTCCACGTTCATCTTGAATGAGATAACCCATTGAATTATTATCGTAGTACATGTAATCGTTAATATTATTACGCGGTAAGATAACTCCGTTATAATCTTCTAACTTAAACTCAACGGTTTTAATCTGATCAATTTCAGGAATCTTTGTAATATAACCAAAACCCTTAGAGAATAACCCAAATAACAATAAGCCAAATCCAATTGCCGCAATAATCAAATACCTTAACATTGCTTTATACATATTCTTAAAGCTACGTTGTGAAATGGTATCCATCACAAGATAGATAACACCGGTAAAGAAGAATGGGAAGATAAAGTTTAATGGATTAAAGAAATTCTGATCAATGGATTCATTTAAACTATAGAAACCAGCGTACATTAAGAAGACGAGTACTACTGACACAAATGCACTAATCGTTGGGAAGAAATACGCATTGGTAAAGGGTGATTCAGCTTTATCATGACGACGAATCTTATAAAAGTAACGACTCGCAATCAATAATACGACAGAAATAACCAACCAATATAACCCATTTAATAATGAACTATCCCATAAGCGTGTCTCAACTTCGAATAAATTTTCGAAGAGTGACCAAATCGGGAAGATTAACCCAATATAACGTGCAATGTAGTCTCCGTTAAATCCTAACAATACGATTGCGCTAAACGCAGTATATGCGGCATAGGTAAGAATCGGTAAGAAGTTTAGGACCATTCCATAGAGTAATCCATCAATACTGGTTCCTGTATGCATAAGCGTAAACACGATAATTGAGAAGATAGCAGACACAATCATTAAACTGGTTAGCCATGTCTCAAAGACATTGAATATTGTAAATTCATACGATAGAACAACAAATCCACCCGCAAACCAAGCGACAGTAAATGGAATAACCATGATAATAAATGCCGCAACGACATTCACAATTAATAGATCACTCCGTTTAATCGGTAACGCATGATAGGTATCCAAATGTTTCTTACTGTTGATATAGCCTAAGGTAAGAAACGGAATGGAAATCGCGGACACAATCAGTAGAATCAACGCAAAGACTTGTCCAACACCACGGATATCATCCATGTAAATATTAGGATTAATCAAACGTAATGTAAGAATGAGAACAGGGTATAGAACAATCATCCCAAATCCCATTAACATCATAAATCTACGATTGCGTTTCAATAAGAAGCGTAAATAATCGAGGTTGTTGCTTAATCTAAATTGATGAGCCATATCCATTTGCCTCCATTTCATACACAAAGACTTCTTCCATCGTAATCGGAATTTCTTCACATAGAACAGGTTGAGTATCTTTAATTTGTTTCATCTTATCATCCAATTCACCTTTTAATACGATCATATAAACATTTCCACGTTTATCAAAGTACATTGGATTTAGATCATGTAAGACCTTATCATCAATTGGGTTGGTATACGCCAATTGTATTTTATGGTATTGATTACGAATACTTTCAATTTCATCTTGGATGGTAATTGTATGATTATTTAACAACGCAATACGATCACAGATATCTTCTAATTCACGTAAGTTATGCGAAGAAATAATTACTGTCATTTCACGATTAAGAAGTTCATTCGCAATAATACGTTTTAGATTCAAACGCATAACAGGATCTAATCCATCAAACGCTTCGTCTAAAAGTAAAATATCAGGACTACAGGACAACGCTAAGATAATACTAGCTTGTCGTTTCATCCCTTTAGAGAAATCATTAATCTTATCGGTATCATTTAACCCGAATTTCTTCAGTAATGAATGATACATACTGTCATTGAAGCTAGGATAAAATAATTCATAGAATTGACGCATTTCTTTGATGGTCGATTGAGGTAAAAAGAACGGATCATCCGACACAAAGAGAATGTGTTTCTTGATACTTGGATTGTCATACACATCTACACCATTCACAAGAACAGATCCTTCATCTGCTTTTAGAACACCTGATATAATACGTAATAATGTACTTTTACCAGCCCCATTAGGACCTACTAAGCCATAAATACTCGCTTTAGGTATTTCCCAATTGATGTGTTCTAGGACTTTTTTAGTGTCAAATTGTTTATTTATATTCTTTAGATTAATCATGGTTAGACTCCTTTTGGTTAATCATAATGAGAGACTTTCTTTCTTAATATACGGGAAATTCAAGATAAACTGCGAACCTTCATTCATTTGACTTGTCACATGGATCTGTCCTTTGTGCATCGACACAATGGATTGAACCATAGCCAAGCCTAATCCAATGCCTTCTTTATTGGTCTTTTCACAACGATAATATGGCTCAAAGATTTTATCAATCTTTTCATTTGGAATGCCAATTCCATTATCGAGTATTTTAATTGAGTAATTCTTTTGGCTTGATGAACAATGCATTTCAACACTTCCACCTGTCTGATTATATTTTATGGCATTTTCGACTAAATTGTATAAACAACGATACATAAGAATAGGATTGCCATAGGATTCAGGATGTCCATCGATACGATAACTTAGCTTAATCTCTTTACGTTGTGCAATCACATTTAAGTCTTCGATTACGTCTATGATGATTTCTTCGATATTCAAGACTTCGGTTAAACATGATTTCTCAGGATTTGACTCTAGTAAAGTATCCAATAATTCACTCATTTTATTAACGGTGCGATTGATCACATTAAGTGTAGCTTGATATTCTTCTACAGAAACCGTTGATTGTTGGTTAAGCACATCAATTTGAGCTTTGATGATTGTAAGGGGTGTTTTAAGTTCATGGGCAACACTCGATGATTTATTCATGAGGTTTCTCCGTACTAAAAACTTTATCAATGAGTTCAAGAATTCTATCTTTCTTTATCCCTAACTGATTTAATATACCCAAGTCTTTCTCAACTTCCTCTAATTTAATTAGTACTAAATTAGAATCACCTTCACGTTTCTTAACGAAAGATCCTTTACCTTGAAGTGAATAGATATACCCGTTATTCTCTAACTCGGCATAGGCTTTCACAACGGTATTGGGATTAATGCCCAAATCATTGGCTAGATTACGCACGCCAGGCAACTGTTGGTCTGGTTGAAAAGCACCACACGCGATCTGTGCAAGCACTTGTTCAATGATTTGTTGATAAATCGGTGTACGACTTAATGAACTTAGACTTATCATATTGTCTCCTTAATGTACTACTGTACTATTATAGTAGTACATTCGAAGTGACTATGCAAGGAAATTACACTTTAACTATAAAATGAGTGAGATTAAGTTAGGATTAAGTTTATAAAACGAGTATAAATGTTTATAGATATTATTGATTAAACAATTTAAATACATCAAATATGATGTATAATTTAGTTAAATAAGAAGGTACATTATGCCATTTAAAAAAGTTGAAATAAAACCATTATTGGAAAATGAAATGAATAATTTAGATTTTAAATCTAATTTCAATCAAATCAAAAAAGAATATGAGTTGATTGAGCAAATCGTTATGATGAGAAAAAAACTAAATATCACCCAAGCTGAACTAGCTATAAAAGTTAAAGTCTCTCAACAAGCCATTTCAAGACTTGAGAATGAAAAGCATATACCTAATATGAATACATTAATGAGAATTGTGGATGGTTTAGGTTTAAATTTAATATTAGTTGAGAGGTAATTTATATTAGTATAGAAAATGTGCTAAAATCACAGGTTTTTTAAAGAAGAAGCGTTGATTAGATTAAAATGAATCTTTAAGCATGGATGTGATTAAGATAAATAGTTAAATAAGCTGATTGATTGATAATGATTTGATGTGATGCTAAGATGAAATTAAATTAATCACTTGTATATCCCTGATGATAATTTGGAGGGCGTATGGAGAAATTTGTTGTATTATATTTTTGTTCTATGGAAGATCAAATGGCAGTAAGCCAACAACCTCAAGAAGAACGAGAAAAAGGTATGGCTCTTTGGTTTGAATGGCAAAAAGAATTAGGAGATAAATTAGTTGATTTTGGGGCACCATTATTTGGTAGTGCTCGAATCAATAAGAATGGTTCATTTACTGAGAGTGCTTTAGAACTTACAGGCTATTCAATTATTCAAGCTGAGGATTTAGATGAAGCGAAAGAATTAGTGAAGAATCATCCACATTTTACGTATGGGGATAGTTGTGCAGTTGAAGTCCATGAAATAATGGATATGGGAATGTAATTCTTACGTAATTGATACATTTAGAAGGAACAATTAGCTAATATCCGCTTTTGTTCCTTTTTAATAAATTACTAATCAATGAGAATTATGGATAGAATAGGTTTAAAATTAGTGTTAATAGAGAGGTAATCTATGACAATCGAGAAAAAGTATCAAGCAATTGCACCAGAAACACAATATTTTAAAGAAGAAGCGTTTACGTCAATTAATCATACCGAAATACGGTGGTTAGGAAATTCGAGTCATCTTATTAATTCACATGGAACATGTATTATGATTGATCCATTACTAAAAGGTTTTGATATGAAGCTCTTGAGAGAAGCACCAATTCAACCTGAAGATGTTCCTCATTTAGATGCGGTATTAATAACACATGATGATAATGATCATTTAAGTCGACCAACAATTGAAGTCTTAAAATCAGTCACAACTGAATTTCATGCGCCACATTTTGTGTCTAGTTTACTTGAAGAAGAATATCCATCATTTGGACATGGGATATGGGAAACATTCAAGATTAAAAATATACAGGTAAAACTAACGCCTGCAGATCATGCATGGAAAAACGAAAACCCTAAATACAAACGTAAATATGCTTTTGAAGATTATTGTGGGTATTGGTTAGATACACCAGATGGTAGTATTTGGGCAATTGGAGATTCTCGATTACTCCCTGAACAATTAACAATGCCGCATCCAGATGTCATCTTCTTTGATTTCTCTGATAGTTCTTGGCATATTGGTTTCGATAATGCGGTTAAGTTAGCGAATACCTATCCGAACAGCGAATTATTACTGTGTCACTGGGGAACGGTTGATGCGCCAGATATGACACCGTTTAATGGGGATCCAAAGAATCTTATGGATAAAGTTGTAAATCCAGAACGTATTAGAATACTTGCGCCTGGAGAAATATATCGATTGAATCGTTAAATAGTTAAACTCTAAGACATAACTTAGAGTTTTTATTAATCCAATAAAAAAGCGCCGAAGCGCTTATACATCAATTCCTAATACTTGTTTAACAATAACCCCAATCACGAATGCGATAGCCGCAACAGAGATAGAGATTGTGGCCATTTCCAAGAAACGTTTTCTAAACGGTAAATCTTGGGCAACCGATACATAATAGGTAAAGACTAAGATAATCAATAATACGATCACTAACATTGTCGCAAGTGCCCATAAGTAGTGTTGAGAATCAAACAAGAGATACGGTAAGACAAGTAATACAACTGCCGCAATGTACATAATACCTGTATAAGATGCGGCTTTAAATGGATGTTCAGCGCCTTCACTACGTGAGGATAGATATTCACTACTCATCATGGAGAGCGTTGCGGATATCCCAGTAATTAATCCAGATAAGGCAATTAGTTTAGTGTTTTGTAGAGCTAAACTCAATCCAGCCAATGTACCAGTTAATTCAACTAAGGCATCATTTAAACCTAGAACCATCGAACCAACGTATTGAAGACGTTCTTCATCTAACATTGCGATGAGTTCTTTTTCATGTGCTTCTTCTTCAGCGGATATGTGTTTCGCCTCAGGAAGATCAACACTGTAATCTTCATACAATTGATTAGCCTTATCTTCTAATTTTTCCATAATCTTTAAGGTAAACGTAAACCCAAAGACTAAATTAGAAAGAGAATAGATAAAAAGTTGAACACGATTTGGTTTAACATCTACATTCGTATAGGACTTCCAGATGTGGTAATGTTTCATCTCTTCACCAGCCATCTTTAAGATAAGAGCTTTATTATGCGAATCTTTCACTTTTTTTGCGATCATTTGGTAGGCATGATAGCCTGTAATCTCTGCTTTTTGCATAGACTTTACGACATTTAATAATTTTTCACTTAACATTTGATTAACCTCTTTAACTAGTTTAACACTTTATCAAAAGAGTGTCATATGCGATGAACTCTTGACGTTTATGATATTATAATAAGGCAAAAGGTGAACATATGCATATCGTTGTAATTGGAGCAGGACACGCTGGCGTCGAAGCCGCACTATCAAGCGCAAGAATGGGCGTAAAGACCAGTCTTTTAACCATGGATGCGTCGCGAATTGCGATAATGCCATGTAATCCATCGGTTGGTGGACCTGCAAAAGGAATTGTTGTACGTGAAATTGACGCATTAGGTGGTCAAATGGGAATTACTGCGGATAAAACTGCGTTACAGTTTAAACTCTTAAACTCAACCAAAGGACCAGGTGTTCAATGTTTACGTGTACAATCCGATAAAATCGAATATTCAAAAATGATGCACGATATCGTACATCATACAAATAACTTAGACGTTGTGGAAGATTTAGTCGAAGGAATTGTGGTTGAGAATGGTGTTGTGAAGGGAATTCAATGTGAGAAACGTGGATTTATGGCGGCTGATGCGGTTATATTGACCAGCGGAACATACATGAGTTCGAAGATTTTGGTTGGATCTACCGCTACAGTAAGTGGACCAGATGATCAACGTACAACGAATAAGCTATCTGAATCACTACGTGAATTAGGCTTAAGAACATTTAGATTAAAGACAGGAACACCTCCTCGTATTAAGACAAACTCGATTGATTTTAGTCATGGATTAATTCAACCAGGGGATGAAAAGTTTATTCACTTCTCATTGGATATGAAAGTTGAAGAGTATCCGAAAGAACAAGTACCGTGTTACTTGATTTATACACAACCTGAAACACATGAAGTTATTAAACTTAACTTAAATAAATCCGCTATGTATTCTGGTTTAGTTGAAGGGGTAGGACCACGTTATTGTCCATCCATTGAAGATAAATTAGTACGTTTCAGTGATAAAGAGCGTCACCAAATCTTCTTAGAACCTGAATCGAGACATTTAGACACAACCTATATCCAAGGTTTTTCGACTTCCATGCCACATGATATTCAGGATAAAATGATTCGTTCATTACCTGGATTTGAAAACTGTGTCATTGATAAATACGCATATGCGATAGAATACGATGCGATTGATCCGACTCAACTCTATCCAAACTTAGAAGTGAAAACGATATCTGGTTTATTTAGTGCAGGTCAAATTAATGGGACAAGTGGTTATGAAGAAGCGGCAGGTCAAGGCTTATTGGCTGGAATCAACGCAGTCCTTAAACTACAAGGCAAAGATGCACTTATCTTGAAACGTGATGAAGCATACATTGGGGTTATGATTGATGATTTAGTCACAAAAGGTGTTGTGGAACCGTATCGTTTACTTACATCACGAGCTGAACATCGTCTTTTATTGCGTCATGATAATGCGGAAATGCGTTTGAGCGAATATGGACATCAGGTAGGGTTATTAAGTGAAGAGCGGTATGCGAACGTATTACAAATGAAAGCTGATTTAAATCAGTTAATCGAAGAATTAAAAGTTAAACGTTTTACTAAGAAAGATGGTATTCATCCGTTCTTAATCGAAAAAGAATATCCTATCTTCAATGAAGGAATTACGGCGTATGAAGTACTAAAACGTCCGAGAATTACTATTGATGAACTTAAACCTTATATTGAAATCGAACACTATTCTGTCGATGTTTTAAACATGGCAGAAATTGAAATAAAGTATGAAGGTTATATCCAAAAAGCAATTCGTGAAGTTGAACGTCTACATAGTTTAGATAATGTGAAGATACCAACTGACTTGGACTACAATGATATTCCTCACCTTTCGATTGAAGGTAAACAACGTATGACTAAGATTAAACCTTTGACTTTAGGACAAGCATCGCGTATTTCTGGGGTAAATCCTGCAGATATGGTCGTCTTAAAGACGCATCTCAATAAAGGTAAAAAGACGGACAGTCACACTTCTTAATAGAAGTATAATTTGTTATAATACAACCATGGAAAATGGATTAACCCAAGAAAATTTTTATCACTTTTTACTGTCTTTGTATCCAAATCGGGCAAAACAGTTAAGTGAAGCTTTTGAAATCTACTTAAATCTTCTAATAGAAGTTAATAAAGTAATGAATTTAACAGCGATTGATCAAGAAGAAGCGGTGCGTGAGAAACATTTCATGGACTGTTTATTGATTGAGCCTTTATTACCGCTGAATGTGAATGTTGCGGATGTAGGGAGTGGAGCTGGATTTCCAGGTTTATGTCTTGCCATCGTACGTGATGATTGTCAATTTGATTTAATTGAACCGACAGGGAAACGTTGTCAGTTCTTGAATAATGTCGTACAAACATTAAATTTAAAGAATGTAAAAGTAATTAATCGTCGAGCAGAAGAATGTTTAGATCTAAAAGAGATGTATGATGTATGCACATCAAGAGCGGTAGCGAAGTTAAGTGTTCTAATGGAAATATCGGTACCACTACTAAAAGTTAACGGTAAAATGATTGCGATGAAGGGCTTAAATGCACAAGAAGAAGTCGATGACGCAAAGAATGCGATAAAATTACTTAAAATGAGTGATACAATCTATCATGCACATACTTTACCTACAGCTGGTCAACGTATGAATTTAGAATGGACTAAATTGGATAAAACGCCAAGTCAATATCCTCGTGCTTATGCACAAATTAAAAAGAAAGCACTTTAATATGAAACAAACACGTGATATCCCTTTAAATCAAATTGTATCGAATCGTTACCAACCTCGTTTAAACTTCAAAGAAGATGCGATACGTGAATTAGCGTTGTCCATTCAAGAAAATGGTTTAATTCAACCCATCTCTGTACGTCAAAATGGTGATATGTATGAAATTATTGCGGGAGAACGTCGTTATCGTGCTATGAGTTTACTTCAAGCACCGACAATGCCTTGTTTCGTATTAGATGTGGATGATAGTCAAATGGCAGAGATGGCATTGGTTGAGAATATTCAACGTGAAGACTTATCCGCAATCGAAGAAGCGAAAGCGTTTGTGATTATGATTGATACACATGCTTTAACTCAAGATAAAATTGCGGCTAAGATTGGTAAATCACAATCCAGTGTAGCGAATAAGATTCGTTTACTTCAATTACCTGAAGAAATTCAAATGGCTGTCAGTGATAAACAAATCACGGAACGTCATGCGCGTGCTTTATTGGGAATGGATGAGAAGAAACAATTAGATGTATATAAGAAAATTACTGAACAAAATTTAAATGTTAAACAAACGGAAGCGTTGGTTGAACATCATAAAGAAGATAAGAAAGTTAAAAAGAACCAAACACGTGGAATTACACGTAATCTACGTGTCGCATTGAATACCGTACATGCGGCTGTCAATATGATTAAGAAGACAGGGATCGCGGTAGATATGTCTGAGAAGGATCAAGAAGAATACGTTGAAATTACATTGAGGTTTCCGAAGTAGAAATTGTGAAAGAGGTTAATATGGGTAAAATTATTGCGGTTGCGAATCAAAAGGGTGGAGTTGGTAAAACAACGACCAGTATTAATCTTGCGGCAGGATTAGCGTATTTAGGCAAGAAAGTTTTATTGGTAGACTTTGATCCGCAGGCAAACAGTACCCAAGGAGTTGGGGCAGCTCGTGAATCGATTCATCACAGTGTCTATGATGTGGTAATGAGTGATAAGACAGTTGAACAAGCTAAAATAGTGTTGAAACAACCTCCACTTAGTTTAATTCCTGCGACAATTGATTTAGCGGGCGCAGACTTAGAGATGGTTGAATATAAGGTTGGACGTGAGAAGTTACTTAAGAATAAACTAGATGTGGCACGTGAACAATATGATTACATCATAATTGATTGTCCACCTTCACTTGGTTTACTTAATACAAACGCATTAACTGCGGCAGATTCTGTGATTATTCCTGTACAGTGTGAATATTATGCATTAGAAGGATTAACCCAATTATTATCGACCATTCGTTTAGTACAGAAGTTGTTCAATACGAAACTTATGATCGAAGGTATCTTACTTACGATGTTTGATGCACGTACAAAGTTAAGTGTAGAAGTCCAACAAGAAGTACGTAAGTATTTTAAAGAAAGAGTGTATAAATCGTTTATTCCACGTAACATTAAACTATCTGAAGCACCATCTCGTGGACAAAGTATCTTTGAATACGATGTGCGTTCTGAAGGTGCGCGTGCGTATGCGGCATTAGCGAAAGAAGTCATCCAACAAAATGAAGGGGTGAAGTAATGGGCGAAGAGAAAAGTCGTTTAGGTAAAGGCTTAGAGGCAATATTTGGGGAGAATGTGTCAAGTGTGTTAGAAGAGATTCAACACAGTGGGACAAATAACAGTGAAGAGATTGAAGTTAAACTGATTCACCCAAATCCTTACCAACCAAGACAACATTTTGATCAAGATAAAATCGATGAATTAGCTATGAGTATTAAGGAACATGGTGTCTTTACACCGGTTCTAATTCGTAAGTCGGTAAGTGGTTATCAGTTGATTGCGGGTGAAAGACGTTTAAGAGCGGTTAAACAAGTTGGTTTAGACCGTATTCCTGCGATTGTATTGGATTTTGATGATCGTCAAATGATGGAAGTATCTCTTATAGAGAACATTCAACGTGAAGATTTAAATGTCGTCGAAGAGGCTAAGGCTTACCAAACACTGATCGAGCGCTTAGGTTTAACGCAAGAAGAGTTGGGGAAAAAAGTAGGGAAGAGTCGTGTGCATATTACGAATACCTTACGCTTATTCCAATTACCGGAATCTGTTATACAAATGTTATACAATCAAGAACTAAGTATGGGTCAAGTTAAACCGTTAATTAGTTGTGAAGATAAGAGTTTAGTAGAATCGATTGCGAAGCGTATTGTGAAAGAGAAATTGAGTTCACGTGAAGTAGAAGCTTTGATGAAGAAGAAACCAAAGGTTGATAAACCTGTTTCACATCGATTTGATTATGCGGAAGAGTTGTTAAGAAATAAATTACAGACTAAAGTAAAAATAGAAGGAACAAAAATTCAGATTCATTTTGATTCAGAGAATGATTTAAATCGTTTACTGGAACTAATGGATGCCCTGGAAGATTAATATGATACAAGATACGATCGTTTCACTATCTACTGCCTTAACGACTCAAGCGGTTTCGATTATTCGCTTTAGTGGGGATCGTGCGGTTGAAATAGCTGAAACACTGATAAAAAAGAATCTATCCAATCAGGACCATAGGCTTACCTATGGTTTTATTCATGAACCCCATACGAATTTAGTTGTGGATGAAGTAATCGTATTGGTTATGAAAGGACCACACAGTTATACCCGTGAAGATATTGTGGAAATACAGTGTCATGGGGGTGTTTTTGTGACCCAGAAGATATTAGGATTAGTTCTTGGATTAGGGGCACGGTTAGCGTATAACGGTGAGTTTACACAACGTGCTGTAATGAATGGAAGAATTGACTTAAGCCAAGCAGAAGCGATTAATGAGCTTGTGAATGCGGATAGTGAACAAAGTGCACAACTAGCCATCGCAGGATTAAAAGGATCACTTAAGACATTGATTGATCCATTAAAAGAAGAATTATTAGGAATCATTGCGCATATTGAAGTAAATATTGATTATCCAGAATATGATATCGAAGAAATGACACGCCATACACTCTTACCGTTATGTATTGATTTCAAGGATAAATTAGAAGTAATCGTTCATGAATCAAAGAGTGGAATCGAGATGAAGAATGGGATAAAGACTGCGATTATTGGGAAACCGAATGTTGGTAAATCATCCTTACTAAACGCACTTCTCAATGAAGATAAAGCAATCGTGACAGAAATACCAGGTACTACACGTGATGTTGTAGAAGGAACAGTACGTTTAAAGAACGTAAGTCTACATCTACTCGATACCGCTGGGATTAGACAAAGTGATGATATTGTGGAGAAGTTAGGAATCGATAAGACCTTCAAGATGATTGATGAAGCTGAACTTATTCTCTTCTTAGTTGATGCACAAAATGGAATGGATGAAGAAGAAATTAAACTATATGAAAGTATTGATCCAGCTAAAGTATTACTTGTCTATAATAAGAGTGATTTAATATCTGAGAAAAATCGCTTAGAAATAAGTGCGATGAATAAAGACATTAAACAATTAGTTGATGTGATTAACAATCGATTTGAAAGTCACCAATTCGTCTTCAAACGTCCAGTCTTAAGTACACAACGTACCATAGGCTTAGCGATTCAAGCTCTTAATGCGATGAATCAAGCCATTGAATCAATAGAACTTGAAAATGAAATAGATTTGATTAATATAGACTTAAGAGAAGCTTACCAAGCACTTTATTCTATTGGGTCAACTTCTTCTGACACAAACATTAACGATGAAATATTCAGTCGTTTCTGCCTAGGTAAATAAACATGGAACTAACAATTAAACGAGTTATTGCGTATTGTATCGATGGATTAGTGGTAGGACTACCAAGTCTTATCCTTTCGCTTGCGTTTGGGATTATGCGTATTATATTAAGTCTATTACCATTTATGGGATTCTTGAGACATCCTTTTTGGGCGTTTCAATCGACGTCATTTATCTTGTTTATCGTCTATGAATCCATCGCATTAATTGCGTTTAAGACGACGATTGGTAAATACTTAATGCATATTAAAGTTCGATCACTTGATTCAGATATCTCTAATTTCAGATATATCTTACGAACGGTTGTTAAAGGATTGTTTGCGCAATCATTCTTATTCTTACTTTCACTTATCTCTTTATTTATCATGATCTTTAACGATAAACATTCATCCTTACACGACATGATTGCACGGACTGAAGTCTATGAGATGGATTGATACACACGCCCATCTAGCAGAAGATGAATTTAAGGATGATATTAATGAAGTTATCCAACGTGCGAAAGAACAGTATGTCGAAAAGATTGTTTTAATTGGATGTGAGATTGATGGGGCTAAGAAGGCATTAGCGTTAGCTCATACCAATGATATGTTTGATGTGGCCATTGGCTTTCATCCAGGGGATGTTTTAAGTCATCATGATTATGATTTGATGTTTGAAATGATGAAGGATGAAAAGGTTAAGTTGATTGGAGAAATTGGCTTAGATTTTTATTGGGATAAAGATCCAGCACATCATCTTTTACAAGAAGAACTCTTTATTAAACAAATCGAATGGGCTAACCAACTAAATAAGCCTATTAGTATACATACTCGTGATGCGTCAAAACGCACATATGAACTGCTAAAACAATATCCAGTCAATAAAAAAGGGATAATGCATTGTTTTTCTGGAAGCTTAGAAATGGCTAGAGAATACGTTAAAATGGGATATTATATTTCTCTTGCAGGTCCTGTCACATTCAAAAATGCCCATGTCCCAAAGGATGTGGCTAAGTATATTGATATAAACTATCTCTTGATTGAGACAGATAGTCCGTATCTTACTCCTCATCCATTTCGTGGTAAACGTAATGAAAGCTTCTATGTGGTTGAGACCGCTAAGGTTATTTCGGAATTGAGAAACATATCTCTTGAAGATTTAAGTATTATATTAGAGAAGAATTATCAAAGGCTAATCAATGGCTAAAACTAAACTAGATGTTTAGTTTTTTATTAGATATTTTTCAATATTCTCGTCACTTTTTTGTGTATAAAACAGATGCAAATCTATGACAATCTAATATAATTAAATAGCATCAAAAACTCATAAACCATTGGAAGACATGTTTTTATCAACAAAGATTATAAGTGTCTGATAACAATCAGAACACAAAGGAGCTAGAATATGAATCTACAACTTGCACGCCTAATGGCAGCTATGATACATTACGACAAAGGAGACCCCAAGCGGATTCAACATCTAATCAAGGTTCATGATCTTTGTCGGACGATGGGGCTTTTGGAAGGAATGGATGAGACTAGCTTACACATTTTGGAAACTACCGCTATTCTCCATGATATTGGTGCCCACATTAGCGAACAAAAATATGGAATGAGTACTGGAAAGCATCAGGAACTTGAAGGACCAGCGGAAGCTGAAAAATTAATGCATGAGATTGGTGGTTTCACTGAGGAAACTCAAGAACGTGTTAAATTTCTGATTGCCCACCATCATACTTATACCAATATTCAGGGGTTGGATTATCAAATCCTCATCGAAGCTGACTTTCTCGTCAATCTCTATGAAAGCCCCAACAAATATGGTGCACCTGAGAATTCTCGTCGATTCTTCAAGACCCACACTGGAATTCAAATGCTTGCGGATATGTTTGAAAAACCTGAGTTATCTGAGTCTTAATGATATAAATAAAAACGAAAAAAGACTTTAAACTTTAGAGTAACCCTTAATAGTCGTGACATATTAAACTCTACTACTTTTCGTTTAAAATTCCGCAATACTTTCATGGAATACCCATTCTTTCCATTTCAATTTTTCTTGGTAGTAGACTATCGCTTTTTTATAGAATCGATCACCTTCATAATACACAATTAGTTTATTTAACGTAAACTCATAATTCTCATAATCTCGTTTATCTTTAGTAAGCTGGTATAAATCAAGTAATAGAGCTTCATATTTATGACTAATATCCTTAGTGTTCTCTAAATGTATGATTTCTATCTGTTTCATAAATATTTCATTGATTAAATATTTAAATGATTCAGAATATAGTTTTTCTGAATCATTTATTTTACCTAAATAACTTAAACTCGCAATTTTAATAAACAATCCATTCTCAGTTAATGAGTTATCCTTTTCTATTCTAGATAAGAAATTTAGTGATGATTCATATTGTCCGTTTAAGAAATCAAACCAAGCTAGATTATAGAGTATTACTTCTTTTTGGTCGTGATTCTTTGTCTTCTCTATTTCTTTTAGAATACGTAAATAGCTTTGTTTGGCAATCGCATAGTTTTTCATTTTAGCGTGTATTGTGGCGATATGAATTTGGACATTGAGTAGTCGTGCATGATTACGATCTCGTATAAATTGATTTTCAGCTTGTTCACAGAAACGTAATGCCTTTAATAACTTGCCATATAGTGAATATAGAATTCCCGAATGATAATAAATTAATCCAGTACTAAGACCATGTTGGCCTAAGGATATAGCCTGTTCAATCGTATTAACTGCGTCGATTAATTTACCTTTACGCATCAAGTTAATCGCGTGATAATCGTAGAATAGTTGTAAGTATTTGATGTTTAATTCAGGAATTCTTAAGAGTATTTTATTTAAGAATTTTGTCTCATCTTCATTGAATATAACAGATCCAATATATCGAATTACCAAGTATATATCGCTATAAACTGAATATTCAATATACTGTTCAGCTTTTTGAATTTTCTTATATATCATTTTACTTTCTGAGATGTAATCAAACGCAATAGCTTCATAAAAATCATCAATATCATTTATGAACCTCTCACTAATATACATGATAAGTTCATAATCAATTCCAAGAGATTCAAATATTATCTTAAGATTATCATCAGTAATTTCAATTAAATCATTTTCATATTTTGAAATTGTTTGAAAACTAAAATTTGTTAAATCTGACACATTTCGTTGAGTCATATTTTTGTTTAGTCGAGAGTCCTTTAAAAGTTGTGAGATAATTATGTTTTTCATTTTGTTTGTCGCTTCAATATACCTAAATTATAGTGCTTAAGCAAGAAAAATCAAAGAAAGAATAGAATTAGTGGTATGTATTCTATTATATAATTTAAGTAAGAGGAGAACTATATGGAACTAAATGCAATTATTGAGATTATTTTAGTAGCATTAGAATCAGTTATACCAAAGATTTAATTTGTTTTTTCATTAAACAGTACAATCTCAAATCATAGTTTGTCTTTAGCAATTGTAGATATAATTAATTCTTTGTGACAATTCTTTTTGGTGATTGTGGTTGTTGAATTCAGGATGGCTTAATTTTATAAATTATTAACATAAGGCAATATTATAAATGATCAATAAATTAAAGTTTATAAAGAATAATTGTAAAGAAATGTTAATCGTAATTTTATTTTTGATTAATATGTTTTACGTTGGTTATCAAAGCTATGAACTTAATAATGCATCATTATTGCAAGTTGAATTATTGCAAGAAGTCGAGAATGAAAAGAAAACGTTAGATTCTACTAAACAAGATATATTTAGTAGAATTATAGAAGATTTGGAAGTAATAGAACGTGATAATAATTTGGATTATATATTTAAATTATTTGGTTTAGATATTCAAGTTCATTTGGAAGAAGAACTTCCTAATAATATAGTACTTGCAGTAAATAAAATGACTAGAGAATTTGGTTTTTATTATTTGAGTGATACAATAATTTTTCCATATCAAACATATTACATTGATACTAGAGGGAACCTTGGTAGTTTAAAAGATTATAACAATTATCTTGATAAAACAAATGGTGTATATATTTATAAATACACTGGTAATGATGAAGATTTCAATTTTCAATGGGCATATGCTTATAATAAATCAACCGGTTTCTTAGACAAGTATGAATTTAAATGGTATCCCGCTGATTCAATGGAAATAAGTTTTCTTTCGAATATTGAGGGATAGTTATGAGAAATAGCAAATTTTTAGTACTCTTTTCGATTTTATTGATTATGATTCTTATTCAAAATATATATTTTAACAAGAAATTTGATCAAATAGATTCGTCTTTGAATAAAGTAATGTTTGAAATTAGTAACCAAAAACAACAACTTATAGAAGATTACTATTTTAATAGAAAAATGTTTCTTAATGTTCTTAATTATAATAAAAACGAAGATTATAAAGTGAATTTATTTGGAAGAACTGTTTATGTGAGACTCAGTAGCAGATTACCTCGCGATATGTACTTAGTTGAGAACTCACTTAATAATAGTGTTGGAATATATTACATTGATGATAATTCTAGTATCTCATTAAGAAGTTATACATTAGAAATGGTTTCAAATAAATTAACTTTTATTAAATCTAAAGATTTCGTTATTAGCACAGAGTTTACATCGAAAGACATAGTTAATATTAGGGATATAAAAAGAATTGAATTAGAAAAGCGGAGAATTGAATTTTCATTAAGTTTAGAACCAAACAACATAGTTGATTAAAATATTCTAATTTATTATAAATATATAAGATTTAATAATGACGCAATGCGTCTTTTTTAATTTATGCTTGACCTAAAGTTAACTTTAGGTTATATGATACGATTATATAAAAGAGAAAAGGAGATTCACATGACATACTCAATTGGTGAGGTTTCAAAAAAGACAGGTTTAACAGTCCCGACCTTACGATTTTATGATAAAGAAGGATTGATCCCAAACATCAATCGTAAAGAGAATGGACTACGTAATTTTACTGAGAGTGATTTGGGTACGATTAATATCGTCACATGCATAAAAGGAGCAGGTGCTTCTTTAAAAGAAATCAAACATTATATGGATTTATGCCAAATGGGAGATTCGACATTAGAGGATCGTAAACAATTCTTCATGGATAAGAAGAAAGACATTGAAGAACAGATGAACAAGCTTAATGAGATACTAGCGACTATCGAACACAAGATTCATTACTATGAAACTGCGTTAGAAGCTGGTACAGAAAAGATTCATAAGAAATAAAGTGAGATAGAAATGACAACATTATGTAAAAAAGAGTTCACAGGTGAAAGAGCTCTATTCAAGTCGAATGGCTTAAATATAAAACATTCAGTATTCTTTGATGGAGAATCTCCATTAAAAGAAAGTGAAAATTTAGAGATTGCGCAATCAACGTTTGAATGGAAATATCCATTATGGTACACAACCAATGTAAAGCTAAGTGAAAGTACGTTAAGTGAAACAGCACGTTCAGGCATTTGGTATACAAACGATATTGAAATAAGTAATACCCAGATAAGTGCGCCAAAAACGTTTAGACGGTCAAATCGGATTAAATTAACCAATGTGTCCTTACCCAATGCGACAGAAACATTCTGGTCATGTCGTGACATTGTACTAAATCAAGTCTCTGCTAAAGGAGATTATTTTGGGATGAATAGTGAGAACATTGAGATCAATCAATTGGATTTAGAAGGTAACTATTCATTTGATGGAGTTAAGAATATCGTAGTTAGAGATTCTAGATTAATCTCTAAAGATGCGTTCTGGAATAGTGAGAATGTAGTAGTTTATAATTCGATTATTTCAGGGGAGTATTTAGGTTGGAACTCAAAGAATCTAACATTTATTAACTGTACAATTGAGAGTCTTCAAGGTTTATGTTATATCGAAAATTTAGTTATGATTGATTGTTCATTTGTGAATACGACATTAGCGTTCGAATATTCTACAGTAGATATTACAAGTAAAACAACCATTGATAGTATTTTCAATCCAACTAGCGGGAAGATAAAAGCTCCAGCGATTGGAAGTATTGTGTTAGATGATACAAAGATTGATCCAAGGAAAACTACAATCACACTGGAGTAATTATGAAATATGACTTTACGAAATTAACGAATAGACGAAATACGAATTCCTATAAATGGGATGTAAAAGAAGATATTCTACCAATGTGGGTAGCGGATATGGATTTTGAGACGGCACCTGAAATTATTGAGGCGATACAAGCTAAAGTTAGTAAAGGGATATTAGGTTATACCTATGTACCGGATGAATGGTATCTTTCATATCAATCATGGTGGGAAAGAAGACATAACTATTCACTTCAAAAAGACGCGTTGATATTCGCAACAGGGGTAGTTCCGATTATTAGTAGTACTGTGCGTAAGTTTACAACTAAGGGAGATAAAGTAGTAATACAATCACCTGTTTATAATATTTTCTATAACTCGATATTGAATAATGGATGTGAAGTATTGGAAAATACATTAGTTTATAAAGATGGCACTTATGAAATGAATTTTAAAGATTTAGAGACTAAACTATCCGATTCGCAAACAAAGTTGATGATACTATGTAATCCGCATAACCCCGTTGGAAAGATATGGGATAGAGATATGCTTAAAAGAGTAGGCGATTTATGTTTTAAACATAATGTGATTGTCGTATCAGATGAAATTCATTGTGATATTACGAAACCAAATACGCATTACATTCCTTTTGCGTCAGTATCGCATAACTGTGAAAATAACAGTATTACTTGTATTGCGCCAACCAAGACATTCAATATTGCAGGAGTACATAGTGCCGCAGCGTATGCGGTGAATCCAGATATCTATAAAAAACTAAACCGTGCGCTTAACACCGATGAAGTTGCGGAACCCAATGCGATTGGGATAGAGGCTACTATTGCGGCATTCAATCAAGGTGAAGCGTGGTTGGAAGAATTGAGAACCGTTGTATTTTCACATCGTACACTTTCAAAAGAATTTATTAATAAACATATTCCAGAGTTGAAAGTTATAGATGCGGATGCGACATATTTACTTTGGATTGACTGTTCAGAGTTATCGCAAGATACAGAAGAACTATGTAAGTACCTGGAGAAAGAAGTTGGTTTAAAGGTAGTATCAGGAAGAGAATATGGAGATGGTGGAAAAGCGTTTATTCGTATGAATATCGCATGTCCAATCGATCGATTAATGGATGGATTAGAGCGATTAAGTAAAGGAATTAAACTGTATAAGGAAGTGTTTCGAGTTGAAGAAATTATCTAAAATAATTTATGTACTATTTCTACTTACATTAATTGGATGTACGATAGAAGATAATAGTAACGATAGTGACATAGAAAAGGAGGTTGAAGTTGTGAACTCAACACGAATTAAAATGTCTTTTAGAGGGTATACTATCATAATTAATATGTTAGACAATCCCATTTCAACTGATTTCTTAAAGCTATTACCAATTGAACTAAACTTCGAAGATTATAATAGTACAGAGAAAGTAACGAATTTACCAAGTAAATTATCTAATGAAAACGCTCCGAGCGGAATGACTCCTCAAGTTGGTGATTTCGCGTATTATGCGCCTTGGGGTAACTTAGCAATCTATTACAAAGAATTTTCATACTCATCTGGTTTAGTTCTATTAGGACGAATTGAAGAAGGGTTAGAGAATTTGGAATTAATAGAGAATAATGAATTAGTAAAAATTGAAGTGATTGTGGATTAATCACATAAAAAAATGGAACGATAAATTCCATTTTTTTGATTAAGTATAATTACTTACTTCTGATAGAGAACATTTGTACAAGAAGACTAAACGATATGGTAATAAGTGTAATAAATACGAGTTGAGATAAACCAAACTGTGTAATAATGATTGCCGCAATACTTGTCCCAATCGCAGATGAGAATTGGATACTCGAACCATTCAAACTAATGATAAAGTTCGCATCGTGACTGGTTTCTTGCATAACTCCAAGATTCAACTGTAGACCTGTCATCCACGCAAACATAACCCATAGAACGATGGAAAGAATATTTAACCAGATCCAAGGACGCGTTAATATTATAAGAATTACGCAGATTAGTTGTAAGATCGCCCCAATTAACATTGATTTCTTATAACCAAATTTATCAGATATAAATCCACCAATTTGATTTCCAGTAAATGCCGCAACCCCAATCGCTATAAGTAAGATACTCATCCAAGCTTCCACATTAGGGAAATGATAGATAATATAAGGCGTTACATAGGTATATAGAGCTGAATATCCAACAAACATACTAAATGTATAGAGTAAAATGAAGAGTACCTTAGGATTCTTCAAGTGTACAAGTTCATGTAAGATATGTGAACCTTCAGTTTTCTTAGCGTACAAAGGTAAGTTAAATTGGAAATAGAGAATAGCGAATAGAATAATTGAATTAAGTAACCAGAAAATACTTCGCCAATCAAGGACAGCGTATAAGACTCGAGTTAATGGAATACCTACCACAAGAGCTAACGCATTACCTGTTAATAGGAATGCGAGTGCACGACCTTGTTTATCTGGGTCTGACATCGCAATTACGGTCGACATTGCCAATACACCATAGCCATTTGCGACAACTCCCATGAGTGTTCTAAAGATTAATAGGATAATAAAGTTTGGCGCATAGATTAATCCAATAATACTAATAAACGTTAAGGATAATAATCCAATAATCATATGTTTACGATTTACATTGAAAAATAGAATCAAAATTAGCGGAACTCCAATCGCAGCCCCAAACGCATAAGCAGAATTTAATAAGCCACTTAATGCGACGGTCACATTTAAATCAACAGCGACTTTATCAAGGATGCCATTGAATAACGATGCGGTCATCATGATCACAAAGTTCATTAGAGTAAATACATATAGAGTTAGTTTATTCTTCATTGAAGTACCTCGATATTAAATTCTATGTGCTAAAGTACACTTTATGTCAAGTTATAAATAAATTTCGAATAATCTATTGACCTAAAGTTAGCTTTAGGGTATAGGATGATAATGTACAAAGTACATGATAAAAGGAGAGATTATGCAAGGAAATTTCAGTTATGTAAATCCAACCAAATTATATTTTGGGGAAGATTCGATTAATTACTTAAATCAAGAATTACCAAACTATGGAAAGAATGTATTATTCATCTATGGAGGTTCTTCCATAAAGAAGAATGGAATTTACGATGAAGTAATTAAATTACTTCAATCCAATGGGAAGACAATTGTGGAAGATCCAGGTGTTATGCCTAATCCAACGGTTGATAAATTAAATGAAGGTGTACGTATAGCACGTGAACATAACGTTGACTTCATCTTAGCAGTTGGTGGAGGATCAGTTGTGGATTATTCTAAAGCAGTTTCTGTATCCATTCACTGTAATGATGACCCTTGGGCTAAATACTTCGATCGTTTTGAAGATGTGGATAATGAGATTGTGCCAATGGGATGTATTCTAACCATGGTTGGGACAGGGTCTGAAATGAATGGTGGATCTGTTATTACCAATCATGCGACTAAAGAGAAAAATGGCCATGTGTTTAATGAAAATGTATTCCCTAAGTTTGCGATATTAAATCCTGTGTTTACCTATTCAGTTCCACGTTACCAAATGGTGGCAGGGTTCTTCGATGTAATGTCACACATTCTTGAACAATACTTCTCTGGGAATGATGATAATACGTCTGATTATATTGCGGAAGGCTTATTGAAATCATTGATCACAAGCTCACGTGTTGCGATTAAAGATCCAATGAATTATGAAGCACGCTCGAATATTATGTGGACTGCCACTTGGGCATTAAATACTTTGATTCACAAAGGTAAACCTGGGGATTGGATGGTTCATATGATTGGCCAAGCGATTGGAGCGTATACAGATGCGACCCATGGGATGACACTTGCGGCTGTTTCATTGCCGTACTATCGTGCCATTATGACGGATGGTTTAGCGAAGTTTAAACGTTATGCGATTAATGTATGGAATGTAAATCCAGAAAATAAGACAGATGAAGAAATCGCGAATGAAGGATTATTCTGTATGGAGAACTTCATGCGTGAGATTGGATTAGTGATGAATATAAAAGAGTTAGGCGCAACGGATGAGATGTTAGAGGATATTGCGAGCAAGGCATTTATTCTTAAGGGTGGATATAAAGTATTAAGTCATCCTGAGATTGTACAAATCTTAAAAGCAAGTATGTAAATTACCAAACAAAAAGACGATTATTCGTCTTTTTTGTGTCTTATTGAGACTCCTTTAAAGCTTATATCTAACATTTTAGTTTCTTTCCCTAATAAATGATGATCAAAGAAAGCTTTATGATAATCACATAAGATTGTGTGAACTAAGTTCATATCACGTTTACCAATAAGTTTTAAGTACTTTAATTGTTGGGCAAAGAAGATATGGTCAGTATAATCCATATGTTGAGTATCATCAATCTTAACAAGATAACTCTCTTTGGAATTATTTAAATAAGGAGTACGAGATAACGTTTCAACGACATAACTACCTAAGATACATAATGGTTTATTAATGTCTTTATCCCAGTAATTACCATAGGTTGGGGCATCCATGTTTATTCCACATTTAAATCGTTCATCATCTAATAGAGTTTGCATAGCGGTACATCCGCCGTATGAGTGTCCTGTAATCCCAAATCCTAGGGATAGATCAAGTCGATTCTTAAATGGTGATGGGATTGTGCCATCGTGTAAATCAATTAATTTATTTGATACAAATCGAGTATCATCTGACCATACTTTAACATCATTCCAAACATGACCAGATTTAAATTGATCAAAGAATGGTGTTATTTTTGATTGAATTGACGCATCATCGATTGTCTCTTTTAGTAAGTCAGAGAAGTGCTTACGAGCATCTTTGTTCATTGTTATCTTGAATTCATTCGCAAGGGAAGGATGTGCATGATTAATTTGACCATCCGTGTATTTCAATGCGCCAGATTCATAAGGATGTCCGACTGATATTACGATATATCCATGACTTGCGAGTTCACTACATAGTGCAGTGTTTTGTTCAAGGTATCCAAAATAACCCATATTAAAGAATAGTATTGGAAATTTACTTATTTGATTGGTTAATGGAATATTATGGTAAGTACTCGTTTTCATATCTTTGACAGAATTAGAAACTAAATTCAAAACTGATTCTCGTAAGTATTTAATTGCCTCATCGCATGCATATGGATTAGTTTTTATTCCAACTACAGGTTCACCTGGATAGAAGAAGAGTGTTGGGATTAATCGTTTAGTACTTGTATCAAATTCAAAAATAGACGGTCTTGATTCATCAAGAAAATCGAAATTAAGTGTGCCTACCGTAAAAGGACCTTTTGGGATTGGCAATTGTTTAACATTATGAAACATAGTGATTACCTCATTTGAATTATATCGATATTACGTTAGAGTTTATACATTATTTGATTTAGTTTTGGCATATTTAGTGTAATCATTTTATTAATCCTATTTATAACGATATAGTGATAAATAAAATGAATAATGAATCTAAAATAAAAGTCTAGAAATATCTAGACCTTTATTTATGTGAATTGTTTTTCCAACGTTCTGCTTCATTTAATATGTTTGAAATTAGTGTGTGCTTTCCATTTGTATACGCAACGCGATCCAATGGAAAGGTATTAGCTAAGTTCAGTTTTAATGTTTCATACGTATGAGCTTTACCTGGAAATTCATTTAAGTAATCTCTAAAATTAATGTAATTATTCCATTCAATACTTTTATGTATCACGATATGGATGTGATGAGTCCGTATTTCTTGTGTAATATCACCCATCACAAATAAGAGCTGATTGGGGATATCTTGTTCTCTATACTGTAATGATTCTATTTCAAGTAGAGGAATTAGTTCTTTAACTTTGTCTAAATCATGTACGCCAACCACAAGATCAATGATTGGTTTAGCGTGTATGTGTTTGATTGAGGTACTACCGATATGTTGAATATCAATGACAGTATCTTTGAACAAAGGATATAGTGTTTTTATCGTTTCTTGGGCAATGGTTTCCCATTCTGTATTATGACGCTCTAACTGAACAACTCCTCGTTTTAATCCGATGATGTTTTTATTTTCCATTAATTTCATTCGTTATTTGTATAACAATCTTTCCTTTTGAATGACCTTTTTGGAACGTATTAAATACACTAATACCATCACTGAATGGGACAACACGTTCGATAACAGGTTTGATTTTCTTTTGACTAACAAGGTGAATGATTGCTTCTAAATCATTTCGATTTGATTTAGAATTCAATATCTTAAACGTATTATTACCCAGGGAATATATTGGGCATAGTATAAGATTCTTAATAAACTGTTTGATTGGTCCACCGACCATGACATAAGTACCATTTGGTTTTAATAATCGTTTATACAGAGATAATGGATATGCTCCATTTACCGCAATAATTAAATCAAATGTTTCTTTGAGTTGGTGTAAATCATCTTTCTTATAATTAATAACACTGTCCGCCCCAAGATCACGAGCCATATCGACATTATGCGTACTACAAACCGCAGTCACATGAGCTTTGAAATTTTTCGCAAGTTGGATTACAAATGTTCCTACTCCGCCACTAGCCCCAACAATTAATACTTTATCGTTTTCTTTAACAGGTTTAAATAAAGTAAGAGCTTGAAGCGCAGTAGTCGATGCGACAGGACAACTTGACGCATCAATGAGTGATAATGTGTCTGGAACTTTTACTAGATTACTTGCTTGAGCAACCGCATATTCCGCTAATCCACCAAATCCTGCATTGGATGTATCTACGACAACACGTTCCCCAATCGAAATTGAATGGACAGCTTGACCCAACTCTTCCACAATTCCAGCAATCGAATTGCCTAATATACCTGATTTTGGTAATCCAGAATTTAATTGAACTAAACGATAATCCCCCGCATTAAGAGATGTCGCCACAACCTTAATCAACACCTCATTTGGTAAAGGGATTGGTTTACTTACATCACTAAACATAAATGACTTATCTTTGTAGATTAGAGCTTTCATTTTGAATCATCCTTAACTTCATAATTGAATACTTTCGTGAGAGGGACATTAAACGCATCCGCTATGCGAAAAGCTAGTTCTAAAGTAGGTGAGTACTTACCTGCTTCAATAGCCATAATAGTTTGACGTGAAACACCTGCCTTTTCCGCCAAGTCTTGTTGGGTCATTTCATTCGCAAAGAATCGAAGGGTACGTACTTGATTGGTGATGTTAAATTTTTTAGCCATTGCGTACACCTTTGAAATAGAAGAATAGATTGCTTAAGCCTTCACTTAAACTACCAACAAAGAAGGATAAGTACATGATGTTTAATACAACTACAATATTTCCACCAAACGCTAAATAGACAAGTGAACTAACAAACCCAACACTTACCACAATATATCCTACACGCATAGATTTAAGCTCAATTAACTTATCCATTTCATCTTCAATCATCTCTAATTCAAGCTTACGATTAATCTCTTTATCATCTTTACTCTGTTCTTTTATCGCTAAGTTAATTGAGAGATAGATATGAAACACAATATGTAATACAATAGTAACGATAACCCCTACAACAATGTAAGTAACCATCTGTTTAGCCCAGTATTGTAGGTCATTTTCGATGATATTTCCAGCCTTATAATGGTTATAAATGCTTAAACAATAACTCACTAGAATGATTAAACTAGCAACTAAACTAGTGATGGTTTTCTTTGTCTGATATGTCATAAACACGTCCTCCTTACCTATTTGTTTATAAGTATATACTTAATGTAAAGTATATTAGACATAATGTCAATATATTTAATCATAAAATGTGTTAAAAACGTTTTTTAACTGATCAAAAAGTAAGTAAAAAGAGTGATTTTACCTCAAAAAACGTCGATTTTACCTCATTTTTAGGGTAAAAACGGCTCAAAATTTGCCAGATAAGATAACTTGTGCTAAAATCACGAAGTCATCAGATAAAGGAGACAAACGATTGATAAAAACTAAAAAAGCATTGATTGCGGGAGTTATCCTACTTCTAGCAGCGTGCACACAAACAACGGAAAGTACTCATGTTGTGCTACAAAAAGCAGATCAGAACACAATATTGAGCGCCGCACTTGTTTCACCTTTTACGTTTGAAGAAAGCGTTGAGACGACTTATGATACGACACCTATTAAAACGGTACTCAATCCAATGGACAACACACGAACAGGTTATCCTTGGCTAATATCAAAAGTGAGTGAAGGTAGCGTAGGCTATACGGAAACTCGTTATCGTTCAACCTATGATAGTGAGGGGAATCTACTATCAAAAGAATACATACCTGATTCGGAAACCTATACAGAAGGTAAACCAACCATTTACCAATATGGGGCTAAGGTTGCGAAGGGGGCATATTTCTACGCACGTTCAATCACTAAATATGGATTTGATTGTACAGGCTGTGGAATCGGTTTAGATGGAAATGCAGGAACGTCTGCAGGTATACGTTTAAATGCGACGAGCATACGCCAATCCAATGGAACATGGTTAGATGGAATTACCTATGATGGATACTATGTTGTGGCAGCGGATAAAGCTTACCCAAATTGTACAATTCTAGAGATTTCAAATCATACGTTCAGTGGTATGGGATTAACATCCGGGGTTCCGTTCTTAGCACTTGCTGTGGATCGTGGTGGCGCTATTACCACAAACAAATTAGATTTATTTGTCGGTAGTGAGAAGAATATTAACGTTGTGACAAATAAACGTACAGCAGATTCTAAAGTAACCGTCGTTGGATTCCTTAAGTGGACGAAAAATGGATTAGGTGAAAGAATTTGTAAGTAGGTCATTATATATAATGACTAGACGCGTTGGCTACATGCCGACGCGTTTTATTATACCCCGAGAAGCCCCGAGAAGCCCCGAGAAGCCCCGAGAAGCCCCGAGAAGTCCCGAGAAGTCCCGAGAAGTCCCGAGAAGTCCCGAGAAGTCCCGAGAAGTCCCGAGAAGTCCCGAGAAGTCCCGAGAAGTCCCGAGAAGTCCCGAGAAGTCCCGAGAAGTCCCGAGAAGTCCCGAGAAGTCCCGAGAAGTGTCTAAATTATGATATAATTTTAACTAAGAGGGAAAATATATGGGTAATAAACATTTAGAAGGTGAGTCAAACTTAATTGAATATAAGCTAACTTTGCCTGAAGATAATACAAAGTGGTTAAAGAGTGTCGTATCTTTTAGTAATACTTCTGGGGGGAGATTGATCGTAGGTATTGAAGACTCAACATTGAAGGTAGTTGGAATTCAAGATGAAAGATCTAAAATAGAACAAAGAATAGTTGAATCAATACATAGCAATATTGAACCTAGACCAATAATCGATATAAGTTTTGAAAATTATGAAGATAAAGACATAGTAATAATTCAAGTAGCCAAAGGAAATGAAACTCCATATTATATAAAAAAGGAGGGCATAGAGGAAGGGTGCTATGTTAGGTTTGGATCAACTGATCAAAAAGCAACAAATAGTCAAAGACTTGAACTAAGACTTAATAGAAATAATGAAACATTTACAAGCGAAATCTATAATAAGAATGCTAAATTAGTTAAAAGAGATGATGCTGAGATATCAAAATTCCTTAGTTTTATAAATACTCAAATTAAAAGTGGCAAGAGTTTGAATGAAAATAAACTTTTGGAATGGAAGTTGCTTAGAAATGAATTTGATAATATTTATGCGACTAACGGACTGATGTTATTAACAGAAAATCCATTCAGTCAAAGTTATATAAAAATAGGTGTGTTCAAAGGGGTAACAAAGTCTGAAATAAAGAAAGACTATGTTATAAATGGCTCGATAATTGCACAATATTTTGAAGCGATGAAAGTTTTACTTAACGAATTGGAAGATGGTTATTCAATTGCTACAATTCGAGAAATGAAATATAAAGTTCCAGAAATAGCCATTAGAGAAATTTTAGCTAATGCAATAATTCATAGAAGTTATATAGATGAACAAACTATTAGAATTAGCATTTTTGATAATAGAATAGAAATATATTCGCCAGGAACATTATTTGATGGTCTGCAAATAGAAGATGCTATAAATGGTCGTTCCAAACTTAGGAATCCTAATATAAGTGAAGTTTTCTATCATTTAGGTTTGATAGAGAAATGGGGATCAGGAATTCAAAGAGCGAATGAAGCATTGAGTAAAGAAAATTTTCTTCCTTTAATCTTCGAAGTCAATAATATACACGGGGTTAATGTTATTATTAAATTTGAAAAAATTGTAAATGAAGTTAATGAAAGTATGATAAATGTCGAAAACTATTTAGACTTTAAATCTACATTCACACGTAAAGATCTGGAGAGTGATTTAAATATCACTCAAGATCAAGCTAGATACTTGGTTGAAAAGTGGGTAAATAAAGGCAAAATAGTAAAAATAGGTGGAAGTTCAAAATCTAAGTATAGTGTAAACAAAATAAATTAATGTATTAAATATGAAATTCGAATTCATTAAACATTTTAGAAAATCTTTAGTTATAATTGTCAAATAATAGAAATAACGCCTTGAACATAAATCAATGCGTTATTTTTTTATGATTTAACATATCGTTAAACTATAATAAGAAACATATTATTAATTCGTTATTATAGTATAGATTGATAAAATATAATAAGAAGATATAATAAAGTTAATAATGCGAGGAACTAGGTATGATAAATCGAGCAGGGCAAACCATAAAGAATCTATCAGGGGCATCTACATATACTTCTTATCAACCTAATCCTTTGATGGATGATTTAGATATCCATATGGATAATGAGATGATAGAGCTATTAGTAAAGGCAAATAGGGAGATAGCGGTATTAGAACGTATCTCAAGTTACATACCTAATATTGATTTATTCATCACAATGTATTTACGTAAAGAAGCGCTTATGTCTTCACAAATAGAAGGAACACAGGCAACACTTGAAGATATTTTAGATCCAAGTATTGTCGAAAATTCTAATTTAGAAATAGTAGATGTTGTTAATGTGGTGAAGGCAACACATTTTTCGATGAATCGATTAAATGAATTACCTTTATGTAATCGACTCATAAAAGAAACGCATTCTATCCTTATGGATGGGATAAGAGGTGGGGATAAGAGTCCTGGAGAGTTTCGACTTTCGCAGAATTGGTTAGGTGGATTTGGGAGTACGTTAAAGACTGCACAATATATTCCACCTAATGTACAAGATATGTTAAATGGAATGTCAGATTTAGAGAAATATATGAATACAGAAAGTAGTGTGGATCCATTAATCAGAGCTGGATTAATACATTACCAATTTGAAACAATTCATCCTTTTTTAGATGGTAATGGAAGAATCGGAAGATTGTTAATTCAACTATACTTAACGCAAACTAAAACGTTAGTATTACCTTCCTTAAGTATTTCGTATTATTTGAAGAGATATCGCTCGGAATACTATGATCGATTAACTGATGTACGACGTACAGGGCAGTATGAACAATGGCTTAAATTCTTTTTAAGAGCGGTGTATGAATCTGCGGAAAGTGCAAATTTAACGATTAAACAAATGATGTTTCTGAACGAAATTAATACTGAAGTTATTCTATCATTTGGACGTATCTCATATACTGGATTAAAGTTACTTAGATATATAGAAGAGAATCCTATTGTTGAAGTTAGAAAGACTTCTATAGATTTAGGTTTAACATTTGCGACTGTATCTAAATGTGTTGATCTATTTGTTAAACACGGAATTCTAATTCAATATAAAGGCCATAAAAGAAATCGATTGTTTGCCTATGATGCGTATTTACAATTATTAAGAGAAGGAACGGAGTAGTTTCAATAATAGGCATATTAAGACTTGAATGATATAATAACAACGATGAAAATCAAAGAAACAATTGTCGTAGAAGGTTATCATGATAAACAAGCTTTATTGAAGCTTGTGGATGCGAATATCCTTGTGACTCAAGGCTCATATTTAAGTGAGAAAACATTAAAACTGATTGAGAAAGCACATAGTACATCAGGAGTAATCGTTTTTACTGATCCAGATACTCCAGGTAAAAAGATACGCAATACCATACAAACACGAATACCGGATGTTAAGCATGCCCATATTATGCAGAAAGATGCGAAGGCAAAACATAAAGTTGGGGTAGAACATGCCTCGGCTGAAATATTACTTGCGGCATTGAATAACGTAATGACAGTATCGAATGATGTGTCGAACTTAAGCTTAAATGATTTAATTGATTTAGGACTAAGTGGAAATCCAGATAGCCAAGAATTACGTAAGAAGTGTGCAGAGAAGTTATACATTGCGGAGGGGAATGCGAAATCATTCTTGAAACAATGTCAGTTTAAATTAGTAACGAAGGAAGATCTTCTAGAAATCGTAAATACATGCAAAAACCAATAAGCTCACATGCACAGACTATTAAAATCCTTCGGGAACATCAACTCAAAGCGAAGAAACACTTTGGGCAGAATTTTATTATTGACCCGACGGTAGTAGAGAAAATAGCACGATTAGCGGATGTGGAAAAACATACGGTAATTGAAGTAGGTCCAGGACTTGGGGCTTTGACGGAACAACTTTGTAATAAAGCAGATAAGGTTATTGCGTATGAGATTGATCCAGATTGTGTACAGGTTTTAGCAGAAGGTTTAGGGGATCGTGATAATTTAACGGTTATCCAGAAAGACTTTTTAACGACTACACCTGAGGAAATTGAAACGACTGGTGCGACTCATTGTGTTGGTAATCTACCATATTACATCACGACACCGATTCTTTTCCATATCTTAGAGAATTTACCAAGTATACGGGTTGTGACAATCATGGTTCAAAAAGAGGTCGCATTACGCTTTAATGGTAATGTGAACACGAAAGACTATAATGCGCTAACGATTATCTTACAAACACTTTGTGATATTAAAGTAGTGATGAAAGTACCACCAGCTGTTTTCCATCCAGCACCGAATGTCGAATCTGCTGTTGTTCAATTACGTCGTAAGGATGTCAATATGAGTGATTTGAAGCCATACTTTGAATTTGTGAAGAAAGGCTTTGTTCAACGTCGGAAGACGTTATACAATAATTTGAAAGATACCGTAGATATTAGAGAATCACTTATTAAAATGAATTTATCAGAATCTGTACGAGGTGAAGCTTTAACGCTTAGTCAATGGAGAGAACTCTATGAAATGTCGAGCGTACGCTAAAGTTAATCTTGGATTAGATATTGAACGTAAAAGAGAAGATGGTTACCATGATTTAAAGAGTGTAATGGTTCCAATTCAACTTCATGATTTGATTGATATCAATGTGAGTCATGAGATGCATTTTGAATGTATTCCGAATTTTATGATAAATGCGGAAAAGAATACTCTATTAAAGATGATTGAAGTATGTCGTGAGAAGTTTAACTTTAAGGAACAGTTCTTTATACGTTTATACAAACATATTCCGTCTCAAGCAGGTTTAGGTGGCGGAAGTAGTGATGCGGCGGCGATATTGAATTATTTAAATAACTATTTTAGTTGGAATCTAAGTGATGAAGAGAAGATTGAATTAGCAGTTAAGGTTGGGGCTGATGTGCCATTCTGTTTGTTTGAGAAACCAGCATTAGTAACAGGTATTGGGGAGAAGTTAGAATTCTTTACGAATAATACACCGTTCTGGATGATATTGGTTCAACCAAGACGGGGTGTATCGACGAAGAAAGCATTTGAAGGTTTGGATATACCGAATCTTGTGCATCCTAATATTGATCAAATTAAAGAATCTCTTAATATGAATGATTATCCAACATTTATCCAAGCAATTGATAACAGCTTAGAACAAAAAGCGATCTCTTTAGTTCCTGAAATTCAACGTTTAAAAGATAAATTAATCGAACTTGGATGTGATCGAAGTATGATGACAGGGAGTGGTTCGGTTGTGATGGGTTTCTCGCAAAGTGAAGAGGTTATTAATAACTGTATTAGTAGTTTAAGAAAACATGTACGTTTTGTGCGTAAAACGAAAATCTTGTAAGTCGCTTATAAGGTTTTTTTGTTAAAATAGAGACGGAGGATGAGTGATGAGAACTGCAATAGTTTTGGCGGCTGGTAAAGGCACACGTATGAAGTCATCTTTGCCTAAAGTGATGCATCCAATCTTGAGTGAATCAATGATTGAACATGTTATGACGCATTTAAATGAAATTAAAGTGGATCATAGTGTGGTGGTGGTAGGTCATGGGGCTGAGAGTGTACAGGCGTGTTTGAAAGAGTCCGTATCGTATGCGATTCAAAGTGAACAACTTGGGACAGGGCATGCCGTTATGCAAAGTCTTCCTGTTTTACCTGATGAGGGAGATTCATTAATATTATATGGAGATACACCATGTATCCAATCGAAGACGATGGATTGGTTGTATGATGTGAATCAGGATTATGATTTGACGGTATTAACGGCTGTGTTTAATGATCCGGCACGTTATGGAAGAATTGTAAGAGATAATCAAGGGCAGATTGAAAAGATTGTGGAGTATAAGGATTGTACAGAGGAACAGAAACGTATTAATGAGATTAATACGGGGATTTATTGTGTAAAGAATCATGCTTTACATACGTATTTGTCGCATATTACGAATGATAATGCGGCGAAAGAGTATTACATTACAGATTTAATTGAAATATTCTTGAAGAATGGATTAAGAGTACAAGCATTACCAATTGATGATTCGGATGAAGTCTTAGGGGTTAATGACCGTGTAGACTTAGCGAGAGCATCTAAATGGATTCAAATGACGACGAATAGACAATGGATGGAGAAGGGTGTTACCTTCATCAATCCTGAACAGTCATATGTATCAATTAATACAATTCTTGAAGAAGATGTGACGATTTATCCGAATGTGTATTTAGAGAAGAAGACACATATTAAAAAAGGGACTACCTTATTACCGAATACATTTATATCGAATAGTACAATTGGTGAGAACTGTAAGATTGATGCGTCACGTATTACAGATTCGGAAGTACGTAATAATGTGAATGTAGGACCATATGCGCATCTACGTGAACATTGTGTTATTGATGATAATAATCGTATTGGGAATTTTGTAGAGATGAAGAATACTCAAATTGGTTTTGATAGTCGTTGTGCACACTTAACGTATCTTGGGGACACTATTGTCGGCAAGAAGGTTAATTTTGGATGTGGTGTTGTGACGGTTAATTATGATGGGAAGTCGAAGTTTAAGACGATTATTGGGGATTATGCCTTCATTGGAAGTAATGTTAATTTAATTGCGCCGATTGAAGTGGGTGAGAATTCAGTTGTGGCGGCAGGTTCTACCATTACACGAAATGTGGATGATACGGATATGGCGATTGCACGGGCTCATCAAGTGAATAAACCTGGTTATGGTTTACGTTATAAGGAAAAGAAATGAGGGGTCAAGGAAACATGAAGGATATCGTAATTTTTGCATTAACATCCAGTATCGCATTAGCAGATGAAATCTGTATCCATTTAGGGATTAAACGTGGTGAGATTTCCGTAAGACATTTTGCGGATGGTGAAATCATTGTGGAACCTTTGGAGTCGGTTCGTGGTAAACATGTGTTCATTGTACAGTCCACTTGTAACCCTGTTTCTGAGACATTAATGGAAGTGTTGGTTGCGTTAGATGCGTGTAAACGTGCGTCTGCGGATCGTATTACAGTTGTTATGCCATATTATGGCTATGCTAGACAAGACCGTAAGGCAAGAGCTAGACAACCGATTACCGCTAAGCTTGTTGCGGATTTAATTCAAGTTGCTGGTGCAGATCGTGTTATTACACTTGACTTACATGCGCCTCAAATTCAAGGTTTCTTCAATATTCCAATTGATGATTTAACGGCAGTATCGATGTTAGGCCAATACTTCAGAACGAAGAAATTCAAAGATGAAGTTGTCGTAGTATCACCGGATCATGGTGGCGCGACTCGTGCACGTAATTTAGCGGATACACTTCCTGGAAGTACCATTGCGATTATTGATAAACGTCGTACGAAACCAAATGTAGCAGAAGCGATGAATCTTATCGGGGATGTGAATGGTAAAGTAGCGATTATCGTAGATGATATCGTAGATACTGGTGGTTCTCTTATGGGTGGCGTTGATATGTTGTATGCGAATGGTGCGACTGAAGTATATTGCGCTTGTTCACATGGTATTCTCTCGGGTAATGCGGTTCAACGTATTCATGATTCAAAGATTAAAGAATTGGTTGTCACAAATTCTATTCCTCTTAACGAAGAAAAACGTAAAGAACCTAAACTTAAACAGATCTCTATTGGTTATATGTTAGCGAAGACCATTCAAGCGGTTCAGTTACATACGCCTGTTAGTGAAATGTATGATATGTTCAATGATAAGAGTAAGGATCAGTAAAATAATATAAACGACAAAAGTTCCGAAAGGAACTTTTTGGTTGGTGTAAATGGTTGAATTGTATTGTTTATTAGCAGATATAAATTTATTTAGTTAAACAGACTTAGATAAATATATACCAATTTGTATTACTAATGCTTTTAGAAGTCGATCAGAAATATAAGTTGAAGAAAAGAAATCTTTGACATCGTGGAAAGATAAAACATACTTACACTTATCATGAAAAATTTGATTTTCCTCATGTGTTATTAAAATAACTTTTTTAAGTGATAAATCATCAAATAGACCTAATTCGATTTGTTTGATTATCCAATTTCCTGATAATGAAATTACAAATATTGCGTCTGCGTCTTTATTAACAGCTGAAACAACTGATTCTTCAGCTTGCCGATTAATTCTATAAATTTGTTTCTCATAAGGTAAAAGAATTGAGTGGATTAGATTAGTTGCTGCATATCCATGCAAACCACTATAAACAACTATTTGATTAGAGTTCTTTAAGAATCTTGATACATCGATAAGTGTTTCTTTATCAATATTTAAAATAGCATCTCTTTCATATTTATCCACATTTCTTTGAAATGATTCAAAAACTTGGTCTATTGGTAAATTCTTACTTTCTTCAATTAGCTGCATAAAACTACTATTTTGATCAAAGATAGATTGATCGCCTCGAAGCATTTTGAAACTCTCATAATCAAGTTCTTTACAGAACTTAGATACACTAGCTATCGATGTATTTGAGAAGTTAGCAATTTCTTTTATTGATATCTCTGGGAATTCGGAAATATGATCTAGCATTGTTTTTGCGATAACAAAATTCACATCGAAATGTGTTCTTTGAAAGATGAATTCACTTAATTTCAAATACAATTGTTTCTTCTCTTTGATAGCGCTTACCTTTTTCCAATTATAGCATGTAGGTTTTAAGAATTAGTTTACAAATTCTGAAAATAATATAAAAATTTACTAGATATTTTAATTGTACAATAAAATCATCCTAAAAAAGAAAGGGGAGTATATGAAAGATTTTTTAAATAGAATAGAAGAGCCTTTATTGAAAATAATGAATACTATTTCAAGTCAAAGACATTTAAAAGCTGTCCGAGATGGATTGGTTGCGACAATTCCTATAACGGTATTAGGTGCAATATTCTTGTTGATTCCAACTTTTCCATTTCCAAAAAGTTATGTTGAATTTATAGCTGCGAATCCGGATATTAAAGCGTTGTTTTATATCCCGTTTAACATGACTCTAGGTTTGTTATCTGTTTATTCTGCATATGCAATTGGCTCGCGTATGGCTCAAGATTATAAATATGATGCTTTATCTGGAGGAATCAGTGCGGTTCTAACATTCTTAGTAACTATGAAGTTTACATCAATTGATGGAAGTTCATATATCAGCACAGCATATCTAGGTGGATCAGGAATTTTCACTGCAATTCTTGCTTCAATTCTTGCTGTAGAAGTTATGCATTTCTGTAAAGTTAGAAAAATTACAATCAAGTTACCAGAAATGGTTCCACCAAATGTTGGCGCAAGTTTTGAGTTTATGATTCCTATATTTATTTCAGCGACATTATCTTGGTTATTTGTTCATGTTGCAGGAATAAACATTAATCAATTAATTTCTACAATTATAACTCCAATTCTAAGTACATCTTCAGATTCTATTTTAACGCCTATTATTTATGTATTACTTACAGCTGGTATGTGGTTCTTAGGAATCCATCCTGGCATATTAGCGGCTATCATGACACCAGTTTGGTTAGTTAATGCAGAAGCAAATATGGCGGCAGTTGCTGTTGGTCAAGCGATTCCACATATTGGCGTGAGACCGTTCATATTCACATTCTTGTGGATTGGCGGAGGTGGGGGAACCTTAGCATTAGCATTCCTTATGTCATTCTCAAAATCAAAGGTTATGCGTAATTTAGGAAGAATTAGTGTTGGTCCTGGGTTATTCAATATTAATGAACCAATTATATTTGGGTTACCAATTGTATTTAATCCAATTCTTATTATTCCATTTACATTAGCTCCTCTAATCTGTGTATTTACAACATACTTTGCATTCACATCTGGTTTAGTTCCAGGTATGGGTTATCCGCTAGCGGCAGTATGGAATCTTCCATCAGTTTTAGCTGGATTTGTAAGTACTGCTAGTGTCAGTGGTGCGCTATTAGTTTTATTCAACTTTACACTAATGGGGTTAATCTATTATCCATTCTTCAAAATATATGAGAAGAGAATGGTTGCCTTGGAATCAGCTGAAGCTGAAGTAAGTCATGAATAGAGCTGAAAAGAAATTTCCAAAAAACTTTCTTTGGGGCGGAGCAGTTGCAGCAAATCAAATTGAAGGCGCATATGATTTAGATGGTAAAGGATTGAGTGTAGCGGATTTAAATGTCTTCAAGGAAATATCTGATCTTAGTAAAAAATCGAATCTTGAGATGAGTACTATTGAAATAGAGAATCTATTGAATTCTAAAACAGACTATTTTCCAAAAAGATACGGGATTGATTTCTATCATACGTATAAATCTGATTTAAAATTAATTGCAGGAATGGGATTAAATTCTTTCAGAACATCAGTTAGTTGGGCTCGAATCTTTCCGAATGGAGATGAATTAGAACCTAATGAAAAAGGATTAGAATTCTATGATGATTTGATTGATTCAATTATTAGTAATGGTATGGAACCATTGATAACCCTATCTCATTATGAAATGCCACTCAACCTAGCATTAAAATATAATGGTTGGCATAGTAAAGAGACTATTGATTTCTTTGTGAGATATTGCGAAGTTATATTTAAAAGATATAAGAATAAAGTAAAATACTGGATTCTTGTTAATCAGATAAATTTAATTTCTTATGAATCGTTTAATCATCTTGGTGTACCTTCTGATCGATTTGAAAATCTAGAAGAAGCAAAATATCAAGCACTCATAAATGAAATGGTAGCATGTGGAAAAGCTACGAGAATTGCCAAGGGGATTAACTCAGAATTTCAAATTGGGAATATGGCACATTATGGTTTCGCGTATCCCAATGATGGAAATTCAGAGAATGTATTAGCTGCATTAAAGCATAATCAAATGGTATACATGTGTACTGATATTGCGGCTCGTGGAGTTATACCAGGCTATGCATTGAGATATTTCGATGAGAATGAATTGAGTATAAAGATAAATGAAGAAGAAGAGAATGAACTAAAGAATACTGTAGATTTTATGAGTTTCTCATACTACTATACAAGAAATATTAGTTTTGAATCTAAGAAATCATTTCCTAATCCACATATTAAAATTAAGAATGAATGGGGTTGGGGAGAAGACGCAAAAGGTTTAAGAATTGCGCTAAATGATTTCTATGATCGTTATCAATTACCATTGATAATTGCTGAAAATGGGATGGGTTTTTATGAATCGCTGTCTAAAGAACATGAGTTGGATGATGATTATAGAATAAACTACTATAGAAAACACATTGAGCAAGTAAAAGAAGCTATTTACGATGGTGTAAAAATATTAGGTTACTATCCATGGGGTCCAATTGATTTAGTTAGCTGTTCATCGTCAGAGATGAGTAAGAGATATGGTTTCATATATGTCGATATTGATGATTATGGCAAAGGATCAAAGAATCGATATTTGAAGAAGAGCTATAATTGGATGAAAAAAGTTATTGAATCTAATGGTGATAAATTAGATTAGTACAAAAGTATCAATTTGGATATGAAGAATAATAGCTACTGATAATTATGAAAAGTACAAACTCGAAACAAGTTTGTACTTTTTAATTCGTAGATATATACAGATTAAAATATATTATGTTTTATTGATATTGACCATGTGAAAATCATTATTTAGTTGCTTTTTGTTTAACATAATTAGAATTCTAATTCTTGTTTATTCATATCGGATAATACGTTATACAATCTAGCATTTGTTGCTTCTACATATGGAGCTACAAAGTAACTTGATAATCCAAATGTGATTAAACTTAATAAGTTCCATAAGATAAATGAGAAATCTAATATAAAAATATTTCCCTTATGTCCCATTGTCATTTGTTTACTCTTACTGAGTACTTCTTTAGGAGTCAAGCTTGTATTTTCAGCTAATAAATAAGGTACGTATCGATATTGATATCCCTTTACAATTCCAGGAATAATAAATACAAATGTCCATAAGAGTATGTAAATGAAGGCTAATCCTTGAGCTTTTATAATAGGCATATAATCTTTTGAATTGAACCCAAAGAATAGTTTACTAATATCAACATCTCCTTTAAATGCATCTAAGAAGAATTTACTCTTACCAACTTCGATAATAAACCCTAGTAGTAACATTGCGATACCGATAACAATCGATATAAACGATGCCGTACCTAATGCTAGAAATCCTAATGGTCTAATACTACGGAATGCGGATTGAAAGAATTGAAATATTGGCGCAATAGATACCGATACATTTCCTTGACCAAATACATATTCATAATTCTGCTTATATTCCATAACCACATTAGACTTCCCATTTCCTAATCCATTCATTAGTAGTGTAGTGATGAGTACGACTAAAAAGGCTTTCCAATAATGTTGTTTTAGAAAGTCTTTAGCGTAGTCTTTTAATTCGCTTCTTGTCCACATATAATATAATCCCCCTTTTATTTAGTGTACTATTCTAAAATTGTAGGCTATTTCTATCTTTATCATGATTTGATACATGATTTGTAGAACTGTTATAGACAGATTCCATATATTTCAATGATTTTTGAAGAACGCTAATAGATGCTGTATATTTATCAAAATCTATTGTAGAGTTTTTTATATCATTCGTTAAACTATCTAACTGAGCTCTGAACTTTTGAAGGACAGCTTGAGAAGTATAACTATCTTTCTGAGTGTTAATAATAATCTCTTTTATAACAGTTTCCAATTTTGCGGATTGTGTTAATGCGGATTGATTAGAAGACGCAATATGTGCGAAAGTTTCATCAATGGAAGTTCCTTCATTTAATAATCCTAACATTGCGCCACCACCTATAATAGCGAGAGGAGCATCGGGTTTACCTGTAGAACCAAAAGGTACATAACTACCACCAATGATTGTGAGTAATCGGTTGTAGTATGAATAGAAATATTTAACGACAAAGCCTATTCCAATTAGAATCATAATTTCTAGTACGGATAGAAAACCGATTGCGGTTAATGACACTGCAGCTAATATACATGCGATTGCGATAAGGTTCTTTTTGGTAGTTTCGTTCAATCTCGAGATAGAACTTGAATAAGCATTTCTATATTGATCAACTAATTCAACATCCATTATATTGTTTCTACGAACTAGATCTTTTATTACATTAGTTTGGTCGTTAAATTTTAATTTCATATAAACATTATCATTCTTTGAGTTTGCGCCTAATGGAGAATATGGCCAAAAATGAGTCATTTCAAACATTAATAGATAATACCAAGTCATATTCAGTCCACTTGATTGTAAGTTTTTAATAGCTTCAACAATTCCATCTTCATCGAGTAAAACAACATTCTCATTTAGTGTAATAGTAGAAATATATTTTAAGTATGGTGTTTCCCAATCTTTTAGCCACATTTGTTTTGCGGATTTTTTACCACCTGATTGTATATCTTTATCTACTAATAGTCTTTCAATTGAAGCTTTAATAATTAATTGTTCACTATTTAATCCAAATATTGAGATAAGATCGCTACTATAATTCATATTATTCCTCCACCACGTGTACTTTAATTCTATTAAATTACTTGTACACTTACAAACATATATTTTGATATTTTAATGTATTCACAATTAAAGTAAACGATATAAAGTAAAATGGTATAATCTATATAAATTAGTTTTATTTTTCTATGCAAGGAAATCATTATGAAAGAAACGATAAAAAGAGTTCTACAATTCACTAAAGAACGAGATTGGGATCAATTCCATCATCCAGAGAATCTCGCAAAATCTATTTCTATAGAATCTGCAGAATTATTAGAATGTTTTCAATGGAGTTCTGATTATGATCATGACAAAGTTGTGGATGAATTAGCAGATATACTTAATTACTGTATCTTGATGGCTGATAAACTTGATGTAGATATTGAAGAAATAATATTAAATAAAATAGAAAAGAATGAGATTAAATATCCAGTAGATAAAGCTAAAGGCAAAAGCGATAAATATACGAAATTATAGGGGTGGGGAATGATAGTTTATTCGGATTCTAAGTACAATTTCATGGAAGTTGTTTTGGATGGGAAAATTGCGAATATAGTTGAACAAAGCTTGAGAGAAAGAATTGGTGTTCAAGTATCTTTAGCGGAATTTAATTCTTTCCAGAATTCTCTAGTTTTTGTGCGCATGATGTTAAGTCAAACAAAATTACATGATGATACTACTGTATCAATAGAATATAGAATTCCTAACACTTCAAAACGAATTGATTTTATTATCAGTGGATTAACTTTGGAGAATAAACCGAGTGCAGTTATTTTAGAGCTTAAGCAATGGCAACAGGTAGAAGCATTACCATTATCTGATGGACTTGTTAGAACAGTAGTTGGAGGAGGGAAGAGGATTGTTACTCATCCATCCTACCAAGCGTGGTCATATCAGAGTATGTTAAATGATTATAATGAAAATGTTTATAGAATCCCTATAGAACTATCCTCATGTGTTTTTATGCACAATTATCCAAGGGTAGACAATGTAGGGATTTTTGATTCTCATTATGAACCATATCTAAAAAAATCACCTGTTTTTGGACAATCTGATATAAGAAAATTGAGTCAATACATAGATCAAAGAATAGAATTTCCTGATTATAAAAAGACAATTGAATTAATAGAATTCGGGAAAATAAAACCATCTAAATCACTTCAAGATTCATTAGCAAATATGCTTGAAGGAAATACTGAGTTTATCTTAATCGATGAACAGAAAGTAATCTTCGAACAAGCGATATCTCTTGCTAGACTTTCACAAAAGGATAGAAAGAAAAGAGTCATGATTATAGAAGGTGGACCAGGTACTGGGAAGTCGGTTGTCGCGATTAATCTAATGGTTCACTTAACTTCAGCATTTGGTATGCATTGTCGATATGTAACTAAGAATTCTGCTCCTCGACAAGTTTATAAATACTATTTAAGAAAGAATGGTCAAAAAGGTAAGAATATTGATTATCTATTTACTGGTTCTGGTAGTTTTACAGATACTCCAACTGATTACTATCCAGCATTGATAGTAGATGAAGCTCATCGGTTAAATGAAATGTCTGGAATGTTTGAAAACTTAGGCGAGAACCAAGTTAAAGAAATTATAAATTCATCAGTCTTCTCGATATTCTTTATCGATCATGATCAAAAAATACATATTAAAGATATTGGAAGCACAGAAGAAATTAAGCGTTGGGCTAAATACCTTAATGCGGAAGTATTTGAGAATAAGCTAGAGTCACAATTTAGATGTAATGGATCGTCTGGTTACTTGAATTGGTTAGATAATTTATTAGAGATTCGACCAACCGCAAATGAAGTATTTGAGTTTGATTATGACTTTAAAGTATTTACTGATCTCAATGAAATGCGTAAAGCGATAGAAGAGAAGAATGTAGAAAGAAATAAGTCTAGATTATTAGCAGGATATTGTTGGAATTGGGTATCTAAGAATAATAAAGACGCATACGATATCGTATTTGATGAGTTCGATTTCAAAATGAAATGGAATTTAAGTAATGAGATTTATGCAATATCCGACTCATCAATTACTGAAGTTGGCTGTATACATACTTCTCAAGGATTAGAATTTGATTATGTTGGAGTAATTATTGGAGAGGATATGTCATATAAAGATGGACATATTGTGACAGATCCATTAAAGAGAGCATCAACTGATCAATCATTAAAAGGTATTAAGGGAATGTTAAAGACAGATCCTGAAAAAGCATATAAGATTGCGGATGAAATTATAAAGAATACATATAGAACTTTAATGACTAGGGGAATGAAGGGTTGTTATGTATATTGTTTAGATAAAAAATTAGAAGAAATTCTATATTCAGAAACATCATAAAATAGGGGGATAATTATGGGGTCATCAACAAGAAACACTTTTCCACGTTTTAAAAAGAGATTAGAAGAAACTATTGAACAAGAAGATGAATTAAATATAATTGAAATTTTAAGAAAATATTATTTTAAAAAAAATGGGGTTAGTAATTTACAGAAAAATATAATAACAACATTAAAATCAAATGAATATATTAATGTCGTTAATGGAATAATTAAGGTTTCAAAAGTTGTAAGTAGTGGACTATTATCGGGATTAGGGTTACCAGGGAATTTTAATAGTTTAAATAATTATGAGAAAGTAGATATAATTTCAGATATTATTGGATTAAAAAGTGAACTATTATCTAATTCTTTAAACAAAACATTTGATGAGATTAATATTGATAATATTATTAATTTCGTAAAAACATTCACTGGGAATATTCTTAAATCAATTATAGAAACATTTTGCATAGAAGATATACTAGAAGTTGTAGGTGAAGATGCTAAAGAAAAAGCTGAAAATGAAATAAATGATTTCGTTAATGAAACACTTTCAAACATTCCATTTGATTTAGAATATGATGAGAATGATGATGCAATAAATTTAACAGAAAAATTGGATAATATGTTTAGAAATATCTATCTAAATCTAAAAGGCAAATAATCTATATGTCTAATCAATTACCAACAACTTTTTATAGTGAACACTTCCAATCAACTCAAGTTAGTTTGTTTGATATAGAATTTAACGATACATTATCATTAGACATTTTTGATATCCTTGCTGGGATCGTATATAGAGATTTTGATATGCAAAGAAATGAATATTTAATAAATAAAAATATAGTTTGTATTGATGTAAATAACTTAGAAATTCTTTTGCCATATGTTCCTATTTTTGAAGAATTAGCTAGTTATATGACTGGTGAATTATGGAGAGTTGAATTAAAAGAAACTCAAATCTCAAAAAAAATATTTTTTGAGAATGAAAAATTAAGCTGGGAAATAGACTCAGTTTGTTTGTTTTCAGGGGGGTTAGATTCTCTAGCGGGAGTTTGTGAAGAGTCCAGATTGAAATTAAAAACTTTGTTGATAAATTATCAAACAAATGGTCATGAAATGAAAGTCGCAAAGAGCACTTTTGATGGTTACTTGGTAAAGAATTTCAAGCTTATACAATTTAAGAAAGCAAAATATACAAAATATAATCATCATACTCAAAGAACTAGAAGCCTAATATTTATCGGTTGTGCATTTGTGTATTCAAGATTTCTTAATGTTAAAGATATTAAAATTTATGAAAATGGTATTATGAGTTTCAACCCAAATGTAGCAAATATTAGGAAAACTTCAAAAACAACGCATCCGAAAACGATTTATTTACTAAATAGAATAATGAAAATTTTTAATATTAGAGTATTAAATCCTTTTATTTATATGACAAAAGGTGAAGTAATATCAAGAATTGATGAACAGCTTTTGCCAAATATTAAAAATACAGTCACTTGTTCTAGAAATCAAAGAATAAAGTATCACTCAGATCGAGGGAATAAATATCAATGTGGTTACTGTATTTCATGTATTTTAAGACAAATTGGTATGACCAAAATCCAATTAAATTTTATAGACTCTGAGTATATTACAGAATTGAATGAATATATATTTCCAGAATCTCGATGGATAAACGACGTAACATTGAAGAATATTTATTCTAAAAATCAGTTATATAGACTTAATTATAAAAACTCAACTATTAGATATTTTAGATTTTTAAAAATAGAGTTTGAAAAAGGTAAATTATTTGAATTACTTAATATTAGAAGTATGTACTTTAATGAAAGCAATTATCAAGAATTAATAATTGGACTATACATGCGCTTTATTGATGAATTAAATTATTATTTAGAGGTTATAAATGAAAAAAGAGAATGAACAACTGAACATTAATAGAAAAAAATTCTATTGTCTTGACAGTAAAAGTAATAATGCATTAAATTGTTTTAGTAGAATTAACTCGGATATAAGCCAACTTGTGAACTTAATAAAATTGAATGTAGATATTGATGAATATTCAATGTCAAAGACACTAATGCTTATAAAATATCTTTTATTGACACTAAAAGAAGCGTTGAAGTTCATATCGAATGTTATCGAAAATGAAAATTTAAAATTATTGATTCCAAATGAAGCAGATGAAATTATAAATGAATTATCAAGTGAAATTCTCAATCCTAAATTAGCGGAAGATACATTTAATGCAAGAATTTTGACAAAAGTAAGAGATGATATTGCACATTATTCTATAGATAATAAGCAAGAGCGCAAAAACACTTTAATTTTGACGGAGTTAATCAATCAAGAAAAGAATATGATATTTACTCAAGCCAATAAGCAAATTGATTTTGAATTATTTACTGATATTTTATTCATAAACAATATTAGTGAAACTGAAAGAAGAGAGATGCTTTTATTAGCTGATAAGATAAGATTATTATCAAAACAGGTTTTGATGTATCATATTAAAAATAATATGAAGGTTTGAGTTATGGAGAGATTTTATTCTCTCCTTTTTTAATTGGAGAATTAATAATTAATCTAATCTTTGCCACAATAGTTGAAGAATAATGGTGTAGATGTTGCTATTCTTAAATTGTAGACTATAGGTGAAGGTAAATATGATCAAAATAACGAAGAGACAAAAAGACATTATTTATTATCTTTTAGATAATAATGGATTTGTGACGGTTAAATATCTTTCAGATCGATTTAATGTGAGTCAAAGAACATTACGATATGAACTAGATACGATCGAATATTTCCTCAAGTCATACAAAATTGAAATTGAACGTAAACCACATTATGGAATAAGGATTGAAGTAACAGATAAACAATATAAGTCAATTAATGAAGATTTAAGTTGTGAAGATGACTACCAACTACATATAGACGAAAGAAGACGATTGATATTGTTCTATTTGTTATGCGAACAATTAGTTACCATAGAAACACTAGCTGAACTGCTCAATGTAAGTAAACAAACGATACAAACAGATTTAGAAGAATTAGATAAAGAATTAAATAAAACAGATTTAACGATTGTACGTAAAGTAAGAAAAGGATGTTTTATTGAAGGTAGAGAAAAGGAAATTAGAATTTACTTTAGCCAACTTTACGCAATGACGAGCGAGATTGAAAGATCAATTATTGATAAACACATCAATGATAAATGCCATATAATTTCAAGCCAAGCGAATCAAATCGTATCAAATATGGAGAAATTTCAGAAGTTTAACTTTGCACATCCAAATGAGATAAAGAGTTTTGTGGCATTAAATTTATACCGAACGAGTAATGGAAACAAGCTAATCGATAGTGATACAAACAAGTTTGAAGTAGGAAGACTATCACTGATAGAAAAACTAACGAACAACTTCGAGTTACGAATAGATGAAAACGATGCGCTGTTTATTCTTGAAACGATGCTTGAAGCAAAAGTGGATTCGATGCCTCAAACATATATACAAGAAGATGAAGATGAAAGAATTGCGTCTGAACTAGCTGATTTCTTATTAGATGGATTATCAAGTTCATCGAAATTAAATGAAGAAGAAAGTTTAGTCTTTACGGAGAATTTAAGACTACATTTAAAAATAACTTTATTTAGAATACGTAATAGATTAAATGTTGAAAATCAAATACTTGATCGAGTAAAAGTAAGTATTCCATTGATATATGAATACACTAAGAATCGATTAATAGAATTTGAGAATAAGTCAGGATTGTATTTCAACGAAGAAGAAATAGCCTATATTGCGATGCATATAGGAGCGATAGTTGAAAAAAGAACATTATATTCACCAGGATTGAATGTATTAGTTGTATGTCATTTCGGAATAGCGACATCCAAGATTATGGTATCTCGTCTGAATGTTATGATTCCTGAGATTAATATCATAGGGCCAATGACTATCGAAGAAGCTAAAGATGAATTAAATCGTATTAAAGTTGATCTCATAATTACAACTGTAAAATTTGAATCGATGGTAGATACAATCCAAGTTAGTCCACTCTTATCCGATGAAGATATATATCGAATTAAGACAAAAGCGTATAAAAATACGTATTTAAAACAATGTAATAAATTCATAAAGAATTTTAATACAAATTGTACTGTAGATTATGCGCTATCTAATTTCTTAAAAGATGGTCATATTCAGATTCGAGAATCTGTTTCGGAATGGAGAGATGCGATACGGATAGCGGCTCAACCATTATTGGATGATCAATTGATTGAAAAGCGATATGTTGAAAGAATGATAAGAGCTGTAGAAGAGTTTGGTAATTATATGGTGATTCTACCTGAAACTGCTTTTGTGCATGCAGGAATAGATGATGGAGTGAATCAGCAATGTGTCAGTATGCTAATTCTAAAAACACCTGTTGTATTTGGGAATAAAAACCAAGAGTTGATTCGAAACATAGTCGTTATCGCAGTAAAGAAAAGAGAAGATGACATTATCTTGAAGCTTGCTAAGATATTAGAAAATCCAGAAAATCGAAACAAGATGTATAGAGAAGATATCACAGTAAAGGAAATATTGAATTTAAAATACGAGGTTACATTATGAACGAACTCATCAAATTAGAAAATATAGAAGTAAATCAAGAACCAAGTACTTGGCAAGATGCGATTAAAATTGTTGGTCAATTGCTTCTAAAATCAGACTGTATCGAAGAGAAATACATTCAGGCAATGATTGATGCGGTAAATGATTTAGGTCCTTACATTGTAATAGGTCAACATATAGCGATTGCACATGCGGCACCTGAGAAATATGTAAAAAGTAATGGATTAACCTGTGCAATATTATCAAAACCAATTGAGTTTGGATCTCAAAACGATCCTGTAAAAGTTATGTTTGCCATATCCAGTGTAGATGGTAAATCACATCTTCATATGTTAATGGATTTAGCGAAAATAATTGGTGAAGATGATGAGGTTGTAACGTTATTAAGTCAATGTACAACAAAAGAAGAAGTATACGAAATTATTAATGGTGTAAACGATGGAACGCGTCCATTGTCACATAGAGAGGGTTAAAGCATTGGGAAAGAAGCTAAAGATTCAGACTGTTTGTGGATTTGGTGTTGGGACTTCGATGTTCCTTAAGATGAAAGTAGATGAAGTAGTAAAGAGTAATAATTTGAATATTGATGTGTTTTGTGGGGATGTTACGACTTGTACTTCAAGTGAATGTGATGCCATCTTTACTTCGGCGGAGTTAGCTGAAACGATTGGTAGAAGTACAAAAGTTCCAGTAATAGTAATTAATAGTTTCATTAATTCAAAAGAAATCACTGAGAAAACATTAAAGTTCATCAGTGAATTCGAACAGTGAAAGGGAAAAAATGGAAATCTTAAATTTTATAGTATCTGATATATTTGGGAATGCTGCTATATTCTTAGCATTAATCGCTGCAGTTGGTTTAATCGTTCAACGTAAAACTGTTGTAGAAATATTACAAGGTTCTGCTAAAACTGCAATTGGTGTTGTTGTTTTATCACAAGGGAATTCAATCATTATCTCAGCTATACTTGGATTATCAGCTGCATTCAGCGCATTAAATCCTTCTACAGCTAGTTCAGTGACAGAAATTGGTTCTGATGCATTTAGTGCAATGTTCGGAACACAAATTGGTATCGTAATGATGATTGCATTTGCACTTAATATCCTAGTAGCTCGTTTTACAAAATGGAAAACTATTTTCTTAACAGGACATATGTTATATTGGTTCCCATTTGTATTCTTAGCAGCTGGATATGATGCTGGATTAAGAGATACTAAACTTGTAATTTTAGCCGTTATCTTTACAGCATTATATATGATCATTATGCCTAACTTACTTCAACCATTCGTTAGAAAAGTAACGGGTAGTGACGCATTTGCTATTGGTCATCCAACAGCTGGTTTATCAATTATTAGTGGTTTCTTAGGTCAAATATTTGGTGATAAATCTAAATCTACAGAATCACTAAACTTCCCTAAAGGCTTAGGCTTCCTCAAAGAAATTTCTATTACAGGTGGAATCGTTGTTGCGTTGACATACACTGTAATGACAGTGTTGATGTCTATAAATGGTATCGATGCAGCTGCAACATTCGGATTAGCTTCTGCTTCAAAACTATTCTCTCATATCTTATTAATGGGATTCACTTTCGGTGCTGGTTTAACAGTACTATTATTAGGGGTTCGTATGGTTATTGCAGAAATCGTTCCAGCATTTAAAGGTTTCTCTGACAAAATCGTACCAGGTGCTATTCCAGCACTAGACTGCCCAATGTTATTTGCTTATGCTCCTAATGCTTTAGTAATTGGTTTTATAACAGCAATGATTACGTCTGTTATTACAATCATTATTACGAGCTCAATGGCTATCTTCCCAGCAGTTGTACTACCTCTAACAATCACATGTTTCTTCGAATTAGGAACAGCAGCTATTATTGGTAATGCCACAGGTGGCGTTAAAGGTGCTGTTATTGGTTCCGCAGTTGGTGGAGTTATAATGGTATTCTTAGTTGGTTTCGGCGCAAACTTCTTCATGAACACAATTAATCAATGGATGTTAGTATTTGGCGGACAAGACTTCTCAATTTGGGGTATGGTTGCCGGCTTCTTTGCTCGATTCTTTGTATAATGGCTAGTAAGAGTTTACAGTATGTGCAACATATCAAAGATATAATTGGTAATGTTGTAGAAACGCAATATAAACAAATTGAATCTGCTTCAAACCTTATAGTTAACGCAATAATAAATGAAAAATGCATCTACGTCTTTGGAGCGTCGCATGCAGGAATTATTGCTCAAGAAGTTTTTTATAGAACAGGGGGGTTGGTCCCGATAAACCCAATATTACCAGCTTCCTTAATGTTAAATACTCGTCCTGTTACACATACCAGTGCTATGGAACGATTAGAAGGATATGGATCAGAAGTACTTAAAACTGTGAATATACAAGATGGAGATATCTTGTTAATTCATTCTGTATCTGGTCGTAATGCTGTCGCAATTGACATGGCTCGTGATGCTAAGGCTAAAGGAGTTAAAGTGATTGCACTAACCAATCTTAACTACTCATCTCAAGTTACCGCACGTCATAGTTCGGGTAAACGACTGTTTGAATGCGCAGATATCGTAATTGATAACTGTGGAGATTTTGAAGATTCATGTATAGAATTAGATAACTTTAATCAGAAAGTAGCTCCTTCTTCAACAGTTATTGGCGCATTAATTGTCAATATGATGGTTGTTCAAGTTGCGGAAACATTATTAGAATTAGGAATTGAACCACCGATTTATCATAGCGCTAATGTCGATGGTGGAGATGCTTTCAATCAGTTAATGTTTGAAAAGTATAAGAATCAAATTCATTATTTATAAGAATCATAAAATGGACACCAAAATGTCCATTTTCTATTTCTATAATGACTATTATAAATTAGATTAATCAAAGATTGAATGAATATGAGATTTAACAAATGATATAATTATTCCAACAAATGAGTGAAAAAACACAAATAATTCAAGGGGACACAAAATGGGTTGGAAAAAGATATTAATGGATGGAGGAACTAAAGCTGTTAGTGAATTTATAGGAAAAGATGCTATAAATCTCGGTGTTAAAATTGGTACCGAAATATATGAACAACAAAAAGCACTAATAAAGATTCCTGATTTAAAAGATGTAAATATTGATGAAGCAATGCGTATTCTAAAAGATGAATTACACTTGATTCCAACAATGGCAATCGCAAATCCTAACATTGCATATGCTGATGAAAGTTATAAAGAAGTTATGTACTCAGAACCTCGATTTGGCTCGAGAGTTAATCCTGGTACTGCAATCAAAGTGTACTATGTCACTCAGGAAGTTATTGATAAATGTAAGGAACTATTAAAGACAGCTGTAAGTGAATTTAAAGTTCCAATAGTAGTTGGATTAAACGTATATGAGGCAAGAGAAGATCTTGAGAATCTAGGATTAAGAGTTGCTGAAAAACTAGAAAATCCTAATTTAAGTTTTATAAATAAGGAAGATGGTCAGGTCACAAAATTAACTTATCCAAACGGTCAAAAGGTTGGTTCTAAGATGAAAACCGGTGATCGTGTATTTCTTTATTATGTAAATGAAGAAGTTATTTTAGAGAGTAAATCATTAAAAGATAAAAGTGATAAAGATAAACAAGAAATGATTGATAATATCAGTAAATCTGCAAAGGATTTGACTAAAGGAATATCAACTGGTGCTGCAGATATAACCAAAGGAATCTCTAGTGGAGCAGTAGATGTTACTAAAAATATTGCACATAGTTTTGGAAAACAATTTGGTAAGCATAAAGTAGATTTAGAGGAAGAAAAAGAGTAATAACAATTTTATCTTATGTAACATTCACCATGATACAAGAAATCATAATGTTACAAACAATTCTATATATAAAAAGGATAAGTTCATTTAGATCTTATCCTTTTATGTTATTACTCTGTTTCTATCACTTTCTGGTATCTAAAACTATAGATTCCAGTACGTATATGATGATTCGGATAAACAAGTTGAATCGCTGTACGATAATCATTTAACTGTGAAGAATAAACTTCGATGAGTTCTTGTTCACTCAAATGTCTATCGGTTTTAAAGTCTACGCAATAAACTGTTTTCTCATCATTCGCTAATATATCCATAATCCCTCTGACAATCTCGTTGTTCGATTGATATACAAAAGGGAATTCCTTATAACAGTTAATTGTTTTCATCTTGGTATACCAATCACTGTGATAGAAGGATAATAAGGCTTCTATTTCATCTTCTGTACTATTAGGATCTAATTCTAAGATCTTTTCTTTTGACCAATCATTAAGTGGTAATTGTTCGATAAGACGATGTAAACGCGTACCACGCTCTTTACCATCATTGAAGTAATCTAAATCAAGATTAGTCGTAGATGTTTTAAATTCATGGGCTGATGGACGTCTGAATACGATTGAATCTTGATGAGTATTGATAAACGTAAAAGGAGGAGTAGGTGGAGGTGTAGGCATTGTGTGAGATTCAATGGTTGATGGATCAATTTCTTTGATCTTAAAAATATCATAAATCTCTCTACCTGCCGCATGCGTTAAGAATGTATAGCCACGATTACCTAAGATAAGATCTAAGTTCAACTGTGATTTCTCTAAGTTCTTATGATTCTTATCCACAATAATCAGTTTCTTCTCTGCCCGTGTCAATGCGACATACCAGACTCTGAGTGCTTCTTCTTTCTCTTCACGTAGAATCTTGTGTTTAATCCCTAAACTCATTGGATTATCCCGTTTATAGCGTTCTGGTAAGAGAATGGTATTCATCGCAATCCCAATATCATTATCATAATGAATTAAACTCGAACTATTATGATTCATAAATTGTTTCGTACCTAAGACAAATACAACAGGCCATTCTAAGCCTTTGGATTGGTGAATGGTTAATACCTTAACCACATCATCTTCTTGAGAAACAGGAATCGCCTCAGAAGTCTTCTCATCTTGAATCGCTTCTACCATTTGAATAAACTCAATTAAACTAAAGTTCTCTTCATCCAAACTAATCGCTTTAACTCGTAATAAGTCAAGATTCGTACGTTGTTGGGTATCGATATGATGGGTATAATAACCATTAAATTCATAAAGGATATTTAAGAACTCACTGAGTCGTTTATAGTTGGCTTGTCTAACTAATTCCATTAAAGATGCATATTCATTTGGATAGTTTAATCTGAAACCATCTGTTAGTGAATTTTGACTAACAATTCGTAACTGTGCTAATTTATTCTCATCAAACTCAAAGAACGATGATAATAACACTCCCACAAGCGATAAATCATCTCTTGGATCTAAACAGAATCGTAGAACTTGAAGTACATCTTGAACTGATGACGACAAATAGAAACCAGCTTTCACATCAATAAAATTAGGAATGTGATACGCATCAAATGCTTTCTTTAACTCTAACTTTGTACGATGTGATTTAACCAATACAACATAGTCTTTCCAATGTGGATAGATATTTTCTTTACGCATCTTAATAATCGTTTGTGCAATATGATTCGCCTTAATACGATCTAACTTAATCGTTTCTTCATCACTCTCTTCTAATTCATTAATCAAATGGAGTTCAATTGTTTCTCCACCCAATTGCGAATCAACCCCAATCTTCACCGTATCTTGAGGTGAATACGAAGAATCTAAGCCTTGGATGTTCATCAAATTACTGAAGAGTTGATTGTTAAATTCTACGATTGATTCTTTCGATCTATAGTTATTACTAAGATATAAGGTTAAATCGCTCGGATTTGTGGATTGAATTAAACCTTTCATTAATTGTGGACGTGCATTTCTAAACCGATAAATGGACTGTTTCACATCCCCAACTCTAAACACATTATTCCCTCGACTAATACATTCAACTAATTCATCCTGTACTTCATTAGAATCCTGGAACTCATCAACTAAGATATCTTTTATTTGATTCCGTAATTGATCAGACACATCAAAATCCGGATGTTTAAGTATCTGTAATGCCATCTTTTCCATATCTGAAAAGTCTAAGACCTGTGCTTCTTCTTTAATGGATTGATAAATAAGATTGAAATGTTCTACACAATCAATAAGTGCAGAAATCGGTTCTTTTAGATATTCAATATCCCGTAAATAATCTTCTTCCTTGAAGTAATGTGTCACAACACTCTTCACCGTATCATAGAATTGATCACGCATATTCTTCGTATTCTCTTCTAGTCCACGTAATGGTTTAGCTGTTAAACTACCAAGGATGATCAACGCATGATGGAAGGTATGGTAATTGAATGTGTCAAGCGCAAGCGTAGCTTGTACGATAGAATCTTCAAGGTGTTTGATCTGAAACTTTGACTCATCTTGAAGTTCATCAAGAGTAAGAGATAACTTAAACTGATTCAATGAATCTGTAAGAGATGTCATATCATCTCTTAACACTTGGAAGAAAGCAGATCTATATGGTTCATCTAATTCAGATAAATGATTGTATCTTCGATACGATGATTTAATCTGATTCAACCATTGTGTAGGATCAATCTTAGCTTCTAACTTAGAACTTAAATCAAGAATTGTTTCTCTAAGAAATGTATCTTCTTCAGGTCTATTGTGTAGTATTTGAACTAGATTCAAGAATGCAGGATGTGCTTTCTTATACGCTTCATCCAATACAATATCCAAGGCTTGCGATTGATAAATCTTCGAACTCGCTTCATCACAAATCGAATTCGCACGTTTCTGACTAATCCCTAATACATACGCATAATCCTTTACTAAACTTAAACAAAACGAGTGAATAGTCGAAATACGAGCAGATGCGAGTAAGGCAATCTGTCGATAAATACGTTCATCATGATTGCGTTGGTACTCTTCTTGAAGTGCTTTAGCCAAACGTTTCTTCATCTCAGTCGCAGCCAAATCCGTAAACGTCATCGCTAAGATCTCATCCACATTCACGCCATCCTCTAAAATACGTTTCATCAAACGCGCAATTAAAACCGTTGTTTTACCCGCTCCTGCTGAAGCGGACAGAATAATATTCTTGCCTACGGTATTAATCGCAGCTAATTGTTCAGGACTCCGTTTCATCACTTGCTCCTTCGACTAAACTCTTAATACTCGTACGATTACGTTCTTCCTTCTCTTCGCCCCTAAACTGACAAATAGCCTTGTAGTCGCAATATTTACATCCATCTTTTACCACATCTTTATCAATGACACCGTCTTCAAGTGAATGATAGAGAAGCGTATATAAATCACGAATCGCTTGATTCAATAGTTCTATATTGTACTGTTTAGACCGTGTAACTGTTCCGCCTTTTAACTTCAATCCTTTAATGTATTTCGCAGATGTATCTTGATTCGCCTCATCATCCAAGGTATATCCAACCCATTGACGTAACTTGAGATAATCGTCTTCATAATCTTTATTCGTTAACTCAACCATACCTTTTGTCTTCGCATAGGTATATGGTTCGATTGAAACAGAACCTGGTTGACCAAACGACGCATAGTAAATTCCTGACGCAATCTTATCAAACAATTCTTTACTGAATAATGCATACGTTGGTAACTGTAATTTATTTCCACTTAATACAGATTTTTCACTCAGTGATTTCGCACTACTCTTATAATCCACAATCCTAACGTATTCATCTCGTACATCAACACGATCAATAAATCCCTTTAGATGGACTTGTTTATCTTGATCAATCGTAATGGATTGATTAAACTCTACTTCAACTTGATAGGGCGCATATTCTGTATTCTGTTCTAACGCCGCAAAATTATTTAAACTCTCAAGAATCAACTGTTTAGCCCGTTCTTGAATGGAAAGGATACGTGAAATTTGTTTAGGATACAACTTCATTAAGTCATTAAACATTGGGTCAATCAATTCATTTATATGACGTTTCCCAAAATTCGGATAATCCTTACCAGCCTTATGTACACTCTGTTCAAACACCGCATGCGAAATGGTACCCATTAATGAATTATCAATCGTAAAAGGTTTTTGGATATATAGTTTTAATCCTGATTTTAAATAATATTGATACGGACAACGGAAGAAACTCTCAAACGAAGAGACACTTCCATACAATCCATCCTGTTTAAAAAAGAGTTCTTTCGCAATGGTTGGATCTAATTTAAATACACGCTCATGTTTAACTTCTGCTTCAATCAATTCTAACGGTGTAAACTTAGGTCCATTATGTCGTTTCAAGAAATCTTCAATCTCAAACGATAATGAAGCACCTTTGCCCTCATAATTCCCTACTGAATAGGTAAAACACGTATTCTTAGATAACTTAAAAATCGTCTCTAACTGAGTCATATGCCAAAGATAACGTTCACTCGAAGTATCACTGATACATTGATTAAAATAAGTCTCATCAAAGAATCCACTGTGAACAGGATATTGCGGATAATTCTTCGATGAACATCCCAACACAAACATCTGATCCATAAATGGAATCATCGCATTTGTAAGTGACACAATCTGTATGCCTTGTTCAGTTGATTCAGATTCTGATAATTGTTCCAACTGATGAATTAAATAGGGAATTGATTGAGGACTAGTTAAGTAAGGAAGAGAAGTTTGAAGACATTGTCTAATCTGACTAATCGCAGAAGGATTATGCGAAAGTTGAGTGAATAAATTAAATAATCGTTTAATGGTTTCAACTAAATCAGAACTATACTCAAAGTTAATAAGCTCAAGATACAACGGTCTACACTCATCACTCTTACGCTCTATCTCCAATAAATGTTTAATACTCCGTTTATCCCAAATATCATTCTCATATAAGGTATCGTTTAAATGCGTAAATGTTTGATTAAAATCACTGAGATTTGGAGACGCAATCTCAATGTATTGTAAGAGCTGTAAGGTATGTGAACTATGAATCAAACCACTCTTGATAATCTTGACTAGCTTATCCATACTCGGATTCAACACAAACGCTAAACAATCCACAAACTGTCTAGCTTCAATGAGGGTTATTTTCTTCTGATAGGTATACGGTATTTTAAGTTGCGATAAATAATGCGTTAAGGGTTCAATCGTTTCAGGATCTAAACATACAATCACTGTTTTATCATACGCAATCTTTGATTGAGCAATCTTCTGTACAACGCCATACGCTTCCATCCGCGGATTCTTCGCATAGTACGCCTCAAAGGTTGTTTGAACTTCATGAATCTCTAAAAACTTTGCGCCTTTATCCATCAATTGATCTAAACGTTTCTTTGACGCATAGGATTGATAAGACGGTATTATCTGAATCGATTGATCAAATTGTTTCAGATTAAATTGGGTATAACTCAATGCCTTCGGATGTTTATCGGGATTTAAATACGCTAATAAACGTTTCAATTCCTTATCCTTATTAGACATATTCGGTAAATCATCTAAGTGTATATTCTCTTCTGCCATCTCATCCATAAACGCTATTAATTCATCTATCGCACTTGGATAATCCAAGCTTTTTAATAAAATCGGAAATTCACGACGATGGGATAGGATAACTTCTACACATTGCCAATAATATTCCAACGAACTAGGTAAGACTTGGTCTAATTTCACAAAGTTATCCCAGGATAAGAATTCAGTCCCAAACAGAATAGGATTTTCATTCATAAAATGCTTAATCACCGCTTTTTGAGCGTGTTTTTGTGTGATAACTGTCGTTATTATGTGCTTGTTCATCCGTGAATCCTCAAGTATAATTATAAGGTATATTCACGGGAGTTTTAATGAAAAATAACGCATTGTACGGGAAATTGGCCTTGTTTACTGCAGCCTTCCTCTGGGGAGTAAGTTTTGTGGCAGTGGAAAAGGCGATGAATTTTGGATGGACACCGTTTGCGTTACTCGGAATGCGCGGATTATTATCAGGATTAGCATTATCCGTCTTCGGGATGAAAAACAAATTCTGGAAGAAACCGACGTTAATAATTGAAAGTTTAATGGCTGGAACATTAATGTTTATCGGAATGGCTTTACAAACTTATGGACAAGCAATGTCCACAGTAAGTAACTCATCCTTTATCACAGTGTTATATGTCGTGTTTATTCCAGTATTACTATGGAAGAAACAAAGAGCGACAGGAAGTGTTGTATTAGCTGTAATCTTAGCGGTTGTAGGAACGGCATTTCTTACCCTCAATGGTGGATTATCACTCAATGTAGGAGATATCTTATTAATTGGATGTGCATTATCCTTTGCCATTCATATCATATTCTTAGGTCATGTTATACGTCATAATGACTTATTATCAGTTGCCATGATTCAATCACTTACGATGGGTGTCTTAGGCTTTCTATTCGCAAGTTTTAATGGGCAAGGTATACCAACAAGTGGATGGATCTATGTTCTCTATGCGGGGATAGTGAGCAGTGGATTAGCCTTCTTACTTCAACTATATGGCCAACAACATGTTAGCCCTACGATATCTGGATTAATATTAACGCTTGAATCTTTATTTGGTAGTTTGGGGGCAATCTTCTTATTGAATGAACCCTTTACTTTAAATGTTTTGGTGGGAGGCAGTCTGATGTTATTGGCGGTCGTAACGATTGAGTTAGGACCACGATTGTTTCTCCAACTTAAGGGAGGATAATAATGGAATCTTTTGTAACACTAACGCAAATCTTAGACCAACGAAAAGGAAATCCAAATTGTGAATTCAATGGGTTTCTGGAAGACTATGTCGCAAGCTTAGAGGAAGATCATCCACAAATTCAATTGTTTCGTAAGATACTTGAGAAGAACTGTGATTTTCGAATTCTAGTCCATTATCGTTTTAATATTAATCATGAACTAATTTCGAATCAGATTATCCGTTACAAAGATATTCAAAAAATCCCTGCTTATCAATTTGATTTACCGTATTTAGTCTATGGACAAAATGAAGATAAAGAACTATGTGGACTTATCTTACTAGAAGGTAAAGAAGATGCGTATATCCTTGCGAAGGGATACTATCTAGCATTGACTGAACAAGGTTCAATTCTAGAGGCAGTGAAGAACCAATGTGTATCCTGTAATACGGAACATCCTAATCTCTTTAAGGCAATGGATAAACTCCATGATGATCATCTTAAAGCGGGAGCTGTTCAACGTATGCTCGATTCAGATATTTTCTGTAATTATCAAGATTTACTGGATGTTGTACAAGGTGTATCCATCAAGGTACAAAACAAAGTTAAAGATTTTATTAAATCCGTTGAGAATAAAGAAGTTGTGATTTATCCTGCAGTTGTACACTGGTTTCTTCTAAAGAAGATGGTCTATGTACATACGATGATGAATCGTAATCTCTTATTACAAGATTGTGAAGGCGATGTACGTAAACAACGTCATCTCGCTAAACTAAATTCCGATCATGTACAATTCTTGATGTATAGCGAAATGTGGAGAATGTAAAAGAAGCACTACATGTGCTTTTTTTGTCTATGACAAAGACTTTTGACAGACAGAATAATCAAATCTTTATAAGATGAGATTGTTCAAAGGAGAAACATATGAAGATTGCGAACCAAATAAAGAATCATAGGAAGTATCACAGTTGGTCCCAAGATGATTTAGCAGAGAAAGTTTTTGTGTCTCGCCAAACGATTTCAAACTGGGAAACTGAGAAGAGCTATCCTGATTTACACAGTTTATTTCTATTAAGCAATCTATTCAATGTGACCCTTGATGAACTTGTCAAAGGAGATCTGGAAAAGATGAAGAATGAATTATCCAATAAACGTATGCATAACTATAGTATTGGTATGAGTGTATCAATGGGCTTGATGTTTCTATCGCTTGCACTAGTTAAAAGGATTGGGTTGTATGCGGCTCCGATTACACTCATACTTGCGTGTATCATGTGTTATTTCGCATTTAAAATCGAAGTGATTAAGAAAGAATTGAACATACAAACCTATCAAGAGATTGTGGATTTTATGGATGGTAAGGATGTTAATCGTGATACTTTAAAACAACGTAAGAAACGCTTAATAATGGAGAATGTGCTTAAGGTAATCGGAGGATTAATAGTAAGTATAATCTTAGCGTTTATTGCGATGAGTATATAGTCTGTAAAATAGCACAATCTTTCATCTGTGTTATAGTGAGGATAGTAGTGAGATGAAAGAAGGCTAACATGAAATTTATTGAAGAATTGAAAAGCAAGAAATATATTAAAGCATATTCAGAATCTAAATTTGTGGAAAAGGTTATGAAATTTGCGAAGAATGCGGGGATAAAAGTGATCTATGTGGCGTTGTTATTATTTTATACCCTGCAGAAAACTTCGACGCCTGCTTGGGCTAAATCTACTATTATTGGCGCATTAGGTTATTTCATTCTACCAATGGATATCATTCCGGATATATTACCGATTGCAGGATTCTCTGATGATATCACCGCATTATTAGCTGTAATTGTCGCAGTCGCATTGTATGTGGATGAAGATATTAAAGCTAAGGCAAAAGCTAAATTACATATCTGGTTTGAATCATATGATGAAGTAGAATTAAAAGAAATTGATGATAAAATCCAGAAAAATTAAAAAGACGTAATCGTCTTTTTTTATCGATAAGATTGACTTCGATGCGATACCATAAGGACATGTAATATAAGTTCATCATCAAAAATCTCCGCAAGAATACGATAATCTCCAACTCGATATCTCCAAGAGCCTTTAAAGTTTGCGGTCAAAGGTTTACCAGTAGATCTCGGATCTTGATTATATAAATGTTTTTCCATCCAACTATAAATAAGCTTCGCTTGATATGAATCAAGTTTCTTCATCTGTTTCGCAAAATCAGCACTAAACCTAATCGTATAACTCATTTGATATCAAGGATCCGTTTTAAATCTTCAAATGAAATATCGGGTTCATTGATTGGATTGTCTTTTATGGATTTGAATGTCATTATGTCTAACTCAGTTTCCATTTGATCAAAAACAGCTTCTTTAATAAGCGTACTTAAACTCACACCTTTAAATTGTGCATAATTACGAATCTGCAGTTCTTCTTCTGCTGTTACTCTAAAACTAATGCTCATATCTATCACCTCTGTAATACATTGTAATACAAATTAAGATTATCCTCAAGAATGAAAAGACGATTATTTCGCCTTTTTCTCTACATCATTCAATGTTTGAGACAGTACTTCAATCTGACCTCGTGTAATCTCTTTAAGTTCTTTTAGATAATTATCATCAATCGATCGAATCGTAAGTTGAACTTGATCAGTAAATGATTTATTTAAGATCTCATAGTCTTTAAGTTTATTTAAGATTGTATCGGTATATGTAATTGGGAATTCAATAATAGTATCTATCATCTCGACAATGGGATTTAATTTTATAGTCTCAATTGCTTGAACAACAGAGTTACTATATGCACGAGTTAATCCACCAGCTCCGAGTTGGATACCACCATAATAACGAATAACCAAGGCTAAGACATCGACAATACTTTGTTTACGCAAGACTTCCAACATCGGTAAACCAGCTGTTCCACTGGGTTCCCCATCATCGTTGCTTTTTTCTAACTGCAGGACACGATAGGCACTACAAATATGTGTCGCTTTAGGATGACGCTTATGGGCATCCTTGATAATTACATTAATTTCATCGATTGAAAAGACCCGATAAAGTTCTGTGATAAACTCGGATTTTTTGATGATAATACGATGGCTTGTGTTACAATTTAAGCGATAATTCATGGTTAAAGTTTAACCGATTAATGACCGAAATAAAAGGGAGCACCGAATGATAAAACGCTATTCAAGACCACAGATGACAGAAATATGGGAAGATAAAGCTAAATTCAATCAATGGCTAAACGTGGAGTTAGCAGTTTGTGAAGTTTACCATGAACAAGGGATGATTAATTCCCAGGAAATAAATGCGCTTAGAACTGCGTCATTTGACATCGATCGAATCTATAAAATCGAAGAAGATACGAAACATGATGTGGTCGCATTTACACGTGCAGTCAGTGAAACATTAGGCGAAGAAAAACGTTGGATACATTATGGTTTAACCTCAACGGATGTTGTTGATACAGCCCAAGGATTAATCGTAAAAGAAGCGAACCAAATTATTCGTGATGATTTAAATAAACTAAGTGCAGCACTTAAAGTGAAAGCACTTCAATATAAGAATTTACCATGCATGGGAAGAACCCATGGTGTCCATGCGGAAATAACCAGCTTCGGTTTGAAATTTGCGTTATGGGTTGATGAACTAAATCGTCAAATCAATCGTTTTGAATTAGCTGCTTCAGAAATTGAAGTAGGCAAAATAAGTGGTGCAGTCGGTAATTGTTTATATACAGGTGTGGATTTACAGGATAGAGTTTGTGAAATATTAGGACTAAACAAATCCATGATATCCACGCAAGTACTACAACGTGATCGTCATGCGTATTATATGAGCGTATTAGCCCTAATCGGCGCTACATGTGAGAAAATAAGTTTAGAGTTTAGACACTTACAAAGAACTGAAGTACGAGAAGTTGAAGAAGGTTTCTCAAGTAAACAAAAAGGTTCAAGTGCGATGCCACACAAACGTAATCCAATTTCGTTTGAGAACATATGTGGATTATCCCGTGTCTTACGTGGTTATATGAGCACAAGCTTTGAAGATATCGCATTATGGCATGAAAGAGATATTTCTCATTCATCAGTAGAACGTATTATTCTACCCGATGCGACGATACTACTGGATTACATGTTAAATAGATTAACAAAACTAATTGAAAACTTAACGGTGTTTGAAGAAAATGTTCGTCGTAATATTGAAATAACACATGGTGTAATCTTTGCGCAACGTGTTATGACTTATACCATTGAACATAAGAATATTAGTCGTGAAAAAGCCTATGACTTAATCCAACCCATTGCGATGCAAGCTTGGACCAATCAAATCGACTTTAAGAGTTTATTATTAAATAATAAGGATGTGAATGAATATCTTAGTGTGGATGAAATAGAATCATGTTTTACCTTAGATTTTTACTTGAAAGAAGTAGATTCGATTTATAAACGTGTAGGTTTATAAAAGGAGGAACTATGAGAGAAGTCATCATTCTTGCGGCAGGTGAAGGGACCAAGTTTTGGCCATACCAGAGTACTCGGAATAAATGCATGTTTCCGATTGCGAATAAGCCACTTATTGCGTATACCGTAGAAGCTCTTATTGAGGCAGGAATTGAACACATCATCATTGTGTCTAAAACACATACCGATCCGATTCGATCGTATTTTAAGAACGTTAAACAAATTGAAATAGTAGAAGTAACTCAGACAAAAGGTAGTGCTGAGAGTTTTGTGTATGGCATGGAAAGAGTAGTTGGAAATGATATATGTGTTCTATTTGGGGATTGTTTGATTCAAAAAGAAGACTTAATATCCTTTATTCAAACTTCATCAAGTTATAATGCGCTTGTATCACCATTGCGTGAACATTCATCAAACTGGATTGCGTGTCAGGTTAAAGGTGATAAACTTATACAATTTGGTGGTCATCAACGTGGAAATGATATGACGCATCATATGGCAGGGTTTACCTGTGATCGTGATTTCTTGTTTATTGCGGAACATAATCCAAATCGATTTACACAATTAAAAGTAGGAGTAGGTTCTCCTTTTGAATCCTTTATCGAAGAGTCACTCAATGAAATAATCAAAGAAGGTAAAACAATTAAAATCATTGAATCAAAAGAACCTGTATTTGATTGTGATAAGCCATGGCATGCATTAGAAGCGAATGCATATATGACGAATAAATTGTGTGGTCAATTGTCGAAGAATACATTTAGTGAAGGCTCGTTTATTGACGATACTGCACGCGTTGAAGGATATGTACAACTTGGAGTAAATAGTAAGATTGGACATAATGTATGGATTAAAGGGAATGTGATTGTTGGAGATAATACCATTATTGAAAATGGTGTGATACTTGAAGGGAATATTATTATCGGAGATGAATGTACACTCTACAATCACTGTAAAGTACATTCACATACGGTTATTGGGAATCGAAATAAATTTGATCAAGGCTTTGAGTTCTTATCAGGTGTTACCTTAGATCATGTTTATTGTGTACATTACGGGGAATATTATGGACTAATTGGAGAGAACACCGATTTAGGTGCAGGCACAACCTCAGGGACATTACGTTTTGATGATCAACTCAGTGCACATTATGTGAAAGGTAGAAAAGAATTACCGAGCAATTATGCGAATGCGAGTTATCTTGGAGACTATTGTCGTACAGGTGTTGGGGCACTCTTGATGCCTGGTGTTAAAGTTGGGGCGTTTAGTGTAGTTGGAAGTGGTGTTGTTTTACAAAGAGATGTGAAAGACAATACGCTAATCTATGTTAAACAAGAATTGATTGAAGAAGAATGGGGAGTCGACAAGTATGGGTGGTAAAAGGAGGCATCATGCGTAAAGTAGAAATTGGCTTAAGTGTGTATCCAGATTTTTATGACTATGAGACGATAAAGAAACAATTAGAATTAGCGGCTAGTTTAGGGTATACTCGTGTATTTACGTCTATTCAATTGGGGGTATTAGGATTTGAAAATACCAGTGATACATTGAGTGAAGGATTTGTTAAGTTGTTTGAATTAACGAAGAAACTTAACTTGAAGATGCATGCGGATTTAAATATGGAAGTATTTAACCAAATTGGGGCAGAAGTAGATAATGTTAAACCGATTGTGGATCTTAATATTGATGTTATACGTTTAGATGGTGGATTTAGTATCGATGAAATCGTTCGATTAACCAATAATCCATTTGGATTAGTCATAGAAGATAACACCAGTAATGATGCGCATCTACTCGATACCATTGAGATGATCAATGAAAGAGGTAATATAAATAATTACCGTGCATGTCATAATTTCTATCCAAGAAATGAAACAGGATTAGATTTTGATGATGCGGTCTATACAGCAGATTTATTGAATGGATTTGGTGTAGAAAATGGTATCTTTATCACATCACAAACATCACCTCGTGATTTAAATGAAAGTGGTGATGGTGTCCCTACGATAGAGGAACATCGCTATCTTCCTCCGCATATCGCATTTAGTGAACTGAGAAATACCGATGTGTTTGATGTCATATTCTTTGGGGATAGTATGCCAGATTATGCGTCACTAAAAGCAGTAAGTGATGCGGCAAGCGTTGATTATGTTGAATTAGAGGTTTGGTTGGATAAGGATTTAAATCCAAATCAACATAAAGTCTTAACCGAAACCGTGTTATGGTCAAGACCAGATCAACCTCGACTTCTATTACGTGCTACACAAACCCGAAAGAAAGCGAGTGTTCCAGCTAAGAATAACGTAGCTCGTCCTTACTTGAGTATTACATTGGATAATGTACACTCCAATCGCTATGAATGTGAAGTACAAATCGCTCTACAAGACTTAAGTCCAAGTCCAGTTGCGAATGTCATTGGGATGGTTAAGCCTACTTGTAAACGACTACTAAATCAAGTAAAATATAAACAGTATCCATTTAAAATAAAGGAGTAAACATGGAAGGTCTAGAACTCGTTAGTTTTCAAATTATTGCGGCTGCAGGATCCGCTCGTTCTTCATATGTAGAAGCACTACAAGCTGCAAAAAAAGGGAATTATGATGAAGCTGACGCTTTAATCAAACAAGGCGACAATGATTTCGTGGAGGCTCACCATGTACATGCGGAGTTAATCCAAAAATTTGCAGGTGGAGAAGATCCAGGAGCAAACATTCTATTAATCCATGCGGAAGACCAAGTTATGAGTGCTGAAGTCTTGAAGTTAATGGCTGTAGAATTCATCGAATTATACAAGAGATTAGACAAATAAAAGAAAAGGCGTAAAGCCTTTTTTTGATGTAAAATAAAAGTATGAACGAACACATTGAACAACTCGTAACAGAAAAGCCAAATCCACATACACTACATTTAGATGAACTTAGTCCAATTGAGATTATTCAGATAATGAACGATGAGGACCAAAAAGTTGCGCTAGCCGTAAACAAGGAACTACCGAAAATTGCGCAAGCCATTGAGATTATTGTTAAACAATTAAATCTAAATGGAAGAGTCGTATATTTTGGGGCAGGAACAAGTGGACGTTTAGGAGTATTAGATGCGTCAGAATGTCCACCTACTTTTTCCACAACCAATGAATTTATGGCATTGATTGCGGGTGGTACACATGCGGTTAAGAATGCGGTTGAAGGTGCAGAAGATTCTGAGACCTTAATAATAGAAGAACTAAAAGCACTTAAGTTTAGCTCAAAAGATGTGGCAGTTGGAATAGCCGCGAGTGGAAGAACCCCTTATGTTATAAGTGGTTTGAATTACGCAAAAAGTATCGGAGCACATACAATATCCATTTCATGTAATCCTGATTCCGTCTTATCACATGTAAGTGATGTTGGAATTGATGTCGAAGTTGGACCAGAGGTATTAACTGGATCTACACGATTAAAAGCAGGTACGGCAACGAAGATGGTCTTGAATATGTTATCTACCGCATCAATGGTTCAAATGGGTAAAGTCTATGGGAACTTAATGGTAGATTTAAACCCTAGTAATATTAAATTGATTGATCGTGCTAAACGTATCATTATGCAGGCAACGGGCGTGAATGAAAAAACAGCTCATAATGCATTAAACGATGCGAACTTAAAAGTTAAAGTAGCTATTATTATGTTAAAGAAAAATTGTTCCGCAACGGACGCAATAAATAAACTCGAAAGGGCGAATGGATTTGTCTCTAAAGCATTAAAATTGAAGTAGAAATGTCACATTATACGTGACATTTTTTATACCGTTTTTACTTGTAGGCTAGTAAGTACGGGCATATAATGAAATTGGTGTTTAAAAGATGGAGGTTTCTATGAGTATCATTGAAACAAAAAAGCTTACGAAATATTATGGAAAATCACGCGGAATAATAGATGTTGATTTGAAGATCGAAGAAGGTGAAATATTTGGGTTCATCGGACCAAATGGCGCAGGGAAATCCACCACAATTCGTTTACTTCTCTCACTCATAAAACCAAGCTCTGGGAATGCGACTATTTTTGGATTAGATTGTCAAAGAGACTATAAAGAAATCCATAAAGAGATTGGATACTTACCATCAGAAGTTTTTTATTATGACAATATGAAGGTAAAAGATTTATTAGCGTACTCTGCGTCTTTTTATCAAAAAGATTGTAAGGCGAAAATAATCGAATTAGCGAAACGTTTAGATTTAGATCTAAATAAGAAGATTGATGATCTATCGTATGGGAATAAGAAAAAAGTTGGGATTGTCCAAGGTTTATTGCATTCCCCAAAACTCATAATTCTTGATGAACCAACCGGTGGTTTAGATCCTCTTATGCAACAAACCTTCTTCGATATTCTTAAAGAAGAAAACGAAAGAGGCGCAACGGTCTTATTCTCTTCCCATATTCTAAGTGAAGTTCAAAAGTTATGTGATCGTGTTGCGATTATTAAAGAAGGTAAGATTGTACGTATCGATACAATGGCATCACTCAAAGAAAATACATACTTAAAAGTAGCGCTTGAAACAGATACTCCATTACCAACAGAATTTGTGAATGAAAATATGGTTAATTATACGGTTATCGATGGTCATACTTCATTCTTATATAATGGAAATGTGAATGATTTATTGAGTAAATTGTCTCAATTTAAATTAAATCGAATTAATCTAACTGAACCTGATTTAGAAGAAATATTCATGCACTATTATGTGAAGGAGTAGTTTATGAACATATTCCTTTTTGAATTAAAGAGTAACTTTAAAAGTAATCTAATCTGGATATTAGTTTTATTAGGTGTGGCGTATGGATTTATGATGATCTATCCTGCATTCTATGCGAATTCACAGGATTTAATTGAAGTGTTTAATCGATATCCGAAAGAAATATTAGTTGCGTTTGGGTTTGATATAGATCAATTCTTCTCGGCAATTGGATTTTATTGTTTTGTATTGATCTACATTGAATTGATTGCGTCGATGCAAGCAATGGTGTTAGGACTTGGGACTTCAGGTCGTGAATTACGTTTACGTACCTCTGAGTTTATCATTACTAAACCAGTAACCCGTCTTCAAATCATGTTTGCGAAAACAGCGTCGATTCTTGTGATTCTACTCGTCACAAACATACTTCTAACCATTACGTCATATATAGCGATAAGCCAAGTCACGTTTGATTCATTCTCAACACAATCCTTTTTGATGGTATGTCTCAGTACCTTCTTATTACAATGTGTCTTCGCATCCATGGGTATTCTATTGGGTGTAACATTTAGAAAATTACGTTCAGTTGCGCCAGTATCACTTGGAATCGTTTTTGGTTTCTTCGTGGTGAATATGTTAAAGGCTATCTTTGATGATGCATGGATTCGTTATTTCTCGCCTTTCCAATTCTTTGATAAGTATTCGATTGTGCTCAAGGGTAATCTAGAAATTGAATTCTTAGTTTGGGGAATTGTATTAATCATTGGTATGACTTTAGTAGGATTTGTGTACTTTAATAAAAAAGACATCCATGCGGTGTAGGAGGTCAATATGAACTTATTTCTTCATGAAATGAAGCAGTATTGGAAGTATTTGTTGTTCTGGGGTATTGGGATAGTCGCAATGGTAGGTGGAGGTATGGGTAAATTTACTGCTCTCTATGATGCGGGTGATACATCCATTACCGACGTATTTAATCAACTTCCTAAGGCATTCCTCGCAATGTTTGGGATGGTGAATTTAGAGGTCACATCATTAAGTGGTTTCTATGGAGTGATTAATTTCTATCTTGTGATAATGGGTGCGATTTTTGCGATTATCTTAGGTGCTGGTATATTGGCTAAAGAAGAACGCGATAAAACAGCTGAATTCTTATTGGTAAAACCTGTTACACGTACTTGGGTACTAGGTCAAAAGCTTGCGGCTGGATTAATCTATGTTCTAGCGTTTGTAGGAATTGATTATGCGGTCTCTGTCGCGATTATTGCGAAAGTAGCGCCGAATGAAGATATATCGACCGAATTATTCTTGATGATGGTAGGATTAACATTAGTTATGTTAGCGTTCTATTGTTTATCGTTTGGATTATCTGGAGCACTTAAGAATAATACGAAAGCTTCAATGATAATGATATCTGTGATGGGTGCGAGTTATATTGGGACGGTTATGTATGATATGATTGAAAACTCTGAATGGGTTAGACCTGCATTAATCTTTAAATACTTTCCAAATGATGAAGTAATACGTACTTTAACTTTGGATCCAATGTATGTAGGGTTGACTGTATTATGGATTATCGTTGGATTAGCCTTAGCCTTTGTACGATTCCCACGTAGAGATTTACATATCTAAACAGTAAAATACCACTTCAATGAAGTGGTATTTCTTTGTTTGATTACAAACTTTCTGCGTTTTCTTTGATTAATGCGTTATACCAGAAGAATGATTTCTTCTTCAAACGTTTTAGATCTTTTAGATCATCATTATCACGATTAACATATACGAAACCATAACGTTTCAAGAATCCTTGGTGAGTTGAGATTAAATCAATCGCAGACCATGGGCAATATCCCATGACATCGACGCCTGTTTCAACAGCACGTTTAAGTTCTGAAATATGTTCTTTTAGATAAAGGATACGATAATCATCATTGATTGATCCATCTTCTTCAACCTTATCATACGCACCTAAACCATTTTCAGTAATAAGTAGAGGTAAGTGATAACGAGAATAGATTTCCATTAATGTTGTACGGAAACCAAGTGGGTCAACCTGCCAACCAAATTCAGTAAATGGTAAGAATTCATTCGCAACACCTTTGAAGTAACCCGGATCGCCTAATGCGATTTGTTGGTCACCTTGCGTCGCAGCTTCTGATTCACTGTACGCTTCTATCGTGGCAGTATTGTAATAATTGAATGCGATGAAGTCAGGTTTTCCTTCACGAAGGATTTCCATCTCTTCTTCAGTAATTTCAATCTTAAAGCCTTTTTTCGTAATGTAATCCATTGCGACAGGATTGTATTTACCCCATACCGCAATATCAAGATACAACCAGTTACGTACGGCATTTACATACAATGTCGCAAGATTGTCTTCTGGTTTTGATGTATGTGGATAGTTAACACTAATGTTTGGGGCTGGTCCAATCTTCGCACCTGGAACCATTTGGTGACAGAGCTTAAATACTTTAGCTTGTGCCAATAACATATAATGATTGGATTGATACAAGAGTCCTTCTTGACCAGGTTTAGTTGTCCCAATAACCGGTCCATAGAGAATCATCATATTTTGTTCGTTAATGGTTAACCAGTATTTTACACGTGGTCCATAGTTTTCAAATAGTATCGTCGCAAACTTCACAAACGCATCCATCGTACGAGGATTCGTCCAACCACCAACTTTATCCAATTCATTCGGTAAGTCAAAGTGATACATTGTAATAATTGGTTCAATTCCATGTTTTAGACATTCATCAATTAAATTACTGTAAAATTCTACACCTTTAGGATTAACTTCTCCATCGCCATCGGGTAAAATACGTGTCCAAGCGATTGAGAAACGATAAGCTTTAAGTCCTAATTCAGCGAGTAAGGCAATATCTTCTTTGTAGTGATGGTAGTGATCTGAACATACATTAAAATTAGGTGTTCCTGGGAAAGGTGTCTTAACATCTTGAACAGATAGACCTTTACCATCTTCATTGTAGGCACCTTCTACTTGATATGCACTTGTAGATGCACCCCATAAAAAATTCTTTGGCAATGACATAAATAGCCTCCTTATGTGCTTAAATTATAGCACTCTAAATTAGATTGAAAAAGGGAAACACAAAGCCAATAATTGCGCCAATTAGGATTAACCATGTTGGATTAACTTTCGTTTTCATTAAGAAAAAGAGCGCAATTGGAAATAACACAAATAAGGGTTGGGCAATAAAACTAGTCCCAATCGATAATGCGACATTTGCCATTAGTGCGAGTGATGCGAGTTTAATGCCTTCTAATACAATTGATACATGTTTATTTTGACTAAGTTTCTTGAAGAATGGATGTAAGACAATAACTAATACGAAACTTGGTAAGAATATACCGATTGTTGCGACAATACCACCAGTAACTCCAAATAGCATATACCCAATCGCAGTTGCGGTTGTAAAGACTGGACCTGGTGTAACTTGTCCAATCGCAATCGCATCCATAATTTGTGATAAGGTAAGAACTTGATACGTATCTAAGAACTCTGTTTTAACAAATGCCAGTAAAACATAGCCACTACCATACAATACAGCCCCTATTTTAAGGAATGTCCAAAACAACATTCCCATCGTAAATGGTTCTACGGAATACGCTTTAAAGTTTGGTGTTTTCTTTATGATATAGTAAAGAACACCTATCCCTAATAAGATTAAGATTTCACTATAGCCCATAAACGCTAAACTAAATGCGAATATCATTAGACTAAAACTTAAACGATCTTTTAAGAGTTTACTTCCAAGATTAAATAGTACACTTACGACAATCGCCAACATGACAGGAATAATTCCATTCATCAATGAATCGACACTTGGTAAAGATCCATAGGTTACTAAGAAATACGAAAGAATTAATACAAGTGTCATAGCAGGCACGATAAAACAAATCCCTGCCACAAACATGCCAAGTGCACCACCATGGATATATCCGATATGCAGAGCCATCTCAGTTGAGTTAGGTCCTGGGATTAAATTGGTAAAACCGATGAGATTAAGAAATTCATCCTTATCCAACCACTTACGTTTTTCGACAAATTCTGTCTCCATCATTGCGATATGAGCGGCTGGTCCACCAAACGCAAGGGTTCCTAATCGACTAAAGATTAGGGCTATTTCGATATATTTGTTCATGGCAATAGTATAACTTATAATTTCAAAATTTCGAAGAATTGTACTTCAAAGATTTGTTAAAGCTGATATACATAATCAAACCAAAAGAAAACGGATGAATTATCCGTTTATTACTACAAGTAATTTCCTACAACAAGTACACATGCCTCGACAACGCCCAATCCTAAATCTTTCGCATCTTCTAATAAATCAATTGAGATTGTACCTGGTTGAAGCCATATGGTTGGAATCCCTAAATTCTTTATCGAATCGAGATAGTTTACTCCAATGGTAGGATTAACGACGAATACAACTAAATCAGGAACACTAGGACACTTTTCAATCGACTCATAAACGACATCTCCAAATAGAGTCTGATACTTAGGATTGATCGGATAAGCGACTTTATTCAATTGTTTAATCTTACGTACAATCTTATTCGCGTATGAATCACTGTCTGTATTTACGCCAAGCACGGCAATGGTATGACTATTACTTAATACTTTTTTTGGATCTAGCATATTAACACCTCTTCTTCCATGTATTGTATACTAGTAAACATTTTGAGTAAATGAAAGTACATTTAACGAATTTGTCTTAAATAGTATGAAGGATTATGCTATAGTTTTTTTGCACGGATTTATTCTTATTCGGGGTGAATGGTGTTAAAAGGGTGGGCAAATGAAAAATTTACTCAAGTTATTTTTGGTTATTACGCTAGGTTTAACAGTTTCCGCATGTTCGAATCAAACTGAAGAGTATGAAACGTATGTTAGAGGAGAATGGGAAGAGACTATCTATACGAATGATTTTGTTGGATTAACATTTACGTATCCTGAAGGATTTACGTTATTAACCGACGAAGAATTAATTAACATGTTTGAGATTGAATTAGATGATTCAAAGTTTGATGAACAAAAAGATAACTTTGAAGAGGCGATGGAATTAGCCACAACATTCTTTGACTTTACGTTAATGAATTATAATACAGGCGAAAACGTAATGTTGATGGTTGAAGACTTAACAAAAACAAATAGTATTGATGTCACAACAGATGTGTACATGGATTTGTTTATTGAGAACCTAATAAGTGTTCTAGAATACAGTTATGTGATTGGTGATAAATATGATGTCGTAATTGCAGGCGAAACATATCGAGTTGTTGATGTGACAATCGAAGATATGGCAATTCAAAAAGTATATATTCGAAAGAAAAGTAAATACATGATTGCGTTGACAATGTTTGAAATTATAGGACTTGAAAATGGGACGGCTAAGGTTTTCGAAGAGCTAAAGAATAATTAATATACGTTTATTTTAAAGGATACAAGCGTATCCTTTTTTAGTTATTTAGCTTATAATTAAGATAAAGATTGAAGTAATTGACAAAAGTGAACACTATTCGTTATTATGTCATTACTCTAGGAGGCTATCATGAGTAAAATATGTATTATAACCGATTCGTCGGTGTCTCTTTTTCCGGAAGACGCAAAAAAATTAGGAATTGAAGTTGCGCCTTTGTCCGTTATCGTAGACAATGTGGAATTCAAAGATTTTATCGATATTGGTCCAAAACAAATTATTGAAGCACTTCAAGCTAAAAAATCATTAAAAACAGCTCAACCCAATCTAGGTTTTCTAGATGAAATGATGGAGAGAATCAAGAAAGAAAATTATGATCATATTCTTGTGTTCTCGATCGCAAGTTATTTATCGGGTACTTTCCAAGCGTTCCGTTTAGCTGCTACCAACCATGATATTGAGAATATAACATTTGTGGATAGTCGTTCGGCGGCTGCTTCAATTCGACATGTCGCAATTAAAGCACGTGAAATGGCTGATAAAGGTGTAAGTATTGAAACTATTCTAACGTATGCGGATCGTGTATTCAAAGATTGTAAGACGTATATCTTGCCAGATAATATTGATCAACTCGTAAGAGGCGGTCGTGTTAAAGGTCCAGTCGCAGCGCTTATCAATTTATTAAAAGTTAAATTAGGGTTATACATTGACTACAACGTAAATACAATTGAAAAATTTGATACTGCACGTACTGAGGCAAAACTCTTTACGGCAGTTATTGAAGATATGGTAAAACGTGGTGTAAGTGCTAAAACACACAAAGTATACTTCCCAGAGTGTGATGCGAGTGGTCGTATCGATTCATTCATTAAATTGATGGATGAATCTATTCCAGGTTGCGAAACAGAAGTAATTATCCTTCCAGCAGGGGTTGCGGCTCATGTTGGACTAAATGCCTTTGGAATTCAAGCAGTTTTGAAAGATTAGTGATTGATGAAAGAACCTCTCAGTGATACCATAAACACAAGAGAGGTTTTTAATTATGAAAGTTGCGGTCGTAACAGATAGTGCATGTGGCATGAGTCATTTGAATATCAAGATGGATGGATTGTATATGTTACCTCTTCAAATCACAGATGGTGAGAATAATTACTTTGAAGGTGAAAATATTACGAATGACCAATGTTATCAGATGATGTTCATGGGTAAACATATGAAATCATCGCAACCGTCTTTTGGTCGCATTCAAGAATTATTTACCGAATTGAAAAAAGACTATGATCATATTTATGCCGTACCTCTTGGCAAAGGTCTTTCGAGTACATTAAACACAATGGAGCTTGTGGCTAAAGAAGTTGATGTGCCATTTACTGGAATGGATTGTTACTCCATGGCAAATATTGAACTTGTCTGTGCAGTCACAGCACGTCAATTATTTGATCAAGGGAAGAGTATTGAAGAAGTGGATAAAGTCATCCGTGATATGGCAGAACATAGTATTACATTGATCATGGCAGAAGACTTAAAACTCTTTGCGAAGAATGGACGTACAACAGCTCTTGCCGCAACAATCGGTGGATTTCTAAATATAAAACCAGTTCTTGTGATACGTAAAGAAACTGAAGGTAGAATTGATATATTAGAGAAATTAAGAACGATTCATAAAGCATTCCATTTTATCGTGGATGAATTTGAAAAGTTTGGGGTTAATGAAGACTATGAATTTTGTATCGGACATGCATGGAGTAAAGAAAATGCGGAATTACTGGAAAGTATGGTTCGTGAACGTTTCCCTGATTCAAAACTCTATGTGACAGATCTTATTTGTAGTGGAGGAGTGAATGCAGGCCTTGGTTGTGTTGCGACTCAAGCAATTCGTAAACCAAAGATTTAACTTGAGTTAAACGTCATTCCTCGTTAAAATAGGTCTAATGAGGTAAGTTATGCGTCGATTTAATTTTAAAGCAGTGTATAATTGTCGAGATATTGGTGGTTTTTTAACACAATCAAATCAAGTTGTTAGAAATAATGTTTTTGTACGAAGTGATAATTTAACCGATCTACAAACCGATGAAATGGAATTCTTACAGGCGTACGGTGTACAAGCAGTTATTGATTTTAGACATCAAAATGAAATCGATCATGCGCCAGATCCATTTGTAAATCATCCTAATGTAGATTACTATAATATTGCGATCTTAGATCATGCACAGTTTACACTTGAAGATCTTAATCGTATTAAGCTAAGTGATTTATACATTTCAATGTCAGAAAATAAAACGTTTATTAAACAGGTGTTTGATACATTTGCGAAGTACGATAAAGCGATTTTGTATCATTGTACAGCTGGAAAAGATAGAACAGGTGTTATTACAGCACTACTATATAAATTAGTTGGTGTACCAGATATCGATATTATTGCGGATTATGAAGTATCGTTTACGTATCTTATCCCTAAGTATGTTGGTAGAGATGAGAATGTTAGTGAAATGTATCAAGATTTATTCAGTTCAAAACCTGAAACGATGACTACATTTCTGAATTATTTGAACTATAAGTATCCGAACATATTGGATTATTTTATCTCTAGAGATATCTCAATGGAAACCATTGATATCATAAAACGTAAACTATTAGGTGCGTAAGGAGCTCTATGAATCTCAGAAAAGTTTTATTAAGCCTAGCATTGATTTTCTTTAGTATTTTGTTTTACTGTATTTTACAAACATATGCGTTATTGGATACTGCAGTTAAAGCGACTGGTGTAACACTTGCTGAATTATCAGGTAGTGGATTTAATACATTTATCGTATGGCTTCAATTCCCGCTCGTTATTTTATTAATTATTATCTTCATTTATCTAATCTTTGGGGATAAGAGTTTAACGGCACAAGCTCAAAACGCTAAACCATTAAAGTAATCAAGTTAACACCTGTAAAGGTGTTTTTCGATTAAAGGAGATTCAATGGATAATTTATATCAATTAAGGTCTAAGAATGATAAATCGATTAAACAACTTGATCCTGCATCAAGAGAATTAATTCGTTCTATCATGAGTAATATCAGTCAGTATGAAGTATCTCGTTATGAGTTAGAGAAGATTAAAGGGGATATTTTAGATAAAGCGCATGGTTATACAAAGCGTAATACATCGTTATTTAAAGAAGTGAAGAATGTGAAAGCATATTGTACAAATCTAACAGAAAAGTTAAATCTAAGTAAAATAAGCATTAAGAACTTATTACTCATTGAGTACTTACCTATGATTGGTTTCTTCTTTATGTTTGTAATATTAGTCTTACACTTCTTAGGACTTTGGTTTAGTGGTAATGGTCTAATCACAAGTATTGATGTATCAGTTGGTTATCCAATCTTTATGGTAGTACAGTACTTCTCGATCGTGTATTTGTTATATCTTGAAAGACGATATTCAATTGAGAATAAATCGAAGAAAAATCTAGGCTCATTTGCGAATATATTCCTAGTTCTTACCGTTATTCAGTTTATTTCCGATAGTCCAACACTATCAAGTACACTTATCCAATTAAATCTATTTGTGTTAGTTGGAATCTTATTCCTATTCCTCGCATGGGTCGTATATAAAGAACTTCAAACAAATTAAAACGATAACTGATTCATTCAGTTATTTTTTTCTATACAACCCTAGATATTCTATGTATAATATACCTAGGAGCACTAGGTATGGATAAAAACTATATAGGAGCAGGTTCGAATTTATTAATATTAGGTTTAATTAGCCAAAGAGATCGTTATGGATATGAGATTATTCGTGATTTAGAGATATTATCTGAAAACGTATTTCAATATAAAGAAGGAACACTTTATCCAATCTTACATAAGTTCGAGGCATTAGGATATGTAACATCCTATTTTAAACGTGAAAATAATAAAGAACGTAAGTATTACCAGATTACCAATACAGGACGTAAACAATTGATTATCGAGAAAGAAGAATTTGAGCTATTTAAAAACACGTTGAGTAATGTCGTGGGGACATTTAAATATGAGTTCAGTGAGTAATTCATACATTAAACAGGTTTTGAAACATGTTAAGTTTTTTGTGGATCATCGTTCGATTAAACGTGAACTTAGAAGTCATATCAATGATTTAATTGAGGAACACAATTGGCAATCTCTTTCCAATGAAGAGTTAAATAATCGCATCATGGAAGAAATGGGTAATCCGGAAGATATTGGAAAAGAGTTAAATAAAATTCATCATCCTATTATCGGGTATGTTTGGGTAATTACTAGAGCAGTTTTTATTGTGATTCTATGTTTATCGCTCTATAACATATATAAATCAATTACCTTAACATCACAAAGCAGTCTTAATAAATCGGATGAAAATCTTGATATTAAAAGTATGCTTTATGCGATTGGATACACAAAGGGTGAAGATTTATCGAATGTAAAGTATAGGGATTGGGATATTCGAGAAGTAGTTGAGATTGATAATACTATATTAATTTTTGAAAGAGTCTTATTGCTTGAAAATGATAATTTAGTTCTTTTATATCGAACAGACGGAAAATTTAATCTGTTTAATCAATACAGTAATATTTTTATGTATAAATCTTTAAAACTTAATCTAAACGATAATAAAGAATATCCTCAAGATATTAATGTTCAAATGTGGATGAATGATTTAGCGATCATCTATTTTACAGGTGTACCATATGAAACTAAATCAATTAATTTGAATTTTGAACAAGTTAGTGAAGCATTTAATCTAAGTATTAATGGGGATAATTATGAATAAGAAAATGAAGATTATACTTTATTTAGTAATTAGTATCTTTGGGTTAATCTATCTGTTGAAATCAAATCACATGTATTTGAGTTTAGAAGATTATGGGAAATCTCGAGCTAAGGCAGAATTATTTAATAATCCAATCATTGATATTATTCAAATCAAGGGAAATGATGGCATTCTCCTAGCATACGAAGATAACTATGTGTCTTGTTACTTCGGTAGGAAATCATTTGGTTTCTTGTGGAAAGACTTTTCTGGAATTGGAATGTTACGTGAAGTAGATGATATGAGTGATGAAGCTATTGAAACGTATAAACAAGATTGTATCTACTCATATGAGATTAATCATATGAAAGACTGGTGAATTTATTAACATTGTATGTCGTCTTTATTTCTAGTATCATAAAATATAGATAATCATTCGGGGGAATGTATGGGGAAACTAATCATTAAATTTTAGATGTAAAACTCATTTTTTGAGTTTTTTGTTTGTAAGGAGAGAACATGTCAGAACTTGTAATACTTAAAAAAGAAAATAAGAATTTAAGGAAATTACTTAAAGGAGATAATAAAAAGTTATTTTTAGATATCGACTATTATATTTCAAGACATTATACTTCCAAACAAGAGTATCGATCCTTAATTAATGAAGTGTTAATTGATTTTTCAGATCGAACAAATCTTGGTGAAGATCTGTGGGATACAATTGAAGATCCTAAAGCATATATTGATAAGTATATTGAAAAGTATAATTTGGAAAAAACGAAATGGGGAACAGTAACAAGTGAATACATTTTAGTGTTTATAGGATTTCTATGTTTCTATTTCATTTCAACAAACTTTTTATCGCCATCTTCTAATATGCTTAATAATCCATGGTTAATTGAAGTTAGTACTGAAGGATTTTTTAAATGTTTAGGATATAGTACTTATGGTCTATATTTTGAACTACTAACCAAAGCAACTTTATTTAAAAAGAATAAAGCAATGACTACTCAAAAAATATTAGTGTTCTTCGGATGGGCTTTACTTATGTTTATTCTATTGGCTTTATCTGGTATGAATATTGTGACAATCACATTGCCTAAAGTAATCGTATATTTAGTTTTATTTCTATGTATTTTACTCATTTATCTAATTCAAAAGAAAAGAATGTTTTAATTAATCAATATTTGGGGGAACAATGATTACAACTGCTGAACAATCGCAACAAATAAAGGACATTACGAAGAGTCTTGATCGAAGTGACACAATCTTTTGTATGCATGTCGATACTTACTTAAGACAATTTGACTTACTTAGAAGTGAATTTATTGAGGCAAAATGGATAATATTGACAGATTTATATTCAAAAGTAATTGATGGAGTAAACATTTGGGAATTATATGAAGATCCAAAGGTGTATTGTGCGTCGATTGTGTCAAAGTATAATCGAAAATATCTAGGGTTTATAGGTGTAATAATTAAACGCGTTATACCATTGTATTTTGGGTCAATCTTATTTATGTTATTAATATTTTCACCTAATGGTTTTTCAAGATTGTTATATTTAGATAATCCTGGTATAGAAATATCAGTAAATACTTTATTGAGATTATCATTGATGGTGTTTCTATATTTCTCAACCAGATTATTTGAATACAAAATGTTATTTAATAAAGAACGAAGAAATTTTACGTTTTATTATAATGCGATAATACAAGTCTTCATTTTAATAGTACTGACTAATAATTTTACATTAGAAAATAATTTAGCTCAAAACATGGTTACATTAAACCCAATGATAATGGTTATATTATTAGGTTTAATTCTTATTTATTACATATATAACCTTAAAAAGTTAATCATATAAGAAATATTAATAATATAGAGAGAAAGGAAATTCATTATGAGTGAAGTTAAAAACGCAAATAAAATTCTCAAACGCAAATTATCTAAAGACAACTTAATGTTCTATAAAAAAATCCATCAATATATTCGTACACATGACATAACAAGAGATCAACAACATCAAATATTGAATGAAATACTATTGGATTTTGTAAATAGACAGAACAATGATGAGTTGTTAATGGGATCAATTCGAAACCCTGAAACCTATACTAATGAAATATTAAGTAAATATGAAATTGGAAAAAGTAGTTTTGCGATGCTTACGTTAAGACGTTTTCTACCTTTAACAATAATAATCTACTGTATATACTTTCTTTATCCTTCATTTCTTAATCCGTTTCCTTATTCAGATTTAAATCCAAATCTAGTAATTATACAGTTACAAGTATTAGTACTTGCGATACTTCTGTTTATTTTATTTTTGGTTACTTCGGTGGAAAGTAAAGAAAAGATATTTAGACCTGGTTTAGGGTCAAGTGTTAAATCATTGATTGTTCTTATCGATTTTATACTAACATTAATCGTGTTTGATCGATTTAAACATTTAATTGTCACGAGTATACTTGTACCTAAAGCTATCATTTATCTTTTCTTAGGTTTAGCAATCCTTGTTAAATTTATTGATAGGAGGAAAGTATTATAATGAGTGATCTAAAAACTTTAAGAAAAGAAATGAATAATAGAATGAAATTGTTAGAAAAAGATGATCAACATTTCATAAATGGTATCATCCGATATCTTGTAAAGTATGAATTTACGGATAATGAAATATTATCAATTAAGGATGAACTAATTAATAAGTCGAATGAATCAAGAGATAATTTTAGTGATATTACGCAAACAATTATTAATCCAAAAGAATATTGTAATAAGTTAATTATGAAAGATAATCGTAGAAAAGTGAGTTTGTTTAGTCAATTTACATTAGTATGGGGTGGTCTTACACTATTACTGTTACTAGTCACATTACTGTTTGATGGTGAGACATTTCGGATAAATGGTGGACCGGATAATATGGTGTATACTGTTTTGAAATATAGTTTTATTAGGTACATTATCGGTTTTATGTTTATTATTTTATCTACTTACTTTGTGGATAGAAAATTTGATTTTAATCAGAGAGTATATACATTTGTAAGTACTATTAGAATAATCATAATGGTACTTCTAATGGATAGAATATTCTATACTTCGATTGATGTGGAATGGATAAGAATCGATACAAAAATCATAATAGGATTGATAGTTCTAGTTTCAGTTATTACTCTTATTTTATACATCAGACAAAAAGAACTAAAAAAGCAGCCGTGAGGCTGCTTATCGTTTGTGACGGCTATAACCGTTGGAATGTCCACCGGTATTGCTTGTCTTAGGTTTAGGAGCACGACCAGTTAGTTCAAATGCTTTAATCTTAAAGCCTTTGATTGTTCCTTGGTTTAATGCGTCCACAACTTCACGGACAAATTCTTGTGGAATCTCAACATGTGAGAAACGATCTTGGATACGGATCTTACCGATATCCTTACCACTGATACCAGCAGATTCTGCGATTGCGGAAACTAAGTGAGCTGCCGCAATGCCTTGTCTTGAACCAACATCCAACTCAATAGTTGTACTGTTGATCTTAGTAGCACGGCGTTGTTTTTCAATTGGACGTTGAGCTTCTTGGAAGATATCATCGCCAATTACTTTGTATAATAATGCTTCAGATAGTTGGATTGGGGATAGACCTTCATCCACTAGTTTTTCAACCAATGCTTTGATTTCAGCAGGAATATCTGCTTTTAGCGTCTTCATAATGTCTTGAGTCATGTGATCGAATCGAACAGATTGGATCTCATTTAATGAAGGCATTTCTTTACGAGCAATCGTAGCTTTTGTTAAACGTTCTAATTCAGAAATTACATAACGTTGACGAGGTGTTGTTAGTGTAACGGAAATACCTGATTTACCAGCACGACCTGTACGGCCAATACGGTGAACATAATATTCTGTTTCTTGAGGAACGTCGTAGTTGAATACCATATCGAGTTCATCAACGTCAATTCCACGCGCCGCAACATCTGTACAAACTAAATGTTGGATCTTCTTGTTTTTGAATTTACCCATAACAAGCGTACGCATTTCTTGTTTCATATCACCGTGAATTGCGGCAGTACTATAACCTTTAGAAGAGATGAGGGCACATAAGTCATCAACCATTTTCTTTGTGTTACAGAAAATCATACTGCTTTCAGGACGATAGAATTCTAATAATTGAACAAGTACTTTAGCCTTGTCACCTTGATTAACTTCGTACACGAATTGTTGAATACTATTAACAGTCATTTCTTTCTGTTTAGTCTTAACATGTACTGGGTTAGTCTGATAATTATTCACAATGTCTAAGATTGCCTTAGGCATTGTCGCAGAGAAGAGTAACGTTTGACGTTCAGTCGGTAAAGACTTAATAATTTCTTCGATTTCTTCCTTAAAGCCCATCTTCAACATTTCATCCGCTTCGTCTAAAACGAGCGCTTTCAATGAGGAGAACTTTAATGTTCTACGATTGATGTGATCTTGAATTCTCCCTGGTGTACCAACGATGATATCGGCTCCACCTTTTAAATCTCTGATCTGTGTGGTAATCGGATCTCCTCCGTAAATGGAGACAACCCGTATGCCTTCTTTATATTTTGCAAACTTGCGCATTTCAGCGGTAACTTGCAGAGTAAGTTCTCGGGTTGGTGTCATGATGAGTACTTGTGGTAATCTCTTCTCAAGTACTTCCAATTTCTCTAATAAAGGTAATCCAAAAGCGGCAGTTTTACCGGTACCAGTTTGTGACTGACCGATAACATCTCTTCCATCCATAACGGCAGGGATGCACTGTTCTTGGACGGGTGTTGCTTCAACGTAACCAAGCTCTTCAATGGCTCTGTTAAGTTCAAACGATAAATTTAATTCACTAAATTTCATAAATTTCCTAACTGTACTATAGACATACCGGTGCATTATAGCACGTATTGACAAAAAATGTCATAAAAAGATTCGTTATCGTGGAAATGGTAGAGAATTAGATACAATTTCAGTTTAAACCTAAATTTTAGAAAATCAATCGTTTGGAATTATTTGTTAATTTGAAAGAAACATAGGGTTAGATAAGCGTTTTGTAAAAATGTGTTTAAAATCGATCAATTTCTGATGTATACCTAAATTATTAATCATCATGACTTGATAATATTTGATAGCTAGGTTAAAATATATTAGCACTCACATCATTAAAGTGCTAAGAGGAGATTTATGGCAAAGAAACAATACAAAGCAGAAACGAAACGATTATTGGATCTAGTTATTCATTCTATCTATACGCACAAAGAGATATTCTTAAGAGAACTTATCTCAAATGCGTCTGACGCATTGGATAAAGCGTATTACACATCATTAACGGAAGATTTGGCAATTGATCGTACAAATCTATCCATTCGAATTGAACTTGATCCAACATTGCGTACTTTAACCATTATTGATAATGGGATTGGTATGACAAAAGAAGAAGTTGAAGATAACCTAGGGGTAATTGCGAAGAGTGGTTCGTATAACTTTAAGAAGAATTTAGAAACGGCAGATAAACAAGAAGAAGTCGATATTATCGGACAATTTGGAGTAGGATTCTATTCTGCGTTTATGGTTGCGGAAAAAGTGGAAGTCTATACACAAAGCATTCGTGACGCTGAAAGTGTGTACTTTGAATCAACCGGTGAAGATGGGTATCGCATTGAAACATTAGATGAAAAATTACCAGTTGGGACAAAAATTGTTCTACATATAAATAAGGATGAAGAAGATGAGAAATATGGGGAGTATTTAGAAAGCTATACGGTTAAACGTTTAGTGAAGAAATATTCAGATTATATTCGTTATCCTATCTTAATGGATGAAGAAGTTAAGGATTATGATGATAAAGGTGATGTAACTGAAACGCGTATTGAGACGAAGACATTAAACTCAATGGTTCCAATTTGGAAACGTTCGAAGTCAGATTTGAAGGAAGAGGACTACAATACCTTCTATCAATCTAAGTTTAATGATTTCGAGAATCCTCAAAAAGTGATTCATACGAATTTAGAAGGTTCTATTTCGTTTGATGCGTTACTCTTTATTCCAAGTCATGTACCTTACAATTTCTATTCTGCAGAATATCAAGCGGGTCTACAACTCTACAGTAGAGGAGTATTCATTCTAGATAATGCGAAGGAATTAATTCCTGATGCGTTTAGATTTGTGAAGGGATTGGTTGATTCACCGGATTTATCATTAAACATTTCCAGGGAAATGTTACAACATGATCGTCAATTAAAGGCAATCGCATCACGATTAGAGAAGAAGATTAAATCAGAACTCTTAGGTATGTTAAAAACAGATCGTGAGAACTACGAGAAATTCTGGAAGAACTTTGGACTACAAATTAAATATGGTACCTATGCGAACTATGGTGCGAATCGTGAATTGTTAGAAGACTTACTATTATTCACATCAAGCCGTGATAAGAAGTTGGTATCACTTGAAGAATACGTTAGTCGCATGAGTGAAGATCAGAAAGAGATCTACTATGTATCTGGCGAAACCATAGAGAAGTGTGATAAATTACCACAAGCTGAATGGGTAAAAGAAAAAGGTTTCGAAATACTTTACTTAGTGGATGATGTGGATGAGTTTGTATTATCCATATTACATACTTATAAGGAAAAGACATTTAAAGCAATTAATCAAGGTGATTTAGATTTAAGCAGTGAAGAAGAAAAAGAAGCACTTAAATCAAAAGCTGAAGAGAAGAAAGATTTATTAACTTCATTAAAAGAAGCACTCAAAGACGAAGTAGTCGATGTACGCTTAAGTTCACGTTTGAAATCACATCCTGTATGTTTAGTTGCGGATGAAGGAATCTCACTTGAAATGGAAAAAGTATTGGCGCAAATGCCAGATGCGAACAATCAAGCTAAGGCAAAACGTATCTTAGAACTTAACAGTGATCATCCATTGATTGAGGCATTAGGTCATGTCGCAAGTGATAAAGTATCTACTTACGCAAAACTCTTATACAATCAAGCATTACTCATTGAAGGGTTTACCATTGAAGATCCGATTGAATTCTCGAACGCAATGGCACAACTCATGATTGATGCGTCTAAATAATCTAATTAACCTAAGAAATTCTTAGGTTTTTTTATGTAAGTTACGATTATTTCTCCACCTTAACAATCCTTTTACTGTGTCTACACAAAAACAAGTGTAAAAGAGGCTATGCTAAGTTTGATGTAAACTAGGAGGATTTATGCAATACATACGATTACCATTGAAAGGAAGTTATAATACGCGTGACTTAGGTGGATATCCAACTTATGATGGAAACGCAACACGTTTTAATCAGTTTTTAAGAAGTGATGAAGTAGGGTATCTAAGTGAAGAAGATATTGGGTTTCTTAAAGAATATGGGGTTAAGACAGTGATAGATTTAAGGACAGAGAATGAACTGGAACAGATTCCAAATCCATTTGAAAATGATCCATCAATACGATTTCATCATATATCACTTATTAGTCAATCGATGATCCACGAGATGACCGAGAACTATAATACGATATCAATGGATGTGAATTATGTTAATACATTAGAAAAGGAAAAGCGATCAATTGCGAAAGTATTGAAAGTCATCCAAGAAAGTGAAGAGGGTTGTGTGTTATTCCATTGTTCAGCGGGAAAAGACAGAACCGGATTAATCGCAATGTTACTTCTGGGGATTGCGGGTGTTGATCATCAAGATATCATCACAAACTATGAACCATCCTTCGCAAATATTAGTCATAATCCAAGAGTAAAGAAAATGATTATGCGTGATGTACCAGCGATGATGTTATCAAATTACACGTTTATGCAAAAGACGCTTAAACATATCGATTATAAGTATGGATCGATAAAGGACTATGTAAAGAGTTTAGGATTCATTCATTCTGAGATTAATCAAATACGAAATCGACTTGTAAATCGATAAAAACGAATCCGGATTTCCGGTTTTTTTATTCTTAATCTAATCTTAATCACTCTTTTGATAGGATAAGGATGTAAAGGAGTAAAATTATGATAAACCTAACAATCTTACCTGTGCATCCAATTATCGAAACACTTAGTGCGTATAAAGTCCATTTGCTTATGATTGAGTTTGGGATTATCCTTATATTATTCCTAATATCGCGTAAGAAGAGGAGACAAATATGAAATTATTACTCGTAGAAGATGAAAAAGATCTCTTAAATGCGTACCAAAAAGGACTAAAAGCGGAAGGGTATGGAATTGATGCGGCCGCAAGTGCGGAAGAAGCGTTAGATTTACTTTCCTATAATCAATATGACTGTATCGTATTGGATTTAAACTTGCCTAAAATGAGTGGAATGGAACTACTCGAAAAGATACGTAAACAAGATGACCAAGTTAAGATTATGATCGTTAGTGCATTACACACGGTTGATTGTAGAATTGAAGGATTGGATAAAGGAGCGAATGATTATTTAATTAAACCATTCGATTTCCAAGAGTTAAAGGCACGTTTACGTGCATTAAATCGTAGAGATTTCTCAGTTAAGCCAAATACACTTAAAGCAGGTGATTTTGAATTAGACCTTGCTTTACATCAAGTGAAATATAAAGATAAGATTATCGGATTAACCGTTAAAGAATACTCTATCTTCTCGTACATCTTTTTGAATCAAGATCACATTGTGAGTGCAGAAGAGATTCTAGAGAAATGTTGGAATGAAGCGGCAGATCCATTTACAGATGTTATGCGTGTACATATCTACGCATTACGTAAGAAAATTCATGAAATAACAGAGCGTGATGATGTGATATTAACAGTGAAAGGGGTCGGTTACCGACTAAATCCTTGATATGAAACGTAAAAGTATAAAGAAACAAGGGATTGTATACCTATCACTCATCGCATTTACCTTTGTATTGTTTATTGGTGTATATGCAGTCATGACTTGGCCAGAAACACATATCGAAGAATCAATGATGGTTGCGGCTGATGAATTTAGAGCTGCGGAACCAATGTTAAAAGCTGCGCCAGAGACGACTATATTATCCATTGAACTAAATCCAACGACTAAATTTATAGGTTATATTTCATTCATTTCGCTAAGTTTATTGGCGATGTTAATGTATGGATATAAACGATTAATTGAACCAGTCTATCAATTAGGTAAATCAATTCGAGGTTATACAAACAATCGTATTGAGAATAAATATGATTTTGAAGAACTCGAAGATATTCGTTCTTCATTTAATAGTGTCACAACGAAATTGAATTCTGCACTAAGTTATCAGAAACGCTTTAATGCGAGTATGGCACATGAATTAAAGACACCGTTATCGATTATTAAGACACATATTGATGTATTAAATGAACAAAAAGATAAAACGATTGATGATTATCAGAACACATTAGAAATTATCCAAAAAACGGTTCGTAAAATGAATGCGTTAGTTGAAACATTACTCGATAGTTCACAAGAAGGATCCGATTCATTGAATGATGTGATTAGTGTAGAAGAACTCGTTATGGATGTTGTGGATGATTTAACGGTATTAGCGAATGATAAACACGTTGAATTAAGTTATAACGTTACGAATACACCAACTTCCTATGGGAATCAGGTACTAATGTATCGAGCATTGTATAATTTAATCGAAAATGCGATAAAATATAATAAACCAGGTGGTAGAGTCCATGTCACATCAGAATTTGATGATAAAGCGTATATAATACGCGTTAGTGATGATGGTGTAGGGATACCTGAACAAGACTTAGAACGGATATTTGAGCCGTTCTATCGTAGTCGTAAAGAAAATACGGATGGTTTGGGTTTAGGTTTAGCGTTAGTACAAACCGTTGTACATATGCATAGTGGACAAGTTGTTGTGTTGAGTAAAGAGAATGAAGGATCTGTGTTTGAGATGCATCTTCCATATTTAAGTAAAGGGGATAATGTTTAATGAATGTTTATGATTTCGATAAGACAATCTATAAAGATGATAGTTCAAAAGATTTTTATCTGTTCAATTTAAAAAAGAATCCATTTATCTTAAGATATGGAATACGTCAACTAATCGCATTTCTAGGGTATTCGATGCATCTTATTACTAAAACAGAGATGAAGACAGTTATCTATACCTACTTTAGAAGTATTAAAGATATGGATAAAAGAGTATTGGAATTCTGGGATAAACATGAACATAATGTGTTTGAATATTACTTCTTACAGAAACATCCTACCGATGTGATTATATCCGCATCCCCTGAATTTATGTTAAAACCGATTTGTGATAAATGGGGAGTAAACTTAATCGCATCAATTGTGGATAAAAAGTCAGGATTTTCGAAAGAGAATTGTTACGGTGAAGAGAAAGTTAAACGTTTTAGAGAACTTTATCCGGATGCACATGTGAATTCATTCTATTCGGATTCATTATCAGACACTCCAATGGCTAAACTTGCGGATGAAAGTTTCTTAGTCACAATCGATGGAATTATACCTTGGCCTAAAAGCTAAGGTTTTTTTAAGGGAAATTAATCGAGTAATCATATGTATTAATATGAACATAAAATGTGAACGATGTGGATGTGAAGAGCTAAAGTACTTTGTGAATCTTAATGGCCGTATGCAATGTCGACGTTGTATACAGTACCAAGGTTTAGAAGGATCGGTTCTTTATTACGATGATTCAGTAGAAACTGAAATGAGTTATCAGTTAACAGATTCGCAAAAAGAATGTTCAAAGAAGATATTAGAAGAAAGTCGTAGTAGAGATGTATTAGTATATGCGATATGTGGAGCTGGTAAAACGGAGTTAGTGTTGGAATCGATTCAATATGCATTAGAACATAAACAGAAAGTTGGCATTGCGGTTGCACGTCGACAGGTAGTGCTTCAACTCTACGAAAGATTAAAGAAGATATTTACATCGATAAAGGTAGTAGCGGTGTGTGAGGGGCATACAGATGACTGTGAGGGGCACTTAATCATTTCTACTACACATCAATTATTTAGATTCCACAAAATGTTCGATTTACTCATTCTGGATGAACCAGATGCTTTTCCATTTTGTAGTGATGATACACTTCAAGGATTTGCACGTCAATCGGTTAAAGGACATACCATCTACTTAACTGCGACACCGAGTGATGAACTAGTTAATGATGTTAAGAACGGAAAAATATCAGAAGTTCGTTTATTTAGACGGCCGCATGATCATGGATTGGTAATTCCGGTATGTAAGTACATTCCCTTGTATGGCCAATTTGTATATCTGAAACATTGGTTGAAGAAATTCGAAGAATCATGTTTGATCTTTGTGCCAAGTATAAAACTAGGGAATCAATTATCAACCTATCTTGGGATACCATTTGTTTATGCTGGATATTCGAAATTAGATGAATCTATTAAATTGTTCAAAGAAAATTCAGGAAGTAGATTAATCTGTACAACTGTGCTAGAGCGAGGTGTAACGTTCGAGAATGTTCAAGTGGCGGTTGTATATGCGAACCATACTGTATTTAATCTTGCGAGTTTAACACAGATATCCGGAAGAGTAGGTAGAAGTATGAACTATCCAAATGGTAGAGTGCTTTTTCTTTGTACAGAACGAAAGGCAGATGTGACCCAATGCGTAGAGATACAAATACAGGCGAATGTTTAGTCTGTTTTAGACCTGTAATTAAAGGGCTAGATTTATATGAACTTATTACAAAAAAAGATATCTTATGCGGAAATTGTCGTAAGAAACTGATTCGATTAGATCGAGTAGTTGATGTGAATGGATTAAAGGTACATGCGTTATATCAATATAATGATGTCTTAGAGAAGTGGATGTATCAAATAAAAGAGTCGAAAGATGAAACTTTGGGGAAATGTTTCATGTATGGCTTGTCAAACAAGATTAATAAAGCGTATCGTGAATATGTTCTTGTGCCCGTGCCTTCATCCATCGAGAAGACAGAGGAACGAGGATTTCATGCCGTACATAAAATGTTTGCGTCAATCGATTGTGTTAAGTTAGATTGTTTAATCAAAGATGATATTAAACAAAGTAAACTTAATCGGTATGAGCGCCAACATGTAAGTTCCGCAATTCATCTGATAGATAACTCAGCAAAACAAATTCCCAAACTATTAATTGTGGATGATGTTTGTACAACTGGGGCTAGTCTAAAAGCATGCGTAGACTTATTACAAACAGATCATAATCAAATTAAGATTTGTGTTATTGCGATACATGAAATGTGGATAAAGAATTGTTCTATGAAAAAAGTATTTTAAACCAACTGGTTGTATTTCTTGCATTTTTCTTTTTTCGTGTTATTATGTACCTAGTAGTGCATAGATTCATTACGGGAAAGGCATAGGATTTTAGTAAATGCAAGGAAAAGTTAAGAAGTTTAACAAAGAAAAAGGGTTTGGATTCATCAAATTAGCAGATGATAAAGATGTATTCTTCCACTATTCTGAGTTGAAAATGGATGGTTTCAAAACTGTTGAAGAAGGCGCAGACGTCGAATTCGATATGGTTGAAACTGATCGCGGATTTCAAGCTCGCAACATCGTTAAAATTTAACTAACAAAAAGGTTGGCTTGCCAACCTTTTTCATTGTCTTTTTTCATAAACCAAATATGTTACAATATCGATGGATACTGGAGGCTTTTGAATGAATATTCTAGAAAAATTATTCAATGGAGATAAGAAGAGACTTGAAGAAATTCGAGTAATTGCACTTAAGGTTGATGCCTTAAAAGATGTGACGGCTTCATTGGACGATAACCAACTTAAACAAAAAACTGAAGAATTTAAAGAACGCATTCGTGTAGGAGAATCATTAGATGATTTACTACCTGAAGCATTCGCTGTAGCGCGTGAAGCTGCACGACGTGTAATTGGAGAATACCCTTACTTAGTACAAATTATGGGGGGTGTTGTTTTACATCAAGGTGATATCGCAGAAATGAAGACTGGGGAAGGTAAGACATTAACGTCTGTTCTACCAGTGTATTTAAATGCGTTATCCGGTAAAGGTGTACATGTTGTTACAGTGAATGAATATTTAGCAGGACGTGATGCGAAATGGATGGGGTCGATCCATCAATTTTTAGGGTTAACGGTCGGATTAAATGTTCGTACATTAACACCAGCTCAAAAGAGAGCTGAATACAATTGTGATATTACCTATACGACAAACTCTGAAACAGGCTTTGATTATCTTCGTGATAATATGGTTACGAATGTTAAGGATCGTGTTTTAAGAGATTTAAATATGGCTTTAGTCGATGAAGTGGATTCAATCTTAATTGATGAATCACGTACACCTCTTATTATTTCAGGCGGGCAGAAACAAACCGCTCAACTTTATATTCAAGCAGATCGTTTCGTTAAGACTCTAGTTAAAGATGAAGGATTTGTATTGGATGTTAAAACTAAGAGTGCACAATTAACTGAACTTGGGGTAACTCAAGCTGAAAAAGCATTTAGAGTTAGTAACTTATACGAAATCAGTCATACGCATTTAGTACATCACTTACATCAAGCTCTAAAAGCGAATTATGCGATGGATCGTGATGTTGAATACGTTGTGCAAGATAATGAAATCGTAATAGTCGATTCATTTACAGGTCGTTTAATGAAAGGCCGTCAATATTCTGATGGTCTACATCAAGCGATTGAAGCGAAGGAAAATGTTCCAATTAAACAGGAAACTTCCACAATGGCTACGATTACCTATCAAAACTATTTCCGTCTATACGGTAAATTATGTGGTATGACAGGTACAGCTAAAACTGAAGAAGAAGAATTCTTAACAATCTATAATATGCGTGTTGTGGAAATTCCAACAAATCGTCCGGTTGTTCGTCAAGATTTACCGGATGCGATTTTCGGTACACAAAAAGCGAAGTTTCAAGCACTTATGGCTGAAATCAAAGAAAGACATGAAAAAGGACAACCTGTTCTTGTTGGGACCATTGCGGTTGAAACAAGTGAATTCATTTCTAAGATGTTAACTCAGAATAAGATTCGTCATGAAGTATTAAATGCGAAGAACCATGCGCGTGAAGCTGAAATTATTGCGAAGGCTGGACATAAAGGTTCAATTACCATCGCAACTAATATGGCAGGTCGTGGTACAGATATTAAACTGGGTGAAGGTGTTAGAGAACTCGGTGGATTAGCAGTCCTAGGTAGTGAACGTCATGAATCACGTCGTATTGATAATCAATTAAGAGGTCGTTCAGGTCGTCAAGGTGATCCTGGATATTCACGTTTCTATGTATCAGTACAAGATGAACTAATGGTTCGTTTCGGTAGTGATCGTTATCGTGCAATCTTTGATCGTTTAGGTGATGAAGCTGTTGAATCTACATTAGTTACTAAATCAATCACAAGTGCTCAACGTCGTGTTGAGGGTGTTAACTTCGATGTTCGTAAGACATTGTTAGAGTATGATGATGTTCTTCGTCAACAACGTGAAACCATCTATAATCAACGTGATTATATTCTTGAACATCAAGATGTTCATGAATTAATTCGTGAAATGTTTGACCGTGTTATTGAAAATCTAGTAAAAGCTCATGTAGAACTTAAAAATCGTCAAGAAGAAGTGAATGTGGAAGGATTACTAACCGCATTAGCCGCAAATCATTTTGTCGATATTACACTTAATGAGTCCGATATAAAAGGTAAGAGTGTACAAGATGTTATTGACCATGCGAAACAATTAGCATGGAACAGTTATGAAGCTAAGATTGAACCATTTAAAACACATGGTTTATCCCTTGAAAAGAACATTGTTCTATCAATTGTGGATCGCTCATGGCAAGAACATATTGATACAATGTCTAAATTAAGAGAAGGTATCCATTTACGTTCATACGCTCAGAATAAACCTCTTCAAGCTTATGTGGCTGAGGGTTATGAACTCTTTGAAGATATGTTACAACGTATCTCACAAGAAGTTGTTAGTTTCTGTTTACGTATGAAAGTTGAAGTGAGGAATAAATAATGGAAGTTTATGAGATGAAACAATCGGTCAATGAGATCAAAGCCAAGTTAAAGCAGCTTGGCGACTCTCTTTGACTTACCAGGTAAACAAACACGAATCGATGAGATTGATCAATTAATGATGTTAGACCATTTTTGGAATGATCGTAAAAAAGCACAAACGCTGATCAATGAAAAAAATGATCTTGTTAGTATAATTGATTCATACACAAAACTTAGTTCTCAATATTCATCCATGGATGAAACTGTTGAAGTGCTAAAAACAGAATTTGATGAAGAGATGATGGCAATGGTAGAAGAAGAAGTTCTAAGTGCACAAGAGGCATTTGAGAAGTTCGAAATTAAGATTCTACTATCTCATCCATACGATCATTCAAACGCAATCTTAGAATTACATCCAGGAGCCGGCGGAACGGAGTCACAAGATTGGGCAGAAATGCTTTATCGTATGTATACACGTTATGCCGAACAAAAAGGATTTAAAGTAAAAGTATTGGATTATCAGACAGGTGATGAAGCGGGTATTAAGTCAGTATCGATTTTAATTGAAGGTGATATGGCGTATGGCTATCTGAAGGCAGAACGTGGTGTACATCGTTTAGTACGTATCTCACCATTTGATTCATCAGGTCGAAGACATACATCTTTCTGTTCATTGGATGTTATGCCGGAATTCAATGAAGAAATTGAGATCGTGATTAATCCCGACGATATTATTCTAGAAGTACGACATGCGAGTGGAGCTGGTGGGCAAAACGTTAATAAAGTATCGTCAGCTGTTCGTTTAATTCATAAACCTACTGGAATTGTCGTAAACTGTCAAACAGAACGTTCACAATTAAATAATCGTGAGAATGCGATGAATATGTTAAAGAGTAAACTCTATCAATTAGAGATCGAAGCTCAAGAGGCTAGATTAGCTGGGATTAAAGGTGAACAGAAGTCCATTGAATGGGGTTCACAAATTCGTTCGTATACCTTTATGCCTTATACATTGGTTAAAGACCATCGTACTGGTGCAGAAGAAGGTAATGTTCAAAAGGTTATGGATGGATCGATTGATAACTTCATTTATGCTTATTTGAAACAACAAATATCTTAATTTTTGATTGGTTGTTTGTGCTTTAAATGTACACTGATAATGTGTATAATGATTTAGACAAGTTCGCTTGTTTAAGGCACTGACTTCCCCCCAAAATTAAACCAGTGCCTTATAAAATCACCAGAAATGGTGATTTTTCTATTATTTCACATAAAAATAAAAGTGCTATAATAAGGAAAAAGGGGGGTCCTTTTTATGGGGTATCATTATGTAGTACCAGTTGAGATAAGTGCTCAAACAAAGATACTGGTAAGCCGAGTGATTATTGGGAATGAAGTCGCAAAAATCACAAGTCGTTTTGGGATAACGTATGATTGTGTATTTAATGAGACTGATATTACGATTGGAATGACGAATCCGTTTAAGTTGAAAGAAATAGAGAATGCGAAGGCAATCATTCCATATAATAGAATAGAGATGATTAAGTTTTCAATTGTGAAATTACCGATTCGAAATATCCTCGAGCATGGTCATAATTTCGCTTTAGATGTATTGATTCAAACGAAAGACTCGAGTTATCATTGTGAGACATTTGCGTATTCATTACTTGATAAGATGATTGAAATTGCGAAACACAATCATATTCATGTGATTGATCCAATTGGGTTAGAATCGATGTGTGCAGGTTTATGTGTTGAAGCAGTTAAAGAAAAAATAACACCAATTTATGATGATTTAAAACATAAATATCACTTACAAGATATACGTACATTAGATGATCGTTCCAAGGTAAGTTTATAAAGGACACTGTCATAGTGTCCTTATTTGATAATAGGGGAATCTTTTGGATAATGATTTAGCACTTCACAACCATTCTCTGTGACAAGAACTAAATCTTCGATACGAATACCTCCACCATCCGGTAAATAAATACCAGGTTCGATTGAGAAGATCATGCCTACTTCACATATAACATCACTACTTGCGCTAACATCATACGGTTCATGAACTTCTTGACCAATACCGTGACCTGTACGATGGATAAAGTATTCTCCGTATCCAGCAGATTGGATTACGAATCGTGCCGCATGATCAATATCTTTAAGTAATACACCTGGTTTTACTGTATAAATTGCGGCTAAATTAGCTTTAAGTACAGTTTGATAAACATGATTCAGTGTATTATCCTCTAAGAAGAATGAGCGTGTCATATCGCTACAATACCCATTCTTAATACATCCCATATCGATAATAATTGGTAACCCTTTAGTTAAGCGTGTACCATTTGGGACTGCATGTGGGTCGGACGTATTATGTCCAAATGCGACAATCGGAGTAAAACTAACATCATCTGCCCCAAGCGATAGGAATATCTCAGGGATAAGGGATGCGATTTCCATCTCACTTACGCCTTCTTTCAAATGAGATCGAACAATTTCCATTGCCTTATCATTTAATTGACTCGCAATTCTCATTTTATCCATTTCAGATTCATCTTTAATGGATCGTACTTTATCCGCTATTTCTTCGATTTCTACTTTTAATAAAGGATTCATATGCATAAGTCGTAATAAAAATCCTGCGGCCATATGTTTATCAACATAAAGTACATCAGATTTTAAATCATGATTAACGAGCTTCATAGGATCATCTGTATCATCAAATCGACGTACAGTTAAACCAGTTAATTGGGTAGGAAAAAGATTATTTAAATACAGTATAATTTCGTCTTTCTTAATCAGTAATCCGATAAACCTTTCTGATACATGGAATCGTTGACCGACTAAATAAGCTATCATTTTTTCATCCGTAATAAGGATTGGATGATTAATCCGTGCTTGAACTTGATACGCTTTCATGAAATAACAATAACATAAGATTGATTTATTGGACAGTTTTGAGTATTATATATAAGCGTTGATAACGTAAGGAGAATTTTATGCGAAACCCTCTAGTCACACTAACTTTAGAAAATAATCATGTCATTAATATCGAACTCTTTCCAGAGGTCGCTCTAAATACAGTCAGTAATTTCATCCAACTTGTTTCTGAAGGATATTACAATGGACTGATCTTCCACCGAGTTATTCCTGGATTTATGATTCAAGGTGGATGTCCACAAGGAACAGGGACAGGTGGTCCTGGTTATAGTATTAAAGGTGAATTTAATGCGAATGGCATTAAAAATGATTTGAAACATACACGTGGAACCATTTCGATGGCACGTTCTCAGAATCCTGATAGTGCAGGTTCACAATTCTTTATCATGGTTGCGGATGCGCCTCATTTAGATGGACAATATGCCGCATTTGGTAAAGTAGTGTCAGGCATGGATGTCGTAGATAAGATTGTGAATGAAAAACGCAATACGTATGATAAGCCACTTACAAGCCAAGTAATCGTGAGTGCTACGGTTGATACATTCGGAACAGTTTATAACGTGATCAAAAAATAAATTCCTTCGGGAATTTTTTTATTGGATAATGGGTCTCGTTGTGAGAAAATAAGTACAAATGTTAAAGCGAAAAATAGTTAAGAAACTAAATGATTGGAAAGCAGATGTTGCTCGAAAGTCACTTATCATTGAAGGTCCCCAACAAATAGGTAAAACATTCATTTTACGTACTTTTGGTTACCAAAACTATAAACAGGTTGTATATATTAACTTTAACCAATATCCATATATGAAACGACTTTTTGAAATGGATATGGAACTAGACGCATTAATCTTACAGATGACATTACTCATTCAAGGTGCGAAATGTATACCATATGAAACACTAATCATACTCGAAGAAATAGATTTATGCCCTCCCGCAATGAACGCGCTAATAAAGTTCTCATCCGATTCAAGATATGATGTCATCGCAACACGGACGATGTTAAGTACATTAAATAATCCTGAAGAAGTTACGGTCATGCGTATGCATGCGTTAGACTTCGAAGAGTTCTTATGGGCGAATAATGTAAGTAGTGTCACAATTCAGGAGATTAAGAATAACTTTCTACAATGTCGACCTGTGCCGAGTGATTTACATAAATATCTTTTGGATATGTTTCGCTATTATTTGGCAGTTGGCGGTATGCCTAGAACTGTACATGCTTTCCTTAATACAGGTTCATATGAAGGAATACGATTATCACAACGATTTATTAACGAAGTTTATTTAAGTGATATTGTAAGTCGTGTAGAATTAAATAAGAAATCACGTGCTGTAGAGATATTTCATTCCATTCCTAAACAAATTCGTAATGGAAATAAACGTTTTAAGTACAGTGAAGTTGCGAAGAATGCGTCGTATCGTACACATTGGGAAAGTATCTTATTTCTCTATCAAATGGGATGGTTATTCACAATATTTAAAGCAGGTCCATTGAATCTACCTTTACTTGATAATCGTCAAGATGATAACTTTAAATTATGTGTACGTGATAATGGATGTTTAGTTGGACAATTGGATGATGGGGATGTGGAGTATCTCTATGAACCATTGGTAATACAGAAAAATATATTGCTCGAGAATTGTGTTGCGGAATTATTGGTGAAACGTGGTTTGAGAATGTTCTATTCAGAAGATGGTCAACATCGTTTCTTAATTGCTCAAAATAAGGATCGAAAGATTGGTTTGTGTTTTGATGATTCGAATACATTACGTAGAATGAATAAACTTGTCGATAAAGGATTATTAGATGAAGCATATGATTTGATCGTAGAACCATTAAACAAAGATCGAAGTGGAATACATTTACCATTGTATAACTTGATGTTTGTGGAATAAGAAAGGGACAAAATGAAAAAATATTGCGGAATTGATGTTGGGGGTACAAGTATAAAGTTTGCGTTGTTAGATGAAGAGGCAAATATTCTAGAAAAGGGCGATGTGGATGTCCCACGTGATAGTTTAGAATCATTTGTGGAAGCGATTGGACAAATTTATGATCGTTATGCGTCTCAGATTGAAGGGATTGCGATGAGTGCACCAGGAAGAATCAACTGTAATACAGGATTTATGTTTACAGGAGGCGCATTACGTTATATTCAGAATGTGGCGATGAAAGAAGAACTTCAAAAACGTTGTCCAACTGATATCAGTATTGAGAATGATGGTAAATGTGCAGCACTTGCGGAATTATGGAAAGGATCGCTTAAAGATTCTGAACATGGTTTAGTTTTAACATTAGGAACTGGAATTGGTGGCGGTGTTATTGTGAATGGTAAACTACTTAGAGGGAATAACTTTGCGTCAGGTGAGTTATCAAGTTTCCCTACTACAATCTTACCGATTAATGATCCTGTAAATTTCTGGGCGAATATTAATGGAACACGTGGTTTAACACGCGTTTATGAAGAACGCAAAGGTTTAGATAAAGATTCAGTTAATGGTAAAGCATTCTTTATCGCAGTGAATGATAATGATGAAGTTGCGATAAATGTATTAGAAGAATTTGCGTCTAATTTTGCGAATGCGATTTTTGCGATTCAAACTGTATTGGATACAGAAAAAGTAGCGGTTGGTGGAGGAATTAGTTCTCAAGATCGTCTAATTGAAGCGCTTAACCGAAAGGTATCTGATTTGTTTGATTATTATGGTAAATATACGCCTATTTTAAAACCAGTCGTTGTACGTTGTGAGTTTGGGAATGATTCGAATTTAATTGGAGCACTCTATCATCACATATATGAATAAGACAAGCACATAATGGCTTGTCTTTTTTTTACTATTTACTATTCATCCCCATAATCTTCTTCTTGTGTTGGAACCTTCATGTCATTCGGATGTGAATCCTTAGAAAATGTCCCAACAATGATATAGAATAGTACGGGTATGAGTATAATCCAGAATATAAAGTCCCCCATAAGTTCCCCCCTGTTTAATATAATACACCAAAATACTTGTATTGTAATAACAACTCGTCATTAATCTATACCGTTCATTTTTGGTGGATAATATGAGACTTTTTTTATTGAACACGATACAATGCATAGTATGAAACAGGTTAAATTACACTATTCAATTGAGTTCATTAGTACATTACTAACCCAATGGGTTTTTACCTTAACACCCATCTATTATGTATTGAAAGGTCAGTTCAATCCACTTCAACTTATACTGATCGGAGTTGTATTAGAATCAACGGTATTGTTGTTTGAAGTTCCAACTGGATATCTTGCGGATCGTAAGAGTCGTGTTCTATCGTTTGCGATTGGGTATGGTTTAATGGGATTAAGCTTTGGGATATTAGTGTATCAACCGAATTTTATCTTTAGTTTGATGTATTCTTTCTTATTGGGCTTAGGTTATACCTTTGTGAGTGGTGCACAAACGGCATGGATATTAGATGAATCAGAAGAATCAACTCATCAAACAATCTTAATTAAGGCAAGTCAATATGGATCTATTGGAGGTATCGTTGGAATTGGTTTAGCGGTTATCATCTCGCTTAATACATCAATTGAAGCATCGATATTCATCTCTGGTTGTGGACTTGTGTTGTTAAGTTTAGGGATATTAGTGTTCGCAAAAGAAACGAACTATGTTAAACACAATAATGTTCATAGTAATGAATCAAATCTAATTACACAAAGTATTAATCTAATAAAATCGAGTTCAATATTAAAATCATTAATCATAATTGCGCTATTCTATGGTTTTGCGAGTGAAGGGTTTGATCGTTTATGGGGATTAAAAGTCTTTGGGTCGAATCAACTCACTGAGATTGAGAGTGTATGGGTCATTGGTGGTTTAACCGCAATCGTTTATTTTGTGCATGTGTTTATGATGAAGATGATTGAAAATCGAGTTAAGAAACCAATACTATTTATTATTATCCTTAATTCAATCTTAGTATTTACCATAATACTCTTTGCGCAAAGCAGTACTATTCCATTTCTTTTATTGTTTTATTCATTGAGTAGTACCTTACGTTCAATTAACTATCCAATGTTTAGTATATTAAACAATCAATACCTTGAATCATATGGTCGTGCTACACTCTTATCATTCTTTGGTCAAATGGATGCGTTAGGACAGATTGTAGGTGGACTCATAATCGGCTTCTTTGCGAATCAATATGGGGTTGAATGGGGATTGATCCTTACGGCTCTCTTACATTGTATGATTGTATATGCGCTTATTCGCTTTAACCAAATTAGACAAACAAAAAGCCAGTAACGGCTTTTAATTTGAATCGGTTGATTCTGTGTGTTCAGTGAATTCCACATCGATCACATCACCCATGTTTTTAGGTTTGGATGGTGTAGGTTCTTGTGTATATGTTCTAAATGTTTTTGGTCTAAAGCGTAATCCTCTGAACCAATAAATAATGAATCCAAAATAGATAATGTATCCAATTAATGGGTTAAACCGAAAGATTGTGTTTAAGATAAGATTTAATACAATAAAGTAAAGAATATATTTAAATAGTGAAATCATAGGTTCCTTTCTTAAGAACGTCTATCGAATGCGACATGACAATGTGGGCACGTTATTTCAATCTTGCCTCGACCTTTTGGCACACGAAGTGTACGATGACATCTTGGACATTGAACATGTTTGAATTGTTTCTGTGTTAAGTTTAGTTTAATGAGATTGTATCGTGTCTGTATAGGACGAATTAGACTCATAAACTTTAGATTTTCTTTTTGTCTAACGTATATTTTTTTAGAAAAAGCACGATAGAGTACGATTAAGCTTAATGCATAGACAATTCCAGTAATAATAAAGCTACGATTAAATACAATACCACCAATTAATGAAATTAATATAGAGGTAATAAGTAGAGCGAAGTTGAGTTGATCTGATCCATATCGTCCGCTCATAAAGCGATAAAGTGAATATTTAAGTTTCTGTAACATAGTCATCTTTCTTGTTTAACAATGCTCATCATAAATCCTCTGTCAACAATATACAAGTATTTTCATGATGAAAGTTTTGTCACAAATATGAAGATGAATGTTTTAGGAGAATGCTTGTTTCACGCGTATCATAATGATAAAATAAAACCACCAAAGAAGTTTAAGGTCACAATGTGTGAAAAGGGAAGTAGGTTAAATGCCTACACGGTCCTCGCCGCCGTATAAGGGAGTCACCTTCATATGCCACTGTATTAACGGGAAGGCGAAGTGTGATGATAATCTTGAGTCGGAAGACCTGCCTTAAATGAATGTGTGTTGGAAGCTTACGAGAGATAAGCATCGGCTTTTTATTATGCACATTTTCTCGGAATTTGGGTGGGAGAGGGACATTATGCTAGAGTCAGTTATTAAAAGAGATGGAAGAAGAGTTGATTATAGTCTTGATCGTATTGTGTCTGCGATTGAAAAAGCAGAAAGACAAATGATTGAACATAGACCTTCTATTGCGCAAGAGATTGCGAAGAAAGTTGAAGTTAAACTTGAGTCGATGAATGTAGAATCAGTATCAATCGAGAAGATTCAAGATATCGTTATTAAGTGTTTGAAAGAGAATCAAGCTTTAGAATGTGCAAGTATCTATGAGAAGTATCGTAAAGAACGTACACATCAACGTGAAATTCGTGGTTCTTTAATGAAATCGATAGAAAAGATGACGTTCCAAGAGAATAGCGATGAAAAGCGTGAAAATGCGAACATTGATGGAAATACTTCCATGGGAATGATGTTGCAATATGGTTCGACTGTCTCAAAGAATTTTGCGAAACACTTCTTATTAAAAGATGAACACAGTGATTTACATGATTCTGGTGCGATTCATATACATGATTTAGATTTCTATGCGATGGGGACATTAACCTGTTGCCAAATTGATTTATCAAAACTGTTTAACTCAGGATTTTCAACGGGTCATGGATCACTTAGAGAACCGAATGATATCAGTTCATATACAGCACTTGCGGCAATCGCAATTCAATCCAACCAAAATGATCAACACGGTGGGCAGAGTATTCCTTCGTTTGATTATGATATGGCGGATGGTGTCCGTAAGACATTTAAGAAGTTATTAGCGTATGATTCAGAAATATTAAGGGATGATTTATCTGAACTAGAGCTGACATTTATACAAGAATATACCTTAGAAGATTATAATCCAACGGTAGTGTTTGATACACCTAGACTTAATACATTGATTCATCGTGTGTATAAACAAACAATTAAGAAGACATACCAAGCGATGGAAGCTTTAATCCATAATCTTAATACCATGCATTCTAGAGCTGGAGCACAAGTACCATTCTCAAGTTTAAACTTTGGGACGGATGTGAGTGTTGCGGGTAGACTAGTGAGTGAACAACTTCTTTTAGCGCATGAATCTGGATTAGGTAATCATGAAACTCCAATTTTCCCTATTCTTATCTTCAAGATAAAAGAAGGGGTGAATTTCGAAGAGAACAGTCCTAATTATGATTTATTTCGATTAGCACTTAGAGTTAGTTCAAAACGTTTGTTCCCAAATTTTAGTTTCTTAGACGCACCATTTAATGCGAAATATTATCAAGCAGGAAAAGTCGAAACAGAAGTTACATACATGGGTTGTCGTACACGTGTAATTGGGAACCAATGTGGAATTGAACAAGTTAAAGGAAGAGGTAATTTATCTTTTACAAGTATTAACTTAGTACGACTTGGAATATTACATGGAATCGTACAAGGTAAAGAAGCGAACTGGAATGAATTCTATTCTGCGCTTGATCATGTGTTAGATTCTGTCCTTGATCAATTACTCATTCGATTAGCCTACCAAGCCAATAAGAAAGTTCGTAATTTCCCATTCCTTATGGGTCAAGGTATTTGGCAAGGTAGTCAAAGACTTGAGTTGGATGATTCTGTACAATCTGTATTAAGCCAAGGCACATTAAGTATTGGATTTATCGGTTTAGCTGAATGTTTAAAGGCAATGACTGGGTATCATCACGGTGAAAACAAAGATGCCCAACAAATGGGTTTAAGCATTATCAATCATATGTTTATCTATTGTGAATCTAAATCTAAACAATTAAATATGAACATTAGTTTACTTGCGACACCTGCAGAAGGATTATCTGGACGTTTCACGATGATTGATCGCGAGAAGTTTGGAGTTCTAGAAGGAATTACAGATCGTGAATTCTATACGAATTCATTCCATGTGCCAGTACATTATAAATGCACTATGGAACATAAACTTTCGATAGAAGGTCCTTACCATGCGATTACTCCAGCTGGACATATTAGCTATGTTGAGATTGATGGCGACCCTAGTCATAACTTAGATGCGATGGAAGATATTGTACGTATGATGCGTAAGGCAAATATTGGCTATGGCTCTATTAATCATCCATTAGACCATGATCCTGTATGTGGATATCGTGGTGTCATTAAAGGCGATGTTTGTCCAAAGTGCAATCGTAATGAAAATGATGGGATAGCGTTTCAACGTATACGTAGAATTACAGGCTATTTAGTCGGAACACTTGATCGTTTTAATAAAGCTAAATTAGCGGAGGTAAATCAACGTGTCCAACACCGTTCGATTGGCTAACATAACATCCAATAGTTCTGTGGATGGATTAGGGTTACGTACTGTTGTATGGTTTCAAGGTTGTGTACATAATTGTGTGGGATGTCATAATCCGCAAACACATGATGTGAATGGTGGATATGAAATCGAGATTGATCAATTATTAAATGAGATTCGTGCATTAGGAAATAAGAAGATTACCTTCTCTGGTGGAGATCCGTTCTTACAGAACCAAGCTTTATATAATCTATGTGAAGTTCTAATTAAAGAGAATTATAATATTTGGATTTATACAGGTTATACCATAGAAGACTTGATTAAACACCCTCTTAATCAATCGATATTAGAGTGTACGGATGTATTAGTCGATGGTAAGTTTATACAAGAATTAAAGGGGATTGATAATATCTTTAAAGGATCATCAAACCAAAGAGTGATTAAACTAAAAACGTATTTTAAAACATTGAATTTAGAAGAATCGATTCTAACATTTAACTTTATGGAATAAAAAACTTCTTTGAAAAAATAAGAAGTTTTTTAATAAGTACAGGTCAATAGTTATTAGGTGAAGTAAGGATACTACTTATTTAGTGAGTCATACAATTCTGTCATTTCGGTAAATGTCACAAGATTTATGTTTTTAAATTGAGCGGATCTTTCGATGCAGTTTTGAGTGAATCCTGTTTTGGAAAAAACAAAATAATGGTTTTCTTGATAATTAAATAACTTACTTCTTTCGATTAATGTTTCTAATACACTTATATCTATTTTTTCATTAGTCCATTTACATTCACAGAAAATAGCGGAATTATTGTCAGAACAAATGATATCTATCTCAATTTCACACTTGTTTTTTGAATCATTTCCCCACCAACGGCCTAAACTTAAGAAGGTAAATGGAGCTAAGTTGTGAATGTTTAGTTGCCATAGATATTGTTTACATATTTCTTCGAATATTGAGCCCATATATGTATTTAATTGGTCGATTATAAGTTGATAAGTAGAATCAATTAAATCTTTTTGAATTATAGACATATTTGTTGGAATGAATCGATACCAAAATTTAAATAGATTATCTGAAATTAGATAGATAGTTTTGCGTGTAGAGGAATCGCCATATGGTGATTCTTTAATTATTATACCGAGAGATATTAAGTTACTTAGATACATAGAACAAGCACTTGTTTCAATCTGAACTTTTGATGAAATTTCTGATAATTTAGTACTTCCTGTTGCGACTGCGGAAACAATCGCATTATAAATTGCAGGTTCACGTACTTCTTGAAGTAATAAATTTCTTGGTTCTTCAAACAAGTATGCATTTGGATTAAGTAATTTTTGTTTGATATTTTGTTCAAGTGTGATGGAATCGTCCATTTGATGTAAATACTGTGGTGTTCCACCAATTATTCCATAAAGCATAGACATTTCAAAATCAGTGAAATTTGTAAAATACTGTCTACTTTCAAAGAAGTTAAAAGGGAGTATTTTAAACTGTGCTGTTCTTCTTCCGTAAAGAGGGCTGTTATAACCTAAAACGTGTTCTTCCATAAACGACATGGATGAACCACATAGGATAAGAAACAGTTTAGATGATTCTTTATACTTATCGATTAGTAGTTGTAAGATAGACGCGATTGATTTTTCTGATTTAGCGAGATACGGATATTCGTCAATGATGAATATTATTCTTTTTTCTTCTGAAAGATTAAAAACATATTCAAATGCGGATTGATAAGATTCAAAAGTAGGGGATACAGTTAATCCCATTGTTAAACTAAAAATACTTTTACTCAAGTTTTCAAGATTTTGTTTAGAATTTGACTCAATTCCAGTAAAACTAATTGTAGTTTTTTGCTTAGAAAACTCATTCAAAAGTGTTGTTTTACCGACTCTCCTTCGACCATAAACGACAGGAAATTGAAATTTATTTGTATTATAGAGTTTTTCTAATTCAAAAAGTTCCTTTTTTCGACCAATAAACATTGTTGACTCCTTTCATAACTAATATACGATTTACTAAATTATACATTAGTAAATATATTCTTTCAATAATTCTTTTTTTCATTAAGATTTTTAAAAAGGCTTTAAGCCTCTTATTGTTTATGCAAAATGTGTATTGCGTATCTTCCATTTCTGTAATGCGATACCAACCCAGAAACTATAGATACCTAATGTAATAATGATTAATAAGAACCATTTAATCCAGTTCCCAAACAATCCAAGGGCAGTCCCATCGAATCGTAATCGTTTTCCTTCGATTACAGTATGATCTGCCATCCATTTAAGGTATATAACAATTGCCCATGGATAACAAATACCGAATGTTAATACAGTAATTAGGAATTCAAGGATACTGATACCGATTAAACCGAATAAGCCTCCATCAAAGTACGAATCATTCATCGGTTGGGTCATCCTCGATTAATACTTCAGGTTTAATTTCTAAGGTAGATACATTCTTAAGTTTCTGTTGGATCTTACGCGTACGTACACCAACAAGTTTATCGAGGTCTTCACTGGTCTTATTTAAGCGATCTTGAGCACTCTGCAATACGTTCCCAAAGGTCTCAAATTCAGCTTTAACTGAAGATAGGATATTCCATACTTCGCCACTTCTCTTTTGAATGGCGAGGGTTTTAAAGCCCATTTGTAAGCTATTAAGCAATGCGGCCATTGTGGTAGGACCGGCAATGTTTATTTGATAATCTCTTTGTAGTATTTCGACTAAACCACGTTGTACAACTTCCGCATATAACCCTTCTGTTGGTAAGAAGAGAATCGCAAATTCAGTAGTATATGGAATACGTACATACTTTTCTTTAATGTCTTTCGCAAAACTCTTAATTTTAATCTCGAGTGCTTTCCATGAGGATTCGATAAGAACTTTATCCCCAACTTCACTCGCATTAATTAAACGTACATAGTCTTCAGTAGGAAACTTAGAGTCAATCGGTAAGTAAACTGGACCACTATCATCCCCTGGCAATTTTACCGCAAATTCGACAGGATTCTTAGAACCTGGAATTGTCACAAAGTTTTCTACATACTGTTCAGGGGATAGGATTTGTTCAAGAATAGAACCCAACTGTATTTCACCTAACATACCACGTGTTTTAACGTTGGATAATATCTTCGTTAAATCCCCAACTTCTACGCCTATTTTACGCATTTCGCCTAATCCCTTATACACAGCTTCAAGCTGTTCAGATACTTGTTTAAAGGATTGTGAAATACGATCTTCTAATGTCTTCTGTAATTTCTCATCAACCGTCATACGCATTTCATCCAACTTCTTACTGTTTTCTTCTTGTAAGGAAGTTAAACGTTTTTCAATGGTTTCACGTATTTGGTTCAACTTCTGTTCATTGGTTAACCCAGTATTCGTTAACGTCTGGTTCATTTGATTCAATGTCGTATAAACCGTATTCTGTAATTGTTCCTGATTGGTCTTTAAGAGTGATGTCAATTCGGTTAAACGTTTATCTAATACCGTATTCGTTTCTTTATTACTGTTGCTTAGTACATTACTAAAGGTACTAAGTGATCTCTGATTATCATCTTTAAGATCATTTTCCATATCTCTTAATTCAGTCTTTAATCCATCATTATTTGGTTTCTTTACCAATAATAGAATTAATAATATAACAATTATCCCAATTCCAATCAGTGTAATATACTCCATGTGTTCCCCTTTATTTCTCTATATAAGGACCATATCGATTATCATATGGTGTTCCTGGTAATGCCATTAATATCACAACCGCTAAATTTCCAATCCATGGGATTAGATTAAATAATAAGAATAAACCTGATCGATCTTGATCATGTAAACGTCGTATTGAGATGGATAAGATTGGGAATAAAATGAATCCCGAATATACGATCGAAAGCATCAGCAACAAGACCATAATAATTGAAGATAATATACTCTCGATTGTGATAGAGAGTAAGACTAATCCAATTAACATGAATCCACTTACGATTAGTAAATTTACTAACATGAACATCCAATAATGTTTACGATCACATCTTCCATTAAAATCGACATAGTGTTTAATCGCATCAATATAATAAATAAAAATAGAAGATTTCGGTAAGTTTGCGTCTATTTCAAAAGGTTTTCCACAATGATCACAGAACTTAGCGTTTGTGTTTGTTTCGCCCCCACAGGTTGTACATATTTTCGCCATAAAATCCTCCACTTTTACTATACACTATAATGCGAATAATCTCATAATCAAAGACATTTTTCATCGAAGTGGTATAATACTTGTACAGATTATTAGACTCAGGAGGAACAATATGTCTACAGTCTATTCAGAAAAAGAATATCATGTTCAATTAGAAAAGGGAGATGTTGGGGAATACGTTATATTACCTGGCGATCCTGGTCGTTGTGAGAAGATTGCGCAGTACTTTGATAATCCAGCTCATGTGATGACCAATCGTGAATATGTTACTTATACAGGTACATTAAATGGTGTTAAAGTTAGTGTTACTTCGACAGGAATTGGCGGACCTTCCGCTGCGATTGCGCTTGAAGAATTGATTCATTGTGGTGCTCATACCTTTATTCGTGTTGGGACATCCGGTGGTATGCAAGAAGAAGTATTGGGTGGTCATGTCGTTATTGCGACAGGTGCGATTCGATTAGATGGGACAAGCAAAGAATATGCGCCAGTTGAATTTCCTGCAGTAGCGGATTTTGATGTAGTGTACGCATTACGTGAAGCTGCGAAAGAATTGAACATTCCAAGTCATACAGGTGTTGTTCAATGTAAGGATAATTTCTATGGTCAACATTCTCCTGAATCGATGCCTATCGCGTCTGAGTTACATGCGAAATGGGAAGCTTGGATTCGTGCAGGTGCTCTGACTTCAGAGATGGAATCCGCGACGTTATTTATCGTTGGTTCAACTCGTCGTGTACGTGTAGGGTCTGTATTGTTGGTTGTGGCGAATCAAACACGTCGTGCAATGGGCTTAGAAGATATTCAAGTTCATGATACAGAAGCTGCGATTCGTGTTGCGATTGATGCGCTTAAAAAATTAATTGAACAAGATAAGAAATAATACGTTAATTTAAACCAAAGTCCTTAAGTAAACATTAAGGACTTTTTTTCTATTCATAAAAAAACAAACATATTTCTATGTTTGTCTGATAAATTAGATTTAATTATTATTTCTTTTTAATCATCTTCGCAAATACGATAACTAACACAACACCGATAAATCCACAGAGTCCACTAACGATGAAGTACGCATTATATCCGCCTTGTGCACCGAATGTGTTCCACAAGAAGGTATTAGCGATTGGAATCAATACATCTGGTAGATAACCGATGAAGGATACAACACCAATTGCGGTTCCTAGAATGAATGCTTCAAGTTTATAATCACCTAAGAGTGACCAATAGGTTCCACGAATCGTATAGAAGAAGATTGCGAGTACGACGACCAATGGGAAGAAGATTGCTTGACCTAAACTAACAGGTAATAGAGCAGCTAGAATTAAACAACTACTTGCGATAACTAATGCGACAATCTGGACATTTGTACGTCCGAATTTATCTGCGAGTAATCCACCTAAGAATCCACCAATTGGACGCATCCATAATACAACGACCATAATTGATGCGACTGTGACTGAACTTAATCCAACGTTGGATTCTAAGAAGCCACCGATATAATATACTGTCCAGAATACGATATATCCCATGAAGATAATCGCGCCATGTAAGTAAACATATTTATTCTTAAATAACATTCTAACGTATGACCATTGGAATTTATTTGCTTTATCATCAACCGCATTCGCTTTAATAATCTTCTTATCATCTTGTACGAAAATCATAACGAGTGCAGAAACAGCTAGTAACATAATCGAATACATATAGATAACAGCGATGAGTGCTTCACGTTTTGTGTTTAGATCAATCGAATCTTGTAGGATACCAGAGAAGATGAATAACGCTAAACTTGCAAGAATCGCTTCTACTAATCCACGTCCACCATCTAAGATACCAAAGAACTTACCTTGTTCATTATCCGTTCCTAATAAACGAACAATTTTCATATGCGCACTCCAGAACGTAAAGACTGAGAAGAAGCCCCACAATCCGAATATTATTACAACATTGTCATAACTTGGGATTTGTGCAAACCATAAGCCACCTAAGCCAGTGAAGAACAATGATACAGCTAATAATTTCTTAGCAGAGAATAAATCACTAAGGTAACCACTCGGTGCATAACCGAATACGAAGACAAGACCGATAACCGAATACATTGTATTAAGTTGAGGTAATGTCATATTGAAGACTTGTAACATACTTTCTTGATACCCTTGTTTCAAGAAGATAAGAGGGTAAATAGAACCTGCCGCTAATACTACGAGAAATAATTGAAAATACTTTTTAAACTGAGCCTTGTTCATTGGTTTCCTTTCGTTATGCGACATGTTGATTATCTATTATTTACGATCGCACTTACTACTATTTGTATCTAATAATATGAAATATTAGTTACTTTCGTTCTCATCGTAAACGCTTACATTTTTCTTGTCAAGATAATTTTCTATTATATAGTAAAATAATAGATGTAAACGGAAAGTTTTCCATTATTTGAGAGAAATATCGATAATTATTGGTTTGAAATAAAAAGTTCCGGGTTGGAACTTATAATGTATTATTTTACTAATATATTATCCATGCATCAATTTCTGGATAACTTCTTCTATAAAGATAAAGAAGATTGTACGTGTTTTCTCATGTGGCATAAGATCACTGGATTGATTGTACTTGGATAACCAGAATAGATTATCACATGAGTTAACTAATGATGGATTGTACTCTTCAGATACGACTAGGACAGTACATCCTTTTTCTTTTGCGCTAAGGTAAATATCTTCGAATGATTTAAATGTACCTGTTGTCGTAAAGATAACCAATAGACTCTTATTATCTGCCATGTTCTTAACAGATAGAACATCTTGCATAGCAATAGAATATTTATTCGTAATAGTATGTAGTTTATATTCGAAATAGGTTGCCGCAATATAGGAAGGTCCATATCCAAATAGAATAATACGTTCATGTTTATTAATCATATCAATAAAATCATCCACAATCTTTGGATCGAAGTCATCAATGAATTGTTTAAGTCGTACTAACTCATTTGATTCATACTTATCGTTCGTCGTTTCGCCATAGAGAAAACTCATGAACTGTTTATAATTCTTAAAACCTAACTTCTTAACTACTTTGGATATTTTCGAGATAGAACATCCACAAAACTCTGCAGCTTGAGTAATTCTAATGTTTGGGACAGTTAGAACTTTTTCGTTAAGCGTGTTATAGATCTCTTTCTCTAATGGATTCAAATTATTAATATCGATATTTATCATGTGTTTTTTCTACTTTTCTCTGTTAAAATTCTATCATTTTACTTACTTTTAGTAAAGGTAACATTATTCTTATTCATTTACATATAGTGGAAACTTTTCCACTATATGTAAATGTAAACGCTATGAATGTAAAATTTCTCGTTTTTTGTGTTGACAATTGAATTCTTTGAACATAGAATGTGTATGTAAGCATTAATGGATTTAATAAAAGCGATATGCGGAGGAAATAATGGAACAAAAAGAATTAATTGAAGGATTGCTTAAAATAGTTGGAATCGACCAAATCAATACAGGTCATGATGATTTATATGACGCATCAGCGGATCGTTATAAGAAATATGCGAAAGCAAGAAAAGTATTGGATGTACCTCTACCTCTCGCAATCGTTTATCCAGCGAACACAGAAGAAGTCAGTAAACTATTAGTATTCTGTAACGATAATCTAATCAATGTGATTGCGCGTGGTGGTAAAACTGCGACTGAAGGTGGATTAGAGAATTGGAAAGAAACGACGATTGTTATTGATACAGAGTTATTAAATAAAGTAATTAAGATTGATGAATACAATATGCAAGCAACTGTTCAAGCAGGTGTTCGCCTACAAGACCTTGAAGACTTAGTTCGTTTAAAAGGACTAACAACAGGACATTCACCTCAATCAAAACCTGTCGCAAAATACGGTGGGTTAGTCTCAACTCGTAGTATCGGACAATTCTCCACATTATATGGTGGAATTGAAGATATGGTAGTTGGACTTGAATGTGTGTTCCCAAATGGACATATCTCACGAATTAAGAATGTATCAAGAAGAGCTGGCGGACCAGATATCCGTCACATCGCTATAGGGAACGAAGGGACTTTGTGTTATATCACAGAAGTTACCATCAAACTATTCAAATTCTTCCCTAAGAATCACCAATTCCATGGTTACTTAATTAAAGATGTCGCAAGCGGTATTGAGATCTTGCGTGAAGTTATGGTAAATGGATATCGTCCTTCAGTTGCCCGCGTATATTCTGAAGAAGATGCGTACCAACATTTCTATCATTTCTATAAAAATAAATGTGTGTTAATTTTTATGGCTGAAGGCAATGAACATATCGTGAATGCGACGTCTGTAGGTATTAATGAAGCGATTGAGAAGTTCAAGGATAGTATCGTTGAGAAGGTTGATCCTCAATTGATTCAGAATTGGTTCAATCACTTAAATTGGTCACAGAAGGATATTGATGATGAGTATGAAGGTATGGTGGAAAATGATTCACATGCTGGATTTACAACAGAAATATCTGCGGATTGGGAAACCATTCCAAAGATTTATGACAATGTCATGAATCGTGTCAGAAATGAATTTGATCGTGCACATGATCTAACAATGTTGGGTGGACATTCATCCCATAGTTATATCAATGGAACAAATATGTACTTTGTGTACAACTATAAGATTAATTGTGAGCCTGAAGATGAAATGCGTATTTATCATCACCCACTTCAAACGATTATCGTTGAGGAAACCTTAAAACTAGGTGGATCAATGTGTCATCATCATGGGATTGGTAAGTATCGTAGTCAATGGTCGAAGGAAGAACATGGATCAGCGTTCTTTATGTTAGAAAAACTTAAAGAAGCATTTGATCCAAAAGGTATTATGAACTTTGGGACTATTTTCCCTCAAGAAGAAGGTATGAAGTTCATTAAGTAAATTTGTATTATAATTCGCTGATTCATGCATGTACTTTGTTTGCGTAAATAATAGGGGAAAGCGCAAGAATGGTTAGTGATTTAGGCGAGTAAATAATAAACAAGGAGGGCCTATGAGCCAGGAAAAATTTAGAAAGTATTTTCAGTTCTTTTTGGTAGTATTAGCTGCGGGATCAATTTATCCGTTGATCTATTTGAAGGGTGGCTATCAAGAAACAATCTTGCAAGTCTTCAATATGTCTAATGCTCAACTCAATTCTATGTATACAATTCTAGGTTGGGTATTCGTCTTTGGTTATATTCCAAGTGGAATCTTGAGTGATCGTTTCTCAGCTAAAAAGTTGTTAGCGATGTCATTATTCTTCACAGGTTTAGGCGGATTATGGTTTGCGCAAGTTCCTAATTACGAATTTGTCATGGTCATCTTCGCTGTTTGGGGTTTCTTCTCAGTGTTTACGTTCTGGAGTGCTCACATGAAGATCGTCAAATTGTTGGCGACTGAAAAAGAACAAGGAACATTCTTCGGTATCTTAGATGGTGGTCGTGGCGTTGTCGAAGCATTACTAGCTAGTTTGGCGCTCTTTATCTTCTCTGGTATCTTAGGCAGTAGCGTTGAAGTTATTGATAAACGTGCAGCTCTTATTGCGGTTATCTACATGTATTCTGCAGTCTTACTAGTTACATCTGTACTTATTTGGTTCTTTGTACAAGATGATAAGAAAGTATTAGCACTTGATACAGATAAGAAAGAAGCACTTAAATCTCCTGCTTTCAAATTCTCTGAATTAGGTAACTTATTCAAAAACAAAAAAGTATATCTTCTAGGCTTCATAATCTTCATGGGTTATGCAGTGTTCTGGACATACTACTACTTATCATGGTTCTTAGAAGTTTACGTTGGTATCGATCCTGTATCAGTTGCTGGTACAATGGTTGTCGTATTATGGATGCGTCCAGTTGGTGGTTTCATTGGTGGTTACTTAGGGGATAAAATCGGTAGAACTACAGTTCAAATGATTTCATTAACTGGAGCTGCTGCTTGTTTAATCGCTATCTCTACAATTCCTGTTACAGGTAACACTGGTTTATTCCAACCAATTATTATTCTATTAGGTATCTTCTTGTATGCAATTCGTGGTACTTACTGGTCACTATTAGGCGATTTAAAATTAGATGCGTTGATTCTTGGGACTGCGATTGGGGCTGTTTCCTTCATTGGTTACTTACCTGATATCATTCTTCCTTCATTCAATACATTCTTATGGGCAACGTTTGGTGATATGGGTGGCTTTAATGCTTACTTTATCTCTAGTGCAATCTTAGGTATTATTGGTGTAGGTTTAGTCTTCGTTTTCAGAAATATTATTAATAAAGAAAACAAAGCTTAATATTTAAGGAAAAAATAATGAAATTAATTTGCTTAGTTAAGTTTGTGCCAGATGTGGATAACTTCAAATATGATTTTGAGAAGAATGTACTTATTCGGGAGAATACGGATTTAGTCCTTAACCCGGATGATGCGAAGGCAATTGCGTTCGCGCTCAAAGTGAAAGCGCTTAACCCGGAAATTACGGTTGAAATTTTAAGTATGGGACCTAAGAATGTAATTCCAAAGTTAGAAGATCTCTTGCGATTAAAGGTAGATAAAGCAACACTCATCTCAGATTCATTGTATGTAGGTAGTGATACTTACGTTACAAGTCACATCTTAGCTAAGCATATTAGTTCATTAGATTATGATTGTATACTAACAGGAACGCATTCACTGGATGGTGATACGGCACATGTTCCAAGTCAAATTGCGGAACTCTTATCGTACCCGCATTTATCCAATGTCGTAGAAGTTAATAATTTTAATTCAACTCTATTTAATGTATGTGTTGATAGTGATAACTTTATCGAAACGTATGAAGTGTCTCTGCCAATGGTATTAAGTTTTAGTAAAGAATCGAAGCTTAAATTACCGTATATTAAGTATGAAGATATCAATCGAGATGTTAGTAATAAACTACAGATTATCGATAATACGGTATTAAATTTCGATAAGAAACAAGTTGGACTCGAAGGATCACTGACTAAAGTTATCCGTTCGTTTGTCAAACAGTTTGATAAAAAAGAAAAATTGATTGTACAGTGTGATGAGGAAGGTGTATCAAGCGTATATCGTTTCTTGAAACATTTAGGGTACATCAAATGAAACGAGTGTTAATCTACTTTGATTATGAACAGAGTGAGAATTCACTTGAGTTGATTGGGGTTGCGTCACGGATTTATCCGAATGAAGAGATTATCATTGATGCGATTAATCAATCAAATAAGAATGAAGAGCTTAATAATAAAGTTAATACAATTATTAATTGTACGTTAGATGCGTATGATTACATTAATATCACAAAGCTTATAGAAGAAGTTCACGCTAAATATAATTACCAATGTATTTTATTTCCGTCGAGTAAACATGGAAGAATCATTGCGCCAAGAGTTGCGATGCGTCTTCATTTAGGGTTAGTCGCAGATATTACGGACATTCAGATTAATAATGGGAAGTTAGAGATTATTCGTCCTGCGTATGGTGGGAAGATCATGGCTTCGATTGAATGTACAAAAGAAACACTTATGATGAGTGTAAGACAGAATGTGTTTAAGCAGAGTAATTATCCTAATAGAATAAGTAATATCGAGAATATTAAATTAATCGATTATGTACCAAATCAAATAAAATTGATTGGCAAAGTAGAAAAAAAAGATTTAGTTCAAGATATTCGCCAAAGTGATGTATTAGTTTCTGGTGGATATGGTATTGTGGAAAACTTTAATCAGATTTATGCACTTGCGGATTTGTTAGATGGACATGTTTCAGCAAGTCGCAAAATCGTTGATCATGGGGTTGTGTCAAGGAAGATACAGGTAGGACAATCGGGTAAAACAGTGAGTCCAAGGTTGTATATTGCGCTTGGGATAAGTGGATCAACGCAGCATATTGAAGGATTACGAAATATTGAGACAATTGTCTCTGTGAATTCAGATGAGTATGCACCTCTTAATAGTATTGCGGATGTGGTAGTACTTGGGGATGCGGTGGAGTTTACGAATCGATTAATCGATAAAATAAAAAAAGAAAGAAAAGGAATATAATATGCAACTTACAGATTTCAATATGGATATGTTTTCGCTTAAAGGCAAAAACGCAATCGTAACAGGTGGGAATAGTGGTTTAGGTCAAGCGTTCTCTACAGCTTTAGCAAAAGCTGGCGCAAACGTAATGGCAGCGAGTCTTATGGATGATGGTGGAGAAACGCGTAAATTAGTTGAAGATGCTGGTGTTAAATATCATCATACATTTGCGGATATTACGGCAGATGGTGAATGTAAACGTGTAGTGGATGAATGTGTTAATACGTTTGGTAGTATTGATATTCTTGTTAACTGTGCTGGTATTTGTATCAATATCGAAGATGTGACTCAATTTACACGTAAAGAATGGGACAAAATGGTTTCAGTTAACTTAACTGCAGCTTTTGAAATGACTCATGAAGCTTGTAAGTATATGATTAAACAAAAGAGTGGAAAAATTGTTAATATCGCTTCATTGTTCGCGTTCTTAGGTGGACAATGGTCTCCTGCGTATGCAGCTACTAAACACGGTATCGTTGGTTTAACGAAGTCTATGTGTGATGAGTTAGCACAATTCGGCATTCAAGTGAACGCTATTGCGCCAGGTTATTTCCAAACTAAGTTAACTGTTAAGACACAAAGCGATCCAGTTCGTAATGGACAAATTCTTGCGCATATTCCTGCTGGTCGTTGGGGTTATTTAGCTGATTTAATGGGTACTTGTGTATTCCTATCAAGTTCTGCAGCGAATTATGTAAATGGCGCTACGATTGTAGTGGATGGCGGTTACTTATTAAGATAATGATGCGTTAAGCATCATTTTTAACTCGGAGGGTTAGCGAATGAATAAATATTTAATTGGGGTTGATAGTGGTTCGCAAAGCACAAAAGTCTATATCTATGATCAAGATGGAAATGTTGTTTGCGGAGCAAGTGAACCTTTAAAACCGATGATGAGTCGTAAACCTGGTTATGTTGAACATCCAGGGGATGACTTATGGGATAGTTTAAAAGTCGTATTAAAAAAATTGATGCATGAATTCAAAGGTGATCCGAAGGACATCGTTGGTTTAGGAATCTGTTCGATTAGATGTTGTCGAGTATTTATGGATAAAGATGGATCATTGGCTGAACCGATTATGAGTTGGATGGATGTCAGAGCGTATGAAACCTATATTGATGATACACGTATCGCATATACAGGTTCTACATCTGGTTATTTAACCTTCAGATTAACGGGTGAAATCAAAGATACTGTTGCGAATGCGTATGATTGGCAGTTCCCTACGGATTTAGATACCTGGGAATGGTCAAAAGATGATGCTCATTTCAATAAGTTTAATATCCCTAAAGAAAAGCTATTTGAACTTCAACTCCCTGGCACAATCTTAGGTTATGTCACGACTAAAGCTGCGATTGAGACTGGTTTACCTATTGGTTTACCGATTGTCGCAACTGCGAATGATAAAGCTGTAGAAGCGCTTGGTTCAGGTTTAATTGAAGCGAATGTTGGTTTAGTGTCATTAGGTACGTATATTACTTCCATGGTATTTGGTGATAAGAATGTTAAGAACTCATCTAATTTCTTTACGAACTTATCCAACTTACCATACAAATATCTTTATGAGAGTGGTGGTATTCGTCGTGGTATGTGGTTGATTTCTTGGTATAAGAGTATTATCGGTGAAGAGTATGCGAAGAAAGCTGAAGCTGAAGGCTTTATGGTAGAAGATTACTTAGCGAAAGAAGCTGAACTCTTATTACCTGGATCTGATGGTTTATTTACCATTCCTGATTGGTTAGCTCCTGCAACGCAACTTTATCGTAAAGGTGTGATTCTTGGGTTTGATGAACGTCATACCAGAGGTCATATTTATCGTTCCCTTTTAGAAGGTATTGCGTTAACGCTTAAGAACAGTTATGACGCAATGTGCAATGAATTAGGTTCTACGCCAACTAAGATTATTGTCTCAGGTGGTGGATCGAATAGTGACTTGTACATGCAGATTATTGCGGATATCTATGGTGTTCGTACCGTTCGTAATGTCGTGAATGGCGCAGCTTCTTTAGGTGCGGCAATCTCAGTAGCGGTTGCGACAGGTGTCTATCATGATTATGAAACAGCAGTTCGTAAGATGATTAAACAACGTGATGAGTTTACTCCAAATATGGCGAATCATGACGCGTATAATCGTATAAATGGTGTTTATCGTAAATTGCCTGGTCTATTAGAAGCACCATTAAAAGAAGTTTTTGAAGCACTTAAATAGTCAATGAAGCCTTATATTCTATTGACCAATGATGATGGGATTTATTCGCCAGGACTCTTAGCCCTTGCGGAAGTTCTCATTGATATAGCGGATGTGTGTATCGCAGCACCTATCCACCAACAAACGGGTATGGGGAGATCTTTTCCTAGGGTTCCGGATAATGGAATCATTAAGCAAATTCCTCTCACTTTGAACAATCGAACAATTCTCGCTTATGGGATTCATGGATCTCCTGCGTTTGTGGTAGCTCATGCGATGTTAGAGTGTGTTGATCGAAAACCTGATCTTTGTATATGTGGAATCAATTATGGTGAGAATCTTGGTTTATCGCTTACCTGTAGTGGTACGGTTGGGGCTGCGTTTGAAGCCAACAGTCACGGAGTTAATGCGATAGCTTTCTCTAAAGCATTTGATCTCGATAAACAACACAATGAAGTACTCGAACCAATTAATTGGGATATTGATAAGAAGATTATTCGTAGAATAATTGAACAAATTCTATTATCTGGTTTCCCTAACGATATATGTCTCTATAATGTGAATTTACCAAAAGTAGTTAATCCTAATACTGGAATCCGTCTAACCAGACAAAGTAGAATGAATTACTCTGAGTTTGATAAAGTACGTAAGCGCAAATTATTTGAACCTTATCACTTAACGAGTAGTATCTCTCAAGACTTTAGTCATTTAGATAAACATACAGATATTTATACTGTTGCGGTAGATAACTTAGTGTCTATAACACCAATACGTTGGGATATATCGATTGATGATTCGATTGAGTTCCCAATGTAATTCCGGAAAGTGCATATTGAAAAGTCCTTTTAAGTAATTAACTTTAGGGAAGTTTCATAGGCACTTTTTTTATCATTATGGGTAATATATTTGTATTTTTAAATCGTTTATTGATAAATTTGACTTAATTTATAGAATAATGTAGTTAAATGAAATGTAATAATATTCTTTTATAAACGAAGGATAAAAACGATTTAAAGAGGTAAAAATGAAGAAATTGGTAATATTTGATATGGACGGATTATTACTTGATACAGAGAAGCTTTATCAAAAATACTGGTTTCAAGTTATTAAAGAAAACAATATTGGAATGACAGAAGATGAGTTAAGAACGATTATTGGAATGAGTTTTGATCAAACTAAACAGTTTTTTCTTAAATATTTAAATTCAGAAGATGAATTTTATGAATTTAGAAAAAGAAGAGAAGTAATTTTTTGGGAAGAGATTGGGAAGTACGGTGTGCCAGCGAAAGAAGGAGCATTTGAAATTCTTAAACACTTAAATCAAAAGAATATTCAAACTGCTTTAATTACATCAACCGAAGAGACAAGAGCAAAGAAGTTGTTAGCGTTGGCGGGATTTGAACATAGTTTTGACTACATGGTATTTAGTAATATGGTAACAAAAACAAAACCTGATCCTGAAGTTTATCACTTCCTTCAGAAACAAACAGAAATTCCAAAATCAGAATGGTTAGTTTTTGAAGATTCTTATAATGGAATAAAGGCTGCGAACAATGCGGATGTTGATGTGATTTGGATTAAAGATTTAGCTGGCTTAAATGATGATAATGTTAGTTATATTTCGTCTTATGATTCTTTATTTGAAGTAATTGATACATTGTAAATAGATAACAAAGTTTATAAGAAATTATAAACTTTTTAAATGACTGTACAATAGTATACAAATAATTTGAAATGTATAGACAAATGAAAAAGTGTGTGATATTGTGTGAGTAGATTTACAAAAAGGTGGAAAATAATTTGAGAAAAATACTAATTTGTACCCATGGTGAAATGGCTAATGGAATTATAAATTCACTAGAATTAATTGCTGGTGAAGTTAAAAATGTGAAAGCCTTATCGGTAAACATGGAAGATACGATTGAAGAAATAAAATCAAGGATTGAAGATTTTATTAACAAATGTTCACCAGAAGATGACAAAGTAATTCTTACTGATATACCAGGTGGAAGTACAACTCAAGCATCATTCTATTTTATAAGTACTGAAAAGAGAGTGCATGTGTTAACAGGGTTGAATTTAGGGTTATTACTTGAGATATATCTCTCTAGTGAAGAAGATACAAAGACACTTCTTACAAATTCATTACAAGCTGGGAAAGAAACGTTGAACTATTTAAATAGTACATACGAACTTTAAAAAAAAGAAAGGAGAAAAGAAAATGATCAAATTGCTAAGAGTAGATGATCGGTTAATTCATGGTCAAGTTGCGATGGTATGGACGTCGTACCTTCAAGCAAACTTATTAGTAGTTGCAAATAATAAAGCAGCTACGGACCCTATGACTAAGATGGCTTTAAGTTTAGCTAAGCCTCCAGGAGTAGATTTGGAATTTAAGAGTATACAAGACGCGGTTGTTTACTTAAATGACTCTACTTTAGCGAATCGGAAGATTTTTGTAGTTGTAGAAAATACGGATGATGCAAAAGTTCTCTGTGAACATGTAGGAGAAATCAAAAACGTAGTTTTTGGCGGAATTAGAAAATCTGGAGAGAAGAAAATAATGGATCGACAAGTTTTTCTAGATAAAAAAGATTTAGAGAACTGGCGTTCAATGGTTTCGTACGGGAAAGAAGTCCAAATTCAAGTTGTTCCTTCAGAGAGAAAAATATCATTATCTGAAGCCGAAGTCATTTTTAATAAGTAAATAAAGGAGGAAAATTATGATTTATTTACAAGCATTTTTGTTAGCGCTGCTTGCTGGGTTTGCTCAATGGGATAGTCGTATTGGTGGTCAAAATATGTTGGATCGTCCAATCGTAACAGGACCAATTGTTGGTTTAATACTCGGTGATTTACAAACTGGAATTATAATGGGTGGAACATTAGAACTTGTTTGGATGGGTATCGTAAATATTGGTGGAGCAACTCCTCCAGATACAGTAACAGGTGGAATACTTGGGACTGCATTCGCGATTTTATCAGGTTTAGATACCGCTACAGCTGTTGCTGTCGCGTTACCAATAGCATTATTGGCACAATCATTAGGTATATTTGCTCGAGTTATCAATGCAACATTCAATCACAAAGCTGATGAATATGCAGAAAAAGGTGATTGGAGAGGTATTGAAAAAATTCTATGGACTGGTGCTGCATTATTCTTTATATTCTCGTTCACACCAGTTTTCTTAGGAGTAGCATTTGGATCAGATGTTGTTGCTAATATCGTAGCATTCATTCCAGCTAAAATACTTCAAGGTTTAAGAGTTGCGAGTGGATTGTTGCCTGCATTAGGGATGGCAATTTTAATGAGATTTATATTTGATAAGAACAGTGCTGCATTCTTATTCTTAGGTTTCGTATTAGCTGCGTTCTTAAACGTAAGTACAATTGGTGTTGCGATTGTTGGGGCTATTGCTGCAGCGTTACATTACCAATCGTTAGTGAGTAAATAGGAGAATAATATGAGCAATAAAATTGAAAGAAAAGATTTGATGAAAGTATTCTGGCGTTCGCTAGCGTTACAAGGTTGTTTCAACTATGAACGTATGCAAGCCATTGGTTACGCATATGCTATGATTCCCGTTCTTCGTAAACTTTACCCAACTGAAGCTGGAATGTCTGAAGCACTTAAAAGACATGTTGGTTTCTTTAATACATCACCACAAACAGTTTCCTTTATTTATGGAGCAACAATTGCGTTAGAAGAACAAAATGCCACTACTGAAAACTTCGACACAGACGCAATTAACTCTATTAAAGCTGCCTTAATGGGGCCTTTAGCGGGTATTGGGGATTCATTCTTCTGGGGTACATTTAGAATTATTGGAGCAGGTGTTGGAGCATCATTAGCAATTACAGGTAATATTTTAGGGGCCATTCTATTTATATTAATCTACAATGTTCCACATTATCTACTACGCTATAATGGACTGTTTATTGGTTACAATAGCGGTGTATCCTTCTTACAAAATGCATTCGCATCCGGCACAATTGAAAAATTAACTGGAGCTGCTAAAGTTATGGGATCTGTTGTGGTAGGTGCATTGATTGCATCTATGGTTAGAATTAGTACACCATTTGTTTTAACTCTTGGTGAAACTACACTAGAAGTTCAAACAATTTTTGATGGTATTATGCCAAAATTACTACCTTTAGGCTTAACATTCTTAATCTTTGGATTAGTAAGAAAAGGTTATAAGACTACAACATTGATGTTAATTTTATTAGTAGTTGGTATTGCAGGTGTCTATTTAGGAATTCTATAATATGAATACAATTCTCGGTTACATCCAAGAAATAGAAAACTCATGTTTAGAGATTATAGAAAACAGAAAGAACTTTAGTAAACCATTTGTTGATTATCTAAAAAATAAGAATATTGATGAACTTATTTTTCTTGGATCTGGTACTTCTTGTCATGCAGCGATGGTCGCAAAACCATTGATTGAAGATGTTTGTAAGTTAAAGGTTGTAACCGGATTTCCTACAATATTCATTAATCAGACAAAGAAGTTGAATAAGAATAGTATTGTTATTGGAATTTCACAGAGTGGGAATAGTAGTTCTACAAAGAATGCACTTTCTTATTCTAAAGAGTTAGGTGTAAGCACGATGTTGTTTACATCTAACTTAAATAGCTTTATTAAAAGTGAATCAGATGTTGTAATTGAAATTGCTTGTGGAGATGAACGTGCTGTAGCGAAAACTATGGGATACCAAGCAACAATCGTTACGTTATGGATTTGTGGATTAGAATGGGCTTTACAATCAAATCTTATTAACGAAGTTGAATATCATAAATATATCGAAGAGTTAAAATTGACAGTTTTGAATATTAATACAATTATTAATCAATCGACTGAATGGTATAAAAGAAATGAATCTGAATTATTACATGCAAATCATTATATGGTTGTTGGTTGTGAGTCTCAATATGGGAATGTTCTTGAAGGCGCTTTAAAGTTAGTTGAAACGGTGAGAATACCAGTAGCTGGATATGAGTTAGAAGAATTTATGCATGGTATTTACAATGCGATTAAAGAAAATTCGTATTTAATTTATATTGGACATTCTAGTAAGTACTTAGAACGTATGTTAAAACTCAAGAATTATTTAAGTAAAAAGACAGAGTATCAATATCTAATCTCAAAGAAACATGAAATAGAAGTAAGTGTTAGAGATTGTAATTTAGATTTCGTTGATAATAAATACTTTTGCGGAATAGAATATATTGTACCATTTCAAATAATCTGTCATTATTTACCTATATCAAAGGGAATTGATCCTTTTATATCAGGTGACCCTAATTTTCATAAATCATTAAGTAGTAAAATAGTTTAATGTGATTGTCCACCACCGTGCTTAATTTTAAGTGGTGGACATTTAACATATAGAAAAGGATTTGCAAAATGGATTCTATAGATAAACCACTCTATAAACAGATTGAAGACTTTGTTTTAGATCAAATTGATAAAGGTGTATACACCGAAGGTGAAGCAATACCAACTGAGGTTGAGTTCTGTAAGCTTTTTAACACAAGTCGTGCAACTGTAAATAAAGCATTGAACATTTTAGCGTACAATGGAGTAATTTATCGTACAGCTGGAAAAGGTACATTTGTTCGTATGTATTCTGTAGATAAGCAAATGAAAAAGCTTATGGGCTTTACAGAACAAATGAAGATGATGAATGTTGAATCTTCTACAGAAATAATCGGTTATTCAAGGGTTAAAGCGGATCGACTTCCTAAAGTAAAAGAAATTTTTAAATTAGAGAATGACGATTTTATTCATAAGATTGAAAGAATTCGTTATGTTGAGAAAGATCCTATTGCTGTTGAGTGTATTCACATAAATCCTAAAGTAGTTGGTAATTTAAATGTTGAAGATATCCAAGGTTCATTATATAAGTTCATTGAAGATATGTTAGGTGTAAAAATCGGTTCTTCTACCTTTGTTATTTCAGCAATTATTGCTAATGATGAGATTAAAAAAATGTTTCCATGTGAAGTTGATGTTCCAATTTTAAAATACGAACAAGAGACTTTTCTCTTGAATGGACAGCTTTTTGAATTTAATGAAATATATTATTTGTCTAATAAATATCAATATAAAGGAAGTAACTTTCGGTAAAATTTATGACTGAACAGAAGTTCGTTGAATATTTGAATCCAAAAGATGGGAAGACTTATTTAGTAACAGAAAAAGAATCGCGTGAAATTAGATTGTTTTCTGTTCGTTTCCTATTCGTATTATCGTTCGCATTAGTTTTATATCTAACTAATTATTTTCAATTAATTTATATCGTTATTTTTTCGATTTTGACTGTTCTAGTTTTAGAAGTAATGAATTTTAGATTCAGAGTTAAACTTTTCTCATTAAGGTTTCCAACGAAGTCAGATAGTAAGAAAATAGAAAAAACAAAATATAGTTTAATACGATCAATCATTTATTTCATAATAGGATTAGTAATAATAATATATTCAGTAATTCAATATGGTTTTAAACTAGAAATCTATTCTTTGTTTATATATGCAATTGGACTCTCATTTGTGTTTCAAGCATATAAATTTATGAATAAATAAAGGAATTAAGAAAATGGAAAATTATCGATATGCAATGAGCAAAAGAGGCATGGTTTCTTCAGCTCATACTTTAATTTCATCTACAGGGATAAATATTTTAAGAAATAACGGTAATGCGATGGATGCGGCAGTATCTATGGCATTAACAGCTTCAGTTGTTTTACCTGATATGTGTGGAATTGGTGGAGATACATTTTTGTTATATTTTGATAAGAAAACAAAAAGTGTATATGCATTGAATGGAAGCGGTCCTATGGGGTCTGCATATAACAAAGATTTCTATAATAGACTTGGTTATAACATTAATCCAGAACATGGCATTTTATCGATATCAGTACCTGGTTCCGTTTCTGCGTTAACTCAAGGATTAAATCGATTTGGTAGTATGCAATTTGGTGATTGCGCAAAAGATGCGATTGAATATGCTTCAAATGGTTTTCCAATAGGAAAGAAAACAAGTGAGTATATTTCTAAAAAAATTGACTTAATTAAAAACTCTAAAGCATTATCAGATATATTTCTTGATCAAGACAATAATGAAAAATCTGTGCATAGTGTAGTTAAAAATGAGAAATTAGCCAATACATTAAGAAATATAAGTCAAAATAAGGAAGATTATTTCTACAGTGAGTTATCTAAGATATTTGTTCCTGAGTTGAATAAATTAGGCGCAAATTTCAATTTAGAAGATTTTACTAATTATAAGGCTGAGTGGGTTGAGCCCATTAAGATTAAATATAGAAATCACGATATCTATCAAACGCCTCCAGTAAGTCAAGGTATTATTCACCTTGAAATGCTAAATATTCTGAGTAATTTTGATATGACTAATTATGGAAGAAATTCATCTGATCAAATACATACAATGGTAGAGTCTAAAAAACTTGCGTTTGATGATAGAATCAAGTATTTTGGTGATCCAAAATTTATCGCTAATCCAATTGAAGAGATATTATCTAATGAATATTGTCATCAAAGATCACAATTAATATCAAAGATTAAATCAATAAATATTGAAAAAAATCTTTTAAATCACCATGATAAACATACAACATCATTAGTTGTTGTAGATTCGCATGGAAATGCTTGTTCATTAATTACTAGTATTAGTGATGCTTTTGGTTCAGGAATTATGGATAATGAGACAGGAATCCTTTGGAACAATAGAATTGGCACTAATGCGAATCTTATAGAAAATCATCCCAATTGTGTTGGTTCAGGTAAACGTACAATGAACACATTAAATACATATATGATTCTAGATAAAGATGGTAATTGTCGTTACTTAGGGAATACACCAGGTGGGGATAATCAACCTCAATGGAATACACAGATGGTTGTTAATTTACTTGATAATAAATTAAATGTCTTAGATTCGATAAATCAACCAATGTGGTATGATTCGCAATCAACCAATCCATTCAATAAATCAATCGAAAATATCCTCTTTATAGAAAAAGGGATTAATCAAAATGTTGTTGATGAATTAATACAAAAGGGACATAGTGTCAAACTGATTGATCGATGTAATAGTGCTGTTCAACTAATTGAGATAAGAGAAGATGGTGTTTTATGTGGCGCAACTGATCATAGAGCAGAAGGGGTAGTAATTGGTTACTAAATGAAATTAATAAGTGAAATATTCGTATCGTTTTTCAGAATAGGATTATTTACCTTTGGTGGTGGGTATGCGATGCTTCCGATTGCGAAAAAAGAAGTAGTAGATAAAAGAGGATGGATTACAAACGAAGAGTTAATCGATTTTTATGGTATTGCTCAAGTAAGTATGGGTATTATAGCGATTAATACATCAGTGTTAATTGGATATAAAGTTAATAAGAAAATTGGTGGTATAGTAGCTGGGCTTTCATCTATGTTGCCTTCAATAATTATTATATTAATCATCGCTATATTCATAGAGAATATTCTAAGTTTTCCATTTGTTATAAATATGTTCGCAATGATAAGAATTGTTGTTACTGCACTAATAATTAATACGACTATTTCATTAAGTAAGAAAGGTATTACTGATTTGAATGGTGTATTTATATTTATTGCATCATTTATACTTATAACCTTTATTGATTTATCTCCAATTTATATCGTGATATTAGCAATCCTAGCCGGTATACTTTTATACCCAAAGAAGGTGAAATCATGATTTATCTAATCTTAGTATTTGAGTTTTTAATTATTGGTACATTTTCTGTAGGCGGAGGCTTAGCGACACTTCCATATCTATATTCACTTGCGGAAAGATATACATGGTTCAATAAAACTACATTAATTGATATGATCGCAATATCAGAATCAACACCTGGTCCGATTGGTATAAACATGGCAACGTTTGCTGGTTATAAAGCTGGAGGTATTCCAGGAGGTATATTAGCAAGTATTGCAGTTGTTGTTACTGGAACAATATTCATGTTAATCATTTCTAAATTCTTAGATAAATTCAAAGACCATATATTACTTAAAAAAGCATTTTATGGAATTAGACCTATGGTTGCTGCTCTTATAGCTTATGCTGGATACGAGATGTTTAAAATCACAATCCTTAATGGTGATGCACTTAATTTAAACTTTGTTGCTTTGGGAATATTTGTAGTAACTTCTATTATTTTGATGAAAACTAAAATATCACCTATTCTTCTGATATTGTTTGCGGCTATTTTAGGAATATTTATACCAGTTGTTTAATCTTGGAAAAGTGTGTGTAAAACAAAAATAGATCAGTCTCAGGAGGATTGATCTATTTTTGTGATACTACTATTAGGAAGTAAAATTGAGGGGATACTTCCTATATGTAATATCGTACATCTATGAGAAAACTTTAGAAATTTCAGATTAATTCTAAAGCACTTTAATTGTAGCGAGTACGGATAATTACACAAGGAATGTAAACATAATTAAAAAAAGCCCTCTTTTAGGGCTAAATGAGATTTATGTGCATTTAATTATACATTTATTATTTTTTAACAGTTTTTAAAATCAAATTCGAATTATCGATTTCTTTTAATGTTTCGACATGTGTGATTTCAAAATCATTTGAGTTAGTAACAATCACAGGAGTTGTAACTTTATATCCTAAAGTAATTAATTTCTTAAGATCAAATGTTATTATTGGATCACCTTTTTTAACAATTTTACCTTCAGTTACTAATGCTTTAAAGTGTTTACCTTTTAAATTAACAGTATCTATCCCAATATGAATAAGTACTTCTAATCCGTTAAGGTTAGTTAATCCTATCGCATGTAAAGTAGGAAATAACATTGTGATCGTACCGTCCATTGGTGCATACACTGTATTATCAATGGGCTCAATCGCAAATCCTTTTCCAAGAATTCCACTCGAAAAAGTTTTATCATCAACTCGGTTTAATTCTATAAAGTTTCCTTCTAGAGGCGAATAAATATCAACTTGATTTGAGATTTCACTTTCTATTTTCTTTTCATTAAAAAGTGTATTTAATATATTTTTGAACATAGAATAATTCTCCTTAAATAAATAGTTATACTTTGTATTGTAAGATGAATTCGTTTAATCTCTTTGTAGAATAAAGAATGAGTGTTTCTTTGTAATAATGCTTGAAACCCGACATATTCGCAAAACTAGATAATGGTTCGTCATTAGAATGATTTATACGCAAATCTAATACATTGTCGATTAAATCTTGAATGAATGTTACTGGGATGTTGTATTCTCCATGCCCTGGGAAAATCGAGGAAAATAGATGAACTTTTGATTGAAGTTTTCTAAGTGAATTTAGATAAACAAATAATGGTTCTTGGTTATCCATCATATAATAAACATTATATTTCATGACTGAATCACCGGTAAATAGATGTCCGTTTTTTGGATCATACAATGCGATAGAACCACTTGAATGGCCAGGGATCGATATTACTTCAATCTTTCGATCACCTAGATCAAATATATATCCATCATCTATCAATGTATACTTTGTATCAAAAATTGAGTGTTTGAAATAATCCTCAATATCCATTTCGTCTTTAAGTTTAGAATTTGGTTTATTTAAGCGATAATTTAATTGTTCAGTTTTATAGTCTAATCTGTCATTTTCTGCAAGATTCTTATAATCATAAGTAGAAATATGAACTTCATCGAATAAGAAGTTACCAGAAGCATGGTCTACATCTGAATGACTATCAACAACAAAATAAGGTAAATCAGTTACTTGTTTAATAATGTCTTTAAAATCAGTAAATCCAAATCCTGTATCAAATAGCAGAGCTTTTTCAGTTCCAATTATTAAATATTTATTAATTGATTGGACATCTTTTATACAGTACAAATTATCATCTATTTTAATCAATTCATGGGTATAACTCATGATTTTTCTCCTTTATAAGATATCTCCCTATAGAATTTCTATAGGGAGATTATCACACACTACTTATTTATCGTTTTCACCGTATCCAGTATCATCAAAGCCTAACATCCATGTAGCAACCATAGTAACAACGATAGTTAGAACAATTGCGCCAATAGCAAAATAGAAGTTATTTGATCCATTAGGGTCAATGAAGATAGGAAGAGTAAAGAATGATGGTGCACCGAAGGAATATACTTTAACTCCGAAGATGGCACAATAGATACCATTCACAATACTACCGATGAAGACTGCGATTAATGGTTTCTTTAGTTTTAAAGAAATACTATACATTGCAGGTTCACTAATACCAGCTAAGAATGAAGTAATTGCGGTTGAAGCAGATACACCTTTAAGATTCTTGTTTTTAGTTTTTAGGAATACAGCTGCAGAGACAGCGAATGCGGTAAAGTTAACACCTATAAATGCTGGTAATAATAAGTTATCAAAGCCTAATGTTTGGAAATTAGTAATAATAATTGGGAGTAATGCTAAATGTGTTCCAGTTAATAATAAGATTGGAGCAATAGCGCCCATAACTAATATTCCAAGCCAAGGAGCAACATTATAAATCGATGTTAATCCAGATCCAAGGGTTTTACCAAACCAAGTACCAAGAGGACCTGTAACGATTAACATTACTGGTACCATTACAAGTACAATCAATAATGGTTTAAATACATATTTAACAGCCGAAGGAACATATTTTTCTACGAATTTTTCAACCCATGACATTGCATAGATTGTTAAGATAATTGGAATAAGTGAAGATGAATAGTTTACAAGTGTCATTGGTAAACCAAGTAAAGTAACTGGGGCACCTGTTGTAACAATCGTTAGAATAGTAGGATGTAACATAACGCCTGCTAAGAAAATAGCTAATACAGGGCTTGTTTTAAAGCGTAGTGCGGAAGTGTAAGCTAATAGGAATGGTAAGAAGTAAAATGCGACGTTTGATACAGCATTGAATACAACGTAGGTATTACTTTCTTTTGATAATCCTAAATAACCAGCAACAATTAATAATGCACTTAGTAAACCACTCGCAATAATTGCTGGAACAGCTGGAGAAATTATTGCGGAAACAGTACTCATAAACAAATCAAATGGATTTGTTTTAGCAGTTTTTGCCTCATCTGTATTTACACTGTATTTTTCTGATATAACTTTGTAGACTCGGTTTGCGTTGTTGCCAATAATGATTTGATAACCACCCATAGACTTAACAACATCTAATACATCATTTAATTTTTTAATAGCTTCAATATCGAATGATTTTTCATCCTTTACAAAAACTCTTAATCTCGTTGAACAGTACGAGATTGATGCGAAATTTTCTGCTCCACCTGCGTTTTCAACGATAGATTGAGCTAAACTCTCAAAATTCTCTTGTTTCATAATTTAAACCTTTCCTTTTTATGTCAATCATATGTGGCCAGCATACGAATGATATTAATTTAAATATCCAATATACGAGCAAGGTGAATAATTAGATACAGTCGATCTGAATCAGAGACAGTATATTTATTCGATTGATAGGTATAGTTTGCGATCTTTTCAACACATGCGTAGATCTGTGGATATTTCTCAACTAACATGCAATACAAGGAATCATCTTTTAAACTCTTTGTGTCAGATTTTGACTTGCTAAATACACGATGCATAAAGAATTTTAGATGAACTTTAAAGCGAGAATAATCGATTGTGTCATTGTGTTCAGATATGTTTAGATTCTCTTCGACGATATTAGAGATTTCTTTAATTTCTCTAACAATCTCTATCGTGTCATCTAATGTTTCGGTTTGTTGAGCGTTGATTAAATGGAAAGCTATAAATCCCGCTTCTGCTTCATCTAACAATACGGAGAAGTGCGAATTCATACGATTTACTATTTCTTTTCCAATCTCAAATTCTCCACTATAGAAATTCTGTATTTCATCTACTAATAAATTTGGTATATATAAACCTTTACGGTTTTTCTGGATGCTGAAGTAAATATGATCGGTTAATGCGATAAGTAAATTGCTATCTAGTTTTGTTTTTATTTGGGATTGTGCATATTCAATAACTTTTTCTGTGAAGTCAATGTACTCTAGAGGTATTTCTGATACAAGTCCTTCTATTCTTGATTTTTGTGTTTCGTTTTTTGGATAGAATATCTTTTCTATGCAATGTTCTTCTATTTCTTCATAGAGAGATTTCTTAAAAGCAATACCTTTACCTATAACGATTATCTCTTTATTCGATATATCTCTTGAGATAACTGCATTATTGTTTAGGATTTTATATATCAGCATTTTAATCTCCTTTCTGGAAATAAATAAAAGGCAAAACCATTAATCTGGTCTTGCCTTTGGGTTACAATCCTTTATCGCTTAAATCTTAGCACTCACTAAAATAATTGTCAATCATCGTATGCAGGATTTTTTGTTGAACCAAATTATTAAAGTAAACTCTATTTTTTGAATTGTACAGAAATTAGTCTAAGAAATTTAAAGTGCTTATACTAATATTAAAATTGATTAAATTAGTCAAGATTATTGAATATTTTATCTAAAATGCATTATATTGGCTATTTAAAAATAAATGTTTAGGAAAGTTGATTTATATGAGTGTTTATGTGGACATGTATTAGACATATCTTTTCATTCAGGTATAATTAAAATGTCCGTATATATCAATATCTATAATTAATACAATTTATAACAATTCAAAATCTAAGAGGTGGGTAATGGGGTTTGATCGTAATAAGTTTGAGAAGAGAGTACAAAAAGAATTTAAGACTAGACTATTAGTTGGTGATATTTATGTAAATGAAATAGAGTATGTTTATTTGATAGAATACTTCAAAAATAATTGTGACATTCTACAATATGATGCAAATAGAAAACCTGATAGGATTTTTTCATTAGCATTAGTACAAATTGGAATTCATGATTACGATGGAAATTATTGGGAACATCTCGACAAAATCGTTGGTTATCCAGTAGTAGGAGAACACAGAAAAAGAATAAGTGAGCTATTTTATAAAACACTGTACATATATGAGAAGCCTATTATAGATAAAAATGAATTTGTAAAAAATGTGTTAATGCATGGATTTGTATCAAATCATTATTGCAAGAATTTATTTGATTTCCTATATAAATTTTATTCAATTGACATAGAGCGAAATCTAAAGTGGGAAAGTTTTGGTGATGCTCTTAATATTCTAATTGATTCGATTAAAGATGAATCACATTTGGATGAAAATAATACGACAAATAGAGAATATATGCTTGTTAAACAGACAATACAAGCTATGAGGTTTTTAAGTAAGAAAAGTATTAGGATGAGATTCAAATGGTTATTAAAATATCTTGATGCAATAACTTTTAATGAGGAAGTTAAATCAAATTCCAAATCTAGACTAATAAATCAGATGATAAACTGGAGCAATACTTCACAATCAAAAGCAAGAATCGATAAAGAATATAGAAACCAAAATAACGTTACATATAGAAATGAAATACCATATATAAAATATAAAGAAAGTAATGATAATTTTACTCTTTATATTCCAAGTCAACGACATATAATAAGAAGAAATAGTGATTTGAAAATATATCTTAATATTGGGAATGAAAGAAAGGAATTACTTATAGGTTTAAATGAATTTTCTACAATTATAAAAACAATGGATTATAAAGTAGAAATTAAATATGAAGACTTATTTAAAGACATGAGTATTGATGTATATGCCGGTGAAAAATGTATAAAAATTCAAATATTAACTGGAAGTCAAATAGTGTTTTTCAATCAAGAATTTATATCCAATAAGATAAATGACAATAAACAAAGTGTTCACTTTGGTATTAATAATGCATTAACTAATAACGAAACGAGAGTTTCAAGTTCTATGAGTACAAATTATGTTAGATTTCATGGAGGTAGATTATATACTTTTAATTTTAGTACTAGTGACTATTTATTCGTAGATTCAACACAATTATATACTCCAAACCAAAAATATATTGAAGGTATTAATAACTCACATAAAATAGACTTTATTAAATGTAATAATTTAAACGTTTATAATAAGGTTCCAATAATTTTTATAAAATCACAAAAAGATAAATTATCTGGTTTAAAGTATATTGTAAATGAAAATGTATACAGACGAGATGAATCTATAATTATGTTAGATAGTTTTGAAATTTCAAATCTAGAAATCCAAATAGTCTTAAATTTAGAAAGTAATAAAAATATAAAAACTGGAGAAAATAAAATTCTAATTGATTTTCCTGGATTAAAGGCAAGAGAATATAGTTTTATTTATTTACCAGATCTAACATTTGAGTTTGTTAATGAACCCTTTATTTTCACATCTGAGGGTTATATTGATTTTATAGGTAATAAGAACATTTATTCTCAATATGAGTCAAAGAATGGCCGTTATAAGTTTGAAATTAGTAATCAAAAAAACTATGAGTTCTTTTATAACATAGATAACCAAGAATTAAAATTAAATGTTAAACCACCTATTTTTGAAATATTTGATATTAATGATGAACAAATTGAAATGAAACCGTTTGGAGATCAATGGCATAAGAATTTTAATTATAGCAAAATGCTTAGATATTATAATTATTTTGAAGTTATTATAAACAAAAATATTAATATGAGAATAAAGCCTGAAAGAGACTCCGATGGATATTTCCAATGTGACCTATCGAAACTCAAATCTTGGTTTTATGATATTAATGAAACAAGTTGTACCGTAAATATTGAAATAGGTAATAAGTACTACGATTTAGCTAGAGTTTTCTTAAGAACTGAAATATTGGGTTTCTCATCACTTGAATTCAATGAAGATAAAAAAGAATTAGAGGCTGAGTTTGATAAGATTGGTGACGATAATTTGTATTTGTCTATTAAAAACTTAAATAGTGATTTCGCTATTTGCGAAAAATCCGAATTAGTTAGTAACAAGATTTCAATACATAGTGAAGGTGAAGCTGGAATCTATGAAATTGAATTCTTCATAAAATCTGGTGGGTTTTCAAGGAATTTTGTTAGTATTTATAAAATTAAGAGAGAACTAATTACAAATAATTTTGTTGGAATAAAATTTAAGTTGGTAAGTCATTACTTCGATAAATTTAGGTTCCAAGTTCACAAATATGCCGAATCAACAAATTTACGGATTGAAAGAAAAATATCAAATAATGAATATATTGCCGAATTGTTTTCTTCTTTTTATGACGAAACTACAAAAAAATTTGTAAAAGAAAATTTGTGTAAAGTTCTAATAAGAATAATTGATTTTAATAAATATTATAGATCTGAAATAATGCTTCTTGATGAAGATGAGGATGATCCACTTCCACTATTATATGACAAGCAATTAAAACGATTAGTAGTTGATGAAGACCATACATTAGATAGTAAGACAAGGTATAGCAGATATTCGTTTTTAGATGATGTTACTTTCGATTTAGAAATAGGAGCGTAAATAAATGTTTTCACCAGTTAATGCATCTACTAATATAGTTAATAAGTATTTAAGGTATCTGAACACGATATTTCAATTAAACGATGAAGAATATACTAAATTATTTAAAAAGGAACTGAGTAAAGTAGGAAGTTTCTATAAAGGTCCGTATTTGGATGTTTCAAATTCATATAAAAAAGAATCTAATATTGAAGAATTAATTTCAATTGGAAAACTGAATAGAAATTTTGCGAGAATTAACATTAATAAGGAACGTCAATTATATTCACATCAAATAAATGCATTGAACAAAGTAATAATGGGTAAAAATATCGTTGTATCTACAGGTACTGGTTCAGGTAAAACAGAATCTTTCTTGATTCCTATACTTAATAGTTTAGCTTCAGAGCAAGATAAGAATACATTAGATTCTGGAGTTAGAGCTTTATTAATTTACCCAATGAATGCTTTAGCAAATGATCAAATTGATAGATTGAGAGTAGTACTTAAAGATTATCCAGAAATAACATTTGGTTCATATACTGGTCAAACTGAAAATGATGAGAAGAGTGCTCAAAATAAATATAACGAATTAAATAAATCAAAACCATTAATTAATGAATTGATTTCTAGAGAGAGGATGCATTTATCTCCACCAAATATATTAATAACTAATTATTCAATGCTAGAGTATCTTTTACTAAGGCCTGAATCTTCAGTTTTTTTTAGTAATAAATTTGCAGATAAATGGAAATATATTGTTCTTGATGAAGCGCATGTTTATAGTGGATCAACAGGGATAGAGGTTTCTTATCTTTTAAAACGACTAAATACGAGACTTGAAAATCCGAATATACAGTATATTCTAACTAGTGCGACATTAGGATCTGAGGAAGAGAACAATGATGTAGCGAGTTTTGCGCAAGACTTATGTTCATCTAAATTTGATGGTGCAGATGTTATAAGAGCTGAGAGAGTTAATATGCAACCAGAGGGAAATCTCTCCATTTATGACATAGAAACATATTCTATTCTCGCAAGTGATATTGAAACTTCTAGTGAAGAATATGTACTAAATTTACTTTCCGAAGTTTATCATGTGAGTTCAGGTAGCTTGAACAATGCACTTTATGATTTTGTTATTAAGGATAAAAATTATTGGTCAATAAAATATTTTCTTAATGAGCCTAAAACTATTATCGAAATAAGTGAGCATATGAATTGGACGATAAAAGAAGTTGAAGATTTTGTTTATGTTGCTTCAAAAGCTGTAAAAGATGAAATAAAACTATTTGATTCTCGATATCATATGTTTTTAAAGTCGACTGAAAGTGTATTTATTACACTTAGTCCTCTAAAGAGAGTGTTTCTTGAAAGAAAGAAAATACATATCGAAAATAATAGAGAATATAAGGTATTTGAGATATCTACATGTATTTACTGTAGTTCAATATATATACATGGCGAAATTGATTTAGAAATGAAACTTCAGCAAAAATCACAGTATAATCTTGATACAGATCACCATGTTTTTTTACTTAAGGATAAATACTCAAATGATAACGAAGATAATGAAGGATCAGATAATTTATCAGAATATTTACTATGTCCATATTGTGGACATATTGTATCAGAAAAGGATAGAAAAGCTAAATTATGTGAACATTCAAAAAGTGAATATGTTAAGGTAATAAAAGTAAAATTAAAAGATTCGAAAAAATTAACAAAATGTTATGTTTGTGAGAATAAGAATAATACAGGTGTTCTAAGAGGTTTTTATTCAGGCCATGAAGCAGTTTCAAGTGTCATTTCAAGCGCACTATATGAAGAATTACCTTCAACACTAGTTGAAAATATTAAAAAAACAAATTCTGGTGGTTTTGGTAAAAGAGTAAATCAGCCAACATTAACATCTTTGGCTAAACAATTTTTAGCATTTTCAGATTCTCGACAAGCTGCAGCATACTTTGCATCATATTTTGATACAACATACAAACAATTATTGTTTAGAAGAGTACTTGTTAACATTATTAGTAAAATGGATAAAAATTTCTCTATGGACTTTAAGGAAATAGCAAATAAATTAGAACTCTCATTTCTACATGATCTAAATGTGGATAATGCAAAGATGTTGGCTTATCAAACACTTTATAATGAACTCTTTAATATAAATACGAGTAATTCATTATCAAAAAAAGGATTACTGAATTTCAATTATAATTTGGAATCAAACTATCCAATTCTTGATTTGACAGAAAATGAATTGAACGATTTTTGCATGATAATAGCTGAAACAATGATGCAGTCTGGTGCCATAAATGTCGATGGAATGGAAGCCGGTCTCACAGAGAATGATTATGACTTTTTTACTTATTCTTCAAAGCTTACTGGATTCAAACTTAATATAACAGAACCAAATAATAAAATAATCTCATTTACACCTTCAAAATTGAATGGAATGAATAAAAGATTGGATTATGTTATCAGATTAATGAAGAAAAAAGGTATTTATGAGAATGATGAGAAAGCTCTAAGAATTCTTGAAGAAGTTTTTAATGATTTTGAACATGATTTACTAATCAGAGATAAAAATAATAGTTCTTTTAGAATAGATCCTAAAATGCTTAATGTTTCAGTAAGAAAGTTATATAAATGTGATAAATGTTATTCATATACACATCATAATATTCAGAAAATTTGTCCTTCATACAAATGCCAAGGTAATTTACATGAAGTTCTACCAGATAAAGAATTTGAAGATGATCATTATTATCAACTTTACAAAACAATGGAAATAAATTCTATGAGAATAGTTGAGCATACTGCTCAACTTTCAAGTGATAAAGCTTATGCATTTCAGAAAGAATTTGTCGACAAAAAAATAAATATATTAAGCTGTTCAACAACATTTGAAATGGGTGTTGATGTTGGAACACTTGAAACAGTATTCTTAAGAAATATGCCGCCATCCCCAGCTAACTATTCTCAAAGAGCTGGGCGAGCAGGAAGAAGTAAAAATTCTGCTGCATTTGCATTAACATTCTGTAATAGATCATCACATGATTTTTCCTATTTCAATCGTCCAAAAGAAATGATTAAAGGAAAAATTAGACCTCCAAAATTTAAAGTTGATAATGAGAAAATAGCAATACGCCATCTTTATGCAACAGCACTTTCTAAATTTTGGAGAGAAAACCCCCATTTGTTTAATGATGCTGAGACATTTATGGAAAAGGGAGGTTACTTAGCATTTAGAGATTTTATCTTATCAAAACCTAATGACTTAAAGAATGAGTTAAAGACATTATTCTCTGATAGATTAATTGAAGAATTTAAAATTAGTAGTTTTGGATGGGGAGATTTTCTTTATGAGAATGGGCCATTGAAACAAAGTAAGGAAGAATATGATTACATAATTGATATATTAACAAAATCTAAAGATTTGAAAAGTAACAATAAAAGTATAGATTACAGAATTAATACAATACACAAAGAAAAAATAATATCATTTTTCTCTAATAGAAATATTCTACCCAAATATGGATTTCCGGTTGATACAGTAGATTTGAAAATTTCATTAGACAAGAGTAATCAGGCGACGGGTGTTGAACTTCAACGAGATCTATCAATGGCGATTTCAGAATATGCCCCAGGTTCGCAAGTAGTTGCAAATGGTAAAATAATTACAAGCAGATACATTTCAATTATTCCAAGTTTAGGTTGGAGGACCTTTGCACACTCATTGTGTACTCACTGTTTGACATTAAATGTTGACGAATACAGTACTGATGAAAGCCTTGAAGATATTCTAAATGAATGTAAAGCTTGTAAGGAAAAGTTAACTGAAGATAAGAAGAAAGCTATTATACCAACTTTCGGGTTTACTTCAGATTTAGATATAAAACCAGCAGGAATAAAAAAACCTGAAAAAACATATAGAACTGACGTATATTATGTTGGGCATCAAAATAATATTGTATTTCAAGAGCTAAAAATTGAAGATTCAATTATAAAAATTGGTTATTCTGAGAAAGATAAATTAGCAATGCTAAACCAATCTAATTTCTTCGTATGTGAAAGATGTGGATACTCAGACGCTTTTAGAAATGTGTTTAACAATTCAATAACTGAAAAACATAAGGATTCTAGAGGTAGATTTTGTGAAAATTCATTTTTAAAGAAATATACTTTAGGCTATACTTTTGAAACAGATGTTTTACATATTGAATTTGAAAGACCACCTATAGATAGTAGAGAAAAAGGTTTATCAATCTTGTATGCACTATTAGAAGGGATATCAAATACATTAAATATTGAGAGGTCTGATATTAATGGTGTTCTGAAACCTGGAGTACTTGATGATTATGGAAATCATAAAATATCCTTCGTAATTTTTGATAATACACCTGGAGGTTCAGGCTATGTGAAACAACTTAATAATCAGAAAATCATAAGTCAAGTAATTCAAAGAACATATGATTTAATGATTAATTGTTCTTGTGGTGATAAGGAAAAAATGGAAACATCATGTTATGCATGTTTAAGAAATTATTATAATCAAAAACATCATCACATCTTGCAAAGGGGATATGTTGTAAATTTTCTTGGTGAATTATTGGGAATATTAGATAAATCGAAAGTTCAACAATCTAGTAATAGTCAACTAATAAATAATCAATATTTAAGGGACTTTCTGAATTGGATAGAATTAAATAACTATGAAAATCCAATAATCGGTTATGAATTTAATTCGAAAAAATATGCTACAGCTGAATTGGTTTGGGAAGAAATGAAGTTAGCAGTAATTATTGAACCGCAAATTATTTATGAAGATGTAATCCAAAGTTTAGGGTGGGTAGTAATAAAACTGAATGAATCAAATATTACTGAAGTTAAGAAGCTATTTAAGGAGAAAATACATGGCCCAAAGTAAAATAGATATTAAGATTTCTTTATCTACAAGTTTTCTTGAATCATTAGAGGATTTACCTAAATCGATACAGAAAAAAACTCGTGAGTTTCTTACGAAATTTCAAGAAAATCCATTAGCTTCGAGCATTAACTATGAAACAATTGCTAATGCTTCAAACGATGATTTAAGATCAGTTAGAATAGATCAAGCATATAGGGGAATTATTCTTAAACCTAAGTTAGGCAATGTTTATTATTTACTATGGGTTGCAAAACATGATGATGCATATAATTGGGCATTAACCAAAAGAGTTGATTCAAAAGAAATAATGGGTTCAGAATATATTGACACAAGATTCAAACCTGTTTCTTTGAATGAAGAGAAGAAAACATTATTAAAACAAACTTCAATTGTAGATTTAGTAAAACTGGGCATTCCCTTAGAGTTAATTGATTCGATAAGAGACGTAAATGACATAAATGAACTTGAAATTTATAGAAACACTCTTAATATTAAAGTGTATTTAAAACTGCAATATTATTTAAGTGGTTATAACCTTGATAAATTGGATGATTTAGTTGATTTAGAAGATAATAAAGAAAATCCTTTTATAATGATTGAGGATTTATCAGACTCAGAACTAATAAAATTGATAAATAGTCCAATTAATAAGTGGAGATTATTTTTACATCCCTCACAATTAAATCTTTCAAATAGAAATTTTAGTGGTTCGGCAAAAGTGATTGGTCCAGCTGGAACAGGAAAAACTGTAGTTGCAATTCATAGAGTTAAACATTTATATAAAAATTTAAAATCAAATGAAAAAATCCTTCTAACAACATTTACTAAAACTCTATCAGAAGATCTCAAAACGAAAATTTCAGAGATATTACCAAGTTATTCAACTAATTTAGAAGTTATTAATCTTGATAATTTAGTAATGCAATATTTTACAAGAGAAAGATTAAATCTCACGGTAGTAGATGATACTAGTGATATTTGGAGTAAAGCGATAAATTATTTTGATTTTAAATCTAAATATAGTACGGAATTTATCAAAGACGAATGGGAAATGATTATTTTGTCGAATAATATCGATAAATTAGATGAGTATTTAATTGTGCCTAGAGAGTATAGATCGAAAAAAATTGATCGAGCCTCAAGATTAGAAATATGGAACATTATTGAAAAATATAAAAATGACATGGAAAATAAAGGGGTTGTTGACTATGAATGGGCAAAACTAGAAGCTATTAAACATTTAAATAGAAAACATCCCGACGGCATTTATAGACACGTTATTTTAGATGAAGCACAAGATATGAGTGCTTTATCATTTAAATTAGTGAGAGCATTGGCTGGTACAGATAAAACTAATGATATATTTATTGTTGGAGATTCTAGGCAAAGAATTTATAAAAATAGAACAACACTGAAATCTTGTGGAATAAGAGTATCAGGTAATTCATATAGTCTAAATATAAATTATAGAACCACTGACTCTATATATGAATTTGCGACTAATATTATTAAAGATATAGAATTTGATGATTTAGATGGTGAAATAATAAATATAGAAGATGCTCAAAGTGTTGTAATAGGGAACACTCCAATTGTTAAAGAGTTTGAAAATTATGATGATGAAATAGATTTCATATCAAATCTCACTGAACAATTAGAATATAATATTATGAAAAATGAAATCTGTATTTGCTTGAGAACAAACGAACTAGTGAATAAATATGCCGATTCTCTAAATAAAAAAGGAGTTAAGATTCTAAAGCTATCGATTAACCAAGCTGAAAATCAACATTTAGATGGTGTTAGAATTACTACAATGCATAGAACAAAAGGATTAGAATTCTCACATATAATAATTGCTGGGTTAAATGATGATATTATGCCTTTAGATACATTGTTAAAAAATGTCAACAACGACCAAGATATAACAAAAATATTTCAAACTGAGAAATCACTATTATATGTTGCAATGACAAGAGCAAGATATTCGTTAACTATTACTTCAAGTAAGAAATTAAGTTCATTTATAAGGAATTATAAAAACTAGAATTTTACGACAATAACAATATATAATAAGAATATGAAAATCTATAATAAGCTTATTAGAGACCATATTCCTGAGATAATTACTAAAGATGGGAAAACAGCAGATATTATAATTCTGTCAGAAGAATCGTTTAAACAAGCCATTAAAGATAAACTAATCGAAGAAGCAACTGAAGTAGCTAATGCACAAAATAGAGATGATATCTTAAGTGAATTAGCAGATCTACAGGAAGTCATGGAAAGTATCAAGCAGATCTATAATATTAATACATTAGAAGTTAATACCATTCAAGCAGTCAAAGCTTTACAACGAGGTAAGTTTGATAAGAAGATATTCTTGAAGTCAGTGAATGAAAAATAATTAATAAAAGGGGAATTGGGTGGACGATTACTTTAAAGAATGGTTAACCGTAATTGACGGTATGAACAATGAAAATACCTATAAATTAGCATGGGGTAGAGCCATTATAGAACTCTGTCATTCTTTTGATGTGATTGAAGGAAGCACTACAGTTTTTACATTTGAACAAATAGGAGAATACGTCTTGAAGTACTTTTGGAACCAGACGTATTTTTTTAAGCTTTATCAAGGACCAGCAAAATCTAAGCCTAAGATACAACAGATTACTGAACAGGTCATTGATTATTATCAAACACAAGCAAATACAAGAATACCTGTCTGGTTTGATTTAGGGAAACCAATATTAACAAAAGATACCATCAAATATAAACGATTCTTAAAAGATATAAGTACTGCACTTAAACAAGATGTTTGTTGGAGATTCACAAAAGTAGGCGAAGAAAATATCGATTTATATATATTAGATAAAGATAGAAGAATTATAGAACTTTCATCTCATCAACATACAATCTTGAAGGAACATGCCTTCGTATTATCGCAACTATTAAATTATCGTTGGGCACAACTTCTAGAGAAGTTTAATCAAAGTCCTAGAATCGCTTTAAAAGTAAAAGGTTCAACAGATGAAAAAATTAGAAGGAATAGTTTAACTAAGTTCAAACTTGCATTATTAAAACAGTTCCCAGATGGAATAGTGAGAGACTTCTATACAGATGAAGTATTAGATTCAAATGATATTAGTATTGATCATGTTATCCCTTGGTCATTCATGTATAGTGATGATATTTGGAATCTGGTAATAACATCAAAATCAAAGAACTCAAGCAAGAGTAATAGTGTTGTGAAAGAAGAATATATAAATAAGTTAAAAGATAGGAATATTGAATTAATTAAGTATACTGATGAAAATTGTAGATTGGAATTATTAGAAGCTATTGAGAATAATTTAATAGATAAGAGTTACTATCAGTTTAAAATGTAAAAGGAGAAACAAAATGTATATTATAAATGAAGAAATTAATAAGATTAAGGAGAATTATAAGAAAGAATTTGGAATAAATATATCTGATGAAAGAGCATTTACTGCAATGATTTCATACATCTATTTTTATTATGATAAAGACTTTAGAGAGAATATTTATTCAATTAGTGATTCAATAGTAGATGGCTCTTCCGATGGGGGAATTGATATAGTGTATTTTGATGATGAGCAAATGAAAGTAATAATTGTTCAAACTAAATTTACTGAAAGTGTAGATAACAACACAGTAATTTCTGAATTAAATAAAATGAATGCGACAGTTAGGAATTTTGAAGAAGGAAATTATAGTACTTATAATAAAGCTTTAAAAGTTCAATTAACGAACGCATTAAATAGACAAAATGATGAGGACAAAGGAAATGTTGAATATTGGTTTGTTACTACATCCACACTGGACGAAATAAGTGTCTATAGAAAAATAGAAAATGATATTAGAGAATACAATCCAGATATGGTAATTTTAAAACAAAACAATGACATCATTAGCAGAATAAATAGTTTACGTGATGATTTTAATTATGTTAAGTTTGATAAAATCGATTATGATAAAGACTCTGGTGTTTTAAACTACGAAAGTAATGAAAACAAAGGTATTATCGTAAATATAAGTTCTAAATCATTAAAAGATCTTTTCAATGCACATCAGGACAAAGGACTATTCGATTTAAATATTAGAAGATATATTGCAAATAAAGCAATAGATAGTGGTATATTAAAAACAATAAAGGACACACCGGATGATTTCTGGTTCTTAAATAATGGAATTACTATTGCGTGTCGGTATTTTGAAATTGATGGTAATAAAATAAAACTTCATGACTTTTCTATAGTAAATGGTGGACAAACGACAAAATTGATTGGAGACTCTAAATTTACAAAAGTTCCGTTTCTAGTAACTTGTAAGATTATTTCTGATAGTAATGGAGAAGATATAAATAGTGATTTTTATACCAGAGTTGCAGAAGCGACAAATTCTCAGAAACCAATATTACCAAGAGATTTAAAAGCGAATAGAAGAGAAATGAGATCATTAAAAAATTTATTAAATCTTGAAAAAATAAATCTCGAAATAAAAAGAGGTGAAAAGTCGACAAAGACTCATTTCAAAATTAAGAATGATGAACTTGGACAATTAATTCTATCGTTCGTCAATCAAAGACCTGGTACAGCTAGATCAGGTAAAAAACTTATATTTGATAATAATAGTTTATATAATACTATTTTTAACATAAACTATGAGAAAGAACCTAAAAAGACATTTCTACTAGACTTAATTGATTTTTATAGAAGAATAGACTTTATTACTGATAGTTTAATCAAAAATAAATCAAGCAAAACAATATCGTTGGATCAAAAAAATATTTTAAAAAACGGGAAACAAATTATAATTGCACTTTTTGGTTTAATGTACAGACTATCTTTAGATGATACATATTCTAAAAAGCTCTATGAGGATTTAAGTAAATTACATACTGATGAATTTGAATATAAGCCAATATTTAGTAAATATAATTTGGATGATCTAGATGAAAACATACTTGAGCTATTAATATTTTGCGTTGAGATTTTAGAGGAATCATGGGAACGTGTAAAAGAAAGAGAAACTAGTATTAGTAATTTCTTTAAAACTGATAAAAAATATATTGATACTATAGTAAAAACATTTTTATCGATCTATAATTCGAAATTCGGGAAAGTTAGAATTGAAGAACCTTTAAGAATCTATAAAGGTATTGATTGTGGAAATTAGGAAATTGATTGTTGTTGCGGCAATTATTGTTGAAGATAATAAATATCTAATTGGTTTAAGATCTACTGGCAGATTTGTTAATCTATGGGAATTCCCTGGTGGAAAAGTAGAAGAGAATGAAAATCATAAAAACGCTTTAATTAGAGAAATCAAAGAAGAATTTAATGTCAAAATAGAAGTAAAAGATCTAATAAAAAAGATAGAACATCAATATCCTGATTTCTATCTTGAAATGTATTGTTATGAATGCAAATTATTAACTGATGATTTTATATTAAATGATCATAGCGAAATAATGTGGTTTGATCCAAAGAATCCAGTTGAGCTAAATTGGCTTCCTGCAGATGTAGCAATTGTTGAGTATCTAATTGCTAATTCGATTTAGTATTTGTTATAAACTCATTTAGAAGTTTTTCTGGTAATGTTTCTCTGAACTTGAATAAAAATCTAATTGGTTTGTTAAATTCATATTTATAAGTATCTACTAATCCAAGATATATAAAAGGTTGAACTAATCCGTCAATCTTTTTAAATTTACGAACAAACATGTGTAAATTTATATTTTTTTCTCTATTCTGGATGAGGTTGATGCCAATCTTCGAATTTTGACTAGTTTTATTTTGAGATTCCCATTGTATATAATATTGATCTATAATTTTATCTTTGTAGTTTATAGATTCCTTTATTGTTTCATCTTTATTTAGATCAACGTAAATGAAGTAATCGTTTTTATTAGTGATTAAACCTTGACCTCGATATGCAGCTGTTTTTCTATAGTCATTAGATAAAGTTGCAGCATCCATCATTGTGTAAGTTTGATAAAGTTTAAAGAATGGTAATTGGTAATCTGGAAAGTTAAACTCTCTAGAAAATCGAGTCAAACCAAAACGAATTGTATCGCTTAACATTTTCATGTTTTTATCTGTTAACAGTGAGGTCCAATTTTCGTGTCTTGTTATAATCTGTGATTTTTCATCATATTTTATTAAATGAGTAAAGTTTTTAAGTTGTTGAGAATCTTTAAATTGACCTAAAAGACTATTTATAGCATGAAGTAAAGATTCTGAACTAATGTTATTAACGAAAGTAGAAATTTCAGATTTCATTAATTCGAATGTAATTGATTCATTATGAATTAATTGATCAATTATTGCATATTCATGTGGTCTCCTAATTGGTAATTCAGAAGACACTTGTGCTAAAACTTTCAAAAATTGATTGGTTAGATCATAGTCGTTTAAATCAATATCTTTCTCTATTTTACAAATAAATTCGATATATGTTTTTGAATGATTTATGAACTTAATTGGATCAGGACTTCCTTCAAGTAGTTCGTATTCCATTAAGTAAAATGGGATTTTATAATTATTTATTTTCTTAAATAGTAGGTATTCATCTTTGAGATATTTCATCGAGTTAAAGTTTTCAAATTCTAATTGTTTTAGTATTTGTTCTCTTGCAATCTCATTCATTTGGACAAAAGATGTTCCTGGTAACCCTTTAAAGTTATTTTTAACAGTTACTTTGAGACTATCTTTGTCTAAATAATTCGAACCATTAAGTGCTATTGCTATTAAGAAACTCTTTTTATAATTGCCAATAAAATCTAATACAGTTACATACTCTTTATCTTTATATTTTCTTAATCCGCGGCCTAATTGTTGAATGAAAATAATTGGTGAGCTTGTTGGTCGCAACATTAGAACTGTGTTTATGCTAGGTATGTCTATACCTTCATTAAATATATCTACTGTAAATAATACTTTTATTGAATCATATGATTCAGATTCTATTTCATTAATATACTGCTTACGTATTTCAACTGAATCAGATCCACTTAAGAATTTGCTTTTTATACCACGTTTATTAAATTCTTCCGCCATATATTCTGCATGTTTTAAACTTGCACAAAAACCAAGTGCTTTTAATTTCTTACCATCATGCCCATAGAAGTTTAATTTTTCTAGAACATACTCTACTCGATTATTGACACTCAACATAGTACCAATCGTTTCTGAGTCATTTAAATCAATTTTCTCAAGATCTATACCTTCTACTTCTGTTATACCAAAGTAATGGAACGGACAAACCAAATCATTTTCGATAGCCTCATGAAGTCGAATTTCTAAAGCAACATTATTATTAAAATAATTAAATAATGCAAAACCATCAGTTCTTTCTGGAGTTGCAGTCATACCTAAAATAAAGTTAGGGTTAAAATAGTTCATAACCCTTTGATATGATTCAGAAACGGCATGATGAGATTCATCTAATATAATGTAATCGAAATCATTTGGATTAAACTTACTGAAGTGCAAATTCATGCTATTAATTGTAGAAAATAGATACTTTCTATTATATTCCTTGCTGGTTCCGCTTAATACACCAATATCAATCTTACTACCAAGAACTCTTTTAAATGATTCAACAGCTTTTAATAATATATCTTCTCTATGTACTAGAAATAATAAACGTTTTGGATTATAGTTCTGAACATCAAAGGCAGACATATATGTTTTTCCTGTTGCAGTTGCAGCAATGACTAATCCTCTATTTTCTCCACGACTGCGTAGATTCTTTAAACTTTGCATTGCTCTTAATTGCATCGAATTTGGTCGTACAGTTTCTTCTCGATATATGAAAGATTCTTCGTTTCTCTTAAAATCTTTTAAGTTCTCTATAAAGTTCTCGTACTCAATTAGAAACCGTTCATCTAAAGATTGAGTTTTGTTCCATAATTCATTAAATTGATTAAAAATATCGATGACAAAAGGGTTTTCCTTTTTAGAAATAATTTTTACATTCCATTCTATATTCTTTAATAATGCATTAGAAGTAATGTTGGATGACCCAACATAAAGTTGATAATTGTCTTCATACTCAAAAATGTATGCCTTTGTATGGAATCCACCAAAAACATGTTGAAGATAGATCTTAGTTTCAATATTTTCGAATTCAGTTAATTTTCTAATCGCTTTTGGTTCAGTAAAATTCAAATAATCTGATGTTATTACTTTGCCTTCTATTCCTTTTTCATTAGCTTCATTCAATGTCTTTAAAAGAAGTTGTAGTCCACTATAGTTGATGAAGGCGACACTAAAAATAAAACTTTTACAGTTTTTTAATGAATTGTTTATTTCGTCAAACATATTAGAATTAAGATTATTCGAAATTAGACTTAATGATTGTTGCTCAAAGTTATTCATATAACCCCACATTGAATGAAAACTACATTAAACAAATTTTAACATTTAAAGTTGCTGATAGATATTAATTATTTTTTCATAAATTTATTCACATTTACATATTTCCATATTTAAAGCTATAATGTACATACAAATACGGGGGATTATGTCTGATTCTATAAAGAATAATCAAGATCATCAAGTTGCGATAAATCTTGTAAATGACCTAATTGAAGGAAAGAATCCAATCACGAAATCCAAGTTTGATATGGATACAATTTTTAGTTCGCCTGAAATAGCAAGAGCTCTTTTCTATATAAGAAATATTCTAAACAATGACTCGAATTCTGCTTCATCATTAGTAGAAACTGTAGTTAATAAGTCTAAAAGAAAAACTGAGAAATTAAGAATTAGATTCGACAAGATTGATTTTGAAGAAATTGATTTTAGTGATTTTAATTATGAAGAGAATACAGGTATTATAAAATTATCTAAAACTATTACTAAGTTTGTAAATGATAAACAGATATTGTTCGATGTAGAAGCAAAAGACTTAATAAGCTGGTTAGAGAATGAAGGATATCTTATAACAGAAAGTCTTGATTCAAAAAAGCATATTCCAAGTCCGTTAGGTGAAGCATTAGGAATAGTGTTTAAAGATGTTGAAATAAAAGGAAGAATGGTTAAAATGAGCATTTATAGTCGATATGCTCAACAATTCATTATCGAACATTTAAAGGATATATATCTATAAATGATAAATGCAGTGGCAATAGAGATAACTAAGTCTATCTATGAAGGTAAATGGTTATCGATTCGATATCATAATAAAAATGAAGAAGAAACTTATTTTTGGTGTGGAATAAAAGATATTGATACTGAAAAAAGAATGATACTTGCAGATGTTTATAATATCGGTAAAGAAGGATTTAAATCCGATTTTAAAATGTATATTGACTCAATCATACAGGCAAATGTAGTAGAAGGAACATTCTACGGAAAACAAGAAGCTTTGATTGAAAAAATGAAAAACAATGTGGAAGACTTTTTGTTTCTTGAGCTAAGATCATTAGATGATAGAGTTTTAAATTATTACTTGGAATGTTATGCCAATGATGAAGAGCCTTATCAGAATGAATATGCTTTAGTTAAAGGATTAGATCTAAATATATTCAAATCTAATATTGTAGATTTATCAGATCGTGATTTCGATCAAATTGTTATTATTCTTAATAAGCAACTCAAATTGAAAGTTGATCCTAAAACATCATTAGTTGTAAAGTTAGTTATAAATTATCTTTCAATTTACCAAGGCGACGATAAAATAATCCCTTTAGTTTACTATAATACTAAATTGGATATTGAGAATAAACGTTTAGTTGTAGACGATAAGCCAACAATAAATAAAAACCAGATATCGGATGGTAAGCAACAAGCTTATATAACAAACTATATCGATGTTGATTATAAATTTTTCAAAGAGAATTTTTTGAAGTTCGAAGAAGAGTTTACGGAACAAGTTAGAAAAAATCTTGGACCACATGAAAAACTCGATCAAATGCCATACATATTCAAGTTTTCATTACGCTACAATACTTCATTAAGATCAGAATTTGAACAGATAGAATCAAAGTATAAAGCAAATAAATTGAACAAACCTTTGAGTTCATTTTTTGGACTTATTGAGAAAGATACGAAGAGGACCAAAGTTCGACCTTTACTAATTGAGAACTCAAATATAAACGTAAATCAGTTAAGAGCTGTATATAATGCAATAAATCGAAATGTTGTATTTATTCAAGGCCCACCTGGAACTGGAAAGACTGTATCAATTGTAAATATGGTACACACTTGTCTATTTAACAACGAATCTACTTTGATAACATCAAACAATAATGAAGCTATTAATAACATTGTTAATAAATTAAATAATCTATCCTATAATAATATTCCTATTCGTTATCCATTTTTACGTTTAGGATCTGACGAAAATATCCAAATGACACTGAGAAACTTAAGAGATTATCTTAAGTATTTTGAACTTATTGAATTTTCAGATGTTGATAAAGAGCGTTTATTTGACTTAGAGTATGATGTTAACGAAAGTATGAAATATGTAAATGAAATACTTGAAAAATACGAAACTCGATTAGAGTTAGAACAAAAAATCGATGGATTGAAAAACTTTATTAAACTTATTGAAGAAGATAGTGAAATGGACGAATTTACAAAAGTAGGTAATATAATAGATTTTGAAGCTCAAATATTAAGACACAGCGAAAAACTCAAACAAACTATTAATAAAGAAGAACTAGAAAATCTGAAGTTAGATTCTTCAAATAGTCATGAGATTATTTACTACCTTTCAATAGAATATGGGAAAAAGTTGTTCGATGACAAGTATTCACAACTAAGGGAGATCCTCAATAAACAAAATGAAGAGGATAGATTGAAAGAATTTAAAAACTATATTCTAAGCGATGATGGAATGAAACGTCTTTTAGAGTGTTTTCCAATAATATTATCAACCAATATTTCCTCAACAAAGTTAGGGTCTTCAAATTCAAACTTTGACTTATTAATTATGGAAGAAGCTTCACAATGTGGAAGTGCTGTTTCTCTAATTCCGATGACAAGATGCAAACGTGCTTGTTTTATTGGCGACCAAAATCAACTACAACCAGTAATAACGCTTACTGATGAACTAAATACTAAGTTTAAGAATACATATAATATTCCAGATTCGTTTGATTACAAGCAAAACTCAATATTAACTACATTGCTTAAAATCGATACTGCATCTAAATTTATCATGTTAGAGAAGCATTATAGATGTCCAAAAAAAGTCATAAATTTCGCAAATAAGAAGTATTATAAAAATTTACTAGATATTGAAAATTTGATGAATGATGACGCTTCATTAAAACTTATTGATATTCAAAATACATCCTCTTATGAACCTAATACTTCTGGTGCAGAAATATCGGCTATTCTAGAAGAACTCAGAACATTACCTAAGAATGAAGAAGTAGCGATTATTACACCATTCAAAAAACAGGCAAGGTTGATCGAAAGTGTTTTATTTGAAAAAGGTATAGAAAATATAAAGGTTGGTACAATCCATACATTCCAAGGACAAGAAAAAGATCACATTATAGTAAGTACAGCAATAACTGGAAAGACAAAACAAGGTTCTTTTGATTGGATAAAGAACAATAAAGAGTTAATAAATGTTATGACCACAAGACCTAAAAAGAAACTTACAATTATCGCGGACGTTCAAGCAATAGATAGATTAAGTCAAGGTGAAATGAATGATTATTTTGAGTTGATTAATTATATGGCTTTAAAAGGAGATTCAGAAATTATTGAAGTTGAGGAAGATATTTTTAGTTCAAGAGTTAATGGGTATAGAAACTTTACTACAAAGAGTGAAAGAGAGCTACTTAAAACAGTTCAACACTTTAGATCAACCAACCAAAAGTTTGGTATAAGGTTAAAACCTAAGATTTCTGATTTATTGGAATTGCTACCTGAAGAAAAATATTTATTTAATTATGCTAATTCAGCACACTTTGATTTAGTTTTAACAGATAATCAAGATAGACCTCTAATGGCAATCGAAGTATGCGGTCCTGAACACTATGAAGATCCTATTGTCATAGCACGAGACAAAAAGAAAGCAGAAATCTGTGCTTTAAGAAATCTGCATTTAGTTATTATACCTAATGAAAATGTTAGAAAATATAATGAAATTAGACAGATAATTATAGATACTTTGAAGAATTGATTATTTAATGTTAAGCAATATTGATAATATTATAATTATCATATTCATAATCCCAATTACCATTACTAATGAAGTAAACTTTTTCTCAAGTTTATCGATTTTAACATTCATGAGCGTATTAAAATCATTTAATTTATTTTGAATTTCTAAAATATTCCTATTAGAACTTTCATATAATGAAACCAAATTTCTTAAAGTTTCTCTTGTGAAGTTAACTTCTTTTTCTAATCCAATTGTACTATTCTTAAATGAATCATTTGTTTGATCAATTAGCTTTTTGTAAGTTTCTTCAATTGATGCAATATTTTCTTTGGTATTGGTTTCTAAATCAACGATTAATTCCTTATATCGATTTTCGATTTCAGATGCAAGTTTTCTTAATTCTTCAATCTTTTGATTTGTATCTTTCTTCGATTCTTCGTTGGATTGAATAAATCGATTTTCGATTTCAGAAGATAGTTTTCTTAATTCTTCAATCTTTTGATTTGTTTCATTCTTCAATTCTTCATTTACTTGAATAAATCGATTCTCAATTGTTTCAAGAAAATTTTTGGAATTAGTGTCTATTGATTTTACTAAATTATCAATATCCTCTAGTCGTTTTAATCCTTCTGTTGAGTTTCTGTTAGATTGTTCAAGTTCTTCAATTAACTGAGTTGCTGTCTGTATTTTATGCTTAAAATTCTGTAGTTCATTTTCTAAATTAGTCATTTGTTTCTCCTTAAAGTACATCGCTATAATGTTTATTAATTGATTGGATTAAATAAGGTGTTATAAACTCATCCAAATTCTCCTCATAAGATAAATGCTTCATAAAATATTGAGAATTATAATTAAACGCGAAATCTATAATGTCTTTCTTAGCCGTATTTGAGCAAGATTTATAAATAATTGGAATGTTAGAATAGAATTCATCAACATCTTCTTCCGTACTTTTTGATAGTGCAAGTTTGAGTCGTTCTTGACCATTTCTTGTTTTAAAATTATCGAGTCTTAGCATTACAAGAGACATAAACAAGTTGATTTTATTTGATTCTTCTGTTTCAAGTAATCGTTCCATTACAACCCTTATTTCTTGAAGTTGATTATTTTTTATTTTAGATGCTCTATTCAAAACTCCTCTTATATTGACTCCATCAAATGTAAATGATAGTTTTGAATCACGCTTTTCAAGTAGTCTTGAAATATCGAAGAATTGACTCATTTCATTTTGTATAGAGTCATTCATTTGAGCGTTTTTATATCTTTCTACAAAATCAAACATATTAGCTAATTGCTCACGTTTTGATCTTAAAAATGTGCTTTGATACCATTCTCTAATGATTACAATAATGTCATATAGCTGATCTATTCGTTCAATTCTATCAATTTTGTTTATTAGTTCAGTATTAGGTAGATATTGATTCAAATAGTTAATCGATGTTTGTTTAATATGTTCAATATCTAAATACTCTGGATGTAGTTGAATAACTAATACTACATTCAGATAACCTCTATATTCTACTGTCCAAGTTCTGATTATTCCAATTTTATGTAGTATATAAAGCTTGTTTTGAAAACTGTTTAAGTATTTACTTTCAAGAAAATGAGTTACGCTTAAATTATTTGTTCTCTCAAGTAAATATTTCAATACTTCAAGGGTTTGTTCTGACTCCTTTTCAGGTGTATTCAAATCTTGTGTCATAAAGAATGCAATTGTTGATAGATCACTGTCATCTGAATAACCTAGATTATCATTTAATCCTTTTAATTCTTCTACTGAAGTTGATAAATCTAAGAACCGATTTATCTTATCTTGATATTTAGGATTAGCTTCATAGGTTAAAAGTAAACAACCAGACTTCTTACCATCGCGCCCAGCACGTCCAGCTTCTTGGAAGAATGACTCTCTTGAAGGTGGGATACCAAAATGAATAGTTCTTCTGACATTTGGTTTATCTATTCCCATCCCAAATGCTTTAGTTGCGAATAATAACGTCTTTTTATTTCGAATAAAATCATCTTGTGTATTCTTCTCTTCACCATGAAAGAATGTAATTTCATTTGGAAATGACTTCAAATATTGCCTGTGCATTCTATTTAGTAATGCCTTTGTCTTGAAAAATACAATGTAGGCATTAGCTGGGTTCTTATCAAGACTAAAACTGATTCGCGGATTCTCGTAGTCAGTTTTTAAAACTTTATCAAAAGTTTCAACAAGTTGAGCATAGCTTTTAGTTTTAAGAATAGAGAAATTTAGATTATCTCTTTGAAGTTTCTTAGAAAAAACGATATTATCCTTGTCATAAATTCCAAGCTCAACTTGAAGATCTTTAATAACATTGATAGCAGCAGTAGCGGTTAATCCTAAATATTGAACATTTGAACAATAAGTATTAATAGTATGGGAGAGCATTAAATACGATACTCTAAAGTCATGACCCCATTCTGACAAACAATGAACTTCATCTAACACAATTAGTCCAATCTTCTTTTTGATACTTTGAGCAATTAACCAATCCCTAAAAACCTTATTTTGGAATCTCTCAGGTGAAGAGAAGATAAAAATAGATGGACGTTTAAACATCTTATCAACAATTGTTTTTGCACTTAAGTTACCTTCTTCAGTAGTCTGAGCGATTAATTTAACAACTCTGTCAATCATAAATTCTTCAGTTAATTTTCTATATTGATCGATTATGAGTGCATTAATTGGGTCTACAATTATTGTGAATTTAGGTTGCATTAATGCTGCCATTTGATAGATTAGTGATTTCCCACCACTTGTGGTTAATATACCAATTGTGTTATTACAATTTAATGCACTTCTAAGTATTTCTATTTGACCGGGTCTAAATTCTTGGAATCCAAAAAGTTCTAATAAAAGAATGTTTAAGTACTCTATATGTTCAGAACTATCATTAATTTTGTATTTTACTTTATCTGCAATCCATAAGTTGGCTAATGTTTCGTCTGAGAAGTCACTCAGAATAGTATAAGAATTTGATTTATTAGGATATATAACTTCAAAAGAAATATTGATTTTTTCTAAAGTGAAATCAGTTGAAGTTAAGTTTAATAATGGACTTTCAAAACTCAAGTTTGCTAGAGTAGTAAGGATCTTTACTCTGTTTGTAAGATCTCCGATTGCAATATTTAGATAAGTTAATGAAGAGTTAATTATATTTAAATTCCATTGTTTGTCATCTAGATGATTGTTGCGAATTAGAGACAAAACAAGAATTTCGAGCTGATATACTTTTCGATACTCAGATTCATTCAAATTTAATGTTATTAAATATTGAGATGGTTGAATATATCTGCCTCTAATTAGCTGATTAAAAACGGTGGCATAGAAAGAATCATATTTCGATGTACATTTATCTTCATCACTAACATTAAAAATCGAGAAAGATAATTCTCCTAGGAAACAACTATCATAAGAGACCTGGCAATTTTCAACTAATAGTGAGAAATCAGTGTAGATATCATCGGAGTCTTTTATAACTTCAATTTCTTGTTTTGATTTTTGAAATGATTCAATTTTTAATCTGTTTTCCTCTAATAAAGCAGTATTTCTTTGTAATGCAATATCATTTGTTTTAAATTCAGTTTGTTTATAAGAAAGTAATTCATCTTCAATATCTTGAAGATCTAATGTAAGAATATCAATCTCATCTTGTAGATATATCTCATCAGGAGAATCATCAAGTTGTTTTTTTAATATTTCTATTTTTTCTGTATATTTTGCAAAATTTGATTTTAAATAATCATATCTTCTAATTTTTTCTAGTTGAAAATCAGAGACAATATCAAGATTAAGATTCAATAATTTCTTGCTTTCTTTTTCCAAAACTTCAATTTGTTTATTTTGATATTGGATAAGATCGTCGACTTTATCCTTTTTAACTTGTTGTATCTCAAGTTTAAATTGGTGTTCATCTGTTCTTGTGAGAATTGATTCATCAAAAACTCCCAAATCAAGCTCTTTAAATTTTTGAAAGTATTTCTTTATGATGTAATAGTTAAACTTTATATAACTTATTGCATCTTCCTCTAGGTAATCGATTCTATCATCTGTATGTTTAGTTTTGTTGCCTTTTGAATTTATATCGGATATCGTTTTGAAATCATGATCAGAAAGATCAAGTTCATACTTGAGAAAGTCCTTAACAAACATATTATTTAATAGAGAACCTAAATTTGGCTTATGCCCTAAATAACTTGTTTTTTTAGCATCCTGTATAATTTGCTTAATTAATAATTCCTGGAATTGTTGAACAAAAATATAAACAGCTTTATTGCCGTTTTTCCACATCAAAATAGAGTTGTTAAACGACTCGTAAATAGAACTATAGGACTCTTTGATTATTTCAAACATTTGCCCACACCCTAATGTTATGTATAAATTATAACTTAAGTTTTACTAATAAAGAATAAATATAAGATTTATAATGTAATATATTGTATTATTCAAATAATTTAATTATTGGGTTTCTATTTTTTATTTATTTATCAATGCTGAACACTGATTTAAAGTGTAGGTTTTTAGTCTCTGAATCTCTACTCCATTGTTTTAACCAATTATAGACAAGAGAAGCGTGAATACCAGAAGTGATATGAGGAATACCATCACCAATTATAAACGTTATAACAGGTCTGTTATTAATATCATAGAATTCCCCAATGAACCAATCACGTTCTTCGAAATGTTCGATCAAAGTATGGGTGAAATTAAGTCCAACTGCTTGCTTAGTTAAATCATCAGTAGATTTGATAAGGATTCTAGATTCTTCGAATGATATAGGTTGATAGTTGTGTACCTGTGCAATTTCTTTTGCCCAGATATTAAAGTTCTCATAACACTCCTTATCAGGAAAAGGGAATGGATCCCCAAAATCCATAGTACCTCCAACACATAATAAAGGCACTTGAATATCTTTACACTTCTCAAACGAAAGAGGAGTAATTCGACATAAACTGTTATACATCGCATTACTACCAGGACATGGTGCTACTGCCGCAATCATTTCTGGCCATTGTGTCGCAATTGATTCAGACGCATCCGATCCAGATGAATATCCCGATACATAGACTCTAGTCCAATCAATTGGATAATTCTTCTTTTTTAATTCATCCATTATTCGTTTGAACTCACTAGGAGCTTCTTCGTTAGAGAATCCACCATTAAATGGGTATACCGCAATGAACTGTTCAGAATGGATTAGTTTAGAAAAACCGATTGTTTCAGCTTGAAAAGGTGTGCCAAAACCTCCATGAGAATAATAGAGAATGGGATAAATCTTATTTGTATCCATGTCAAGAGGTGTATGAACAGAGTACTTACCTTTACCTTCATTAATATCTTGATCAAAGAGTTCTTTTCTAACGCCATATGCTTCCCAATATGCTAATACACCAGGATCCATTTCATCTTCATAATCTAAAAGTAGTTGTCGATTAGCAATATAACTTTTATAAGAAAGTGATTGTGCAAATAAATCAGGATTGAACCCTTCCATATGAGGTTCTCTTTCTTTGCCATTCTCATCCTTTATTACAATTCTTTTACGATGTCCTTTTTTTAGATTAAGCATAGTATCTCCATGTAACTTTTAAAAATTATAACACTTGTTAGGTAGACGAAAAAATATTAAATATTTTTCAGGAACCCTCTTATTTGATACGTACATGATAATAGGAGGGTTTTAATATGGCATACAGTGATAATCATATGAAGATAAAAGAAGAGAGTAGAAGAGATAAACCAAGAGAAGAATTATATGAAGAGTACTATGATTTAATGGGAGTACTCTTATACAAGAATGATTATATTCAAGCTAAACATAGTGGGATTAAATCAAACTACATGTACTATGTGATGTTGCTAAATGTAAGTGATACGCATTAAAGACACACTTTCGTCATAATTTATGCTTATAATACTAGTATGAAAGATAAAAATACGATCTTAATAGCGGACGATAATCCTCAGATTACTTCTATCTTGGCAAGTTACTGTAAGAAAGAAGGGTATGAAACTGTAATCGCAGTGGATGGATTCGACGCTTTAAATAAATTAACTCCGGAGGTGGATTTGGTACTACTTGATGTGATGATGCCAAAACTCGATGGTTTTTCTGTGTGTAAAGAGATACGTAAAGATAATAATGTACCCGTCATAATGGTTACAGCTCGAGGCGAAGATTTCGAGAAAATCATGGGACTTGATATAGGTGCAGATGATTATATTGTTAAACCATTTTCACCTTTAGAAGTAATGGCGAGAATAAAGGCTGTATTAAGACGATTGGATCCAGGAAGTGCTAAGCATTTACTAAAACTACATAACTTACTCATAGATATGCGAGCCTACCGAGTAGAAATAGAAGATGAAGAAGTATCCTTAACACGAAAAGAGATTGAATTACTCTTCACCCTATCGAACCATCCAAATGTCGCATTCTCACGAGATCAGTTACTAAATCAAGTATGGGGATATGATTACTATGGAGATAGTAGAACCGTTGATTCACATATGACTCGATTAAGAAGTAAACTCGATCATTATAAACATCCATTATGGGATTTAAAGACAGTATGGGGTGTTGGATATAAGTTTGAGACAACAGAGGAAAAAGTATGAAACAAGGAATAACACGTAAGCTTATTCTTTATTTCATTTTGGTTATTATATCGTTTGCGATCGTTATAGGATTTGTGTTTGGATTCAATGTACGTAAACAGACAAGAGATACCATCGAAATTAATCTATTAAGTCAATCGAATCTAATCGCGAATGAAATCGCAGAGAATCGAAGTTTTGATATAGAACAGAGTCAAATTGATTATTATCTATCATCCGTAGATCTCGAAGATTTACAAGTATGGATCGTAAGTAATGATGGTGAAATAACGGCAGTAACAGAAACGCATATGGGAATGGGAATGATGCGTAATTATTTTAATCTCAATAAATCAACACAAGATTTATTATCTAAAGTACTTAAAGGTGAACAACTTGTAAGTGATCGTATAAAGGGTGTATTCAATGTCGATACTGTAACAGTAGGAACACCGATTAAGATTAATAATCAGGTTATTGGCGCATTGTTTATCTCTGCGTCTATATCATCGATTAATGCGTTAAGTACAACCAGTATTAGAACCATGTTAATTGCGTTAAGTATCGGGATACTCATCGCAATTGCGCTAGGATACTTCTTATCCCTTAACTTTGTTAAACCATTAATGCGAGCGAATCAAGCTGTAAATACATTAGCCTTAGGCCAATACGATATCCATATCGATGACTCAAGAGCTGATGAAATAGGATTACTCGCCCGTAATATTAATAGTCTAGCCAAACGATTAGATGATGCGTCACGTCAAAGTGAGAACTTAGAAAAGATGCGTCAAAACTTTATCGCAGACATTACCCATGAACTAAGAACACCTGTCACTATCATTCGTGGATTAGCTGAAGGTATAAAAGATAAAGTCTACGATATCGAAGATAGTCCGATGATAAGTACACAGATTATCCATGAAACAGTCGGTATGCAACGGTTAATCCAAGACTTATTAGACCTATCCAAACTCGAAGATCCAGACTTTAAACTTGATATGCGACCTCTTGAACTCCATGAAGTACTAAGTGATGTGAGTCGTAGTGCACAAGCTCTACTAGAAGCCAAGAAACAGCGATTAGTCGTAGAACTCGAAGAAGGTGAATGGAATATCATCGGTGACCATCAACGCTTAAAACAGATGTTTATCGCAGTCATAGACAACGCTTCTAAATTCTCGAAGAATAGCACAGACATCAAAGTAAGTGCTAAACGAGAAGATAAATCGATCATTGTAAGAGTTAAAGACAATGGATCAGGAATAAGCATTAACCAACAAAAAGAACTCTTCAAACGATACAAGAAAGATAGTCAAAACAATCCAAATGGAAATGGATTAGGACTACTCATCGTATCGCGTATTGCGCAAAGTCATAAGATTGATCTCAGTGTAAATAGTATTGAGAATCAAGGAACAGAAATAGTATTTAGTATAAATTTATAAGAATCTCATCGTAAGGATGAGATTCTTTAATTTGAATACGTACTTTAGAGTATCTAGATTAAAGGAATATAAGCAATATATTAAGAATAAATTCAGAACTCACAATTAGAATATATTGAACGTGAAGAATGGTTTTTTCGATTGTGGATTTTGTAGGAATTCTGAGTGAAAGTGACAATTCTGAATAATACTGGAGTGTACTTATAACAAGATTAAAATCAGATGGAAGCCAAATGGCAACAAAATGTAGCCAGTTGAAATTACAAATGCTTGGACAGGACTAAGTACAAAGGAATATAAGAATCTCAAAAGTTTATAAAAAGAAAATTTAAGAGATAATATGACAAATCTTGAATTAGTATTAAATATGTTAGCAGAAGCATCAACATCTGAAATTTCTAAGGAATTGAAACCTGAAACTTTTGAGGATAATAAAGTAGTTGTCGAAAGGGTGGATTTGTAGCAAATGCAGCTAAAGTACAACTTGAAGAAACTACTGGGAAAAAGGTTATAACTGCGAAGAATAACAAGATAGTAAATAGTATTGAGAAGAAATAATATTTAAGTTTATAGGTAGAACTGTATTAATAAGACTTGAATGATTTAATCTCTCTCTTTAAGTAATTTACTAATAACTGTAGATTTCTTGTTTTATAATAAGGAGCTAATTCTAAGATAAGTTCTAAATCCAGCTCAAAGAGTTGATTCTCATCAATCCTCAAAAAATCAAACAATAAAGATTTTAGTTCAGATTGATTTGAACATGGTTCGTAAGTATATAAAATATCACATAAAGCCTTTTCAGCTTTCGCTAAAACAAAACTATAACTATTCTGTTGATATAGAATTGTCGCAAGACCAAATACTTCTCTCGGTACATCTCTATACGTAAAGTGACCAAATTCGTTATCATATATTTTACGACGTCGTTTGTTAAACGTTGCGGAAGTGAAATGATAAACAGCTTCAGGAATTAAACCATAATAAGAAAGCGCAAACTCAAAAGACAAGTAAGATGGACCATAAATAATAGATGCTAAGTAATGACCAGGAGTTTTAGGGTCTGTTTCATACAAACCTTTAACAATTGGTATAATCTCTTTCTTTTTCACCATATTAGAAATTTTTGCCATTGGATTACTATATTGAGTTAGTTGGTCAAGTAAAACAGCAGTTGTATATATCATATTTTCTCCAGATAATCCAATAATAATGTATTATCTGGAGAAAATAAATACTATTTTAACTAGAATCTCTAAATATTTATATGTAATAAACGTATTTTGTCCTTATAAGATTATAAACTTTATAACTATTGAACAAATATTAGGACTTTTTAAATTGATGTCAGTATATATAATTGAAACTTACAACAGTTACATTTAACAGACGGTGTCTATTAAATTAAGTTGAACTAAATGTAAGTCAAGTAAAAATGGAAATAACTTGACATTCTAGATTAGCGATACTATATTGAAATTATTACAGGTAAACAATGAATTACACAAAAATAGTAAAAGAAGAAATACATAAATACGAAGAAACTGAATTGATTAATTCTAATCAGTTATTTTTAAATAAATTATCTAGTATACCAGAGTTTACGTATTACAAGATTCTAGAAAGAATGGTTAAAAACAACGAATTAGCAAGAATTTCAAAAGGAATATATGTAATTCCAAAACAAACTGAGTTTGGATTGATATCAAATAGTGAAGAAAAAATATTGAATTTATATTTAGAAAATAATAATGGATTATATAAAGGACTTTATTTGTTTAATCATCTCGGTTTAACAACGCAATTACCCAAAATAATTGAAATATATTCTTCGAATCTTGATCAAGAAACAAAGAGAATTAATAATTTTAGAATCCAAAAAATTAATATGAAATTAAACAAAGAAAATGTACACTATATCGAATTACTTGAAGTGTTAGAGAATTACTACAAAATTGAAGATATAAATCATAATAAGTTTATTTCCTATCTAAGGAAAAGTGTTAATTCCTATAATGACATTAATTTAAAGTATGTATTAAAAAATAAAAAGTATAAGAAATCTACAATTGCGTTTCTTGAAACGATTTTGAATAAATATGGAATAAAGAATACTTTAAATATGTATCTAAATCGAACATCAAAATATAAAGTTCCAGATTTAGAATTTACTTCTGAGTACGATAATTATAAAGAAATATGTTAGTAAAAGGAAAAAAATATGGAAAACAGCAAAATAATTAAAAGTTATCAAACAGACAAAGAATCACAATATTTTGATCGGAAAAGCGCGAGAATAGATCCGAAAGAAATCGCAAAACTTATTTCTGCTTACGCAAATGCAGATGGGGGAACGATCGTATTAGGGATTGAAGATAATGGTGTAATAACTGGATTTAAAACGACTAATTCAAAAGCAATTGATAGTTTTAAACGCACATCTTTTACATTTCTCAATAGTCATCCTCAAACTGAATTCGAAGAAATAGATTGCATTAATATAAACAATGAATCAGATAAATTATTAATAATAAAAGTAGAATGTGAAACAAATAATATCATTCAAATGACGAATGATGATGTCTATCTTAGAGTCGGCGATCAATCTAAAAAGTTAACTCATTTAGACATTGAACGTTTAAAATATGATAAAGGAGCAAGTCATTTTGAAGAAATAATCAATCCTCGAGGGTCCATAAATGATTTAAATATGGGCCTAGTTGAAGAGTATTGTAAACTTTTAAAATTCGATAAAGAATTCTCTAATCCAATTAGTGTTCTAGAGTCTAGACATTTATTGGTAAATTCAAAACCAACAAATGCTTGTTTATTGTTATTCGCAAAAGATTTAACAAAATTTTGCCCAAACTATGGGATTAGATTCATAAAATATGAAGGTCTGTTTGCGGAAACTGGAGAACGTTTAAATATCATAAGAGACGAATTATTTGAAGGACCATTACCTATTCTGATTGATAAATGTATAAATTTTGTTCAGTCACAGTTACGGTTTTTTAATTCTCTTGATATCAAAACAAATACATTTTTAACGATTCCAGAATATCCTGAAGCTGCTTGGGTTGAAGGAATTATTAATGCTGTTACACATCGCGACTACTCTATTCTAGGGGATCAAATTAAGATTTTTATGTTTGATGATAGGATTGAAATTAGAAGTCCGGGTAAATTACCCAATATTGTGAACCTTGAAAACATGAAGAATACGAGATATTCGCGTAATCCACGTGTTGCTCGAGTCCTTAATGATTTTGGTAAAGTAAAAGAGTTAAATGAAGGAGTTAAGAGAATGTATGAAGAAATGCATCGTTTCTCTTTAAATGAACCAAAATATTCTGAACCTTATAATAATTCTGTTTTGCTTATATTGGAGAATAACATCATTATACGAAAATTGAGAAAAGCAGATGTGATAATGAAAATTATTGAAGAATACCAAGGAATTGTTACAGAAGAAGAGAAGCTTATATTAATTGCATTAACAAATAAAATGAAAATAACAATTAAGGAAAGTTGTGAGTTAATTAATAGAAGTCCGAAATATACTAGAAGTCTACTGATGAATTTAGTTAATTTAGAGATTCTAAATTGGAATAGGACTTCTCAGAAAGATCCAAAGCAATACTATACTCTAAAATTAATCTCTGAGAAGTCCTCGAGTAGAACCGAGTAGAACCGAGTAGAACCGAGTAGAACCGAGTAGAACCGAGTAGAACCGAGTAGAACCGAGTAGAACCGAGTAGAACCGAGTAGAACCGAGTAGAACCGAGTAGAACCGAGTAGAACCGAGTAGAACCGAGTAGAACCGAGTAGAACCGAGTAGAACCGAGTAGAACCGAGTAGAACCGAGTAGAACCGAGTAGAACCGAGTAGAACCGAGTAGAACCGAGTAGAACCGAGTAGAACCGAGTAGAACCGAGTAGAACCGAGTAGAACCGAGTAGAACCGAGTAGAACCGAGTATAGTAAGTCATAGTAAGTCATTGTAAATTTAATAGCAGTAAATTGTACTGAATGAGAGAACTCGATTTGAAATTATAATAATACTTAATCAAAAAGGACTTTATATCACTCTATAAAATCCTTTTCATTATTCTGATTACTAATTCTAAATTACTTTGAAAGCGAGAATCCACCAGTCCATTCAAAAAGCTCACGGATAGCTAATGTAATCTGTAAGAAATCATTGCAGATGTTAATGTACTCTTCAAGTCAGAATCATTTATCGCAAATAGCGTTCAGATTATCTAAGATAAACGAAGTAATCGGAGTATTAGAATACTTAAACGCTAGAATTACACTTCCAATATCTGGGCTACTAAATGGATCAATTAGTTGAATATTATGTTCTTTTAGTTTTCTTTGAAGGGGTAATGTAACAAACTCTTTACTTTTGAACACACCACCTTGATACGAAGCATACACTAAACCATTAAACTGAAGTTTATTTTTTAATGCGATGATAATTCGACTAAGTTCATAAGCTGCTTCTTCAAATATTCGTAAAGCAGAAGAATCTCCTAATTCCGCCAAGATACTAACATCAAGAGCAAGACTAGCAACTTTCGTTCGATCAAAATCCCACTCAACAATAACCATTTTTAAGATATCGGAATCATTGATAAAATTATATTTTTCTTTAATATGCGAATATAGTTTTGTTTGATTCGATCTACCATCACTTTGCATGGTGAATTCTTGTATCAATTTACAACCAATCCAAAAAGCACTACCTTCATCGCCACCAAAAGCATGATGCCATCCACCACATCGTAATGAATTACCATAATCATCTATCCCAAGTCCAATAGATCCAGTGCCAGCTATTAATACAATTCCAGGTTTATTAATAAGTGCTCCAGCATACGCATTCTCAACATCATTACCAATTGAAGTTTCAATAGGGCTGAAAATATCACATACTGTATGCTTAATTAATTCATTGTCTTCCTCAATGTCACCATAGCCTGCAACTGACGCAAATATATGATGAATATTCTCTCTTTTTAAACCATTTTGATTCAAACACGCATCAAGACCATTTTGCATAACGCGTTTCAAACCATCTAATCCAACTTGTAAATAATGACTAGCGGGTTGAATGTTTTCCGCTACTTTTATACCATTCTCATCGACTAATAAAAACTTGGTTTTAGTACCACCGCTATCAATTCCTAAGAACAATCTCATTTAGATACCCCTCGTAGAGCTACGTACAACTAATTTAGTTGGTAAGAAAATACAATAAATATTTTTATCTTTATTCAAAATCATTTCCAAGATACGTTTAACAGCTGTCTTTCCAATCTCATCACTCGGTACATCAATTGTAGTAAGTGGGGGGATTAGATAAGACGAGAACTTTAGATTATTAAACCCTACTACCGCAATATCCTCAGGACATCTCAAATTATTTCGATGTATTTGTCCAATAACGATTTGCGCTAAAGAATCACTCCCCGCGAATATAACATCAGGTCGATTAGGAGATAGAATCAACTCATTCGTTTGTTCAGCACATTTCTCAAGATCCCAAAAGCAATCTTTAATAATCGACGCATCATATTCGATGTTTTCTCTACGAAGACATTCACGATACATGATTAAACGTTTTGTATCAAGCATGTCAATGTTTGGAGCACCTCCACCGATATACGCTATCCGTCTGTAATTTTGATTGAGTAAATGACGCATAATCTGCTTAGTAGAATCAAAATGATCAAAACCAACCGAATTGAACATATTTTGATAATTATCAATCGTAAGAATATGTTTAACATGAAGTTTTAGATCTTCAACAATATGCATTGGTAACATTTCCATTATAATAATTCCATCCAACTTCATTTCATGTAATTCAGCTAATTTCGAAGGTTTTTCTAATTCATCATAGTTAATTAAATAGGACAAGCTACAATTGTTTTTCTTAATTTCATTTTCAATCGCAGAAACCATATTCATAAAGTAAGGATCAGAATACTTAACAGCAGTCATGGCCATAATACAACCAATCTTTATTTGTTTCTCATTCTTGTTTTTCTTAGTAATCGAATAGTTTAAATCCTTTACCGCTTTAAAAATTGTTTCTTTTGTACTATCAGGAACCTTAAAGCTCTCATCATTCGACAGTACTCTAGAAACGGTTGTGATTGAAGTACCGGCTTTTTTTGCGACATCACGAATATTTGACATAGTTTGTATCCTCAGTATATGTTTACTAAACAAATTATAGTATAAATTTATCAAATAATCAATAAAAATCAAATGAAAGCCTTTACATCCTATTTTTACTGTTCTACAATTGATTTATGAACGCGTAAACATTAAAAGTGTTTAGTAAACAAGAGGTTAACTATGAGAAAGAAGTTTGTATTTATCGGAGCTGGTTCATTAGATTTCACGAGATACTTAGTACGAGATATTTTGACATTTGAGAAATTTAATGACTGTGAAATTAGTTTAGTTGATATTAATGAGAAACGATTAGCGTATGCTTACCAAGGAATTATGAAAATAATCGAAAAAGGTAATTATAAAGCAACTGTATCACTTACAACGAACAGAAGAGAAGCTTTAGTTGGGGCAGATGGTGTTGTTATAACGATTCTACAAGGTGGTGTTGAAGTTTGGAGACATGATATTGAGATCCCTAAAAAATACGGAGTAGATATAAATGTTGGCGATACAAGAGGACCATCCGGTATATTTAGATTTTTAAGAACAGCACCTGTCATGTTAGACATAATTAGAGATGTGGAAGAATTATGCCCACACGCAATTGTTCTAAATTACTCTAATCCAATGGCGATGTTAGTAAGCTTTATGCAAAAACAAACAAAAGTGAATGTTACTGGTTTGTGCCATAGTGTACAAGGTACTGCAGAAATGTTAGCTGGATGGATTGGTGCAGATATCAAAGATATTAAATATGTTTGTGCTGGGATCAATCACCAAGCATTCTATACAGAATATAAGTGGAAAGGTGAAGACGCAATTCCATTATTAAAAGAAGCTATTTTAAGAGAAGAAGTCGCAAATGAAGAACCAGTTCGAATTGAGATGTTTAGACATTTAGGATATTTCCCTACAGAGTCGAGTGGTCACAATTCTGAATACAATCAATGGTTTAGAAAACGTCCTGATTTAATCGAAAAATATTGTACGTTTGGTACAGGTTGGAATCCAGGCGAATATGCCTATATTCTTAACGAATATCTTGAAAGAGAATCAACTTGGGAAAAAGAATATAAAGAATGGTTAGAAAACGGTGATATCGAACTCGAACGTGGTGAAGAATACGCTTCAAATATCTTCAACGCAATGCTTGGGGATAACACTCCATTCTTCTTTAATGGAAACTTACAAAATAAAGGTTATATTTCGAATGTTAGAGAAAATGCCTGTGTAGAAGTTCCTGTTGTAGCAACTGAATTGGGAATCCATTCAATCATGCCTGTTACATTGCCTGAACATTTAGCACTTATGGTAGATCATTCTGCTCGAATCGAAGAACTAGCAGTACAAGCCGCAATAACAGGCGATCCACTAAAAGTTTTCCATGCCATCTTATTTGATCCATTAACATCAAGTGTTCTAAGTATGCAAGAAATAAAAGATATGGTTCAGGAGATGCTGAACAAAAATGCAAAATATTTGAGTTATTTTAAATCATTAGAAATTTAGATTACTTTACCAAAGTCTATTACGCATTAAAATGCGTTGAAAGGAAATATGAATGAAGAAATTAGTATTAATAATGATTAGTTTGTTTATGCTTACGTCTTTGGTCGGTTGCTCTGGTAGTGATACTAGCGATTCTGAGACAATCAAGTTGACCTTCTGGGGTCATCAAAATGAAGCATGGAATGAATCCTATCGTCAAATAGGTGATAGTTTCATGGCTGAAAATCCTGGTATTGAGATTACGTTTGAATTCTTCCCTTATGATCAATTTGAATCTAAGGTACAAACTTCTCTAATTTCGAAAGAAGGCGGAGCTGATATGTACGAAATGTGGGGAGGCTGGGGTGTTGATTTTGCGTCAACTGGTGCTCTAGCACAGATGCCTGATACGTTAGCACAAGATGTTATTGCTAATGTTTATCCATCAACAATTGGTGCACTAATGTTTGATGGCAAATTATACGGACTTCCACTTGAATTTAATATCGAAAACGGTGGATTACTCGTAAATAATCAATTACTTCAAGACAACAATATTGAAATTCCAACAACATGGGATCAACTTGTAGATGCTGGTAGTAAGTTAACAAAAGTTGAAGATGGAATAATTACACAAAAAGGCTTTGATTTCGTTAACTGGGATTCAGTTCCATACTTATTCTTATCTATGATTCTATCAACAGGTGGTGAATATCTTGATGAAAACGGTAAGTTCACTTTACAAACACCTCAAGCAAAAGTTGCGTTACAAGAACTCTATGATATGGTAGTAGTTGATAAAGTAACTGATTTAGAAGGTTTAGTTGGTGGTGGCGATCTTGAAGGATACCAACAACTATACGCAGGACGTAATGCGCTTGTACCTCGCGGACCATGGGTTATTTCTGAAGGTGAAGGAAGCTTTGGACTTGAATATGGAGTTGACTTTGATTATGTAGCAATGCCATGGTTCGGTGATAAAGTTGCGTTCGCAGCTGAAACAGGATGGGCACTTAGTGTAAATGGTTCATCTGAACAACAAGAAGCAGCATACAAATTCCTAGAATATTTCTATCAAGATGAAAATCTTTTAGCACACAATGTTGCGGCTACTCAAATTCCTGCAAAAATTAGTGTTGCTCAAGATCCTGAATTGATAAATTTAATGCCATTCGCAAAACCGTTAGTTGGAATTTTGGATGATGCTCAATTCATCGGTTATTTCAATACGGACCAATTTAAAGAAGCAGTTAATAATATGTTTGTAGATTTAGTTATGGGAACTATTCCTTCTGTTGATGAAGCACTCGTTTCATTAGAAGATCATTTAAATACAAATGTAGTTAAGTAATGATTAGAGGATGGATAGCATTATCTACCCATCCTCTTTTTTCTAAATAAGGAAGTTCAAAGAATGAAAAATAAAAAATTTATACTATTTGTCTTAATACCAATCTTTATGCATGTATTGTTATTTAATGTTGGTCCAATTCTAGCGGGATTTGGTATTTCGATGATGGATTATAATCCATTAAGAGACTCAAACTCTTTTGTTGGTTTAAACAATTTTAAGCAATTAATGAATGATAAGGTTTTATTAAAAGCTCTATTAAACACATTAACGTTTGTTGGAGTAACTGTTATTCTAAATATCGTCTTTTCGTTGATGATTGCTCAATTTATTAGTATGTTCAAATCAAATAAAATTAGAAGCTTTTTCCGGATGGCATTCTTCCTACCTTGTGTTGCGCCATTAGTAGCTTCAAGTGTAGTCTGGTCAAGAAGTATTTATCCAACCGTGACAGGACTTGCCAATATGATTTTAAAATTTGTTGGAGTAAATCCTGTAAATTGGCTTGGAGATCCTAGTGTTCTAATGTGGTCAATTATTGTATTTACGATTTGGGTTGATATTGGATATAACATAATCCTATTTAGTGCTGGAATTGATGCTATACCAACTAATTTCTATGAAGCTGCTGAAATGGATGGAGCATCTTCATGGCATAAGTTCAGACATATAACACTACCTTTACTTGGTAGAACAATGACGTTTGTTATCATAATGACGTTAATAAGCCATTTCCAAATGTTTGCACAGTTCTCTGTTATGGTGTTGAAATCTGGTCCACAAAACTCCGGACTCGTATTAACAAGCTACATCTATAAAATTGCATTTGAATTAAAAGATATGGGATATGCTTCAGCTGTTGCGGTACTGTTATTCGTAATAATATTTATCATTACAATTATTCAACAGAAAATTCAGAAAGTTGATTGGGATTATTAAAGTGAAAAAGACAGAAAAGAAAATAAAACCGATTTATATCATTATTTTTATTGGCTTATTCTTAATTTCACTCTTTATGATCTTACCGTTCTTTTGGATGCTATCGAACTCATTAAAGAGCACAAAAGAAATACTAATCGATCCAAAACACTTAATTCCAGTAAATTTTACTCTATCAGGATACGTAAAAGTACTATCTAAATCGCCATTCTTTTATTGGTTACGAAATAGTTTATTTATTACGATAACCAATACTTCAGTTATTTTACTAACAAGTACGTTAGTTGGATTTGTATTTTCAAAGTTCGAATTTAAATTTAAGAAAGTATTGTTCTTGATTGTACTAGCGACAATGATGGTACCAACCCATACAACAATGATTCCAGGCTTCTTACTTATAAATGCATTAGGTTTGTATAACACATCTGCAGCTTTGATAATACCTTCGTTTGTTAACGCATTTGGTATATTTCTCAGTAAACAAGCATGTGATGACATACCGAATGAATTAATTGAAGCAGCTCGCATGGAAGGGGCAAGTAATTGGAGCATTTACACAAAAATTGTATTGCCATTATTAAAACCAACCATTGGAGCTTTAACGATATTTACATTCTTGAATTATTGGAATGATTATTTAAATCCACTAATCATGATTAATGACATAAAGAAAATGACACTTCCTCTAGCTTTATCTTATTTCTCATCTCAACATACAGCTGATTTATCCGCAACGATGGCAGCTTCCGCATTAATTATGATGCCAGTAGTAATTGTTTTCTTACTCTTCCAAAAGCAGTTTATTAAAGGAATTGCGACGACAGGAATGAAGTAATGAAAGATTTATTATTAAGTGGATATAAACCAATTTCGCAATGCGTTACGCATCAATCAAAACTTGAAAAGGCAAAATTTAACGTAATCGATATTCATGAACATTTAGGGAAATTAGTGCTTGGTAATGACTATAAATCTCAATACAATTTAAATGATTTCGAATCAGAATTAGATCGTTTAAATATTCGACATATCGTAAATTTAGATGGTGTTTGGGGTAAAGAAATGATTGAGATGATTGAACATACACATTCAATCAATCATCGCATATCTACATTTGTTTGGATTGATGTTTCGAAAATTGATGATATTGATTTTGATCAACAAATTAGAACACACATATATGACGCTTATCATAAAGGTGTGCGTGGAATAAAAATGTGGAAAGTTATTAGTTTGAATCAAAAGGACAAATCCGGGAATTACATTCGAACAGATGATCAACGATTAGATGTTGTTTATAAATGTGCAGCGGAATTAAATATACCAGTTCTAATCCATATAGCAGATCCAATAGCGTTTTTTCAACCTATAGATGAATCTAATGAACGATACGAAGAATTAATAGAAAACCCTGACTGGTCATTTGGTAAAGAAGGTCAATTTAGTTTTGAAGAATTAATGGAAATGCAAGATTCTATGATTATGAAGAATCCTAAAACGAAATTCATTGTGGCACATTTTGGATCATATGCTGAGAATTTAAGCCATGTCGCAGAACGTTTAGAACAATTTCCCAATATGTATATTGATATGGCCGCAAGAATTGCGGAACTAGGAAGAGTGCCTTATTCTAGTCGAGCCTTTTTTATAAAGTATTCAAATCGTATTTTATATGGTACGGATTGTACGCCATTGAATTTAAATCAACATAAACAATACTTTCGGTTTCTGGAAACGTTTGACGAATATTTCGACTATCAAGAAGAAGGCGAACAACCAGGTCAAGGTCGTTGGAAAATATATGGGATTGGTTTACCTGATGAAGTTTTAAAAGATGTTTATTATCGAAATGCATGTAAATTGTTAAACCTTGATATTAAGTTATTTGAATAACAGATTGGCTTAATTAAGCAGAAAGAAATAAGATATGTACTTAAATATTGAAGAAGATTTATTAAGAAAGAATCTTGCGTATCATACTGCTAGGGAAATATCTCAACAGCCTTTCACGTGGATTGAAACGTTGAATCTCGTTCAATCCATGAAGAATAAGATTAGTGATTTCTTACGTGAATTAGGTAGAAGAGGAAGCTATGATATTGTTTTTATGGGAGCTGGAACAAGTGAGTATATTGGGAACACACTCGTCTATTATTTTAATAAGATAAGTAATTTTAACGCACGTAGTGTTGCGTCAACTGACATGATTCTTAATCCTGAACTTTACATTAATAAAAAGAAAAAGACATTATTCATATCGTATGGACGAAGTGGTAATTCTCCTGAATCAGTTGGAGCAGTACAAGCTGTAAACGAAGTAACAGAAAATGCATTACATTTATTCATTACATGTAATAAAGAAGGTGCATTAGCGAAATTTGCGTATCATGATGATAGAGTTTTAGCGATTGAATTACCAGATGAAACAAATGACATTGGGTTTGCGATGACTTCAAGCTTTACGAATATGTTATTAGCGACGATTCTTTGTTTTAACTTAGATAATTTAGAATCATACGTTAAAAAAGTATACGAACTTTCTAAATCGGTCGAACGGGATATAAACTCAAACGCAACACAAATTCAGTCTATGATTGAAGAGTTTAAGTTCGAAAGAATCATATATCTTGGATCGCAATGTATGAAGGGTTTTGCTCAAGAAAGTGCATTAAAGGTGCTTGAATTAACACAAGGAAGAATTCCAACTCTTTACGATACATTAACAGGATTCAGACATGGACCGAAATCATTAATAAATCAAAGAACACTTATTGTAATCTACTTGAGTGACAACGATTTGACTCGGAAATACGAATTAGACTTAGTACAAGAATTAAAGAACCAACAAAATGGGTATAAAATTCTGCTTATAAGCCATAAACAAGTTGAATGTGAAACGGATTATTCAATCAAATGTACATATAATGATTTACCAATGGAACTTGCTGGGTTAAAGATGATTGTGATTGCGCAAATAATCGCATTCTTTAAATCTCTTTCTTTAGGAATTACTGTCGATAATCCATGTCCAACCGGTGAATTGAATCGAGTAGTAAAAGGTGTAACGATATATCCAATCTAAATTGAATCAACACAAAATAAAAACTGAACTCTTAATTTAAGTTCAGTTTTTATTTGTTAATTATTTATTTAATTACTTACTAAGTGAGAATCCACCAGTCCATCCAATAAGCTCACGGATAGCTAATGTAATCTGTAAGAAACCAAGTGCTTCAAGTTCTCTAGCACGCTTCAATGATCCAGCATCCACGACATTCAATCCACTACCATCAAGTGCAGATGTTAATGTATTCTTCGCATCAGAATCATTTGACGCTAATAGAACAGTTGTAGCCGCATCACCTGCTAATGTATACGCAAAGTTCGTGTTAAATCCTTTCACGACAACTGCTGTAGGTACAGCCTTCGCAATCACTTCAGCCGCAGAACTATCTGCAGGAACAGCCAATCCATCCATTGTCGCAAAGTCTACAGGGTTAGTAATATCGACAATGATCTTACCTGCTAATTCAGCTTTATGTGCTTCAAGGACTGACGCAACTGCACCATATGGAATCGCTAATACAACGATATCCCCTAATGTACCAACGGTATCCTTAGAACCGAATAGTTCTACTGTATTCCCTGCCTTAACGAATCGTTCTGCGATAACCTTAGCCATATTGCCTTTACCGAAGATTGTTATGTTTTTCATTTTATAATACCTCTTTCTTTAAGGATGCTTGTATATTTGTATGCATCTGCTATAATAATAATAGTACACAACAAATAGTAAAGTACGCACTATAAAGTATTATAGTATCTAAAAAGATACTAAGGAGATAAGAACGATGATTATTGAAGAACATGAATATCTAGAATGTCCTGTAGAAGTGACATTAAATCTATTATCCAGTAAATGGAAGGCATTGATTATACGTGAACTCTTAACAGGCACTAAACGTTTCAGTGAAATGAAAAGAATGTTGCCGGGAGTAACCCAAAAGATGTTAACCCAGAGTTTAAGAGGACTCGAAGAAGATGGCTTAATTGAACGAACTGTATATCCAGTAGTTCCTCCTAAAGTTGAATACAATTTATCTGAACTAGGGACGACATTATCACCTGTTATTGACGCAATGCGTAGTTTTGGTACACAATATCGTCAGAATGGTTTACGTAAATAAAATATAAATAAGGAGTTCATTATGATCATCCAACTGAGTCTAAACCTCCAAAAACCAGAATGTTACGCAAAAACCGAAGAAAAGTTCTGGAATGATCCTCACATCTCAAAAGGTATGTTAGATGCACATCTAAATCCAGGGACGGATGCGGCAAGTCGTAAACCAGAATTCATTGATCAATCCGTTGAATGGATTAGTTCTTTACTGACGCATAATGAAACATTATTGGATATTGGATGTGGACCGGGTTTATACACAAAACGATTCGGTAAAAAAGGAATCGATGTGACCGGATTAGATTTCTCTATGCGATCAATAAACTTTGCGAAAATACATGACACAAAAGGGAAGTATATTTTAAAAGACTACTTACAAATGGAATTCAATGAACAGTTTGATGTGATTACACTTATATGGTGCGACTATGGCGCATTAATTCCATCTGATCGAATTAATCTATTACAACGCGTCCATCGTGCATTAAAACCAAATGGATTGTTTATCTTAGATGTATTTACGCCTAACCATAATAAGGACTATAAAGAAAGTAAGACATGGGAATTCTACCCGAAAGGTGGATTCTGGAATCCTAATCCTCATCTATGTTTAGATGCTCAATATAAGTACAGTGATACGATAACCTGTAATCATGTCGTAATCCTAGAAAATGAATCAACCCATGCGTATTCGATTTGGAATACATGTTTTACACCCGATACGCTCTTAAATGAAATACAAGCTTTCGGATTTAGTTCTGAAGGTATATACAGTGATGTTAAAGGTCAAGCTTATACAGATGACTCCGATACATTATGTATGGTATTAAGAAAGAATAACTAGAGAACAAACATGTCACCAACAGGTCATCTTGCGATTGGTTTTGCGGTAAAACGATGGGATTCTAAAATACCATTAATTTGGTATTTAATTGGTGCGAATTTTATTGATATCGTGTATATGTTACTTACTGTACTTGGGATTGAAAGTTTCGGGAATAATCCTTGGACACATAGTTTACTCATGGCAGTTGTATACGCTAATTTAGGTGGATTACTTACCTACATTATTAGTAGACAAAGAAACAGTGCTATCTTAATGGGAATTGTCATATTTAGTCATTGGTTATTAGACTTTATTGTTTGGGATAATCTACCCATCGCATTTAATAAAACACCTTTATTAGGATTAGGTTTATACAACATCATTGGATTTAACATCAATGCGATACAATTCAATTCAGGATTAATTCTTGCGACAAGTATAGAACTCGTATTACTCATAATTGGCGTATTCCTTTATCTAAAATCAAAGAAAATAAAAAAAGTTTTATAAAAGTGTCACGTTTTGCGATGTTCAACCGTTATTAAGTATAGAGCTCTACATTGTAGAGTTTTTATATGGAGGAAACATGACCCTAAAACAGGTATACGATCGCTTTATGGATAGTAGTGAATACGGACATACTCGCATAGAGGCATACAAAATGACATTGGCATTATATGTTAAACTCTTAAATTCTGATTTGAAAAAGAGTGTGTATCAAGGAGGGTTACGTTTGACATTACATTACAGTAATCCTTGCCAAGTCATGATTCATGGATATCCAATCTTTATATCAAAAGACTTTAGTGAAGAGTATGATTTCGAAGAAATACGTTATATCACGATCGAAGAAGAATTTAATAAACCAGAAAAGAATCGGGCATGATAAGGAAATAAATTTTTGATATAATGGAAAAAGTTGGGGTGGAATATGAAAGTTAAGAAATGTAATAAATGTAATTTAATCAATCGCGAAAGTGATAAATTTTGTGTGTTCTGTGGTAATCCATTAGAAGATGATGCGATTGAACAAGAACCAATAAACTATATACGTTCAAATGAAGAACCTAAAGATCCAATGAATCCAATGAAAACATTTTGGAGAGTAATTAAAATACTGATTACCGCATTCTTTCTCTTTGCGACAATCTATACACAAGAAAATTTATTCCTCTTTGGTGTAATTATTCCAGGCATCTCTCTATTAGATGAACTTATTAACCTTAAATATCCAGAAGATAAACGCAATATTAGCTTCTTACATCCAAGTCGAAAATTTAAACTTTATGGTTTAACCTTAATCTTCTTAAATGCTTTATCAGTAGGAAACATAACGAATCTATTTGTTAATGAACCAGCTGAAGAACCAGTTATAGAAGTAGCCTATGAATTCGAAATTGAACCAGGTTATGAATATCTCGAACCAATCAGTTTAGAAGATATACAAGAAAAAGTTAATTATAAACTAAGTGATTGGACGAGTGATTTTGAATACTTAACCCTTGAAGAAGTAAATGGACAATATACCGTAGACTTCGATATTACCAACATAAACAACATGGATGACGCAATTGATCTAACAAAGAAGATTATCCAACACATCTATAAAGACAATACACTCTATCCATACATAAAAGACTTTAGAACACATTTCTACTATGAAGGTGAATATCTATACTCAACTCGTTTATACAATCTATTCCTAAAGGATGTGATGGATATCGACAAAGATTCCACAATCTATGATCGCAGAAGTGATACAAGTGTTCGCTTGTGGACAATCATAAATGATGAATACGAATTTCCACCAACAGATGAAATAACCGATGAGATTTATCAATCTGAACAAGTATACTTAGATGCTTACTCTGAATGGTATGGGGATTTAGATGTCATCATGAATGACTTATACGATACGTTTATTGCGTTAAGTGATAACTATATCGATAATGGGATTGAACCTACGATCAAAGAAATACGCGATATGGATTACTTAAACCAAAGACTTCAAAGTAAATGCGATAGTTTTGATGAAATTACACCTGCCATAACCTATGATGTTTTCCATCATTATTTCTCACGAGGATGTCACTTCTATATAAAGGCATATACAATCGCATTAGATGGCTTTAGAAATAAAAGTGTAGATCGAGTCGATTATGCGTACATTGACCTTGATTTAGCGTATTACTATTTCGATCAAATATTCGAAGATGAAGAAGTAGTCGATACGAGTATAGCTTAGATAGTACTAATTCAGAATGAATTAAATAATATAAAACATAGTTAAAAAAAGAAGGATTCGCATCCTTCTTTACTTTATTGCTTCTCTCACGAAATTATGAGCTTCATTTAATCGAATAACCGCAGCTTCATACGTACAATTCTTCATGATCATCACAATCGCACATTTTGGTTTAAGATGAGCTTCTTGAAGTTTCTTTTCACCAAGTACTTCATCACAACCTGTCGCATCCATAATAATCTTAACAGCACGTTTTACAAGTTTCTCATTGGTAGGACTCACATCAACCATAAGATTACCGTATACTTTTCCATAACGAACCATTGAAGCTGTAGACAACATATTCAACACCATCTTTTGTGCAGAACCTGATTTTAAACGGGTAGAACCAGTTAATACTTCAGGTCCAACTTCCACATCAATGCCTACTTCAGTAATCTGTGACATCTTCGAATTTGGATTACAGGTAATTGATATCGTATGACATCCCAATGATTTCGCATATTCAAGTCCACCAATACAATAAGGTGTACGGCCACTCGCTGCTAATCCAATTGCGACATCCTTACTGCTAAGATTCAAATTCTTTAAGTCTTCTTCACATAAGGTTAGAGAATCTTCTGCACCTTCAATTGGAACTCTGAGTGCTTTATCGCCACCCGCAATAATCCCAATAAACTCATCTTTACTTGAGAATGTTGGAGGACACTCTGACGCATCTAATACACCTAATCTACCACTTGTCCCAGCTCCGAAGTAAATCACTCTACCACCAACATTTAATTGGTTAACGATAATATCCACAGCTTTAGAAATGTTTGGTAATTGAGCATTTATAGCTTGAGCTACTTTATGATCTTCTTCATTCATAATTTCAATAATCTCTAAACTGGTTAACGTATCTAATTTATCCGACTTAGGATTACGTGATTCAGTTGTTAAATGACTTATTTTTTCTTCAATCATGTTTAATCTCCTTTAAAACAAACCCCATTCCACGATCTATATAAGGTAGATACTGAATGGAATGATCTGCTAATCTGCCAATCACATTAATCTTAGGGTTAAGTGGCATCGCCATTCGAGCTATTTCTAGTTCACCCGAATAACGAAGATACAACTTATTCGACAGTAGGATGTCACCCTTGTTAATCTCTTGCGCATCACTCGGTTCGATTATTTGACCCGGTGTCGCATACATTCTTGATTCCTGTGATCGTAAGACATAATCACTACTATCAGGACGATCATGATGAACTTGGTCATATAAATAAGTATACGATTCATCAAGCGTCGCTTCTAATTCGACATAGTTTTTAGCTAAATTGGATAGCTGATGTAAGGTAGTATCACACACATCCACATCCCCTACAAACACATCATCCACATCGCAATAGTAATTTAATTCTAACGCCGATTCTAATACATCTTGATCACGCTGACTTTCAATCGTTGGTAATCCCGCAAAGATCGGACCACGTTTCTCTTTATCCCCAGGCACAAACATTTGAACACGCATCCCATTATCCTTTAAGAAGCGATTCATCTTCTGTGCACGTCCCATAGAGATCGCACTATATGGTTTAGGATAGAAATTATGACATGCCGCAAACTTCGATAAATCCGCATTTAAGCGTTTAAGCGCAAAGATATCATCAAACGAAATCGTAGACGCATTTAGAATAATCGTAAAATCTTTTGATAACTCAACCATCTCTTCAAAGCTAAATCCATAATCCATTCTTAAATGACGAATCGGTGTATCTTTTAATTGATGAATGGAAGTATACCCTAATTTCTCAATCGTACGAGGTCCAATATCGGCCATAAGTTCAATGTTAAATTTCTTACATTGTTCAAATAGGACTAGAATATCCTCCACATAATTCGCATTACTCTCTTCTGGAATATGTAATGAAGTAAATGCTTTAGTAAAACCAGCATCAGAAAAACTTTGAATCAATGCACAATTCTTTTCTAATCCACTGCTAAAATAAAGTGAGAATCCAAGATTCATAAAAACCTCCTATAAGACAAGGGTGGAATAAATCCACCCTTTATCGATTATTACTCTCCGTAAACTTCATTTACACGTGCTTCATCATAACCAAAGAAGTAGGTCACAACGAATCCACCTGCATAAGCACCTAACATCGCAATTAAGAAGAATAATTGAGTACCAGGCACGACAATCAATAATCCAAACAATCCACTAACCCCTTGCGTAACTGTACCAAGATGGAACAAGGACGCTAAGATACCACCAACACCAGCACCTAAACATGCAGTAATGAATGGACGACCTAGAGGAAGTGTAACTGCATACATCATCGGTTCTCCAATTCCAAGTATACCAATAGGAAGTGAGTCACGAGTTAATTGTTTTAACTTTTTGTTTTTAGTTTTCAAATAAAGAGCGAAACCAGCCCCAACTTGTCCACCACCAGCCATCATAAGAATCGGCAATAAGTAGTTAACTCCAAGAGTAGGACCTTCAGGATTATTTAACAATACATGAATAGGCGTTAATGCTTGGTGTAAACCAATGGATACCAATGGTAAGAAACCAGCTGATAACACATAAGCCCCAAACACACCTAATTGATTATACGCAAAGTCTAAACCATTGAAGATTGCACTTGTTAACATTGCGCCAAATGGTTGAATGATCAACACGGCAATAAATCCACCAACAAGAACGGTAATTAATGGAGTAAAGAATGTAGTGATTAAGTCAGGCATAAACTTCCTAACTTGTTTTTCAATTATCGCAAAGAACATACCAGCGAATAAAGCAGCTAATAAACCACCACTTGCAGGATTATACGGTAAGTTGGTAATCGGCATAAGAATCGGCGCATCCGCAATCTTCATAAGAAGTGGCATACTTGCATGTGACACAGATAATGCCCCAGCAATTGCTCCAAGAACCGGTGTACCACCAAATTCTTTTGATGCGTTCATCCCAACATAAATCGGTAAGAAGGTAAACACTGCGAAACCTAATGTACGAATAAGTTGGTACCACCAGAAGGCATTATAAGCTCCACCCGTTGATACGTTAATAACGTTTGTTAAACCATTGATTAAACCAGCTGCGATAATCCCTGGAATTAATGGAATAAATATCTTCGCAATTTTTTGTAAGAATTCATGAACTGGCGTTGTTTGTTTAGCTTTTAATTGAGCTTTATTTTCTTTTGCCAATTCTTCCGCACCCATATCGTCAGAACCTAACGCTAATCCAGTCATCTTCGCAAACTCTTCTCCAACCTTGTTTACTTTACCAGGTCCAAGAATAACTTGTACAGTTTGACCTTCCACAACCCCCAAAACACCTTCAACCTTCTTAATCGCTTCTACATCTACTTTGGATTGATCAACGACACTAATACGTAAACGAGTCATACATGTAGCGTTTGCCTTGACATTGCCCTTTGAGCCAACTAATGCGACTAATGTCTTCGCGACTTCTCTAACATCCATAAATATGTCCTTTCCTGGCGTAAAAAAAGCCGAGAACAAAAAGTTCCCGGCTCTTGCTTGTGAATTGCACGCCTGTATACCTACATTATAAGTGTAACTTTTTTCTTGTCAACACCTAATTTAATCGACTCACATGCATCATCAAATACGCTAATTCATCCACATTCAAATCACTCTTCGTTTCATCTTCGATTACTTTAACAATTTCACTAGCTAATGGTTTGAACTGACTGTACTTATTCAAGATGATTTCAGTCATCTCATTATTCGGTGATTCTTTACGAACCAAACGCAGTACGACAAACTTGATATGCGTAATAAATTGTGCGTATTTAACGGATTCTTTATCCAATGAATAGTCATATTTATCAGATAATAGGTTGGTGACAGTGAAGATAATATTATTCATCACATTCACATTTATACTCTTATCCTTTGATGATATTTTCTGTAAATGTAGCGCAATAAACCCAATTTCAGCTTCAGGAATCTCTACACAATACTTTTTATTAACTTGATCGATTAAGTGTTGTGCAGATTTAAAACTCTCAGGATACAATGTTTTAGTCTCCATTAAGAATGGATTCTCAATCGATTCATGTTTAATTACACGATCATACATTGTCGCAATATGATCACAAAATGCGACAAGTGCTTCAGGGGTAATTTGATTCTCATCAAACATAAATTCCTGAACCGTCTTAAATACTAAATCGATAATTTCAGGATTATGCTGGTTAATTAACTGTTCAAACGAACGCGACGAACGTAATAACCCAAATTTCTGTTCATACACAAATCCCGTTGAAAGTATTTCATCCGGTTTACGATTAAACGCAATGCCTTTGCCGAGTAGAATAAAAGACTGTTTCGTATCACTCACTAAAAGTGCACTATTGTTTAATATCTTGATAATTCGAACAGCTTCACTTGTCTTTTCCATTAAACAAACTCAACTTGTAATTCATCATTCGCTAATACAGTTAATGGTTGAATATCAACTAATTTCTGACCCGACAAGAAAACAATCGGTGTCGTCATATCATACCCTTCTTTAAGTAATTTCTTTAAATCCATTTTTATAATTAATTCGCCTGGTAATACATGATCGCCAACTTTTTTTAGAATCGAGAAACTTTTCGATTTACTCTTAACTGTATCAATTCCTAAATGAATCAATACTTCAATTCCATCACTTGTACGTAAACCAATCGCATGACCAGTTGGATATAACACTTCTATCGTTGCCTCAACAGGTGAGTAAACTTCATTGGATGTAGGAATGATCGCAAAACCATCACCCATCATTTTTTGTGCAAACACAGGATCCTTTACTTCGGTTATTGGTATAAGTTTGCCTGTTAGCGGTGAATTAAACTTCATTATTTTATCCTCACTGTACGTAATGTGTAACATAGGTTATTATTCTACAACCATTCTAATATTTCAATCATAAGTTTTTTAACTTCATTCTAAAACGATTATAATATCATTGAGGTAACTTATGCAAAAAACAATCCAATTTAGAGATGTATCCATCTATACAGAAAGCTTTGGGAACCCAGAAAATCAAGCAATTTTACTTATCATGGGATCCGCAAGTTCACTCATTTGGTGGGACATCGAATTCTGTAATAAGCTTGTAGATAAAGGGTTTTTCGTAATTCGATATGATAATCGTGATACTGGGAAATCATCATCTTATCCAGTTGGGAAACCAGGGTATTCCTTCGAAGAAATGAGTGATGATGCGATCGAAATATTAGACGCATATCACATCCAAAAAGCGATAATTATGGGCATGTCAATGGGTGGAATGTTAGCGCAAATGATTGCGATTCGTCATCCAGAACGAGTAAAAACTTTAGTTTTACATGCGTCAATGTACTTTGCGGAAGGGGCAGAAAAGCTTCCAGTATTTAGCGAAGAAGTACAAAAATTCTTCAATGATTACGGAAATTACATCCCAAACGGATATCGTGATCAGGTTGATTATGCCTTCAAACAATGGCAAGTAACGCATCAGAGTGAACGTAAATATAACCTCGATGAGATCTATAAAATGGTTGAATTAGATGTCGAAAGAGCCATTGATTATAACAGTAAATTAAATCATTCATTTGCCCAAGTGACAGGAAATGAACTAACACGAATCGCAGAAATCGCAATCCCAACACTCGTAATTCATGGAACTTTGGACAATGTTATACCGTACATTCATGGTGAAATGTTAGTTAAAACAATCCCAAATGCCAGGTTATTAACGATGCATGGGGCAGGACATGAACTACATCCAGATGATTATGATGTGATTGTAGAAGCTATCACAAAATTAAGTTAAAGAATAAGTGGAATAATCGAAAAGATTATCCACTTTTTTGTTAAACTCTATACAAGGAGAATACCTATATGAACCTAAAATTCGATAAAAATAAAATTAAAAAGAAAACGCTTGCACAAAATAAATGTCATAGTTATAATGATGTTAGGTTGTCCGTACAAGTTAGCATAATAGAATGTCAGGAGGTAAATTATGTTCGAAAATAGAAAAGCGCTTTATATCTCCGTCATTGAAACGATTAATAGCTATATTAAGAATCATGATCTTAAGCCAGGAGATCAGATTCCATCGGAACCTGAGTTAGTTCATCTCTTAAACGTATCCCGTGCGACTGTTCGTATGGCGATGCAAGAATTGGTCAATGCTGGAGTACTTGAGAAGGTACAAGGTAAAGGGACGTTTGTAAAACCTCCTTCAACATCCATAGATATTAATCAATTCCTAAGTTTCTCAACACTCGCGAAAACGATCGGTTCTAAACATCGATCAGTCGTAGCGCGTTTAGAGAAATTGGATAATCCACCCAAAGATGTGTGTGATGAATTAAACATTCATCCTGGCGAAAGTGTTTGGTTTATTCAGCGCCAACGTTATTTAGATGAAGAACCTGCTCTATTCGAGGAAACGTATATTCCATTTAAATTCTTTAAGAATCTAGATGGTTATCGATTAGAAAAAGAAAGTATCTACGATGTATTTGAAGATTATGGATTCCATTATTTAACCGGAAAAGAGCGAATCTTACCGATTGCGCTTAACGAAGAAGTCGCAAAATTCTTCGGTGTTGAAGTTGGAGACCCAGCTATAATCTTAATCAAATCAATGAAGAATTATAATCAACCCGTAGAATACACAAAAGGGATATTCAAGAATGGCAAATATGAATTATCCGCAAGTATTGTGAAGATTAACCTCTAAAGGAGACAAACATGCCAAACATATTACTCGGTAGAATCGATAATCGACTCGTACATGGACAAGTAGGCGTAACTTGGACAAAGACAATAGGCTGTAACTTAATTGTGGTCGTAGATGATGAACTTGTAAACGATAAGCTCCAACAGGATCTTATGGCGATAACTGCAGATAATGCAGGAGTACAAATTCGTTTCTTCTCCATACAAAAAACCATTGACGTGATTTACAAAGCAGCGGATAGTCAAAAAATATTCATCGTAACTAAGACACCACAAGTGATGTTAGCGCTTATTGAAGGGAATGTCCCAATTAAAACAGTTAATGTTGGGAATATGCATTTCTCGAATGGTAAACATCAATTATCTAAAAAAGTGTATGTCGATGATGAAGAAATGAATAGTTTACGAAAAATAAAATCTTTGGGGGTTGATATCTTCATTCAAGATATCCCAGGAGATATAAAAGAATCAATAGAATAGGTGAAAGGAGAGAAAAATGCAAATCACACTTGTTCAAGGTATTTTATTAGCATTGGCGTGTATTGTGATTGGGGTCGATTATTGGTTAGAGGCATTCTTTATTTTTAGACCAATTATCGTCGCTACAATTACAGGTTTAATTTTAGGGGATCTAAAATTAGGGTTAATTGCGGGGGGTTTAACAGAACTCGCTTTCGCTGGTTTAACACCAGCTGGAGGAACTCAACCACCAAATCCAATCTTAGCAGGGGTTATGACAGTTGTTATTGCGTATACGACGAATACAAGTCCAGCATTAGCGATTGGTTTAGCATTACCATTTAGTATTCTTATGCAATACGTAATCTTATTCTTCTACTCATCATTCTCAATGTTTATGGCAAAAGCTGATCATTATGCAGAAAATGCGGACGTTAAGGGTTTAACAAACTTAAACTATCTAACTACCGCAATCGTAGCTCTATCGTATGGTATCATCGTATTCTTATCTGCCTATGCAGCACAAGATTTACTAAGATCTCTAATTGAAGTTCTACCTGCATGGTTAATCCATGGTCTAGAAATCGCCGGTGGTATATTACCTGCAGTCGGATTCGCAATGTTGTTAAATGTAATGTTAAAACTAAAATACATTCCATTCTTCATTATTGGATTCTTCTTAATTACATATTTACCAATCGCAAACTTATTACCAGTAGCGGTAATTGGTCTAGCACTTGGAATGTACGATTATTTCTTTGTGAAGTCAGATGAAGATAAAGCGAAGGGTGGTGCTCAAAATGAAGGAATCTAAAAAAGTATTAACGAGTAAAGATATAACCGCAATGGCGTATCGCTCAGCCTTCCTACAAGCATCCTTCAACTATGAACGTATGCAAGCAGGTGGTTGGACAGTCGCAATGTTGCCAGCACTTGAAAAAATTTATAAAGATGACAAACAAGGTTTAGCTGCCGCGATGACCGATAATATGCAATTCATCAATACGCATCCTACACTTGTTCCATTCCTAATGACATTATTATTATCCTTAGAAGAAAACGGTTCAGATCGTAATCTAATCAAAGGGATTAAAGTTGGTCTATTCGGTCCATTAGCTGGTATCGGCGATGCGATCTTCTGGTTTACTGTATTACCTATTATGGCTGGTATCAGTTCATCCTTCGCACTTGAAGGCAATGTCATTGGTCCAATCCTATTCTTCTTAGTCTATGTTGGTATCTTCTTGATGCGTTTCCCACTTGCGAAAGCAGGGTATGAACTTGGGACAACCGCTCTTGATTCATTAAGAGAAAGTTCTAAGAAACTATCACGTGCCGCAACGATCTTAGGGACAACTGTTATTGGCGCATTGGCTGCGGCTTATGTACACATTACATTACTTCCTACAATCACAATTAATGAAGGTGTAACGATTTCAATCCAAACCGCATTCATTGACAAGATTTTCCCTAATCTATTACCGTTGGCTTATGTATTCACAATGTTCTACTTCATTCGTGTTAAGAAAGTAAGTCCTACAATTCTTATCCTAGTTACGATTGTATTAACGATTGTACTATCATTCTTAGGAATTCTATAAGAATCTAAACAGGGTAGACTTTCTACCCTGTTTTATTTTGAGTATTAAATGTCCATTAGGATAGAAGGTGAGACGTGATATGTTAGATAAACCCTATAATTCGTATTACATGTATAACGAGATTTATGAACAAGCAACAGTTGTACCAAATACATTAAAAAAGAATCATAAGTATTTCTTAGAAATAGCTGAAATCGTAAGAGTTCGTAATATTAAAGAAATCATCCTAGTAGCACGTGGTTCCAGTGAACATGCTTGTTTAATTGCGAAGTATATCGCAGAAATTCATACAAAGATACGTATATCCTTGGTACAACCATCGATTATTACAGCCTATCAAGGTAAAGTCGATTACTCGAATACCTTATGTATCGGTGTATCACAATCCGGTGGCGCATTGGATGTCATTAAGGTTGTGGAGTATTGTAAAGACCAAGGTGCAGAAACAGTTACGATAACCAATGTCCCTAACTCTGCTTTATCTAAAGTCGGTGATATTAACATAAACAATGAATGTGGTGTGGAAAATTGTGTTACCGCAACTAAATCATTCATGACTCAGGTTGTATTATTGATGGCAATTATTGCACATATTGCGGACGATAAGGAACTAATCAAAACACTTAATAAACTGGATGAATCCGTTAAGTTAGCACTAAGTTATGAAGATCAAGTTAAACAGTTTGTCCCAATGTTTAAAGATGAAAAAGGATTACTAATCTTCGCACGTGGTATACAATTTGCGATGGGCTTAGAAATCGAACTGAAGTTTCAAGAAACATGTACGATTGATGCACGTTGTTACGCAAGCAGTGATTATCGTCATGGACCAATTGTGACTGCGAATAATAATACCTATCCTGCCTTATTCTATATCGCAGATAAGTACACAAATTATGATTCGATTGAATTAATTCATAAGATGCATAATGATAAACAAATGCCAGTTCTTGCGTTTACCGATCAAAAAGAAATTGCGGATAAGTATCCATCAATTTTAATAGATTCGAATGATAATTATATTAACGCATTATTTATGAATCTTGTATTATCTCAATTCTTAGCCTTTATGTGTTCTGTAGCACGAGGTTATAATCCAGATGCGCCAATAGGCGTCACAAAGAATACAGTTACCTATTAAAAAAATGCGGAATTCCGCATTTTATATTTTATAAGCAATTATGCGGTTATAACCGCAACTATAGATCCACATCAACGGTAAACTTAAAGTAATCTGCGACAGCCCATATTTCTGATGCTTCAATTAAATGTCCTTCAGAATTGAAACACTTCGAAGTTGTATGAATCGAAGGGATGCCTTCAGAATGACTTAATGCATGCGCAATATATTTTGGCATACTATCAATTCGCATTTCACGTTTAACAGTATACGTATCTTTCTTAATTTCAAATACATATGGATAGAACTTGAAATCAGTTAAATCTAATGTACTGACATCAGGTAAGTACTTTGTAGATAAATACTCATCTAAATAAACAATTGGGTGATCATTACCTGTATAAATACGTTTAACTAAAACTAGATTATCATCGTCATCAAACTCTTTTATCGACTTCTTTAAAGATGAACTTGTTAAATTAATCTGGTCAATATGGACGATGTTAGGTTCTAAACCAATGGCTTTGATACTCTCAACGATTGCTCTTAGAACATAATTCTGTGCAGTAGGTAAGATATTCTTCTTAATCTTATAGGAATCCACAAACTCTAGTACATTTGATTTTATCAACGCATTATACGCTGTTTGAACATCCTTTACATTAATCTGTAATGTATCAGCTAATTCTTGAACTGGTGGAAATGAATAATCATCTGGAAACGTTTTAGACATAATAATCGAATACAACGATAATTCTAATTGTTTACTTATCGTTTGATTACGACGTTTATCAAGCTGAATGTATTTCTCTATCATGTTTGTACCTCAAACGAATAGGTATGAATGTTCGTACTTCCATTGATAACGATACTTGAATAGAGTTGAATTCTATCTTGATCATCTTTGTAGTTAATCGTGTAATGGATCACTGAAGCACTTGGTTCTATCCCTAAAGATTTAGCATAGATATCACGAACTTTTTCACCTCGATATAGAATCTGAGCTTTCTTTAACTTCAACTGTAGTACTTTATCAATTGCCATAAACGTATCTTCACTATGGAGTATCGTCTCTGATTGATATAGATTCACATCATGTGGAATAAAATACTCCACAATCGCAAATGGCATTCGATCAATTTGAATGAGTTGAGTAATACGCAATGCTTCATTACGAATCGGTTTTAGAATTTCAGGGAATTGTGCATAATCCGATTTAATCGTTTCGATTAAGAGATTACGTTGGCTATACGAATAACCTAAACTTTCGATCAAACGTTTAATTCGTACGATATCATAATCCTTAAACGATAAGATTGGTCTCTTCGATACGAATGTTCCTCTACGTTTAATTCGAACAATCAATCCTTCATTCGCAAGCGCTTCATAAGCCATACGTACCGCAATACGACTGACATTATAAAACTCCGCAATTTCTTCTTCAAATGGTAAAGCCGCATTATTTTCGAGTTCACCACTTAAAATTGCATTACGAATACTTTGATGGATTTGCTTGTACAAAGGCATCCTTAATTCTTTATTTAAGTATATGTAGTTCATACTATAAGAGTAACATTATTATACAAAAAAATATAGAACTTATCATATATATAACATTATGTATTAAACTTTGTGAATTTTACGATAATCATCTAAAGTGAGTTGAGTCGGGTAATTGTCAATAATCGTATTTAATTTATTTGGATTTAACATTATCTCTTCAATTGTGGACAATAATACATACGCTGGATAGATTAATGCCTCATCTGAATTAACCATTCTAAAGTCTTTACCATGGACGAGTCCCTTACATCCAGAAAAGCCTAATTGAATTGTAGGTTTAAATAAGGATAAGTCACCCATATCACCAGCCGCAAAGGATTTCTGATGATCGATGATATTTTTATCAGGAATTAGTTCTTGGATAAAAGGAAGTAAGACATTGTTTAATTCGCGTGATTGGTGTAAAGGCATGTATCCCATACGATCTTCAATTTCAACCGTTGCGAATAATGCTTGTGCACAATGGGACGCAATATGATTAAGCTTAGAATTTAACTCTAATAGTTTGTCAGGGTTAATGGAACGAACGTAACCTTCTAAGATTGTATCTGAAGGGATTGAGTTTACACTGTGTCCGCCATTGGTTGTGATGAGGTGAAGGCGTATGCGATCATCTTCTAAAAACGTTTCACGTAACAATGCATATGCGTTCTGTGTCAGTATTTGTGCATTTAATGCGTTAATCCCAAGATGAGGCATAACCGCCGCATGCGCAGCTTGCCCTTTGAAATGTAACTTCTTATAGATAAATCCACTTAATGACGCATTAATCTCCATCGACGCAGATTGCGTTTCTCCCATAGTATGTACCGATAGGAAACAATCTACATCGCTAAACGCATTTTGTAGGATTAGATTTTGTTTACCGGATAATAATTCTATTTTCATATTCGCTTGTAAATCCAATCTGAAATCAAGGTCCACAAACTCTTCTGCTGCGATGAAATAACATGATAATGTACCCTGTGGTTTATCCTTATAGTCATTCCATAGTTTAAATACATGCGAAAGGATTGTGGTTTGAAGATGATGCCCACATGCATGCGCTGCCCCATCCGGTCCTGCATTTGGATGATCTAATACAAGTAACGCATCCATTTCCGCAATAAGTGCGATATGAGGTTTGCCTTGTCCTACTTTAATTGAGAATCCACTTAATCCAAAATCTTGATCGATTTGGATATTGTTCGAATGTAAAAATTCGACAAGAATTCTTCGTGTTTCTTTTTCTTTAAACCCTAATTCCGGATGATTAAATAAGTTAGATTCCATCGCTTCAAGCGATGCTTTATTTAAAACTAATTGATTGTGCCAATGATTCATAAAAATTCCTCTTTTTTACTAAATTATCGTTTCTTTTATTCACTATACCACGATAAATGGATTATGATTATATAAATGGAGGCGATATGAAATCCGTCATTATTCTCGCACACCCGTATCCGAATAGTTTCAATCATGTGATTAAAGATGTCGTAGTTCAAGCATTAATAGATAAGAAAGAAGTTAAGGTAATTGATTTAGTAAAAGATGAATTTGACCCAGTATTAAGTCAAGAAGACTTGCGTTTATACATGCAAGGTCTATCATCTGATCCAAAAGTTATGGAATATCAAAGCGATTTATTGGATTGTGATGACTTGGTATTAATCTTTCCGATTTGGTGGTATGAAGCACCTGCAATCTTAAAAGGATTCTTGGATAAAGTCTTATTACCAGGGTTTGCGTTTGATGAGTTGGAGAATCAGTTAGTAGGGAAATTAAGTCATATTAAACGATTAACCGTAATCAGTACATCCGAAGTATTAAGTGATTTTATGCGTAAAGAGGTGGGGAATCCCATTGAAATTAGCTTAATGAACACTACACTGGGAGTGTGCGGAATCAAAAATGATATGCTTTGGCTAAATTGTGAAAAGATCGCAAGTGGTTCATTAATAGAACGAGAATCGTTCTTAAACAGAGTTAAAGTTCGATTTCACGGATAATGTGAATAATGAACTATGCTTATGATGAAACTTTGGGGTTATAAGTTGACGAATATGTATTAAATTCGTTATAATTCATCTACAAATGAAAGCTCTTTCACAGATTTTATAAAATTTTTGTGGAAAAGCACATTTACATTATGTCCATAGGACAAGGAGGAACAGATTTTGAAGAAGTTATTTAAATTTTTGTTGGTCACCTTCTTGGCATTTGGTGTATTAACTGCTTGTGCAGGTACACCAGATGAAGAACCTGTTGTGGAAGAAGGCTTGAAAATAGCTTTATACATCAACGGTAACTTGGGTGACAAATCATTCTTTGATTCAGCGAAAGTTGGATTAGATGCAGTCGTTGCAGAATACGGATATGAAGTTAAGATCGTTGAAGGCGGTTCTGATGATACTAAATGGCAACCAGGTTTATTAGACTTGGCTGACGGCGGTTATGACATCATTATCGTGGGTACTTGGCAGATGGAAACATATGTACAAGAAGCTGCAGAATTATACCCAGATACTAAATTCATTATATTTGATACAACTGTTCCATTTGAAGATGGTAAAAACGCAAACGTTTACTCTATTCAATACAAACAAAACGAAGGTTCATATTTAGCTGGTTATTTAGCTGCTAAATTAAGTAAGACTGGTGTTATTGGTGGTGTTGGTGGTATGAATATTCCTGTAATCAATGACTTCTTTGTTGGTTATATCGAAGGCGCTAAAGCGGCTAATCCTGATATCAAAGTCGCATTATCTTACATTGATAGTTTCACAGATTCTGCTAAGGGTAAAGAATTAGGCCTTGCTCAATTCAATACTAAGAATGCGGATGTTATTTTCCAAGTTGCTGGTAATGCTGGTATGGGCGTTTTAGAAGCTGCTGCTGAAGCTGGTTTCTTAGGTATCGGTGTTGACTCCGACCAAGCTGCTCTATTAGACGAAGCTGGTAATAAAGCTGTCGCAGACGTTATCCCTACATCAGTTATCAAAGATGTTGGTGCTTCATTGAAACGTGCAATTGATTTAGCTTCTGATGATATGGTTCCTTGGGGAACTAACGAAACTTTAGGTTTCGAAGCTAATTCTGTTGGTATCGCTAAAAATGCATGGTACGAACTAATGGTTTCTGCTGAACTTAGAGCTGAATTAGAAACAGTTGAAGCAGACATTCGTTCTGGTAAGATTGTTGTTGGTACAGCAATGGGCATGGATGATGCTACTCTACAAGCATTAAAAGACTCCGTTCAACCTTAATCTGAAACATCGTATTTTAAAAAATCAATCATTATCGTTGTTTCGTTAAAATACGTAGGACATTTATTTGTTTCTACGTATTTTATTTAATTTGTATTCATTGACTAAACAAGGAGAAACTATGCAAGAAATTGTAAAGATGGAGAACATCTTAAAAGTCTATCCGAATGGAATTGTAGCCAACCAGAATGTTAATTTTAGTATCGTTGAGGGAGAAATCCACGCCTTAGTTGGTGAAAACGGTGCAGGTAAGAGTACCTTAATGAAAATTCTCTTTGGAATCGAACAGTTCACAGGCGGGAAAATACTGTTAAATGGACAAGAAGTGAAGTTTAACAATCCTCAAGAAGCCATTAAGCATGGAATAGGGATGGTTCATCAACACTTTATGTTAGTCCCATCTTTAACTGTTGCGGAAAATGTTGTACTTGGCGATGAACCTAGAAAAGCAGGTGGAATATTAGATATTAATCGTGCGATAAAAGAAACGAAAGATATTGCCGATAAATATCACTTTGATATTGATCCTAAAATGAAGGTCGAAGATTGTAGCGTAGGAACTAAACAAAAGATTGAAATACTTAAAGCACTATTTCATGGCGCGAAAGTATTAATCTTAGATGAACCTACGGCTGTACTTACTCCGCAAGAAACAACTGAACTGTTTAAAGAGTTAATGTTGTTAAAGGAAAAAGGACATACGATTATCTTTATTTCCCATAAACTCAATGAAGTTAAAGAAATCAGTAACCGTATTACAATTATGCGTGCGGGTAAAGATGTTGGTACCTATCATACGGATAAAGTCTCTAAAGAAGATATTTCAAACTTAATGGTTGGCCGTGAAGTCATTTGGGACTTAGAGAAAACTAAGGCAATCCCGAAAGATGTGACTGTTCGTGTAGAAAATATTACATTAGTCAATGAACATAAAAGAAGATTGTTGGATGACGTGAGCTTTTCACTACGTCAAGGTGAAATACTTGGGGTAGTTGGAGTTGAAGGAAATGGTCAACGTGAATTAGTTGATGTATTAACTGGACTTCAAAAGATTAGTGCAGGGAAGATTAATATTATGAATCAAAATACAGATAAATATACGATTCGACAAATTCGTGATTTAGGTGTTTCGCATATTCCTGAAGATCGTATGACTTTAGGGGTAGCGGAATTTGCGAGTATTGAAGATAATTTATTATCGATCTATTTTGATAAGAAAGATTTCTTAAATGGTCCATTCTTAAAATTAAGAGAAATTAATGTTTGGGCAAAAGATAAAGTTAAGAATTATACCGTAAAAACAGGATCTGAAAAAACACCAGTGAAGATGTTATCGGGTGGTAATATTCAGAAAGTTGTTGTGGCACGTGAATTCTCGAATAATCCTAAAGTAATTGTAGCGGATCAGCCGACACGTGGTATTGACGTTGGGGCAGCTCAATTCATCCATAAAAAATTAATTGAATTACGTGATCATGGCGCTTCTGTTCTACTTGTTTCGGCAGATTTAACCGAAGTTATGGATTTAAGCGATAGTTTAATCGTTTTCTATAATGGTAGGATTGTGGCTTATTTTGAAGATGCGTCTAAGTTAACTGAAACTGAACTTGGATTATATATGTTAGGACTTAAATCTCAAACTGATGAAGAAGTAAGGAGATGTGTATATGCTTAAAAAGTTCTTTAAAAAAGGATCGGTTGATCAACGTTTTGAATCCATTCGTTTTGGAGTTGCGATTCTATTAGCGCTTGTGATGGCGTTTATTCTAATCTTATTGGTTAGTAAACAACCGTTTGAAGCACTTGGATATTTATTCTTAGGTCCTATCTCTAAGTTTAGAAAAATGGGTAATGTGGTTGAGACCGCAATACCACTTACATTCTTAGGGTTATCTGTATCGATTATGTTTTCTGCCAATCAATTTAATATGGGTTCATCTGGGGCATTATTCCTTGGTGGAACCATTGCGGCGATTGTTGGGTTAGTCCTTCCTTTACCGTTTGGAATTCATCCAATCGTAGCGATGTTGGCAGCGGGTATTGTGGGTGGATTACTTACTTCAATTCCAGCAATTATTAAACTTAAATGGGGTGCGTCTGAATTAGTTTCATCTCTGATGTTAAACTTTGTCGCATTGAACTTAGGTTTATATTTAATCATGAATCATTTCCGTGATTTAAGTGCTGGTACATTAGCGTCATTGCCATTAGCTGAAACAGCTCTTTTACCAACATTGGTTAAAGGAACACGTATTCACTTTGGGTTGGTTGTCGTTATATTAATGGTTGTATTAGCGTGGTTGTTCCTAGCGAAAACTAAATGGGGTTATGCATTACGCATGACCGGTATGAATATTAACTTTGCGAAGTACTCAGGTATTTCAACGGCGGCAGTTGTTCTATATTCCCAATTTATCGGTGGTTTCTTAGCTGGTATGGGTGGGGCAGTTGAAATTATGGGTATGTATGATCGTTTCAGATGGCAGTTTATGCCTTCCTATGCGTTTGATGGTGTTATCGTTTCTGTACTTGCGAAGAAAAATCCATTGTATGTACCAGTTGCGGCGATTCTATTAGCGTATATTCGTGTTGGGGCGGATACGATGAGTGTTAACTCTGATGTTAGTTATGAAATGATTTCGATTATTCAAGGCTTCATTATTATCATGATTGCGGCTAACGCATTCTTGAAACACTATCGTCAAAGAATGGTTGTTAAGGAGGCTACACAAAATGATTAATCTATTAACACCTGAATTCTTTTTCACTGTTATTCGTGTCACAACACCGATTTTACTAGCGGCGATGGCTGCGGTTATTTGTAATAAAGCTGGAGTAACGAATATCGCATTAGAAGGGATTATGTTAACGGCTGCACTTACGGGTGTATTGGTCAGTGGATTTACACAAAGTTTAATCTTAGGCGCGATTGGTGGAGTTATTGGGGGTGTATTTATTGCCTTCCTATTGGCTTACTTCGCACTTTACTTAAAGACAGATATTATTCTAGGTGGGATTGCGCTTAACCTATTAACCGTTGGTGGTACTGTATTCGTAATGTTTGCGATTACTGGGGATAAAGGTGCGACAAACTCTGTACGTTCTCTTCAATTCCCAGCTGTTAATATTCCGTTTATTCAAGATATTCCAGTGTTAGGTACGATTTTATCAGGTCATAACCTATTAACCTATCTAGCAATCCTTATGGTTTTCCTAGTCTTCTTCTTACTCTATAAAACAACGTTTGGATTACGTTTAAGAGCTGTAGGTGAAAATCCAGATGCGGCTTCATCGGTTGGGATTGATGTAAATCGTGTTCAACTCTACGCATTACTTCTAAGTGGCGTAATTGCGAGCTTTGGTGGAATGTATATGTCGATGGCATACCTAAAACTATTTACGACAAACATGGTATCGGGACGTGGGTATATTGCCTTAGCCGCTGCCGCCATGGGACAAGCAAATCCAATTGGGACGACCATCGCATCACTTCTATTCGGATTCATGGAATCGGTTGGTTACCAACTACAATCTCGTGGTATCCCTTCACAGTTTATAAACATGGTTCCATATGTTTCAACGATTGTTGGATTGGTTCTCTATTCGATGTATCGACAGAACCAATTGAAGAAGAAAAAAGAGATTAAACTACATGAAGAGGTTAAGTCATGACGCTTCCTATTTTATTTGATTGTGATCCAGGACATGATGATGCGATTGCCTTGCTTATGGCATTCGCATCTGATCGTTTTGATATAAAAGGTGTCACTGTTACAGGTGGTAACCAAACACTCGCAAAGACATTAAACAATGCACGACGTGTCCTGAGCTTTGCGAATAAAACAGCTCGAATTGCGCCAGGGTGTGATAAACCACTTATGCGTGAGTTAGAAGTTGCGCCTCAAGTCCATGGAGATACGGGTCTAGATGGTCCATATCTGCCTGAATCAGATCTACCGGTTGAAGATAAACATGCGGTAGAACTCATGAAAGAGGTATTAGAAAATAGTACTGAACTTGTCACACTAATTGCGACAGGTCCTTTAACAAATGTTGGATTGTTACTCACCATGTATCCAGAACTCAAAGTTAAGATTAAACAAATCGCTATAATGGGTGGCGCTATGATTGGTGGTAATTGGACAAGTGGTGCTGAATTCAATATATTAGTTGATCCAGAAGCTGCACACATTGTGTTTAACTCAGGCTTACCGATTATCATGGCAGGTTTAGATGTGACACATAAAGCGCTTATCTATAAAGAAGACATTGAAAGAGTACGTTCTGTTGGAAAGAAAGTTTCCACAATGGTAGCGGAACTCTTGGATTTCTTTGCGAAATTCCATCAATCAATGGGGTATAAAGGTGCACCACTACATGATGCATGTGCGGTAGCGTATTTAATTGACCCAACTATGTTTACATCAAAAGAATACTTTGTGGATATTGAAACACAAGGTGAATTTACTACTGGCGCAACTGTTGTGGATCAGCACAATCGTTACGGTAAAAAACCAAACACAACTGTTTTATTGGATATAAAGAGAGAGAAATTTGTCGATCTATTGGTCGAATTGGTGAATCATTATGAATAGAATTCCAGTGATTATTGATTGTGATCCAGGGCTAGATGATGCGATTGCGTTATTCGTCGCATTTGCGAGTCCTGAACTTGATATAAAAGCGATTACGACAGTAGCGGGCAATCAGACAATTGAAAAAGTCACCAAGAATGCCTTACAACTTGTGGAATTAGCTAAACAAGATATCCTTGTCGCAAAAGGTGCACGCGTTCCTTTGTTCCGTGAACAAGTTATTGCGGCATATGTACATGGTGAGAATGGATTAAAGTCTACCGTACTACCTGAACCGACTAAAACAGCTCATCTTGATGCGATCAAAGTAATCTATGATGAAGCGGTTAAATCAAACGGTGAACTTATACTTGTGGCAGTTGGTCCATTAACGAACTTAGCACAAGCCTTTATGGTTCATCCTGATCTTAAAGATATGATTAAAAAGATTGTGATTATGGGTGGTGGACATAAATTTGGAAACATTACACCTGCCGCTGAATTTAATATCTTTGCGGATCCAGAAGCGGCGAAAGTCGTATTCGAATTCGGTATTGAAATCGTAATGGTTGGATTAGATGTGACAATGGCAGATGGTTTAACGCGTACACAAGTTTCTAACTTATTTACACATCATAACGACACAACTCGTATTATTGAACATATCTTATTGGATATGGTAAATGGTGAAGGTTCAGCGTATAAACCATGGGCATACATTCATGATGCGATGGCACTCATGTATCTACTCTATGATGATCTACTAACAGGTGATTATTATCATGTCGATGTCGAAACTAAGGGGTTATTAACCTATGGTAAGACGGTTGTGGATTACTATAATACTCACAAAAAGAATAAGAACGCTTGGGTAGCGTTTAATGTAAATTCAGAACGATTCCATCAAGCGTTAAAAGAACGTTTGAGTGTTTATGAAAAACGATAAGCGGATATTAAGCAACTGTACATTATTAGATGAGGAAGGGAACTTCCATTTTAATCAGTCTATCGTAATAAACGATGGCATAATCGAACGAATTACATCCGATGAATTGAATGGAGAAGATTGTAGTAATTTAATTATTAGTCCAGGATTTGTGAACTTACATACACATGCCGCAATGAATATCTTTAAAGGAATTGCGGAAGATGTACACATAGACGCATGGTTCAATGAAGAAATTTGGCCATATGAAAGTAAGATGTTGGATGAAGATGTGTATGTCGGGACAAAACTTGCGATAGCAGAAATGCTTAATAATGGCGTTACTGCGTTTGCGGATCATTACTTTAATCCTAAATCGATTATTAGAGCAATTGAAGAGACTAACATAAAAGGTGATTGTGCAATCACTCTTTTTAGTCAATTCCCGGGTTATCATGAGAATCTCACTGAAGCGATTGATTTAATTCGTACACGTCAAACTGAAACAGTTCATTTACGTTTAGGACCACATTCTCCTTATACCTGTAGTTTTGAAGCACTTCAAGAAATGAGTGATTGGGCGAAAGAATTGAAGTGTGGATTACATTTACATGTCTCAGAAACACAACGCCAAGTCGATGATAGTATCGAATTACACAATAAGAAACCTTTGGAGATTACAGCACTTGCGGGATGTCTAGATGTACCATGCATTATAGGTCATGGATTATACATTACTCCAGATGAATTCAAACTTCTCCAAGATGACACAATGATTGCCTTAAGTGTTAAAACCTATCAAAAATTAGCGATGGGAGTTGGATTCTTATGGGAAAATCTAGATGATAAACACTATGCGATTGGGACGGATGGGGCCGCATCAAGCAATACATTATCTCCACTAGAACAAGCGCGTACCTTAGCATTACTCTTAAAACATGAAAAAATGGATTCAACATTAGCGGATATTAAACAAATTTGGAAACTTTTAATGAATGGACATAACGCATTAAGCTTTAATAGTGGTAAATTAAAGGTAGGATATGCGGCGGATCTTATTTTCTGGGATTTGCGTCGTATTAATACATTACCCCTCTATAATCCACTAGCGTCTATCATATATAGTAGTGATTCAACGAATATTAAAGCAGTCATGATTAATGGAGAATACGTTAAAGAAGATTATCATTTGAAGATGGATGAAGAAGCACTAATTAGTGAAGTTCAAACTTGTGTAAAGAATTTACTCGAACGTGGTAAAGGAAAGGCGAAGGTAGAATTCTAATGAAAGCTTGGGAAATTGAACGTAAGAAAATGGATGAAGCAATCCCTCGTATCCTTACAGATGAGGAACAAACCTGGGATTATGCGAATGTATTAGAAAAGAATACCGATGATTATCTTAAATTAATGTGGAGTAGTCATGTGCCTGGATCGTATGCGCCTGAATCATTGATGGTTGCGGCAATCCAATCACTTGAAAATCGTGGTTACTATGTAGAGAATTCAGATGAACTTCTCGAAACAGGATTAAAAGCACTAGCAAATAATGATATGTTAAAACTCAACGAAGTGAGTGGTTTAATGTGGCGTGGTATTCATCATGCGAAAGTAAATCATGCGTCATTCTATTGGAGATACACGTCCTACCATGATTTCGGACATTATTGTTCACATGTGCATTTTGCGCCAAGAGTTGATATTATCAAAGATGATATTCTATTGGATAAGATTTATGCCGGTTGGTTAGCACAGATTATTGGTGGTGCCGTTGGGACTGCGATAGAAGGCTATACAACGAAGAATATTCAAGAAACATTTGGGGATGTGTATGATTATGTACGTAAACCAAATACGTACAATGATGATATAACCTTCGAATTAGCATTTCTAAAGGCATTCCAAGAAAAAGGTAGAAACTTAACGAGTGAAGATGTTGCGCTAAAATGGTTAGCGTATATTCCAATGGCTTGGTCTGCAGAGGATATCGCATTACGTAACCTTAAACAAGGAATCTTCCCTCCAGAAAGTGGACGCTTTAATAACCCATACAGTGATTGGATTGGGGCACAAATGCGTGGCGCAATCTGTGGTATGTTAGCGCCGGGTGATGCGCGTGAAGCAGCTCGCTTAGCGTGGGTAGATGCGTCAATCTCGCATGATAATAATGGTATATTAGGTGAAGTCTTTAATGCGGTACTTGTATCGTTAAGCTTTAGTTATATTGACACAAAAGAACTATTAACAGAAACACTCTTAAGTATTCCTCGTGATAGTGAGTATTATCACTTTGCGAATACGGCATTGATTCAATGTCATAATCATGATAATTGGAAAGACGCATGGAGTGTATGTGAAGAGATATTCAGAGAATATAATTGGATCCATGCATATCCAAATGTGATGGCAGAAATTGTGGCACTTTGGTATGGTAATAATGATTTCACGGAAACATTACATATTATATCGATGTGTGGACAAGATGTGGATTGTAATGCGGCACAAATATTATCCGCATTAGGGTGTATGAATGGATCAAAATCAATTCCGACTAAATATAAGAAACCGATCAAAGATCGTTTGGATACCTATTTACGAGTTGATAAGAAGATGAGTATAAAACAACTCGCAAAAGATACGTTTGCGTGCTTATAAGGAGAATTAATTTCAATGGGAAAAATTGTCGTGGTTGGAAGTATTAATATGGACTATACTGCGCTATTAGCTGAATTACCTCATCCTGGTGAAACACTAATGGCAAAAGGATTCAAGATGTCAGGTGGGGGTAAAGGCGCAAACCAAGCAATGGCTGCGGCTGCCTTCTCAAAAGATGTCTTAATGATTGGATGTTTAGGGGATGATCCAGCCGGACATGCATTATATAAGAAGATGCAAGACAAAGGTATCGATGTATCATGTGTTGAATTCTCAACCGTCCCAACCGGTAATGCGTTAATCTATGTGGCAGAAGAAGGCAAGAATACAATCGTTGTCTATCCTGGCGCAAATCATGAATGTACAATTGAATTGGTAGAGAAATATCGTAGTGTTATTGAATCAGCGAGCTTAGTAATGATGCAGCTGGAGATACCGATGAAAACCGTCGAATATGTCGCAGATATGGCATTTAAGGCAAATGTTCCTGTATTGCTTAACCCTGCACCTGCTCAAACATTATCAACTGAATTAATTAGTAAGATTACGTATTTAACACCGAATGAAACTGAACTCTTACGTATCACAAATCAATATGATGCGTCAAAAGGTGCTAGCGCTTTACAACATATGGGTGTAAAGAATGTGATTATAACACTTGGTTCCAGTGGATGTTACATGAAGACTGAACATGAAGAAGCACGTATCCCAACATTCAAAGTGAATGCGATTGATACGACTGCGGCTGGTGATTCATTCAGTGGTGCATTAGCCGCTCATCTTGCGAAAGGTACACCTCTAAAAGAAGCGCTTAAAATTGCGAACGCAACAGGTGCTTTAACTACAACCAAAATTGGAGCACAAGAAGCTCTACCGACTGAAGAAGAAGTGCTGGATTTAATCAAACAACAAGAAACAGTGTAAAAACTGTTTTTTTAATATAATGTGTTGACAAACTAACAACTGTTAGTATATACTTCAATCGTACTAACGACTGTTAGTTTGGAGGAGCTATGTTTAACCTAAATCAAACACTTACACTTCTTATACCAATCTCTGCATTAATCTGGCTTGTTGTATCTATTTACCAATTAAGAACAAAAAAGATTACGTCACTTACGTTTATTGTCTATTTTATAATTGGATTAACTATTTGTATTATGGCCGCATATCGGGATGGTTATGGATTTACAGATTCATCACTTATTCCATTAAGTAGTTTATTATCTGCAGTGTTATCGATTCTTGGGTTGAGTTTGTTTGTAATAACTGTTGTAGGAGTGATAAGTAAGAATAAACAAACGAAATTACAAATGTTTACAGTGATGATTCTAATCTTTGTGATAAAGTTTGCGACAGTTGAAATGATAGCGTTAGGTCAAAATCTATGAACATCACATTAATTCATGGCACAAATCGAAGAGGCAGTACGTATCATATTACACATCAGATTATTGAAAAACTAGATTCACGTATTCATCCTGTTATTACGGAATATTTTGTACCACAAGCTCTTCCCCAAGCATGTGTTGGTTGTTACAGATGTATCTATGAATCAGAAATGAAATGTCCACATGCGTCATCTACATCACCCATTAAACAATCGATGTTAGAGGCAGATCTTATCGTTTTAACATCACCCGTCTATGTATTTAATGTGAGTGGTTCAATGAAATCATTCTTAGATCATTTTGGTTATCAATGGATGTCACATCGACCAGAGAAATCAATGTTCAGTAAACTTGGATTGAGTGTTGTGACAGCGGCAGGAGCTGGGTTAGGTTCAACACAGAAAACACTTAAGACGAATTTTCAGTTTTGGGGAATTAAACAAACATTTGGATTTAAGCATGCGGTAATGTCTAAATCATATGAAGAAATACCAGAGAAGATTAAGCTTAAAATGAATAAAAAAATAGAACGAATGGCTAAATCATTATCTAGGGCGTATCTATACCCAAAGAAGAAACCAGAATTCATGACTCAACTCTATTTCAATGTCATGCGTATGGGTAAAAAAGGGCATCCTGAATGGAATGAAACAGATCATAGATACTGGCAAATTAACAATTTATTTAAGGTAAAACCTTGGGAATCTGATTCAACCATGATAGGATTGTAGTATGAACACGAAAGATAAAATTATTGAAGTAGCGCTTGATTTATTCTCAGTCAATGGATATGAATCTGTTTCTGTAAGAGATATATCCAGAGCTGTAGGGATTAAAGAAAGCTCGCTTTATAATCACTTTAAGAATAAACAAGATATCTTTGATACGATTATCCAAGTGTGTACTGAAAAGGCTATGAATCAATACAAAGATCTTAAGATTGATCAAACACTACAAGGTGACTTTAAAGTGTATGATCGAATATCGGAAGAGTTATTGATAAAGATAAGTATGGATTTATTTGAATTCTATGTGACAGATAACGATATGTCACGTTTTAGAAAGATATTAATTATCGAACAATTCAAGAATAAGACGATTCAAGATGTGTACTTTAAACACTTTATGGATGATGCGATACATTTCCAAACTCAACTCTTTCATTACTTAATGGAAGTTGGAGCACTAAGAAAAGCGAATCCTGAGACACTAGCGTATGAGTTTTATTCCCCAATTTTCTTACTTATGAATCGTTATGATACATTAGATGAAACCGTAAAGAATCAGATTGTAGAACACATAAAACACTTTAATCGAACAAACGCAAACGAATGAAAGCAGAGAAATTATCTGCTTTTTTTGTCGATTCTTTGAAATAAACACTCTATAGTATATATATAGGAGACTACATGAGTAAAAAAGAAGAATTTGAATCAATCTATCGTGCAACGTTTAATACGATCAGTAAACAAGTGTACTTCAAGGTCGCAAAGATAGAAGATGCGGAAGACATCGTTCAAGAAGTCTATTTAGATTTCTATAAATACATTATCGCAAAAGGCAAAACTGTAGAAAACGTACAGGCTTATTTAATCCAAATGTCCAACAACAAGCTTTCTCATTATTACAAAGATAAAACAGTTGAATTCACAGTAGAAGATGATCAAGCTCTGTTTAATAATATTGAAGAACCCAGTAATTTAGAATTCGATATCTTAGAGAAGATTAGTTTGGATGAGATTTGGGATGCGGTTAAGACATTATCTGATATGGATCAACACATATTAATTGATTATTATCGCTTTGGGTATAATTTTAGAGAAATCTCTGAACGATATAAGATGCCAGAGAGCACAATCAAAAGTCGCTGTGCAAATGCGATTAAACAATTAAAAGAATTATTAAAATAATTTCGTCGAAAATTATAAATCAAATCTCTGTATGAGTGAAAGGACTTGGTGAATATGAACAAGCTCGAAAAAAGTATACAAAAAAATGCATTTAATGAAGATGGATTATTAAGTAAAATTCAAGCAAAGAATCACGACCTTAAGTCCTATTCGTTTTTCGGAGGAAAAAATATGAAAAAGATAGTAAGCTTAACAGCATTAAGTTTTGCGTTAATCTTTGCGGTTTGGTTTGGCTTCAATCAGAATAACGTTGTGACTGAAGAACCAGTTGTAATGTTAGTTGGAATTGATATTAACCCAAGCTTCGAATTATCCGTAAATGAAGATGATAAAGTCGTCGAAATTGAAGCATTAAATGATGATGCGGAAACAATCGCAGTCATTGATTTAGTTGGACAAGATGTAGAAGATGTAGTAGAAGAAATCATTCGTAGAACTGAAGCAGCTGGATTCTTAAACTTAATTGATTTAGATGAAGACTTCGTGGTAGTTTCAACAGTATCACTTACTGATGATGAAGATGATCAGGATGATATGGAAGAACAACTTGAAAAGAAAATTCGTGATAGTGAATACTTACAATCATTGAATATCGTACAAGTTAAGGCTACTCAAAGAGAAAAATTTGAAGCTGATGGAAAAAATATTCCAGTAGGTCTATATGTTATTAACGGATTTGTATTACAAGAAGATGGTACTTTCTTAAGTGCTAAAGAATTCTTCTCAAATCCTGAGAATAAAGACAAAATCAGTAATCGTTCAAATATTACTGTTGAGAAACAAGAAAAATTAAAACTACGTATCGAAAAAGTTTTAACTGAACTTGAATTAACAGGATTTGTAGGGACAGAATATCGTGCAAGACTTGTAGATGCGACATATGAAGAATTACTTCAGATTCAAGCAGAACTAAAAGTCGAAACGAAAAACATGAAAAAGAATAATGAAGAAGATGACGATTCAGAAGAATCAGATACTGAAATAACTGAACCGCGTGGAAATTCTAATGTATTGCCCAAAGGGAACGAAAACGCAGGGAATAAGAATTAAGGAAGGGAGATAATCTCTTCCTTTTTTTTGTGTAACATACAGTATAATAGGGATTAAGTTTGAGGAAAGATATGAAGAAAATTATTATAAGTATAATTATTGGACTTGCCTTAAGTGCTTGTTCAAGTAAACTGCCTAAAATAGAGACAGGTAGTGATATAAAATTGTATGTTGCGACAGACATTCATTTACTCGCAGAAGAACTTATGACGAATGATGATTTAATGGCACAAGTTTTTGAATTTGGGGATGGACGATTTGTGCATTATACGAATGAGTTGATGAGTACATTTACCAATACAATTAATGAGAACCAACCCGATATTCTTGTTTTAAGTGGTGATCTAACGCATGATGGAGAGAAGTTAAGTCATGAGGCATTGGTTAAACAACTAAAAGAAATTGAAAAGAATGGAACACGTGTATTCGTAGTACCTGGTAATCATGATTTAGAGAATGCTTTCGCAAAAGATTATGCGGTAGGTGGTTGGAAAACAGCTGAAACAGTATCGGCAGATGAATTTGAATCAATCTATAAGAACTTTGGATATGATGAGGCAATATCACGCGATCCTTCGGGATTAAGTTATTTAGCTGCACCATCGGACGATGTATATCTACTTATGTTAGATTCCAATAAGTATGGGATTCTAAACATGCCAACAGGTGGTGGTAAATTAACCGATGATACACTTAATTGGATTAAAGAGGCAACCCAAATTGCACGTGATAATAACGCACAGATTATAACAGTTATGCATCATAATCTCATTAAACACAGCGAACGTTTATATGAAGGATATGTAATTAATAATAGTGATGAAGTTGTCCCTATTTTTGATGAACTAAATTTAAACATTGTCTTAAGTGGACACATGCATGCTCAAGATATTAAGTATACTGAACAAGCAAATAACACCATCTATGATATTGTCACAAGTTCAATGAGTATATTTCCAATGAATTATGGCGTTGTGGAGTATAAAAAAGGAAAAGGGTTTAGTTATCACTTAGAATCGTTGGATGTTCAATCATGGGCACAAACCAATAGTACAGATGCGAACTTACTAAATTTTGATGAATACGCAAAAGATATGAATTTTACACAGAACTACAATCGTGCGTTAGCTTCGTTTGTGGAAGACGAGATTATGATTGATCCAACCATTAAATTAAGCGATGAAACAATCTTGCGATTAAAAACAGAGAATTTTAATGGAGTTATACGTCAAATTAAGAATGAGATATTGTTGTTAAATGGACTAATAACGGAAGAAGAAATAGTATCACAAACTAACACTGTCCCAAGAATCACAACTGTAGAGATTCCTGAACAAGTCATCCTAAAAAAATAAGGGCAATTATTGCCCTTTTAAAATTCTCTTTTTTGATAAAATTTTTGCGATAAGTGTATCGAAATGTAGAGTGAGATTAACCAGAAGAGTAGAACTAAACTAATAATTATTATTGGGTTATTGGTAATCCATAGTAAGAATGAATCGAGTTTATCCATAAATAGTGGATAAAGTTGACCAACAAATACGACAACCAGAGGGATAAGTAAGAACGGAACATAAGCTAATAAACGAGCTTTCGAGAATCCTAGTTTAAAGTAAATTGGGATTTGAAAGAACTGAGAGAAACTAAAGAAGAAGAATAGAATTAAAAGAATTAAAATGTTATCAATAAATGAAAATGGATAACGCGTAATTAAACTTACGACGAGAGTTGTTACAATTGCGAATAAACAGAAGGCAAGGTTAATAACAAAAGCATATACATAACGTCCAATAACAACAGTATTACGATCAATCCCTAAGAAAACATATAAACTATCAATTCCGTTCTTCTCACCTACCGCAAATGGATAAGTGATATACAATGTTCCAAATCCCATTAATATTCCAAGTGCAGTGACACTTGTTTTTGTGCCATATACGACAAAGAGTGCTGAGATACCAAAGATTAAGAAGTTCTTTATGGTTAAATAAGGTTTTATCGTGATTAAATCTAATCGAACAAAGGATAATGTTGACTTCATTGTTTTAGCTCCTTATTCATGTATACAATAATTTGATCTAAACTACATGGTTCTACAAGTATTGATTCATCGAGCTCATTTAACTTTTCACTCGGATAAAGTGCTTCAAACCCAGTAGAGAATTTTCTCAAACCAATCGCATTATCACGAATCACATCATTAATCTCGTTTAAACCACCTTTGATAATTCCGTATTTCTCAATCAAATCATCTTTTAAACCCGTAAATAAAATTTGTCCATTCATGATAAATACGATATAATCCGCAATCTTTTCTAAATCACTAGTGATGTGAGTTGAAAAGAAAACAGAATGTGATTCATCTGAAACGAAATCGCTTAGTAAATCACAAATTTCTTCACGAGCTACAGGATCTAGTCCACTTGTTGGTTCATCGAGAACTAAAAGTTTCGCATGATGTGATAAAGCAGTTGCTAACATAAGCTTTACTTTCATACCTCTTGATAAATCCTTGATTTTCTTATTCGGTTTTAAGTTAAATTGATTTAAATATTGATTATATTTTTGAGAATCCCAATTCGAATAAAACGGTGAAATAGCTTTCTCAACATCCATCATCGTCCAATCTTCCACAAAGAAAGGCATATCCATCACAACTCCAATATCAGAATGATTCTTGAGCGTATCTCCAAATACGTGAATATCTCCGCCATCAAGATTGATAAGATTTAGTATAGATTTGATACTGGTTGTTTTACCAGATCCATTTGGTCCTATAAAGCCAGTGATATAACCAGAAGGAATAGAGAATGACACAGATTTTAAACTGAAGTCAGTGTAGTGTTTTGAAAGTTGAGATACATTAATTACGGGTTTCATCGTTATACTCCTTATACAAAGTTTGTAGAATTTCGATTAGTTCTTCATACGTAATATCGTAACGATTTGATAATTCAATCGCTTTTTCAAATAATGATTCGATATTTCGTGTTGCGTTTTCTTTAACTAGTTCCGGATTACGTGGTAACACAAAACAACCTTTACCCTGAATATTAATCACATATCCCTCAGTTTCTAAGTCATTGTATGCTCGTGTTGTGGTAATGACACTTATTTTAAGGTCCTTTGCGAGTTGGCGAATAGAGGGAAGTGGGCTATCCTCTTTCTGTTCACCAGAAAGAATTGCCTCTTTAATCTGAAGTTTAATTTGTTCATAAATAGGAACTGAAGATCGATTTGAAATAATAAGTTTCATAGGACTCCTTATATACACATATATACAGTATAATCAGTTATATAAAATTGTCAAATGTATATCAAAAATAATGAATTCAATGTATTACTCTAGACAATTTTATACATCTAAGTATGTTAAAATTAAATAAATGGAACAGAAATTTATCATGCCAGCACATGGTCGAGTTCTTGATTTAGATCAAGTCCCTGACGAACTTTTTAGACAGCGCCAAATGGGTGATGGTTTTGCGATAGAACTTATTGATGGCGAGATTATTGCGCCAATGGATGGGGTAGTATCTGCGTTGTTCCCAACAGGACATGCGATTGGATTAACATTGAATGATTCGATTACACTATTAATCCATATTGGAATAAATACCATACAATTAAAAAATCATCCCATTGAAGTATTTGTTCAACAGAATGAAATTATAAAACAAGGACAATTACTTGTAAGAGTCGATCTTAAGAAATTTAAAGAAGGACATATCGAACCAATCGTTCCAATCATCTTCACTCGTAGTACATTCTTTGCGTTAAAACGAGGTGTGGATGAAGTGCAAATTGGTGAAGAAGACATTATTGAAATATTTGATTAATAGGCACAAATCTCAACTTTAATTCGATTTGGATCTTCAAAGAATACCGCATAATAGTCAGGTCCACCTGCGTACGGATGTTTATCAAGATAAAGAATGGTCACATTCTTTTCTTTTAGTTTCTCAGTAATTTCATCGACAAACTCCCTACTATCACCATGAAACGCTAAGTGATTTAATCCAGCATGTTTGCGATGATAGTCATGTTCAATGTATTTTTCTTCGACTTGTACAAAATCAATGTACGTATCTTCAAGTATATAACTTATCCCATCTTTCCATTGTTGGTACGTAGAATATCCAAGTTCATGCAATAACCATCCCCAAAATTCCTTGGATTGTTTAAGATCTTTAACGTATAATTCTATATGATGAAGTTTACCTTTCATGCGTTTCTCCTTTATTTCCTAGGCAATAAGCAAAGGACTTGATTCAAACTCTATTATCACCTATTGTATATGAAGATGAGGTAAACGATGAAAAAACTTTTATTAATAATGATTGGAGCTCTACTAATGAGTGCATGCGCAACAGAAAGCAGTTATCATAAAATCAGTGCTGAAGAGGCAAAGAAAATGATGGATTCACAAGAAGTCATAATCGTAGATGTACGAACTCAAGAAGAATATAATGCAGGACATATCGAAAATGCGATCTTAATTCCAAATGAAAGTATAAGTACAGAACCAAGCGAATTGGATAATAAAGATGCGATTATTCTTGTGTATTGTCGAAGTGGAAGTCGAAGTAAAGCGGCGTCAGATAAACTTGTAAATCTTGGGTATAAGAATATCTATGATTTTGGTGGAATCATTGATTGGCCATTTGAAATCGTTGATTAATGCGGAAACGCATTTTTTACTCGTCAGATTAGGGACAGAACTTGATATAATAGAACCATGGCAAGAAGTGCACGTAACACCTTACAATCAAATTTAGTATTGGTAACTCAGAACTGTAATGGGATTCTTTATCGTGATGATCAAGATCGTGAGTTCTTTTTAGCGTTATTAAAGAAAGTTCAGTTAAATTTTAATTGTCATATTTTGGCGTTTTGTTGTAATGAAAGTGATCGATTTCAAATCATCATTGATACGCAAGGTGCTAATATCTCCAAGATCATTCAATCTCTTACAATCTCATATTCAATCCATCGTAAGAGTGATATAAAGCTATTTACACAACGATTCAAGACAAAAGCGATATTCAGTGAGTCACAACTAAAAGAAGTCATACAAGAGATACAGAAGGATCGTAAAGACTATGCGGCCTGTTGCATGATGAGTGAGACAATGGCTAAGTATGAATGGATGAAACCCTACAATCAAAAGCTATTTATTCAGATTGAACAGAATAAACAAACGTTAAATAAAGATGAACTTCAGACTATATTAGATAGAATGTTAATGGATAAAGAGATAGATCTTATTGAATTCAAACGGGATAAAACATTAAGAAATGAATGGATCAAACAACTAAGACAGAAATATGATTGTAATCTTAAATGTTTAGCAGAAGTTCTAGAATTAACAGAATCATCGATATCTAAGATAATAAACAGTTAATCATTGAGCAATCCACTTGAAATTCAAGTTATGTCCCCATATACTTGGAGTGTAAGGAGATTGATATGTCGTTCAACTTTAATATAAGTAGTAGTCATAAGCCAAAAATTGACACGAATCAAATCTATGATTTTGTGAGTATCGGTGGTGGTCCAGCAAGTTATAATGCGAGTTTATACGCAAAACGTAAAGGACTAAACACATTAATCATTGTGAAAAAACCAGGTGGTCAATTACTTAATACATCATCTGTTGATAATTATCTTGGATTTAAAGAATTATCAGGAGAATCGTTATACGAAGAATTTCATAATCATGTTAAAACACTTGATGTGTTAGAAATTAATGATCAAAATGTAATTAATATTGAGAAGATTAATAATCGATTCTATCTTACTTTAGAAGATTATCGAGTTATTCAAAGTAAAACGATCTTAATTGCTACAGGATCTAATCCTAGAAAACTTAATGTGAAAGGCGAAATCGAATTCGCAAATGCAGGTGTAGCGTATTGTGCAATCTGTGATGCGCCACTTTTCAAAGGTAAGGATGTCATTATAGTAGGTGGAGGAAACTCAGCCGTAGAAGCAGCGATTGATGTCGCAAAATTAGCACGTAATGTGACCCTTGTACATCGTAGTCAACTTAGAGCAGATCAAATACTGATTGATAAGATGAATGCTCAATCGAATATAAAAGTTTATCTTGAATCACAGATTCTTGAAATAGAAGGTGATACTAAGATGCGCTCAATTAGAGTATTAGATAAACTAAACAATACAGAGTTTAGATTAGAAGCAGATGGAATCTTTATCGAGATAGGTAATATTCCAAACTCAAATTTAGTACGTGATTTAGTTAAACTAAATGATAGAAATGAAGTTATCGTAAACATAAAACAAGAAACATCATTAGAAGGATGTTATAGCGCAGGTGATGTGACAGATACACCTTACAAACAAATTATCATCGCAACAGCAGATGGCGCAAAAGCTGCCTTAGCTGCGAATGAATACATTAATACCCATTAGGAGGAACATACAATGGAAAAATTATTAAATCAAGATGTACAAAATCAATTAAAACAAGTATTTGAGGAACTTAAGAATCCCGTCACAATGGTACTATTTACCAGTAAAGAAGACTGTGAAAGTTGTGCACAAACGAAAAGCTTACTCAGTGAAATATCGGAATTAAGTGAAAAATTATCAATTAAAGAATTCGATTTACACTCAGATGAAGCTAAACTCTATGGAATTGAAATGGCCCCTAGCTTTGTGCTACTCGATTCAAAAGATGAATACAAACGTGTTAAATTCAACGGTATTCCTGCAGGACATGAAATCAATTCATTCATCTCCGCATTAATCGAAATGTCTGGAACTGAAAGTGAAGTCCCTGCAGAACTCTTAGAACGTATCCAAAAGATTGATAAACCAGTCAATATTAAAGTATTCGTGACATTATCCTGTCCACATTGCCCAGGTGCTGTACAAAAAGCACATAAACTTGCGATGTTAAACAAGAATGTAACAGGTGAAATGATTGAAGCGCAAACATTCTATGAACTATCTGAAAAGTTCAATGTGACAGGTGTTCCTAAAATCATTATTAATGATTCATTAGAACTTGTTGGTAATCAACCAATTGAACGTTTCTTGGACCAAATCGAAAGCTTGTAAGAATGAGGTAACTCATTCTTTTTTTGTGTTAAGATTAGTTTATGGAAAAAATACAACTTAATAATGAAGTCAGTTTATCACGCATTGTACAAGGGCTATGGCGTTTAACCAGTTGGAAAATGAGTGACGCAGAAATCGTACAATTCGTAAAAGAATGTATCGCATTAGGTGTCACAAGTTTTGACACAGCAGAAATTTATGGAAACTATGAAGCAGAAGAAGTATTTGGTAGAGCACTAAAACTTGATCCAAGTCTACGCTCACAAATTCAAATTATTACAAAGACTGGAATTAATATGAAGAGTGTTAAACGTGATTACCGAATTGGTCATTACGATACACGTTATGAAAAGATAGTCGCATCGTGTAAGAAGAGTATTGAATTGATGAATTGTGAATACTTAGATGTCTTCTTGGTTCATCGTGAAGATCCATTGATTGATCATGCGGAAGTTGCGCGTGCACTCAATGATTTAAAAGCGATGGGACTAATCAAATCCTATGGTGTATCGAACTTTGATCCATTCAAATTCGAAGCTTTACAACATTTCACAAACAATCAATTAGTCACAAACCAAATCGAAATATCTCCGTTATGTTTTGAACATTACACGTCTGGCTTAATGGATGTATTACAGAAACATCAAGTTCATCCGATGATTTGGTCTCCTTTAGCGGGTGGTTCAATCTTTAAATCGGATGATCCTAAAGCAATTAAACTTAGAAATGTATTAACGGATATCGCAGCTCGTCATAATGAAGATTTAGATACAATTGTTTACGCATGGTTATTAAAACATCCTACAAAAGGATTACCAATTAGTGGTAGTGGAAAAATAGAGCGTTTGAAACACGCTGTACATGCGCTTGATGTAGAATTAACTCTAGAAGAGTGGTATGAAATCTATACCGCGAGTGGAGATAAGGAGCTACGTTAATGCAATACTATCTAGTTTCACTTATTGGATTAGTTTATTATATTGTAGTTTATTTATTATCACGAAAATTTAAATTTCAAATGTTTCATGGTTTATGGTTACCATTAATTCTCAATTTAGGTATTATTGGCATGTTGATTTATACATCAAATACTGAAACGACTGGTTGGGCAGCATTAGGGTATTTTGTATTATTAATTTTTGGTTTATTAATCTTTCTTGTTTATCTTCTATCATGGGGTGTACACATACTTATCGTAAGGAATCGTTCTAAAATATAACATCACTTGCATATTCAGTGATGTTTTTTTATACTAATGATGCTTAGATAATCATCAAGCACTTTGATCGGAGTAACTATGGGCGATATTATTGTATTAGCCATCCTTGGTGTTATTTTTGGATTTATTATTCGATATCTATATCTTCAACAACAACTCGCTAAGAAATACTGTAAGGGAATCTCCTGTATTGGGTGTGCTAAACTCTTAGAAGGATGTGGCGAACCTAAAGATATTTTGAGTGAATTACGTAAAGAACTTCATAAATAACATAAATAGGAAGCATTAGCTTCCTTTTGTTTTATAATGAGAAAGAGGATTAACGATGAAAGCTAAATTAAAAGCCCTTAAGATGATTTGGAACCAAATCGCAAAGGAAGATGAATTATATTACCAAAGTGCACAAGAACCAAACGGTTCTGTTTGTACATTAAACCATTATTATCATGAAGACCATGATCCGATGCATCTATGTGACATTGCACGACCTGTTAATCATACGGGTAAATTACCTGTTATATTGCACATCCATGGGGGTGGTTGGGTGTATGGACATAAAGATAGTTATTATAAATACTATGCGATGGAACTATCTAAATATGGTTATGCGGTAGTTACGATGAATTATCGCTTAGCGTTTGATCATCCGTTCCCATCAATGATTGAAGATATCTTTAGCGCATTGAAATGGATAGAAGACAATCAAGAGAATGAACAGTTTGATATTAATCGTGTCTATCTAGTTGGAGATTCTGCAGGAGCACATCTTGCGGCACTTGCTTCAATCGTGCATACAAAACCAGACTTACAAACGATGTACAATGTGAAGATGACAAATTGCCATATCTTAGCACTTGGTTTAAGTTGTGGAGTCTATGACTTTGATCGACTCTTGAGTGATGATCATAAAATGCCATTACGGGATGTATTAATGACGACGATTTTTAATCGTCCAGACTTCCAAAATCATCCATTATATAAAGCATCTTCTGTATCGTATTTGTTAGATAATAGTTTCACTCCATCCTATATTTTAAGTTCAGAAGCGGATACTTTATGCCCTGAGACGTTGAAGTTAATCAAAGAGTGTGACGAACACAACGTTAGATATGAATCGCATGTTTATCCTGAATCGCATCAATTACCGCATGTATTTAACTTAAAATCGATTTATCCTGAATCTAGAGTGGTAATGGATGAAATGTTTGAATTCTTTAAGCGGTTTTGATATTGAAATATAAAGTGTCGCATGATAAACTAAAAACGCACACTTTGGACGCTTAGCTCAGTTGGGAGAGCACCTGCTTGACGTGCAGGGGGTCAGGGGTTCGAGTCCCTTAGCGTCCACCATTGATGTGCCCGTGGCGCAATTGGATAGCGCATTTGATTCCGATTCAAAAGGCTGCAGGTTCAAGTCCTGTCGGGCGCGCCAAACGGATATGATTAATAATCATTAGCTCAAAAATGGGGTTGTAGCTCAGATGGTAGAGCACAACGCTGGCAGCGTTGGGGTCGAGGGTTCGAGTCCCTTCAGCTCCACCAAATATAAAATTATCTAAAGCCCTGTATATGGGCTTTATTTTTTTAATAGAAAGGGTATAAACAAATGATTAAATTTATAATTAGACGATTCGTGAGTCAAGACTTGAATGAAACCGACACAAGAGAAAGAATCATTGGATTATCGGGAGTATTAGGGATTTTATGCAATACTTTAATTTTTAGTTTTAAGCTGGTTTTAGGTTTGATGATTAACAGTATCGCGGTTATATCCGATGCGTTTAATAATCTATCGGATATTGGTTCGTCAGTCGTGTCTATCGTTACCGCAAAACTTTCTAATTTACCACCAGATGAAGAACATCCCCATGGACATGGGCGTTATGAGTATATCGGTTCATTAATTGTCGCGTTTATTATTGGGACAGTAGGGTTTGAACTACTTAAACAATCGTACGATAAAATTATTCACCCATCACCTGTTTTATTTAGTGTTTGGGTATTGGTTATCTTAGCGATAAATATTCTAATTAAACTCTGGATGTATAGCTATAATATGTATATTTACAAACAAATTAATTCTAAGATTAATAAAGCTACCGCATTCGATAGTCTAAGTGACATCATTGGGACAAGTCTTATCATGGTCGCTATGGTAATTGGAGTTTACACAACACTTCCAATCGATGGAGTGATGGGTGTTATTATCGCATGTATCATTATGTATACAGGGTATGATATTGCGAAAGAAACAGTAAGTATGTTAATTGGATCGATACCAGATATTGAAGTACAGAACCAAATTCAAGAGATCGTTAATAGCGGCGATTATGTCATTGAATCACATGACTTAAAAATCCATGATTATGGACCAGGTAGAGTAAGTGCTTCAATCCATGTCGAAGTACCTGATTTCGTGAATATTGTGGATGCACATTCATCCATTGATAAGTTGGAAAAAGATATTAAAGATAAAACAAATGTTGATATTACGATTCATATTGACCCAATCTCAACGAACAAGGAAAAAGTTGATCACATCAATGATCAAGTACTTGCGGTATTGAATACGATTAATGATGAATATTATATGCGTAACTTTAGAATAGCTGAGACGAAGGAAAAACTAATTGTTATATTCGATTTAATCATTCCGAGTACTGTTCATGAGAATGAATATAATTCACTAAAAGGATTAGTTAAAGATAAATTGAAACATGTGTATCCTGAGTATGATCTTATTATCGATAATATATTAACTGAAGAGATAAAATAATTATCTCTTTTAATTTGCTTGACTTATATCGGTCAACGATATAATATATCGGTAGACGGTATAACGGGAGACAATATATGCAAGAGTTATCAAATGGCGCATTAACAGAAGCGGTTTATTATATTCTCTTAGCTTTGAAGGAACCTTTACATGGGTATGGCATTATGCAATATGTGGAGAAACGATCAAAGGGTAGAGTAAAGCTTGCGGCTGGGACATTGTATGGCGCAATCAATAGTTTGTTGGAAAAGAATTGGGTAAAGGCATTGAGTAATAGTGAGGATAGTCGTAAGAAGGATTATCAGATTACTCCATTAGGATTAATGGCATTATCTCAAGAGTTATCTCGCTTACAGGAATTAGTTGAGAATGGTTTACAAATCATGAAGGAGAATGGGTATGAAAAAGACAGTCTATAAACTCTACTGGGCTTGGCAATTCGATAAAGAAGAGAAATGGCTCAATGAATGTTCCGCTAAAGGGTTACACCTTACAGATGTAGGATTCTTGCGCTATACCTTTGAGGAAGGAATACCTGGGGCATATTCACATAAATTAGAATTATTAAAGAATTGGCCGAGTCATCCAGAAAGTGAAGCGTATATTCATTTCTTAGAAGAAACTGGGGTAGAAATGGTTGGTAGTATCTTACGTTGGGTGTATTTCCGTAAGAAAACTGAACTTGGACAATTTGATCTATACTCAGATATTGACTCACGAATTAATCATCTGAATCGGATACTAATGTTATTTGTGCCACTTATGTTTCTTGAATTCTCTGCGGGTTTATCAAATATCTCAATAAATAATTCTTCGAATCATTTTATTGGTTATCTTGCACTAACGATTGGATTATTACTGACGTATGGTGCGATAGTAATACTTAAAAAACGAAGTAAATTAAAAAAAGAACGTATGATTTACGAATAAGAGTGAAGACTCTTATTTGTTTATTTTGGTTAGATTTGATAAAATGCGTGTGAAAGTGAACGTGATAAGATGAAGAAGATTTCTTATTAAACCAGATTTAAGATTAGAGAAAACTTTTTTTCTCATGTTTAATAGGAGAACACATGTCACGAATAATTATAAATAATTTTACTTTTACCCATGAAATGGCCAGTGAACCACTTTTTAATCATGTCGACTTCCAAATGGATAGCGATTGGAAACTTGGCTTTATTGGACGCAATGGAAGAGGCAAGACAAGCTTTTTGGAATGCCTAATGCATAAACATACCTATACAGGTTCAATCAATCATACCGTTGAATTTGAGTACTTTCCTTATACGATAGAAGACGATACACAAACGACACATCAGATACTAATGCAGTATCTGAATTCAATTGAAGATTGGAAAATAGAGAGAGAACTGAATCTGCTCGATATTAATGAATCTGTTTATCATCGATCATTTAATACACTAAGTGAAGGCGAGAAGACTAAGATTCAATTAGCTATATTATTCCTCAAGGAAAATGCATTTCTTTTAATTGATGAACCTACCAATCATCTAGACCAAAATGCACGTCAAAGCATTACGTCTTATCTCAAACAAAAATCAGGATTCATATTAGTTTCGCATGATCGAAGATTACTAAATGAATGTGTAGATCATATCATAGTGATTAATAAAACGAATATTGAAGTTCAGAAAGGTAATTTTGATTCATGGTGGATGAATAAACAACGTGAAGATCAGTTTGAACTCAATCAAAATGAAAAGTTAAAGAAAGAGACAAAACGATTAAAAGAAGCTGCACTTCGAACAAGTCTATGGTCAGATGAAGTTGAGAAAACAAAACTGATGCGATATAACACAGTGAATAAAAAGGGAGGTATGCTTGATCGTGGATATGTTGGACATAAATCCGCGAAGATGATGAAACGCGCAAAGTCTCTTGAGAATCGTCAAAACAACGCAATTGAAGAGAAGTCTAAATTACTTAAGAATATTGAAGAAAGTGATGCGTTAAAACTTCATCCATTAATCTATCGCCAAAATCAGATCTGTACAATTACGCATGGTTCGATACAGTATGATGATTTAATGATATGTGAAGATATTAATCAAACGCTTAATCAAGGCGATCGTATTGCGATTATGGGGAAGAATGGATCCGGTAAATCGAGTTTACTAAAGATTATCAAACGCGAAAAAACACTACACCATGGAGAACTGTATTTGAACCGTGATGTTAAACTTTCCGTCATTGAACAAGACACATCATTTCTAGAAGGATCACTGAACGACTATATCAAAGAGAATGAATGTGATGAAACACTATTTAAGGCAATCTTACGTAAACTTGATTTTGAACGTGAACAGTTTATGGTTAGATTAGAAAATTACAGTGAAGGTCAAAAGAAAAAAGTGCTAATTGCGAAATCACTCTCACAATCAGCACATGTGTATGTTTGGGATGAACCTTTGAATTTTATTGATGTACTGTCTAAAATTCAAATTGAGAATTTAATCTTAGATTACAAACCAACGTTAATATTTGTCGAACATGATGAAACGTTTGTGGAAAAGATATCAACGAAACAGATTAACTTAGATACGCTTGATTGATTTCAACCAATCAATTGTATCGCTTAAACTTATACGCATATTACGCGGATGAAAGTCGAGTTCAATACTCGCTTTTTCATGTGTGAAATTAGAGTTTGAGTTTAATGTGTACATCGAATATGGTGTAAATAAAGGGGGACGCTTTACGAGTTTATATGCATATTCTACGAATATGGAAGTGTGTTTCAAAAAGTTATAAGGCAGATAGACTTTGATTTTCCGTTTACCTGTTAATTCATAAAGTGTATCTAGAATTGTCTTAACACTGTAGTATTCATTTGATAAGATATAACACTCACCAATTCTGCCTTGATTAATACATGATAGTATCCCATTGGACACATCGCGTACATCCACGAAATCATATCCACCCTGAGTCCCAATCTTTAAATGATCATTCATATAATCCAAGACTAGACTTGTTAGATTTCCTCAACCATAATCATTTGGTCCACATATTCCAGATGGATGAATAATATTCGCATTTAAGCCTTTTTGTATTGCGTCATATACATAAGCGCTTGCCTCAGACTTTGTCTTGGCATAATACCCCACAACATTATCTGGATTAAACTCTTTTATCTCTGATATACATTCTTTATTACATTTCTCTGGTATCGCATGAACTGAACTAACGTAGATTAATCGTTTCACATTCTTCGCTAAGCATAGATCCACAATGTTCATTGTTCCTAAAACATTAACTCTATGAACCAATTCATTGTATTTAGATGTGATGGACACAATCCCTGCACAATGAATCACAATCAATTCACTATCACTCGAACAATCAAAGAATGGACGTAAACTATTCTTATCTGTGACATCACCATAAAAGACTTCTAAGTTACCTTTTGGGATGTATTTCTCACTTGGTAATACCAAGATTCGTATTGTTTTATTGTGATTTAATAGATCTTGTATGACCGTACGACCTAAATGACCTGCCGCACCTGTCACGAGATAAACTTCATTCATAGCACGTCCTCGATTAATCAAAGTATATCACTAAAATTGATATGATTTTACGAAAGAAATCGCATGAATTTCTGCCTAAAAACTATGGTTTTATTCAAAATGTAAATATTTCACATAAATTTCACAGTTCTTACATTGTATTTTCATAGAAACAATTTATACTAATCTCATAACAAGGGAAGCGATAAACAAAACTTCATTTCATTGTTCCCCCTAAAATATAAAAAAGAACCTTGTTTATTAAAATCGTACTGGCAGCGTACGATTTTTAATTTCTTGTCGTATAATGAAATTGGAGGTACACCTATGAAATCCTATCTATTTCGACTTATGCCTGATCAAGATATCAAGGATGAGCTTGTAAAGTTTGCGGAGTCTAATAATATTAAAGTGGGATCAATTGTATCTGCAGTTGGCAGTGTTTCTAGAATGAATGTAAGAGTTGCGGATGGAAAAACGGTAATCGAAAATAATGAAAATCGCGAAGTCTTTGCGTTGACGGGCACAATTGTACAGAATAAAGTTCATGCACATATTGCGGCAATTAACCCTAGCATGGAAGTGTTTGGTGGTCATTTGATGGTTGGATGTTTAGTTAATACAACGATGGAAATAACTGTACTAGATTTAAGTGATGATGTCGTTGCACATCGTGTATTCGATGAAAATACTGGATATGATGAGCTGTTTATTGACAAGGAATAATAAATTTATTACGATTTAGTAGCGCCGACTTAGCTCAAATGGTAGAGCAACTGAATCGTAATCAGTAGGTTGCGGGTTCAAGTCCTGTAGTCGGCACCATTGACGACTAAAGCCTTTTAATAAGGCTTTTTTAATTGTTGAAATGGTAAGGTTAACTACTTATTAGAATATCAATAAATAGATTAGGAAAAGTATAAATACTTCACGACATAAGTCAAAACATATTCCATGAGTTTAGAGTGTTAAAAAAAGAAATGTGCTTTGTTTCGAGATTCTTAGATTATTGAATATTTCTTAAAATATATGGGTGTAAATAAAAACGTGCCCAATATTTGCGTTTTATCTGCACGTTTAATTAAATTGTTATTATACAATTATTCAAATCTTCTGCTTGATTGGCGTTAAAGCGATAACCATCGTATGTGAGAGACGGTCTGGGATTGGACGTTTCTTGGATCCGAATAACAGAGGCCAATATCCTATCCCAAGCAAGGTCAATGAGATGATCTTCGTTATGTAGCGGATAATCAGGCGAAGCACGTCGACTTTGCCTTGTTTATCATCAAGGACTTTCATTGACATCATGCGTTTGCCAACAGTTCCCTTCCATGGACTGAGTTCACAGCCTATGAAGTAGATGGCTGTGAGGACTGCAGGAATCCAGGATCCAAAGCGCATGAGAAAATTGGTTATAGGTAGAATTAGAAACATGTCAAAAATGAAGGCGATAATGCGTTTCCAGGCGGGGGCTTCGATCCATTCCATCTGGGTTTTTACTGTGTCCATCAAACGTTGTTCGATGGAGGATTTCTTAGTTTTTTTTGTCATTCGATGTACTATCTTTCGATGCTTACGCTATCTTTAAATATTTGCAGGACTTGAGCTGTACCATAGTGAGAACCTTTGACTAGAGCGTTGGGAATTCCTTTTAATGCGAGTTCTTTTTCTATCTCAGGTTTCCATGCGATAACTTCGGTGGATAAGAGGACGAAGTCGGGTTGATAGGTGTCAACTATAATCATATGGTCGGGATACAAAGCTAACTCGACGTCGTAAGCGAGTTCTTGTTTGGCTTGGTGATCACGTACGTGTTTCATAAAACGTTGGGTTTGTAAGCTATTTCGACTAATTATGAGTACTTTTTTCATGTTACCATCCGTAATTATTAGGTCTCTAGAGGAATTGTTTTAATTCTTATTTAATGTAGATGAGGGTATTATCTTAAGCTCTTCACTGAGAATGAATCCGCTTGATTACAAAGAGTAGGTTCATCCTATAGAAAGATAAAGGGTTGCTTACGCAGCCCTTTGACTTGAAACTATTTTGAACTTTGTTCCAATGCGTATTGCTTACGATCCCACATAGCGATGAACGGATAGTAGAACACGACGACGATGGCCATGTTGATGACTTGTAATACGACAGCTCTCCAGTCACCACCGGTGGATAGGAATCCTGAGATGAAAACAGGTGTGGTCCAAGGAACAGAGGCGACAATCTTATTGACAAGACCTAAACTCATTGCGAAGTATGTGATTGTTGCGACTACGAGTGGAGATAAAAGGTAAGGAATGATTAGAATTGGATTTAAGACGATTGGTAGACCGAATACGATAGGTTCGTTGATGTTGAAGATACCAGGACCTAAAGAGAGTCTTCCAACCAATTTCAAAGTCTTGGATTTCGAGAAGAAGGCGCAAACAACGGCTAAACCTAATGTACCACCGGTACCACCAACGTTCAAGAATAGGGATTGGAATCCTTCGACAGCGACGTTCGCGACTTGCGCACCGGTACGCCATGCTTCTACGTTTTGGAGTAATCCAGCGGTAAGCATTGGGTTAACGACGGAACCGACAATCAAATCGCCGTGTAAGCCGAAACACCAGAAAATCGAAATGAAGAAACTGGTAAGCATAGAACCGATGAAACTGGCACTAACAGCTACAAGCGGTGCCTGTAAAATGGTGACTATGAAATTGCCTGCGGTACCATAAGATGTCATGGCGAAGAGAACGTGTAGTAATGCAAATAAACCGATTACGACGGCTCCAGGAACCAAAGCGATGAATGAACGACTAATATTGACAGGAACACTGTCAGGAAGCTTAATAACGAGACCGGATTTAACGATTTTAACGTAAATTTCGGCAACAACCAAAGCGGTGATAATAGCAAGGAACAATCCTTCAGCGCCTAATGCGCCAGATTGCCAAACACCATCAGCTCCATTTTGAAGTAGGAAGAATGCTGAGACGGATAAGACTGCTGCGACGATGCCGTCTTCCTTATATCCTAATGCTAAGGAATAGGCAATCCCAATAACTGCGATGAGAGCCGCGAGGCTCATGGTTGATTGGAATACGATTCCCCAAATGAAATCATCCCAAGCAGGAAAGATTCCAGTAATGAATTCAGCCCATCCCGGAATCGGGAAATCGGTACTGAAAATGATGACAATCGAACCAACGATCATCAACGGCATGGTCAAAATCAAACCATCACGGATGGCTATCAGATGACGTTGTGCAGATACTTTGGAGGCTATTGGAAACAACTTCGATTCAAAGAATTCGGTAAGTTTATCCATTATTATGTCTTCTCCTTTTAAGCATGTAAACGCTTACTTAATTTGATTATATGTTAATGGTTTGACATAATCAATACACTTATAGTAGATAATATGCAAGGTAATTTAAAATAGTATTGATACATAGACAAATAAATAAGTTATGAAAATTATGTTAGAGATAACTAAAATACAGAAAATGATGCTTTTGTGGTAGCCAGTGCAAAATTAACTGTTGAAACATCATTAGGGATTTATAAAGCTGTCTTAAATACTAAATTATATTGAATTTTTTTAAATGGTATAATAATTTACAATAAATAACGAGCATATAACTATATTGGAGAACCTTATGTTAAACCGTGTCATATGTATACCAGATTCATTTAAAGGAACACTAAGTTCATCACAAATAATCGCTATAACGAAATCAGTGTTTAATAAGCATAATCCTGATGTTGATGTACTTGGTATAGAAGTCGCAGATGGTGGAGAAGGGACTGTAGACGCATTCCTTTCAATCTCTGGTGGTAGAAAGATTGTACATAACGTAATTGGACCAAACTTTGAAAAGATAGATTCGTTTTATGGAATTCTTCCTGATAATGTAGCTGTGATTGAAATGGCCGCATGTGCAGGATTACCTTTAGTTAAAGATAATCTTAATCCGTTAATCACTACAACTTTTGGAGTTGGAGAACTTATGATATCCGCATGGGAGAATGGTTGTCGAAAGATAATAATAGGACTCGGTGGATCTTCTACTAATGATGGTGGTTGTGGAGCTGCGGTTGCGTTAGGGGTTAAATTTCTAGATGAATCTGGTAATGTATTTATTCCTACAGGAGGCACATTAAATAAGATACATAAAATAGATGTCTCAAATGTTCATCCATTAATTAATGAAACGCAAATAATTACAATGTGTGATATAGATAATCCATTGTATGGAGAAAATGGAGCTGCCTATGTGTTTGGACCTCAAAAAGGTGCGGATGCTAGTATGGTTCAAGTCTTAGACCAAGGATTACGTAATCTATCAAGATGTATCGAATCAGATTTAAATAAACAAGTATCTGATATGTCTGGATCTGGCGCAGCCGGAGGTATGGGTGGAGGTATGGTAGCATTCTTCAACAGTACACTTCAATCAGGGATTGAGACAATCCTGGATATCGCAAAGTTTGATGAATTAATTAAGGATTGCGATTTGGTTATTACAGGTGAGGGTAGGATAGATTCGCAAACACTTAGAGGTAAAGTACCAATTGGAGTTGCGAGAAGAGCTAAGAAATTAAATGTACCTGTTCTCTGTATCGTTGGGTCAATTGGAGACGGAATCGAAGAAGTTTATAATCATGGAATTACTTCAATAATAAGTATTAATAATCAACCACTTGATTTTAGTATCTCTAAATCTAAATCAGTAGAGAATTTGACCATTACGATGGATAATCTTGTTAGATTAATAAATAGTTCTATACATAAATAACGCTTAAATGGTTTTGATTTATCATCTTGTATTCTACAAACATTAGGATAATAATGAACTTATAATCATTAATTGATAGGAGACCATAATGACCCAGAACGAGATTACCAAGTTAGTGCAATTACTTGATTCTAAGGGTAATATTCTAGAACCAGGCTATGCGAAGAAAGCTTTGTTTAAGTAAGATCGTAACGCAATAAAAGCGAATGGATTTAGAATAAAAGAATGGGATTATTATTGTGTCCTAAATGAACATTTTGGGATCGCATTAACTGTAGCAGATAATTCATATATGGGACTCGATTCAATTACTCTTTTCGACTTCGATCATAAGTCTGAAACTACCCAGAGTTTTATGCAATGGTTAACATTTGGCAAAAAGAATTTACCAGCTTCGTCTACTGTTGGGGTAGTAAATATAAATGCAACGACACATAAAATTCGTTTCTATCTTGATCAAGAGAGTCGAGTATTAGAGTTCAATGTATCAAATTTTAAGGATAATGTACCGTTGTCAGGGAAAATAATTCTTAGTAATGTACCAAGTGAAAGTATGGTAATCGCAACACCATTTGATAAAGATAAGCATTTTTACTTTAATCAAAAAATAAATTGTATGCGAGCTGAAGGTGTAATTATGTTTGGTTCAAAGAAATTAGTGTTTGAACCAAATAATTCGTTTGGCGTATTGGACTGGGGAAGAGGTGTTTGGACATATGCCAATACTTGGTATTGGGGTAGTGCGTCAGGGCTAGTTGATAATAAAACATTTGGCTTCAATATAGGTTATGGATTTGGAAACACATCTGCCGCAACCGAAAACATGGTATTTTATGATGGTAAGGCACATAAACTAAATCAAATAGTATTTAATATACCCAAGAAAACAGATGGGAATGATGATTATTTATCCCCATGGAAATTTACGAGTGATGATGGACATTTCGAAATGGATTTTATACCATTATTGGATCGATCTTCTAACACTAAAGTTCTTGTTTTGGAATCAAACCAACATCAAGTATTTGGATACTTTACAGGATATGTAATACTCGATGATGGGACGAAATTAGTCGTGAATAATTTACTAGGATTTGCGGAAAAGGTTATGAATCGTTGGTAAGCTGATAGATTTCATATTCATACGATTGGTAAAAGAATGTTAAAGTTAGTAAGGAATAAATTTAAAGCAATTATAAGGATATCTGAGACATATAAATCAGATATCCTTTATGTTAGTAAAGCATGAACAGTAAACACATATATTCTCTTTCCGCAATTCTTGATTCAATAAAAGTGCCATTAAATTTCATTAATAATAAATACGACTACCATTTTCATCGATCGTAAATTTCTTAGTCTCACCATCTTCAAGTTGTTTTTTTGATTCCATAAATTTAAAATCATTCGCTATAGTTAATAACTCATTTAGAAAGTCTTCAGTAATTAAAACAGCGTTAGATTTACCTTTAACACGTCTGATAATTTGTATAGTATCATTCGTAACACTATCCAAAATTGCCCCGGTTTTATTCTTGAGCTCTGTTGCGTTTATAGACTTAATTAATTTGTTTGTGTTTAATGTCATAATGTACTCACTTTCACTTACTATAATATATAAAAACGGCCGGAAAATCAACCGTAATCATATATACTATTAATCAATCTCTATTACATATATATAGATATTTATTAAGAAGTCCTAAAACAATTCTTTATCTAATCATTCGCAATTTTACGTATCTAGGATTATAATGTGCGTATAAAGATGATTACATATCATTCATTAAAAAGGAGGACTATTATGTCAGTTTTAATGCTTAATAATTTCCCTACCGATTGTCCGTTTAATGAAAAAGGTCCATTTATAAGTCTTTATCTAACAACGCATAATCACTCTAACGAAAGTAAGAATGATCGTATTGTACTCAAGAACTTAATTGCTCAAGCGAAAGATAAATTAGTCAAAGACTACAATAAAATCGAAATAGAAGAATTTCTAGAACCACTCTATACGCTTGAGAAGGAAAGTCCATTCTGGTCATTCAATCAAGCTGGTTTAGCGATATTCTTAAATGCGAAGAATTGTTATATTTATCGATTACCATTTGAAATAAACAATCAAGTTAGTTATTCAGAACGATTAAATTTCAAACCACTTATTCGTATGTTTCAAAATTTAGTACATTTCTATATATTAGCTTTAAATCGCGATTACTTTAAACTATATGAAGTTAATGGTAAATCAATAGAAACAGTTAAACTTGATCCAAGTGTACTCGTTAAGGCAAAAGATGTTATAGGTGATCAAAGAACTGAAAACTTTAGTACAGTCGGTGGTTTCAGTGCGCCTGGTGTACAAGGTATGACACATGGCCATGGTGGTAAGAAAGATGATATTGATATTGATACAGAAAAATACATTCGTTATGTTGAACAAACAGTACATACACATCTAACGAAAGATAAACCACTTCCAATCGTATTAGTAAGTTTACCTAAGACACATATTTTATATCGAAAGATTAATAAGAATAAATATCTTTATGAAAAGGGAATTATTAAATCACCTGATTCTATGACAAATGAAGAGTTATTAGAAGAAAGCACAAAATTAATTGAAAAAGTGTTTGAGGAAGAATTGATACGAATGACAGATAGTGCTCGTAAATCAATCGAATTAAGTAAAGCAAGTGAAGATATACATCAGATTGTTAAATCAATTAAATCCAATCAAGTTGAGACGTTATTCCTAATCGATGATCGTAAATTATATGGGTATGTTGATTGGGAAAACCAAACAGTCGAAGTAAATAAGAAATCAGAAGTTGATATATTCGAAGAATTTGCGGAAAAGGTTATTTTATCTGGTAAACAAATTTATGTAGTTGATAAAGAATGGTTAAAAGTTGGAAGTGGTATTCTAGCTCAATTCCGTTAAGATTTACAACGTTGAGTTAGTTAGTGACTTAATCGAATGATATTCATAATTTTTTCAAACCATGATAGAATGAATCCAAGTTTACTTAAGAAAGCAGTTAATATTACACTATGAACCAAGATTTGACTAAAACAATATACATATTACTAACCAATACAGGTAGTTTGTTTTCTACTGCAATTGGTTTTTATACGAGACAAAGATTCAATCATGTATCCATTGCGCTTAATGATGATTTTAAAGCGATCTATAGTTTTGGACGTAAACATCCTAAGAATCCAATTGTTGGTGGATTTGTGAATGAAATTGAAACACAGATTTATGAACACTTTGAAAGTACAAGTTGTATCGTATTAAAGAAAACAGTAAGTGCAGAAAAGTATGCACGTATATTGGAGTCGATAAATAAGTTTGAGAATGAAAAGTATATCTATAGTTATAACTTAATTGGATTTGCAGGATTTATTGTGAATGTCCCAATTAAACGAAATAATGCGTTCTTCTGTTCGCAGTTTGTTGGGGAAGTATTAAAACAAGGGGGTGTTGATTTTACGTCAAAACCATCTGAACTTGTAAAGCCTTCTGATTTCCTTCAACATGCTAAATTTGAACAAGTCTATAATGGTGATTTGATACAGTTCTTATCTGATCCAAAGAAACATTTATATCATCAACCAATTGAATTTTATCTATAACATCGAACACACTTTAAAGAGTGTGTTTTTTATAACCATAGGAAGTATGCGATTAAACATTGTGCAAAATGATAAAAGATTAAGTAGAACAAAATAAGTGAATTGTATTTATGTTTAATAAAGTAAACATGGAATAAAATCATATCAGAGATAAAAAACGAAACTAACCCTATTGTAAGTAATAGTATAGGGAAGCTTTGGTTAACCATTAAATGAAATAATGAACTAAACATTGTACTACTCAATAAGAAAATATAAACGATAAGAAAATAAGCTTTTTGTGTAAATTGAATATGCGGATTGAGTTTTACATATTGCCAAAACAATAAAATATAAATTATAGATAATACAAATGGCCAATAATTGAAATGACTTAATTGTAAGTATAGTAAATAATACAATTGAGTAATAGAGAAACTACCGATACCAATTAAGAATCCTAGTTTTAATTTTTCTTTTAATCCAAGGAATAAATCACCGATAAAAGAGAAGATGAGTCCCATTACCAATAGATACTTTAACAAAGGGATTGAATGATTAATAATCATAAAGAGTGCTAAACCGAGATAATGTGTACACGTAATTAATTTAATGATTAATCGATATTTTGATTGTTTAAAAATAGACACATAAATGAGTAGAGTTAAGGCGATTATATAACTAATTATGAAATATATATTCATATAAATAATTATAAGTTAAATTAAATAAATTTACTTAACTATCTAGATAAATCATTTTAGATTATCGATATTTAAGTGTTAGAATATTAACAGAGGTTTATATGATTAAACAATTGATCGAACAATACTATAAAGAGACGAGTCTTTTAAGACAATCAATTCATCAAGAACCAGAGATAGCGTTTGAAGAGTTCAAAACAAGTCAAAAGGTGATGGATTTTTTAGATAAGTATGGAATACCATATAAATCAGGCATTGCGAAAACAGGAATACTCGCCACAATCGTAGGAAATAAACCAGGGAAAACAGTCTTGTTGAGAGCTGATATGGATGCACTTCCAATGGATGAGAATCCAAACAATCCATACGCATCAAAGATACCAGGTAGAATGCATGCTTGTGGTCATGATGGTCATACTGCTGGATTATGTATGAGCGCTGCAGTTCTCAATCAAATGAAAGATGAGATTCATGGCACAATAAAATTCTTGTTTCAACCTGCTGAAGAAGCAGATGGTGGCGCATTACCAATGATTGAAGAAGGCGCATTGGATGGTGTAGATGCGGCGTTTGGGGCACATTTATGGGGATCAAACAAAGAAGGAACCATATCACTTAAACCAGGTGTACTGATGGCATCACCAGATAACTTTAAAATAACAGTCAAAGGAGTTGGGGGACATGGTTCAGCTCCACATCTCGCGATTGATCCAATTCTAATCGCATCACAAATAGTCGTATCGCTTCAAACAATTATTTCACGAAAAATCAGTCCACTTGAATCGTGCGTAATAACAGTAGGTAAGTTTCATGGAGGTACAGCTCCTAATATAATTCCTGAAGAAGTAATCTTAGAAGGAACGCTTCGTACGCTAAATAATGATGTTAGAGCAGTTGTGCCTAATCTAATGAAAGACTTGGTTGAGAACATTGCACAAAGCTATGGTGGTAAGGCACTATTCGAATATCAACCTGCCTATCCAGTTCTTGTGAATGATGAAAAAATGACAACTATTGCCTATAACGCAATCAATGAATTCATTACACCAGATTATATAAAAATATTAGATAAACCAGATATGGGTGGAGAAGACTTTGCGTATATTGCACAGAAAGTACCAAGTTGTTTCATGTATGTTGGAATTATGAAAAATCAGCCTATTTCGCATCATCATCCAGATTTCTATTTTGATGATATCAACCTTAAAATACTATCTGAGACATTGATTCGTTGTGCATTGACGTTTCTAAAGGAAAATTAACAAAATCTTAACATAAGTCTTGTTTTGTTAAAAAGCGTTATCAATTATAATGAGAAAGCGATTAAAGGAGAACATATGATTCTGACAAGTACCGTTACTTTCATGGATATCAATTGGCAAGCCATTTTAGGGGGCTTAGGTTTATTCTTATTTGGAATTAAGTTTATGGGTGATGGTTTAAAATCATTAGCCGGAGATAAATTAAGAGATATTATTGATAAATATACATCCAAACCTTGGATGGGATTAATTATCGGTATGTTTGTGACTTTGATCATTCAATCATCATCTGCGACTACCGCAATCACTATTGGTTTCGTACGTGCTGGATTAATGAGACTTGATCAAACCGTTGGGATTATTTTTGGGGCAAACATTGGGACAACCATTACTGCCTTCTTAGTTGGTTTAAAAGTTGAAAAATACTCATTGTTCTTCATTTTCATAGGCGCAATGTTACTCTTGTTCTCAAAACGTAAGAAACAAGGTTATGTTGGAGAAATTACATTAGGCTTTGGGATGTTATTCTATGGATTAATGTTAATGGGAGACGCATTGAAAGTATTAAAAGATATTGATGCTTTCCATCAGTTAGCTATTACAATGTCTAATCAACCTTGGTTAGCTGTTGGTGGCGGTATTATCATGACGGGTATAATTCAATCCTCCAGTGCCATGATTGGGATTATTCAAAAAATATATGAAGCAGGCGGTATGCCATTCGCAGCCGCATTACCATTCGTTTTCGGTTCAAACATTGGGACAACTGTTACAGCCGCATTAGCTGCGATGGGTGGATCACTCGCATCACGTCGTGCTGCTGGTATTCATACTTTGTTTAATGTATTGATGACGATTGTCGCTATGTTAATGTTACCAATATATATTACTGCAATTAATTATTTAACTGGATTATGGGGTTTAGAACCGATGATGCAGATTGCAGTTGCACACATTATCTTTAATGCAGTTGGGACAATATTGTTCTATCCATTTATTAAACAAATGGTTTGGACAGTTAAGAAGGTTATTCGTGGAGATGAAAAAGAACGTATTGATATTAATACGGGAGATTTCGATTCAGGTTTAGCGCATGATTTACCAACAGCTGCGTTAGGTGTTGCGAAACGTGCGACATTGAAGATGGGTGAAATATCTACTGAAGTTATTGAAACCGCTAAACATTACTTTAATAAAGAGAATAAAACTACATTGGATTCAGTTTCACAGTTAGAAGATATTATTAATAACTTTGATACTAAGATTACAGATTACTTATTATTGATCTCAAAAGAAAAATTAAATGAAGATGATATTGAACAGAATTCAATTAATCTACAAATTGTTAAGAACTTAGAACGTATTGGTGACTTAACAATGAACTTAGGTGAATTCTTTGACTTAGTCTATGACGCAAGAGAATCATTCTCACCTCAAGCGCTTGAAGAAGTAAACAATATGTTTGACTTAGTTATACATATGTTAAATCGTTCATTGAAGATTTATGAACATAATGATTTCTCATTATTACAATCTGTTAAAGAAGATGAGACATACTTAGACTTACTAGAAAGTAAAGCTAGAAATAATCACTTTGCACGTATGCGTAGTGATGAATGCCCTACTACGATTGGTGGTAGCGTATTCGTAGATATCTTAGGTACATTAGAACGTATGGGTGACCATGCGGAGAACATTGCACGTGCTGTGTTTAATGTTCATACTCAACATGAAGCTAAGAAAGCTGCAGAAGAAGATTTAATCTAATTTTAAATAAAATGTATTCCAAATTAATTATATGGAATACATTTTTTTATTGTCCATAAAAGCTAATTTCTATTAGAAACTTAAAAGCGTTATAATGATACTGTTATGAAACAAAATCTTAAAGAGAGAATAAAGAATTTTGGGATCGTTATTGGAATATTAATCGTTTCTACACTTGTGTCCTATATCTTTAGTTTCCTTAAATTCCAAGAAGCCACAATCATTATCATCTATATGCTTGCGGTAATCTTCATCTCACAAATTACGACAAACTATATTTATGGTTTTTATGCATCGGTAATAAGTGTTTTAGCATTCAACTTCTTCTTTACTCATCCACTTTATACCTTTAATATTTCACAACCTGATTATTTGTTTACGTTCTTTATTATGTTTCTCGCAAGTTTTTTATCTAGTTCATTAACATCTAAACTTAAGAATGAGAAACAACTCTCGCAACTTAAAACAAACCAAGTATTACTCGTAGAAGCAATTAATCATAGTTTTCAAATCTATGATATTCAAAACGCATTACTTAGTAGTATGAATCTTATCGCTGAAAATTGTCATGCGTATTGTGAATTATTTGTGCATTTAAACCAAATGCATTTTGAAGATAAAACTCAAAATTCGATGTATATAAATTCGAATTTAAAATATGAGTGTTTAATCTATGTTAATAAAATCGAAGTTGGAAAACTTAAATTAATTACTCATAACGAATTACCAGAAAACTGGATCTTTATGATTGGTGATCTATTGAGTCAGAATATTGAAAGACATGATTTAGTAGAACGACAAAATAAAGCACAGTTTGAAATAAGTGAACAGAAGATGCGGAATAATTTATTAAGCGCAATATCCCATGATCTAAGAACACCGCTTGCGACAATTGTAGGAAGTAGTGACACCCTTATTGAAAACTTAGATAAACTCAACCAAGACGAACAAAAAGAATTGTTGTTAAATATAAAGAAAGATTCAATGTGGTTGATAAACTCTGTTGAGAATATTCTTAGTTTTATGCGCGTTGAAGAAGGAATTAATCTAAGTGTTCAACTCGAATCTGTTGAAGAACTCTTCGGGGATATTTTAAGTCGTATGGTCACAAGAGTTCCACAGAAACTTGTTCTAGATATACCTAAAGAACCAATTTATACGTATATGGATATACAATTAATGGGCAAAGTACTATTGAACTTAGTGGATAATGCGTCAAAATACTCACCTCGTGATAGTAAAATTACACTAAGAGCATTAGTAATTAAAAATCGATTAATTTATGAAGTAATTGATGAAGGTGAAGGAATTGCGGATAATCAAAAGAAACATGTCTTTGAACGTTATGTGACGACCTCTTCTAATTTTTCCAATCAACGTAAAGGATTGGGGCTTGGTTTAGCAATCTGTAAATCAATTGTAGAAGCACATAAGGGTAGGATAATCGTGAAGGATAATCAACCAAAGGGTTGTATATTCCATTGTGAATTTCCATATGAAGGAGTAAATCATGAGTAAGATATTAATCATCGAAGATGATCATTCATTAAGAAGTTTTATGCGTGTGTTACTCAGTGCTCAAAACTATTTGGTAGATGAAGCGAATGATGGCAAACAAGGGATTACATTAGCGCTAAGTACACAACCAGATATCATAATTTTAGACTTAGGATTACCTGATATCGATGGATTAACAATTATTGAACAAATACGTGAACATGTAACCGCAAGTATCATTGTCGTTAGTGCACGTGATAAAGAGAATGATAAAATTACCGCATTAGATAATGGGGCAGATGATTATTTGACTAAGCCATTTAACGCGCAAGAATTACTTGCACGTATACGTGTAGGTCTTAGACATCAATCCCGTGGCATTAGTGAAGTTGAGACAAGCTTATGCATCAAAGATATTTGCGTTGATTTTGATAAACATCGTGTGTTTAATGGACAAGATGAAGTACATTTAACGCCAATTGAATATGAAATACTTAGCTTATTAGTTAAGAATCATGGCAAAGTATTAACACATCATTTCATTTTAAAAAACATCTGGGGAAGTCAAAGTATTGATTCAGATATTCAAACATTACGTGTCACGATGGCAAATTTACGTCGTAAAATTGAGAAGGATCCTGCTCAACCGACATACATTATTACTGAAATTGGCATTGGTTATCGCTTCTTAGATTAACATCTTTATACCAATTTTATACAAACCTAGGTTTATTAATACTGTTTTTATACAGTATTTTTTATACTTTGTTTGGAGGTTTTGTATGAATACTGAACATGAAGATAGAATACTTTATGCGATTCAATCGAATCAATTCGATAAAGCGAAGGAATATATCGCAATCGCATTTAAGGAAGAATATGAATTATCAAAATTATTAATGTATACCGCATTCATTTTTGAGAAAAACAAACAAATCGCTAAAGCAATGCGTCATTATCGTGCAGCTTTAGATATTGATGGGACAAATGATGTGGCACTATACAATTTATATCGATTGGGTGACGCGAGTAAAGAACCCATTCGATATCGCTAGGAGCACATATGTACGTAATTATAGTAGGCTGTGAACTCATTGGTGCACGTATCGCAAAAGAACTTGCGAATTTGAACCAAGATGTTGTCGTAATTGAACGTAATGAATCCAAATTAGAAGCACTTTCAAGTGGTTTTAATGGCATGATTCTACATGGTATAGAATTTGACCAAGATAATCTAATACAAGCAGGAATCGAAAAAGCAGATGTTGTATTAGCTTTAACAGATGATGATAATCTAAATATTACGGTTAGCTTAGTCGCTTCAAAAGTTTTTAATGTGAAACGGGTAATTGCTCAAGTAATTGATCCTAATCGACGTTATCTATATGAATTATTAAGTATAGAATCATTTAGTCCAATCAAGATGGGTGTTAATTCACTCTTATCTAAACTAGATATCGCACCAGTTGAACAACTTGTACAAGTAAGTTCTGGAATTGAAATCACACGTATCGAAGTTAAACGTGTACTTCCAATAAAAGTAAGAGAAATATTTGAACAAGCGAATACGATCATAAGTGTGTTAGTACACAATGGTGTTTCATCGATTTGTGATGCGGAGACGATGATTGAATATGGTGACTTAGTGGTATGTAGTCATCATGTTAGAGATCGTATGAAACTAACAGAATTGTTGGTACAGGAGGGTTAAATGAGAGCAATCATTATTGGTGGAGGGAAAGTTGGTTACTTTCTTGTTAAAACACTTTTAGAACGTAATATGCGTGTAACCCTTATTGAAAAAGATAAAGATCGAGCATCACAAATCTCTAAAGAACTTAATATTGATGTTCTATGGGGAGATGGTTCAGATCTATCAATCTTACAAGAAGCGAATATCAATGATTGTGAGTTAATTGCGGCTGTAACAGGTAGTGATGAAGAAAATCTAGTTGTGTGTCAGATTGTTAAGCTAAGCTTTAATAATACAAAGACAATTGCACGTATTAATAATCCAAAGAACATTAAGATGTTTAGACAATTAGGTGTTGATAAAACCGTTTGTAGTACAGAAGTTATTGCGAACTTAATCAATGCAGAAATGGTTAGTGATGGAATTAAGATTATTCAAACATTTGAAATGGGAACGATGTTGTTGGCTGAGATTAACATATCTGAAAAACACAAATGGTTGAATAAAGAGATTAAGGATATTGCATTACCTAGAAATTTGGTTGTGGTATCAATCTTACGTAATGATGAAGTAATCTATCCAAAAGGTGATACCTTACTCCATGTAGAAGATAAAGTAGTGTTTGTTTGTGATAAAGAAACAATCTCAGGATTGAAAAAATACTTATGAAAAAAATAAATGGTTATATTGTAGAAATAGGAATGGTTACAGCAGTAATGGCTTTATATTACCTTGTGACATGGTTAATTAGTTTATGAGATTAAATACGTCTAGTTTAAAAAGTGTATTCTATTATACGGGTAATACAATGCTTATCTTTACGAGTCTTTTCGTATTACCAATTATTGTGGCACTGGGATACAGTGATTGGAATTCACTATTAGACTTTACCATTTCAATGAGTATTTCAATCATTATATCGGTTGGAATGATTCTATACGGTATTAAAACAAAACATGGTTTAGAAGGGTTATCATGGCGCCATGGATTAGTTGTTGCGTCTCTAACTTGGATTCTATTATCATTAATCAGTGCCATTCCATATGTTCTAAGTGGGCATTCATTATCCTATCTTGACGCTATATTTGATGTCATGAGTGGATTTACGACAACAGGTGTTTTCTTACTCCAAGACTTAGATCACATCTCACAAGCACTTAACTTCTGGAGACACTTATTAACGTTTGTTGGCGGTCAAGGTATGATTGTACTTGCGATCAGTTTCTTTGTGAAGGAGATTGGAAGTGCATATAAGTTCTATGTTGGAGAAGGTAAAGATATCGCATTGGTACCAAATGTTAAGGGTACTGCTCAATGGATATGGAAGATTAGTTTAATCTACTTATTAATTGGGACAATTCTACTTTGGCTTCAAGGTATGCGATTAGGCTTAAATCCATTGAATTCGTTCTTCCATGGCTTATACATATTTGAAGCCGCATGGAGTACAGGTGGTTTCGCACCAAATTACCAAAATATACTTTTCTATCATGATTTCTTGTATGAAAGTATTGGTTTAGTTTTCTTTATAATAGGTTCATTTAACTTTGGTTTACACTTTGCCTTAATACAAGGTAAATACAGTGAATTCAGAAAGAATATCGAAGTTGTAAGTTTCTTTGTGTCATCGTTTATTTTAAGTATCCTAGCAGTTATTTACTTAAATAATACAGGTATGTATACAAACGCAATTAGCTTATTCAGACGTGTAGTATATAATTTATTATCTGCACATACGACAACAGGATTTGGATCAGTCTATGCTCAACAGTTCATTTCTGATTGGGGTGGCTTAGGGATTACCGTAATGGTTGTCGCAATGTTAATTGGTGGTAGTGCTTGTTCTACAGCAGGTGGTATTAAAGGATTAAGAGTTGGAATCATTTTTAAAGGTATTTACTCTGATATTATTAAATTAATGAAAGGTGAAAAAACGATGCGTGTCGTGAAATATCACCATATCAAAGATCAAATACTTGATGATACATCATTTAGATCTGCTGCTAGTATCGCTATACTTTATATTATCTTATTCACAATTGGAGTAATTCTAACGACTCTTAGTGGGTATGGATTAATGGAATCTGCTTTTGAAGTTGCGTCAGTATCGGGTAACGTAGGGTTAAGCGTTGGGATTATTCAAGCTGGTATGCCGGCTTACTTAAAGATATTTTATATTATCGCAATGTATCTAGGACGTTTAGAATTCATTTCAATATTTGTACTTATTGGAATGTTTGTTAAAGGAGTGCGCAAATGGTTTCGACAATACTAAGTTTAATTTTGACACTTCAAACTTCAACCGTTTCAATTAATGACTTGATTAGTCAAAGTCATGCATATGATGAACAAGCCATTACAATCGAAGCAGAAGTCATATTAGAAGTATTAGAACGTGATGAAAATGCATGGATTAATGTGAATGATGGGACTAATGCGATTGGGGTATATTTACCGATTGAAATGATTAAAGAACTTGATGTTTTCGGAGATTATAACCATAAAGGTGATGTCGTTCGAGTTGAAGGAATCTTTACACGTAATTGTGATGAACATGGTGGTGAGATTGATATTCATGCGACTAAGTTAACAATCATAGAAGAAGGTTATACCATATCACATGAGTTATCATCATTTAAGTTTATCTTCGCGTTCATGAGTTTCACGTTGGGTGTTATCGCATTATTTGCGTATCGTAGGTTACGTAAATTCAAAAAAGAAGAAGAATAAAAGAAAATCGTCAAGCGACGATTTCTTTTTTTATTCAACTGTAACTGATTTTGCGAGATTTCTTGGTTTATCCACATCTAATCCTCTTAGCACACTACTGTAGTACGCAAAGAGTTGTAGAGGAATAATACTAACCAAAGGCATTAAATCTTCGTGTACATCTGGAAGAATAAACTCACGATCACTGTAATCATTCGTATGTTCTAAGCCAGGACGTCCAATAAGAATAACCTTAGCGCCACGTGCTTTAACTTCTTTAATATTCGATACCATCTTCTCAACTAGGTTTAATTGTGTAACCAATGCGATTACTGGGAAGTCCTCTACGATTAGAGATATTGTCCCATGTTTTAATTCGCCAGCAGGATATGCTTCAGAGTGTATGTACGAGATTTCTTTTAACTTAAGTGACGCTTCAAGTGCCATCGCATAATCCAATCCTCTACCTAAGAAGAAGACATTACGACTATTAACGAATTCTGATGCGACTTGCTTAATCACTTCTTGTTTATCAAGTAATTCTTGTGTAATTGCAGGCAAACCATATAAAGCCTGGATTAATGATTTAATATCACTTGATTCTAATGTATGGTGTATTTCACCTAATTTATAAGCAAGTAATGTAAATAACGCAACTTGTACGAAATACGCTTTTGTACTCGCAACCGCGATTTCAAGTCCTGCCCATGTATATAGTACATAATCTGCTTCACGCGCAATGGATGAACCAACCACATTCACAATCGCAATAACTTTTATCCCACGTGATTTAGCTAAACGAAGTGCCGCAAGTGAATCTGCAGTTTCTCCAGATTGTGATATTATCACAACCATATCTTTCTCATTTAGGATTGGATTACGATATCTAAATTCAGACGCAACTTCTACATCGCAACAAATACGTGCATGTTTCTCGATGAGTTGTTTACCAACAATCGCCGCATGCATCGCGGTACCACATGCGATTAAATGGAACTTTGTAATTGATTTTAAGACAGAATTTGTCAATCCAGCTTCACTAAAATCAATTGATTCATTCTTAATTCTAGGATTAATCGCATTCAGTAAAACGGTAGGTTGTTCATGTATTTCTTTTAACATGAAATGTGGATATCCAGCTTTTTCAGCACTTTGTCTATCCCATGAAGCGGTTTGAAGTTCTTTATGGATTACTTCTCCATCTTTATCAATAATAACGATTTCTTCTTTTGATACAATCGCTATTTCATCTTCTTCAAGTAGATAATAATTACGTGTATAATCCAAGATTGCGGTTATATCAGACGCAATGAAGTTTTCATCTTTTCCGATCCCAATGATTAATGGACTATCTTTACGAATCGCATAAATCTTATCTTCATGTCCCGCAAATAACATTCCCAACGCATATGAGCCTTTAATCTTCTCTAATACTTTTTTTATAGCCTCAATCGGATCATTCTTTTGGACATAGTAATAATCCAATAACTTCGCCAACGCTTCAGTATCAGTTTGTGATTCAAAGGTATAGCCTTTACGAATCATACGTTCTTTAATCGCTAAATAATTTTCTATTATTCCATTATGGACAAGTGATATTCTAGCACTGCCATGTGGATGTGAATTAATATCAGATGGTTCACCATGTGTCGCCCAACGTGTATGTCCAATACCGGTTGTCGAACCTAAAAGTGGATTCTCATCTAATTTAATCTGTATGTTATCTATTCTCCCCTTTGTTTTTAATGTCTGTATCTGACCTTGTCTAAATACAGATATCCCCACAGAGTCATAACCGCGATACTCAAGTTGTCTTAATCCCGCAATTAAAAACTCAGGTGCTGGCTTATTCCCAACAACACCTACAATCCCACACATATTTAATTATCCTTTCAATACAGTTTAATGAAGTATCTGTTTATTTATCCTTCACTTTACGACAACTGTTGCCGAAGAGGCATCCGCCGAATCTTTCGATACTCCTCTTTCCTCGTCACTTTACTAAGCCGGGCGCTATAATTATTGATCTAAATACGCTTTAGTTCTCCTTTCCTTTGCCCATTTTATCACAAGCATTCCTTCATATCAAATACCTCTACACAAGTTAATTTTCTTCGTGTATAATGATTTAGCAACAAGCCTTCTTATTGCTTGTGCTGTTAATTAACATTTTGTGTGAAGGATCGCACAATCTATCTCGACAATTTAGCCATTGCGGCCGTAGCTCAGTGGATAGAGCGAGCGCCTCCTAAGCACTAGGTCGCAGGTTCAACTCCTGTCGGTCGCACCAGTGTTATTTAATCATTATGCATGCACCAGTGGCGAAACTGGCAGACGCGCACGCTTGAGGGGCGTGTGGGCAACCGTGTGGGTTCAAATCCCATCTGGTGCACCATAAAACATTGAACATCGAAAGATGTTTTTTTGTGTAATTTGACACATAAAACAATAAATCATATATTTAACTTAATGGTTTAGTCGTATATTCACAAAATTTGGGGGAACATGTGATGATAAAGAAAATTGTACTTTGGATTTATGAAGCGCTAAGAGACTTTTGGCATGAGTTTACATCAAAACCAGAAGGATATGAGTATTTTATAATCTTCAAAAATAATACTTTAAATAATTTAGATAAGGTAAAAATGAAAGAATCGATAAGAGAATTTGGTTCATTTTCAACTTATGGTTATTCTGGGTATAAAGGGTCAAGTTTATTAAATGAGAATGATATTAAATCAAAATTAATCGAGAAATATAATTTAGATATGAATGATATTGAGGTCACACGAGCTCAGAACTATTTAACGTTTATTCGATAGATAACTTTTATATAATGGGGGGACAAACAATGTCTGATAATAACTTTTTAATTACACCACACAAATACCATAGTGCATCATTGTTCATAGATAATATGTATTATCCATCTTCAAACGTTTTAGCAGCTGGATCGATTGGGACAGGGATAGATTGTATTATAGCGATTGAAGAGAATGAATTAGTGTTTTATCAAACGGAAATTAAATTATCAAATAAATTAGGAAATATCGAAAAAGGTGAAAAGATTTTTGGGATAATTACAGACGAGATAAAATCTATAAATTTATCACTAACACGTCGAGGAACATTTAATTGGCGAAATCCAGAGTATCCAAATGGTAGATATCCAATGGATGTGGAAATTGAGCTTACTAAGCAAACATATCACTTTGAAATTAACGCATTAAGTGTGTTAGAACAATTTGCACAAGAACTAAGAAATAAAAATATTAAAGTAATCGATAAATTAAATCTTATCGAAATGTTACGTACAAATAATAATGAAAAATCAATCTATGATTACATTGATAGAAACTATAATGAATTAGCGATCAAATACCAATTAGATAATCCTCGACTTAAAATAGAGGTTGATTAATCGGATGCCAAGACTCACAATGTGAGTTTTTTTGTATAAAATGGTTTAAACATAATAGAAATAGGCGTATGATAAAATACAATATAAATTGAGGTAAGTTATGAACTTTGATACTAAGATTAACCGCAAGAACACTAATTCAGTTAAATGGGATGGGCATGAAAAGTTTAAAGTAAATAAAGATGCGATTCCATTATGGGTAGCGGATATGGATTTTATGACACTCCCTGCTATAACGAAAGAATTAGTTAATAAAGCAGAATATGGTGTTTATGGATATGCATTAGATCCAGATAGTTATTATGAAGCAGTTATCGGATGGATGAAACGTAGACATCAATGGGATGTTAAAAAAGAATGGATATTCACGACGCCAGGTGTTGTGAGTGGATTAAATGCATGTATACTCGCTCTTACAGATGTAGGAGATTCAATCTTGATTCAAGAACCTGTTTATCATCCATTTAAAAATTCAATCAACTATAACAAGCGTATTCCTGTTATAAATGAACTTGTAAAGAAGGATACACATTATTCAATCGATTTTATTGATTTCGAGAAAAAGATTGTCGAAAATAACGTAAAGATGTTTGTGTTATGTTCACCACATAATCCTGTAGGAAGAGTGTGGTTAGTTGAAGAACTTAATCGAATGGCTGAATTATGCAAGAAACATAATGTTGTGATTGTTTCAGATGAAATTCATATGGATTTTATTTTCCCAGGAAATGTACATCATGTATTGGTAAATTTAAATCCAGACTATCAAGACTTCGTTATTACGCTTGTTGCGCCAAGCAAGAGCTTTAATTTAGCCGCATTCAAAGTGTCACAATTAATCACTTCCAACAAAGTATATCTAGAAAAAATAAAACATGAATATGAAAAACTTGGCTTCCATGGACATAATACATTTGGCGTGTTGGCCTGTGAAGTCGCATATCGTGATGGGGATAAATTCATGGATGATGTGGTTGAATATATCTATCAGAATATAGTGATGATAAAGGATTATATAAGCACAAACCTAAGTCGAATTAAAGTGATGGATATTGAGGGAACATATCTCTTATGGTTAGACTTTAGTGGACTAAATCTTACACAATCAGAACTAATCGATTTCTTAAGTAATGAAGCTAAATTATGGTTTAACGATGGATCAATCTTCGGTAAGAGTGGTGTAGGGTTTGTACGTATGAACTGCGCAACACAACATGACACAATTCTACAAGCATTAAATCAACTTAATGATGCGATAAGTGATAAATTTAAATAGAGGTAAGAACTATGAAATTTGCGTGTTTATTAGCGAATGGATTTGAAGAAACTGAGGCAATCACTGTAGTGGATTGTTTAAGACGTGTTGGAATAATCGTAGACATGGTATCGATACATGAACGTAATGTGACAGGAAGCCATGGTATTACGGTTGTATCGGATAAACTGTTTGATGATATGGATCAATATGATGGTCTTTTCTTACCGGGAGGTCAACCAGGTTCAACGAATTTAGGGAATGATGATCGTGTTCTTGAGCTTATCCAAACGTTCAATAAACAAGGCAAATGGATTAGTGCTATATGTGCAGCCCCAACAGTACTTGCGAGAGCTGGAATATTAGAGGGTAAACATATGACGTCCTATCCAACATCCAATGAAAATGGTGTATTTGACAATGCGATATATCATGAAGATCTTGTCGTAATCGATGGTAAACTTATCACATCACGCGCAATGGGTACCGCAATTCATTTAGGGTTAAAACTTGTACAAGTTTTAGGGTATGACGTGAATAAATTATCGAATAGTATATTATTTCAAAATAAGGACGTAAAATAATGACAGAATTTATCTATGATACACAATTATTAATCGAAGGAAAAGAATTGTCTGATGATTCAATCATTCAATATATTACTGGGAACATAGAAGGTGATTGTTTACTTGTTGTTGGTGATGATGAACTCATAAAGATTCATTTCCATACAAATACACCTTGGAAAGTAGTAGAATATGCGTCTAGTTTAGGTGAAGTCTTTGATGTCGTAATCGAAAATATGCGACGCCAAGAAAAAGGATTAAAAGGATAAATCGTTCGAATTAAAACATATTCTATGCAGGGATATGTTTTTTTACTATAATAAACACATAAAAAGGATAAATAATGCCAAGCAATCCAGACTATATCGAATTTGTATGTGAACAGATAAGATCTACAGGCGATATCCGTTATCGTAAGATGTTCGGGGAGTACATGATTTATCTTAATGATAAACCTCTATTTTTAGTTTGCGATAATACTGTGTATGTAAAAATGTTTGAAGAGATAAAAGAACACATGCATGATGCCTCAAAAGGGTATCCTTATTCTGGTGCACGTGAACACTATATTCTTGATATCGATAACCGAGATTTTTGTGAAACGATCATTCAAATCATTGAACCGTTATTACAATATCCTAAGCCAAAAAAGAAAAGACAATAATATGAATTTAAATTCATAAAATACAAGTTGGAATAATCTCTGAATAGAGGTATCATTGAATCTGGAATAAATCATTGTGAAGAAGTTATCAAATATAAGTAAACAATAAAACGAATTGAAAATATGGTGGGATAACTATGAATTACACAGATATTATCATTAACGCTATTTTACAAAATAACCAAGAAATTAGTTTTTTTATGTTAGATAAGTCGTATCAATATTTAAGATATAACGATATGCATGCTAAACATGTCCAATTAATATGGAATACAGATATATCAAAGATTAAATCAATATTGGATTGTTATTGGGATAAGAAAAGCATGCTTGAATTTAAGAAGAAATTAGATCGTGTTTTAAGTGGTGAAAGTTTTACGCAAATCGATACACGAATTGTCCCACAAGTAGATCATCCCTTATTTTTTGAAGTTAAATGGACGCCATTAATCGATAATAATCAAATTGAAGGAATTCTATGTATCTCAAAAGATATTACCGAAACCATTATTGTTAAGAATGAATTACAACGTCACCAAACCATCTTTGAGGCATTCTTTAAACAAGGGATCAATGGTTCATTGATTGTGTTACTAGATGAACCTGTTGTGTGGAATGATCAAATAGATCAGAAAGAAGTTCTAGAGTTTATTATCGATAAACATCGTGTAATACGTGTTAATCAAGCGTATTTAAATCAGTACGGATATAAAGAAGATGAAATATTGAATCGTACCGCAAAAGAAATCTATCACGCTAATTTAAATATGATTCGTTCTTTTTGGTTGACGCTATTAAAAGATAAACAGATTAATCGTGAGAAGAAACAACATCGTTTAAATGGAGAAGAATTCTGGGTTAAATCAGAATATCATTTATTCTTTGATGATTATGGCAGAATACTAGGATATTTTGGGTCCCAACAAGATATAACGGAATCGAAACGACATGAAGTAGAATCGTTATATGCGAACAAACGTCTTCAATACATTATCGAAAATGAGAGTACATCAATTGCGATATTTGATCAAAATATGAAGTACTTATACGTTAGTAAGAACTTTCTTAAGGACTACAATAAGTCAGATATAAAAGTAATCGGTAAATCACATTACGAGATATTTCCACATCTTTTACCAGAGATAAAAGATGTCCATCAAAGGGCATTAAATGGAGAGATTGTTGTATCGAATAAATCGCGAATGGATTTAGATGATGGGACTTCACAATGGATACGTTGGGAATGTCGACCTTGGTATGAGAATGATAATTCAATTGGTGGTATTATTCTACATTCAGAGAATATTAGTGAACGTGTCCAAATGGAAGATGAACTCAAGAAGCGTGAATATAGTTTAAGAGGGATGTTTGAACAAGCAGCAGTCGGTATGAGCTATGGTCCACATAAACTCCTTACAAACGTGAATCAGAAGTATTGTGATATTGTTGGATATACGAAAGAAGAACTCGCTCAGTTAACGTATATGGATGTAACATATCCAGACGATATTGAGAAAGATGCGATTTCATTTGAATCTTTAATTAACGGAGAGGTAAGTACCTATACAATTGAAAAACGATTAGTTCGTAAAGATAAATCAATTGTTTGGATAAACTTAACGGTATCTCTTGTCCCTCAATCTGAAGGTGACTTCTATGTATTAGCTGTTATTGAAGATATCAATGAGCGTAAGAATGCGGAATTAAGCATGCACTTTTTAAATTACCACGATCAACTAACGGGTTGTTACAACAGAAGATACTATGAAGAACATGTACATAGAATGGATATGTCAAGTTCGTATCCGTTAAGTCTAGTTATGATTGATGCGGATGGATTGAAGTTAGTAAACGACGCATTAGGTCATTTGTATGGGGATAAACTGTTAGTATCAGTTGCGAATACAATCGTAGAAGTGGTTGAGAATCTTGGGAAAGTATGTCGTATTGGTGGGGATGAATTTATCATCACTTTGCCTAATACAACGTATGAGCAAGGTGTTGAACTTATCCACAAAATAAATGACGCATTACTCAATGTGTCTGTAAAAGACTTTAAAATTACGGTCTCATGTGGATGTGCCACAAAGACAAATCCTTCGCAATCCATCATGGATATTTTCTCGCAAGCTGAAGATATAATGTATCGTGAAAAACTGATTAATAGCCAAATAACCATTCAAAAAACATTGGATCAAGTATTAGCTGTTTTATTTGAACGAAGTGCATTTGAGAAATCACATGCGCAGAATGTATTGAATTATTGTGTAAAAATGGCAGATGCACTACATTACTCAAACGCAGAAAAAGAATTGTTAATGAAGGCTGCGTATATTCATGATATTGGTAAGATTGGCTTAGATGCGAATGTTATCAATAAAAAGGGAAGTCTCACAAAAGATGAACTTAAAGAAGTTAAACGTCACTCAGAAGTAGGTTATCGAATCTTAAATTCATCCAATCATTTCTCGGATATATCAATGATTATCCTAGCTCACCATGAACGTTGGGATGGCAAAGGTTATCCTAAAGGATTGAAAGGTAAAGAAATACCTGAATATGCACGAATCATATCCATTGCGGAGACCTATGATGTGTTGATATCACATGAGTCATATAAAGATAGATTAAGTAAATCAGATGCGTTTAATGAACTATTAAATGAATCAGGATCGCAGTTTGATCCAGAATTGGTGATAAAATTTGTAGAGACGATAGGAAAGGCGACTTAATTGTCGCCTTTTGTGTCCCATTGTAAGAGTCTTCTTTGACCCTGTAAACTACGTATTTCACTTACTTCTTGTGATATCTCTAATACACCTTTATAAACACCATTCGCATCTCTAAGCGCAACGTAACGGATGTATAAGAACTTACCACGCATCTCAATCCAGAAGTTCGCTTCAGATTGTTCATTCTTTCTAAATGCCTCAATGATTTCATTCACCACATCAACACTTTCGGCAGGATGACAATTACGTACATCACGTCCGATTACAGAGGATGAACGAGGAAAAATACGATCTTTTGGTCGATTGAAGTAACGAACTTTATTATGTTCATCGACGTAGGTACAATCGATTGGTAAAGCATCTAAGAATAAGGATAGTTGTTCAAAACTTAATTCACCGGTTTCAGTTGAAAAGAATGCTTGTCCCAACGGTTTTACTTTGTGTTCCTTCTGAATCGGTGTATCAATCCATACAAACCCATATTCAAAACTCTGATGTCGCATTTCATCTAACTCTTCGATTGTACAAATTGAACTCGCTAATTGATATAGAATCATTTCTTCTTTTTGGATTAACCCAAACGCTTTAAAGAAGTAATCTCCCAATACTTTACTAATTTCAATCTTCTCTTTATTTAGTGTCAAACTCTCGATTGTAGCTTTTAGTTGTTTACGGGTTAAATCTTGTAAAGACCACATAATACTAACTGCAGAATATTGAGGTCCTTTTTTCTCTAAATATGGGAATAGAATGTTTTGAATCTTCGTATAATGAAGTGTAAATGTTTCAAGCTCTTCGAATAATGGGATTAAATCTTGGTTAAACGATCCTTTTGAATCAATTAAAATCGATTTGATCTGATTCAAACGAAACTCTAACGCTCTATTCTCTTGGGATAAATGATCTAAGAAAGAATCTTCTAATAGATTAACCTTTTTTAAGGCGAGTGATTGAGAAAAAACATGAACCAATTTATCAAGATAACGTAATATATCCTTCGGTTGATGTCCTTCTTTTAATAACGCATCAAATAAGATAAACAATTCTTCATGATTAACACTCAGTATGTCTGACTCATACAGTTTATACATTGTCAAAGTAGATTGATTGTCTTCAATGGCTTTAATATAATCAAGTAAACGTCTGAGTTTATCATTCATAATTAGATACTCGCATTCAATCGAGCAATTTCAATAATTACTTCGACTGCTTTCTTCATATCATCAAGTGACGCAAATTCGAATGGTCCATGATAATTTTCTGCACCGGTAAAAATATTTGGCGTTGGAATGCCCATGAACGATATTTTTGAACCATCTGTTCCACCACGAATCGGTTGGATGACAGGTGTGATTTCTAAGTTGATCATCGCTTGTTTCGCAAGTTCAACGGGTTTCATATCTTTTTCGATGACTTCTTTCATATTGTAGTAAGAATCACTTAAGGTTAGTGTAAATCGTTCTGCTTTATATTTATTGTTTAAATAATTCACATTATCAATAAAGGTTTGTTTACGAGCTAAGAACTTCTCTTTATCGTGATCACGAATGATATACGTCATAGTACCATTTTCAATCTCAGTCTTCATATCGTGTAAGAGATAGAATCCTTCATATTTCTCTGTGTGTTCAGGAACTTCATTTTGCGGAAGTAATGCGTCAAATTCCATCGCTAGTTTCGCACAGTTAATTAATTTATTCTTAGCCGTTCCAGGATGTACTGAAACACCATGAAGTTGAACAACAGCTTTCGCCGCATTGAAGCTTTCATATTCTAATTCACCTAAACGACTACCATCTAAAGTATACGCAAACTTCGCTCTAAACGCTGGCGCATCAAAATGATTCGCTCCTCGACCAATTTCTTCATCTGGTCCAAACGCAATACGAATCTCACCATGTTTGATTTCTGGGTGTGCAAGTAAATAAATCATTGCGTCCACAATCTCAACCAAACCAGCTTTATCATCGGCTCCTAACAAAGTTGTACCATCAGTTGTGATTAATGTATGTCCAACATAATTCTTTAGATTAGGAAACGTTGTAGTATCCAAAGTACGATTCAATGATTGATTTAATACAATATTAGATCCATCATAGTTTTCTATAATTTGAGGTTGAATATTCTCTGAATTAAAATCCGCAGTATCAAAGTGCGCAATAAATCCAATCGTATCTACACTGTAATCAATATTACTTGGAAGTGTTGCTGTCACAAAACCATTCTTAAGGTTATGTTCAACTTCACTTAAGCCTAATTCTATTAACTCATTCTTTAACATTCTCCCAAATTCAATTTGTGATTGAGTCGATGGAATGGTTGGGCTTTTCTCATCTGATCGCGTATTGATTTTACAATATCGCACAAAACGTTCTAATAGTGTTTCCATTTTTTTCTCTTTTCTAATAAAAATATTATACTGTATATTTCGTTTTATGTTATAGTGCTAAATAAGGTTTGAGGTAATCGCGTGAAAGAAAAGAAATTCTTTGTTCATCTTGTATTAACATTAATCGCAATTGCGACAATTGGATTCGGTATGTCCTTAATTATTAAGGCAAATTTAGGTCAAAGTACCGTCTCTGGATTTACCAATGCGTTAGCACATGTGATGAACATTAAAGCAGGCACAGTTTTGATTTATTTTAATTTAGTATGTTTTGCGTTTGAACTTCTTCTGTTAGGAAAGAAAGCGAAATTTATCCTCATTTTACAACCCCTCTTAAGTTTTGTGTTTGGGTATGTGGTTAACTTTTTCTTGTATGATTTTAGCTATCTTGCGAATTTAGTCTTTAGTAACTATGCCTTCCAGTTAGTTGGATTATTAGGTGGAATCATATTAATGTCACTGGGCGTTAGTTTAATGATGAGTGTAAAACTTGTTGTACTACCGTACGATGCGTTTATTGTCGTGTTCTCGGATCATTATAAAATACCATTCGTACGAGTTAGAACCGGTGCAGATTTCATTTTTGTACTATCATCACTTGTAATGGCTTGGGCATTTACGCTAAACTATGCGCCAGTTCGTGAAGGTACGGTTATATTTGCTTTAACAGTAGGTAGTTTAATCGGCTATTTCTCTAAATATTGGAAACATTTATTAAAAGTAATCTAAACAAGTGAAAACTTGTTTTTTATTGTCTGAATTTCACAATCGTTGTACAATAAACGCGAGGCAAACTATGGAGACTCCTAAGAATAAGTTAAAACTTCTTGAAATACGTGATTTATTGTTGCGTGAAACAGATGATAAACATTCTCTATCGGTCCAACAAATAATTGATTACTTAGCGTCCAAAGGGATTAAGAGTGAACGCAAAAGTATTTATCATTATATGGAATTATTAGAGGAGTATGGATTAGATATTATCACTCTAAAAGATAAACAGAATTGGTATTCCATAGCGAATCGAGATTTTCAATTGGCTGAGTTAAAACTATTGGTCGATGCGATTAAATTCTCTAAGTTTATTACCAAACAAAAAAGTGTTGAATTGATCGATAAGATTAAAGGCTTAACAAGTGTTCATGAAGCGCAACTCTTACAACGTGATGATTTAGTTACGGGACGTTTAAAAACGCGTAATACCTCGATTTATTTGAATGTGGATGCGATTCATGATGCGATACTAGGTAAACGTAAACTACGCTTTAAGTATTTCGATTATGATGTGAATAAACAGATTAAATATCGTAAGAATGGGGAATACTATCAAGTCAATCCAGTCTTCTTATGTTGGGATGATGAAAAGTATTACTGTGTCTGTTACCACGAACAACACGATGATTATGTCGTGTATCGCGTTGATAAAATGCGTGAAGTAAGTGTATTAAATGTGACACATAACTATGCACAGAAACCAGATGATATGGAAAAATTCTGTGATCAACTCTTTAATATGTTTACAGGCGTCGAAAAAAGAGTTACCATACGGTTTGACCAAGAACTATTAAACGTCGTATTAGATCGCTTTGGAATGGATGTGAAGATTAATGTGATAGATGATCGTTGGTTTGAAATAACTGAAACAGTTTATGTAAGTCCAACATTCTTATCTTGGGTCATACAGTTCCAAGATAAGGCAAAGATTATAGAACCCATTGAAGTAATGCATGAGATTAAAACTCTACTAGAAAAAACACTAAAGAACTATGAATAAATCAAGCCAAAACAAACAATTAGCCATTAACTATAGTGTCCTTAAACGCTTAGTTCAAAACGATACACTTGTTAACTCAAGAATCAATAAAGAAAATATTCAAGAACTACTCGATGTGCAGAAGTTCTATGAAACATACTTTGAAAGTACGAAATTTGTACAATATTTTCCACAAGTATGTCAGCTTATTAAACGTGAAACAGAAACCGCATTTGCGCGTTTGAAACAACGTGTTTTTATTGTGCATAAATACGATGAAGAATATCCAAAGGCAATCTTACAAGACTTAAAAGATGAAGCACCTTTATTCTTATATCTATGTGGTGATAATTCATTGTTAGATCGTAAAGTTAAACGTGTATCTGTTGTCACTACCATCAATCGTGAAGATACATTTATTGAAGAATGTAAAACGATATGTGATAAGTTTATCGATTCACCGTTTACGATATTACTTCAAAATCGTAGTGTAGTGGATCATGTTATATACGAACAATTAAAAGAAAAGAATGTGTCGATCTTACATTTCGTGAATGGTCCATTATTTAAGGATGCGGACGCGGTCAAGATATGCAAATCAAACAACCCTAAATTTGGGCATCTTAGTTTCGTAGGACCAACCGATGCGGGGATTGAAGAATACCAACGTCTAAAATTAATGAACTCATTAGGCAAGGTTACAGTTCTATTAAGTGACAATCCAAATGATGTCCATCACTTCTCAATTCAGAATAATTACAGTTGGCATAAGCCTTCATTACTCCCATTATTAAAGAATCATCAGACAGTCCATTTTGATCGTGTATTTACCTTAGAAGATACAGCGGATTTTATCCCTTTATTAAATAATCTAATTTCTTAACGAGTTTGGCTGGTATAAAACTCTAAAAGTTGTGAAATATGATGATTATTGTTATAAATTTCAGAAATTTATGATTGTCTCATTGTATTCCTTTTTTAGCAGTTTTATACTTTTTTTGTGCTTATATCACAAAGGAACAAGACGATGAAAAAGATTTTAATTGTAGGTGGAGTTGCCGGTGGTGCGACTGCTGCGGCTAGACTCAGAAGATTAAGTGAAGATGACGAAATAATAATGTTTGAACGCGATGAGTATATTAGTTTTGCGAACTGTGGATTACCTTACTACATTGGGGATGTCATAACAGAACGTGATGATCTACTCGTACAAACAATTGAAGGAATGTCAGAACGTTTTAATTTAGACATTCGTAACTTCTCAGAAGTAATTGATATTAATCGTGCTGCGAAAACAGTTACGATTAAGAAAGTTAAAACAGGAGATACGTATCAAGAATCATACGATGTTTTACTCTTATCACCAGGGGCTAAACCAATATTCCCTCCAATCGAAGGAATCAAAGAAGCGAATAATTTATTCGTATTAAGAAATATACCAGATACGGATGCGATTTATCACTACATCGAAACGAAGAATCCTAAGACTGCGGTTGTCGTAGGGGGCGGATTTATCGGCGTAGAAATGGCTGAAAATTTAACTGAACGTGGCATTAAAGTAACAATCGTAGAAAAACTACCACAAGTACTTGCGCCACTTGATTTTGAAATGGCTCAAATAGTACATCGCGAATTAAATGCGCATGGGGTAAATTTAGTCTTAGGTGATGGTCTATTAAGCTTTGCGAATAATGGAAGAGTAATTAATCTTGAAAGTGGTAAATCCGTTGAAACAGATTTAATTATCTTATCTATCGGAGTAGTACCAGAAAATACATTAGCGAAGAAAGCTGACTTACTAGTAGGACCACGAGGACATATCGTCACAACATCCAAGTTAGAGACATTGGATATGAATACAAAAGAAGTTGTGGAAGGTGTTTATGCGATTGGGGATGCGATCCAAGTTAAGGACTTCGTTACTAATACAGATACTGCGATTGCGTTGGCATGGCCAGCAAATCGTCAAGGCAGAATTGTGGCTGATATCATCCATGGTGCAGATCTTCAATACAATGGTTCAATGGGAACGTCTGTATTAAAAGTATTTAATCTAACGATTGCGGCTACAGGTAATAATCAACGTAGTGCAGAAATGAAAAAGATTCCTACTCAAGCAATTCATGCACATCGTAATAATCATGCGTCATACTATCCTGGCGCAACGAATATCGATTTCAAACTTGTGTATAACCCTGAAACTTTAGAAATTTTAGGAGCTCAAGCAATTGGTCAATCAGGTACAGAAAAACGTATAGATGTTATCGCTACAGCGATTAAATTAAAAGCTAAAGTAACACAACTTAGTGATTTAGAATTAGCATACGCACCTCCATATTCTTCTGCTAAAGATCCAGTCAATATTCTTGGCTATATTGCAGAGAATGTTATTGCGGGTCACTATAAAGTAGCTTACGTCCAACAAATTCCTGAACTTCAAGCTCAAGGCGCGTTATTCTTAGATGTTCGTACACCAATTGAATTTGAAACAGGGTATATTCCTAACGCAATTAACGTTGAAGTTGATCAATTAAGAGATAATCTAAAAGTATTAGGTGATTCTAAAGATCGTATGATCGTTGTAAACTGCCAAGTTGGTTTACGCGCATATGTAGCGATTATGATGTTAAAGAACTTAGGTTATACAAATTTATATAACTTATCCGGTGGATATTCTACATATAAAGCTTATAAATACGAGTTAAACAGTGCGTCAATGGGAATCGTAAGAACGCAGAAAGTGGATGAAACGACAGGTATGACAAAAACATCGCATATTGGTGATAATTCAAAAGTAGTCGATGTATCCGGTCTTCAATGTCCAGGTCCGCTAATGGCGACATTCAAAGCTGTACAAGACATTAGTGAAGGGGATGGCGTAAAAATAATTGCGACAGATCCTGGGTTTGCGACAGATGTACAAGCATGGGCTAAAACGAATGGCCATGATTTAGTAAGTTTAAATCTCGATGGTAATAAATATGTTGCGGAGATTGTTAAGGGTAAAAAAGCAGAAACTGATCATTGTGTAGTAGGTCAAGAAAATGCGACTATCGTATTATTCTCGGGTGAACTTGATAAAGCATTAGCCGCGATGATTATTGCCCAAGGTGCCGCAGCACAAGGTAAACATGTATCAATCTTCTTTACATTCTGGGGATTGAACGCATTACGTAAAGATGCGAATGTACCTACGAACAAGAACTTAATTGAACGTATGTTTGGATTCATGATGCCAAGAGGTGCAGATAAGCTTCCATTATCCAGTATGAATATGATGGGTATGGGTCAAAAAATGATTAAGGGTATTATGAAACATAAGAATGTGGATCAATTACCAGTCATGATTAAGAATGCTCAAGCACTTGGAATCAAATTTATCGCATGTAATATGAGTATGGATTTAATGGGTATCAAACAAGAAGAATTAATCGATGGAGTTGAACTTGGTGGTGTAGGAACATACATCGCTAATAACGAAAACGTCGGTACAACATTATTCATTTAAACGGGTTAATCCCGTTTTTTTGTTATAATCGAGATAGAGGTAAACCATATGACAGTACATATTGAGTGGTTAGGACATTCTAGTTTTAAGCTAACATATAATGCATATCAGATTGTGATTGATCCATTTACAGATAATATTATTCCTGGTTTAAAAGGCGTTAAAGAAGAAGCACATCTAGTCTTATGTTCACATGAACATCGTGATCATAATGCACGTGATTCTGTCACCTTATTACCTCAAACAGATAATCCATTTAAAATTATTGAGTTAGATAGCTATCATGATAATAATCAAGGATTAGATCGTGGTAAGAATAAGATCGTCGTTCTACAAGATTATTCACTAAAACTTGTACATCTTGGTGATATTGGTTGTATCCCAGAAGTTGATATGTTAGAGAAAATGCATCAGCCAGATGTATTGTTTGTGCCAATTGGTGGACATTACACATTGAATCGAGAAGATATTGTAAGACTTATTCAAATGATTCAACCAAAAGTGATTGTGCCTATGCATTATAAATCAAATGAGTTTGGACCAAATGTGATTGGGACGTTAGATGAATTTACACAATTAATGGATCAACCCATTATTGATTACACATCATCAAGTTTTAACTATACCTCTGATATGAAGAATCATATTGCGGTTTTATCACCTAAAAATAAACTCTAAGAAGCATCATACTGCTTCTTTTTTCATACACTTGATATACTAATAAAAAAGGAGGGCACTATGTCAAAATACGATCTATCGAAGTTAAATCCAATGCAGCTTCAAGTTACACAAAAGAATGCGACGGAACCCCCATTTAAGAACGAATTTTACAATCACTTTGAAGATGGGATTTATATTGATATTGTAAGTAAGGAAGTATTATTCTCTTCACTGGACAAGTTTGACTCACATTGTGGTTGGCCAAGCTTTACTAAACCACTTGAAGATAATGTATTAGAGAAAAGAGATATGAGTTATGGAATGGTACGTATCGAAGTACGTTCAAAAGATGCGGATAGTCATCTTGGGCATGTCTTTGATGATGGACCACAAGATAAAGGTGGATTACGTTATTGTATTAATTCCGCATCCTTAGAATTCATTCCGAAAGCTAATCTTGAAGAAAGAGGATATGGAAAATATCTAAGTCTGTTTGCGAAATAAGAAATATGTTAAAGTAGTTAAAAGTGAGGAAATTATGGCTTATCCAATTCGATTATTTACGCAACGTATGCGTGCATTAGTATTAAAGCGTTCAATTGATCTTGTTCAAAACAAAAAAGTAGAATTACTTGATCATGATCATGAACACGCTCAATTTCATGTGGAAAATCAAAAAGATGGATATTATCATGTCGAAGTACGTTTACTTGATAATCAAGTTGCGTTTACACATTGTGATTGTCCGTATCGTGGTGTAGGTTTATGTAAACATACAGGTGCAGCATTGTTACAACTGATTGTGAATGATGGATTTGATATCAATGAATTAACCGATTTAGATTTTAAATTAGAGGATAGTGACGTCATTGACCTTGAAGCGATGGAAGAAAATGTTAAAGCAATTATTAAAGAAATCAGTCAAGATAGTGGCTTTGAATTAGTCGAATTTTTGTCTAGCCAAGATAAACCTCAACTCTTAACATTTATCTTAAAATACTTAGAAGAATCGGAAGATATTCGTCTCGTTATTATGGCTTATTTATGGTATAAAAGTCAGAATCCTAAGCCTCCATTTTTGTCTTAAGCGCCTACGCGCTTTTTTTAATTCTGTCATCATTACAAATTGACAAGCTTGTTGTAGGATGAATTGAAACCGCTTTAAAAGAAAACTATACTAAGGATGACGATGACCAAGTCATCAAGTCAAATTACCTATAAGGAGGTATTATGAAAGAGAAAGTTCAAAGTTTTGGCCGTTTCTTATCCGGAATGGTCATGCCAAATTTGGGCGCCTTCATTGCTTGGGGTTTAATCACCGCATTATTCATCCCAACTGGTTGGTTACCAAATGAATCATTTTCCGTCGTAGTTGGACCAATGCTTACTTACCTATTGCCAATTCTAGTTGGTTATACAGGTGGTAGAGTAGTTCATGGACAACGTGGAGCAGTAGTAGGGGCTACAGCTACATTCGGTGTTATTATGGGCGCTGGTATTCCTATGATCTTAGGCGCAATGATTATTGCTCCTATCACTGCTTATGTATTAAAGAAAATAGACGAAGCTTTAGAAGGCAAGATTCCTGCTGGATTCGAAATGTTAGTAAACAATTTCACAGCTGGTATCGAAGCTGCAGTATTCGCAATCCTTGGACTAGTTGTTATCGGTCCAGTTGTTGAAGCTTTATCAAACGCATTAGGTGCTGGAGCAGAAGTGCTTGTAAGCGCTGGTTTATTACCTTTAGTTTCAATCGTTGTTGAACCTGCTAAGATCTTATTCTTAAATAATGCAATCAACCACGGCGTTCTAGGTCCTCTAGGTGTTGCTCAAGTAGCTGAAACTGGAAAATCCATTTTCTTACTAATTGAAACAAATCCAGGTCCTGGTCTTGGTGTATTAGTTGCTGCTTACCTATTCGGTAAAGGCTTAACTAAAGAATCTGCTCCTGGAGCAATCATTATCCACTTCTTTGGTGGTATTCATGAAATCTACTTCCCATACGTATTGATGAACCCATTACTATTACTAGCTGTTATCGCTGGTGGTGCTACAGGCGTATTCACATTCGTATTACTAAATGCTGGTTTAGTCGCTCCTCCATCACCTGGATCAATCTTCGCATTATCCGCAATGGCTTCCGGTGATTTACTAAAAGTTTGGGTTGGTATCGCAACTTCCGCAGCAGTATCATTCTTCGTTGCTTCATTCGTGTACAAATTCACTGAAGGCAAAAAAGACTTAGATGCAGCTACAGCAGAAAGCGCAGCTAATAAAAATTTATGATAAAGAAAATTGTATTCGCATGTGATGCCGGAATGGGATCCAGCGCAATGGGAGCTACAACGTTAAGTAAGAAACTAAAAGCGGCTGGTTTAGACATTAAAGTTGTACATACAGCAATAGAAGACATACCAAGTGACGCACAATTAATCGTTACTCACACATCTCTTGCAAATCGTGCTCGTAAAGAACACCCTAATGTAGAAGTTGTCACCATCAATAGTTTTGTTGGCGCACCTGAATACGATCAACTTGTCAAACGACTCACAGAAGAAAAATAATAATACGAAGGGGTAGAAATACCCCTTTTTATTTATGGCAACATATAATGTGTTCTATCTTAAATCATGTCACTATATAACTTTTAAAAAAGTGTTTATAATGAAAGTATGATTAATCAACAGTTAACGTTTCTAAGTCCACGCTTAATTCAGTGTTTGATTGTGTTATGCAACACAGATGGTTTCATGACGGTCAATTCGCTCGCTGAAAAAGTGAAAACGAGTAAACGAACTCTATTTAGAGAATTAAAAGATATTAATACAATTTTAAAACCATATCCTGTGACAGTTATTACACGGCCCAAATATGGCATTAAACTCGAATGTGATCACGATGAGAAATTACATTTCAAGAGTTTATTATTGCAGATTAGTGCGAACCAAAATAACTTAAGTAAAGAGGATCGTCAAACGGTCTTATTGGCTGAAATACTGAAGAATAAATCACTTCAAAAATTAGTTGTTTATGCGAATGAATTCGATGTGTCTGAAGCGACAATAAGTAATGATATTGATGGATTAGAACCGATTTTGAATGGCTATGGTTTAAATCTTGTGCGTAAGCCTGGAAGTAACTTATGTATCGAAGGTTCTGAGGAAGCGATACGTAAAGCGATTCGTGATTTTGTGTATCAACATATGGAAGAGGAGAAGTTGGTTCGTTTATTGAATCAACAGATGCCTTGGGACATCGAGAATTATTTTAAAAATCAAGGCCCAGATAGTATTCTCAATGTCCTCAATAAGGAAATTCTATGGCAAGTTATTGCCATATTAAAAGAAAATGATTCGACGTGGATTCATCGTTTAGCTCAGAACTCGTATATTGGATTGATTCTACATTTAACCATTGCGATTGAACGTATGGTTAAACAAGATCCAATCACGATTGATCCTCAACTTTTGGAACAACTTAAAAAAGATCAAATGTTTGAGAAGGCGAAAGAACTATCCGAATACTTTGAAGATGAGTTTAATTTAGTCTTTCCGACAGAAGAAATTGCGTATATATCGATGCATCTAAAAGGTGCACGATTGTTGCATATTGATGTGATTGATCCAATTGAAGAAGAAGGTGCGATACAAACCGTTGAACTTCAACGCTTAGTAAATCAACTTGTCGATCAATTTGAACGTGTAAGTCATATTAAGGTTAAGAATGATGAAATATTGATTCATGGATTAATGACGCATTTAAGGCCTGCATTAACACGATTGCACTATAACCTAGAGATTCGTAATCCATTGTTAAATCAAATAAAAACACAGTATGCGTCAGTCTATAACCAATGTTTCGAATCGTGTAAGAACACTGAAGATAAACGTATACGTGGATTAAATGAGAATGAAATTGGATTTATTGCGATGCACTTCGGGGCAGCTCTAGAACGTGTTAAACAAAACGAACCGAACAGATCGGTTAAACTCGCTGTTTTATGTGCTAGTGGAATAGGAATTTCATCCTTGCTCGCATCACGTATAAAGCGTAGTTTAAAGAACAGTATCGTGGTTATACCTCGTTCACATCTTGATTTAGAACAAATTAAACTAGAAAATTTTGATTTAATTGTTAGTACGATGGAAATCGAAGATATCGGAATACCGTATGTAATTGTTAATCCATTATTAAGTGATAACGATTTAGAACGTATTCATCAACAGGTTAATGCGATCGCATCAACGCCTGAATTAAATGAGGCAACGCATGAAATCAATTTCTATCAAAGCTTACATACAAGCGCAATCTTAAGCGAATCAATTCTAAATCTAATCGATCAAATCGAAGTAGTTCAATTATCGAGTGATATTACACGTAAAGGAATTATTGAAAAAGTATCCTATTACTTAGGTCATGATGCGATTAGTCGTAAACAAATCCAAAAAGATATCTTGTCACGTGAAGCGATGGGTTCTGTAGTAATGGATGATGAGAACTTTGCGTTATATCATGCACAGACAACGGCAGTAAGATTACCAAGAATGTTAGTGTTTAGACCTAATAAAGAAGTGTTTAATGCCTATGAATCTAAATCAGTCCATTTGATTGTAGCGTTACTGATACCTGAAAATTCGATTAGAGAACTTAATTATTGGATGAGTCACTTAAGTTCTGCCCTTATAGAAGACGATGCATATCGCTTAGCTGTCTTTAGTGAAGATAAGACAGTAATTCAAAGGGAAGTTCTACGAATACTGAAAGGGCCAATCAAAGATTGGTACAGGAAGGTGGGTGGATGATTAAGATTTATGTGGTTTGTGATGCTGGGATGGGATCAAGTGCGTTAGGAGCTAGTTTACTTAGAAAAGAATTCAAAGAATCAAAGCTTCAAGTCAGTATACAAAATGTTCCAATTGATATGGATATGCATGACGCAGATGTCATAGTCACTCATAAACATTTTGAAATGAATTTAAAGAAACACTATCCAAATAAGAAAATAGTTGGATTAGAAGATTTCTTAAACAAAAATAACTTAAAAAAGGTGGTACATATGATGGAAACGATTGAAAACGCAGTATTAGTAAAAGAGAATATCCGAGTAAATTTAAAAACAGTCTCAAGTGATGAAGCGATTATCGCGTCAGGTAAGAGATTAGTTGAAAGTGGATATGTCGAAGAAAGATACATAGAGGGAATGTTGGAACGTGATCATAGTTTATCTGTGTTCATGGGAAACAAAATCGCATTGCCACACGGAGAATATGACTATAAGAAGAATATTCTAAAGAGTGGAATCGTTGTCGATATCTATCCTGAAGGCATTGATTGGCATGGCGAAAATGTTAATCTTGTCGTAGGTTTAGCAGGTATCGGTGAAGATCATATGCATATCCTTTCAAATATCGCGACGGTATTCGGAGAAATCGAAGAAGTTGATAAAGTTATTGCACATCAAGATGTGGAAGAAATCTATCGCTTATTGACACAAGAGGTACAAGAATGAAAAATGCGGTTCATTTCGGGGCTGGAAATATAGGTAGAGGTTTTATTGGCCTTCTTTTGAATCATTCTGATTATTTCGTTAATTTTGTGGATGTGAATGATGTGTTGATTGATGCGTTGAAGAATAGACAATCCTATACCGTTGAACTAATTGATGATAACAGTGAGAAAGTTGTCGTAAATAATGTGTCTGGAATTAATAGTAAATATGAACTTGATCTATTAAAGAAAACACTCGTAGAAGCTGATTTAATCACCACTGCAGTTGGAGTTACTATTTTACCAATCATTGCGAAATCACTTGTATCTGCAATCGAACAACGTGCAAATGATAAGGTTGAATCATACTTAAACATCATCGCATGTGAAAATACCATTGAAGGTTCGACTAAACTAAAGAACGCATTACTTCCACTTTTAAGTGAATATGCGGTTGAATACGTTGAAAAATGGGTTGGTTTCCCTGATTCTGCTGTTGATCGTATCGTTCCTAATCAAAAGAATGAAGATATTCTTTGGGTTAAAGTTGAACCATTCTATGAATGGGTTATCGATCAAACCAAGATTAAAGGTGAATTAAACATTGAAGGTGTCCATTTTACAGATACCTTAGAAGCGTATATCGAACGTAAACTATTTACAGTAAATACAGGTCATACAACAGCCGCATATGCAGGATTTATTAAAGGTTATCCTACAATAAAGGATGCGATGCAAGATTCATCAATCGTTACTCTTGTTGAAAAAGTGTTAAGTGAAACAGGCGCAATGCTTGTGAAGAAACATGGGTTTGATGATACTAAACAAAAAGAATATATTGTGAAGACGATCAAACGATTCAAGAATCCAAGTATTATCGATGAAGTTACACGTGTTGGTCGTTCACCATTACGTAAACTACATAAAGGGGATCGTTTTATTAAACCAATGTTAGAATGTGAAATATTAGGATTAAGTTATGATGGATTAATTCAATCTGTACTTAATGCGTTAAAATTCGATTGTGCAGAGGATGAAGAAAGTGTTAAACTTCAATCCATGTTAAACGAAAAAGGGTTAGAAACTACAATCATCGAAGTAACTGGGTTAGAAAAAGATCATATCGTTATACAAAACATTATCAAACACGCTTAAATAATTGGCATCTAGATTCGTCTAGATGCTTTTTTTTATGATTTTTAGTAAACGCTTACAAAACTTATTGACAACACATATAAGAATTGATATTGTATGGATATAAAAGATGAATCACCTTTCATATTAGAGATTCATTCGGGGTAATAACACATGAGTAAAGTTTATATCGTTAGTGCTAAACGTTCAGCGACAGGTTCCTTTTTAGGAACTCTTAAGAATATGTCGGCGGGTGATTTAGGTGCTGCAGTTTTAAAGTCGATCTTAGAAGAAACAAAAATAGATCCAAGTGATATTGATGAAGTCATTATGGGTAATATCTTACCAGCAGGTCAGGGTCAAGGTGTTGCACGTCAAGTATCAATCAAAGCAGGTATTCCTGTAAGTGTACCAGCATATAGTTTGAATATGGCATGTGGTTCAGGGATGAAAGCATTAATGAATGCATATACAAGTATTAAATCGGGTATGCATCATTTAGTTGTGGCTGGTGGTGTTGAAATCATGAGTGGTTCTCCCTATTTACTTCCAAAAGAAGTAAGAAGTGGGCATAAAATGGGTAATATTAATATGATCGATCATATGATCTATGACGCATTAACAGATGCGTTTGATGGAACACATATGGGAATAACGGCTGAGAATATTGCGGCACGTTATAACATTACACGTTTGGAACAAGAACAATTCGCATATAACTCCCAACAAAAAGCCATTAAAGCAGTAGATACCGATGTGTTTAAAAATGAAATCGTTCCAATCTTAGTAAAAGTTGGAAGAGATGAAGTGAGTTTCGAAAAAGATGAATACCCAAATCGTAAAACCGATTTAGATAAATTAGCAAGTTTAAAACCAGCCTTTAAAAAGGATGGAGTAGTTACAGCTGGAACCGCATCAGGATTAAATGATGGGGCTAGCATTACACTTATTGCCTCCGAGGAAATGGTTAAGAAATATAACTTGAAACCTCTTGCGGAAGTATTGGCGATTGGGCAAGGTGGTGTAGAACCAAATGTTATGGGACTCGGCCCAACACCTGCCATTCGCCAAGCTCTAAAACATGGGAATCTTAAGTTAAATGATATTGATGTATTCGAATTAAATGAAGCATTCGCTGCACAAAGTTTAGGTGTTGTACATGAGTTAAGTGTTGAACACAATGTTTCAAAAGAAGAGATTCTAAATAAGACAAATCCAAATGGTGGGGCAATTGCCTTAGGCCATCCAGTAGGAGCGAGTGGGAATCGAATCTTGGTTACTTTAGTTCATGAATTGCATGCGTTAGATAAAAATATTGGTTGTGCATCACTCTGCATTGGTGGAGGCATGGGTACAGCTGTTATCATTAAGAAAGTGTAAAAGGGTAGGACAATGAAATTAGAAGGAAAAGTCGCAGTTATTACAGGTGGTGCAAGAGGTTTAGGTCAAGCAATGGCTGAAGAGTTTGCGAATGCAGGAGCTAAAGTTATTGCGGCAGACATGGGTGAATTAAGTTACAGTCATCCGAATGTAGAAGGATATAAATTAAATGTGACGGATTCAGAAGCGTGTTTGAACTTCTTTAATGAAATCGTTAGTAAATATGGGAAAATTGATATCTTAGTTAATAATGCGGGCATTACACGTGACGCATTAACACGTAAGATGACTGAAGAAATGTGGGATTTAGTTATTGATGTAAATCTTAAAGGTGTATTCAATCTTACACGTCATGTTGGTCCACATATGCAAAATAATCAATCGGGATCAATTATCAATATCGCATCCATCGTTGGTGTATTTGGTAATATCGGACAAGCGAACTATGCGGCTTCTAAAGCAGGTGTCATTGGTTTAACTAAGACATGGGCAAAAGAATTCGGTATGAAGGGTGGAAATGTGCGTGTCAATGCGATCGCACCTGGATACGTTATGACAGATATCTTAAAGACTGTTCCTCAAGATTTATTGGATAAATTCGCAGCTATGACAATGTTAGGTCGTTTAGGACAACCTGAAGAAATTGCGAAAGTTGCGCTATTCTTAGCGAGTGAAGACGCATCTTACATTACAGGTCAAGTTATTGAACCAAATGGAGGTATGAGACTCTAATGAAACAATACGAAGTTAAGAAATTACATTTAAGTAATGGTGAGACCATCGCATATCGTGAATGTGGAAAAGGTGATAAAACTTTAATTCTAGTCCATGGAAATATGAGTTCATCTGTTCACTTCCAAACAACGATGGAAGCACTTGAAAATGATTATAAAATCTATGCGGTTGATATGCGTGGATTCGGTGATAGTTCATATAAAACAGAATTAAATAGTTTACATGATTTCTCGATTGATCTACAACTTTGGATTAAAGCTTTAGATCTAACAAACTTTACCATCTTAGGTTGGTCAACTGGTGGTGGTGTTGTCTTAGAGCTAGCAGCGGATATGCCGAATCGTGTTAATAAAGTACTATTACTTGATTCTGTTGGAATTAAAGGCTATCCAATGTTTAAGAAGGATGACAAAGGTCAAGCAATCTTAACTCAACTCATCACGACAAAAGAAGAAATAGCGGCAGATCCTGTACAAGTATTACCGATTGTGACAGCGTATGCGACACGTAATAAAGATTTACTAAAGATGATTTGGAATGCGGTTATTTATAATCTTAAACAACCAAATGAAGAAGATTATGACTTATATTTAGACGCAATGTTAAAACAACGTAATTTAATCGATGTGGATTATAGCTTAGTTCATTTCAATATGACACTTGATCATAATGGCGTTAATTCTGGTAGTGGAAGAATTCAATTGGTTAAAGCACCTGTTGTGATTATGCATGGTAAAGCAGACTTTGTCGTACCATTCTCTTACGCAGAAGAAATGAAATCATACTTCAAGGATCAAGTAACTCTCGTTCCATTTGAAAACATTGGACATTCATGTGTAACCGATAATTTAGATTTATTTATACAAACAGTGAAAGAACACGTGGCATAGATGGAAAAATCGAATATAGGGATACTTGGTATTGGTGTATATCTACCAAACCAAGTTATGACCGCAAAAGAGATTGCGGAAGCGACGAACGGTGTTTGGAGCGAAGAAGCAGTCCGTGAAAAATTAGGTATTACGCAAAAAACAATTCCAAGTGTTGAAGATGGCACTCAAGAAATGGGTGCACTCGCAGCGATTGAAGCTGTTAAAGATGCGGGAATTGATCCAAGTGAAATCGATGTCATTGTATGTTTCGGTGAAGAATGGAAAGAATATCCACTCACAACTTCCGCATTATACATCCAAGATCGCGTAAAGGCTGTTAACGCATGGGGCATTGATGTACAAAATCGTTGTTGCACATCCGTCACAGCACTTAAGATGGCGAAAGATATGATGATTGCGGATGATGAGATTAAGACTGTACTTGTTTGTGGAGGATACAGAAATGGTGATTTTGTCGATTATACCGACAAGAATATGTCCATGATGTATAACTTATCCGCTGGGGGTGGAGCGCTTATCTTGCGTAAAGGATTAAATAAAAATTTACTCTTAGGTTCACATATTATCTCAGATGGATCACTAGCACGAACAGCTGGTGTTGAAATCGGTGGAACGATGAATCCAATGAATAAAGATAATGTATCAGAAGGCTATAAATCATTACGTTTAATGGATCCTGAGAAGATGAAGAATCGACTCAATGAAGTATCACAAAATAATTGGTTGAAATGTATTGACCGTGCTCTAGAAAAATCTAATCTTACGCGTAGTGATATCGGTTATCTAGATATCTTACATATCAAGAAATCAGCTCATTATGGGATGTTACATGATTTAGGTCTACGTGATGATCAAAGTATTTATTTAGAGAATTATGGGCATATGGGTCAAGTAGACCAAATACTATCTTTATCGCTTGCGCTTAAAGAGGGCAAAGTGAAAGATGGGACAGTTATCTGTATGTTAGCTGCAGGCATTGGGTATGTCTGGGCTGCGAATATCGTGAAATGGGGAGTGGCTCAGTGAGTACGTTTATCCAAATCTTACTAAGAAGTTTAGAGTCTGGTAGTGTTTATGCACTAGCAGCTTTAGGCATCATTATTATCTATCGTACGTCTAACATCACAAACTTCTCGCAAGGGGTAGTTGGTATGTTTAATACCTACGTAGTAACCTTCTTATTTATGAAAACGGGGGCTCCTTTGTGGTTGTGTATTTTGGGTGGTGTAGTTAGTGCGATACTAGTAGGATTAACGATCGACTTTCTGGTTATTCGACATACGAAGAAAGTTGCGCCAGTTGCTAAACAGATCATTACATTAGGATTAATCATGGTTATTATGGGAATCGCACCACTTTTATTCGGTGTTGATCCATTAAATCTACCAAAGTTAATTGGTGAAGGTAATTTAACTTTAGCCGGTGCGAATATTTCATACAATGGTTTATTTAATATCATATTTGGTTTAGTTCTTATGTTTGTTTTATTCTATACCTTACAAAAAACTAAAATTGGTCTTGCGGTTCGAACAACCGCATCCAATGAATATACCGCTCGTTTAATGGGTGTTCCTACTAAAACCGTTACTTTAGGCGCATGGGCAGTTGCCGGTGTCCTAGGTGTTTTAGCGGGAGTTATGATAGCGCCTACGACAACAGTTACTTTAAATCTAATGGATGTTGTACAGATTAATGCCTTAGTCGCATGTGTTCTTGGTGGTTTTCAAACCTTCTATGGACCGATTATTGGGGCTTATTTAATCGGTGTTAGTCGTAACTTATTAATCTATTATGTATCAAGTGTATGGGGTGGACAAATCCTTTACATCCTAATATTAATTTTCTTAATCTTTAGACCATACGGTTTAATTGGTAAGAAAACAGTGAAGAAAGTGTAGGTGTGAAATGAGTAAATTTAACATTAAGACACCTTCATTGAATGTCAAAAATTTAGTAAAGAATCCGTATTTACAATTTATCGTCTTCGGTTTATTGTTAAGTACTTTGCCGATCCTGGCCACCCAATTTTCCTTTATTAAATCAGCGTATATCACAACCATCGGTGTCACTCTGATTTATGCCATAGCCGCCTTGGGCTTAAACCTCCTCCTTGGATGGTCAGGATTAATTTCATTAGGTACAGCTGGGTTTATGGGTCTTGCGAGTTATATCTCAGCGTATCTAACTGTAGATATGGGACTTCCTTTCGAAGTCGCATTACTCGCCGCAATTCTAATTCCTACCTTAATCGGGGTATTAGTCGGATTAGTCTCACTCAAAATCGAAGGTCTTTATTTAGCGATTGCGACCTTGGCGGTTTCAGAAATTTTACGAAAGACCTTCGAAGAGTTTGACCAATTTACTGGTGCATTTAGTGGTAAATCTGCTAAGTTCCCCGTTCTATTCAATTCATTTCAGTTAGACCGTGCAACGATGTATTACTTCATCGTATTCGTACTAATCATCATTATGTTAATTACATATAACTTAGTGAATGGACAAATGGGACGTGCACTTAATGCGATGCGTGGTTCAGAAGCTGCGGCACAAGCAATGGGTGTTAACCTATTGAAATATCGTTTAGTCGCATTTGCCTTAGCTACTATGTTCGCATCAGTATCCGGTGTTCTCTATGTACACTTTATCCGATATTCCTATCCATCCTCATGGACACTTAAGTTGTCATTAGACTTCTTGGCCATGATTGTGATTGGTGGAGTACGTTCGATTTATGGAACAGTACTTGGCGCATTCATTGTATTTGCGGTTCCTGATTTGTTCCTAAAACAAATTCCGTATTTTAATCAATTGTCCTACACCTTAAATGGAATTCTAATTATCTTAGTCATTATGTTCTATCCAAATGGAATTATTATGATTTTCAAAGATATTAAGAATCTATTCAATAAGTTAATTAAGAAAGGAAATGGGAATCATGCTAAGTGAAAATGAAGTTCTGAAGATAGAGAACTTATCCATTGCCTTCGGAGGATTAAAAGCAGTCGATAATCTTACATTTGAAATTAAGAAGAATGAAATATTTGGTTTAATTGGACCGAATGGTGCAGGTAAAACAACGGTATTTAATTGTATTACCCAGTTCTATAAACCCAATGATGGAAAGATATTGTTTAGATTAAAAGATGGCAGTGAAACGAATTTAGTTGATCATAAAGTACATGAAATTATCAAACTTGGTTTAGTACGTACCTTCCAGAACGTTGAACTCATTCGTGAGTTAAGCATCTTAGATAACGTTATGATTGGGGCACATATCGACTTTAAAGCGAGCATTCTTGAACAAGCTCTAAGATTACCAAGAGCGCGTAAAGAAGAGAAGGCATTACGGTTAGAAGCAGAAGAAATATTAAAGCGTTTAGGGATATGGGATCGTAAAGATATGTTGGTCTTTGGACAACCATATGGGATTCTAAAGAAAGTTGAAATGGCACGTACCTTAATGTGTCGTCCAACTCTCATTATTCTAGATGAACCAGCAGCGGGGTTAAATGATGTGGAAACCATTCAACTAGCTCAATTAATACGTACCATTCGCGATGAATTTAATTGTTCAGTTCTATTAGTTGAACATGATATGCGCTTAGTTATGGATGTATGTGATCGTATTTGTGCTATCTCGTTCGGTAAATTCTTAGCGAAGGATACAGCGAAAGAGATTCAGAAGAATAAATCGGTACAAGAAGCGTACCTAGGAAGTTCTGAGGAAATTCAACATGTCTAGTACAGCACTCTTTATTAAAGGCTTAAAAGTTAGATATGGAGCGATTGAAGCACTTAAAGGCATTGATATGGAAGTTAAAGAAGGCGATGTCGTAGCGATATTGGGTGCGAATGGGGCTGGTAAAACGACCACATTACGTACAATATCAGGACTCATCGAACCAGCAGAAGGAAGCATTCTCTTCTACAATCATGAGATTGGTAGGGAAGAACCTGAGAAGATTGCGGCACTTGGTTTATCACAATCACCAGAAGGAAGACAAGTATTTAGAGATTTAACCGTAGAAGAAAACTTGAAAGTAGGTGCATTTACGGTAAGAGATAAAAAGATTATTAAAGAACAGTTTGAAAAAGTATATCGTTACTTTCCAGTTCTTAAGGAACGTAAAAACCAAATATCATCAACCTTATCCGGTGGTGAACAACAGATGTTAGCGATTGGACGAGCATTGATGAGTAATCCTAAAATATTACTCTTAGATGAACCATCCCTTGGTCTAGCACCATTAATCATTCGCGATATTATGAACATCGTTCTTGAGATTAAGAAATCAGGAACTACCGTAATCATTGTCGAACAGAATGCGGCACAAACCTTAAAGATTGCGGATTATGCGTATGTGTTGGAGTTGGGTGAAATCAGTACTCATGGTCCAGCGAAAGACTTGCTTAACGATCCTAAGCTCATTGAAGCGTATCTTGGATCACATTAATTTGGTATCAATGCGAAACGCATTATATAAACAAAAGGAGGAATACATGATGTTTAAGAAGTTGTTTATGGTTCTTACAGTTATGGCTCTAGCGACGACACTCGTTGCTTGTGCGCCAAAAGAAGAAGTAGTTGAAGAAGTCGCAGCTCAAGGGATTACAGACACTGAAGTGTTAATCGCTAACTGTGCAGCAACATCTGGTGCATTTGCGCCAGTTGGTACTCCGTTTATTGCAGGGATTGAAGCTTACTTAAAAACGGTCAATGATGCTGGTGGTATCGATGGACGTACAATTAAATTCTTACACCAAGACGATGAATTTGATCCTGCAAAGGGTAAAGCATGTTTAGCATCTATGGTTGAAGATGAAAAAGTCTTCGCTATCGTTGGTCACTTTGGTACTCCAGTTGTTGGGGCTACTTTAGAAGATCTTAAAGATTATGGTATTCCAGCTGTATACTTCGCTACAGGTATCGGTCAACTTTATAATGATAAAGCTGAAGGTCGCGACCGTGGTATTATGCCTGTTCAACCAATTTATGTCACAGAAGGACAAATCATGGTTGCGCGTGCTGTTGGGGATTTCGGAGCTAAGACAATCGGTATTATCTATACAAATGATGATGCTGGTAAAGACATTTTAGCTGGTGCTCAAAAGAAAGCTGCTGAATTAGGTATTACATTAGTTGAAGCTCAAGTTGCGCCTGGTACAGATGATGCGTCTGCAGCAGTTACAACAATTAAAGAAGCAAATGTAGATTTCATTATCGGTGGAGCAATCCAAGCAACGATTCCTACAATCATTAAAGAATTAGCTGCTCAAGGTAATGACAAAGATTTAATCACAACATACGTTAACGTTGCGCCAGTTATTGCGGAATCCGTAATGAATGAAATCGCTGGTAAATTTGATGTATACGGTAGTGGTTGGGTATCATTTGAAGGTGATGACCGTATGGCTGCACTTAATGAATTCGCAACTGCTTTACCTGAATATTCTGCTAATGCATACGCTATGACTGGCTGGATTGCCGCAACATTCTTCGTAGAAGGTTTACGTCGTTTAGAAGGTGACAAGATTGTTACTTGGGAAAACTACTTAGACGCTATGGAATCTGCACCAATCCAAAATCCATTTGGTGGTTTAATTGATTACACAAATGGTCTACGTGCTGGTACACAAGAAATGAACTTATCCAAGATCAACCCTACAACTCCTACTAAATGGGAAGTTGTCGATGGTTTAAGATCAATGGATGATTTATTAAGCTAATAGGTTACAATTAAATAGAACTGGTTGCGGAAGTTAAACCTTCCGCAACACCCTTTATGGAGAAAACAATAATGGATATTTCAATCAAAAAGATTACTGCAAGTGAAGCTGTTAAAAAAGTAAAAAGTGGAATGATGATCGTTACAGGACTTGGATGTGCTGAAGGACGTGCGTTCTTAGGCGAATTACATACTGTTGCGGATGAAGTGAGTGGCGTTACAGTTACGAACTGTCTACCGATGTCAGATCCAGAGTTTATGAAGAAGGAATATAAAAATTCATTCTATGTGGATGGATGGTTCTATTCCCCAGCTTTACGTAAAGCACATCAAAATGGAAATATATCCTTTATCCCGAATCATTTACATCTTGCTGGGACAAAGCGTTTAGCGCATGTTCATACAGATATATATGTCGGTGCTTGTTCAATGCCTGATAAACACGGATATGTCTCATTATCCTTGAGTAATACGTATGAAAAACGTGTCATTGAAGAAGCAGATTTAGTTATATTAGAAATTAACCCACATATGCCATATACCTATGGTGATTTAGAATTGCATTTAGATGAAGTAGACTATGTAATTGAAGCAGATTATTATCCTGCAGAATTACCGGATGTCGAACCGAATGAACGAGATATTGCGATTGGGAATAATATTGCGAGCCAAATCAATGATGGAGATTGTATCCAATTAGGGATTGGTGGTATTCCAAATGCGGTCGCATCTGCACTAAAGAATAAACGTGATTTAGGGGTTCATACAGAGATGTTAACAACTGGTCTCATGAAACTCGCTAAAATGGGTGTTATTACAAACAAACGTAAAACATTACATAAAGGTAAGATGGTCTGTACTTTTGCGATGGGAAGTAAAGAACTCTATGAGTTTATTGATCATAATCCAGGTGTCGCAGTTCTTGATGGTGCGTATACCAATGATCCACATATTATTGGGTTAAACGATAATATGGTTTCAATTAATACAACCTTAGAAATTGATTTAACTGGACAATGTTGTTCAGAGTCTATTGGTTCTACTCAATTTAGTGGAACAGGTGGACAAGTTGATACTGCAGTTGGGGCTCAAAATGCGAAGAACGGAAGATCGTTTATAGCGTTATATTCTACCGCAATGGTTAAGAATCCTGAAACTGGTGAACGTGTTGAAACATCTAAGATTGTCCCTCAATTAAAGCAAGGGGCTGTCGTAACCTTAAGTCGTAATGATGTGAATTATGTCGTGACTGAATATGGAATGGTTAATCTAAAGGGTACTAATGTACGTGAACGTGTGAAGTTGTTAATCTCGATTGCACATCCTAAATTCAGAGATGAATTGCTTGAACAAGCTAAATCATTGGGAATCTTATAATGGCTACTTTAGATTTTAAAGATTATTCAATTTACTATGAAGTGTATGGCAAAGGTAAACCACTTGTTATGCTCAACGGAATTATGATGTCTACAGCGAGTTGGCAAATGTTTATTATGAACTTTAGTCAATCCAATCAATTGATTCTTGTCGATATGTTAGATCAAGGTCAATCGTCTAAATTAGAAGGACAAATCTACACACAAGATATTCAAGTTGAAGTTGTTAAGACGTTAATTGAAAAGTTAAACTTAAAAGAAGTTGCGTTATTTGGGATATCGTATGGTGGCGAAGTTGCGATTAAACTTGCGATTAAATACCCGCATTTAGTCGAAAGATGTTTACTCTTTAATACCACGAGTTATACCAATTCATGGTTAAAAGAAATTGGTAATGCGTGGAATCTTGCGAGTCCAAACGCTGAACAATACTATGGCACAACTATCCCAGTAATTTATTCATCCGACTTTTATGAATCCAAGATTAAATGGATGACGCATCGTAAACAAATCCTTTTAAATGTATTCGCTAATCCAGTGTTTCAACGTGCAATGGTACGCTTAACTAACAGCGCAAATTCATTGGATGAACGACATAATCTACATAAAATAAAATGCCCATGTTTGATCGTTGGATGTGATGAAGATGCGATTACACCTATTTCTCATCAACGGTATCTTCATGAAAACATTAAGTCTTCAAGTTTAGTTATTATTCCTGGTTCTGGGCATGCGTCAATGTATGAGAAACCAATGTTATTTAGTTCACTTGTACTTGGATTTGTGCATTCGTTGATTATTCCAGATGTGGTATAATTGAAACGATTTGAGGGAAAATTGTGAACACTCTTGTAAACCAACCAAAAACTAAACGAGGACAAGCGACACTAGATCGACTTTGTGCTGCGGCTGAACAATTATTCTTTAAAAAAGGGTATCATGGGACTTCGATTAATGATATTACCTATAAGGCAAAAGTTGCGCCAGGAACGTTCTACATTTACTTTACGGATAAATTGAGTTTGTATAAATATCTTCTTATTTCGTATAGTCATCAAATTCGTATGAATATTGCGAAGGATGTGAAGGATTGTAAGGATCGTAAAGAAATAGAGCGGATTGGGTTAAAGAGTTTCTTAGTATTTATCAAAGAAAATAAACATGTTTATAACATTATTTGGGAGTCCTTGTATATCGATAAGAAATTATTTATCGAATATTATACCGATTTCGCAGCGAATTACGTTAAACATATAACTGAAGCACAAGCGATGGGTGAAATGAAAAATCATGATCCTGAAGTTGTGGCATATATCTTAATGGGTGTTTCAAACTTTATTGGGTTGAATTGGATTATGTTCAAAGAATCCAGTGAATTTGATACAGTTGTAGATAAAGTTATTAAGGCATTAGATGAAGGATTATTTTAAAGGTGGTAACACCTTTTTTTAGTTGTAATTCATGTTTTAAGGTATAATAGATTTATGCAAAAACACACTATTTTGGCAAGCCAAAGCCCACGTCGTAGAGAGTTACTCAATTTAATGGGAATACCCTTTACTACTGTGAATCCAAATGTTGATGAAGTGATTAATCCGAATGTTTCTCTTGAGCAAGCAATCGAAGAATTAGCATATCTCAAGGCATTAGATGTTTTAAATCGTCATCCTGAGGCAAATATTATTTCAGCAGATACAATCGTCGTTTGTGATAATGAGGTTATGGGGAAACCAGTGAATGAAGAAGACGCGATTAGAATGCTTAAGCAATTATCTGGTAAGAAACATGAAGTTATTACCGGTGTATGTTTATTGAATACGGAGAAAGAAATACGTTTCCATACTAAGACGATTGTTGAGTTTTATCCATATGATGAAGAACTTGTACGTGCATATGTTCAATCGAAAGTACCACTTGATAAAGCTGGTGCATATGGAATTCAAGATAAAGGCGCATTACTCGTAAAAGGCATTGAAGGGGATTATTATACCGTTATGGGATTACCAATTAGTGAACTCTATCAAGCACTAAAGAAATTCAATCAAGAGGGTTAACATGAATTTTATCTACTTTGGGACATTATTTGTCGTTGTTGGATTTAGTATAAATATTGGTGGAGGTCAAGTCGAGTTATTTCCAGATGCGATTGGTTACTTTTTAATTCTAAAAGGTACACAAAGCTTATTAGAACTTCAACCAAATTTTAAGAAACTCCAACCACTTCTTTATTTCTTATTGGGGTATAATGCGTTAGTCTTTATCGATAAATTGTTTAACATTATCCCAAATAATGGCTATATTTACTTCGTGTTTGGATCAATCGCATTAGTGTTATATTTCTTAGTCTTCTATCGTTTATTCAAAGATTTCGATGGACTTAAAGTTAAACTAAGACGACCTGAAGAAGTAGATCGTTTGAATCGCTCATGGTTACGATATACCTACGCGAGTATTATCTTCTTAGTGTTATCGGTGTTAGAAGCTATATACTTTATTACAACCTTAGGTTTTGCGGCTCTTCAAACCTTATTTACCTATTTCCTTAACTACTCGACTACCCTTGAGGCTGCTGTTACAGAATTATTAAATAGTAATCAAATCGTTATAACAAGCGTATTTATTTATATCTTAATTGCGATTGTAATTGTACTCACTATCTTGGTTTATCTCTTCAAAGTCATCTATTCATTGTATAAGATTAACAATGATTTCCGTACCGCTCAATAAGCGGTATTTTTATACTAAAAATCTTGCAATATTATTCTTTTTTCAGTATTATAGAAAAGCATAACGCCATCATAGTTCAATGGTAAAATAGAGCAATGGTAATGCTCAGCTCCGAGTTCGATTCTCGGTGATGGCACCAGTAAAAAAATAAACACTTTTAGTGAGTTTGTTTAGTTAAAAAGAATAGATATTTAGAAAAACACATAAGAGTTTAAAACTCAAATGTGTTTTTTTATGACAAAACTTGAAGTTGTAGAAATACTTTGTTCTAATGAGTATGTTTCTTCAGTAAACGTATAAAAATTCACTAGATCTGTATTTGTCTATTAATCATTGGCGCTATTGATATGATGATATAGCGCTCCGATTAAGTTACTATCATTACCAAACATGCATGGTACGATATTCATCCTTTTTTGAGGTGTCCAATTAAGTTTTTCAAAGAGTAAATCTGTTCTTTTATTAATCGTGTCAATTAGAACAGTTTGAGCAGATATACCACCACCAATCGCTATGGTTTCGGTATCTAGAATTGTTTGTATTGTATAGATGCCTAATGCAAAACTATCTGCAAACTCATCGAGAATTTTAATTGCGGAACTATTTTTGTTGTTAATCGCATCAAAAAACACTTTTCCATTAACATCCACAAGGTTTAAATTGTTAACCTCTGCATATTTCGTAATAAGCTCACCCGTAGAATTAACCATAGCCCATATTTTGAATGGATTAGCATGAGCGTCTAAACTAGTTGGTAAGAAAGAAACTTCACCAGATGTGAAATTATGACCACGATGGACTTTACCATCAATCACGATTCCACCTCCTATTCCCGTCCCAATTGTTAATACCATTCCACATTTTACATTCTTAAGTGCGCCTTTCCAAACTTCCGCATTTGCGGCGCATTTCGCGTCATTATCAATCGTTATCGTTACAGGAATATATTTCTTTAATAAATCTACCATTGGGCAATCTTTAATGTACGTAAGTGCGCCACCTGTATACATATAACCTGTCTTGGCATCAATTCTACCTGGAGCACTTATTGCAATCCCATCAATATCTTCATGTTTCTTATATAAATCAACAATAGTATTTATAAACTCTTCAAGACTAGATTTAGGTGTAGCGATTTCTCCCTTGCTAAGTATTTCTGCATTTTCATTCATTTTAGTGTACTTTATGGAAGTACCGCCAACATCAATTACGAGATATTTTTTCATAAAATAACTTTATCATATTTTAATCCGTTTCGTATATTGACAATTTTGAACCTCGTGACTATATTTATGTAGAATATATGTGAAAATTAGATAATAATAGTGCATATTTTAATAAAAAACTATAAAGGAGCTATAATTATGTTAAGTAAAGAAATAAAAATGTTTATCGAAATGCTTGCACGGGATAAAGAGGCAAATCGTGGGAATAAATTTACGGCTGAATCTGCAATTGCGACAAGAAAATCAATTGATGAGAAGATTGGTGGTTATACAGATTCATTAGTGGAAATTGAAATGATAAAGAATCAACTCACATCTGGCGAGTTTTACCATTTTAAAGGGAATAAAAATCCTGATAATATTATTTTGTTTATTCATGGCGGAGGTTTTGCGGTAGGAAGTGTTGAATCTAGACGTAAAATGTTTATGGACATCCTAAAAGAGAGCAAAATGGATGCTTATTCTGTTGATTATGGTCAATGGCCAGAAGCTAAACATCCTCAAGGGTTGAACGATTCTATTAATGCATATAAATATCTATTAGAACAAGGATATAAAGCTGAGAATATTTGTTTGTTTGGTGAGTCAGCTGGTGCTATGCTTGCTTTAACCACAACGTTATATTTAAAGGATAATGGTTTTGCTTTACCGGCTAAGATTAGTGTATTCTCACCAGTTGCTGGTCAAGAAATCGATTTACCTTCTCATACACTTAGAGATAAACGAGATCCAATGATAATCTTCGAAGAAGTTGTGCCATATTATGTTGGATCTGATTTCAGCTCCCCATATGTTTCTCCAATATTTGGTGATTACAAAGGATTTCCACCACTCTTTATTCATGTAGGAACAGAAGAAGTATTATATGATGATGCGATTGAAATTTATAAAAAATGTGTTGAAGCAGGTGTAACTGTAACGCTAAGGGAATGGGAAGGTTTATTCCATGTTTTCCCACTTTTCCCATCACCTGAATCTGTTATGGCTGTTAAGGAAATTGCAAACTACTTTTCAACAAAATAATAGAAAATTAAATATTCGAATTAATATCGTCGAATTGCGAGGTAAATAATGTCATATCAATTTAAGTGCATCATTGCTGAAGATGAAAGAAGGATGGCGGATCTAGTTCTTTTACTTGGACATTGGGATGAATACAAAATTGATATTTTAGATGTTTGCTATAACGGTATTGATGCTCTAGACAGTATCATCAAAAACAAACCTGATCTAGTTATTACTGATATTAAAATGCCGGGTTATGATGGTCTTGCATTAATACAAAAATGCCGGGAATATCAAATCGATTGTGCTTTTATTATTGTAAGTGGTTATAAACATTTTGAATATGCCAAAAGCGCAATGCAAAATGGTGTAGTCGACTATATTTTAAAACCAATTGATGAGGAACAATTGAATATTGCAATTGGAAAAGCCATCAAAATTATTAATGAAAAAAATACAACAGGAATTATAAAAACTGAACGAGATGAATATTTCAATAAATATCAAAATATTAAATACAGCGACTTTTGGAGACAACTATTTTCAAGTGCTTTTAACGATAAAGTATTCAATTATGAAAAATATGTTGAGTTACTGCCACCAGAAAAATTACACTGGGTCTATCGAATAATATTTGTTAGGACGACGATTGATAATATACTTGATGAAAATACACTATTCAGAGAAAAGCTTAATTCAATATTAAACAATATTGAAACAGATAGATTAAGCCTTCTTTATCAATATAGTAAAGAAGGAATCTTTATACTTTTAAATTATGAAAATGACTTGGATCTAAATATTAATCAAGTTATTTCAAGTGTTTACTATAAACTTAGTAACTTGACAGAAATTTTCGATGATTTTGATTTGGCGTTTGGTTATAGTAGAAAAATAAATAGTATTTCTGATTTAGGTAAAATCATGAAAGAAGCAATTGCTGCTGAAACTTCAAAACTTATCTATGGGATGAATAAGATTATTTCATTTGAGATGATTCAAAACTTACCAAGATTTTCTCCAGAATCGATATTAACGGATGATTTGATAAATAACTTGAAAAATGCATATGAATACCTAAAGATTAGCGATATATATGATTTACACCAAGAATTATTAAATAAGTGTGAAAAATATCAAGGTTTTAATCCTTGGGATATGATCAAGATGCAACAATATTTATTGGAAGTTACATTATCGTTATTTATCAATAATGTCGAGGAACTTGAGAGTAAACGTATCGAAACTTGGTGGTTTGCTAGCCAATCTTATCGATTTGTAGATTTTATTAGTTTAACTTTAAAATCAATCGAGAAATATTTTGAGGAATATTTACTTCAACAGAAACAAATTCATATTCTGCCTACCGAAAAAGCTATAAACTATATCGAGGGTCATTATGCTGAATCAATTACACTAGAAGAGATATCTGAATATGTTGGCCTATCTCCAAATTATTTCTCAAAAGTTTTTAAGAATGAAATGGGTAAAGGTTATTCTGATTTTTTAATTGAATATCGAATAGAGAAATCAAAAAAACTTTTAGCTGAAACAACTGAATCTGTAAAATCAATTTCTGTTAGTGTTGGTTATCCAGATCAAAAGTATTTTTCAAAACTTTTTAGAAAAATTACAGGAATTAAGCCCTCAGAATACAGAAAGTTGTATTCGTAATTGATATGAAACTAAAAAACATTTTTAAAGTCTTTGAAAGTACATCAAAATCTGAGGAAGATTTTAATAAAGTTAAAAGTATAAGCTTATCCGAAAATACGTGGGAAATAGAATACAAATTACTTCAAAGCCAGATAAATCCACATTTTTTATACAATACACTTGACTCAATCCGAAGTGAAGCTTTGAAACATAACGAAAATGAAATTGCGAGTATGATTGAGAGATTATCGCGGTTTTTTAGATACAGTATAAGTAGTACTGGGAACTTCGTTAAAATTTCTGAAGAATTAAACCACATAAATGATTACTACTACATTCAGAAATTCAGATTTGAAGAAAGACTTGAGATGGTTATCAAGATTGATAGTGAAGAACTAAAGGAATGCTATATTCCTAAAATGACGCTTCAACCACTTATTGAGAACGCCATTACTCATGGGCTTGAAAAGAAATTAAACCCAGGACTAATTACGATTCATATATTTGGAACAAAAAAGAAAGTATATATTCAAATTGAAGATAATGGGGTTGGTATTGAATCTGAATTACTTAAAAAAATAAATGATAAGCTAATTTCTTCTGATCTAAAATTCGATCGAATATCAAAAAATAGTGGAATTGCATTATTAAATGTAAACGCGCGTTTAAAGATGTTTTTTGGTAAAACTTATGGAATAAAAGTTAGAAGTTTGGTAAATGTTGGGACAACAATGGAAATCATTGTTCCACGAGTATCGGACAATGAATTAGCTGAATATGACTTCAGGTTAAAATTATAATGCTAAAACAAGAATATTTATGGCTAAGAAATATTGATGTCAGTAATGCACACCATGAGCAACTGTTAAACTATGATTTATCTATTTTTGAAGGGGAAATTATTTGTATAACAAGTTCTACTTTTTCAAAGAGAAAGCTCGTTTCAAACTTAATTTTAGGGTATCTAAAACCAGAAAATGGCAGTATTTTTTTAAACGAGAAATTATGTAAAAACTATAATGCTCAATTTGCTTTCTCACATGGTATATCTAGTTCTGAATCAACCGGTAGTTTAGTAAAAACAATGAAGATTGAACATAATTTATTCGCATTACGTGAACGAAATAATCCATTAAGTATTTTTAATGAAAAAGCTGCACAAATACAAACTCAAAAAATATTGAATTCTTTAGGTTTATTTGATTATAAAAATAAATTAATACAGGATTTATCGGTATATGAGCAACAGATCGTATGTCTTGCAAAATCTGTTATTAATAATGCAAAAATTATTGTAGTCAATGATACATCTATGAATTCTTATGAAGAGAAGATGCAATTGATAAAAAACATAAAAACCTATTCTAAACAAGGAGTTAGTTTCATAATTATCTGTGATGAGAATGATGAGTCTATTTATCATGCTAATCGTATTCAATATATTTCAGATTCAAACCAAATTTTTGAATTTGAAGAAGTTAAACAATTTCTAGTTTTCTTAGATGATCAGAACTCATCGCTAATGAATAAAAATATCTCACAAAGAAATAGTTCTCTTGATTTTTTAGTTCCAAATAGTATGGATGCTTTTAGATATGATGACGCAATTTTAGATATGTGGTTATCTAAAAGGCAAGCGTATGAAATAACAGGAAATATAGATCGATATTTTATACCAAATTTTTCAATTAAAGAGAATATTTGCTTAGGCATTTATTCTAAACTTACTACTTGGAGTATTTTAAACGAAAATCTTATCGATTTTACTTTTCTTGAAGCCAAACGGTTTGCGAATATTACTAACTCATCAATTAGTATAGATAAGTTGACTCATTTACAAAAATTACTTTTACTCATTTATCGTGTTTCATTACAAAATCATAAATTTATCATTTTAAACGACATCTTTAATGAAATGGATGATTATGAATGGAGCCATCTTATTAGAACTTTGGAAGATTTGGTTGAAAAAAGAACAGTAATCTATTTTAAAAACTGTAATAGTCATTATTTCCGAATAAAGTCATCCAATTTTTATCAACTTGACCGCAAGAAAGCAATAATGATAAAAAAAGACACCTTTTGATAGAAATGGTTCATTGTTTGCGATTAATCGAGAATACTATAATTTGGCCATAAAGTTATCTGACTTTAGGAGGAAAGAATGAAGAATTTACTTAAATTAGTATTTGTTGTTGCTATGAGTATTGGTATGTTGACAGCTTGCAGTTCAAATAATGCTCCTGTAGCTGAAGAAGGTAGTGGTATTTTTGGTGTAAGTATTATGACTTTAGGCGCAGAATTCTTTACTGGATTACAATCATCCATGGAAAAAGTTTTCGGTGAAGAAGGATTTGAAGTTGTAACGGTTTCCGCTGAATTGGATGTTGCAAAACAGGTTTCAGATATAGAAAATTTGGTAACTCAAGAAGCAGAAGGTATTCTAGTTGGACCAATGGATCCAAACAGTTTACAAGATGCATGTATCGCAGCACGTGAAGCTGGAACAAAAATTATTACATTTGTACCATTCGAAGATCCTGAAGCATACGATGTTTTAATTGGTATTGATGAATCTCAATTGGGCTTAGCTGCAGCTGAATTAGCCTCTGAATGGGTAGACCAAAAATTTGCAGAAAATGAAAATGCTAGTGTGACAACGATCTTGATCACATATCCTACAAACCCAAATGCTGTATTACGCGATGAAGGGTTAATGACAATTGCTAATAATTTAAAAGTTAATCTTGTAAAGAATTACGAACTAGGTGCTGCAGATTCTGTGGATCGCGTTCAAGAGTTTATGGAAATTGCTTTAGCTGAATATCCTAATCTTAACTTAATCTTAGTACATGATGCATCATTTGCGATTGCTGCAAATGAAGTGTTAGCTAGAACTAGTGGAGTTGATGCTTCAAAAGTTGGTATCTTTGCGATCGGTGCATCTGAAGCTACTGTAAATGCAGTTGCTGATTCAAAAACCGATGCTTCTATGATCCGTGGTTTAGTTGCTTTAGAAGACATTGCTGAAAGTACACTAACAGCTTGGAATGCAATCAAAGATGGCACAGTCCCAGCTGATAAATTTATTGCTGGAAGTTATACAAAAATCAACGCAGAAAGTCTTAAATAAATCAATAAGGTTTATGAAATAACAATTAGTGGTTGAGTTTCGCTCAACCACTAATTCAATGATGGAGGTTTAACGTGAAAGTTGTTTTAGAACTTAAGCATATAACAAAACTATATCCAGGTGTTACAGCCTTAAATGATGTTTCAATTAGTTTCAAATCAGGAGAAGTTCACTCGATCATGGGTGAAAACGGTGCTGGAAAATCAACAATGATAAAAATTATTTCTGGTGCTATAAATCAGAATGATGGAATTGTTGAAATTGATGGTGAGGAGTTTACAAAACTGACTCCATCATTATCGAAAGAAAAAGGGATTGGTGTTATATACCAAGAATTTAATTTAGTACCTTCTCTTAATGTAGCAGAGAATGTATTTCTGGGTGATCATATTGGTGGGAAGTTTATTCAAAATAAAAAGTCTATACATGAAAAAACTCAGAAGATTTTCCAAGATTTGAATGTGAACATTGATACATATAGTATGGTTGGGCAATTATCGACAGCTCAACAACAAATGGTTGAAATTGCTAAAGCGATTTCAAAGGATGTAAAAATCTTAATTATGGACGAACCAAGTGCAGCAATATCGATAAATGATGTTGAGAAGTTGTTTTTAATCATCAAAAAGCTTCAACAAAAAGGTGTAACCATAATCTATGTTAGTCATAGAATGGATGAAGTATTTAGAATATCGGATTCAATTTCAGTACTTAGAGATGGTAAATATATCGCAACCAAGTCAATGAAGGATACAAGTCGAAAAGAACTTGTAAATCTCATGGTAGGACGTGAACTAACTGAATCATTCCCTCAGCGAAATATTGAAATCGGTGAAGTAGTTCTTAAAGCTGAAAATATCACCGGGAATGGTGTTTCAAATATAAGTTTAGAACTTAAAAAAGGTGAAATCATCGGTTTAGCAGGATTAATTGGTGCTGGTAGGACAGAGTTTGCTAAATTAGTTATTGGCGAAGCTAAAATACTTGAAGGTGATCTTTACATAAAAGGTAAAAAAGTTAATATTAAGAATTCTACTCAGGCTATTGATCATGGTCTTGGTTTAATTCCTGAAGATAGAAAAAGAGAAGGTGTATTTCTTGAATTTCCAATCGACTGGAATATAACACTAATGGGAATAAAGAAATTCAGTAATTTCACAATAATAGATAAGAAGAAAATAGATGAAGTGAGCGAGAAATATTGTAATACATTGCAAATAAAGACTCCATCATTAAAACAACTAACAAAGAATCTCAGTGGTGGTAATCAGCAGAAAGTTGTTATGGCTAAAGTACTAGCATCTAATGCCGATATATTGATTTTTGATGAACCAACTCGAGGTATTGATGTTGGTGCGAAACAAGAAATATATAAATTAATGAACAAACTTGTTGAAGATGGAATGTCGATAATTATGATTTCATCAGAGATGGAAGAATTAATCGGTATGAGTGATCGAATTGCCGTTCTACATGAAGGTAGGAAAACAGGTGATCTATTGAAACAAGAGTTTAGTCAACAAAGAATTCTAGAATTGTCATCAGGACTTTAAGGGGCTGAAAAATGAAAAATTTTAAAGTTAATTTCGGACAATTGGTTCGTAATAATGTAGTTTGGGTTTTATTGTTTGTCATATCTGTAATATTTTCCTTTAATGCAGAGAATTTCTTTACCATTAGAAATATTCTCAATATTCTAAACCAATATGCATACATTATTGTGGCTGCACTTGGTGTTGCTTTAATCATGATGTCAGGGAATATGGACTTATCAGTTGGTTATGCAATGAGTATAAATGGCGTTATTTGCGCAATACTACTTACTGAATATCATTTACCAGTCTATCTTATAATTATCATAAGTATTATTGTTGGGATGATTCTATCAAGTTTTAATGCAATATTGAGTCAAATTCTATTAATTCCTTATATCTTTGTATCGTTTGGAACAATGGTTATTTATCAAGGTATAGCTTATGTATTGTCAAATTCAAGATCTATCAGCGGTTTCACTGATGCATATAAATATATTGGACAAGGTAGATTATTTGGTACAAATATCTCAGTTGCTTTAGTCATAACTGGAGTTTTATTAGCTGTCTTTGCCTTTATTATGAATAAAACTTATTTTGGTCGATATGTATTTGCATTAGGTGGAAACAAGGATGCTGCACGTTTAGCAGGTATCAATGTTAAAAAAGTGGAATTACTAATTTCGTTATTTGCAGGTGCAATGTATGGCTTAGCAGCAATGATACAATCAACGCGAATTGGAGCGGCAACTGCATCAACATCAGTAGGCATTGAATTTACAATCATTGTTGGTTTGTTACTTGGTGGTGTTTCAATCCGTGGTGGTGAAGGTAAGATCAATGGCTGTGTTGCTGGTATTCTCATAATTGCAATTTTGGGTAATGGTATGGCACTAGCTGGCTTGAATATCTACTTCCAGTATGTAGTTAAAGGTTTAATAATGTTAACAACAATTGGTATGGATACTTACCAACATAATAAGAAACAATCAAGTAAAAAACTAATAAAAGCAAAAGAGTAAAAGGCATGATTAAATGCCTTTTTAAAAAGTTTAACTAAAAAGGTAACGTATGGTGAAAGAATGAAATTCATAGACGGATCATGGATCGTATCAAAATCACATTTCAATCAACAGAAAAATAAAGCAGTTCTATGTACTTATAAAAAGGAAATAGAAATTGAGAGAATAAGTTCGAATTACATAATTGCGATTAGTGCAGATTCAAAATATAAGTGTTATATAAACGGTGAATTTGTATGTTACGGTCCTCAAAAGGGAAATCAGACAGAATGGTTTTGCGATTCGGTTGATATAACGAAGTATCTAGTACAAGGTACAAACAGTATTGTTATTACGGTTCTAAGTTATCCTAATAAACATTTCAATGGTAATCATAGTTTATTTAGAACAAACACACCTGGTTTGTTTGTTGGATCATTGACCAAAGAAGCGTCTATCTTTGTGACGGATACATCTTGGAAAGCATATAATCATTTAACTGAAATTTACGCGGAAGATGAGCATTTTGCGCCTTTGTTTATATTTGAAAAAGCTATAGGTTTAGTTGATACACAAATAATCTGGGAAAGTGTTCAAGTATATCACTCAGAAGAACAAGATGAAATCATAAAGCCGAGTTTCCTAAAAGAAAGAACAATTCCTTTTTTAACCAAAGAACCAAAGAAATTCGTAGAAGTATCAAGTTTAAAAAAGTCGATCTTCAGTGAAAACGAATGGAATGAGTTCCTTCATTTTAATAGAAAGATTAATATACCTCCTTATACGAAGGAAATCATTGAAATTCATGCCGGAGAAGAAACTACCGGGTTTCTTAGATTGATACTTAGTAAAGGCAAAAATACAAAGATAACAATCTTAACATCTGAATGTTATGCTTATCCGCCAATAAAAAAAGAAAATGGACCTCTTTTTCCGGTCAAAAATGATCGTACAGATTCAATAAATGGAACATTATTTGGATTTAAAGATTACTATATCGTAGCTGGAATGAATCAAGAAGTGTATGAACCTTTTTGGTTTAGAACGTTTAGATATATTCAACTTGAGATTGTAACAGATTCAGAAGCTATGGAACTCATATCGATAGATTATCTTAAAAATCAATATCCACTAAATATACAATCAAGTATCCAAACATCAGATAACTCATATCATGATATTTGGGATATAAGCGAGAGAACCTTACGTTGTTGCATGCATGAGACATATGAAGATTGTCCATTTTATGAGCAACTTCAATATATTATGGATTCAAGAAGTCAAATTCTGTATACTTATGCAACTTCTATGGACGATAGACTTGCTAGAAGATGTATGAATGATTTCAAAGTAGCTAACAAGTTTGAAGGGTTGCTTAATGCGTGTTATCCGAATTTTGAAGAAAACATTATTCCTGGTTTTTCCATCTATTATATTGGGATGTTATATGATCATATGATGTATTTTGGGGATGAAGAATTCCTACATGAACATTCAAAAACAGTTCAAAATATACTCGAATTCTACAAGAAACGAATTAACCACAAAGGTTTAGTTGCTAAAATTGGAGCACCTCTATTCGAAGATCGTTTATGGTCGTTTATTGATTGGACACCAGAATGGAATGAAACAATAGGCTCACCATCCGCAATTCGATTTGGACCTATTACAATGGAAAGTTTGCTTTATCTCATGGGTTTACAATATGCTACAAAGATATTTGAGTATTTAGATATGGTTGAAATTTCAAATAAATATAGAGAAGATAATCTTTCACTTAAACAAGCCATTAGGAACTATTCAATGGATAAGGATGGGGTTATAACTGACGGACCTGATGTTTCTCTCTATAGCCAACACTGTCAAGTGTTTGGAATCTTGACTGGAGTTATCAGTCAAGATAAAGGTAGTACATTACTATTAGAAACGTTTAATAATAAAGAAAAATATACACAATGTTCAGTTGCTTCGATGTTTTATCTCTTTAGAGCTTTAGAAATCTGTAAGCTTTATGATCTTACTGACAAACTATGGGATTCTTGGCGAGTCATGATTAAAAAGAATCTAACTACTTGTGAAGAGGATAGTGTAAACAGTCGCAGTGATTGTCATGCTTGGGGAGCACTAATGCTCTATGAGCTACCAAGTTCGATTTTAGGTGTGAAACCATACGATACTGGGTATAAAACAATCGAAATAAACCCACATTTTTCAACGTTAGAATGGGCTAAAGGGAGTGTTATCACTCCACATGGTTTAGTTGAAGTTGACTGGAAGAAAGTCGATATAGATCACTATAAAGTTAATGTGAGATTACCAAAAGATATTGATTTAGTGTTATGTAATGATAACGAAAATATTGAGTATCAAGTATATATTGAAGAGAAAAGAGGAGAAGAATTATGATTCGCAATTTTCCGAATTTAAGTCGTCCTATCCAAATTGGGAACGTATATTTTAGAAATCGTATGTTTGGTGCACCGATGGGAGGTACAGATATTACGAAAGATTGTACAATTGGGCTAAGAACGATAGCTTTTTATGAAAATCGAGCTAAAGGTGGCGTATCTACTGTAACTGTGAGTGAGCTTGTCGTTCACCCTAAAACAGAAGCTTCACATATGTATCATCTTGATTTAGAAACGGTTGATTCATTAACAAGTTTTACTTACACAGCCGATGCAATTCGTAGACATGGCGCAATAGCTAATGTTGAATTATCGCATTCAGGACAGTTTGCAGGAACATATTCAATAGATAAAGAAAGAAAAAACTCACTTGTTCAATGGGGTCCAAGCGAAACTGTTCGAGCTGATGGTAAAAAAGTTCATGAACTAACTATTGAGTTAATTCAAGAAATTGTAAACTCATATGGAGAAAAAGCAGCGCTCGCAAAAAAAACTGGTTTTGAAATGGTCATGATTCATGGTGGACATGGCTGGTTAATTAATCAGTTTCTATCCCCATTTTTCAATAAAAGAGTTGATCAATATGGCGGATCTCTTGAAAATAGGGTTCGCTTTGCGATTGAAGTTTTGGATTCTGTTAGAAAAGCAGTTGGACCTGGCTTTCCAATTGAATTTAGGCTTAGTGGTTCTGAATTTTTTGATGGTGGATATGGTCTCGAAGAAGGTATAGAGATCGCTAAATTAATTGAAAGTAGAATCGACTTGCTTCATGTGACAGCCGGGAGCTATCAAAAGGTATTTGGACGAACCCATCCTTCAATGTTTTTACCGCACGGACCAAATGTATATTTAGCAGCTGAAATTAAAAAACATGTTAGTGTTCCTGTCGCAACAGTAGGTGGATTAAATGATCCAGAGAAAATGGAAGAATTAATCGCAACTTCACAAGTCGATATTATTGAGATGGCTCGAGCTTTACTGGCTGATCCTGAATTACCTAATAAAGTTATGCGAAATGAAGAAGATAGAATCATATATTGTTTAAGGTGTTTTGTGTGTATGGCAGAACGTGTTGAAACAGGCACACGTCGTTGCACAGTCAATCCAGTTATTGGAAGAGAATTGGATGGTATGGAAATATTACCTGCACGTCAAAGTAAGAACGTGTTAATAGTTGGGGCTGGTCCTGGAGGTCTTCAATCAGCCTATACTGCAGCTCGAAGAGGACATAAAGTTATTTTATGTGAAAAGAGTGATAAAGTTGGTGGAATTTTACTTGGCGAACAAGTAATTCCATTTAAATATGAAATGTATCGACTCGCATTATCACTTGAAAAACTAGTTATATCAGAAGGTGTGGATATTCGATTGAACTGTAATGTAGATAAAGCGTATATCGAAAATGAAAATCCAGATGTTGTTATAGTGGCGGCAGGATCTAGACCATTAATCCCGTCGATAAAGGGAATACAGAATGACAATGTAGTCTTAGTAAACGACTACCACAATAGAGTAAAAGACATTAAAGATTCAGTTGTTGTTTTAGGTGGTGGATTAGCAGGATGTGAGCTAGCAATTCATTTAGCAAATGAAGGGAAAAAAGTGAGGTTGGTTGAGATGCGTTCTGAATTATCTCCAGACGCGAACATTAGACATCGACCACTATTGATAGATGAAATCAAGAAATCGAATATCAAAGTTTATATGAAGCATAAAGGACTTGAAGTCAGTGAACATGGTGTTTTATGTATAGACCATGAGGGGAAACAAGTACTTATTGAAGGAGAGACAGTTATCTGTGCTTTAGGTCAAAAGGCAAATAGAGAAATTGTTGATCTACTCATTGATTCTGCACCAGTTGTAAAATCAATAGGCGATTGTGTTAAGGTTTCAACGATTACAACAGCTATTTATCAAGGCCATCATGCAGCAATGGATATCTAATGTTAATGGTGGTGAAAGGGTAAAAATATGAACTATTATCTTGCCGTTGATATCGGAGCTTCAAGTGGTAGATGTATTCTTGGGTATGTTGAAAACGATAAGCTTATTTTAAAGGAAATCTATCGTTTCGAAAATGTTTTAATTAATAAGAATGATCATCTTTGTTGGGATTTAGAAAGACTCTATAAGGAAATTATCAATGGATTGAAAATATGTAAAAAGCTTAATAAGGCTCCGAAATACATTGGAATTGATACATGGGGTGTAGATTTTGTCATAATTGATGAGAATGGAAAAGTACTTGGAGATACTGTATCTTATCGTGATCATCGAACGAATGGAATGGATAGAGAGTTAGAGAAGACCATAAATCTAAAACAATTGTATGAAAAAACTGGAATACAAAAACAACTCTTTAATTCTATTTATCAGTTAATGTATTTAAAGAAAAGCCACCCTGAAGAGCTTATTAATGCAAAGAATTTTCTAATGATTCCAGACTATTTAAACTATTTATTAACAGGCAAAAAGATAAATGAATATACAAATGCTACGACAACTCAGTTGGTAAATACAAAGACATTTACTTGGGATCATGAACTTACTGGACTGTTCGAAAACAAAGATATGTTTAATGATATTCTTCTACCACAGACAAATATTGGTGAAGTCAAACCCGAAATTGCTAATGAAATCGGTTATCAATGTGAAGTTATTCTTGTTGCGAGTCATGATACAGCATCAGCAGTTATGGCTGTTCCTAACAATGAAGAGGATTCACTGTATATTAGTTCAGGAACATGGTCTCTTATGGGGACAATATTGGACGAGGCAATTACAAGTGAAAATAGCTTTAATCTTAATTTTACTAATTCAGGTGGATATGATAAAAAGTATCTTTATCTAAAAAATATAATGGGATTATGGCTTATACAAGAAGTGAACCGAGAATATGATGGAAAATATTCATATGCACAGTGGTGTGAGTTAGCAGAAGGAAGTGATATAGATTCAATCATAGATTGTAGCGATTATCGTTTCTTATCACCAAAAAGCATGATTGATGAAATTAAAGCTTATTGCGCTGAAACGAACCAAGCTATCCCACAAAATGAGGCTGATCTATCAGCTGTAATCTATAATTCATTAGCGATGAGCTATAAAAAAACAATTGATGAATTTGAGTTTCTTAGTAATAAAAAGATAAATCAAATTCAAATAGTAGGTGGAGGATCACAAGCTGACTACTTGAATCGGAAAACTGGAGAAGTTACTGGTAAAAAAGTTAGCGCAGGTCCTGTTGAGGCAACAGCAATTGGTAATTTGATCTGTCAACTATTGGCGACAAAACAAATAAAAGATATAAAACAAGCAAAAGAAATGATTCAAGATTCCTTTGAAATCATACATTACAATTAAAGGAGAAAAGTATGAGCAGATATGAAAGTGCAAAAATAATTTACGAAAGACTAGGAATTAATACTGAACAAGCTATAAACACTTTGGGACAATTGAGTATTTCAATGCATTGTTGGCAAGGCGATGATGTTAATGGTTTTGAAAATAATAATGGAATGTCAGGAGGGATTCAGGCTACAGGTAATTATCCAGGTCGTGCTAGAAATCCAGAAGAACTAATGATGGATATCGAAAAAGCACTATCATTAATTCCTGGTAAACATCGGATTAATTTACATGCAAATTACGCAATTTTTGATGGTGAACCAGTAGATCGCGATAAACTCGAACCTAAACATTTTGCGAAATGGGTTAAGTTCGCAAAGAAAAATGGTTTAGGCCTTGATTTCAATCCTACTTTCTTTTCTCATCCATTATCTGAATCAGCTACTTTATCAAGTGAAGATGATAAAATTCGTGCATTTTGGATTGAACATGGTAAAAGATGTATTCAAATAAGCGAGTATTTCGCTAAGGAATTAGGATCCTCGACACTTATGAACATATGGATACCTGATGGGTTTAAGGATATTCCAGCAGATCGAAAATCGCCACGTGCTCGACTTAAAGATTCACTCGATCAAATTATCTCAATAAACTATGATAAATCACTTGTTAAGATTGCGGTTGAATCTAAAGTATTTGGAATTGGTTTTGAATCATATACGGTAGGTTCACATGAATTTTATATGAACTATGCTGCAAAAAATAATCTTCTATGTCTTTTGGATAATGGACACTATCATCCAACAGAAAAAGTTAGTGATAAAATTTCAAGTATGTTGTTATTTTTTGATCAAGTAGCGTTGCATGTAACCCGACCTGTTCGATGGGATAGTGATCATGTTGTAATACTTGATGATGAAGTTAAGGAAATCGCAAAAGAAATTATAATTAATGGTTATAAATCAACGATAATAGGTATGGATTTCTTCGATGCTAGTATCAATCGTATTTCAGCTTGGGTTATTGGAATGCGAAACATGCAAAAAGCTCTTTTAATCGCATTGCTTTCACCACACGAAAAATTAGCTTATTTACAAAATACAAGACAATTTTCAGAGCTGCTGATGTTACAGGAAGAATTAAAAACTTTGCCATTTGGAGATATATGGGAGGAATTTTGTTCTCGTTGTGGATGTAATGCATCGTACCAATGGTTTGATGAGGTTAAATCGTATGAAAAAGAAGTTCTATTGAATAGAAATGAGGGATAACATGACTATTATAAATATAAAGTTTGTTCAAGATTTCATTCGTTTGGGTATGGATGGATTTTACAAAGGTTGGCATGAGCGTAATGGCGGGAATTTAACTTATCGTATGAGAGATGAAGATGTTTTATTAGTTAAGCCTTTTCTCATATTTGATCATAAATGGGAATCAATCGGAACAAACGTACCAGGATTAGCTAATGAATACTTTCTTGCCAGCGGTTCAGGAAAATTCTTCAGGAACTTTGAAATTGATGCAGAAGACTCTATGTGTATTTTACGAATTGATGATAAAGGTGAAAATTACCAAATAGTATGGGGATTATCACGTGGTGGGAAACCAACTTCAGAATTGCCATCACACCTTATGAATCATGAAGTAAAAAAAGAAGTAACAAACAATTCTCATCGAGTTATCTATCATGCACATACAACAAATTTGATTGCACTTACGTTTGTTTTGCCACTTGATGGCGTAACATTTACACGCGAACTATGGGAGATGGCAACTGAATGTCCTGTTGTTTTTCCTCAAGGTGTGGGAATTGTTGATTGGATGGTTCCAGGGGGTCGTGCAATAGCGATAGAAACATCAAAACTTATGAGAAAGCATGATGTTGCAGTTTGGGCTCATCATGGTACATTCTGTAGCGGACCAAATTTTGATGTTACATTTGGTTTGATGGATACAATCGAAAAATCAGCAGAGATTCTTGTTAAAGTTCTTTCGATGAGTTCAAAAAAAGCTCAAACGATTCAACCACATAATTTTAGAGAACTCGCAAATAGTTTTAACATTACTTTATCCGAAGATTATCTATTTGATAAAGATTAATTTTCCACAAACATAAATTACTCAATTGTTCAAGAAACATTGAGATAAACAGTAAACAAAAGGTATAAAAATCAACTCTCAGGGTTAGTACCATTCATTTAATTAAGTTCTGAAAAGAACTTTTTTATATTTTTTATCTTCTAAATCCTTATTAATTCATATACAATATTCATTGTGTGAATGATTTAACATCATAAAAATAAGGGGAAATAATGAGTCATAATGAAACAGAAGTAAGTTGTAATCATTGTAAGAGGATTATTTATAAGAGTGATATCTTTTGTCCATATTGTGGAAAAAAGAATGAAGAGATTAAACAGGATAGTCCGATTAAAAAGTGTAATAAATGTGGCGAACCAATGGGTGAGAATGATGTGTTTTGTGGGAATTGTGGACATAATCAACAAGTAGAAAAAACGATAGAACCTATCCAAGAGAAACCTACTGAGGTTATTACACCTAAACCAGTTGAAGTAAGTTCAAATAATCCAATTAAGCCTAAAAAGAAATCGAAATTACCACTTATCATAGGGTTAGTAAGTCTAGTAGTTGTTGTGTTATGTGGGGCTGTATATGTCTATCTTGAAAATGAAAAGAAAGAAGCAGAAATTGCACGTCTTGAGACGCTCGAACGTGAAGAGAATGAACGAGTTAATCGTGCACTAAATGATCAACTATTATATTGGAACGTTGAATTTGCGTCTCCTGATAATGATGATACCTATATGACCTTTTATCCTTTTGATGAAAGTGTTAATGATAGTCAAATGGATCAAATGTGCGTTTTAGTTGGTGTAACAGCGAACAAAAGACCTAGTGGTAAGTTTGTACTAGATGATTCAATTGATGGTGGTTTGTTTAACTTTGAATTATCAGAATTTACCATAAATGATTATACTCCACTTAATTCGGCTCAAGAATGTGGGTGGAATTTAGATGATTATCAAGTCGAATACAATGATTCTTTTAGTTTACTAAGTGGTGAATCTAGATTAATTTTATTTAAAATGTATTTAACTGATTTATCGCTTGATTCGTATAACTTTATGTATAAATATCTGACAATTACGTCTTTAGATACATCCAGCTTAGTAGAGTAAATAGTTTGTAAAAACTTGTTTAGTTGAGGCGATACGCAATTCAAGTTATAATAAGAACAGCGAGGAATTAAAAATGAATCATGTGAGTTTAGTAATACTAGCGGCTGGAATGGGAAGCCGTTATGGTGGTTTAAAGCAGATTGATACAGTAGGTAATAATGGCGAAAGTATCATTGATTTTACGATTTATGATGCGATTAAAGCAGGCTTTAAGAAAGTCTATTTAATCATCCGCAAGGAACATGAATCAGCGTTTGAAGAGTCATTGGTTAAACATATTCGTAAGTTTGTGGAAGTAGAATATGTGTTCCAAGATAAAGATGATCTACCAGAAGGATTTAAGTGTCCTGAGGGTCGTGAGAAACCATGGGGTACAACGCATGCATTACTCGCATGTCGTAATCAAGTTAAAGAACCGTTTATGATTTGTAATGCGGATGATTACTATGGTAAAGATGCGTTTACGAGTATGTATGAATATTTAACGCAATCCATTGATGATGAAAACTATTCAATGGTTGGATATCGTTTACGTAATACACTTTCCGATTCTGGAACAGTATCACGTGGTGTATGTCAGATTGAAGATGGTAAGTTAAAAGATGTGGTTGAAATTGCGAAGATTAAACGCGATGGCGATGACATTGTGTATCTTACAAAAGATGAAACATGGGATAAGTTACCGTATGAGAGTTTAGTATCTATGAACTTCTGGGGATTTACGCCTAAGATTTTCAAACTAGCAGAGAAACAATTTATCCAATTCTTACATCGTGATTTAACATCTAATCCACTTAAATGTGAACATGTTATTCCTACGATGATTGGAGAAACATTAAGTCAAAACGTATATACCTTACATGTACTATCTTCTGAGAATACATGGTTTGGGGTTACATACCAAGAAGATAAACCATTTGTCGTTAATCAATTCAAACAGTTTAAAGCAGATGGTGTATATCCATTTGATCTATGGGAGGTTAAATAATGAATAATTTTACCTTTTATAATCCTGCACGCATTGTGTTTGGTAAAGATACTGAACTTAAAGCAGGTTCACTTATAAAAGAGTATGGTAATCGTGTACTCGTTCATTTCGGTGGACATTCTGCGAAAGCTTCAGGTCTATTAGACAGAGTTATCGATTCACTTCATAAAGAAGGAATTACTGTATTTGAATTAGGTGGTGTTAAACCTAATCCACGATATTCACTTGTTAAAGAAGGTATTGAGTTATGTAAGAAAGAAAACATCCAAGCGATCTTAGCTGTGGGTGGTGGTAGTGTTATTGATAGTGCTAAAGCCATAGCGTTTGGAGCACTCATCGAAGAAGATGTTTGGGATTACTACCTTTATAGTAAAGCAATTAAACAAATTCTACCGTTAGGCGTTGTGTTAACGATTCCAGCGGCAGGAAGCGAATCTTCTACGAGTACTGTAATTACACACGATGAAACTTTAATTAAACGTGGTTTAGGTTCACCTTTATTTATTCCTAAGTTTGCGATCATTAATCCTGAACTTCATTACTCTCTACCTAAGTTTCAAACAGCATGCGGTATTGTGGATATGAGTGCACATTTAATTGAGCGTTACTTTACACAAGTTGAACACAATGATTTAACGGATCGTTTAATTGAAGCAAATCTAAAATCGATTATTGCGAACGCATTACCGGTATTGAATAACCCTACTGACTACAATGCACGTGCTGAAATCGCATTCTGTGGTACCTTAGCACATAATGGTTTATTCAGTGTTGGACGTGTTGGTGATTGGGCAAGTCATGCGATTGAACATGAACTTTCCGCAAAATTCGACATCGCACATGGGGCAGGACTAGCCATGATTATCCCTTGGTGGATGCGTCATGTGGTTAACGAAGGAACATTCAAATTTGTACAGTTTGCACAACGTGTATTTGATGTACAAATGGATGCTCGTTATCCAGAACTTATCGCTTTAGAAGGCATTCGTCGTTTAGAACTTTTCTATCAATCGCTTGGTTTAGATACTGATACAACATCTCTTCCAATTGATGAATCAGTCATCGATGAAATGACTGATAAAATATTTGTCGCAAAAGCAGATCAAACATTAGGTTTCTTTAAGCCTCTTACTAAAGAGGATATTAAAGCAATCTATCGAAGTGCAAACCAAAAATAAAAGATGGGCAACCATCTTTTTTAGTCTCTATTTCTTCTTATAACTACAATCATCACAAGAACCAATGCGATCACAAATAAACTCATCCCAAACTTTAATACAGTCACAAGAGAGAACATGATTGGTTACTTAGGTGAAGTTGTTGCGACAATAATCACAATAACGATGATGATAAATACAAGAGCGATACCGCCAATTAACATAATAGACATAGAGTTCTCCTTTTAGTTAAATAAGTTTTTAATTAAATCAATTGAATATACTATTGAACCTAAACTCGCAAAGATATTCGCAAGTAAGACAACCAATAAGATACGTGCAACACGATTCTTCCAATAGCCTTTGATGTGTAAGACATCATCCTGTAGATTCATAAAGTCTTCTACCTTTGGTTTACGTATCCAAGCTTCAGTAAGACCTGCGAACCAACCAGTTGCTAAGAAGGGACTTAATACGCCAATAGGAGCCATCACAAATGCAGTTAATATACTCAATGGATGACCCAATGCGATAAGGGTACCGAGAGCGGCTAAACTACCATTGATAAGAATAAAACGTAATACTGTCTCAAAGGCTAAACCAGGTGAGTTAATAATACTTAATCCGATTAAACCAACAATAAAGAGTGGGAAGATCCAAGCGAATAGATTTCCATTCTTTTTCTTTGGGACAACCATTAACTGTGAAATAGAATTCTGATTTGATAGATTCTTTTGAATACCAGGGACATGGGCTGCCCCTACAATCGCCACTATCTTTTGACCAGAAGAATGAGCTAATTTATACGCCATGATACGATCACGTTCAAAGATCAATGTCTCCGCAATCTGAGGGAACTGTACGCTGATTTCCGCAAGGGCAGCTTGTAACATATCCCCTTGTTTTAATCGTTCAATATCTTCTTCTTTAACATCATTCTCAAACATTGAACTTAATAGTTCTGTTAACATCTTAATCTTCTCAAACCAACCTAAGTTATGCCATATACGTAATAGAGTTGTTTGTATATTACGATCTATCATTAATAACTTAGTTGAATTCTCTTTACTGTATTGAATAGCTGTACTCATTTCTTCGCCAACATTCAATTTCAAATTCTGTGCTATTTTACGTTGATAAGAAGAAAGGATCATCTGAGCGAAAAGAAATCCAACTTTCTTTTTCTTGATAATATCGACAATATCCATATCCTGCCAATTCTTCTTTTCAGTCATGGATTTATATCGTTCATCATCTAGCTCTATCGCAATAACATCAGGTTTTATCTCGTCTAACGCTTGTTTAACTTCTTCAACACTTTCACTGGAAATATGTGCAGTCCCAATAATCGTGATTTCTTTTCCATTAATAACTTCTTGAATCCTCATAATACACCTTTCTAAGCCTCAGCTTTATCTCGCCATCCGACTATATCTATCACATAATTGTGTTATAATAATTTCGCTGAGGAGGTCTGTTCATGCTTAATTATACGACCCTACAAACCATCATCCAAATGCTTAGAATGTTTTTCGATATCCTAATCCTTTGGATATTACTCTATTATACAATCAAGATCGTTCGAAACAACTCTCGAACTGCACAAATCTTTAAAGGAATCATACTTATTCTAATAATTCGTGCTATTGCGAACTTCTTCGGCTTTAAAGCAGTCGATTGGTTAGCTGGAGTACTTGTTACGTATGGATTCTTGGCTATTATCATAATATTCCAGCCAGAAATACGATCCATCCTTGAGAAACTCGGTAAGAGTAGTGTTTTCTCACGTTTAAATACCTTATCCGTTAATGAGAGATTAAGACTTGTTGATGAACTTGTTAATGCGACAATGAGCTGTTCACAAAGTAAAGTGGGAGCGCTTATTACCCTTGAACAAGGTCATTCATTGAGCGATTTCATTAAAACAGGTACAGCGATGAATTCAATCGTAACCGCAGATCTACTCCAAACTATCTTTATGCCAAGTACACCACTTCATGATGGAGCGGTTATTATTCAAGGGGACCGCATCGCCTGTGCATCTGCGTATTTCCCACCAACCAATTTAGAAGTACCAAGTCGCTATGGAGCACGTCATCGTGCAGCGATTGGGATTAGTGAAATAACGGATTCAGTAACGATCGTTGTGTCTGAAAAGACAGGACGTATTTCGATTGCGGAAGAAGGCAAATTACTAACCATGACCCAACAAACGCTTCGTGCTTACCTTGAACAAGTCATCCTACAAGATGAAGAAGAAGTGTATCATGCGGATCCTGCGAAACAGGTTGGGACTGTTGTAAAAGAAAGTATTCCTAAACCAATTCAATTCAAATCGAAAGATGGAAGTACTGAAGAGAATGGTCCTAAGAAACTTGTGAACTTTGACTTTAAAGGATTGTTTGGCAAAAAGAAACCAAAACCGGAAGTTGAAGAGAAAATAGTTGAAATAGAAGTTGCGGATGAACCAATCGAAGAAATAGAGCTACAGAATGTGAATGAAGAAGTGGTTGTGGAAGATGTTAAACAACCTGAAGTGTTAGAAGATGTGTTAGATGAAGTTAAGAAATCATTAGAAGTTGAACGTAAAGAATCATTAACGTCTATCTTCAAAAAGAAGAGAAAAGTAAGTAAAAAAGTAGAAGAAGTAAAAGTAGAAGAAGAGAAAATTGAAGTGGTAGAAGATGTGAATACAAGTACACACAAACAAATGCCACATATAAAACTAGAGTACAGTGTATCAGATGATACATTGTTGGATGATGAAGAAGATGAAGTATCTAAGGGAGGGGAAAAAGAATGAGCCAGAATAAAAAACCCGTTGAACAAGGATACGATAAATTAGAACTTGCGAAGAAAATCGCTGAACAAAGTAGTAAAGTATTTAAAACGTATAACTCAATAGAGTTTATCGTTATGCGTATTGTGCGTTTCTTCAGTATGTGGATTGACCGTTTATTGTTTAGTCCGCATTCAGGTAAAATTGTTAGTTTAATCTTAGCAATTGTCTTATATGTAGCGATTAACTTTAATATCGGAGAGATAATCTTTGAAACACCGATTACATCAGGGGTAACCATTGATGCGATTCCGGTAACTGTAATCTCAAACGATGAAGTATATGAAGTATCTGGATTACCAACTGAAGTAAAAGCATATGTCATTGGAGATATGTCTGATATTACATTGATTCGTACGCAAAAAGCATATTCTGTTGTGGCGGATTTAACTGGGTTATTGGAAGGTACGCATGAAGTTAAACTTGCGCCTAAAGATTTCTCAACGCGTGTAGAAGTTGCACTATCGCAATCAACTGCGGTTGTGACAATCAAGAAGAAAGTATCCCAACACTTTAATTTAGAATATGACTATATCAACACCGATAAGATGAACCAAGAGTTCGTGTTATCCGATCCGGTGTTTGTGGACCAAGAAATTATTATTCGTGCATCGCAAGATACACTCTATAAGATTGGGATTGTGAAGGCATTGATTGATGCGAGTGGTGTAACGGCAGACTTTACACAAGAAGCCCCAATCGTAGCGTATGACCAAGATGGGAATAAAATGGATGTCGATATTATTCCTTCATCAGTAACAGTTAGTGTTGGTGTAAGCTCACCAAACAAAACAGTTGGTATAGAAATTGTACCAAATGGTGATATTCCAAATGGTAAAGCGATTGAAAGTATTACCTTAGACCAACAAACCATTACCATCTTTGGTAGAGACACAGTCCTACAAAACATTGATACTATCCAAGTTCCAATTGATGCGACAACTCTTACAACCGATACCAGTTTAGTGGCAGATATTCCACTTCCAACAGGTGTTAAGAAAACCAGTGTAAGTCGTGTTAATATGCAAATTACATTAGGTGATGGAGTGAGTGGAAGAGTTGAAGATGTGTTTATTCAATTCATCAATAATGTAAATGGATATCGCTTTACACTGATTAATTCAGGCGATACCGTAACTGGTATAGATTTATTCGGTACACAATCGAATGTGGATACTGTCACAAGTGATGATTTCTATGTGTATTTCGATATGTCAAAACTTGAACCAGGTGAACAGGATGTACAACTCTTAATGAGATCATACAAACCGTTGGTAAAAGCGAGCTTAGTTAAACAAACAATAAGGATCAATGTGGTGAAATAAATGGGGAAATATTTTGGGACAGATGGCATTCGTGGAAAAGCGAATGTGGAATTAACAGCGGAGATAGCGTTTAAAATCGGTCGTTCGTTAGGTTCAATCTTTAAACAAAAGAAAATTGTGGTAGGAATGGATACGCGTTTATCCAGCAGTATGTTAAAACATGCGGTATGTGCTGGACTCTGTGCAAGTGGAGCAGATGCGTATGATATGGGTGTTGTGCCAACACCAGCGATAGCGTATATCACAACCCATGAAGACTTTGCGTGTGGCATTATGATTTCTGCTAGTCACAATCCTTATTATGATAATGGGATTAAAGTATTTAATACCCATGGTGTAAAGATTGATGATGAACTAGAAACTAAAATAGAAGCTGTGATTGATGGGGCTGAAGTACCATATGCACAATCTGAAGAGATTGGACGTGTGTATGACTTTACAACTGGACTTGAACATTACAAACAAAATTTGATTAACCTATTTGATATGGATTTATCCGGATTACGTATCGCGATTGATGCGTCAAATGGATCGGCGAGTGTTACGGCACTTGATGTATTAACTGAACTTAATGCGGATTGTTTTATCATGAGTAATCAACCTGATGGTTTAAACATTAACGCACACTGTGGTTCAACACATCCTGAGAATCTTCAAGAGTACATGCGTACTCACAAATGCGACATTGGTTTAGCGTTTGATGGGGATGCGGATCGTTTAATCGCAGTCGATCATGAAGGTAATTTAGTCGATGGGGATAAAACAATTTATATCTGTGGAATGTATCTAAAAGAATTAAATCAATTAAAAGATAATACTGTTGTGACAACCGTCATGGCAAACTTAGGTTTATACAAAGCCCTTCAAAATGCGGGAATTCATACTGAACAAACGCAAGTTGGGGATAAATACGTTTATGAGCGTATGGTGAGTAATAACTATGATTTAGGTGGCGAACAATCAGGTCATATCATCTTTAAGCAACATGCCACTACGGGTGATGGATTACTAACTGCCCTTAAATTGATTGAAGTAATGCATGCACATAAGAAGAGTTTAAAAGCACTTGGCGATGATGTAAAAATCTATCCACAAGTCTTAAAGAATGTAAAAGTAAACAATAAGAAAGCCGCATTAGAAAATCTTGAATTAAAAGCTGAGATTGATCGTTTAGAAAAAGAATTACAGGGTGAAGGTAGAATACTAGTACGTCCATCCGGTACAGAACCATTGGTTCGTGTCATGGTTGAAGCCGCTACATTAGAAAAATGCCATCATTGTGTTGAGCCTTTGGTTAATTTGATTCAAACATTGAATCTATAGGAACAAGATATGAAACGTGTAATATGCGTCGTAGAAGATGAAAAGGATTTAAATGAATTAGTCCGTAGTTATCTTGAAAAAGAAGGATTTGAAGTGCGATCTTATTTGACGTATGAAGCAGCGGCAGTGCATGTAATGGATGATGATGTTCATCTATGGATATTAGATATCATGTTAGACAATAAGAGTGGGTTTGATTTAATTGAAGAGATTCGTCACCAATCTAAATCCGTGCCAGTTATCTTTATGTCGGCACGTGATAAAGAATTTGATCGTATTATTGGATTAGAAAAAGGTAGTGATGATTATATTACCAAACCATTCTCGCCAAAAGAATTAGTTTTACGCGTAAACAATATTATTCGACGTGTGTATAAAGATGATAATCGTACACATGTAGATTCATATGAAATCGATGTGGAACAACGTAAAGTCTATAAAGACAATCAAGAGATTGAACTTACGACAAAAGAGTTTGATCTATTGATGTTATTTGTTCGAAATAAACAAACCGCTTTCTCAAGAGGTCAAATCTTAGGTCGTGTATGGGAAACAAATTACTTTGGAAGTGATCGTGTTGTGGATGATACATTACGTAGATTACGCAAAAAAATGAAGGATTTAAATATTCATACCATCTATGGTTATGGATATCGATTAGGATAAAAATGAATCGATTAAAGAAGTTTATAAAAGGCATGTCCCTTACGCAACAGTTGATGAGTGTTGTGTTGGTTTCACTTGCCTTTTTTATCTTCTTCTTACTCGTATTTATCTTCGGTAATATCAATACACTGGTAAGTGAACAACTCTTTACCAGCATCGATGGAACCCAACAACGTGTCATAAATAACTATGAGAATTCAATGAGTTTAGATGATATCTTCATCGGAACAGATCCAAATGTTATACACATTATCTATTCACTCGATGACACAAAAGGCGCAATTACCAATGCGAATACAACCTTAGATCCTGAATTAGATCAAATTTTCAGAGAGAATTTCAAGGTTCAAACGACTGAACTCGTACGATACGAAAGTACGACAACAGATATTAGTGTTGTATATCAAATACGTCGAATTGATGTCGCAAACTATATTGTAAGTTTTGTGCCTAATAGTTATATGGATCAGTTTAAACTAGCGTTAGTAAATGGCGTTGTGAATATCTTGTTGGTTATTGTTGGTATCTTATTTCTATTATTAATGATATGGGTAGGCTACTTAATCCATTCACTTAAACAAATTGAAATCTATATCAGTAAATATCGTAAAGGTGAAAAAGCTGAACTCAAGATGGATCGTAACGATGAAGTTGGCGAACTGGGTCGAGCGATTGTCGATATGAACCAAGAAATTCGTAGACAAGAGTTATTAAAAGAAGAAATGGTTCAGAATATATCGCATGACTTAAAAACACCAATCGCCACAATCAAATCGTATGGAGAAAGTATCAAAGATGGTATTTATCCGTATGAAACACTTGAGAAGAGTGTTGATGTAATTATCGAACATGCGAATCGATTAGAGAAGAAAGTACATAGTTTACTCTTATTAAATCGTATGGGTTATTTAATTGCGGAAGATAAGGGAAATGATAAAACAGATATGAAAGGTGTGATTGAAAAAGTCCTGCTTTCATTAAAAGTTATTAAGCCAGCGATTAAACTAAAAACAGATTTAACTTCATGTAGTTATTATGGAAGTGAAGAGCCTTGGCGTGTTGTGATAGAGAATATTCTCGATAACGCATTACGTTACGCAAAGTCAGAAATAACCATTGATTTAAAACCAGACTATTGTATCATTTACAATGATGGTCCTCCAATTCCAGAAGATCGTATTGAACAAATCTTCAAACCGTATGAAAAAGGTACAGGTGGACAGTTTGGATTAGGACTTGCGATTGTTCGTCGTGTTTTAACGGCGTATCATTATACAATTAAGATAAAGAACTTGAATGTAGGTATTCAATTTATTATCGAGAAAGAAAAGAATGGATCGAAAATCACGAAAGATGAGCTCCTATAACCATGCCTTATTGTAATATACAGAATAGTAAAACCTATTATACCCAAAGCGGTGAGGGCAAAGATGTTGTATGCCTAGTTGGTTGGGGTCAAGATACACGAATGTTTGAGCCAACACAAAAGTACTTATCTAAGTATTTTAGAGTTACATGTGTTGATTATCCAGGTTTTGGACAAAGTGATTTGATGAGCACACCTTGGTCTGTGGATGATTATGTACGTTGGTTTGAAGAGGTTGCTCAGACATTGAATATTGAAAACCCAATTATTATTGCGCATTCATTTGGTGCACGTATTGCACTAAAATATAATCTCAAGAATCCAATTCGTAAGTTAATCTTTACCGGTGCAGCAGGCATTCGACCTAAAGTTAAATTTAGTACAATGTTAAGAATACGTTTGTATAAATTACTAAAAATACTTGTCCAATTACCAGGTTTATCATCGTATCAAGAGAAGTTGAAGAAAGTATTTGGAAGTGAAGATTATAAATCAATTAGTGGTGTTTTACGCGATAGTTTTGTGAGAATTGTGAATGAAGATTTAAGTCCGTATTTAAGTAAAGTTGAAGTTCCATGTCTACTCATTTGGGGCGATAAAGATGATGCGACCCCATTATGGATGGCTAAACAAATGGAAAAAGAAATGAAGGATGCTGGACTTGTTGTGTTTGAAAATGAAGGTCATTATGCTTATTGGAACCAAATTCATCGATTTAATAAAATCGTAGATGTGTTCTTAGAAAAGGATCGTAATCATGAATGATTTTTTACTCTTTATTAATCGTCTTTTAATCGTGATAGCGTGGATTGTCTTATACTCTACTGCCATCAAACAAAGTCTTCATATGTTTCAACAGAATCGATATGAAGTACGACGCTTTTGGCCATGGCTTTTAGAACATATTCAATTCGAGCCTAAACAATCCCTTAAATGGATTCTAATCTATGTTGGATACATCGCAATCGCATTCATTGCGAATCGTTTTACAGCACTTGGCGCAACACTTGTCATATTATTTACACTGTTAATTAGTTATCAATTTATCCAAACAGAAAAACGTACGAACTACATTAAACAGTTAAATGTGACTGCACGTGTTAAACGTCAGATCTTTGTGATGATTGGACTCGTTGGTATAACTTTGTATTTTGTCTATACACTTGATTGGATGTGGATTGCGCTATTTACACCATTCATGTGGGGTGTTGTTTGGCTGTATGTCATTCTTATGGCAGTTATTACGATGCCATTTGAATCAATGGTGAAATTGATATTCATTCAAAAGGCTAAAGGTATATTAGCGAATCAATCACGTTTAATCAAAATTGGGATTACTGGAAGTTATGGTAAGACATCCAGTAAAAATATCTTAAATGAAATACTCGCAGAGAAATATTACGTTCTAAGTACACCTGCTTCATTCAATACACCAATGGGATTAACCATCACCATTCGTGAACAACTCAAATCCATTCATCAAGTGTTTATTGCGGAGATGGGTGCAGATAAAGTTGGTGAGATTGATTTCTTAAGTAAATTCATTCGACCTCAATATGCGATTATTACATCCATCGGTCCCCAACATCTCAATACCTTTAAATCAATTGATAATATCATTCGTGAGAAGATGCGATTAGTTGAGAACTTACCTGTATCAGGGGTTGGTGTAATTAACTATGACTATGAATCGATTCGTAATTATCGAATTAAGAATAACTGTAAAATATTAACGTATGCGATTGATCATGAAGCGGATTATCGTGCACATGAAATTGTGTATACCGTTAATGGTTCAAGTTTTACCGTACGATGTGCAGAAGGTGATTATCCTTTCTCAACACGTTTGTTGGGTAAACACAATATTGCGAATATCTTAGCGGGTATCGCATTGGGTAGACAACTTGGTTTATCGTGGGAATTATTACAAAAAGCAGTAGGTAGTGTTAATTATGTCGAACATCGCTTACAACTTAAGAAAATAAATGGATTTAACTATATTGATAATGCGTTTAACTCAAATCCTGAGGGTGCTAAAATGTCCTTAGAAGTGATTAAGATGATGCCGAATCATCGTTATATTGTTACACCAGGTATGATTGATTTAGGCGTTAAACAAACTGAATTAAATAAACAATTTGGGACACAGATGAAAGATCATGTCGATACAGTAATCCTTGTTGGTAAAAAACAAACAGTTTCAATCTATGAAGGATTAAAAGAATCAGGCTTTGATATGAATGAAGTTATCGTATTAGATACTGTAAAAGAAGCGTTTAGATACATCGAAGCTCATGCTCAAAGTGATGATATTATCTTACTAGAGAATGATTTACCGGATGCGTTTAATCACTAGAAATCGAGTGAACTATGGAGTGGAATCATTTTCTAAGTAAATTATTATCCATCAGTAAGATTGGATTAAAGTTCTCTAAAGATCCGTATGCGCTTGAGAATTATCAAGAACTACAGGATTTAGTAGTGCTTCAATCCAATGAAGTTAATCAACCCATCGATGTCGTTAAGCTATACCCTAAAGATACCTATCCTACACCGAATGTATCTGTACGCATTATGATCTTCAATGAAAAGAAAGAATTATTAATGGTACAAGAGAAAACCGATGGTGGATATGCAGTACCTGGTGGTTGGTGCGATGTGTTTGAATCAGCGCGCCAAAACGCAGTTAAAGAAACCAAACAAGAAACTGGATTGGATGTAGAGATAGTTCGATTACTAGCAGTGATGCAACGTGAATTGTATAAATCTAAACCAACAATGATTTCTGAATATGTCTTTTATTTCTTAGCAGAAGTAAAGGGTGGTACATTAGCGTATAATCATGAACTCTTAGATATAGGATATTTTGAATATAATGCACTACCTGTGTTATCATTTAAAACGTCAAAACGAGAATTAGAGATTGCGATGGATGTGCTTTCGAATCACAAAGAAGTCTACTTTGATTAAATAGGAGGAATCGGTATGAAATTAAATATTGGCGTATTGTTTGGAGGAAACTCAGTTGAACATGAAGTAAGTGTAATCTCAGCGTCACAAGCGATTGCGGCGATTGATAAAGAGCGTTACCATGTTATTCCGTTATATTTAACGAAGGATCACCGTTTATTCAGTGGTGAAGCTTTATTTGATGTAAAGAACTATAAGAGTACATCGAATTTACTCAAACAATGTAAACAAGTTAGTATCGTTAAAATCCAACAACGTTTCTATATTCAACCGGTTAAATCCAGTCTATTCGCTAAAGCACAAGAAGTTGATGTCATCCTTCCTGTTGTCCATGGTACACATTGTGAAGATGGTAGTATCCAAGGTTATCTTGAAACAATTGGCATTCCATATTCTGGATCCGATGTCATCTCTGCCGCATTAGGTCAAGATAAAGTGTTTATGAAAATGGCGTTTGAACATCATAATATTCCGATGGTGCCATGGTTCTACTTCAATCAAAATGAATATCGTTTAAATAAAGATAAAGTTATTTCGGACATCCTGTCTAAAGTAGGATTACCGTGCGTTGTCAAACCAGCTCGTTTAGGATCAAGCGTTGGTATTACATTAGTTAAAACACTAGAAACATTAAATGAGTCGATTATAGACGCATTAAATTATGATACAAAGATAGTGATTGAAAAAGCAGTAATCGATTTAAGAGAAGTAAACTGTTCTGTACTAGGTGATGAAGTTAGTGTCGAAGCTTCTGTTCTTGAAGAAGTTATGAAATACGATGCGATCTTATCCTACAAAGATAAATACCAATCCAATTCTAAATCAAAAGGTATGGCATCTACTTCACGCATCTGTCCTGCAGAACTCGATGATGCACTAACGAAAAAAGTTCAAGATCTCGCAAAAGAAGTGTTTGTAGTATTAGGTTGTTCAGGGGTTACACGTATCGATTTCTTAATGGATTCCAACACAATGGAACTCTATGTGAATGAAATTAATACAATTCCTGGTTCATTATCGTTCTATCTCTGGGATAAATCAGGATATAACTTTACCGACTTAATGGATCGATTAATTGATCAATCCATTCAACGTCAGAGAAGAAGAGAAAAGATGGTGTTCTCATTTGAATCAAACTTATTGGACTTATATTCTAATAAAGGGTCTAAAGGTAGTAAAGCTTAGCGTGGAAACACGCTTTTTTATTGTTTAGTCATACTAATGAAGGTAAAATGATAGAGTAAAGGAAGTGATCTTATGGAAATGAACGAAGTAAATGTAGAACTTTTAACCACTTGGATTAAACACAAAGAATATAAGAACATAAGGCACTTTTTCGAAGATACAAATACAGTTGATGCGGCACTATTAGTCGATCAATTAGCTATTGAAGATTTACTACATCTATTCAAAATACTAAGAAAAGATGTTGGGGCAGATGTTTTATCTTACTTATCAAGCGATACAATAGAACACTTAACAACCAACTTAAATCCTGAACAAATTCAGAGTTTAATGGAAGAATTATACTCCGATGACTTGAATGAAATCTTAAGTGAATTACCGGATGAGCTCGTTACAAAAGTATTACAAGCTGCGACGCCAGAATTGCGTAAACAGATAAATGAATTCTTAAGTTATGAAGATAGTTCCTGTGGTTCGATTATGTCAGTCGACTTTGTGACATTGAAGAATAATAGTACGGTTGCTCAAGCGATGCGTGCAATTCGTAGACAAGGTAAATTAGCTGAAACGATTAACTGGTGTTATGTCATAGATGATCAAAAGAAATTAATTGGAAGTATTTCCTTAAAAGATATACTGTTTGCGAAAGATGAAGTAATTATCGAAGAGATTATGGAACATGATATTCATTATGTGTTTACACATGATGATCAAGAAGAAGCAGCACGACTTATTTCAAAGTATGATATTACATCCATCCCTGTTATCGATAGTAGTAAAACTGTATTAGGTATTATTACGGTCGATGATATCTTTGACGTTGTGGAAGAAGAAGCGACCGAGGATATTCATAAGATGGGGGCGATGACACCGCTTGAGGGTTCATACGTAGAATCAAGTACGAAGTCAATTATCATGAGTCGATTACCTTGGTTATTAGTGCTTATGGTTTCCGCTACATTTACAGGTTCTATTATTTCTAGCAATCAAGAAATGTTGGTTCTATTGCCTTCACTTGCGATTTTTATTCCGATGTTAATGGATACGGCAGGGAATGCGGGTTCACAAGCAGCCGCGATGGTTATTCGAGGCTTGGTTGTGGATGATATGGGATTAAAGGATTTTATGATGATTTTAATTAAAGAGACGCAAGTGTCGATTTTGTTAGGTATCGCATTATTCGTAATTAACACATTACGTATTGGTTTATTTATGCCGGATGTTGGTTGGGGCATTGCGATTATGGTTTCTTTAACGATATTTATAACGATCTTATTAGCGAATTTAGTGGGTGGTGCATTACCTCTTTTTGCTCTAGTTCTTAAACAAGATCCAGCTTCAATGGCTGCGCCTTTAATTACGACATTGGTTGATGCGTTATCGCTTACGACGTATTTCTTAATTGCGTCGTATTTCTTGAGATTGTGAGGCTGATATGAGAAAGAAATTACATAAAAAAGTATTTAAAGCCTTAATCGAAGGTCGGAAATTTCAAGAGATTAGAGATGCGTTTAATTATTACAATATGGTAGATTTAGCACTTATGGTTGAAGAATGTAGTGTTGATCAAATCCTTATGTTGTTTAAGATATTAAAACGTGAGATTAGTGCAGAGATGTTTACGTATTTATCCAACAATAAACAAGAAGAATTGATACAAGCATTTACGAGTTTAGAAATTAAAGGAATGTTAGAGAATTTATATTCAGATGATATAATCGATTTTTTAGAAGAATTGCCAAGTAATCTCGTTAAGAAGATCTTACAATCTGCGAGTGATGATCAGAGATCAGAAATAAATCTATTGTTAAGTTACCCTGAAGATTCTGCAGGGTACATGATGACAACTGATTTTGTGGAACTCAAAGTCAATGATACGGTTAAACGTGCTATAACACGAATTAAGACGCAAGGTAAGGTCGCAGAAACGATTTCCAACTGTTACATCGTAAATGAGAATCGCACGTTAGTTGGCTCTATTCGACTACGTGAGATATTGTTTGCGGATGAAGATGAAATGATATCGGAAATTATGGATCGTGATGTCATTACAGTTATGACGAGTGATGATCGAGAAGTTGTTGCGAATGTATTTAAAAAGTATGACTATTCTGTAATACCAGTAGTGAATGATGAAGAAAAACTCATTGGGATTATTACTGCGGATGATATCATCGACGTTATCTATGAAGAAACAACCGAAGATATCCAGAAGATTGCGGCGATTACACCAATGGAAGGATCCTATACTGAAACGAATATTCTTGAGATGGCGAAGTCGAGAGTTTCTTGGTTAATTATCTTAATGGTATCCGCAACGTTTACGGGTTTAATCATACAAGGTTATGAACAAACACTTACCCTAATTCCCGCATTAGCCGCATCAATGCCAATGATTATGAGTACAGCAGGTAATGCTGGATCTCAATCATCCATCATGGTTATTCGTGGAATATCGGTTGATAATATGAACATTAAAGATTTCTGGTTAGTTATATGGAAAGAATTAAAGATTGGCTTAGTGATAGGATTAATCTTGTTTATCGTGAATGTAATTCGCTTAATGATCTTTACACCGACAGTAAGTATTGAAGCAGATCTTGTAATATCACTAACTGTATTCATCACAATACTAATGGCGAATATAACGGGTGGATTACTTCCTTTATTCGCATTAATCTTTAAACAAGATCCTGCCGCAATGGCAAGTCCACTCATCACAACGATTGTCGATGCACTCGCATTAATTGTCTATTTTAAGCTAGCGATGCAGTTCTTATCGATTTAGCTATGATATAATAGATAAACAGAAAATAAAGGAGATATACTATGTCTACACCACATAATGCAGCACAAAAAAATGATGTTGCGAAATTAGTATTAATGCCAGGCGATCCATTACGTGCCAAGATGATTGCGGAAACGTATTTAGAAAACGTTACCCAATTCAATTCAGTTCGTAATATGTTTGGTTATACTGGAACCTATAAAGGCCATCCTGTATCCGTAATGGGTTCAGGTATGGGCATGCCAAGTATCGGTATCTACTCATACGAATTATATGATCAATATGGAGTTGAAACGATTGTTCGTATCGGCTCATGTGGATCATATCGTGAAGATTGTAAGATTTATGATGTAATTCTAGCAGACAGTGCATACAGTGAATCAACCTATGCAGAAACTGCGTTTGGTTACACTGAAAATGTTCAACTACCGGATGCGGATGTTAATGCATCACTCATCAATATTGCGAAGGAATTAGATATTCCAATGCACGTTGGTCGTATTCATTCAGGAGATGTATTCTATCATGGTGCAGGATCTGTTCCTTACCAAGAAAAAGTTGCGAAGTATGATTTACTAGCGGCTGAAATGGAATCATTTGCGTTATTTGCGAATGCTCGTTATTTAGGTAAGAAAGCGGCTTGTTTATTAACCGTTTCTGATTCTATCGTTACGCATGAAGCAACTACTGCAGAAGAACGCCAAAATGCATTCACTAAAATGATGGAGATCGCATTAGGCTTAGCGGTAAAGTAAAATGAAAACAATTCTCTTTATTCGCGATATGAACACTGAGGAAGCAGCTCAAAAGGTTGCGGATGCTTTGTCGGAAACACGTGTTGATTTCGAAGTAAAATTAAAAGATCGTTGTGTGGCAATAGAGGGAAGAAACGATGTTGTGTATACTGCGAAAGTCGCAATCCGTGAAGCAGGTTTCAATGTAGATTAAATCAGTCAAAAATGACTGATTTTTTTATTAAAAATACTTGCCAACTCGTTTACCTTTATGATAGTATTATAGGGCACTGACGTATTGCCTTGGGGAAGTACTCAAGTGGCTGAAGAGGTGCCCCTGCTAAGGGTATAGGTCGGGTCAAACTGGCGCGAGGGTTCAAATCCCTCCTTCCCCGCCAAAAAAACAAAAGTGAATGGTCCAGTGGTGTAGTGGTTAACATGCCTCCCTGTCACGGAGGAGATCGCGGGTTCGAGTCCCGTCTGGACCGCCATGCAGGTGTAGTTCAATGGTAGAACGCGACCTTGCCAAGGTCGACACGAGGGTTCGATTCCCTTCACCTGCTCCAAAAGAGCTCGATGAGATGTACTAAGTACATCTTTTTTTTATTTATAAGTAGATTAAAAAAAAGAGTATTTAGAATCGTTTGATTCTTTAACTACTCATTTCAGAACGTTAATTCTTATCGATGATAATCGCATATCGATTACCATTGATTAAATAGATATACTCACTGTATTTACTTGTATGAGATATTTTCTTTAATATTCTATAACATTCACATCTAGTTATTTCACTGAAGTATTTATTATGCTCATAGATAGAGTAATCTCTAACAATAACTTCATTTAGATAACCATCTGAATTCTGATATAAATCACTAGTTTCAAATAGATATAATTGTGTATCATAATCGTTATTACTGTATTCAATCACATAGAAATATGTGTTTTCTCCAAAAAAAACATTACCATCACCTTCGGAATCAACTATTGTAAAATTACCATCTAATAAAGGAATATCTTTTAATAACTGTTGTCGTGTACTGTCTTCAATATAATCTTGATAAGATTCACTGTTTAAATAGTTTATAAGTAAAAGTGAAACTATTAAAATCAAACTTAAGATGCTTACAAACGTAATTAATAATATCTTTTTCATTTCCCCACCTTTAAACATAATATCATTTATCAATATTGGATAGAAGTTAGTTATAAATACATATCTATGATATTTAGTTGATTTCAATAATATGGGTTATATCTCTTTGGTTTATACTCATGAGTAACTAGCTTGGCTTGAAACAAAAGAGGGTTCGATTCCAATCATCAGCTACATTAACTTATTCGTTAAACATCAAGGAATTGATTTTTTTATGTTAAGTAGAAATATTTGGAACAATTCTCTTTTAAAATTATTGATAATTGATAGCATAAATGCTATCATAATATTGTGGTTAAATGGGGGAACACATGAATGAGATTTTGTTTTATGAGAATTCTGATGGTAGTTCAGATTTGTGGGATTTTTTAGAAGAATTAAGGATTAAATCATCTAAGAATAAAGATTGTCATGTTCAATATAAGCAAATTATCTTTCAAATTGAGTTGCTTAAGATCAATGGTACTAACTTGCCTAATACTATAGTACGTCATTTAGTTGAAGATATTTACGAGTTGAGACCAGGTAATAACCGTGTTCTGTTTTTCTATTTTAAGGATAATAAATATGTGCTATTACATCAGTTTAGAAAGAAAACTCAAAAAACTCCTCAGAGTGAAATAACTAAAGCAAAAAATGAAAGAAACAAATACATCAAAAGAGAAGGAGTATAAATTTATGAAAACTTGGGACAACTATAAAGAATATGTTAAATCGATTGATGATGCTAGTAAACGAGAAGTCGAAGAACTCGAAATGCATGCTAATATCGTTAGTGAAATAATTGCTAAACGTAATTCACTTGGGTTAAGTCAACGTCAACTATCAGAAATATGTGGTATTCCACAATCGTCATTAGCGCGAATTGAAACGTTTAAAATTACACCAAAAATGGATACTATATTGAAAATAATGAGTCCATTGGGTTTAAGATTAACAGTAACTTCTTATAAATAAAAAATAAGTTTTTCATGAGAATGTTATTTATAATTTTGTAATTACGCTCTAATTGAAGTTTAAGAATTACTAAGACTATACGGGGAATTGAATAAGAAGAATTCATATTTCTCTCACCAAAAGAGTTCGATGAGAAGTACTAAGTACTTCTTTTTTTACTTTTTTGTCTTATATGATATATTTATTTCAATAGACTTTAAAAGGGGGACAGTATGGATTATACATTCGGATATTTTAACTTTTTAATGGGTTCGTATTTTATATTTCTTCTAGTATTTGGTTTATCAATCTTAATTTTGATATGGGTATCAATTATTTATCTTGTTAAAAAGATACGTCGTATGGAACATTTGAAATAATGTTGCAGGTGTAGTTCAATGGCAGAACGCAACCTTCCCAAGGTTGATACGCGAGTTCGATTCTCGTCACCTGCTCCAACTTTAAACATACATATCATTAACACTAAGGAATTTATGCAAAGAGAAATTAAACGTTCATACAGGAGTTTTAGTCCATTTCTTATCGTATTAGTTATCATAGATCTACTTTTAATCAGAGACGCATTAAGTTTATTTTCGAGTTTATTGAGGTTAGATGGCGAAGGGACTGGATATTATTTATTAGGGATTATTGAAGTTTTTGATTCACTTACGTATACAGAAGCTTATAAGGTATTGTATGGTTTAGTACTAATGATTGTTGTAATTGGTATACCAATCATTATTATGTTTATTGTTGGATTAAGAAAACGAAATCGTTACAGAAGATAAAATGTGAAACGAGAACATTAGCTCTCGTTTTTTTGTTTATTCGGTTTCGAATTATAGTAAATAACTAAATAGAGTATGACGACATTATATGCAACTATTATCGCAAGCCAATTAAATCTACTGAACCCAAATATGAAAATCGAAATAAAAAGTGTATACACAAAAGCTTTTAATGTTCTGTTTTTAATCATGTTTCCCACCGCGTGATTACTTTCTATTCAATTATATGGTAACTTTAAATGCTTATCCAGAAATAAATATAGTTACTTAAAAGTAACTATTTGAACTTAAGATGATTTCATATAAAATCGTACCATGGAGAAAATGAAGTAATGATACTTAATACAGGTTCAAGAACAGATATTCCTGCATATTATAGTGAATGGTTCTATCAAAGAATAAAGGAAGGTTTTGTATGTGTACGGAATCCGTATAATCCAAATCTTATTCATCGTTATCAATTAGATCCAACAGTCGTAGATTGTCTTGTTTTTTGTACGAAAAATCCTGCCTTGATGTTAAATCGTTTGGATGAGATCCAAGCCTTTAAACAGTTCTGGGCAGTTACGATTACACCATATGGCAAAGATATTGAACCGAATGTACCAGATAAATTAAAAGTCATTGAGGACTTTATTACATTATCGAAAGTTGTTGGTAAGAATTCGATTGAATGGAGATATGATCCAATATTCATTAATGATAAATATACATTGGATTATCATATACGATCATTTACGAAGATAGCACAAAAATTATCAGGCTATACTAACGCATGTGTTGTTAGTTTTATTGATCTATATGAGAAGACACAACGAAATTTCCCAAGTGTTCAAGAAGTATCACTAGAACATCAAATAAAGCTAATACAGGCGTTTGTCGAAATAGGTAATAAATATAGTATTCATATAAAAACATGTTTAGAGAAGAGTGAATTAGGGTTATATGGCGCAGATACGCGAGGTTGTTTAACACAAGAGGTTATAGAGGAATCAATTGATCATAAACTTAATATCCCAACACTACCCAATGCACGTAAAGGGTGTGATTGTTTGTTGGGAAATGATATTGGAGCGTATAACAGTTGTGGACATGGATGTGTGTATTGTTACGGTAATTATGATAATGAAAGTGTTAGACGTAATATGAAAAATCATCGTAAAGATTCACCATTATTGATTGGGACAATTGATAAAGATGATGTGATAAAGGATATGAAACAAGTGAGTTATCTTGATTATCAATTACGTTTATTCTAATAAAAAAGAAGTCAATGATTGACTTCTTGGTAATCGAAACCGTCGTTTTCTAGGTTAGGATAAATTATTTCTTTTAAGTTAAATTTCTTATCTTCATATTCATATCTAAATATTGTACAGTTTCCAAGTTTGCCTTTTAAGACAGACCATGGATATAACCAACGTGACATGAACTGAATCGATGCTCCAGCATGCGATACAGCGATGACATTATGGTGACCATCTTTTTCCATCACTTCAGTTAAATAATTAACCATGCGTTCTTCTGTTTGAGACGCATGTTCGCCGCCATATGGTACGAAGAATGATTTGTGGACTTCACGATCAACTGGGTTAAGATCTTCACTCTCACCCTCGAATGTTCCAAAATTGCGTTCTTTTAAGCTCTTATGACGAGTATACGGTAATCTTCCTTCTAAGATAAGTTCTAACGTATCAGAACTTCTTTCTGCAGTTGAACAATATGCATTATCTAATGGGATATCCTTAAAGAATTTACGAACATGTTCAGCTTGTTTAATCCCAAGTTCAGTTAGGGGTGAATCACACGCTCCTTGAATTTTTCGGCGAACATTAAACAATGTTTGTCCATGGCGCATGAGATAAAGTGTTTTTTTCATTGTGTCATCCTTTCAAAACGTAACAGCTCTATTCTACACGTTATCGTAATTTTCTTGAATTAAAATGTGATAATTTACGATAAAATAACAAATGTTCTGTATTTTTGTGTACAATTAAATCAAGTTATGTACGACATTATTATCATTGGATCAGGAATAATCGGATCAATGTTGGCTTATGATTTAAGCCATTTTAACGTGTCTGTTTGTGTTCTTGAAAAGAATGTAGAAATCATGAATGAAACAAGTAGTGCTAATAGTGGATTAATCCATCCTGGGTATGATCCAGAAGACGGTACACAAAAAGCGTTATTGAATCTTAGAGGTGCTGAGCGTCATCCAGAAATTGCGAAACAATTAAATGTGGAATACCAACAAGTTGGTAGTTTGTTAGTCGCGAAGTCCATTGATGAAATCAACACATTAAACGAACTCGAAGAACGCGCAAAGAGACGTAATATTGCGTGTACACATATTAATAAATCTGAAGTACGAACAATGGAGCCGAACATTAGCGATTCTATTTTAGAGGCGATTTACTTTCCAACAACTGCCATTATAACTCCATGGCAAATGGGGTATGCGTGTATGAATTATGCAGTTTCTAATGGGGTTGAACTCTATCGTGAAACACGTGTTATTGGGATTGATAAACATGAAGATTACTATTCGATACTTACCAATCAAAAAACATTTGAATCAAAGATCGTGATTAATTGTAGCGGATTGATGGGAGTAGAAGTTGCGCGTTATCACAATCCAAACACGACACATCAAATAGAATTTAGAAAAGGTGAGTATCAAGTCAGTGATATTCGCGATAAGAATTATTTGAATCATATAATTTATCCAACACCAAACCAATTTGGTAAAGGTGTATTAGCACTTAAGACAACTGAAGGCAATTTAATGTTTGGGCCAACAAGTCATGTGATAGAAGATGGGTATGATTTTAGTACAACGAAACGCGGATTAGATGAAGTAGATGAGAAGATTGCACAGATTATTAAACCATTGCCAAAGAATCGAATGATTCGTCAATTCGCTGGAGTAAGACCTACGTCACTTTCAAAAGATTTTATTATCGAAAATCTAAATGGTTTTATTAATATCATTGGGATTGATTCACCTGGTTTAGCGAGTAGTCCAGGTATATCAGAGTACGTGATTAACCAATTTATTTCTAAAGAGATTACATTGGTTCAAAAGGATAATTTAGTTGACTTCAAATGGAGAAAACACTTAACGCTTGATCAGCGGAGTGAATTAATAAAAGAAGATATACGCTTTGGTAAGATTGTTTGTGTATGTGAAACAATCAGTGAAAAAGAGATTATTGATGCGATTCATTTACCTGTCGGTGCACATAGTGTTAAGGGTGTTAAACGCTTAGTAAGACCAGGATCGGGTCGTTGCCAAGGTGGTTTTTGTGAGAGTGAAGTCGTACGATTATTAGCACAAGAACTAAATATATCAATGGAAGAAGTTAAGTATGATAATGAATCATTTTTAACTCCACTTGGGGGTTCGAATGAAAAGCTATAAATGTGTCATCATCGGTGGCGGTAGTGCAGGTTTAGCCTGTGCAATTCAATTGAAGAAATTAAACATCGATTCACTCTTAATCGAAAAAGAAGAAGTATTAGGTGGAATCTTAAACCAATGTATACATAATGGATTTGGCCTAACACGATTTAAAGAAGAATTAACAGGTCCAAGTTATGCGGAGCGATTAGTAAGCGAATTTATACAACTTGGAATTGAATATCAATTAGAATCAACCGTAATACATCTCAATCCAGATAAAACAATCGAATACATCAATCCTAATGGAGTTCATACAATTCAAGCAGAATCAATTGTATTAGCGCTTGGTGCACGTGAAAGAACACGTGGAAATATTATGATTCCAGGGGATCGTAGTGTTGGTGTATGGACAGCTGGATCAGCTCAGAAGTACTTGAACATGGATGGTTATTGTGTTGGTAAACGTGTGTTTATTCTTGGAAGTGGAGATATTGGTTTAATTATGGCAAGACGACTAACGATTGCTAAGGCGAAGGTTGTTGGAGTTGCGGAAATTATGCCTTATTCAAATGGATTAACGCGTAATTTAGTTCAATGTTTATACGACTTTGATATACCACTTCATCTAAGTACTACAATTACTAAGATTAATGGTAAACAACGTGTTGAGTCCATCGAACTAAGTCGTGTAGATGAAAATCTAAAGCCGATAGTTGGGACTGAATTTAATGTGGACGTTGATGCGGTATTATTATCGGTAGGATTAATTCCCGATAATATCATTACAGAAGCGGCAGGCATCGTAATGGACCCACAAACAAAAGGACCACGTATCAATCATAATTATGAAACAAGTATTCCAGGCATATTCGCCTGTGGAAATGGATTACACATTCATGATGTCGTAGATTTTGTGAGTGAAGAAGGCGATGTTGTGGCGAAGTCTGTTTCAGATTATCTAAATAACATTCAAGATAGCTTAAACAGTATTGAAGTTAAGGGTGATGCGAACTTTATCTATGTAATTCCTCATACTATCAATCTCGATAAACCAGTTAAATTAAAATTTCGCATGCGTAGACCGTATAAGAATGTGAAGATATTGATTAAATCAGGTGATGAAATATTAATGACACTTCCAAAGACACAATTATTACCTGCAGAAATGGAAATGATCCAAATACCGTTAAGTATTCTACAGAAAGTAAAAGACAAACTTACTTTAGAGTGTATCCAATGAAACATGAATTAACGTGTATTGTATGTCCTAGAGGTTGTTTAATTCAACTCGTAAAAGTGAATGAAGAATACATCTGTAGTGGTAACCAATGTAAAAGAGGCGAAGTTTACGCGATTCAAGAAGTAACTGAACCAAGAAGAATGATTACAACAACGGTTAAGATCGAAGGATCTAAGTTAAAACGATTACCAGTAGTAAGTCGTAGCGCAATTAAAAAAGAAATGATCTTCGATATGATAAACGAGTTAGAGAAGATAGTCGTAAATGCGCCTGTTTCAGTTAATGATGTGATTGTGTCCAATATTCTAGATAGTGGAATTGATATTATCGCATCACGTAGTATAAAAAAAGATGCCTGAGCATCTTAACGTAAGAATAATAATAAGCCTAACATCACGCCCGCAAGGTTATGATGTAAACTCTTTGATTTAAGTTGTTGAGTGACTTCCATCACTGCACATAATTTATCGGAAGCTTGGACAATCCAGGCTTCTTTTGATTTTGGTTTAGAATTACCCAATGGCCACATATGATTCACAATCACGTCTTCCATAACTGGACTAACATGTGTAATCATCTTCGCATTCTTTAAAGCTTCTTGTGGATGTACATTGACATGTTTACCAGGTGTTACTTGTTCAGTTCTCCAATTATAGAGGAATAAATCATGTAAGAAAGCACCACGTACACAATCAGAAACATTGATGTTAAAACGTCTACCGAATAAAAATGCATAATATGCGACATTTAAAGAGTGCTGAAAACGGCTCGTATTTAAATGTTGAGAGTAGTTATGTAAGTCTGATACGACCGGGTGGTCAATCAAATCATCAATATGGCTTAAGAATTCACTTGTCGTTGGATGAGAATCATTGATCGGTAATGTAGAGAAAACAGCTTTCATTGAACTCCTTTGGAATGTCTGCGACATAAACGAATGGATAATAACACCAATTCATAAATACTTCAATCATTTTATGAAAACTTAGCACTCAGGTGTTGACAGTGCTAATAAATGTGATATTATAATAATGTATTAGCACTCACATATATAGAGTGCCAAAGGAGGAAAAAATATGCGAAACGGTTTAATCAGACGTCCAACAACTTCGATTCTTGATGACTTCTTCAATGATGAATTCTTCTTACCAAGTGTTAATTCCAATAGTCATCTTGATGTTTATCAAGAGGATAATAAGTATGTCGTAGAAGTTGATTTACCAGGGTATAAGAAGGAAGAAATTAATATGTCCTTCAACAATGATCTCTTGACCATTAAGGCAGAACACATCTAAGAAAATAAAGAAGATACTAAGAAGTATATCTATCGTTCCAGAAGTCAATCGATGTTTACACGTCAAATAAGATTTTCAAACATTGAACATGAAAACATTGATGCGAAATTTGAAGAAGGCGTACTAAAAGTTATTTTACCAATTAAAGGTGAAACTGAAGTTGTTAAACGAATCGAAGTTAAGTAGTTAAAAGAGTCAGAAATGACTCTTTTTATTGTTCAATCGATAAAATAGTGGTACATTAATTCATAAGATTAGGTAAAATATGGCAATCGAAAAAGTAAAAGATTATTTTAGACAATTTGATCTAGAACAACATATTCAAGAGTTTAGTGTTTCAAGCGCAACTGTAAATGAAGCTGCACAAGCGCTTAATATTGAAGGTAAACGTATCGCAAAGACACTTGCTTTTCGCTACTTTGATCAAACCCTCTTGATTGTGACAGCTGGAGATGCCAAAATAGATAATAGTAAGTTTAAAGCACAATTCAATTTAAAAGCTAGAATGCTAGACTATGACGAAACTGAAAATAGTGTAGGTCATGCGGTTGGTGGCGTATGTCCATTTGCGGTAAATGATAACTGTGTCGTTGTACTCGATGTATCATTACAGCGCTTTGAGACAGTATATCCAGCGTGTGGTAGCTCTAATTCTGCGATTGAACTTACAATTGATAAACTTGTTAAATTATCGAAATCAATCCAATGGGTGGATGTTTGTAAGGAATGGAACTAATGGAAAGTTGTTTAACGTGTAAAGCGCCAATTTGTATCAGTCAATTAAGTCTTTTTCGTAATCTTACGCCAACACAACGAGGCAGGATTATAAAACATGTTAATCGACGTAGTTTTAATAAAGGGGATATTTTTCTGAATCAAGGTGATACCATATCACAGTTTGTGATTGTGAGTCGAGGACAGTTTAAAACAGTTAATGTCAATGAAGATGGAAAAGCGAAAGTAATCCAATATCTAAAGACAGGAGATTTCTTTGGACAAGATAGTTTATTCAAGGATAAAGAAATTGGGTATTCGATAGAGGCAATGAGTGAAGGCGCATTGTGTATGATTGATTCTAGTACGATGCATGAACTGATTCATAATGAACCTGATTTAGCGTTATCGATCTTAAATGAATTAAATCAACGTGTAAATCAACTCGAACTTGAGTTATCGACTGTACATGCGGAAAGCTTAGAAGTACGTTTAATGAATCTGTTGGTTCAATTAAGTCAAGATTATGGCGTTAAAACCAATCATGGCATACAACTTAATTGTCCATTAAGTCAAGATGAGATGGCGATGCGATTAGGGGTAAGTCGTGAAAGTGTTAATCGGAAGCTGAAACAATTAGAAAAAGAAGAACGAATAAAACTTCAATCAAGAAGAGAAATAATTATCTATTAAATGTGATGTATGTCACATTTATTTTTTATTTTTGTGGTAAGATGAAGTTGGAGGATGAAATATGAGCGAAATTATTGATAACGCTAGTAAACGCCAAACACAACTAAAAGGATTAATTCAACGATTACATCGTGGCGAAGATAGAGCAGAAGTAGAGGCAGAGTTCAAACGAGATTTTGCGTATGTGACAGGGGCAGAAATTGCACAGATGGAGTACAATCTTGTCCAAGAAGGCGTTAGTGTCGAAGAGATTCAAAGCCTTTGTGATGTCCATGCGTCGTTATTCCAAGGATCACTTGCGGAGTTACATCAAGATGTATTAACCGTAAATCCAATCACAATTTTTGAAGATGAAAATAAAGTATATTCGGATTTAGTTAATAAGGCATTAAAATTCAAACAAGAAACGCAAGTAAGTTTAAAGATTGTTAAACCTTATTTACTTGAGTTAATTGAAGAGTTTAGGACAATCGATGCGCATTATGCTAAGAAAGAAAATGTATTCTTCCCATTCTTAGAAAAACATGGCATAGAAACAATTCCTCAAGTTATGTGGGGTGTTGATAACCAAGTACGTGAAAAGTTAAAAGAAGCATTTATTGCGCTTAATACGAGTGATGAAGTCAATCACATGATGGATAAGTTCTATCAAATGGTTGATATGGTAAAAGAAATGATTACCAAAGAGAATATGATCTTGTTTCCGCTATTAAGAGATACATTATCTGAAGATGATTTTAAAGCGATTGCGAAAGCACTCGAAAATCCTGAAGCAGGTTTATATAAAGCTGTTGAGGAAGAAACAGTAAATGTAGATACAGAAACAGTTGATGGGGATATTCGTATGTCTTTAGGACGTTTATCAACAGTTGAAGTTAATGCAATATTAAATACATTACCGTTTGATATGACGTTTGTGGATGCGGATAATAAAGTAAAATACGTATCACAAGGCAAAGAAAGAATCTTTGATCGACCATCATCGGTTATCGGACGTCCTGTTCATCTATGTCATCCGCCGCAAAGCGTACATGTCGTAATGAACATTGTGGATGATTTACGTTCTGGTAAAAAGGAACATGAAGATTTCTGGATTAACTTTAAAGGTAAGTTTGTGTTTATCCGCTATTATGCCGTAAGAGATGAAGCTGGAGCGTATTTAGGTTGTATCGAAGTGACTCAAGACTTAACTGAAATCAAACAATTAGAAGGCGAAAAACGTTTAGCATCTTAAATACCTGGAAACAGGTATTTTTTTATAAAATTCGACTATAATAGAATTAGGTGAACGTATGAAAATAATAGCGATAGATGCAGGTGGGACAAAAGCTCGTTTTGCGTTATACGATGAGAATGGTTCAATCATTAAGAGTTTAGAACATCCATCTCTTCATCCTTTACAAGTTGGATATACCAATATGGCAAAGGCATTACGCATTGGAGTAAATACTCTATTAGAAAATGAAACAGCTGATTTCATTAGTTTTGGGTTGGCTGGTTATGGATTGAATCCGAAGATTAGACAATCAATTGAACGCGCCATTAAGAAACAATTCCCTTATGAACACTATTCAATTCAAAGTGATGTGGATTGTGCACTCATGTCTGCCCTTAAAGGCAATGATGGGATTATGATTATATCAGGGACTGGGTCGATTGCACTTAGCCAATCGAATGGACTTAGACACCGTGTTGGTGGATGGGGATATTGGGTAGGCGATGAAGGTAGTGCATTTTGGATTGGGAAACAGGTATTAAGTGTATTTAGTAAAATGGCAGATGGTCGATTAAAGAAGACGGAGTTATTTGATTGTGTAATGGATAGTTTAGTACTTGATGATCCAAGTGAGATAATTAAGATATTAAGCGATCATAAACGACCAAAAGAGGCCATCGCATCTCTTGCACGTGTATGTTATTTAGCTTCTACTAAGAACGATAAACATGCGATTCAAATCTTTAAATCTGCGGCACTTGAATTGGCAATTCTCGTAGAAACATGTTTAAAAATGAATCCAGAATTACATACGATACGATTATCAGGTGGTGTATTTGAATCAGGGGATGTGGTACTTACTCCATTAAGAGAGGCATTGCCTAAACACCTTGATATTCAACCGAATAGTAATCCACCATTATATGGGGCATATCTGATTGGTAAATTGAAAATGGGAGAAAACATATGAGAATAGGGATTGTTGGAATAGGGGACATTGCGAAAAAAGCGTATTTACCAATCTTATCGAATTTGAAGGATTTAACAATTGTGCCGTGTACTCGTAATCAAGACACATTGAATGAAGTATTGGCTCAATACCATTTATCTGAAGGCTATACTGATTTAGATGATTTGATTAAAAGTGGCGTTGATGCGATTTATGTCACATCGAAAACAGAAGTACATTATGCGATGGCTAAGAAAATACTTAGTGCTAAAATTCCATGCCATCTTGATAAACCAATATCGATGAATTTCGATGAGACGAAAGAGCTTGTAAAACTTGCGAATGATAATAATGTCTTATTTATGATTGGATTCAATCGTCGTTTCGTTCCATACATACAAGAAGTCGTATCATATGGGAAACCTGATTTAGTTGTATATCAGAAGAACCGTGATTTGTATCCCGATAATATTAGACGATTCATCGTAGAAGATTTTGTGCATGTAGTAGATACTACACGTTTTCTATTACAGGATGAAATAATTGATGTTAGAGTTCAAGGTAAGAAGATCGATGGAAAACTTGTTCATGTCGTTGTACAACTAATCACCGCATCGAATCAAGGTATCTTGATCATGAATTATCTAAATGGAGTAACTGAAGAAGTTATTGAAGTTATGCATCCTCAGAAGAAGAGTATTATTCGTAACTTATCAAGTTTAGAAACCTATGAGAAGAGTATATTAGTAAAGAAACCTGAAAGTGATTGGATTCCTACGTTAAAGAAACGTGGTTTTGAAAATTTACGTAATGCGTTTATCGATGCGCTTGTAAATAATAAACCAAGTCCTGTTAGTGGTGATGACGCATTAATTACACATCAGATTTGCGAAAAGGTTGTCGAATTACTAGAAAAACAATAACTCCAAATCAACTTGGAGTTTTTATTAAGAAAAAGGGGAATACGATGTCAAATAAAAGAATGCCGGCTTTATTCGTAGGTCATGGATCACCGATGAATGCAATAGAAGATAATAAATATGTTCAGGGATGGAAAGAGATTGCAGGATCGTTTGATAAACCTAAGGCGATTCTTGTAGTGTCAGCGCATTGGGTAACACAAGGAACACGAATCAATGACTCCATAAAACCTAAACAAATTTATGACATGGGTGGATTTCCTGAAGAATTATATAAACTTGTTTATGATGTGCCTGGTTCACCAGAATTAGCGCATGAAACAATCAAACACATTAAACGAGAAGTGATGGTGGATAATAGTTGGGGAATGGATCATGGCACATGGTCTGTGCTATGTAAAATGTATCCCAATGCGGATATTCCTGTATTTCAGCTAAGTATTGATCATAAAGCGAGTGCAGAAACACATTTTCAAATTGGACGTGAATTAAGTGCACTTCGTAATATGGGTGTATTAATACTTGGAAGTGGGAATGTAGTACATAATTTATCACGTATTAATTGGGACATGGAGGGTGGTTATCCATGGGCTGAAGAGTTTGACAACTATATCAAAACGAATATTATCAATAAGAGATATGATAATGTCATAAATTATAAATTAGTTGGTCAATCTTCCAGTCTAGCATTCTTCACAACTGAACATTTCTATCCATTACTTTATGTGTTAGGTGCGTCCAGTGAAGAAGACACATTATCAATTTTCAATCAATCTTGTTTAATGGGTTCAATGTCTATGACCTGTTACTTATTTATTTAAAATATAGTGTAATAAAAACTGCACCGAAGATTTGGTGCAGTTTGTTTACTATATGAACAACAAGGTTAATACGACAAGCGCTAACGCAATTCGATAGTACGCAAAATACGTAAAGTCATGTTTCTTAACATAATCCATCAAGAAACGTATAACCAATAGTGATACAACAAATGCGACAATTGTACCTGTCGCAAGGACGGTCCATTCAAGTGATGACCATGTGAATCCTGCTTTAATCAACTTAATGAAACTAGCCCCGAACATCATTGGGATAGCTAGGAAGAAAGAGAATTCTGCCGCAACGGTACGACTTGCGCCTAATACGATTGCGCCAAGTATTGTTGCGCCACTACGTGATGTGCCAGGAATAAGCGCTAAGACTTGGAAAGCACCAATTAATAACGCATCTTTATATGTAATTAAACTTAATGTGTTTTTAGGATGATCTTTTTTGGTCTTTTCGATGTAGATAAATAGAACACCATAAACGAATAGTGTGATCGCTATGACAATCGGTTTGTATAATACGGTATCGATAATATCATCAAATAATAAACCAATGACTGCGCCAGGGAATGCCGCAATAATGATTTTTATCCATAATAGAATTGTATTGTGTTGGTGAGTTTTAGAGGAAGATGACCAAGGGAATAACTTATTAAAGAATAAGACAATTACCGCAATAATCGATCCAAGTTGGATAAATACTAAGAAGAGATCGACGAATTCTTTTGAGAATGATAGTGGGAACCAATGGTTAAATAAAATCATATGTCCAGTTGAACTAACTGGTAACCATTCTGTGATTCCTTGGATAATACCTAATAATATAGCCTTGATAATTTCTAACATAACTTACCTCATCTTAAGTATTATACCATTCAGAGAGAATTTCAAAAGACAAAGAAATACGAAATATGGCATAATAAAATGGATAGAGGTGAAAATATGCGTGCATTAATAAGTGAAATAGACACATTACCAAATGATATCGAAAATCGATTAAAAACGTTGGGTTTAGAGTTTGATATTATTTTAGAAACGGATCAAGTTAAACATCCGGAAATATATGATTTTGTCTATGGTGCGAATCATGTGAAGAAGATTGGATTAGATAAATTTACACAGTTAAAATGGATTCAAAATTCATATGCTGGTTATAATAATTTACCGGTTGATGAATGGAAGGCAAAAGGAATCGTATTTACGAATGCGAAAGATGTCTTTAGTGATCCAATAGCGGAGTGGGTTGTGTTGTATATCTTAATGTACTATAAGAATGCGATACTTAATTACCAACTTCAGAAAGAAGGAAATTGGGAACGTAAACATAATCGTGAACTTGAAAATATGAATGTATGCATTGTTGGGATTGGAAGTATTGGTCAAGCGATACGAAAACGTCTAGAACCATTTAATGTGCATTTTATCGGGGTAAACTCGAAAGGCACACCAACGGATGGATTTAGTACAGTATACGCTGTGAAGGACTTAGAAACAGCTGTGATGATGAGTGATGTGGTTGTGATTACGTTACCACTTAATGAACAGACGAATAATTTATTTAGTCGAGAAATTCTCTTCAAGATGAAAAAAGGTTCAATTTTACTAAATGTGGGTAGAGGAAGAATTATTGATGAAGTTGCGTTAGTTGAAGCACTTGAATCTGTACATCTTGGTTTTTGCGCATTGGATGTAATGGCAAAAGAACCTGTTGAAAAAGATTCCCCACTTTGGGATTGTAAGAACTTACTCTTAACGCCTCATGTTAGTGGGACAGGTGATTACACTAAAGAAAGACTTTGGAATTTATTTGAAGAGAACTGTCATCTCTTTGTACAGGGATTAGAATTAAAAAATATCGTATAAAAAGGGACATTGTCCCTTTATTTATATTCGTTATACTTTAAGTTTTTACCTTTAACTAATTCTTTCGGATATTTCTTACGATTATCCTTCATCTTTTCTTCTAACGCAGAATTAAGATCAATCTGATATACATCACACAGTCTAAGTAAGTAATAATATACATCTGCACATTCATCTTCAATCATCTTACGATGTGTATTTAAATACTCAATACTTTGCGCTTCATCTTTAAATCTAAAGTGTTGAAGTAACTCATTACTCTCAGTACTTAACCCAATAGCCAAATCTTTGATGGAATGGAACTGGTCCCAATCGCGTTCTTCGCAAAATTCTCTTATCGATTGAATTAATTCTTCTTGGTTCATTATCGGCCATTCCCTTCATTGATTAATGCGTATAAGAAATGATCTTTCCATTCACCATTCACATGGAATGATTTAAGTAAACGCCCTTCAAAAATGAAGTTAAAATGGGTTAAGAGTTGAATGGTATACACATCATCGGGTAAGACTGGCGCATAGATAATATGTACGCCTCGATTCTTAAATAAGAAATCGATAATACTTTTTAATATAAGTGATCCAAATTCGATATTACGATAACGATAATCGATTAAGATACGCATTGTCACATGATTATGATTTCGATTCGGATCGCGGATTGTCTTAACTTTAGCAAGAATCTTCTTTCCGTTATGCGATAGAATACCAAACGCATAACCTTCATCACGTTCAAAATCGATAACACTTTGTATGACAAATTTCTGTTGAACTTCAATCGTATAATAATCCGATAATTTAGTCGTAGAAAAATTATCGACGTAGAATCGGTTTTCTTGGTGAAACTTGAGCCATAATTCAGCTTTTATTTCGTGCATCGGTTTTATAATGTATTCGCCACATTGTATTTGCATAATATCTAGCTCTATTTTAAGTGATTCATAGATTAAAATATAGATATTTGATAGAATTTAAGTAATAAAGATTTTATTTCTTCATTTTACAACTTTATCAAGGAGATTAAATATGCCTATTCAATATCCAATCCATATCACAGGACATAAACATCCGGATACGGACTCCATTTGTTCCGCAATTGGTTACACACACTTAAAAAATAAGCTCGGATTTGATTCGATTGCTTGTCGCTTAGGTGAGATAAACCATGAGACGGAATATGTTTTAAAACGATTTGGTTTTGAACATCCAATGATTTTAGATGACGCACGTATGCGATTAAACGAAATCGATATTGATCGTGCTGTCACAATAAGAGAAGAGACAACGATCTATGACGCATGGCAACTAATGAGTACTGAGAAAAAAGTGCTTTGTGTTGTGGATGATCAAAATGTACTACTTGGTGTGCTCACAAATTCAAATTTATCATCAGTTGCGATGGGAGATACAGCGAAGAGTATTGAGCTATTAAGCAAAACTCCAATTGAGTATATTGTTAAGACCATTAGCGGTGCTTTAATCTATTCACCTAAACAAACGCGTTTAAACGGTAAAGTAAGTATTATCGCAGTCGCAGAACATAAGTTAGATAGTTATGAACTTAAAGATCGTACTGTAATCGTTGGGAATGATGCGGAAGCGCAACTTCAAGCGATTGAAAAAGATGCGGCTTGTCTTGTCATCGTTTGGGCAGATTATGTAAGAGATGAAGTTATCAAAGCCGCAAAAGAAAAAGGATGTGCGATTATTCTATCCGGTCATGGGACATTGAATACTTCACGTTATATCTTCTACTCCTCACCAATTAAGTTTATTATGTCGACAAATCTTGTCACATTTGATAAATCAGAGTTTGTGGATGATGTACTAAATAAAGTGGTTAAATCCCGATATAGAAGTTATCCTGTTGTGGATGATAAAGGTAAGATATACGGATTAATTTCACGTTATCATCTATTAAATGCAAGACGCAAACAAATTATCCTAGTAGATCATAATGAAATTGCACAAAGTGTAGATGGATTAATGGAAGCTGATTTAGTTGAAGTTATCGATCATCATAGAATTGGTGATATTCAAACAAATAAACCAATTAATTTTAGAAATCAATTAGTCGGTAGTACATGTACGATTATTGCGAACTTGTATGATGAAAATCGTGTACCACTTGAGAAGAAAATGGCTGGGTTATTATGTGCTGCGATCTTATCGGACACATTAAATTTTAAATCTCCAACAACAACACTCATTGATATTCATACAGCACAACGTTGTGCAAGAATCGCAGAACTTAATACCGACGCTTTAGCGAAAGATATCTTTACTGAAGGTGCAGGTCTACATGAAAAATCAGCACTTGAAATTATCGAAAATGATATTAAAGAATTCCAAATTGGAAATTATCGTGTACGTGTTGGTCAAATGAGTTTATTCGATATTAACCAAGTTGAAGCTGTAAGAGAAGATATAGTGAAGGCGATGAAGAGTTATGTCGATGAGAAACGTATTGATTTGATACTCTTACTCTTCACAAGTTTAGAACATCATGGTTCCGCGATGTTATACATGGGTAAAGAGAAATGGATTGCGGAAGAAGCGTATGCTGGTATCGATAATAATCGTTTAAGTTTATTCCCAGATATCTTATCTCGTAAGAAACAAGTTATTCCGAGATTATCAAGTGTCGTGGAAGGAAGGACAAGTCTATGAACATCGCAACAGTAGGGACGTCGGTTATTACGCAACATTTCATTGATGCGCTTAAGCATGAACCATTCTTTAAATTAACGCATATTTATTCTAGAAGTGAAGAAAAAGGAATAGAGTTTGCGAGTCAATATGGTGTAGGAGTAATTAGTGATTGGGATGTATTACTTAATCATCCTGAGATAGATGTAATTTATTTGGCAAGTCCAAATGATGTGCATTTTAGTCAATGTATCGATGTGTTAAGAGCACATAAACATGTTATTTGTGAAAAGCCGTTTGTCAGTAATCTACGTGAATTTAATCAAGTTATGGAAGTTGTGAATGAAACTAAACATTTCTGTTTTGATGCGATGACCGTGATGCACCTTCCTAATCTCAAAGTCCTTAAAGAAGCTCTCGTTAAGATTGAACCAATTAAACTCATGAATAGCGCAATGGTTCAATATTCAAGTCGATATGATGTATTACTTCAAGGTACTGTTCCTAATATCTTTGATTTAGATCATTCAGGTGGCGCATTAATGGATCTTGGGGTTTATCCAATGGGTTTGAGTATCGCATTGTTTGGTAAACCTGAGTCACTTCATTATGAGTGTAATCGTTATGTTAATGGGATCGATTTGTCAGGCGTATTAACATTAAAATATCCAGATAAGGTTGTTGTATGTGTGATTGGCAAGGACAGTCGTGGCCAAAACTTTACGTACATTAGTGGAGAAAAAGGCGCAATCGTTGTGCCTGAACAAGCATCACGTTTAGTGAATGTTCAATTAGTGACTCCAAAAGAAACCGTAGAACTTGGGGTTGAACAAGCTAAGAATGCGATGGTTCATGAAATACAAGCATTTGCGGATATCTTAAAAAATAACGATTGGGATACATTCCAATCTCATGTTAAGAATAGTGAAATTTTAATGACGTGTTTAGATCAAGCACGTAAACAAGCGAATATTGTGTTTAAAGCAGATAAGGTTTAATCTACACTGATAAAGAAATCTAAATAAGGTAGATTATGCGGAATCCAATTTAATTGTTTGATTGTACTTTTTTCAACCCAAAGTAATTCATTATATACTTTTGGGATTAGTTCTTGATAAGGGATAATCTTGAAGAAATGTAAAACGAAAATACCATATTCATTTTCTACGGTAATCGATTTAAGAAATTGATTATCAAACGATGTAAGATTTACTTCTTCAAATAGCTCGCGTTTAAGTGCATCTTCTAGTGATTCATTCGCTTCAACTTTACCACCCGGACATTCCATATATCCAAGGTAGGGTTCAGATAAGCGTTTAGCGACACATAGTTTATGATTATCGTAGATTAGACCTATTACAACATGTTTCATAGGTCGATTATAACAATTCAATTTATTAAAGGGTAGAGGTCAATATGAAAATCGCATTACTATATGATTTTGATAAAACGTTATCGTACAAAGACATGCAAGAGTATGGATTTTTTGATGACTTGAAAATCGAAGATTCCACAACATTTTGGAGTCATGTGAATCAAAAGGCTGAAGCTCAAGAAATGGATCATATTCTAGCGTATCTCCATGAAATGATTGTCCAGACGCAAGCACGCGGTATTAAATTAAGTCGTGAAATGTTAGCGAAATATGGCTCACAAATTGATTTTTATCCTGGTGTAGTGGATTGGTTTGAACATATCAATCAAGTAGCGAAGAATCAATCAATTGAACTTGAACATTACATTATTTCATCTGGTTTAAAAGAGATTATTGATCATACACCAATTGCGCAATACTTTAAAAAAGTATATGCCTGTGAATATTTATACAATGAAAATGGTCAAGCAATATGGCCGAAATTATCGGTAAATTATACGATAAAGACACAGTTTTTATATCGTATTAATAAGGGTATATTGGATATTAATAATGATGCGGATTTAAATCGTTTCCAAAAAGAAGAAGATCGTCCAGTACCATTTAGTCATATGATATATATCGGGGATGGATTTACCGATGTACCAAGTATGAAACTTGTAAAAATGAATGGGGGACATGCGATTGCGGTTGTACCATATGGTAAGAAATCAACGCATGAGAGTCAAACATTATTTGAGGATCGACGTGTCGATTTTGTGGCAGAAGCGGATTATCGTGAAGGTCAAGAAATTGATCAAATTATACAAGCTATCTTTAGTTCTCTATTAAGTAAAAAGAAACTGGATGAATTAAAACCATGAGCCAAAAATCAAACTCAGAACGATTTATCATTGCGTTTAGTACGATTGAAGGCGAAATGAATCGAAGAGTTAAATCAGACCGATACATTTCATATTCAGAACTTGTTCGTCGTATGTCTAATATGGATCGTAACTATCATCGTTTTCAACGGTATTTAGAAGAATTCGGAGATTTGCGTAATGCGATTGTCCATGAACGAATCGATGGTGAAGTTATTGCGGAACCCCATTTAAAAGAAGTTGAATCAATTGAACATATCGCCCAGTTATTAACAGAACCAGAACGAGTAAAACCAAATTACTTGTCCAATGTGGAATATTGTCTCGATACGGATTCTCTTCAAGTTGGCTTAAATAAATTATTACCTAAACGTTATTCTAAATTACCGGTATACAACGATAAACTTCAATATAAAGGGTTAATCACAACCGATGCGATTAATGAATATCTCGTTAAAACTATTGATAAAATTCAAGGTAAATTACCAGATATAACGATTAATGATTTACTTCTACAAGATGAGAAAAAACGTACTGTTGAGTTTATACCAGCACATGCAACACTATTAAGTGTCGTAATAAAGTTTGAACAATCACTCACGGCAGGTAAACGTTTAAATGCGCTAATTATTACCCAAGATGGCGCGAGCAATCAGAAACCATTAGGTATTATTTCAGTATCGGATTTACCTAGAATTTATGAAAATATTAATAAAGATTTACGCTAAGAAATAGGATTAATGAATAATAAATATAAGGTATAAAGGCAAAATTAACTTTTGTCTTTTTTATTGATTCGATAACTAACGCAAGTATAAAACTATTTCGTAATACGATTAGAAAATCCTGATTATTTAAAATAAGTGATAAACCAAATAGTATATATACATCGCCTAATCCAAATCCATTCGTTTTTAATGAGATTATCAATAATACAAAACAAATGAATAGATTAATAAAACTAATATGAATCGGTTGATTAATGTAATGGATTAGAATAGATAAATAGAAAAGAATAATTAAGCGATCACTTATCGATTGGATACGATAATCCATCCAAGATAGTACGAATAGTATACAGATTAATGTGAATGAAATGATATTTAATGATAAGAAATATATAGGAATGATTAATACGTACTCATAAATAAATAATGTACGAAGATAATAATTCTTATTTAAATACTGTTCAAGTTTGATTAATGTATAAATAAGTATCATAAAGTTATATACGTAATAACTACATTTATCCATAAAAAAAGTGAGCTAGGCTCACTTAAACTGATATTTTAGAATTGGATTACGTGCTGCTTGTACATCATCAACACGTTTGACCGGAGTAGTATATGGCGCATTGAGAATCTTTTGAGGATCATCATACGCTAATTGTTTTAAGTCTTTTAAGACTTGAATAAAGTTATCCATACTTTCTTTACTTTCTGTCTCTGTTGGTTCAATCATAAGTGCTTCATGAACGATAAGAGGGAAGTACATGGTAGGTGGATGCATCTGATAATCAAGCAGAGCTTTACAGATGTCTTTCGCACTTATACCCGTCTCTTTCTTGAGGTCAGCTAAACTTATGACAAACTCATGCATACACGTTTGAGGGTATGCGACAGGGAAAGTATCCTTTAATGCGTTCATCATATAATTTGCATTTAGTACTGCATTCTGACTCGCAGATTTTAATCCATCACTACCTAAACTCAAGATATAAGTATAGGCACGTACATTAACTAAGAAGTTACCATAGTAAGAGCGCATACGACCAATACTTAAGGTATCTCTTTCATCAATATAACGATAACCATAAGCTTCTTTGATTAATGTCCCTTGTGGTAAATATGGAACTAAACATGACTTAACTCCAACCGGTCCGCTACCAGGTCCGCCTCCACCATGTGGGGTAGAGAATGTTTTATGTAAGTTTAGATGTACAACATCAAAGCCCATATCACCAGGTCGAGCTGTTCCCATTATCGCATTTAGATTAGCTCCATCGTAATAAACCAATCCACCAACTTCATGGACAAGACGTGCTATTTCACTAATGTTTGGATCGAATAAACCAAGTGTATTTGGATTCGTCAACATCAACGCCGCAACTTCATCATTTAAAACAGCTTTAAGTGCTTCGACATCAACGCCACCTTCATTGTTTGAAGGAACACTCACAACGGTATACCCAGCCATACTAGCACTTGCAGGGTTTGTGCCATGTGAACTATCTGGAACGATTACCTTTGTGCGCTTAGTATCGTTATGTGCTTTGTGATACGCACGAATTAACAGTAATCCAGTAAATTCACCATGAGCACCAGCTGCTGGTTGGAGGGTAAATGCGTCCATCCCTGTAATTTCTGTAAGGGATAGACTAAGTTTATCCATCAATTCAACAGTACCTGGAATACTTGATAATGCTTGATCAGGATGAATAGAAGTAAAGCCATCAAGACTCGCCGCAAACTCATTGAGTTTAGGGTTGTACTTCATCGTACACGAACCAAGTGGATAGAATCCATTATCAACGCCAAATGAGTAACGTGATAGTTCCATATAATGACGTACAATATCAACTTCACTCACTTCAGGTAAACGTGCTTTGGATAAACGTACATATTTCTCATCTAGTTTTACTTCAGGCACATCACAAGCATCAAATCGAACAGCACGTCTAAACGGTACACTTCTTTCGAAAATGAGTTGACTCATACTAGGACCTCCTTTAGACGACTTACAACACGATCAATATCTTCTTTTTTAATGGTTTCTGTACAACACCATAATGTTTCATGTGAACTTAAACTTAATCCAGACAATACATTGATTTCATCTAATACACGTTCGATAATTGTATTTTCAAGCGAACTTACAGTCACAAATTCATGGAAGAATGGACCTGTATATTTTAGTTTAAATCCTAACTTAACCAATTCATTCGCAAAGTAATGAGCTTTACGCATACTGTGTTCAGATACTTCTTTTAATCCACTTGGACCAACAGACGCTAAGTACATTGAAGCAGTTAATGCCATTAGAGCTTGGTTCGAACAAATACTTGAACTCGCTTTTTCACGACGAATGTGTTGTTCACGAGCTTGAAGCGTTAATGTGAAAGCACGCTCACCATTTTCATCAACCGTTTGACCAACAATACGACCTGGTAATCGACGAACTAAATCAGCACTCGCAGCCATAAAACCTAAGAAAGGACCACCATAGGACATTGGAATACCTAATGGTTGAGCTTCACCGATTGCGATATCTACACCATTTGCACGAGGTGTTTTTAAATAACCAAGTGTCATAGGATTTGTATATTGAACAAGCTTTGCGCCAGTTGAGTGAACAACTTGGCTAATATCCATCACATCTTCAAGTAACCCAAAATAATTAGGATGTTGGATGAAGAGTGCACCACATGTGTCATCACATTTGGATTTTAGATCATCTATATCCACTACACCATCTTTACATTCCACATCAACGATTTCGACATTCAACCATTGCGTATAGGTGCGCATAACTGACACAACTTGAGGATGAATATTCTTAGGGACTAAGATTTTACGACGACTCTTTTCAATAACCATTTGGATTGCCTCAGCCGCAGCTGTAGCGCCATCATAGACCGACGCATTACATACATCCATACCTGTTATCTCACACATTGAACTTTGGTATTCAAAGATTGATTGTAAGATACCTTGGCTTAATTCAGATTGATAAGGCGTATATGCACTGACAAATTCTTCACGATTACTGAGTTGTTTAACAACGCTTGGAATATAGTGATGTTCAACACCAGCACCACGAAGAATTGTTTTATACACTTTGTTTTTACTGGATAATTCCTTCAATGTATCAAAGACTTTAAATTCACTTTGACCAAGTTCTAAATTCAATGGTTTTTGTAAGATTAAATCTTGAGGTAAGTTGGCATAGAGTTCTTCAAGAGAACTCAAACCAATTTCCTTTAACATTTGAATTTGTTGGTCAGGTGTATTCGATAGGTAATCTGCCATATTAATGACCCTTATCTAATGCGAGATAATCAGCTTCTGATAATAGTTTAGATGGATCAATTTTACCTTCAACTTTGATAATCCAAGTTTCAAGTGGTTTAGCATTTAATATTTCTGGTGTATCATCCAATTCTTTGTTTACTTCAATAACTTTTCCATCAAGTGGTGATAGTATTTCAGAAACCGCTTTAACGGATTCCACATCCCCAAAACGTTCACCAAATTTTACTGTATCGCCAACTTCCGCATTGCTTAAGAAAACGATATCGCCGAGCGCATGTTGTGCGTAATCAGAGATTCCAACGACGACTGTATTATCATCTAATGCCATAACCCATTCATGTGATTCTGCGTAATATTTTTCCATTTTTGTGCTCCTTTTAACGTTTATAAAACGGTAATTTTACCTTTTCTGCCTTTAATAATTTGCCACGAACATCAATCTCAAACTGTGTTTCTTTGAATAACTCAGCTGGTACAAATGCCATTGCGATGGATTGATTCAATGTTGGACTCTTAGTACCTGATGATACAACCCCAACTTCTATTCCATTATGATATACAGGACATTGTTCACGTGCTATACCACGATCAATGAGTTGAAGACCAATTCTACGTTTGATTGGCTTTTCGCTAAGTGCTTCTTGCGCAATAAACTTCTCTTTATTTAATTTCACAAACATCGATAATCCAGCTTCTAATGGAGTTGTTTCATCGTTCAATTCATGTCCAAATAAAGGCATTGCGGCTTCTAAACGTAATGTGTCTCGACAACCCAAACCACACGGTTCTACTCCAAGATCTTTCCCGGTTTCTAAGAAAAGATTCCATAGAAATTCAGTATCAGCCGCAGCTGTATAGATTTCATATCCATCTTCACCGGTGTAACCAGTACGACTAATTAATACATTCTTACCTGCAATATCCACATTCCCTTTGAAGGTATAGTATGGCATATCATTGATTGGTGTTAAGCGTTTTAAGAGCTCTTGACTAAGCGGTCCTTGGATTGCGATTTGTCCACAATCTTCACTGATGTCTTGGAATAATACATCCCCAAATAAATGTTCTTTTATGTAGCTAACATCTTTATCAATATTTGCCGCATTTACAACTACCAAGTATTCTTCCTCTGCCATACGATAGACTAGTAGATCATCCACTGCCGTCCCATCTTTTCGAACAAGGACACCATAGCGTGTCTTATCAATCTCTAAATCGCTAAAATCATTACTAATTAGATATTGAAGATTCGCTAATGCGTCTTTTCCTGAGAAATGTAGTTCACCCATATGACTTACATCAAACAATCCTACTTTCGTGCGAACCGTATGATGTTCATGTATGATCCCATTAGAATAGTGTAACGGCATTAAATATCCACCAAATTCCACCATATTCCCATTATGATTCTTATGCCAATTGAATAGAGGAGTAATTTTATCCATAGGTTCCTTTAACGCACAAAAGGCGCTTAAAAAATAAACGCCTTCGTCTTTTTACCTGAAAGATTCTCTTACGATTGCCTCTTCGGTGGATTGACTCTCTCTACGAAGCTTTGTCCAATACCGGTCCCTTTTACCTGAGCGTTTATGCGTATTTCGCCTTCGGTGTCAATTTCTTGATCTCTCCCGGAATCTTCAACCAACTATATGTTTTATTATACCAATCTTTACCTAAAGCTCAAACTGTAAGTCTCTAAAAACTTCACTTAAACTTGGATGTGCATAGATAATCGTATGGATATCTCGACAATCAACTTTATTCTCCATTATCACAAGACATGTAGCGATTAGTTCAGATGCTTCACTACTCACGATTTCTACACCAATCATCTCATACTTATCGTTCACAATGCATTTTAAGTAAGAACGTGTATTTAATTTGATTTTTTGTTTGGCTAACGAACTGATTAATATTTTTTTTATTATATACGCGATACCCATCTCTTTGGCATTTTCTTCAGTTAATCCAGCATACGCGATTTGAAGTGGTGTATAGATTACATATGGAACAAGCTTATTTTTTATTTCAACATTGTTTGCTAAATAATCAATGAGTTGTTCACCTTGAACACTTGCGACATGGGCTAATTGGATGGATCCAGACACATCCCCAATTGCATATACATTAGGAATGTTTGTTTCAAACGAATTATTTACTTTAATAAACCCACGTTCAAGTTCAATATTTGTATCCTCTAGATGTAATGAATCGATATTGGCTTTACGACCTGTCGCAATAATAACTTGATCATAATGGTTTTGTGTTTGGTTAAACTCTATATGGTACTGAGTATCCTTAGACCAATTATCAATCTTAGTATTAGTAAAGATCTGAATTCCAATACGTTTAAGTTCACGATCTAAGGTTTGCGCTGCCTCTTTCGGAACTTGGCTTAATATTCTTGGCGCAACTTCGATTAATGTCACATCATGCGTCATCATACGTAAAAAGCTCGCTAACTCTACCCCAATAACACCTGCCCCTACAATTAATATGGATTGCTTGGTAAGGAATGGTTTATGTAACACATCATAACTTGTGAGAGATCCATCAATTGAAATCGGACTTGAGGGTTTCGCACCAGTACATATAATAATCTTATCGGCAGTATATTCATTTCCATCATCGTCCATTACATGTGAATTATCACTAAAGTGGATACGTTTATGGATGATCTCTACTTTAGATTGGATTAGAGCTTTCTCAAGATTAGTTTGTAGTTCTGATTGAACACTATTCTTATGACTATAAACAGATTCAACACTATTAAGTACATTTAATGTTTGATCCATTTCATTTACTTTATATAAATGAAAACTATCTTCTAATAAACTCTTTGTAGGGATACACCCTTCATTTAAACAAACACCACCAAGATTTTGGTTTGTAAATAACTGGACTTCCCATTTATATTTCGCAACTTTAAACGCTGCAGAATAACCTGCAGGTCCACTTCCAATAATAATCAATTTCATAGATTATCTTCCTTATGTGATAATGCGTTTATAATCGCATCAATTTTCTCATCGACATCCAATGTATTAAGTACTTTCAAGAGTTCTGTTTCATTTGGTTGATGACCAATAACCGCTTTTTCAATGGAACGACACCAATCTGTGTCCATACTATCAGTATAAATATGATTGTTCACAATCGTTCCATCTTCTACTTCCATCATCCATTTAATACAACCGTAATCAAAACATTCTTCAAAATAAACTTTTTCATTATTTGTTTTACCTAATAACCATTCAATTGAACTAAACTGTTCAATCTTCTTAACATCAAAATCATATGGAATCGGATAAATATATGAATGAGTTTGATAATATTCTTGAACTGTTTTAAACAGTGTTTCAATTAAGGTTGAAATAGTAATTGGTTTAATATCGTTTAAATTCGCGATACGTGCAGCGACAGATTCCACATTCTTACGTTGAAGTTTCTTTGGGTTCACATTTAAGTATTTACCCAAACTTGGTTTATTCACATTAACCAATAAAGTCCCATGATGTAAATGTTGGTTCTTTAAATGTGAAAACGCATTACCTGATACTTTCGCACCATCCACTTCAATGTCATTTCTACCATTAACTGCGGCGTTGTACCCTAAATTTCTAAGGGTTTCGGCCATCATTTCCATCTGTTTCGAGATGTTAAACAATGATCCATACGCAATAAAGCTAAAGTTTAAATTGCCTAAGTCATGATAAACAGCACCACCCCCTGATGTTCTTCGAGCAAGTGTGCCTTTATCTTCTAATAACTTTTCATAATGAACTTCACTTAAGGCGTGTTGGTTCTTTCCAATCACAACAGTATGTTCATTTTGCCATAAGTAAAAACGCACAGTATCAACAGGACATGTTTCAAGTAAATGTTGTTCAAGGGCTAAATTATAATGAGGATTCGTATTATGAGATTGATAGAGTTCTAGTTTCATGTTATCACCTATTCAAATTATAACAAAAAGCATACGTATTTATTCTTTGAATTCATTATGCTAAAATTCTTTCATGAACGAACTCTATTATTTTAAATTAAAGAACTGTCCGTATTGTATACGTGTAAATGGATATTTAGATGAATTGCTTAGTGAAGAGCGCTATAGATCAATTAATATTAGACATATTGATGAAACCAAGGAAAGAGAATTAGCGAACTCCTATGATTATTATCTTGTCCCAAGTTTCTTCCTGAATCAGGATAAATTGTTTGAAGGAATTATGTCGAAAGACGATGTAAGAATGGTATTAGACTCTGTAATAAAAAAATAAAGACCCGAGGGTCTTTTATAAAATCATGATGAAATATAACAATGAAACTAAGATTGGGATAAATAAATTATCAATTCCATGTGGAGATATTGCCTCAACTAAGGTTGCGACTAGACTTAATAAGAATACTTGTACAAAGTTAACTTGACCTAATTCGATTAATTGATACGCTACGATCACAATCATCGAAGTCACTAACATCGCTAAACTACCTTCTAAAGTCTTATGACCTTTGAATATCGTATAAGAATGTTTGCCATACTTTTGACCAATTAGAGCCGCAAAACCATCTCCATATGCCATTACTAATAAGCCTAAACCACCGACGATATGAAATGAACGAGTGTGGAAGGTTGCGGCAGTTAAGAGTAGCACCGCTACTGAATAGTAGATTGGTCCACTATTCGAATCTCTACGTTTAGTATTAATCGAGGGTATCCAATTATAAATAACGTTTAATGTGTTGAAAATAATGAAGAGAATTGGGGCAGTAATCGCCAACCAATAATTCTTAATTAACAATGACGCAATTAACCACCAGTTCATCACAAGGATATGTGTGAATGTACGACTAAACTCAAATGGTAAATGGGTTAAACGAGTCGAAATCGCAATAATTATAACGATGTATAAAATCGATAAAAATAGTCCGAAAGTACTTTCCAAAATTTAAACCTCCATTATGCACAAGATAAGTGTAAAACGAGCTAATTATAACTAGTTTTCACAAAAAGCACAAGTTCCCTTAAATATGTTTATATACATCACACTGAAAACTAAGTTCAGTCAATAAATGAGTTAATTGATAAAATGCGTTAATATTTGATTCTTTCGCATTATATCGATATGGGGTCATATCGAGTAAATCACGGATAGAATCAGGTGTATTTAAACTTAAATCTTGTTTAATCTGATACGATTGGACCAATTCAAAATCATTTGAATTAAGCGTAAATACTGGATTTAATTTTACCGTTTCATATAATTCTTTTTTTAATCCATATAGATGAGTAGGCATTGGATTAACAACGATAAAGATACCATTTTGTTTAAGCGCACGTTTTATCTCATCTAATTTAAAAGGTGCGAAAATGCATAATACACAATCAACTGAATTATTCATTATTGGTAAATCGGCGATACTTGCACAAAAATAGTAAGCATTTGACTGTTTAGATGCCAGTTTAAGCGCAGTTTTCGATAAATCAAACCCAATAAATTGAATATTTTCTAATCGATTGGCTAAATGATTGGTATAATAACCTTCACCACATCCAAGATCAATACACGTTTCAAAAGTGTAGGATTTAAAAATTGTGTGGAGTTGTTCTAAAAGAAATGTATAATGACCTTCGTGAAGAAAGCGATGACGTGCTTTAATCATTAAATCATTATCTCCATGAAGTCGTTTGGAGTTACTTAAAAATAGGTTAGTATAACCATACTTTGATCTATCAAATGTATGCTTATTCGCACATGTATATGCTTTATCGGATGCGAATAAATCGCGTTTACAGATGGGACATTGAATCATACATCCTATTTTATCATAGATGACAATTAGAGCTACATTGTTTATACTGAAGAGAGAGGTGACATATGAAATTCGTATCATGGAATGTGAATGGTATAAGAGCCATTTTTAATAAGGGTTTTGAAGAAATATTCAATAATTTTGAGGCTGACTTCGTGTGCCTTCAAGAAACAAAAATGCAAGAAGGACAGTTTGATTTTAGTCCTGTAGGATATGAGAAATACTTTAATTATGCGGAGAAGAAAGGTTATTCTGGAACCGCAATTTATACAAAACATAAACCATTGTCGGTCAGATATGGAATACACGTAGAAGACCATAATCATGAAGGACGTGTTGTGACCCTTGAGTATGATGATTTCTATCTTGTATGTGTCTATACACCAAACGCACAAGAAGAACTTAGACGATTAAGTTACCGTATGGAATGGGAAGATGCGTTTAGAGAATATTTAGTTGAACTGGATCAATTTAAACCAGTTATTATCTGTGGTGACTTAAATGTCGCACACAATGAAATCGATCTAAAGAATCCAAAGACAAATCGTTTTAATCCTGGATTTAGTGATGAAGAACGTGCTAAATTTACCGAGTTATTAAATGCTGGATTCATTGATACATTTAGAACGCTCTATCCAGATACTGTCCGTTATTCATGGTGGTCATATCGCATGAATGCACGTGCTAATGGGACAGGATGGAGAATTGATTATTTCGTTATATCGAATCGCTTAAAAGAGAAGCTTAAAGAAGCTAAAATACACGATGATGTATTTGGATCGGACCACTGTCCTGTATCCATAGAGTTGGAGTAACATGTTTGAAGAAATCGTAACCGAATTACGTTTAACACCGAGTGAATTAGAAGATATAAGAGTCTCTAAAGCACCAAAGAATCAATATTGCCCATATTTTGAAGTGTGTGGTGGATGTCAATTATTGACATGGCCATATGAAAAGCAAGTTGAATGGAAAAAGAATCAATTAAAGGATTTATTTAAATCAAAAGAGGATATTGATTTTATTGGGGCTGAACAAACAACAGCGTATCGCCATAAAAATAGTATTTCTTTTAAGCAACAAGGTCTTTCGATTATTGCGGGTTTCTATAAACCTAAATCACATCAATTGATTAACATTAATCATTGTTTAATTCAACATCCTGCCGCTGAGAAAATATTCTTAAGCTTAAAGGATATTATGAAGAAAAATCGTATTGAACCATTTGATGAAGATCGTGAAACAGGTGTGTTAAGACATGCCTTAGTACGTGTTTCGAAACATACGAATCAAATACTACTAGTCCTAGTCGTAGGTCAATCACCTTATCCAGGACGCAAGAATTTTATTGCGGCAATTCGCAAAGCACATCCAGAAATTACCACAATCATCGAGAATGTACATCCAATCAAGAGTCCATTCTTAATGGGTAAAAAAGAAGAGGTTGTATTCGGTAAAGGATACATTCAAGAAAAGATGAATGAAAAAGTATTTAACATTCAATCACGAACATTCTTCCAAATTCATATCGATCAAGCTGAGAACTTATTTAATGAAGTAATTAAGTACAGTGATTTAAAACCAACTGATGTATGTATTGATGCATATGCAGGAGTTGGAGTTATAGGCATGTTGCTGGCGGATAAAGTAAACAATGTGATTAGTGTTGAGAGTAATCCCGATTCGATTCAGATTGGTAAGCGAAATGCGGAGTTGAATGGAATTAAGAACATTAAATTCGTACATAAAGATGCGACAGAATGGTTGAAAAATAGTACAGATTCATTTGATGTATTGGTTATGGATCCACCTCGTGAAGGTGCTGGTTACGCATTTATGGACACCATCGCTACGAAGAAACCTAACACAATTATCTATATTTCATGTAATCCTGTTACACAAGTGAAGGACTTACAACAAATCTCTAAATCCTATAAAGTGGTAAAACGCTTTGGGGTTGATCTCTTCCCACAAACAATTCATGTGGAAAGTGTTGTCATCCTTAAAAAGGTAACATTTTAATTGAATTACTTAACCCATGTGTAAACGTGGGTTATACTTTTATTAGGAGTTATTATGTTAATTAAACCATTCCCAATCTTAGAAACGAAACGATTGAATCTAATCGAAATAAGTTATGAACATATTGAAGATCTATTTTTAATGCGTAATGATATTAGAATGCATGAATTCACAGATACACAAGTAGATTTAACTAGAGAAGATACACGATTATATATTGATAAAATGATCAATGGCATAAATCAAAGTAAATGGATTATTTTGGCAATTGAACATAAAGAAACCAATAAGATTATTGGGACAATAAGTATCTGGAATATGATAAATAATAGTGCTGAACTTGGTTATGGAATAATGCCAAGTTATCAAGGATTTGGTTATATGAAAGAAGCGTTAGGTGAAGTCATCGAATTTGGTTTAACTAAACTAGGACTATCGTATCTGGATGCATATACAGAGGTATCTAATCTTAGAAGTAAATCCTTATTAGAGAGATTGAAGTTTGAGTATATTAATGAAGTAATTGATACAGGATATACAAATAATCGAGACTATAGAATGTTGTGTTATCGAATACACAATAATAGCGAAAAGGAGAATGTATATGCGTAATTGTTCATGGCCAGGAAGTAATGATTTAATGCGAAAATATCATAATGAAGAATGGTGTATACCGAGTCATGATGATCGTTTTATCTTCGAAATGTTAAATCTAGAAGGTGCACAAGCTGGATTATCTTGGAGTACTGTAATTAATAAACGATCTGAATATCTTCTTGCGTTTCATAATTTTGATATTCAATATTGTGCGAATTTATCCGAAGAAGATTTCGAAAATATTCGATTGAATTATGGAATAATAAAAAACCGTTTAAAAATCAAAGCGGTTCGTACAAACGCAATTCTTGCGCTAGAACTTCAAAAAGAATTTGGCAGTCTCGCGAATTATTTCTGGGAATTTGTGAATCATAAACCGATTATCAATCATTGGCAAAGTGAAACGCAAATGCCAGCCGAATCAGATGTATCACAAAGAATCAGTCAAGATTTAAAGAAACGTGGATTTAAGTTTGTAGGATCAGTTATCATGTATTCATTTATGCAAGCAATTGGAATGGTTGATGATCATAGTGTTGAATGTGCGTATCATACCGAAAGAAAAAGACCCTAAGGTCTAAAAATGGTATCTACGATTTGTAAGATTTCTTTGGTTTACATAGAGTTTAAACAATATCCCAAATGAACTTAGAATAATTAAATTACTCATCAATAGAAACAATGTCGCATTATCAATAAAAAATGAATAGGTTAAATCTTTAGATAAGAATAATATTATCCATAATAGATAAACACCAGTTGGACTAGAATTTAAGCTAGTTGCGGTAATGGTTAGAATTGTGACTAAATCTAATTGAATAAGTATTGCTAATAAAAATAAAATGAGGGCAAATAGTATTATTAGTAATTTACGCATATTATATGGACCTTTTTTACAAGTTTAACAGATTTCATACGATGTGTGTAGTTATTGTTTAAAGTAATCAAGAATTATCGACATATTATACCCTTGAACATAAGCTGTACTTAATTCTATGACCTTTTTTGATTTAGAATGGGTTGTACTTATAATTTTAAATCCTGCAGATTCTTCTGGCGCATTGAATAATTTACACATTTCTTTCTCAAGTTTTATTGCGAAAATATTACGATGTGTTTGTTCAATGTTTTCTTTTAGTTTGTTTTCTTTAAAAGGTGATTTATATTCATCCAATGGTTGAATAATCTCAATATAAAACATCGTATGTCTTTCACCATAATAAATGCGTTTAGTAAAATGTACTTTGTCACCTTTATTTAATTCTAGAAGTGACATCGTCTTAGGGTTATAAGGAATAATCGTATGTTCAAGCTCAATCACATTTTCAGATAGTTCAGTTAAACTAATTTTCTCGGTTAACGGTAATACCGCTTTTAATAGATTGAAGCGTTCCTCTTTGGCTAAGACAAAACTTCCTTTCGATTTCTGACGATAGATTAAACGTTCTTCGATTAATTGTTTATACGCTTGACGAACAACTGGACGAGAAAGATTATGACTTAAACCAAGTTCTTCTTCAGTCGGTAATTTAGCGTCAGTTGGAAGTGTCCCATCATCAATAGCGTTACGAATTGAGCGAGCTAGTTGTATATGCAGAGGAATAGGGAGATTCTTATCGATCTTTATGAATTCCATAAATTTCATCTCCTTTTTCTGTAATCTCTATTTTATGTTTATCACCGGGGAAATAGGATTGTTTATAAACGAATAGATTTTCATTCAAATCCTGTGTAATGATAATAAATTTAAACAATGGATCACCTTCAGTTACCTCTAACAATTCCGCAAGTACCCCATTTGCTAATACTGCATTCATTGTAGTTTTAACTTCAAGTTCTACATATCCATAACTTTCTCTTAATAAATTCGTGAAACTCGTATTATCCATAAATTGATCTTCAAAGTTCTTGAATTTATCTTGCGGTAAATAGAAGTATTCTAAAAATAATGGAATATTACTGCCTTTACGAATTCGTTTAACAAGATAAAAATCAATATTAAGTAATTGAAGTTCAAAGGGTAAATTATCCCGTTGATCAATCTCAATACTTAGAATGCTAGATTCAGGCACTAAACCAACTTGTTTCACTTCATTCGCAAATCCATTAACGGTGTACATTAAGTTCGAAATCATAATTTTCTTATTAACATAACTGCCTTTACCTTGAATTCGATAGATTAATCCTTCTTTAAGTAACTCAGTATAGGCTTGTCTTACAACAGGTCTTGATATATTAAATATAGAACATATTGATTCTTCGGTAGGTAATTGTTCCTTATCTTTTAAGACATTGTTTAAAATAGCGTTCTTAATAGAATCTTTTAATTGAAGATAAAGAGGTGTAGATAAAAATTTATTTAGATGAATGTAGTTCATTGTGTCCTTAGAAATAGTTTACGGTCATGTTTGTCCCAAAACCTTTGAGATATGCGATCATGTATTCAACTCTTTTCCCATTACTTAGATAAGAAATTGTTTCAATTTTAAATCCAGCGGATCCCTTTTTAATTCCAAATCGTTCGCATATTTCTAAATTAAATTTTATTGCGGTCATATGTCGATTCGAGGAAACAGTTTTATAATTAGGAATTTGATTCGAATAATTTTTTATAGGCTCATCTATTTTTAATTTATTTATTGCGTCAGGATAGAGTTCAAGTGGTAAAAATACCTCCACATAGAATTGTGGTGTATCATCACCGAAATACATACGTTTAATATGTAAGACTTGAGTTGGTTCTGCATAACCCAATTTATCAAGATATTCAATTGGACAATCAATGACTTCTCTTAAGTATTCTTCGATTGTTGGATTCATATTATTCATTGAGATTTGTTCAGACAATGAATTTATGCTTTGAAGTATGGTGTATTTTGTCTTTTGCGTTAATACAAATGAACCTTTACCTTTATGTCTAAATATTAGTTCTTCTTCAATTAACTTATTATACGCTTGACGTACAACAGGTCGTGAAATATTAAAGAACTGACAAAGTTCATCCTCGGTAGGAAGTTTATCCCCAGGGATTAAGAATTTTGCGCTAATCGCAGCCTTAATTGAAGTAAAGAGTTGTTGATGAAGAGGTGTAGGATTTGTTTTATCGAGTTTAATGTAATCCATCGTTTTCTCCTTTTATCTCTACATCGATACTATGTCTTTCGCCTGGGAAGAAGGCGATTTTTAAGAATATTGGTACTCGGTTATGATTGAAATGCACAATATCAAAACGAATTGCGACGGAACCTGTCTCTAATTTAAGAATACTAGCGATAGGATCATCTAACTCAATTGCACTTATTAAACATTCACCCAACAGATTGGGGAAATTGTAATTATCAGTAATCATTTTTGTGAGTGACATTTCATTATTTAGTTTTTCATCTAAATGTTTAAATAAATGAGTTGGGAAATAGAATATTTCATACGCAATTGGTACATCGTCTGCGTTACGTACGCGTTTAATCGCATAATAACTAGGATAGTTTGGAAGTGGGAAATGAAAAGGTGGAAAATCACTAGAATCAATGACTTCGAAACTTATGAAGTGTGAATTTGGTTGGAATCCTTTTAATATTACTTCTTCATTAAAGTTCTTCTTAAAGAAGATATTCGAAAAATTTACTTGTTTCTTAACAAATGTACCCTTACCTTGATGACGTGTAATTAATCCTTCATCAATTAGTGTCTGATAAGCTTGTCTAACAACAGGTCTAGATATGTTAAAAACCTGCCCTATAAATTCTTCTGTGGGAAGTTTATCTTTGTCTTTTAAAACTCCATTGAGAATGGCATTTTTAATCGAGTTTTTAAGTTGTAAATACAGCGGTATTTTCGAAAACTTATTAATTCGTATGTAATTCATTGGGTTTTAGTGTTTATGTTATACTATGTGTATAAACATCCTTTGTGTTTCATTATAACAAATCCTAGGCACATTGGTAATGTAATAACATTAATATGACAAAACTACCTAAAGAAGCACTCACAATCTTAAATGAACTTGAAAACAATCATTTTGAGGCATTTTTAGTTGGTGGATTTGTGCGTGATTTACTCTTAAATCGTAAAACACATGACATTGATTGTGCGACAAACGCATTACCCGATCAAATCGAATCCGTGTTTAAACACTATAAACAATCACATGTTGGCAAGGAACATGGGACAGTAGGCGTAAAGGTAAATGATTACTGGATTGAGATTACTACGTATCGGGTGGATCATGATACACATGACCATCGCCGACCTAAATCTGTAGTATTCACTCCATCTCTACAAGAAGATGTAAATCGTAGAGATTTTACAATGAACGCATTAGCGATTAATGCGAACCTAGAAATCATTGATTATGTAAATGGACAAGACGATATAAATGCTAAACTCATACGCTGTGTAGGTAATCCTGAAATACGTTTTTATGAAGATTCATTGCGTATCTTACGAGCAATTCGTTTTGCCTGTCAATTAGATTTTAAAATCGATGAATCAAGTCTTGAAGCGATGCATAAACATGCGTATTTATTGAACGCATTAGCGGTAGAAAGAATTTATCAAGAATTTAAATTAATACTAGAATCAGAACATATTCATACTTACTTGAGTAAGACAAAAGATATTATTTCGATATTCTTACCTGAAATTATGGATTTAAATCAAGAAGATTTCGATAAAATCGATAAATGCGATACATTATTAAAACGGTTTAGTTTGTTCTTTCTTAATAAAACAGAAGAATCAATACGTATACGTTGTACAGCACTAAAGATGCCAAAAAAATTAATGAATGATTGTATCGCTTTCCATGCGTGCTTCAATCATGACTTCACGATTCAAACAATTGACTTAAAACGTATGATGCAAAGTTATCCAAATGAGATTATATTAGAAGCGATGGAGATGCAGAAGTTAATTACTCCTAATCGGTATAACGATGATAGTCATCATCTCTTATTAAAATTAATCAAAGAAAATACGGTAATCGCAGTCAAAGATCTTGCGATTGATGGGCATGATTTAATGGAATTAAATATACACGGTAAAGCTATTCAAGATACTCTAAATCGGTGTTTAGAAGCTGTGATGTTGAATAAAGTAGACAATACGAGAGAAGCTTTATTAGAATGGGTCAACTTGACATAAAACAGTAGGATGTGTATGATAAAACATATTTTCATAGGAGGATTTTATGAACGACGATAGTGGTTGTGACCAGCGATGTCACACCAATACCTTAATGATGTCTACAGAATTACTGGATTATAAGGGGGTAACTGTATGACAGCAGTGTTCCTATTAATCATCTTAACAGGAGTCAACGCGTTTTTTACCGCTTCTGAAATGGCATTTATAACCATTAACGATAATAAAATACGATACCTTGCGGAAGAGGGTGACGAAAAGGCTAAGAAAGTACTTACAATCTTAGAATCACCAACCCGTTTTTTATCGACCATACAAATAGGCGTAACACTAGCTGGATTCTTAGCAAGTGCTTTTGCGTCTGAACAATTTAGTGAACCACTCGTAAAGATACTGATAAATTATATTCCCTTAGATGCGGATGTCATAAAATCTATTTCAGTTATTATTATTACCTTATTACTTGCGTATACAACGCTTGTATTTGGTGAACTTGTCCCAAAACGAATTGCGATGAGTAAAGCTGAAGAAATAGCGTTTAGTGTAGCTGGAATTCTAAAGTTTATCTCAATTTTAGCCTTACCATTTGTTAATTTCTTAAGTTTTACAACGAACTCAGTATTACGATTGTTAGGATTTAATCCAGATGAAGAACCAAATCAAGTAACAGAAGAAGAAATTCGTATGATGGTTGATGTTGGGGAAGAAAAGGGTACAATTCGAGACACTGAAAAAGAGATGATTAACAACATCTTTGAGTTTGATAATAAATTGGTATCTGAAATCATGACACATCGTCGTGAAATATCAGGTATTCCTGTTGATGCGAAACTTGTGGAAGTTAAGAAAATATTAAAAACTGAACAATACACTCGTTTTCCAATTTATGATGAGAGTATTGATAATATTGTAGGGATTGTACATTTAAAAGATTTATTAAAATATTATGATCAAGCTAAAACAAAAACATTTAATCTTCAAAAGATTATGCGTAAGCCTTACTTTGTGCCAGAATCAAAACATATTGATGAACTCTTCTTTGAACTCCAGAAGAAACATACACACTTTGCGGTCGTTATCGATGAATATGGTGGTACTGCGGGTATTATTACAATTGAAGACTTGATTGAAGAAATCGTTGGGGATATTTCAGATGAGTATGACGATGATGATAAACAAATCATTTTAATCTCTGAACATACCTTCGATGTGGATGGTAGTGTTGAACTAGATGTTCTTGAGGAACAATGTCAAATTGCTTTACCAAGTGAAGATTATGATACTTTGAGTGGATTCTTAGTTGGGATTCTTGGAAGAATACCTTTAAATCATGAATTAATCGATTTAGAGTACGATGGAATTCTATTCAAAATATTGAAGATCGATGATAAACGTATTGTGAAAGTTCGTATTGTTAAACCACATATAAAACCAGAAGAAAAGCCAGAATAACTGGCTTTTTGTTTATTTATACGCTCTTAGATACGATTCAGGAATTAAATCTAATTGTTTATTTTGTGCATAACTTTGATTCACAAAATATGGATTACGTAAGAGTTCACGACCTAATGCGATTAAATCCGCATCATTTTTCTCAAGTACAGATTCAATTAACTCTGTATTATTTATTAAACCAACCGCAATTGTAGGAATTTGAAGTTGTTCCTTTATGCGTTTTGAGAATGGGACTTGATAGGCAGGCTTCAAATCAATTGGACGTGTTACATTACCACCAGAACTTACATGGACAAAATCAAGAATATCTTTAACAGGTTCTAATGCGGTAATGACATCATCAACCGTCAATCCTTCTGAATCATAATCGCTTGCGGATATACGAACTTGAAACAAGACGGATTCAGGTAGCGCAGCTTTTACTTCTTGTAATACTTCACGTAATAAACGCGCTCGATTATCAAGTGTTCCGCCATACGTATCTGTACGATGATTACTTAATGGGGATAAAAATTCATGAATTAAATAACCATGTGCTCCGTGAATCTCTATACCATCAAACCCAGCTTCTACTGATCTTAATGCGGCTTGAACGAAATGTTGTTTAAGCTCAATAATTTCATCTAATTCCATTGCGACAGGTAATTCATATTGTTCAGAGAACGAAATTGCGCTTGGCGCAACATGTGGATTAGCACTTGATTGACTCTTGCGCCCAGCATGAGCTAATTGAATGAAGGCTTTTGAGCCATAACGATGAATTTCTTCAGTAATTTGTTTAAGACCTGGTATGAATTGATCATCCCAAATCCCTAAATCATTATCGGTAATCCGACCTTCAGGGCTTACAGCTGTTGCCTCGACAATAATCATTCCAACATTTCCTACAGCACGTGTAGCGTAATGTGTTAAATGAAATGATTGAACAAATCCATTTTCGGCTTGATACATACACATCGGAGGCATAACGATTCGATTTTTTAGTTCGATATTTCTTATTTTATATGGGGTTAAACTTAACATGGAGACTCCTTTTACTGTATATAGTTTAAAGTTACTTTCTAATCTTGTAAAGAGATGTGATAAGCCCTATGATAAAAGAAAGTATGAAACAAATAAAACGTGTTTTATGGATAATCTTATTTTTAAATCTAATTGTGGCAATCACTAAGCTTTTACTTGGTTATTTTAGTCATAGTAGTGCAATCTTAGCAGATGGAGTTCATTCATTAACTGATGGTAGCTCAAATATAATAGCGTTAGTCGGTGTAACATTAGCCGCAAAACCATCTGATGAAGATCATCCTTATGGACATGAAAAGTATGAAACACTGACTTCTCTCGCAATCGTTGGTATCCTATTGTTTGTAAGTTATGAAATTGTATTGAAAGCGATAAGCAATTTTCAAAATCCACAAGTTATTACATTTGAGTTCTATCATTTTATATTTATCGTGTTAACACTCATTGTTAATTTATTTGTCGTCTATTATGAAAAGAAACAATCCGTTCTTACCCGAAGTTCACTCTTAATGGCAGATGCACTTCACACACAAAGTGATGTATTCATTAGTATAGGAGTAATCATAAGTATGGTACTTATCCAATTTGGATTACCATATTGGATAGACACAATCGTATCGTTAATCGTCGTATTATTTATCATTCATGCGGCATGGGAAATATTCAGACAAACATCTTCAATATTAGTTGATACAGCGATGGTTGATTCTACACTTATCTCTGAACATATTCTCAAACATTCAGAAATTTATGGAGTTCATAAAATACGTTCTCGTGGATCGTTGACTAAATTCTATTTAGATATGCATTTATTAGTAGAGCCAACGATGACCATAGAAAAAAGTCATGCGCTTACTCACTTACTCGAAGCAGAAGTACAGGACTTAGTGGGTCAAACAGTTCAAGTGATTTTTCATCTTGAACCTTATAATTCAGAACACAAAGACTAAATATAATACATTTCAGATTGATTTATCTGAACTAAATCTTTAATCTTAATTGATTTAAGTTTATCTGAAACGGTATTTTCTATTGGACGATAAACTTCATTATTTAATAAATGATTTAATTTACGATCATCTATACTCTGTTCATCTTGAAATTCAGTTAATTCAGAATCCAAGGCTGATAAAACTGTATATACATCAAGATTTTCTAAATCAATCAACTTATATCCGCCACTTGGACCTTTAATCGATTCTACGACTTGGTGTGATTTTAAAAGAAAAAGTACTTGTTCAAGATATGTTTTAGATAAACCCAATCGATTTGCGATTGCGATTAGAGCTGTTGTCTCATTTTTCTCAGCTAATACCATGACTACGGCTAATCCATATCTAACTTTTGTGGAATATTTCATTGTTTTACCTCAATCGTTTCATTTGACTTTTATCCTAATAATGGATATATTATAGCATATAAAACATAGTAAGTAACTATGCTAAGGAGAAATTATGTCAAAAATTGTACAAAGTGCACGTGAGCTAATTGGAGAAACACCTCTATTACATCTAAATCGTTTTGCGAAATTAAATAATCTTGAAGCTGAACTATACGCTAAATTAGAATCATTTAATCCAGCGGGGAGTGTTAAGGATCGTATTGCGTTAAGCATGATCGAAAAAGCAGAAAAAGATGGTCTATTAAAAGAAGGTTCAGTAATTGTAGAACCAACGAGTGGTAATACTGGAATTGGACTTGCGGCGATTGCGGCAAGTAAAGGGTATCGTATTATCCTAACAATGCCTGAAACAATGAGTGTTGAACGTCGTAAATTACTAAAAGCATATGGTGCAGAATTGGTATTAACTGAAGGTCCACTAGGGATGAAGGGCGCAATCGCAAAAGCGACAGAATTATTAAATACAATTCCAAATGCATTTATGCCATCACAATTTGAAAATCCTGCTAATCCAGAAGTACATTATCGTACAACTGGTAAAGAAATATTTGATGCGTTGGATGGTAAAATCGATATACTTGTTGCGGGTATCGGGACAGGTGGAACGATTAGTGGTGTTGGTAAATACTTGAAGGAAAGAATACCTGGAGTTAAGGTAATTGCGGCAGAACCATTTGATGCGCCATTGTTATCAGAAGGTCGTCCTGGTCCGCATAAGATTCAAGGTTGGGCAGCTGGTTTCATTCCCGCAACACTTGATACAAGTATTTATGATGAAGTATTAAAAGTTAAAACAGAAGAAGCTTTTGACAAAGCGCGTAAGCTTGCTAAAATAGAAGGTGTTTTAGTTGGGATTTCAAGTGGGGCAGCTCTACATAGCGCTACTGAAATCGCATTAAGACCAGAAAATAAGGGAAAGACAATTGTTGTTATATTCCCAGATAACGGAGAACGTTATTTATCTACTGCTTTATTTGAAGCAGAATAAGGAGCACTATGAATCAACGCCAATCAATACAAAGGATTACACGTCTTGGGATTTTAATTGCGATAATCGTATTAATGACGTTTGTGCCTAATATTGGTTATATCCAAACAGGATTATTATCGATCACTACGATTCATATTCCTGTAATTGTTGGGTCGGCATTATTGGGTCCAATTGGTGGACTTGTATTAGGGACAACTTGGGGTATTACGAGTTTCTTAAAAGTATTATCCATGCCAAGTACGATAGAAACCGCAATCTTCTTAAATCCAATGGTATCTATTTTTCCGAGAATTTTAGTTGGATTAATTATTTCGTATACAACGATGGGTTTAAGTAAATTAGTTAAGAATAAAGATTTGAAATATGCATTAGTTGCTGGAATTGGGACATTATCCAATACAGTGCTTGTCTTAAGTTCAATCTTCATTTTTGCGCAAGGTGGTGTGTTGAGTTTCAATCAAGCATTCTCGGTTATCGTAACGGTAATCATATCAACGAATGGTTTGTTAGAACTGATTTCTGCCGTAATTCTTGTACCTATTATCATACGAGCGATATCAAAAGTAATACCTCAGCAATAATTCGCTGGGGTATTTTTTTATGGGCATATGTTTTGAAGTGTACGATTAATATTGGTAAATTATGGGTAGAAATTAATCTAAGGAGATCAAATCTATGAAATACACATTACCTACTCTACCTTTTGCCTATGACGCATTAGAACCACACATTGATACACTAACGATGACAATTCATCACACGAAGCATCACCAAGCCTATGTCGATAATTTAAATGCGGCATTGGATAAACACCCTGAATTAGAACTAACGCTTGACGCGTTATTGAAAGATCTTGATAAAGTACCTGCAGATATACAAACTGCAGTACGAAACAATGGTGGAGGAGTTTTCAATCACAACTTATTCTGGACACTCTTAACCCCAGCTCATGGACAAACACCTACTAAACCTGTTCTAGAAGCGATTGTGGCTAAGTTTGGAACGTTAGATGCGTTTAAAGCTGAATTCGAAACAGCCGCAAAAACACGTTTTGGAAGTGGATGGGCATGGTTGGTCGTAACAGCTGATAAAACATTAAAAGTTGTATCTACTCCAAATCAAGATGTTCCATTTAATGAAGGTACTCCAATCCTAGCGCTTGATGTGTGGGAACATGCTTATTATTTGAAGTACCAAAACCGTCGTCCAGAATATGTATCTAACTTCTGGAATGTTGTAAATTGGGAAGTAGTTGAACGTTTGTACTTAGCCGCTGTATAATAGCGACATGAAAGATAAAAAAACTCTTGTAAAACTAAGTTTAGGTGAAGAGATTGGCAATAGCGTTACACATGGTGTTATGGCACTCTTGATGTTAATCGCATTACCAATTGGGGCAGTACTTGCCTATAACAGAGGTGGATGGATTTTAACTCTTGGCATCTCTGTATTCGTGATTAGTCTGTTCCTCATGTTTCTTAGCTCATGTTTATATCACGCGATGGCGTACGATAGTAAACATAAATCAGTGATGCGAATTCTAGATCATATCTTTATTTATGTCGCAATTGCCGGTAGTTATACACCAGTTGCCTTATCCATTATCAAAGGATGGCAAGGTATTTTAATCCTCGTTATACAATGGACAATGGTTCTATTTGGAGTGCTATACAAATCACTCTCAAAGAAATCACTTCCTAAAGCTTCTGTTAGTATTTATCTAACCATGGGATGGGTTGCGGTATTCTTTATGCCAACTCTTATCAAAGTGGCAGACCCGCGTTTTATGATCTTGCTTGCGTTAGGTGGAATATTCTATAGTATCGGTGCTTGGTTCTATAGCCAAAAACATCGCCCATATTTCCACTTCATCTGGCATCTGTTTATAAACTTTGCGGCAATTGCTCACTTCTCAGCCATGTTGTTCTATATTTAGTTAACTAATCATCACAAAAGTCTCAGGCATTGAGACTTTTGTTTTGTTATAATGAAAATAACTTAAAGGGACAAAGGACATGAAATTAAATAAATCTGAACGAAGTTGGATACTCTATGATGTAGCGAACTCAGCTTTTATTTTGATTGTTACAGCGACGATTCCCATCTATTTTAGAGCACTAGCCACAACAGCTAATGTTCCAGATCATGAAATCTCGGCTTGGTTCGGAGGCGCAACCTCTACTGCAGTCATTATTTTAGCTATCATCTCTCCAATATTAGGTGCGATTGCGGATTATAAGGGAATGAAGAAGAAAATGTTTGTTGGTTTCTTAGCTGTTGGTATTCTTGGCGCATTAACCATGGCGATTATGACTGATTGGATGGCGTTCTTATTCTTATTTATATTAGCTCGTATTGGATATTCCGCATGCAATATCTTCTATGATTCAATGTTAGTTGATGTCGCAGAAGATGAAAGAATGGATATGTTAAGTTCAATGGGATATGCCTTTGGGTATATCGGAAGTACGATACCATTTATACTAGGAATCGTCTTAATCTTCACGAAACCTTTTGGGATTAGTACAACACAAGCGACTCAATTGTCGTTCTTAATTACAGTTATTTGGTGGGGCTTACTCAGTATTCCACTACTTAAAAACGTTAAACAACAATATTACTTACCACCCATTAAAAATGTCGTAAAAACATCATTCGAACGAGTATTCAAAACACTCGCAAAAATTCGTCAAGATAAACGTATGTTCTATTTTATCGTTGGATATTTCTTCTATATTGATGGTGTCTATACAATAATTTCTATGGCCACAACATATGGTGGTGAAGTTGGAATCGATAGTACACTTATGATTGCGGCACTATTGTTAACACAAATTATTGCCTTCCCATTTGCGATTTTAGCTGGTATGTTGTCGAAGAAGTTTGGACCAATTCGTTTAATTAAAGTCTATATCTTAATCTATATCTTTATCGCAATATTTGGTTTCCAATTAGATAAAGCATGGGAATTCTGGTTCTTAGCCATCATGGTTGCGTTAGCACAAGGTGGTGTACAATCCTTATCGCGTTCTTATTTTGGTAAGATTGTACCTAAAAATGAATCTAATGAATACTTTGGATTCTTCGATATATTCGGAAAATTCGCTGATTTCTTTGGACCACTTATTCTATCCGTCACAGCGATATTCTTTAAATCATCACGTTATGGAATATTAGCACTTATTGTTCTATTTATCATTGGTTATTGGATGGTGCATAAAGTTCAAAAGATAGATAATGCGGCATAAAATAATAGCTACTAGAGAAGTTCTAGTAGCTTTTTTATTACAACTTTGAATCGTCAATCGAGAAGAGATAATCTTCCACGTCTTTGATAATTGAAGGTATACATTCTTTTTCAAAAGGTGAGATAAGATTCGCATCTTTGATAATATTCACAAATGATTTTGTGCCACCAATATTACAAATCTTTAAATAGTCTTTAAATGTATTGGGATCATTATGCATTGCACGTTTCCAGAACTGCATCGCACAGACACCGGCTAATGTGTAATCAATATAATAGAACGGTGTAGAGAAGATGTGACCTTGATTAAACCAGAAAGTACCTTTATCTAAGAATTCATTCTCAGAATAATCTTTGTGTGGTACATACATCTTTTCAAGTTTTCTCCAAACTGCTTTACGTTCTTCTGGAGTGTATTCAGGATGTGCGTATACTTCATGTTGGAAGTGATCGACAGAAACGCCATAGGGTAAGAATTTAACGTTGTCAGCTAAGTGAGAATACTTAAACTTATCCGTATCTTCTTTAAAGAAACGATCCATCCATGGCCATGTTAAGTACTCCATACTCATCGAATGGATTTCACAACTCTCATACGTTGGGAATGAACACTCTGGCACATCTACCCATCTTGATTGATAGACTTGGAAAGCGTGACCTGCTTCATGGGTTAGGACTTCTACATCTCCCGCAGTTTGGTTAAAGTTTGAGAAAATGAATGGTGAAGAATAGTCAGGAATGTATGTACAATATCCACCACCTTGTTTACCTTTCTTAGCTACTAAGTCAAGTAAATCATGTTCAACCATAAACTTAAAGAATTCATCTGTTTCAGGACTAAGTTCATGATACATTTGTGATGCTAATTGAACCATTTCTTGAGGATTGAATTTTGGGATAGGATTACCTGTCTTAAAATCAAAGCTAATATCATAATAAGCTAGTTTATCCAATTCAAGACGATTGGCTTGTTTTGCATATAATTTTTGAGCTAAAGGGACGACATATTCAAGAACTTGGTTACGATAAAATTCAACCATCTTCGCATCATAATCTAAACGATTCATTCTTAAGTAACCTAACGGAATATAGTTTTCAAAGCCTAATTTATGGGCGATATTCGTACGAACTTTAACTAAATTATCATAGATTGTATCTAGATTATTCTCATTCGTCATCAAGAAAGATGTACGTGCTTCAAAAGCGCGTTTACGGGTCAATCGATCAGGATTCTGGGTAAAAGGTGTTAATTGACTTAAGGTATAAATACCACCATCAAACTCAATCTGTGCGCTTGCCATTAACTTGTAATATTCAGAAACAAGTTTATTTTCTTCTTGAAGTAATTCAATAATCTCTGGTTTAAATGTTTTAATTGCGTTTTCAGCTAATTGAAAAAATGTAACTGGATAGATGTCTTTAAGATCTTGTAAGTATTCAGAATTTAAAACCGCATCATAGAATTGCATCGTTAATTCAGTATAAAGTGGATTTTGATTATCCCAGTATTCATTCTCAGCTTCATAAAATGGGTCTTGTGTATTAATTGAATGTCGAATACTTGATAATTGTGACATGGTATCGATTGTTAAGCGTATTTGGTTTATTTTGCGAAAGTATATGCGTTGTTCAGCTCCGTCGTTGGATTGTTTAAATCCTTCTAGAAGTGTAAGAAACTCTTTTTTTATAGACTCGAAATCAGGTCTTTGGTAGACATATTCATTAAATTTCATGATAGTACCTCTGTAATAGTTTAACGCGTACGTAAACAAAATAAAAGGATGACATGGTATAATCAAACATATCTATGATAACGAAACGATTGTGGCTTAGTATTTTATGCTTAATGATTCTAACATCCTGTTCGATGTTTTTTCCTGAAGTAAAAGAAGATCGGCCTTTAATTATTGAAGGATTAAGTGGAAAAGATCGCCAATTTACCTTAGCGGGCTTACCAAGTTATGTCCAAGAAGATAATGTATATCGAATCATCGATGAGAAGGAATTAGCACTACTATCAATCATTCAAGAAAGAGAAAATGTACTAAAGGTTTTCTATGTGAGTGATAATCCAATCTCAATTGATAAAACATTTGCATATATCGAAAGTGTTATCGCATATCCATTTAATATCACAATGACCGAAATTCCTTATACACGAAATGGTGAAGTTCTAACGACGCTCTTTTCAATCGAAATTATGCCAAATGATGAAAATTATAAATCTATATATGATATTGGGAAAACGTGGAATCAATCCATTATTAAAGATGGGATGAGTAATAAAGAAAAAATAAAAGCGATACACGATGAAATCGTATTAGTAACACAGTATGACACAAGTATACTTGACATCGACTTAAGCGCATCTGTTAGACATCCTTCATTTGAGGCAACAGGTGTATTTAACTACAATACTGCAGTTTGTAGCGGATATTCACGAGCGTTTAATGTGTTGGCACATGATCAAGGTATTCCATCAATCATGGTGTCTTCCATTAGCATGTTACATGCATGGAACTTAGTATACGATGGTTTAAGTTGGAAATTTGTTGATACAACATTTAATGACCCTATTCCGAATCGTGAGAATAGAGTGCTATATACGTATTATCTTTTAAACAAAAATCAGTTCATACAAGATGGGAAACATACGTTTGATAAGAGTTCTGATACGACATTATCAGCAGAAGAATATATTGAATTCGCTGAGTATGTTTATCCTGAAACAAAGCAATAAAACTTTTCAGTGTATACGCTTGCAATAATAATTAAATTCGATACAATGAAAGTATAAAGTATAGAAAGAGGTGTTCATAATGACAAGGGTATTGACTGTTTTTCTTGTCACACAAGACAATCAAACAACCGAGGTTGATGTCTTCGGCTGTGAATGCTTCATGAATGATTTTTAAGATGGGTCTGGTGTGTCCATCTTTTTTATTTTCTTTGTTTGAAGTACCAAGGAGGAACCAATATGGATCAAACAAATCAATTATTCTGGGAAGCAGCTGCAAGTGGTGACTTTCAAAAAGTCGTCGCAGCGCTAAACCAGGGCGCGGACGTAAATGTTCGCAATGCAGAGGCTAGAACAGCTTTAATGCGTACGGCAAAACGTGGGCATGAAAAAGTAGTTCGTTACCTGATTGATCATGGGGCTGATGTGAACGCAAAAGACAATAATGGGAAGACGGCTTTGATGGGAGCGGCTAAAAAAGGCCACAATGAGATTGTGAAGATGTTAGTTGATGCGGGTGCGGATGTAAATATTCAGGATGTAAAAGGTCGCACTGCACTAATGCGTGCAGGATTCTTAGGTCACAATGAAGTTGTGGATATGTTAATTAAAAAGAATGCGAATGTGAATGCTAAAGATGAAATGGGTAGAACCGTTCTTATGGAAGCTTGTTTAGCCTTTAGATATGATGTAATTAAGTTATTAGTAGATAAGAATGTAGAAATAAATGAACAAGATAATAATGGATGTACAGCTTTAATGCGCGCTGCGTATAGTGGTTATGCGGAGTTAGTACAATATTTACTCGATCATGGGGCAGACAAAGAATTAATCGATTCAGAAGGTAATAAAGCCATTCACTATGTTAGAACTGATTGTTTAACGGAACTTAAACCGTTACTGAAATAGGGGAATAAAATAATGAAAGATTATGCAGCGCACGAAGTTAAGAATATCTGTTTATTAGGTCATTCAGGTTCTGGAAAAACGGCTGTTGTGGAATCAATGCTTTATTTTACAAAGGCAACTGACCGTATGGGTAAAACCATAGATGGTACATCAGTGCTTGATTATGATGCGGAAGAAGTAAAACGAGGACTATCCGTCTTTACATCTCTTGCGCCAATAGAATGGAAAGATCATAAGATTAATTTTATCGATACACCAGGTTATTTCGATTATGCACAAGAGATGGAAGCTGGTTTAGCTGTTGCGGATAATGCACTAATTGTTGTGGATGGAAAAGATGGTGTACAAACAGGTACACTTCGCGCATTCAAACAAGTATCTAAACGTAAGCTACCAACGATATTCTTCATTAATAAATTGGATGAAGAGAATACAAGTTTTGACAAAGTATACAATCAATTACGTGATACCTTCGGTAAATCAGTTATACCATTTGAAATTCCTATTTATGAAAATGGTCAAATCGTTGGATCAGTTAATATTCTACGTAATAAAGCATGGTATTTGAATGATCGCGAAAATGCTAAAGATGTTCCAGAAGATTTGAAACCAATCGTTGAAGATTATCTAGCTCAAATTAGTGAATCAATTGCGATGACATGTGATGAGTTAATGGAAAAATTCTTCTCAGGTGAATCGTTTGATGAAGCTGAATTGATTCAAGGTGTTCGACTTGGCGTTAGATCTGGTGAGATTAGACCAGTCTATGCAGGTAGTGCAACGAAGATGTTAGGTATTGAAAGATTGATGGATTTAATTGGAGAATACTTCCCATCTTATGGAGAATTAGGGACAGTTGAAGCATTAAATCAAAACAATGAAATAATTAAATTGCATACGGATGAATCAGAAGTATTTAGTGCATTAGTCTACAAAACAATCATTGACCCGTTTGTTGGAAGAATCTCATTTATTAAAGTTATGAGTGGATTCTTAACAAGTGATACTCAAGTCTATAATGTTCAAAAAGATAAAGCTGAAAAAGTAAGTCAAATATTTATCATCAAAGGCAAACATCAAATCGCAGTAGGCAAATTATTTACGGGTGACTTAGGGGCAATCGTTAAACTTCAATACACTCAAACTAACGATACACTTGCGACTAAGGCTAAACTTGTAACATATGCACCAATAAAATTCCCAGAAGGATTATTGGCAATGAGTATTTGGCCGAAGAGCAAATTAGATGAAGATAAGATGAGTACATCACTTCAACGTGTTGAAGAAGAAGATCCTTCGTTCAAGATGGTAAAGAATGCGGAAACGAATGAACTAATTGTATATGGATTAGGTGATCAACACTTAGATGTCGTAGTCAATAAACTAAAGAGTAAATACAAAGTTGAAGTTGATTTGAAAGAACCACGTATTCCTTATCGTGAAACAATTAGAGCTACGGTAACGGTAGAAGGTAAACATAAGAAACAATCCGGTGGAGCAGGTCAGTTTGGAGATGTATTCATTACATTCGAACCATGTGATTCACTCGATATGGTCTTTGAAGAAAAAGTAGTTGGAGGAGCAGTTCCTCGTCAATACTTCCCAGCGGTTGAAGCTGGTTTACGAGAAGCGATGTTAAAAGGTGTACTTGCTGGATATCGTGTTGTTGGTGTTAAGGCAACGCTTGTGGATGGTAAGTATCACGATGTGGATTCAAAAGAAATCGCGTTTAAGATGGCCGCAAGACTTGCGTATAAAGCTGGTATGCCATTAGCGAAACCTGTATTACTTGAACCAATTGTTAAAGTAGATGTTATTGCGCCAGAAGAATATACTGGTACAATAATAGGTGACTTTAATAAACGTCGTGGATTGATTCTTGGAATGGATTTAAATGAAGAAGGTGAACAAGTTGTTTCAGCTGAAGTGCCGATGTCAGAAGTTATGCGTTATTCAACAGAATTGAGATCCTTTACACAAGGTATCGGAACATATACTCAGAAATTCGATCGATATGAAGTTGCGCCACAACCAATCGCTGATAAAGTTATTGCGCATGCCGCACATAGTTTAGATGACGATGACGATGAGTAAGCGTGGAGAAATCCACGCTTTTCTAAGGAGAAATTATGCCAAAATTATTCGCAATAGGTGGCGCAACCGTTGATTTAGTAGGTCGTCCCTACAAAACTTTAATCTATCAAGATTCAAACCCTGGTAGTGTTAAATTGTCTTTTGGAGGCGTTGCGCGAAATATCGCAGAAAATGCGGTTCGCTGTGGGAGTGAAGTGTCGTTAATGGCGCTTTTTGGTGATGATGCATTTGGTCAATTATGTTATCAGTACTGTCAAAATCTTGGAATAGATCTATCGTTTAGTAATGTATTAAGCAATCACAGTTCTGCGACATATCTTGCATTACTTCAAGATAGTGGTGAGATGAATTTAGCGATAGCGGATATGGAAATCCTAAAAAAAGTAGATATAAATGATTTTGATCGTGGAATTAGTACGATGAAAATAGATGATTACTGTGCAATAGACACTAATTTAAGTGTTGAGGTATTAGAAAATTTATGTGCAAAAATACCTGCAAAGATTGCGATGGATCCTATCTCAACACAAAAAGCTGTAAAGGCAAAATCAATCTTAAAGTACTTATCTGTTTTTAAGCCAAACATTATGGAAGCAGAACTCGTTTGTGGTTTTGAAATCAATGATGATGTAAGTATGAATAAGGCATTGGATTTCTTCACAGAAAAGGGTGTCAAAGAAATATTTATTACAGGTGGTGAAAAAGGTGTTTATACCAGTAATGGTAAATACAAATACCACATTTTTCATCAACCAGTAGAAACAGTAAATACAACAGGTGGCGGAGATGCATTTCTAGGAGTCTATCTCAGTTATCGCTTAAAAGGGTATGATTGGATAGAAGCGTGTGAATGGGGATTATATGCTTCTTATTTAACGGTCCAAACGAATGAAACAGTTGTCCGTGATCTTAGTGACGAGCTTTTATCTGAAGTGAAAGAAAGCATAATCATTTTTAAAGAAGAGTTATAATTGCACATTCGTTTTAATCGATATAAACTTAGTGATAATACGAGGTAATGATTATGTATGAAAAATGTTTGAATATGTTATATGAAAGAGGTGTTGGATTAAGTGATATTGCACAATGTGTAATCTATTTACAACGCCAACATCATCCTGAAATACAAGAAGAGGAAATTATTGAAGTTATTAAAAGTGTGCTGAAAAAACGTGAAGTGCAACACGCGATAATTACTGGAATTACATTAGATAAACTTGCGGAATCGAATCAGTTACACGATGATGTCTTACATGATATACTGATGAAAGACGAATCGTTGTATGGTATAGATGAGGTTCTAGCGTACGGAATATGTAACTTATATGGGTCGATCGCATTAACCAATTTTGGTTATATTGATCGTGAAAAACCATTAATTATTAAAACGTTAAATGAACATAGTCATATGTGTCATACATTCTTAGATGATATCGTTGGAGCAATTGCGGCAGCTGCGGCTAGTCGGATAGCACATAACGCTTAGTAGGAGGCAAAATGAAAAAAATCTTAGCACTTGCAGTAATAATTGGATTAGTTTTAGGCGGATGTAGTACTGGGGGATTAACACAAGTTAAACCAACTGAAATAACAGAAAAATTTGAGGCGAGCGAAAGTTTCGTTGTATATCTTGGTTTGTCTTATTGTTCAGCATGTAAAATATTCAGAAGTATCGTTAGTTCAGTAATCGATGAATCAGGCACAACTGTTTATTATGTTGAATACGATAAAGAAGAACCTGCTGATCTCGAAACGCTTGTATTAACACATCTTGAACAAAACGAAACATTCCCATATAGTTTCCCGATTCTATTTGTTGTAGAAGAAGGTAAAATAATTGATCAATTTTCATTGGCGCAAACAGATACCGAAGAAGAATTCAAAGCTCGGTTAATTAAGAATGGGGTCATTGAAGAATAAAGAATTATCTTCAGTTATCACAATTGAAGATATTAAAAGACAACTTAAACACATCGGCATTCAAAATGGCGATGTTTTAGAAGTTCATGCATCTTTAAAATCAATTGGATATGTTTTGGGAGGTGCAAATGCACTGCTTGAAGCGATACTCGAAACCATTGGTTTTGAAGGCACACTTGTGATGAGTGCTCAATCGTCAGGGAATAGTGAACCAGCTTATTTTCAGAATCCACCAGTTGATGTTTCCCTTTATCAAAAAGTTAGAGAATCAATCCCGACATTTAAAGGAAAATTTGATGATTTAAGCGGAATGGGTTTATTGGCTGTGGCTTTACAAAAACGACCATCGGTGTACTTCTCAAATCATCCTCAAGTTAGCTTAATGGCACATGGAAAACATGCGAAATGGATAACTCAATCACATCCATTAAATGATATGTTTGGATTGAAATCACCACTAGCCAAAATGGTAGAACTTAAAACAAAAGTATTATTAATCGGCGTTGATTTTGATCGTTGTACAGGCATGCATTTGGGAGAATATCTAAGTAATAAACGTCCAATCGTTATACAAGGATCAAGAATGACAGTCGGATCAAAAGAAGACTGGGTTAAATTCTTAAGTTATGACTTTGATTCAGATGAGTTTGTTAAAGTTGGTAGAATCATGGAAATGGATAATCGCATCAATTTATCATTATTAGGGAATGCGGTTATGAAAAGTTTTGATTTAGAATATGCGGTAAGAAGTACACAGCGCTATTTTGAGGAGAACTTCTAATGTACATAAAACTATTTAATAAAACAATTGAAGTTAAAACGGATGATACCGGTATATATTGGGTTGAATTTTGTGATAGTAACATAGATTTTAAAGTTGATAGCGAAAATACAATCCAAAAACAATTTACAGAGTATGAAAAAGGAGTAAGAAAAGTATTTGACTTACCCCTAAATATAAAAGGAACAGAATTTCAGAAAAAAGTATGGAATGCCTTGCTTGAGATACCGTATGGCGAAACACGTAGTTATCAAGAAATTGCGATTCGTATCGGAAATCCCAAAGCTGTTCGAGCGGTTGGTGGAGCTTGTAATCGAAATCCAATTGGAATTATTGTCCCATGTCATCGTGTAGTCGGTAAGAATGGAAGCTTAACGGGTTATGCGGGTGGCTTAGATTACAAAAAACTGTTATTAGAAAAAGAAAAGATGGGTTAGTCCCATCTTTTTAATAATTCATGTACAATTTCAATAATGAACTCTTCAAGAGGTAAATCAAATCGATCTAACAATGGAGAATCTACATCCATTACACCAATCACTTTATTCTGATGAATCATTGGTACAACACATTCTGAATTACTAGCACTATCACAAGCGATATGTCCCTCAAATAGATGAACATTTTCAATGTTTAAGACTTGTTTTCGCTCAGCAGCAGTACCACACACACCTTTTCCAATCTGGATTCGTGTACATGCTGGTAACCCATTAAAAGGACCTAAAACTAAATCTTCACCTTTTAATAAATAGAAACCTACCCAATTAAGGTCTGGAATCATATGGTAGACAAAAGATGCTAAATTAGCCATATTCGCTAATCGATCTGGTTCGGACTCAATCAAAGAAATTGCTTGTTTCAATAATAATTTGTAATCTTCAGTTTTATTTAGTTCGTGCATAATTTCACCTACGATATTTTAACATATAATATGATATAATAACACCGTGAACAGGGGAGCCAAATGGCTGAGATGCGTAAGCAGACCCTCATCACCTGATCTAGTTAAGACTAGCGTAGGGAGTTACACTTTCCTTACGCCTCCCGGAGGTGTTTTTTTATGAAAAGATCTAGAGTAGTTTTGGATATGGCGTGGATTGGTTTATACGCAGCATTGTTTATCGCACTTGATTATTTATCTAATCAAGTCCCATTCTTTAGAATGCCAAATGGTGGAACGATTGGCTTTAGCACAATCATATTATTATTAGCAAGCTATCACTTAGGATGGAAAAAGGGAATTTTGGTTGCGTTAATCACTATTCCACTACAAGGATTCTTTGCGTCATATTATTCAGTTCATTTATTCGATTTCATTTTAGAATATGTCATAGCCTTTTCGATATATGGACTTGCTTCGCTTTTTCCTAATATTTATATAAAGCGTGTTGAAATTATGACTGGAGTAATCGTGGTAAATGTAATTCGATTCCTCATTCATCTTGTGGCAGGCGTATATTTCTGGGAAGTTCCTTGGGCAGGATCATTTGCGTATAATGCATGGTACATGGTGCCGACAATGATAGTTGGGTTAATATTTACTCCATTATTATATAAGCGAATAAAATTGATCGTAAAACATTAAAAAATGAATGCATATATATAATATAGAAAGAGGTTTTATTTAACGTTACAAGTTAAAACTAAGCCTCTTTTTATATGAATAAAAAAACGGTATAATAATAAAGCACTTGAGGAGGAAATAAACATGAAACTTGAAGTTGGTCAGAATGTAACCATACAAAGTTATAAACATGATGGAACTCTTCATCGCACTTGGTTGACATCAAAAATACTTGCTGTACTCCCAGATCACTTTGTCGTAGCGAATAACCGTACATGGGTCGTTGAGGCGGATGGCAGACGTTGGTTCACTCGTGAACCGGCAATTTGTTTCTTCTATACCAATCGGTGGTACAACGTCATCGCAATGATTCGTAAGACGGGAATATATTACTATTGTAATATTGCCTCACCGAGTCTATATGATGGAGAAGCCATAAAGAATATTGATTATGACTTAGATGTGAAGGTGTTCCCGGATGGAAAAGAAGTTATTTTGGATGAAGATGAGTATATTGATCATTCAGTCTTGATGGAATACTCTGAGGATTTAAAGGAAGTTATTGAATTAGGGATGGATAGTATCCTAAAAGTTATTCATAAAGGAGAATATCCGTTCAATGAATCGGTAATTCAGGGCTATTATGAGCAATATATTGCCCAGAATCATCAAAAATAGTATCGCTTTCAACACTTTCATAAGCTTAATGGAAATTAATTTAAAAAGTACATGAAAAGCACGAAAAAGCGTTGACAGAGATAGGCATGTTTGGTAT